>NZ_JBSVRI010000001.1:0-1407719 GCF_054052085.1 Luteimonas sp. A501
TACATCGAGATGTTCTACAACGCGGTTCGACGGCATGGTTCCGCTGGCGACGTCTCACCGGTAGAGTTTGAACGGCGCTACGCGCAGAGCGGCCAGTGAGTGTCTATGAAACTCTGGTCGGTCCAGGCCGCTGAAACAGAGCCAAGCAACCCCGCGCGCTCAAGGACAGTCATTGCGCGCTCAAATGCAGGCATTGGTGCCGGAGTGATGATGAAGATATTGGCCTCGCCGGAACCTACGTCGTGACCATCAACTTGCGCGATGTCCGCAAGCACCACAATCAGGTGATCCTCGAGATTGACTATTAAGTCGTAGTCTCCGAGAGAGTCGCCTTTGAACTGTAGGACGAGCTGATAGTCCATGTGAGCGGCCTAACGCCTGAGTTAAGCCGAACCGCGAAGCGGTTTCGGCTTGAACGAATTGTTAGATGGGAGCACGGAGCGGCAATGAACACAAACTGCGGCTTACACGCCGCCAGCACGCGGAGGTGCGTGCTGCAATGCCTTGCTAGGCTGCCTGCAGTGCACAAAACCTGCAATGCCGCCTATCAGCAACGGCACCACATGTCCGGGCTTAGGGTATCCGGCATATATGAAATCAAGAGCAAATGCAGGTATAAGCGAGAAGCAAAGAACTATTAGGAACGCTCCTGACTGGATAGCGCCTCTGAGGAACAAGGCGAGACCAAACGCGGCTATGCCTAGGACTGCTTGAGACGCGCCTGTTCCCAAATTCCACGGCGGTGTTACAAAGAGCGTGCCCACTAGAGTTCCGGTAACGCCGGCTATAAACCAAAGCAGAAAGAACATGAGGCCGTGGACGCGTCGCTCTAAGAAGAACCCTAGCAGGGCGAGTGACAGCACGTTGAACAGCATGTGCAATTGCTTGACGTGTATTAGCTGCGAGGCGAGTAACCGCCACAACTCAAGGTTCTCTAAGTGCGCGAATGTAACACCACCGTAGGGCTCTAACTGAGTGATTCTTACACTTCCCATCAGATTGCCACTCACGGCAAGCGCGACGCCCATGGAATAGATGAGGGTCGTCAGACAGATGATGATGGTGATGTATGGGATTTGAGTGCTTTTCATGGATTCCGGAGGGCTCCAAGCCGCTCGCAGTACGGCGCCTCGGACATCTAACGCCAGAGTTAAGCCGAGACGCGTAGTGGAGCGAACCACCTGGCAAGCTTTACCTGCCATGTGGTTTGCGTAACGAAGTGGCTTCGGCTTGAACGATTTGTTAGCGCCCAGCCGTCAGAACATTGATGCTTGACGCTCTTTGTCTGAATGGGGCTGCTCAATGGAGTCAGGAAGGAGTATTTGCATGAATCGCGCCGAAGATCTGGCGCATTGATCCAGAAGTTCTAGCCGATCAAGCGCGACAAAGGTTGCGCATGATCGAGCTTGACAGTTGATAGACTTGGCTGGATTGAACTCAATATCAGTAAATCCGGCGTAACTATGTAGGCGCTGGAGAAACTCTCTATGCGGATAAAGCGACCTTATGTAGAGCCAGTCGTAGAAAGCTGTCTTTGGTGTGAGCGGGAAATCCTGCCCTTCGAACCGAAACCCAATCAGATCTCCTGAGCTTGACAGCCTTTCGTCACGCTTTGCGCTGCGGCTATCTACACCAAAGAGATCGGTGTAGGGGCCGCCATTCTCAAAAACTTTGCTTCCCTGAAAAGCGCACTCAAGCGTTATAACCCCCCCTTCGTCAAGCTCTACCTGGAGATTGAACGCACTAAGTCTTTGTCCCAATTTATCCTCAGATTTTGAAGACACTTCAAGAAGAGGTTCGAGTCCGCGCTTCGCTGCAGCTGTGTGTAGCTCCACGACGTTCTTCTTCTTCTGGGTAGGTGCCATTCCCTTATGCCAAAGAAATGAAATGCTGGTCTCCTCCACCAGTCGTCCGGGTCTGCGCGATGGGGTAAATACTGGGCGCTCTGCCACGTCAAATGCCTGAAATAAGTGATAGAGGGATCTTACAGGGCACGAGCAACTCGTACTTGCAAGCAGCCTTCTTGCGCTCAAACAGCGGCGGGTCAAGCCATCGGTTGTGTGCAGGCGCAATGATCTCAAAATCCATCTGCGCTACCGCGTCCGCGAGGCCGAGCATTGGAACTCCTGCTTTGTTCCCAACGTCAGGGCAGAAAAGAATGCCAGGCGTATGAATGATGCTTGGGTCAATACGCAGGAATCGAGATTCAACTATCCGACCGTCACGTTTTGCTACGAACTCCATTGGGTGCTCTGGAAGAAAGCATAAATGGACGAATTGATCCTGTCCTTTTATTGCATCCGCGTCGTGACTCCAATCGTTCCCGCCCGGCGCCGCCACCTTGCCCTTTACGTTAGACCACGGGAGTAACCCGCCATGTGCTTGAATTGACGCTAAATTGCGAGTGTCGGTGAAGTGGTAGAAGCAGGTAATGCCAAACTTACGCAAGAACTCGGCAGGCGTAATGCCTACTGATTCCAAGGATGAAGTGCCAACAGCCATGCGGTTGGCCTTCATCGATTCTATGGCGCGCCTGAACTTCTCAGAAGCTTCCGCTTGTGGGTCTATCGGCTTGCGGGCCGGAGGGATTGCTCGCTGGCCAACAACTCGCGCGGCTGTATCTGCGTTAGGGCGAGGTGCCCGGCCCGTAGATTTGGGCTGAGTTGATTGGCGCGCGTTAACGGGTGGAGGATGATTCGTCGGTGGTGTCTTTTGGTCTTCGAAGACGCTCCAGAGAATCAGCCCAGCTGGTATAAACAGAAGCGGAAATGCAAAACCTAACAGGCCCAAGACGATGCCAATAAGTACACGCACGCCTGTTGGTAGAACTTTTGGTTGACTCACAAGCCTCCCCCTTTGGCTTCATGGGCGCTAACGCCAGAGTTAAGCCGAGACGCGTAGTGGAGCGAACCACATGGCAAGCTTTTTCTGCCATGTGGTTTGCAGAACGAAGCGGCTTCGGCTTGAACGACTTGTTAGGCCGCTGTTGCCCAGCAACCGTGCCGAACACGCTGCAGCCCACCCCCTGAGCCGAAACACTACCGCAACCTGCCGCTGCTGGCCGAAAGCCGTGGTCGAAGATAAGTCTTCTCGCCTGGATCTTGCCCTATCTCACGGGCTTTGCTGCTCACCAAACTCGTTGCTCTTGGCGGATGCATTCACCCGCGCTACCAAAACACTACCCAACAAATAATTGCGACAATGGCGAGAGCGACGGCTCCAAGCCAGCGGGGATGAACCAGTACAGTCGTCCCAAAAGAATCGGGAACGATGCCGACCTCAAGATCAGAAATGATCTTAGAGATCATTTCCTCCTGGTACTTTCGGTACTCTGGATCCTTAATCCGAATATCTGCATCGTGCAGATAGTGCATAACTTGGTGAGGGAGAGGTACATCTGTCGTCTCCGAAAACTTGCGCGCAGAAGCGTCCCACTTCGCGAGGCCAGTTTTTTCAGACGGCGATGTTCTTTGCAGTTCGCGAAGCTGTGCAGCAACTTTCTGCAGTTCTCGAAGATCGTCCATTAGCGGCCTGACGCCAAGTAAGCCTCAAAAATGAGGCGGTAAAGCCCGCTGGCCGGATTACAGCGCAGAAATGCACCGGTAATGCATACCGCCCCGAAAACGCCGGTATGCACAGCAATCACACCGATGCCCGTCCCCTGCAGCCCCGGTCCGGCGACCCGCTACCGTCGAATATCCAACAACTCCACCTCGAACACCAGCGAGGCCCCCGGCGGGATCGCCCCGCCCGCACCCTTGATGCCATATCCCAGATCCGCCGGAATCAGCAGCTCCCGCTTTCCGCCGACCCGCATCCCGGCCACGCCCTCATCCCACCCGCGGATCACCCGGCCAGCGCCCAGCATGAAGACGAACGGCTGCCCGCGATCAACGGAGCTGTCGAACTTCTCCCCGCGCCTGTTGGCGGCCGCCTGGTCGTACAGCCAGCCGGTGTAGTGCACGCTGACTTCGTCGCCGGCCTTGGCAACGGCGCCGCTGCCTTCGATCACATCAATGCGCTGGAACTCGCCAACGTCGCCCCCGGTATACGGCGGCGGGGTCTTGCCGCAGGCGGCGATCAGGATCAGGCAGGACAGGACCGCGGCGGCGCGGCTGGGGCGGATCGACATGCGGGCGGCTCCGGGTTCAGCGCTTGAGCGCGGCGGGCGGCACGTCGAGTTCGATCGACAGCGCCAGGTGGTCCGAGAACGCCGCGGGGAAGGCCTGCATGTCGCGGCAGCCCAGGCCGTCGCTCACCAGGATGTGGTCGATCGCCTTCTGGGGCTTCCAGCTCGGGAAGGTGTGCACCATGCACGCCGGCGGTTGCAGGCGGGTCTGGCGGAACAGCGCGCCCATTTCCGGCTGGTCGACGGTGCAGTTGAAGTCGCCCATCAGCACGGCGTGCGGGGTGTCGGCCAGCAGCTCGGCGATGAAGGACAGCTGCGAGGCCCGCGACTGCGCGCCCAGCGAGAGGTGGGCCACGGCGATGGTCAGGCCGTCGTCGCCTTCGCCGAAGCGCGCCACCAGCACGCCGCGGCCGGTGATGCGGCCGGGCAGGGAGTGCACGGCGATGTCGAGCGGTTCGAACTTGCTCAGCAGGCCGTTGGCGCTGGAGGCGAACTGGCCCACGCGCCGGTTGGGCTGGTGGGTCCAGTAGTCGAAGCCGCCGCGCTCGGCCAGGTAGTGGGTCTGGTTGGTGAAGCCGGAGCGCCAGCTGCCGGGGTCGGCTTCCTGCAGGCCCACGATGTCGTGGCGGCCGGCCAGCTTGGCGATGGTGTCGAGCATGCCGCGCTTGTTGCCCATGGGCAGCACGTGCGACCAACTGCGGGTGGCGTAGTCGCTGTAGCGGCGGGTGCTGGAGCCCGCCTGGATGTTGGCGCTGAGCAGCTTCAGCCGCTGCGATCCGGCAGCGGCTCCCGGCTCGGCCCCGGCGTCCGACGCGGGGTCGGGCACCGGTGGGACCTGCTTGTCGATATCAGTCCGAGCCACCGGCCTGGGCCGCCGCGCGCTCGCGAGCGACCAGCTGGTCGGTGATGCGCAGGACGTCTTCGAGGCTGCGGCCGCGCACGCGGTACTTGCCGTTCACCACCACGGTGGGCGTGGAGTCGATGCCGCTGCGGACGATGAACTGCTTGGTGCGGGCGATCTTGGCCTTCACCGCGAAGCTGTCGACGGTGCCCTTCAGCTGGCCGGCGTCGACGCCCTGCTTGGCCATCCACGCGATGATGTCGTCGATGCTGGCGTTCGGGCGCAGGCTGCGCTCGATGTGCATGGCGTTGAACAGCTGCGCGTGCAGGCGGTCCAGCACGCCGATGGCCTCGGCGGCGAAGAACGCCTTCGGGAAGTTGTCCTGCTCGTAGAACACGGCCGGCAGGTAGGTGAAGCGGACGTCGCCAGGCAGGCGCTTCTTCCATGCGCCCACCAGCGGGTCGAACGCGGCGCAGTGGGCGCAGGAGTAGGCGAAGACTTCGACCACTTCCACCTTGCCCTCCAGCGGTGCGAACGGTTGGCCGCCGGGGATCTCGATGTAGTCGGTGCCGGGCACCAGGGCAGGGCCCTGGGTGGCGGCCTGCGCTGCTGCGGCCACGGCGGCGTCGGCCGCGGGGTCGGCGGCGGGTGCGGCCGGGGCGCCTTCCGCGGCCTGGCCGGCATCGGTGGCGGCAGCTGCTTCGCCGGCGGCGGTCGGGTCCATCGCGGGCTCGTCGGTGATCGCGGACTCGCCGGCAACGGGCGCGGGAGCGGCGGCCGGAGCGGTTGCCGTCGCGGGTGCGTCGGCGGGCGCGGGCGTCTCTCCGCCGCCGCAGGCGACGAGCAGCACGCTCAGGAGCAGGGGGGCGAACAGCAGGCGCTTGTTGGTCATGGTGTGGGCTCGTCTGGTGCGGAAACGCTGGGATCGGATGTGGCCGCGCGCTCGCGCGCGACCAGCAGGTCGGTGATGCGGAGCATGTCGCCGAAGTTGCGGCCAAGTACGCGGTAGCGACCGTTGACGATCATCGAGGGCGTGCCCTGGATGCCGGTGGCGATGATGAAGTCGCGCGAGGATGCCATGCCTGCATCGGCTTCGGGCGAGCGCATCGCGGCGATGGCCGCGGTGCGGTCGAGGCCGAGTTCACCGAACAGCGTGGCGAATTCGTCCACCGATGCGCCGCGCTGCGGCAGTGCCTGTTCGACGTGGATGGCGCGGAAGATGGCTTCATGCGTCCCTGCGGGCGCGTCCAGCGAGTCCATGCCGAAGTATGCGCGGGCGTAGGGGTCGCCGGGCGTGAACGCGGCGGGCAGGTAGCGGAAGGCGACGTCGTCGGCAAGCGTGCGCTGCCAGCGGGTCACATGCGGCTGGAAGTCGTTGCAGACGTGGCACCAATAGGCGAACACCTCGACCACTTCGACCTTGCCGGCCTCGGCCTTGAACGGCTGGCCGTTGCTGATGGCCACGTAGTCGCGGCCCTCCACCAGGCCGTCATCGGCGCGGGCCGTGGATGGAAGCACTGTGCCGACTGCAAGCGCCAGCATGAGCAGGACGGGAATCAGGCGTTGGATCATCGACATGGGTCCTCGAAACGGAAAGCGCCGGCACAGGGGCCTGGCCGGCGCTGGAATTCACCCGTGGCAGGCGCCGCTGGACCGCGACGGCCGGCCGGCGTCACGGCGACTGCTGGTCGTCCGTGGCGGTCGCTTCGCCGGCGTCTTCGCCTTCGGCCGGTGCGCTGGTGTCCGCGCCCGCGTCCTCGGCCGGGACTGCTTCGCCTTCCGCCGCGTCGGCAGGCGCGGCCGCGGCCGCGGCCGGCACGTTCGCGATCGCCGCCAGGGTGGCCGCGTCGGGACGCTTGTGCAGGCCCTGCATGTAGCTGGACAGCGCGCTGATCTCTTCGTCGCTCAGCTCGGCCGCGATCGACGCCATGATGTCGAACATGCCGGTATCGCGCTCGTTGGTGGTGCCGGCGCGGTATTCCTCGAGGCGACGCGCGGTGTACCAGGACTGCTGGCCGCCGACGTGCGGGTAGGCCGGGCCCGGGTTGCCGGCGCCCGACGGGCCGTGGCAGGCCATGCAGGCCGGGATGCCGCGCTCGAAGTCGCCGCGGCGGAACAGCTGCTGGCCGACTTCGTAGAACTTCATGCCCTCGTAGGGGCCTTCCGTGACCACGGTGTCGTCGGCGATGCCGGCCGAGGACCCCTGGGTGGCGTAATGGGCGCCGACATCGCGCATGTCCTGCGCCGAAAGCATCGAGGCGAAGGGCTGCATGATCGCGCTGGTGCGCTCGCCGCTCTTGAACAGCGCCAGCTGGCGGGCCATGTAACGCTCGCTCTGGCCGCCGATGTTGGGGTAGATCTCGCCGATGGTGGCCTTGCCGTCCAGGCCATGGCACGCGGCGCAGGTGCCGGCGAGCGTGGCGCCGTTCTGGGCGTTGCCCGGCGTGGTCTGGGCCAGCTCGGCCAGGGCGTTCACGGCCTCCAGCGGCAGGGTCTCCACCGGCTCGGCCTCCTCCAGCGGGGCGACCGTGGTCTGGGCGAAGGCGACGGCGCCGACCGCGAGGGCGGCGACTCCGGCAAGGAGGTAGCTGCGGGCGTGACGCATCTGGCTGGACTCCGGGGATCAGGATTGCGGGCAGCGGAAGCCCGCGGTCGCAAGGCCGGTCATTATCCAGTCGCCGGAGCAGGGTGGTCAAACCCGCCCTGGTCGCCCGGTCGTGCGATCCTGTGTCCCATGGCCAATCCCCTTGCTCGCGCCGAATACATGATGTCGGCGCATACGCCCCGCCAACTGCCTCCCGAGGGCGGTTTCGAAGTCGCGTTCGCCGGTCGCTCCAACGCCGGAAAATCCAGTGCACTCAATGCCCTGTGCCAGCAGAATGCGCTGGCACGGGTGTCGAAGACGCCCGGGCGCACCCAGCAGCTGGTGTTCTTCAACCTGCCCCAGTACGAGGGCAAGTACCTGGTGGACCTGCCCGGCTACGGCTACGCCAAGGTGCCCAAGGACCTGCAGGCCCACTGGCAGGCCTTCCTGGATGTCTACTTCAAGAAGCGCGAGGCCCTGCGCGGCCTGGTGGTGGTGATGGACATCCGCCACCCGCTGAAGGACTACGACCGCAACATGCTGGCCTACGCCGTGGGCCGCGGCCTGCCGGCGCACGCCCTGCTGACCAAGGCCGACAAGCTCTCGCGCAGCGCGGTCGGCAACGCGATGCTGGCAGTGAAGCGCGACCTGGCCAAGGAGTTCGGCGACACCGTGGGCGTGCAGGCGTTCTCCGGCGAGTCCAAACTCGGCGTCGACCAGGCCCGCGGCGTGATCTGCAGCTGGCTGGACATCCCGGCCAACTGAGGCCCCGGCGATTGCGGTGATGGCGGCGACGCTGCAACCCGGTGGTGGCCGCGGATGCGCCGGGCCCAGGGGATATAGTGGCGTCTTATGCGCCGGACCGTCACCGGTCGGGTTGCCAACAAGCGTCTGCGAGCCTGCCACGTGACCGATCCGAACCCAGCCACTCCCGCCGCGCCGATCCGCTCGCGCGATGAACTCGTCGCCTACCTTGCCGCCGGCAACAAGCCGCCCGCGAACTGGCGCATCGGCACCGAGCACGAGAAGTTCGGCTTCCGCCTGGACGACCTGCGCCCGCCGTCCTATGAGGATGATCGCGGCATCGGCGTGCTGCTCGAAGGCCTGACCCGCTACGGCTGGGAGCGCGTGGAGGAGCACGGCAAGGTGGTGGCGCTGCTGAAGGATGGCGCTTCGGTCACGCTGGAGCCCGCCGGCCAGCTGGAGCTGTCGGGGGCGCCGCTGGAAACCATCCACGACACCTGTCGCGAAGTGGGCAGCCACCTGTTCGAGGTCAAGGCGGTGGCCGACGAGCTGCGCCTGGGTTTCCTCGGCATGGGTTTCCAGCCGAAGTGGACGCGCGCGGACATGTCCTGGATGCCCAAGGACCGCTACAAAATCATGCGCGCCTACATGCCCAAGGTCGGCGACCTCGGCCTGGACATGATGACCCGCACCTGCACGGTGCAGGTCAACCTCGACTTCGCCAGCGAAGCCGACATGGTGAAGAAGTTCCGTGTCTCGCTCGCGCTGCAGCCGATCGCGACCGCGCTGTTCGCGGACTCTCCGTTCACCGAGGGCAAGCCCAACGGTTACCTGAGCTACCGCTCGCACATCTGGACCGACACCGATCCCGACCGCACCGGCATGCTCGACTTCGTGTTCGAGGACGGCTTCGGCTTCGAGCGCTATGTCGATTACCTGCTCGACGTGCCGATGTACTTCACCTACCGCGACGGCGTGTACCACGACGCCAGCGGGCAGTCGTTCCGCGACTTCATGGACGGCAGGCTTCCGGTGCTGCCGGGCGCGCTGCCGACCATGCGCGACTGGACCGACCACATGACCACCTCGTTTCCGGAGGTGCGCCTGAAGCAGTTCCTGGAGATGCGCGGTGCCGACTCCGGCCCGTGGAACCGGATCTGCGCGCTGCCGGCGTTCTGGGTCGGGCTGCTGTACGACGATGCGTCGCTGGATGCCGCCTGGGACCTTGTGAAGGACTTCAGCCTGGCCGAGCGCCATGCGCTGCGCGACGGTGTGCCCAGGCACGCGTTCAAGCTGCCGTTCCGAGGCGGCACGGTGCGCGACCTTGCGCTGCGTGCACTGGAGATCTCCGCCGCCGGGCTTGCGCGCCGGAACCGCCTGAACGACCAGGGCCAGGACGAACTCCACTTCATCGACCCGCTGATCGAGTTCGCCCAGGCCAACGAGACCCCGGCCGAGCGCAAGCTGGCGCTGTACCACGGTGAGTGGGGTGGCGATATCGATCGCGTTTTCCGCGAGTTCGCGTACTGAGCGAGAGCAAGAAGGCATTTGCCACGGATCTACGCGGATTTACACGGATAGAGCAAAAGCGTTGTAAATCCGCGTAGATCCGTGGCAAAAAATGCTCTCGCCATACCCCCGGTGTAGCCTTCAGGCATGAATATTCCTGTCGATAGTCCTGGCGCGCCGCTGCGCGAGCAGCTCGATTTCGCCGATACCGACGCGCTGCTGCGCGATGACGTGCGCCGCCTGGGCGCGATGGTGGGCGACATGCTCGCCGAGCAGGTCTCGCCCGCGCTGCTGGACCAGGTGGAGTCGGTGCGGCGGGCGGCGATCGCGCGGCGCGAGGGCGGGGAGCCGGTGGATGCGCTGGCCGCGGAGCTTGCGCGCGTGTCGCCGCAGAACGCGGATGCGCTGGTGCGCGCGTTCTCGGCCTGGTTCGGCGCGATCAACCTCGCCGAACGCGTGCATCGCATCCGTCGCCGGCGCGACCACCAGCGCAGCGACGAGGGCCCGCAGCCCGGCGGGTTGGAAGCGGTGCTCGCATCGCTGCATGCCGACGGCGTCGGGCTCGATGAAGTGCAGGCGCTGCTGCCGCGGATGTGGGTCGAGCCGGTGTTCACCGCGCACCCCACCGAGGCCGTGCGCCGCGCGCTGCTGGCCAAGGAGCGCGTGATCGTCGAGCGGCTGGTGGCCGACATCGACCGCGCACGCACGCCCGAGGAGCGCCTGAGCGACGAGTCGCGCATCCGCCAGGCGCTGGCCACCACCTGGCAGACCTCCGAAGCACCGATGCTGAAGCCGACGGTGACCGACGAGGTCGACCACATCGGCCACTACCTGGGCGTGCTGTTCCGTGTGTTGCCGGCGTTCTACGAAGTGTTCGCCGACGCCGTCGAGTCAGCCTGGGGCGAGCGCATCGAATTGCCCGACGTGCTGCGCTTCGGCACCTGGGTAGGCGGCGACATGGACGGCAACCCCAATGTCGGCGCCGCGACCATCGAGGCCGCGCTGGCGGCGCAGCGGACGCAGGTGCTGGGCCAGTACCGCGACGAACTGCACGCGCTGGGCCAGGTGCTGACCCAGACGCGCGACCGCGCCGGCGTGGATGCAGGGGTCGAGGCGCGCCTCGCCGCCTACCGCGACCTGATGCCTGGCGCCGCCGCGAAGCTGCGCGCGCGCCAGGCGGACATGCCCTATCGCCAGCTGATGGAGCTGATGTCGGCGCGGCTGGAAGCGACGGCGGACGAAGACGGGGCCGCGATCGCGCACGCCTACGCGGGCGCGCCGGAGTTCCTCGCCGACATCGACTTGATCGACGCCAGCCTCGCCAACCACCGCGGCGAGCACGCCGGCCGCTTCGCTCTGCAGCGGCTGCGGCGCCGGGTGACGAGCTTCGGCTTCCATCTGGCGGCGCTGGACCTGCGCCAGGATTCGGCGGCGCACGATGCCGCGCTGGGTGCGCTCGAACGCGTCGCGGACTGGGCAGGGCAGTCGCTGGACAGCCGGCTGGCGCGCTTGCATGCCCTCATGGAATCGCCGCGGCCGGCCGCGCCCGGTGCAGAGGCCGCGGCGTCGGCGCTGGACGTGTTCCGCACGGTGACGTCGGCGCGCGCGCGTTACGGCGACAACGCCTTCGGCCCGTACATCGTCAGCATGAGCCGCACCGCCGCCGACGCGCTGGCGGTGCTGGCGCTGGCGCGCATCGCGGGCTGCGTCGAGTACGGCGATGGCCGCGAAGCGGGCGAGGTCCCGCTCGACGTCGCCCCGCTGTTTGAAACCGTCGACGACCTCGAAGCCGCGGCCGACGTGATGCGCGCGCTGTTCGACGATCCCGTCTACCGCCGCCACGTGCGCGCACGCGGCGACCGCCAGGTCGTGATGCTGGGCTACTCCGACAGCGCCAAGGACAGCGGGCTCATGGCCTCGCGCTGGGCGCTGCAGCGCGCCCAGGTGGACCTGATGCGCCTGGCGCGCGAGGCCGGCGTGCGCCTGGTGTTCTTCCACGGGCGTGGCGGATCGGTCAGCCGCGGCGGCGGCAAGACCGGCCGCGCGATCATCGCCGCGCCGCGCGGCACCGTCGGCGGCCGCCTGCGCGTGACCGAGCAGGGCGAGGTGATCCACCGCAAGTACGGCATCCGCGCGCTGGCCCTGCGCAACCTCGAGCAGATGGCCGGCGCCGTGCTGCGCGCGAGCCTGCGCCCGCGCCCGGCGGACCCGCGCGTGCGTGGTTGGCGCGCCATCGCCGACGTGCTGGCCGCCGATTCGCGCGCCTGCTACCGCGCGCTGGTGCACGAGGATCCCGGCTTCGACGCCTACTTCCGCGCCGCCACGCCGGTCGATGTGATCGAGCGCCTGCAGATCGGCTCGCGCCCCTCGCGCCGCCGCGACGGCGGCATCGCCAACCTGCGCGCGATCCCGTGGGTGTTCTCGTGGTCGCAGAACCGCTCCGGGCTGACCGGCTGGTACGGCGTCGGCCATGCGCTGGAGCGCGGCATCGCGCTGCATGGCGTGGAGGCGATGGCCGAAATGGCGCGCGACTGGCCCTTCTTCGCCGCCATGCTCGATGACGTCGAGATGCTGCTGGCCAAGTCGGACATCGACATCTTCGAGCGCTACTCGCGCCTGGCCGGCGATGCGCACGCGGCGTTCTTCCCCGGTATCGCCGCGGAGTTCGCCCGCACCCGCGCCGCGATCCTCGCGATCAAGGGCCAGGCCGATCTGCTGGACGACGACTACCGCCTGCGCCTGTCGATACGCCTGCGCAATCCCTACGTCGACCCCATCAGCCTGCTGCAGGTGGAGCTGCTGCGCCGCTGGCGCGAAGGCGGCCGCGAGGAGGGCGAGCTGCAGCGCGCGCTGTTCGCGACCGTCAACGGCATCGCGGCGGGCATCCAGAACACGGGCTGAGGCGTCCGGCCGCCGGCCGGCGCTAGACTCGCGGGACCCCTCCAAGGACACCGACATGTCATCCAATGAAGAGCTGGTCTTCCACACCAATCCAATGTCGCGCGGCCGCATCGTGCGCTGGATGCTCGAGGAGCTGGGCATCGAGTACCGCACCGTGGTGCAGGAGTACGGCAAGAGCATGAAGTCGCCGGACTACCTGGCGATCAACCCGATGGGCAAGGTGCCGGCGCTCGAGCATCGCGGCGTCGTGGTGACCGAGGCCGCGGCGATCTGCACCTACCTGGCCGACGCCTTCCCCGAAGCCGGGCTCGCGCCCGCGCTGGACGACCCGCTGCGCGGTCCCTACCTGCGCTGGATGTTCTTCGCGGCAGGGCCAGTGGAAGCCGCGGTGTCGGCGAATGCGCTGGGCCAGCTGCCGCCGCCGGAGAAGGCCGTTTTCGTCGGCTACGGCAGCTTCGAGCAGGCCATGGATGCGCTGGAGCTGGCCGCCACGTCGGCCTCGCCCTGGCTGCTTGGCGAGCGCTTCAGCGCGGCCGATGTCTATGTCGGCAGCCAGGTCGACTTCGGCCTCGCCTTCAAGTCGATTCCCGAGCGCCCCGCGTTCACCGCCTGGGCCGAGCGCCTGCGCGGACGCGACGCCTACCAGCGGGCGCGCGCCAAGGACGATGCGCTGATGCCCGCGAAGGCCTGATCGCCGCGATGGGCGCGGACGAGACATCGGGACAGGTGGCCAGCGGGGCGGTGGTGGCCGCGCTCGACGCCTCGCTGCTCACCCGCGATGTCTGCCGCTATGGCGCATGGGCGGCCCATCGCCTGGCCGCGCCGCTGGCCTGCCTGCACGTGGTCGAGGCGCGCCGCGCGCGTGGCCACGGTGGATCGGTGGCCGACGTCGAACTCGACGTCGGCACCGCCCTGCTCGACGAGTCCGGGCTGCTGGAGGCCAGCGCGGCGCTGGCGGGAGACGCGCGCGGGCGCCTGCTCCTGCAGCAGGCGGGGGCGCTGGCACGACAGTCCGGCGACGTGCCGGTGCGCGCGCTCATCGGCCACGGCCAGCTGGTGGACGTGCTCGGCAGCGTGACCGGCGACGCGTCGCTGGTGGTGATGGGCCGCCGCGGCGAGCAGTCCGAATTCGAGAGGGCGCGCCTGGGCAGCCAGGTCCAGCGCGTGGTGCGCGGCGTGGGACGCCCCCTGCTGGTGGCGCTGCGCGGCTTCCGCGAGGTGCGGACGGTGCTGGTGGCCTTCGAGGGCAGCGAGTCCGGCCGGCGTCGCCTGGAATGGGTCGCGCGCAGCCCTTTGTTCACCGGCCTCGCCGTCCATCTGGTGCTGGTGGGCGATGACTCCGCGCGGCCCTCGCTGGACTGGGCGCTGCGGACGCTTGCCGACGCCGGCACGACGGCGGTGGGCCGGATCGTGCAGGGCGATCCCCAGGAAATGATCGGCCTGCATGCCGATGCCGTGCGCGCCGACCTGCTGGTGATGGGCGCCTACGGCCGTTCGCGCATCCACCAGCTGCTCATGGGCAGCACCACCTCGATGGTGCTGCAGGAGACCCGGATCCCGGTGCTGCTGCT
Source organism: Luteimonas sp. A501 (assembly GCF_054052085.1). The sequence continues at coordinate 14,280 of NZ_JBSVRI010000001.1, forward strand.
GCACTGAGTGCGTGCACCGCTGGCGACAACCAGCCGCCGCGCGGGGTCGATATAGACCAGCTTCTCGAAGATGCCGGCCGCTGAATAGCTACCCGCCGCCTTTCGGGTCAGGCACAGCGCGGTTGCCCGACAGCCCGTGACAGGACTGTGCCAGCAGCGCGCCGAAGCCGGTGCCGGTGCAGAAGTCGCTGAAGCGCAGATCGTCGAAGCGCACCTGGTGCACGACCCTGCCGTCCACCGGCAGGTTGAAGCGCGCATCCAGCGCCGCCATCACGTCGCTGCGGATCAGCAGCGGGTGGTTGCCTTCGGCCAGGCGCGCGACCGGCGCGGTGGGGCGCGGCAGCGGCGGCGCCTGCCGCACGATGCGGATGAACGGCGCGGCCTCCACCATGGCCGCGTGCGCCGCGCTCCGCCTCGGCTCGGGAATGGTCGCCAGCGGCGGCAGATCGAGGGCGAAGCTGGCCAGCGGGATCCTGCCCACCACGTTCACCGCCTGCCAGTCGTGCAGGACCCCGGCGGGCGTGTGCAGCGCCACCGGCACCGCCTGCAGGTTGTCGGCCCCACGCTCGCGCAGGAAGGCGATGACATCGCGATGGAACAGCGGCGTCAGGGCGCGCAGCAGCAGCAGCGGCGACGCCATCCCGCAGCGGGCCTGGAGCGGCCCATCCGGCAGGCGTTCCAGCGGCAGGCCGGAATGCCAGCCGTCGTGCGGGCCAAGTTCCAGCGTGTGGACGAACTTGGGCAGGAGCAGGTCGTACATGGGTTCAGGCGAGCGCCGCTGTAGCAGCTAATCAGGGGTTCGGAGAAAGGTCGCTTCAAAAGCTTTGCACTGCCGATGCTGTTGCAGCCGGTTCGCCAAGTCGAATGCGTTGCCCATCTCATACCGCTGGAAAACATCCAGCCCGCGATCAAGCAGGATCTTCCAGCCGTGATCCGTCACGATATGCCTGGCATGGATAGTTCCGGTGGCGTCGAATTCCCACGTGAACTGGATTCCAACCCGCACGCATGCGTCCGCGATCTTCTGGAAATTCTCGGCCTGTTGTTCCGCTTTGAAGTCGTCTTCAATAGTGACGAGGTGTACCGCAACCTCATCCTCATCGAGCTTCACTTTTGAAAGGGTCTCCATCAGCTCCATCAGGTTCCGCTGCTGGTGGAACATACGGATGTAGGGGTCAGTGATTGTGATGCTCTTCGCGCCGCGCAGGTAAGGGCCGAAAAGTGAGTCGAATGTCAGGCCGCGCTGGTTCTCCTGCCAGATGACCTGATGCTCCTTGAGTTCGTCAGCAATGCTGACGACGGTTGAAGCCACAGCACCTCCGGGCAATGGCGCCGGAGGTGCCTCTCCCACAGACACGGAGTCGACTGAATCACCGCCTGGAGTCGCGATTCCCTCCGGCGCGTCCACCCTCTTGTGGTAACAGCCCGGATACTCGTCTTCCTCCAGCGTGGTAACCAGGCGTTCTGCCCCATCCTCGCCGGAGTAGGCAAAGCGGACATCGGCGTACGTCGAGTCGATCCGCAGCAACTGATCCTTGACCCGCTTTCGTCCTTCCATGGCGAACTTCAGGACTTCTTCGACTTCTTCGCGAGTTGCCTCACCGTGCGGATAAAGGATCTTCAGCAAGCCGGAAATGGTCTTGTGGATGCCATCCCTGTCTCGTGTCGAAATATCCGACGACAGGGTGAAGTGCGCCTGGTACCGGTCCGAGTAATCATGGTTCCGGAGCGAGCGCAGGATCTCAGCCAGGTAGTCGACGACAAAGCCATAGCCCTCGGAGAACATCTCTCCGCGGATGATGTCCACCTCCCAGCCCGGGATATAGCTGTGGATCCGGTCAAGGAACGCAGAGTCATGAAAGTGCGCGGGCAGCGGATCGAACAGGTCCGAGTGCCGGAGCATGTAGGGCACCGTGTGCTCGGTATTGCCCACGAACACCATCGATGCCTCGGCCCCCAAGGTCTCTACGCCGCGTGAAAACGACTTGTTGGCCATGTAGTTTTTCATGATGTCGACGAGCGCCTTGTCCACGCGCTTCTGCTTGCCCGCAAACTCGTCGAATGCCACCACGTCCCAGTAGCCCACCAACCCGAGCTTGCCGTTCGAGTTGTTGACAAACAGCTTCGGCACCGTCACTTCACCGCCGGAGATCAGGATGCCGTGGGGCGAGAACTCCGAATAGATGTGTGACTTGCCCGTGCCCTTTGGTCCCAGCTCGATCAGGTTGTAGTTGCGCTCGCAGAACGGAATCAAGCGGACGAGCTGACTCAGCTTGTTGCGCCGGCCGAACATCTGCGGATTGAACCCTATGCTCTGGATCAGCAAATCGATCCATTCGTCAGTGCTGAACTGCCGCCTCGCCTCGAGGTAACCGTCGAAGTCAAACTGGGACACCTGGATCGGCTTCAGCGTGGCGAGGATCCACGGCGAGACTGCTTTGTCTTCGGTGAACTCGTACTCCAGGTCCGCGATGCACCACACGCCTCCGACTAGCAGTTTCGGATGTGCCTTGACCGTGCCCGAATCGATCAGCACCTTCTTTACGCCGAGATTGGCGAACTCGGCCTCGTACACGTCGGCCTTGTCGTTGAGCGACACGCTGATCTTGTCGATGACCTTGTGCCGGCCTTTTTCGCGGATGGTCGAACGCACCAGGCCGGCTTCGTTGCGATGCACGTAGTGCCTGGCCAGGATCTCCTTGACCGTCTCGATTCCGGTCTGGATCGTCGCCTCGTCGTTGGTCGCGCAGTACTGGCCAAGCAGGTACTCCAGCACGTAAGAAGGCACGATGGCGTTGCCTTTCACGGCCTTGACCAGATCCTTGCGGACCACGAGCCCGGCAAAGTGCTGGTTGATCTTGTCGTCGAGCTGGCTCATTGCCTGAAATCCTTGAAACCCGGTTTAAAAATCGAATTCGCTCGTGAAGGAGCGACGGATGCTGTAGCGCACCGCCTTGTACTCCTGGTGGTGCGACGTGCCTTCCACCGGTTCCTCGAGTCGTAGAGTGACCTGCTGGTTGTTGGCGGCGTCCGCCTGCCGGCTCAGCAGCAGGCGCAGCGGGAACTCGCGATCGCGCGGGCTTTCAGCGGCAAGGTCGAACAGCAGCTCATGCGAGTCTGAGATCAGTTCGCCCTGCAGGTTGTAGATGCCCACCCGCAGCCGGCGGCTTTGCAGCTTGTCGGTAACCGCCTGCGCCTGATAGAGCGTCACGGCCAGCTGTCCGGTTGTAATGGTCTTGCCACCGCCCGAGATCAGCTCAACTTCCACCCGCGACACATCGCTCTGGCGCTTCTTTTTGACCTTCAACACCGGAATCACGACCTCTTGCAAGGTGGCGCCACCATGCACGAAGCGACTACCTGACCCCTGCAGCCGCAGGCGATTGATCGACTTCGGGATCTGCACCTCGAGCGCACCGCCGAGACCCAGTTGCGCAGGCGTAAAGGTTCTCAGCCCTGGATTCGGATGCAGGCCGCGCCCCAGTACAAAACGGCGGTCCCGATACAGCACCTCCTGACCATCGGCGGCGCCGGTCAGGAAGTCGCTTTCCTCGATCGGGCGGTGCTGATAGATGAAACCGTGATCCGCGGTCACCAACAGGTTGCTGGCATTGTTACCCGTGAGCTTCTTGATCAGTCGCAGCAGTTCCTGCAGCGTCTCTTCTGCGGCAGCGAACACGCGCTCTTCCGTGTCGCGGGTGTCACCCGTCTTGTCGATGAGGTTGTGATAGACGTACACCACTTCGTTGTCGCGGACCAGCGCACGCACGTCTTCGCGGCCCATCTCCATTACGTCCTTGGCCTGCACGGCGGCCGACGCCGGTACCGTGGCGGCGAGGATCTTGGCGCGATTGGGCGTGCCTTGGGCGCTCTGACCATCGACGAGCGCATTGCCGGAGCCATCGTCGGCCAGCGCAATCACTGTGTTGGGCAGCAGTGACGCCATGCCGAGCTGGGTATAGCTGGGCAGCATCGAAAGAGCCGGCTCCAGGCTGGCATCGAGCTTGTCTTCCTGCCGGATCAGGCTCTGGAGTTCTTCGCCAATCTCGTAGCGGAAAGCATCCGAGATCAGCACGCAGACCTTGGTCTTACGGTCTACAAATGGCTTCACCCAGTGGCGGTAGAAGTTGCGCTGCAGCACGATCGGCGGCGCATCCCACAATGGCGCCGCGTCGACCAGCGGCTGCCAGCGGTCGTTGAGCCGCAGCAGGTAATTGGTGCTGTACAGGTTTTCGACCTGGGTGCTGAGCTGCGCCAGCAGCGACGCCTGCCCCGACTCGCGCGCGTGGTAGACATACTTGCGGTACAGCTGATCCAGACGGAACCAGTGCTGCGTGTACTTGTGGATGCCATCGGCCAGCGAATCCATCTGCAACTGCGCAGCGTCCAGACGGAAGAAGAACTCCGCCGCCATCTCCACTGCGCTGTACAAGTCCCTGAAGCGCTCGTACCAATGACTCTGCCGACGCTGGCGTACCCAACTGCCGATATCGCTGGTCGTCAGAGTTCTGGCCGAGACCCCCGCGACCAGATCGCTCAGAATCTTGCGGTCGATCAGCTCGAAGTAGTCCAGCTCCAGCAGCTCGCGAGCGTCCAGCCCATGCAGCCTGTCCTGCAACCCCAAGGTCGTTGCGGACTGCTCGGACAGGGCCTCGAAACTGCCTGCGAAGCGGCGGCTGTCCTTCCAGCGTCGCAGGAACACCAGCGCCTCGGCCGAGAGCTGCGCCGGCTGCCCGATGCCCATGGCGAAACATGACTTGAACAGTTCGATGGCGAAATCGTGCACGCCCGGCGTGGGTGAAGCGTAGCCGTAGCTGCGCTGCATCTGTTGCCACAGGAAGTCGCTCAGCCCGGAGCGGGCGATCAGCTTGATCTTCTCGTCGCGGTGGCCTGCCAGCTCCTCCAGCAGGTGCTCCAGCACCACGTCGAGCCGCGGTTCGCTGATGCCGGCACACACCGCGAGCATCTTCATGCGCAGCTGACCGTGCGTATCGTCTTTCGCCAGCAACTTCTTCAGCGCTTCGCGGCGCTTGGCCGCGTCGAAGAAGCCTGTGTGCTCGCGCAGCAAGTCGGAAAGCGCCACCGGCAGCTCCAGCTCCGCCAGCCACAGGCCAACCTGGTCGGTCCGGAACTCCCCGTGCGCCAGCTGCACGTCGAGCAGCCAGTTGGCCAGCGGATCGGCCGCCTGCGGACCATGGCGATACAGCAAGAACTGCTGTTCGGGCTGCTGCCGCAGGATCCGGTGCTTGACCCCGAACTCGTTGTTGTCCAGCTCGACTTTCTCGACTCCCGGCAACTCCAGCGCGGCAAACTCCGCGCGCAGCTCGCGCTCGCTGTCGTACCAGAACACGATGCGGTACTTGCCGAACAGCTTGGTCAGCGCCTGGGCGATGCGGGTATGGCTCATGGGGCAGCTCCGGCGTCCCGCAACTTCTCTTCCAGAAAGCGCTCCATCTCCTCGGGCTTCGGCAGCTGCAACTGGTACTTGGACACAAACAGCTGGTTGTCCATGCCGGCCAGCGCGTACTCGGCCAGCGAATGGTTCTTGCGGGTGCACAGCAGGATGCCGATCGGCGGGTTGTCACCCTCGGCCATCATGTTTTGGCGGTACCAGCTGACATAGGTGTTGAGCTGGCCGATGTTGTCGTGGCTGAACTCGGCCAGCTTCAGCTCCACCAGCACATGGCATTTGAGAATGCGGTGGTAGAACACCAGATCAATGAAATAGTGCTCGCCGCCGATCAGGATGCGTTTTTGCCGTGCCTCGAAGCAGAAGCCGTGGCCCAGCTCCAGCAGGAATGCCTCGATCTGGGTGATCAACTGGTCCTCCAGGTGCGATTCGCTCATCACCTCCTGCGGCGTGAGCCCCAGGAACTCGAAGACATAGGGATCGCGGATGGCCAGCATCGGCGCCACCTGTTCTGCCACTTGCTGGGCAAGTTGCGAGAGCTTGTGTTTGTTGGTCGAAAGCCCGCTGCGCTCGTAATACAGGCTGGCGATCTGGCGTTTGAGCTCGCGCACCGACCAATGGCCTTGCAGGCATTCCAGCTCGTAAAAAGCGCGCTGTGTGGCGTCTGGCAGGCTCAGCAGCTCCACCAGATGGGTAAATGAGAGTCGGGAGACCAGGGTTTTGCCGTCGACCCTGAATTGTGGAGTCGTCCCCACAATTGCCCGTTCCTCTGCGGCGGACGTCGCTTGGGGCGCCAGCGGCGCGCGATTCAGCAAGGCCAGCAACGGTGGAGTCGCTGCCTCCACAATCTGCGGGTAGGTCAGGTAGAACTGGCGATAGCGGTAAAGCTCACGCCGGTCGCAGCGCGCGATGCCAAGCCGGGGCAGGCTGTCGGCCAGCTTGTCCATCAGCTTGTCGCCGTAGTCCGCGCGGTCCACGCCGCGGCGTTCGTACTCCTCCACATGCAAACCGATCATCCAGTTGCGCAGGGTCAGGCTGGCATTGACCGCGCGGCTGGCCTGCGCAGCCAGCTCGCCATGCACCTGCTGAATGGCGCTGACCAGTTGGGCAAAGTCCAAGGTCGACGGTGAGGTGTCCCGGGCACTCATTCCGTACTTACTCCTCTTCCCTGGCTTCCAGCCCGACAATCCTCTTCAACGCCGCACCGAACTTCGGGTAGTTGACCTTGACGCCGTCGTCCAGATCGATCGCAATCTGCTGCGTCGCCAGCGGGTGCAGCACGTCGCGCTCGTAGTCATCGAGTTCGGTCAGGGTCTTCTTGAGGTCGTCGATGCTCTTCAGCGCGCGGGTCTTCTCAGACTGACTAGCCGAGGCGCTGATGCTGATCTGCTCCTGCCGCTTGCGTTCGCCAGCCAGCTTTTCCTGGAAATCACGCAGGTACTGCAGCACCACGCTGACCGTGTCGGGGCGGTAGCGGTGCAGGTAGATCAGCGCGTTGAAGCTGCCCTTGGGACTGGAAAACAGCCAGTAGATCGGACGCTTCTTGTAGCGTTTGACATGGTCGTTGTAGAAGTCCCGGAGGAAGAACCTTCGGAGGTCCTTGCCCAGTGCGTCTTCGATGAACTGCAGGTTCTCGTCGTAATGCGCTTCGCCAAAGGTCACACGCAGGAAGCTGCGGAAGCGCTCGGTGATGTCGTCGTTGAACCATTCGCCGTCGAGCAGCGGGATCACGTTGTCGGCGTCGGGCGTAAAGGTCGGTTGCGGCACCTGACACAGGTAGTCGGCCAGCGTGTCGCCCTGATTGGCCAGCACTAGGCCGGGCTTGTCCAGGCTGTAGCGGCCGAGCATGCAGCCGACCGCGTAGGAGAGGAACTCGCGCATGGTATCGGCCAGTAAAAGTGCCTCCAGCTCAGGCTCGGTCTTATCGCCGCCGTAGCGGTAGTGCGGGTTGCAGTCAAGAGTGATTTCGCTGAGCGCAACTCCAGGCTCTAGCTCATCCTGCAAGCCGTATGCATCGATAAATATGCAATTGCTTGCTTCTTCGATGCTCTTGACATCAAGCACTGTTACTTTCCACTGAGAGCAAAGCTGATGGTATGCATCTTGGAGAAGCAGCTGTTGAAATCCAGTCTGCAGAAGCGGATTAAATAGAAAATCCCATGAAATTTCGTAGGCGTCCCAGTCGTCTTTATGGATATCTATCAGTTTCCCTACTGAGGCATCCAACCTACTGCGCGCTTCTTGCTCTACTTCTGGATAGGGAAGTCTTGCTATCTCGCCTACATTTACCACTATTGTGGGATTTACCATAGAAATTGCATGCGAGGCTACCTTTGAATTAAGGAATGCAAATGTCTCGCCAAAAAATTTTCTATCGCTAACAAATCCGGATGAGCCTCTCCCATCAAAGAGAAACCCGTTCGGCATGCTGCGAAAAGCGTTTGCACCAGAAGTTACATCCGACCAAGTAATCCCCGGCTTGAATATAAAATCTAAATTGTAGTTATGTGACCTTATCCGGCCCTCGGCAGCCCCGAAATTTCTGACAGCCTCTCCATCGTTCTCCCAATTAACGACAAAATCATGATTTCCGTACCATTTCCGAAAAGGACCGCCCTTCTCGTATGGAAACCACTTCCGACCATCGCTCTGCGCATTGATACGGCTTATTGAGTGAAAGCCAATTTTAAGAAGCGAGACCTCGTGCCAACACTTTAGAAATAGATCATTGTTGGCTGTCGAAAGCCCAAGCCTCGTTTGAAACTGAGATCCCAACGGTGGCATTGTGAATGCCTTTCTGAATGAATCGGAGATCCAATAGACAATCGGACTTCCCGGAATTTTTTTTAGATTTACCGCCGAAGCACGAAAAAAAATATTCCCCATTCCATCCCCATCATTGGCCTTATCATTATTGTTCACGTTGCCTCTCCCGCCGGCAGCACCTTGCGGTCATAGTTGATCTCAAACCCATTCGACACCGGCTTGAATGGCTTACTCGGTGAACGGTGGCTGCTCTGGAACTGGCGGAGCGCCAGAATATCTGTCTCTCCCATTACACAGTCATCGGTGATTCCGCCCTTGACGCACAGCACGTCGCGCTTCCACCTGTCCTTGTGCGGTGCGCGGATGCGACTGTCGCCATACTGACGGTCATGGCATTGAATGATGTAGGCATGAATACCTAGCGCTGCGACCTTGATTCTCACAGTGCAAGTCATTACACCACCGCCGCTGCATGCGCCAAGCGTTGAATCTGCCAGTCTGGGAAGACTTGATTCCAGCCGTCCACCGAAAGCACAACACAATCTTCAATATGCTTACGCTTCCAGGGATCTACTGTTTCGCAACGAATGTCAGCCATCAAACGATCCTTGAAGCCAAACAAGAGTGCCTTCTGCTTTTCTGAGTCGAATGCATCAAGCCCAATTAGAACTACATACTTGAAAGGCTTTCCATCCCTCTCCATTAGATGCATAAACAGATAGGAATCTCGCACCTTAGGCGTCAATTCCTGTGTCAGGACAGAGTTGTCAGACAACCGTTTTAAATAGCTATCTCGTTCTTTTTCTGGACTTCTGGAGTGGGACGGATCTTTAATTTCGATCAAGAGCACGTCCTCTTCCCGCTCAATCACAATATCTACAAACTTCATCTTCATCGGTAGACGGATACCCTGCTTATCAAGCTCATCCCATCTCAGCTCATCGGGAAATGTGAAAAGCAATTCAGCGTTCTCTTCAGCCCTGTAATTGATCATCCAACGCCTCCCAAGGCACGCTTTACATCTTCGTCATAGAGTTCGGCGAAGGCATCCGAAATGGCCGACCTTCCAACCAAGTTGTAATCATCCGCACTGCTTACCATGACTCCGCCATGTGCGGAATCGCGATACAGACCATGGAAGCGCACATGGTCGTCCTTGCCTTTGTCCATCAGCAGATCAAACCACTTGAGCAAGACGTAATCATGGGTAGCCAGAATGATCTGCTGACCGTTGCGGGAAAGCTCCAGCAGAACCTCTACCAAATGCTTCATCAGCCTGGGATTGAGATTGGATTCGGGCTCGTCCCAGAAGAGAGGGCCGCTACTACCTGGATCCAGGGCTCCGTTACTCAGCAGACGATAGAGAACACCGATCTTTCTGAAGCCTTCAGCCGTCATACCGCTGGACAGAGATTTCTCGGTGCTTGCCCGAAACTCCCAAACCGCATCCTTGAAAGTCTGGCCTGCCTTGGTGGATGAACCTTTGGTCGAAGCTTTCTCGATATATTCACCCGCTTGAAAACAGAACCCCCCATTCTCCAGTCGATACCTGCCACCGATCAGATTTACCAGACTGGGAACAATGGCCGCGAACCGTGGGTCCTGATTGACCTTATCCTCAGGATCGTCCGTGCCTTGGCGCATCAGGGCCTGAGCAAGATCCACGTAACCTGCATCAAAGATAAGTTCTACCGTGCGCTCATCATGGGCTGGATCTGTCATCCCTTTCACAAGGGAAAGCACTTCCTTGGTCGGGATAAAGGTGGCTTCGCCGAGGCTACCCCTGTAGAGAGCGTCCTCCTTGACCTTCAATGATTTCGATCTCACGTTGAACGTGCCGGACACTTCTGCGCCCGACGCAAATCGGGCAACCAATTGGGCAGGCGTCTTTGCACCATTGCGACGCAATCTGGCCAGGTTGTCATCCAACGGCATAAACAACCTCACCAGCTTATTGGTCAGTACGGCCGCCAGCTCATCCTTTGTGGCGTCCGGCTTGTTCTTGTAGAGCGGCGCGCCGGCGCATAGGCCATAAGCGGCCTTGAGCAGGTGAGTTTTGCCAGATCCGTTCTCGCCGATGATCACGTTGATCTTGGGTGAGAAATCGATTCCGAATTCGTCAAAGCTGGTGAAGTTGGACAGCTCCAAGCGCGTAATCACGGAATTGCCCCCTCAAGCATCGCGGCTTTCTCCGCCTCGGAATTCCCATCCACAAGACGCACATATGCGCCCCGATACTCCGGTCTATGCTGGTTCTCCAACACGAAGGCTGTCGTCGAGACCACCTCACCGCTGATACTGTCGAACGCACGCGCGCCCAGATGCGCCATCGACACAATAGTGTGCCGCCCCAAGATCCGATTTCGCAGCGCCTCGAATGACGACAGAAACATCCAGCTCTGCATGGTGATCATGGCCACCGCTCCTGCAGGCAATGCCAGCTCAAGATTGCGCTCGATAAACATGGCGAACAGATCGGACTTGCTGCTGGGATAGTTCTGCTTGGCCCAAGCCCCCAGCCGCCCGTTCATGCCCTTGCCGCCCATATACGGCGGATTGGCCACCACAACCTGATACTTAGTGCTCAGGTAGTCCGCCATACGCAACACCTTTAACACCTTGGCGTGGGTGTTGGCCAGAAACAGGTTGCTGCCCATGTCCTTGGCTTCCAGCAGTGGCAGTACTTCCTGCACATTGCGCAACGCCGGCTGGATCAACGAGCCGAAGTTGTCCGCCTCCTCGAACTGTTGCAGCGTCTCGCGCAGATCCAGGGTGAATAGGTCGCGCCCCACTACCGCCATGTACTCATGAAGTTCTTCCGGGCGAAAGCTGATCTTCTCCAGCACGCAGATATTCGGCTCAATGGCCTTGCTGAAGAAGCGCCGCTGCTTCGCGCGCGCCTTCATGGTCAGGGCAAAGGCCGCCAACTCTCCGGCACGATCATCCAGCTCGATTCCATAAAGGTTATGGGTGAAGATCTTTTCCGGGATCTCGTTGGCGTCAGTGCCCACTTCCTCGTAGATGGCGTACAGCAGGTCGAACGCATAAGTGAGCATGTGGCCGGAGCCGCAGGCCGGGTCGCAGATACGGATGTCTTCGGGGCGGGCGATCTTGAGGTAGTCCGTCTCCGGCTGTTCCGGTTTGATGTAGTACGCCATCTGTCCGACCAGCTTGGATTCGGGATGATTGAGCATCCACAGCCGGCCGATCGAGTTGTCGACCAGGTAGCGCACGATCCAGTGCGGGGTAAACAACTGGGTGGCAGCGGGGATGTTTTCCGGCGTGATCTTGCGGTTCTTCTTCAGCCCGTCGAAGACTTCATCCTTCTTCTCGGAAATATAGAACTGGTACAGCCAGCCGATGACTTCCACGTCCTTGCACGCGTCGGGCGTCATCGCCTCGCGGGTATAGGCCAGCACGGAATTGCCAGACAGCAGGTCGTCGGGCATCAGAAGTTCGGTGTAGTCGGCGATGCGCTCGAACAGGTACGGCATGGCCTGGTGGAAGCGGTTGCACTCGGCCACCACCAGCAAGCGGTAAGCCTCCTGCTGCGGGTCGTGACTGGTGGCCGCGCCGCTGAGCAGGGCCGTGATCTGACGACGTGCGGGTTCGGGCACACGATCCTCGTCGATATGGCCCATCTTGGCCTCGGCCAGGATCTCCGGCTGGAACTGACCTTCGTCGGCGGGCGACACCACGCGGATGCGGGTGTAGCCGTTGACATCCATGAAGCGCAGCGCGCAGAAGCGGTTGAACCAGGTGTAAGCGACCTTGTCCACGACCTGGTCGAGGCCGGCTTCCTTGATCTTCTTTTCCAGGTCCGCAACCGCCTTGGCGTTTTCACGACGCGCCGCGCTGCTGGGCTCCAGGACAAACGTCAGTTTGGTGCGGATCTGTTCCAGCAGCAGGCGGCGAGCGTGTTGGGCGAATTTCTTGAGCTTGGTGGTGTCCATCAATCGTTCCCGGGCGAAGGCAGCTTGCCGGATTGCTTCTGCAGCTTCTTTTCATCGGACTTGACCCGCCGCTCCAGTTTCTTGAGATCTTCCTCAGCCGGTAGTTGCTCAGGCTTGATGCCACGCTGACCCAGCATGCCGCGCACGCTGTGGTTGTTCTGGACGTGCTCGTGGGTAATCGCCGACTCGCCCTGCAGGTCGGCCTGCTGGACGTTGTGATTGGTCATCTCGGTGGCGAGATTCTTGGCGGCAATGGTCAAGGTGGGCAGGAAGTCGGCCAGCGGCCGCGCCAGAGCGACGCCGAGCTTGCCCTTCATCGCCTGGGTGCTGTGCCCGCCGAACAGGGCGGTGTCGCCGCTGGAACGGATACGTCCGAATCCAGCATCGTCTACGCCCCGCTCATAGATATTTTGCGACAGCGTCTTTTCCGACTCCTTGAGCCGGTCGCGTGCTTCCATGCGCGCTTGCAGACGCATGCGATCCTCGATCAGCTCCTGCTTGCGGGTCTGACTGACAAAGTAGCTCTGCGCGAACGCAATCGACTCCTTGCGCGGGTCGCCGTTCATGGCGACCAGGTAGCAGGCGTAGCGGGTCAGCATGAAGTCCTGGATGCCTCGTTCAGATCCACTGCCGAGACGGACCATTTTCGTGACGCCACGAAAATGGTCGTCAGGATCGTAACCCGTTGATTCACATGCCTGTATGGCCCGATTGATCGCGGTCAGGAAGTTCTCCCAGCGGGCGTAGCCAAGTGGCTCCTGCAGGTCACGGGCGTACCAGAACTCAATGTTCTCGTCCGGGATGGTTTGCGCCATCGCATCAAACTGGGGTTGCAGTCGTTTAACGATCTCGAAGCTCATGGCGCGTCCTCAAATCTGCACATGGTTGCCAGCCTGGATTTCTTTCAACCACGCGGCGCGCAGGTTGGCGAGATAGCGGTCCAGGTCTGCCTCGTCCGCCAGCCAGACCTTGTCGAAGCCGACCGGGATGGCGCGGGCGGAAATCAGATGCGGATCGGCAACAGGGACCTTGGATGGGCCCACGGGGCCAACGGGATAAGGCGGGTTGGGCCCTTCGATGTCATCGCTGGATGCGTTTACTGGATTGGGCGCTGCCGAAGCGGCTTGAGACCACAGCTTCAGCTGGCTCAGCAATTCCGGATAGGTCACATCCTCGAAGCGCCGACGCAGATCACGGATCATCGCGATGCTCTTGTGGCTGGCAAAGGCCAGCCTGGTCTTGGCGAATGGCTCGATCATCTGTGCCTGCTGGGGCGACGCCAAGGCCGTGAACTCGCTCATGCCCAGCAACCTGAGTTCCAGTGCATCGACAGCGGCAGTCGCTTCACCGGCCTGTTGCAAGCGTTGCTGGTCGACCTTCTGCTGCAATGACTCCAGCTGGCCCTTGATCTGCTGCAGGTGATTGCCCTTGTAGATGGTCGTGTCCGTCAGCACCGCGCGGATCTGCTCCACTTCGTCGCCCGGCACATAGGAGAAGTTGTCCTCCTGCGCCTGCACGAAATGGCTGGCCTGCTCGTAGATGGCCTTCTGCGGGCCGGCCATGAACTTGCGGATCGGGTCGATGACCTGTTCCTTGAGGTCAAGCAGCTTGTCGGACGCGCGCGACAGTTCGGTCAGGAACCAGGCTGGGTTGTTGCCTGCGACTTCCTTCAAGGTGACTTGCACGCCAGCCAGCGCATGCAGGAACGGAAACTGACCACCTTGTCCATGCAGTTCGGCCAGCTCCAGCTGCAGGTTCTTGAGTCCATCGATGGTCTCGCGGGCCAAGGCCTTGGCTTCCGTGGCCTTGGCCGGGCCGTTGAAGAAGTCGGCATGGAAGTCCTTGAGCGCGCGCACCTGCGAGGCGCTGAATTCGACCTGTGGCTCCAGCACCACGTTGCCGTGGATGGCGGTGTTGAGCAGCGCACGTTCCAGCGCATCGCCTTCCAGTACGTTGCCGTCGCTGCGCACCTCCAGCTTGCCGCGCGCGCACAGCAACGCCAGGTTGCACAGGATGGCCGCGTAGTACCAACCGTAGGGCTTGCGTGCAAAGCGCTCCAGCAGGCTCTTGATGGTGGTGCGCACGCCGCCGCGCGCATTGCTCTGGATGTGCGCCAGCAGATCCTGCTCGGCTTCACCCAATGACGTGGCATCGTTGCCAAGCAACCCGTTCTGGGAGTTCTTCAGATAGTTGCCGACATCGCTTTCGCTGAAGGCGATGCCGCGCAACATGCGCAGGTTGGGGTAGCTGGCCTCGATCAACTGGTGGAAGCCCTTCATCACCCGGTTCTGGCCGTCTTCGGAGCCGATGTCCACGTCGGCGGCATTGATGATCAAACGCGCCTTGCCCAGCAGTTGCTTGACCCGGTCTTCAAGATCGGCCAGCCGCTCGCGGTTCTGGCTGCTCTTGCTTTCCAGGATGCGCTTGACCGCGTCCTGCTGCGCTACCGAGATGTTCTGCTTGATGTACTTCTCGGTGCGGCGATGCATCAGCAGGTCACGCATCAGGCGATCGTCCTGCGGCAATACCACGCGGAGCTCATCGCGCCCCATACTTTGCATGCGCTGGATGGTCTCGTTCTCGGAGCCATCCATGAATGGGGTGATGACGTGGATCGCCAGCTCGTGCTCGCGCCCGGCCAGGCGGTCATCCATCTTGCGCGAGTACGAGTAGTCCTGACCGTTGTCGTAGCGGACCTTGCGTTGCTTGATTACGTTGTCGAAGACCAGCTTCTCCAGTTCGGCCATGACATCGGCAGTCTCGACCTCGGTGTCCTTGATCTCTTTCTCGATGTCCTTTTCTTCGTCGGTCAGGTACTCGTACAGATCACCGCTGCGCTGGATGAAAGTCTCCTGCTCCAGCAGGTTGAGCGCAGCCTCGACGCGTTTGCGCAGCGAGGGGATGTCCTCGTCGAAGCGCTCCAGCATCAGGATGCCGAGGTTGCGTGCGGTGGCCTTGAAGCCCTTGACGTACTTGACCAGAAACAACGCCTTGAGCAGGCGCTTGGCGAAGTCGTCTTCCAGCTGCCGCTCCGAGCTGATGATGGCGCCCTGGATACCGGTCTTGAGCGCGCTGCGGATGCCCTCGAACATCTTGTCGAACGTGGCCAGATGGCCAACCGGCTGCCTGGCGATATCAATCGCCACCTCGCGGAACACGCCCAGCATCGAGCGTTCGCCGACCGAGCTGTGCTTGCCTTCGAAGCCCTCGTGCAGCGACAGGCCCTGGATTGCGGCCTGGAACAGCTCGTACTGATAGGGAATGAACGGATAGCTGTTGACGAAGTGGTCGGCGTCACGAAAGTTCTTGTAGCTCTGCGAGCCATCGGTGAAGTCGAACAAGGTCTTGAAGTTGTTGGCTTGCTCTGCGTGGACGGCGGTCAGCTGTGTGATGCCGACTTCGTTCTTGAGCAGCAGACGCTTCTGGATCACCTCGGCCACGTCGGCACTTGTAAGCTTCATGCGGTTGGCAAAGCGCGCCTGGATCTTGGTGAAGTCGTTGCTCTGCTGCTTGCTCATCTCACCGATGACGGCGTTCATGTCCTCCTGCGCAGTGACGATGACCCAGGCGCGCCCCTTGCACTTGGTGGCCAGGCTTTCGGCCACGGTCTGCAGGTTGGTCATCAGCTTGGTGTTGTCCGCAACGTACTGGCCGACCTCATCGACGAAGAAGTTCAGCCGAAAGTTGGGCGGCTGTTGCTGCAGCCAGTCGTTGATTTGGTTGGCGAAGTCCTCGATGGACACGCTGTGCTGGGCCCGGTATTTGTCGAGGATGCCCTTAGCCGCGGCAACGTCTTCACCGGTCACCTGGGCATAGGCCTTGGCGATGTTGCCCGACTCCAGCAGCGCCTGTTCGCGCCCGCGCTCCCAGGACTTTCCGGCAAGCTGCTGGTAGGCCTGTTTGAACCCTTGGTACTGACCGCGGCTGTCGAGATCACGCTCGAACTGGGCGATATAGCCCTGCTTGCCGAAGTAGCCGCACATCTCGTCGAACACCTTGACGAACACTGCCAGCAACGCATCGAACTGCGTCTTGCTGATGATGTCCGCCTTCTGGTCGATATTGAACAGGATGCTGCGCGAGGGGATGGCGACCGCTCGCTTCAGCTCGGCGCGCAGGAACTCATCGTCGGCCGGGATCTTGGGCAGGAACAGCTGCAGCGCGCTGGCGCCATCGATGCTGCGGTCCTCCAGCAGCAGCGCCAGCATCTTCAGCAGATGCGACTTGCCCGAGCCGAAGAAGCCCGAGATCCAGACGCCATTGGCGTTCTGGTAGTTGTTGTACGCATCCAGGAACGAACCCAGCCGCTTGGCGACTTCATCGGTGAGCACGTACTCCTCGATCTCGGTGCGCAGGCTGGCTTCGTCGTCAGCCTTGATCACGCCCTCGATGGGGCGACCGACCGGCCGCTCGAAAATGGCGTTGAGTTCCATGCTTGTCCTCATACCTGGATGTCGAAGATGTTGAAGGCGCGGTAGTACTTGTCGTCGTGCAGTTGGTCGAACAGGTTCAGCGAGGTGCCCTGTTCCTGCGAATGCTGGTAGCCGCCGGGGAAGAACATGACCGTCGGACGGTCCTTGGCGGTGCTCTGCAGGTTATTGAGGATGTTGTGCGAGCGCAGGTACGGGAACACTTCACCGATGCCGGTCAGGAACAGCACGTCATGTGGTTCCACGCTGATTCGCCTGGCGATTTCGGGGATCAGGTGTTCCCGTGGATCCAATACGTTCTGCAGCAACTCCAGCAGGCTTTCCTTGCTCCAGCCGGGTTCTTCCTCGACCACCTGGTCCCAGATTGATCGGTCGTCGCTTCCTCCGCGGGCCTGGAGCAGATCGAAGGACAGGTCATAGAGATTGATCTCCAGCACGCGCACGCCGTTTTGGCCAAGCCGGTTGATCAGCTGCCTTTGAAGCTTCGCCATCTCCACGGCCTCAGCCGCCCGGTAATCACAGATGAAGAACGGGATGTCGTTGTTGAGGCTTTCCATTTTCAGGAAGCGCTGACTGCTGATCACGGCAACCAGGTGATCGAAGCGGTCCGCCAGTGGTCGTTTGCCGATCCTGGTCGTCATTGCAGCAGTCTCTTGATATCGGTGTCGGCCAGGGGGAACACGTTGAGGTCGGTTTGGTCCTGACGGGCCAGTAGCTTGGCGAGGCCCGGTGTCAGCATCGCAGGTTGGATTACATACTGGTCCGAAAGCAGATCTGCCTCGCGCATCATCCTGTAAAGGTTCTGGCGCAACTTTGCCTGTGTGGAAACGGCGGTGCTCTCGATAGCATCCTGCTCCGCAGACTTGCGGTGAAAAAACGCATTGAACTCGCTTAAAGGAAGTTCGCGGCGCAGCGTCAAATAATGTTCCCGGAGTACTTCGGTGGCGAAGTCCCGAATGAAGGCGTAGCGGCGGCAAACTGCTGACCACAGTAGGTAAGCGCGTTCACGCTCACTGCCATCCAGAAGACGCACCAGCTCGGCTTCCGAGAGGTGTTCCAGGCGGGCGATGATTTCCTTGCTGATGCGCAGCGAGGCGGCTGCGGTTCGGACCTGCAGCAGATTCCCGCTGCGCACCTCATCGCGCGTCGCCTTCCAGTCGTGGAGCTCGCGGTATCGGCTGGTGACGAGCACGGATTCTTGCAAAAACAGTCCTCCAGTCGTGAAGGACAAGCGGTAGCGCTCTGGGCTCATGGGCCGGTCGCCTCGCTCGGCTCACTCGCGCCACCGGACTTGACCCAGTCATCCACTTCCAGCTTCTGGAACTTCCAAAGCCGCCCCACCTTGTGTGCAGGCATCGCCTTGCTGGATATCCAGACGTAGATGGTGTCTTTGGTTACGCCGAGATGCTCGGCGATCTCCTCGGCGGAGAGCCAGCGGTCAGACATATCAGATCCCCTTTGACGGCCGTAAGACTAGCATTTTGTGCCAGTCTTACCCGCTATTTGTCTGTTTGGACGCGATCTTCGGGCGGGGGACGGTGGGCCAGTCGAATCGCCGGGCTGCAAGTCAATGGCGGAGTTGCGGCGATGGTTTTCGCCTAACGCGCCATCTGTCCGTATACTACCCCCCACTATAGTTCCCGCAGCCCGCCATGCCGCACTCGCCGGAAGAGAAAAAGAAGGTTCTGGCCCGCATAAGGCGCATCCGCGGCCAGTGCGATGCGCTGGACCGCGCGCTGGAGGCCGGCGCCGACTGCGCACCGGTGCTGCAGCAGATCGCGGCCATTCGCGGAGCGGTGAACGGGCTGATGAGCGAGGTTCTGGAGTCGCACCTGCGCGAGCAGTTCGGCCAGCCCGCGACCGACCAGGATGATCGCCAGGCGCGCGTCACCGAGATGACCGGTTTGATCCGCTCCTATCTCAAATAGGCCTCCACCCATGAACCGCGGCGCGCTGCGTCGCTTCCCCCACACACCGTGCATTGCAGGAGTATCGCCATGAAGACCCGTGCCGCCGTCGCGTTTGAAGCCGGAAAGCCGCTGCAGATCGTCGAGCTCGACCTGGAGGGACCGAAGAAGGGCGAAGTGCTGGTGAAGATCACCCACACCGCGCTCTGCCACACCGATGCCTTCACCCTGTCCGGCGACGATCCGGAAGGCGTGTTCCCGGCGGTGCTTGGGCACGAGGGCGCGGGCATCGTGGTGGAAGTTGGCGAGGGCGTCACCAGCGTGCAGCCCGGCGACCATGTGATCCCGCTCTACACCGCCGAGTGCGGCGAATGCCTGTTCTGCAAGAGCGGCAAGACCAACCTGTGCGTGGCCGTGCGCGCGACCCAGGGCAAGGGCGTGATGCCCGACGGCACCACGCGCTTCAGCTACAACGGCGAGCCGGTCTACCACTACATGGGCTGCTCGACCTTCAGCGAATACACGGTGGTGGCCGAGGTCTCGCTGGCCAAGGTGAACCCGGACGCGAACCCGGAGCACGTCTGCCTGCTCGGCTGCGGCGTGACCACCGGCATCGGCGCGGTGCACAACACGGCCAAGGTGCAGGAAGGCGACACGGTCGCGGTATTCGGCCTCGGCGCGATTGGTCTTGCGGTGATCCAGGGCGCGAAGCAGGCGAAGGCCGGGCGCATCATCGCTATCGACACCAATCCGTCGAAGTTCGAGCTCGCGCAGCAGATGGGCGCGACCGAATGCGTGAA
Source organism: Luteimonas sp. A501 (assembly GCF_054052085.1). The sequence continues at coordinate 33,546 of NZ_JBSVRI010000001.1, forward strand.
CCCGAAGGACCATGACAGGCCCATCCAGCAGGTGATCGTGGAAATGACCGAATGGGGCGTGGACCACAGCTTCGAGTGCATCGGCAACGTCAACGTGATGCGCGCCGCGCTCGAATCCGCGCACCGCGGCTGGGGCCAGAGCGTAATCATCGGCGTGGCCGGTGCAGGCCAGGAAATCAGCACGCGTCCGTTCCAGCTGGTCACCGGCCGCAAGTGGCTGGGCACGGCGTTCGGCGGAGTGAAGGGGCGCACGCAGCTGCCGGGCATGGTGGAGGACGCGATGCGCGGCGACATCCAGCTGGCGCCGTTCGTGACGCATACGCTGCCGCTGGAGCGGATCAACGAAGCCTTCGACCTGATGCATGAAGGCAAGTCGATCCGGACCGTCATCCATTACTGACGCAACGGACATGCGCACCAACGACGACACCGGCCAGAACACGCGCGGGCGGGTCGCGCTCGTCGCCGGCGCGAGCGGGCTGGTCGGGCGCGCGCTGGTCGCGCGCCTGTGCGCTGACCCGGGCATTGCGGAGGTACACGCGCTGGTGCGTCGGCCGCTGGCGTTGAAGGCCCCGAAGCTGCAGGTCCATGTGATCGCGTTCGACCGCCTGCCGGCGCTGGTGCCGCTGGACGAGGCCTACCTGGCGCTCGGCACCACGATTCGGGTGGCGGGCAGCGAGGAGGCGTTCCGTGCGGTCGACTTCGACGCCAACCTCGCGGTGGCCCAGGCCTCGCTGGCCGCGGGCGCGCGGCGGATTGGTCTGGTCAGCGCGATGGGTGCGGACCCCGCCTCGCGCGTGTTCTACAGCCGGGTCAAGGGGGAGCTTGAGGACGCGCTGTCTCCACTGCCTCTCGACACCCTGGTGATCGCACGACCGTCGCTGTTGCTGGGCGACCGCGACCGGCTGGGCCAGCCACGCCGCCGCGGCGAGCAGCTGGTCGCAAGCCTGGACCGTTGGCTGCGGTCCGTGATCCCGGCGCGCTTGCGCGCCATCGCCGCGGAGGACGTCGCGGCCGCGCTGGTGACTGCCGTTCAGCAGGCACGCGGATGTCACGTCCTCGACTCGGCCAGCATGCAGGGCGCGGCGCACGGCCAAGGCGCGGCGCAGGGCTGAACCGTCGCAACGCCGCCATTCCTCTTTGCACACACGAACCCATTCCGGAGAAATGCCATGGAACGCATCGAACACCGCGCCAGCTTCGGCGGCTGGCAGGACGTCTACCGCCACCGCTCCCAGGTCCTCGGCTGCGACATGACGGTCGGCGTGTACTTTCCGCCGCAGGCCGCTGACGGTCCTTGCCCGGTGCTGTACTGGCTCTCGGGTCTGACCTGCAACGAGCAGAACTTCATCACCAAGGCCGGCGCGCAGCGCCATGCGGCCGAACACGGAATCATCCTCGTCGCGCCGGACACCAGCCCGCGCGGCGATGACGTCGCCGACGCGCCGGGCTACGACCTCGGCAAGGGCGCGGGCTTCTACGTCAACGCCACGCAGGATCCGTGGGCGATGCACTACCGCATGTACGACTACATCGTCGACGAGCTGCCGGCCTGGGTCGAAGCCGATCCCTCCGCTTCCGATCGCCGCGCGATCAGCGGGCATTCGATGGGCGGCCACGGCGCGCTGGCCATCGCGTTGAAGAACCCGGGCCGCTACCGCAGCGTGTCGGCGTTCTCGCCGATCGTGGCGCCATCGCAGGTACCGTGGGGCGAGAAGGCCCTCGGTGCCTATCTCGGCGACGACCGCGAGGCGTGGAAGCAGTACGACGCGGTCGAGCTGGTGAAGTCGGCGAAGGAGAGGCTGCCGCTGCTGGTCGACCAGGGCGACGCCGACGAGTTCCTCGACAACCAGCTCCGGCCGCAGCTTCTGCAGGCTGCATGCGAGGCTGCGGGACATCCGCTGGAACTGCGCATGCAGCCGGGCTACGACCACAGCTACTACTTCATCGCCAGCTTTATCGGCGACCACGTTGCGCATCATGCGAGGGCGCTTCGGGCCGGGTGAAGAGCTGAAGAGCTCTTTTGCCACGGATTTACGCGGATAAAAGCAGATAGAAGGTAGAGCATCGAAGCTCCGCGCCCCGTCTGCTTGATTGGATTTTATCCGCGTGATCCGTGGCAAAGCTTTTCCCTGCTGTCCGATATCTCCAGCTGTGACCCGCGCACGTGCAGAGCGCGGGGGCGCGGCGCGAGAATGGCGCGCTCTTGAACCGGAGGCGTGCCCGTGGCGAACCAGGATCTCGTTTTTTACGTGAAGTGCCGGGTCAAGCCCGATTGTGTCGATGCGTGGCGTCGGGCGGTGGCGGAGATCATCGAGCAGATGTCGCGGGAAGACGCGTTCGTGTCCTGCCAGCTGCACGTCGATGCGCAGGATCCGACGCTGTTCACGTTGTACGAGCGCTGGGCCGAGCCCTCGGTCGAGGCGTTCCTGCAGCGGCAGGACACGCCGTATCGCCGTGCGTACGAAGCCCTGTTGCCTGACTTGCTGCAGGGTCCGCGCGAGCCGCAGGTGCTGGTGCCGCTGGGCGAGTGGCACCGGCCGGCGTAAGCGCCCTTGCCCGGATACCTGCACGGGCGCACCCTTCCCCGTATCCGTGTTCGGGGAGAGCGTCATGGAAGCAGGTTCGAAGAAAGTTCCGGTCAGCGTGTGGGTAGTCGGCGTGCTGGCGCTGCTGTGGAACCTGGTCGGGGTGGCCGCCTTCGGCATGCAGTTGGCGATGCCGGCCGAGGCGCTGGAGGCCATGCCGCCGGACCGGCGCGCGATCTACGAGGCCGCGCCCGCCTGGCTGTACATCTTCTACGGCGTGGCGACCATCGGCGGTGTCATCGGTTCATTGGGCCTGCTGCTGCGGCGGCGCTGGGCCGTGCCGGTCTACCTCGTCGCACTGGTGGCCCTGGTGCTGCAGGTCCTGGCCAGCTACGCGGTCACGCCGGCCTGGTCGCTCGGTGGCGTCGCAAGCCTCGGCTTCCCCGTGTTGCTGGTGGCGATCGCGATCGCCCTGTGGCTCTTCGCGCGCCGCATGTCCGCCCGCCACATCCTGCGTTGAGTCTGTCCGGCTGCGAACGCCGCGGAAGAGCAAGAGCTTTTTGCCACGGAAAGCGCCAATGCCTCCTGGCGCCGCATCAGGTCGCTAGCCGGAAGTCCGTGCAGGCGAAGCGTGCGTCGCGCAGTTCCGTGTCGCCGCGTCGCAGTGCGACAGGGACTGCGAACATCGGACCGTCCGCCACGCAGGTGTGGAATTCGCCGTGTTCGCCGCAGGGGTCCACGGCGGCGGGCAGGGAGCTGAGCAGCGCGTTGTTGAAGTCGCGCCCGGCGAAGGTGCCGTCGAGCTGCTGCGTGTCGACGCAGCACAGTGTTGCGCGCAGCCCGCCGGCAATCATTTCGCGCGCCAGCTCAGCGGTTTCGCGGCCGAACAGTGGAAACGCGGCGGTCCAGCCCAGCCGCGCGCAAAGCGCCTCGCGCCAAGCGCGGATGTCGGCCAGCAGCAGGTCGCCGAAGGCGATGTGGGTGATGCCCGGCCAATGCGCGCGCGCCTCGTCCAGCGTGGCGGCGAACGCAGTTTCGTAGCGGGCGTTGTCGCAGTCCTGCGGTATCCGTGATTCGAGCAACGGCAGTCCAGCGCTCGCGGCCTGCGCACGCAGCACGTCGACGCGGATGCCCTGCATCGACGCGCGCTCGTGGCCTTCGGTGATCGTGCTCATCAGCCCGACCACGTCGAAATCGTCGCGCTGGCGCATGGCGTGCAGCGTCCAGGCCGCGTCCTTGCCGCCGCTCCAGGCCAGCAGTGCGCGGGGCCGGGTCACGGCTCAGCCGGCGCGGACGTCGCGCAGCTCCCAGGCACTGCCGGCCAACAGGCGCATGCGGTGCTTGAACACGTCGCCGCGCAGGCTGGTGCTGGCCGCCAGCTCGACTCGCTTTTCGCGCTGCACGCCTTCCACGCTGGCCGCGGGGTCGGTGGCGCCGAGCAGCGGGTCGACTTCGTCAGGCTCGTCCTGGGTGGCGCGCCAGCGTTCGAACAGGCCGTCGCCGCGCAGTGCCTCCTGCAGTTCGCGCGCGAACGCGTCCGCGCCCTGTGCGGTGAAGGGGAATTCGCCCGCTGCGCGCGCGGCGGCGGGGTCGGGAATGGCGATGAAGTAGCGGGTGGCCATGGGGCATCCGTCGGGTGGCGATGCGCCAAGCTTAGCCTCCGGCCGTTAACCGCGCGTTGCGTTCGTCATGCGAACGCGTGCTCCTTCGCGGCAAAGCCCACCACCACCGCGCCGCGGCCGACGTTGACCATGCCGGTGGTGCTCATGACGCTCTCGAACACGTCCACGTTCTGGTCGGCGCAGGCGTTGCGCAGGCGGTCGTAGCCCGGCAGGGCGCGCATCTCGTCGAGCTGGCCGCCGTAGCAGAGGGTGACCGTCGGGGTCATCAGCCCGGCCTGCACGCGCCGGGCGGAGAAGTCGAACATCTTCTCAACCGCCGGATCGAAGCCCTTGATTTTGGCCACCGGCCCGGTCTCGCCGCGGTATCCGCGCAGCACCGGCTTGATGTCCAGCGCGGTGCCCAGCGCGGCGCTGAGGAGACTCACGCTGCGGTCGCCCTTGGCACGCGCGCGGTTGCGGATGTAGTACAGGTCGCGCGGCACCAGGTAGCCGTAGGTGTTGTTGGCGAGCTCTTCCAGGCGGGTGCGGATGCGCAGTGGCTGCTCGCCGGCGGCGCGCAGGCGCGCGGCCTCCACCGGCAGGATGCCCTGGGCGCAGAACAGGTTGCGGGTGTCGATCACGCGCAGCGCGAACGGGGTGTTGTTGCCCGCGGCGGAACGCGGCTGTTTGTAGTCGTTGAGGATCATGTAGCTCGCCTTCTGCGCGTTGGCGAAGATCGGGCTGCGCGATCCGGTGATGGTCATGCAGAAGACGTAGTCGTAGTCGACCACCAGGCGCTCGAGGAACAGGTCGCGGATCTGCTCGGGCGTGTAGGGAATGGTCTCGGCGCTGGCGCCGCGCTCGGCGATGTGCGACTCGAGGAAGGCCAGGGTCCGGGCTTCGTCGCGATGGTCGGCGTGGACCGCGTCGCCGATGCGGACGGTGATGGGCAACAGCTCGACCTGCTCGCGTTCGAGGAACTCTGTTGGCAGGTCACATGCTGAATCGACGACGAGGCCAATGCGCATCTGGCTGGGCTCCTGGAAGGACGACCCGATCCTCGCACGAGGCGTGCCGGTGGTCACGCTCCGGGTGCGACGCGACACACCCTCCGTGGCCTCAGCGGTCCGGGGTCGGATCACCCCGGCGCCGGGCCTCCTCGGCTTCGAGGCGTTCCCGATGGCGGATGAACAGCGGCACGCCGATGCCGATGCCGATCATGATCAGCGTGCCGGCGATCAGCATCCAGCCGACCGGGCGGGCGATGATTTCGACCAGGACAGGATGCATTGCGGGTCTCCCCATGGGTTCGGGGCGATGATCGGCCGCGGCGTGCCGCGGCGTATTGACCCTGGTCAATGCTCAGTCGAGGGCGTCCGCAGGGCCCACCACGCACCGGCCCAGCCGGGCGTAGTCGGACGGCACCAGCAGCCACCAGCCCGCCACCAGGCAGGCCGCCAGCACCAGCGCCAGGGCCGGGCACCAGGCCCGGGAACGCGTGGTCACCGTTCGCCGGCAGCCGGATATGCCCGCGGCAGCTCACCGCGCGCCGCGTCGGGCTCCGCGCGCAGGTAGCGGTCGCGCAGTTCGGTCTGGCGCGAGCGCATGTCGATTGCGCGGCCGTCGAACCACACCCGCTGCGCAAGGCTGGCGACGTCCAGCGGGTCGCCGTCCCAGAGCACCAGGTCGGCGCGCAGGCCCGGGGCGATCGCGCCGATCTCGCCGTCGACGCCGAACGCGCGCGCCGGCACCCGGGTCAGGGCGGCCAGGCCGTCCTCCCAGGGCAGGCCGTGGGCGACGGCGTTGCCGGCCAGCTGGCGCAGCTTGCGCGCATTGTGCGAGGCGTCGCCGGCCTGGGTGAAGCCGACCTCGACCCCGGCCGCGCGCAGCACCGCGGCGCTGCGCAGGCTGGCGTGGATGCGGTCGAAGTTGGCCGGCAGGTTGTCGAGCGGGTCGACGAACACCGGCACCCCGCCCGCGGCCAGTTCGCCGGCCACGCGCCAGGCCTCGCCGCCGCCGCGGATGGCGATGCGCACGTCGTGCTTTTTCGCCCAGCGCAGCAGCTGGCGGATGTCGGCGGCGCGGTCCACGGCGACCACCAGCGGGCGATCGCCGTCCATGTGGCGACGCAGGGTGTCGCGTCCGGCGGGCGTCAGTAGCGCGGCGTGCGAGCTGGCATCGATACGCCCGCGCGCCTCGTCCACCAGTTGGTCGAGCAGCATCCACTGCGCCGCGCGCGAGCCGCCGCTGAGGCCTGAAGCGCGGCTGCCGAGGTCGATGAAGAGCAGCTTCGGGCCCGCCGGCTGGTCGCCGCCGTCCAGGCGCATGGCCGCGCCCTGGCCGCCGATGATCGAGCCGCCGGCGCCGGTGCCCGCGGACAGCAGGGTGAAGCCGATGCCCTCGACGCGCGCCACCGGCAGCAGCAGCGAATCCGGGTTGTAGGCCAGGGTGACGTCGAACTCGGGGCGCACCACCATGTCGTGGGCGCCGCCGCCGAGCGCGAGCGTGCCGTCGGTGGTCGCTTCCTCACCCGACACCTCTTCGATGCCGATGCCGGTGATGCCGCCGAACAGCGTGGGCGTGACCGGCTTGCCGCCGGCATCGACCACGGTCGCGTTGCCGGCGTCCAGCGCAGTGCCGACGGCAGCGATGCGGCCGTTGCGCACCAGCACGTCGGCGCCCTGCAGCGTGCCGCGCTCGGTAGCGGTATGCACCGTGGCGTTGCGGATCAGGAGGTCCTGGGAAACGGCGGTAGCCGAGGCGGCAAGCATTGCCGCCAGCGCGATCCTTTGTAGGAGCAGCCATGGCTGCGACCGGCCGGAGCGTCGAGGCTGTTCGCCGCTATAGCGGCTCCCACAGGAGAGGCTCATCGCACACCTCCGGCAGCGGCGCCGCGGCCAAGCATGAAGTCCGAGCGCGGCTGGCGTGCGGGGTCGTTGCGGTCGTAGACGCGTGCGCCGTCGATCCACACCTGCTCGGCGAGCGCGTAGGAGCTGAAAGGATTGCCGTTCCACAGCACCACGTCGGCCATCTTGCCGGCCTCCAGGGTGCCGGTGCGGTCGGCGATGCCCATGGCCTTGGCCGGATTGCGACTCAGCCAGGTCATCGCGTGCTCGGGGGTGATGTCGATACCCACGCGGCGCGCGTTGGCCATCACCTTCGCGGCCTCCTGGTTGAGGCGCTGGATGCCTTCGTCGGAATCGGAGTGCACGATCGCGCAGCCGCCCGGCGCGCGGTCGACGAGGGCGATGTTCTCCTGGATGCCGTCGAAGGCCTCCATCTTGAAGCCCCACCAGTCGGCCCAGAGCGCGCCGCAGACGCCGTCGCGGCCGAGGCGGTCGGCGATCTTGTAGGCCTCCACGGCATGGTGGAAGGCGGCGACCTTGAAGCCGAACTCGTCGGCCAGGTCGAGCATGGTCACCATCTCGTCGGCGCGGTAGCAGTGGATGTGGACGAGGATCTCGCCGTCGAGCGCGCCGGCCAGCGTCTCCAGCTTCAGGTCGCGCTTGCCGTCCTTGCCGCCGTCCTTCGCGCGCTTGTCGCGGTAGTCGGCGGCGTCGATGAAGGCCGCGCGGTAGCCGGCGACGTTGCCCATGCGCGTGGCCGGGCCGCCCTTCTGGCCGTAGACGCGCTTGGGGTTCTCGCCGCAGGCCATCTTCAGGCCGTGCGGGGCGCCTGGGAACTTCATCGCCTGGTAGGTCTCGGCCGGGACGTTGCGCAGGGTGACGCCGCGGCCGCCGACCAGGTTGGCCGAGCCCGGCAGCACCTGCAGGGTGGTGACGCCGCCGGCGAGAGCTGCGTGGAAGCCCGGGTCCTGCGGCCACACCGAATGCTCGGCCCAGACCGCGGCGGTGACCGGCGAAGTCATCTCGTTGCCGTCGCTGTGCGAGCGCGTGCCCGGGCTGGGATAGACGCCCAGGTGCGAATGGATGTCGATGATGCCGGGCGTGACCCACTTGCCGCGGCCGTCGATGCGGATCGTGCCCGCGGGCACCTCGTCGTCGAGGTCCCAGCCGATGTTGGCGATGACGCCGTCGTGCATCAGCACGTCGCCTTCCTTGAGCATGCCGCCGTGGCCGTCGAGGATCGTGGCATTGGCGATCAGCACCGGCGCGCCGGCGATGCGCCGGTAGGTGCTGGGGTAGGCGTCGCCGGGGGAGCCGGACCCGCCGGTTGCAACGGCCGCGGAGGTCGACCGGTCGCCGGCATCACCGCGGCCACCCGCCGCGCTGGTCGTCGCGCAGCCGGTGGCCAGCGCAAGGGTGAGCGCCGCGGCGAGCGCGGTCTGTGCCTTCAGTGTCATTGGTGTTCCCCGTGGTTCGCCGCCCACCGTATCCGGGCGGCGTGGCCGCAGGCAATGGGCGGAAGGTCAGGGATCGCGACCATGGCCGCTCCCACAGGAGCTTTGGCGGGCTCAGGCGTGCGTGACCCCGGGGCCTTTGTGGGAGCCGCTATAGCGGCGCTGACGGCCATGCAAGAATCACCGGAAACGGAGGATCCAATGAAAGAGAAGGAACACATCGTCGAGAACTGGCTGCCGCGCTACACCGGCGTGCCGCTCGATGGCTTCGGCGAGCACATCCTGCTGACCAACTTCGGCGGCTACCTGGGCCACTTCGCGCGCCTGACCGGGGCCGAGGTGGTCGGCATGGACCGGCCGATGCCCAGCGCCACCGCCGACGGCATCACCATGATCAACTTCGGCATGGGCAGCCCCAACGCGGCCACCATGATGGACCTGCTGTCTGCGATCGCGCCCAAGGCGGTGCTGTTCCTGGGCAAGTGCGGCGGGCTGAAGAGGAAGAACCAGCTCGGCGACCTGGTGCTGCCGATCGCCGCCATCCGCGGCGAGGGCACCAGCGACGACTACCTGCCGCCGCAGGTCCCGGCGCTGCCGGCGTTCGCGCTGCAGCGTGCGGTCTCGACCTCGATCCGCGATGCCGGCCTCGACTACTGGACGGGCACCGTCTACACCACCAACCGCCGTGTCTGGGAGCATGACGCCGCCTTCAAGGAGCGCCTGCGCGCGATGCGCTGCATGGCCATCGACATGGAAACCGCGACCATCTTCGCCGCCGGCTTCGCCAACCGCATTCCAAGCGGCGCGCTGCTGCTGGTCAGCGACCAGCCGATGATCCCGGAAGGCGTCAAGACCGAAGCCTCCGACGCGCAGGTGAGCACGCGCTTCGTCGAGGGCCACATCCAGACCGGCATCGAGGCGCTGCGCCTGATCCGCCGCCACGGCAAGTCCGTACGCCACCTGAGGTTCGACGAATGAACGACGCAACTGCCATGCCCACCGCGGGCGAAGTGATCGGTTTCTGGCGCGAGGCCGGCTACGAGAAGTGGTTCCGCGGCGGCGACGCCTTCGACGAAGAGGTGCGCCGGCATCTGGAGGCCGCGCACTACGCCGCTGCGCGCCGCGAGCTTGAGGGCTGGATGGACGACGCCGAAGGCGCGCTTGCCCTGCAGATCCTGCTCGACCAGGTGCCGCGCAACATCTTCCGTGGCAGCGCCCACTCCTACGCCACCGATCCGCTGGCCCTGCACTACGCGCGGCGCATGATCGAAGCCGGGCTGGACCAGGAGGTCGAAGAGGGCCTGCGGATGTTCTGCTACCTGCCCTTCGAGCATTCCGAACGCATCGCCGACCAGGAGGACGCGGTGGCGCTGATGCGCGAGCTGGGCGAGATGGCACTCGACTACGCGGTGCGGCACTTCGACGTCATCGAGCGCTTCGGCCGCTTCCCGCACCGCAACCACGCCCTGGGCCGCGCCAACAGCGCCGAAGAGCAGGCCTGGCTGGACGCCGGCGGCGGCTTCTGACCGCTCCTGCAAAAGCGGGGGGCCGGCAGTTGCGGTGGATCTTGTGGGAGCGGCCATGGCCGCGATCGCCGCTGCAGCGGCTCCCACAGGTGATTGCGCCGGGGCGTCAGTAGCGCGGGATGCTGCCGTCGACGTGCTCGGCCCAGGCGTCGATGCCGCCTTCGATGTTGTAGACCTCGCGGAAGCCGAGCTGGCGGAAATGCTCCGCCGCCTGCGCGCTGCGGCCGCCGTGGTGGCAGATGAAGGCCAGCGGGGTGTCCTTCGGCAGGTCCTCGAGCGCGCCGGGACCGGCGTCCAAGGTTGAATGCGGCACCGGAACCGCGGCCTGCGCGCGCTCGTCGGCCGGGCGCACGTCGACCACGCGCAGACTGCCGCCCGAGGCGCGGGCCTGCGCATCCACCGGCGCCAGAGGACGCACGGCGGGCGGCGCGTTCGGGTTCTCGATCACCAGCCCCTTGCCGCGGGCGTCGTCGGCCCAGTCGACGATCAGGCCGTCGGCGCGACGCGCGGCGGCCACGTCCACCTGCACCGGGATTCCGTTGCAGTCCACGGTGATGGCGTTCGCATTGCGGGTGGCCAGCGCCAGCCGGGTGCGGAAGTTCGGGTCGATGTCGATCTGCACGGCAAGGTCGCCGCCGGCATCGTCGATGGCCTTGCGCAGCATCGGATGCGCGGCCGGGGTGATGGTGATGACAGGCGGCGTGCGATCCGGTGGCGGCAGCCCGACGGCGGCGTGCAGCTCGCCGGAGTTCGCCATCTGCTCGATGATGTCGCTGCCGCCGACCAGCTCGCCGCCGATGTAGAGCTGCGGGATGGTCGGCCAGTTGCCATAGGCCTTGATGCCTTCGCGGATCTCGCCGTCGGCAAGCACGTTGACGTGCGCGTAGGGCAGCTCCAGCGCCGACAGCGCGGCCACCGCCTTGGACGAGAAGCCGCACTGCGGCGCCTGCGGATCGCCCTTCATGAACAGCACGATGCGATTGGCCTGGAGCAGGTCGTCGATGCGCTGGCGGAGTTCGGGGGCAAGGGACATGGCGGGCACCGCGGTGTTGTCTGTGGGCCGCATAGGGTACTCCCCGCGCCGCCGCGCGGCCTTGACCCGCATCATCGACACGCGGCATGCGATACCGATTCGCACCCCGCACCCCGCACCCCGCACCCGCCCAGTGGCCCACCCCGTGCGGGCCGGGCTTTTGTGGGAGCCGCTATAGCGGCGAATGCGGCAAGCCACCACAGCCGTGGCTCCCATGCCACCATCCCCCGATGCCTCGAAATTCCCGCGATTCCGGCCCTTCCCCGCTGCACGCCATCCCCCGCCGCCCCCATGCCTGGGCCTGGCTCGCGCTGCTGCTGCACGCCGCCGTGGCCCTGGCCTGGTGGCAGCTGGGCTGGCGCTGGGGCCTGCCGCTGCTGCTCGTGCTTCACCTCGGCTTCGTCTGGGGCACGTTGCGGCCCGGATCGAGGCTGTTCGGCCCGGTCGCGACCCGCTTCGACACCGCCGCGCCGGAAGTCTGGCTGACCATCGACGACGGCCCGTCGCCGGATACACCGACGATCCTCGACCTGCTCGATGCCCACGGCGCGAAAGCCACCTTTTTCCTCGTCGGCGAACGCGCACAGGCGCGACCGGAGCTGGTGCGCGAAATCGCGACCCGCGGGCATGGCATCGGCAACCACAGCCACACCCACCCGCAGGCCCGCTTCTGGGCACTGGGACCGGCTGCGATGCGCCGCGAGATCCTCGATTGCCAGCAGGCGCTGACCGCGATCACCGGCACCGCGCCGCGCTGGTTCCGCGCCGTGGTCGGCCACGCCAATCCTTTCGTGCACGCGCCGCTGCGCGAGGCCGGCCTTGCCCGCCTGGCCTGGAACGCCCGCGGCTACGACGCCGTCGAATCCGACCCCGCCCGTGTCACCGGGCGCATTGCCCGCGACCTGGCACCTGGCGCGATCGTCCTGCTCCACGAAGGCGCTCCGCATGGCCGCAGCGTTGACACCGTGGCCGCGGTGCTCGAGGCACTGCGGCAATGGGGGTATCGGGCGGTGGTACCGGCGGCACGGTAGTCACGCCCACCAGTAGCGCACCAGGTGGAAGAACACCGGCGCTGCGAAGCAGACCGAATCCAGGCGGTCGAGCATGCCGCCATGGCCTTCGATCATGTGGCCCCAGTCCTTGATGCCGCGGTCGCGCTTGATCGCCGACATCACCAGGCCGCCGAAGAAGCCCATCAGGTTGATCGCCAGCGCCAGCAGGGCCGCCTGCAAGGGCGTGAACGGGGTGATCCACCACAGCGCGGCACCCAGCGCCGAGGCCGAGGCGACGCCGCCGATGAAACCTTCCACGGTCTTCGACGGCGACAGCCGGGGTGCGATCAGGCGGCGCCCGCAGAGCTTGCCCCACACGTACTGCAGCACGTCAGACGACTGCACCACGATCACCAGGAAGGCGATCAGCAGCAGGTTGCGGCCTTCATAGCCGTCGATTTGCAGGTTGAGCAGCGCCGGCACGTGGGAGATGCAGAACACGCTGACCATCAGTCCCCACTGCACTTTCGAGGTGCGCTCCAGGTAGCCGGTTGTATCGCCGCCGATGGTCGAAAGGATCGGCAGGAACAGGAACGCATAGACCGGGATCAGCAGCGTGTACATGCCGTACCAGTCGCTGTACACCAGCCAGTACTGGTAGGGCAGCACCACGTAGAACGCGGCCACCAGCGCCCAGTAGTCGCCGCGCCGGGTGGGCGTGAGGGTGATGAACTCGCGCAGGGCGAACAGCGAGATCAGCGCGAACAGCAGGGTCATGCCGATCCGCCCGCCGAGGAAGCCGAGCCCGACCACGGCCGCCATCACCCACCAGGCGCGGATGCGGGCGACGAGGTTGTCGATCACCGCGCTGGGGCCGTCGGCGCGCCAGCGCAGCGTCTCGGCGACCAGGGTGGCCACGACCAGCACTGCACCGATGCCTGCGAACAGCAGCGTGGTGTCGGAGAATCCCCGCAGCAGGTCGATCATGCCTGGCCCTCCGGCGTTGCCGCGTCGCCGGCATCGCTGCCCGCAAGCGCCATCAGCGAGGCGCGGGCCCGGTCCAGGAAGCCCTGCTTGTCCTCGCCCGGCACAAGCCGCATGGGGGTGCCGAAGCGCGCGGTGCACAGCAGCGGCAGCGGCAGCAGCCGGCCCTTGGGCATGACCCGGTGCAGGTTGTCGAGCCAGACCGGCACGAACTCCAGCTCCGGCCGCTGCCGGGCCAGGTGGTAGATGCCGCTCTTGAACGGCAGCAGCCCGTCACCGGTGTTGCGGGTGCCTTCGGGAAACAGGATCAGCGAGGCGTCGCCGTCCACCGCGTTGCACAGGGTCAGGATCGGATCCTCGCTGCGCTGCGCGGGGTCGCGTTCGATCAGCACACCGTTGAAGACGCGGTGGATGAGGTAGCGGCGCAGGCGGCTGCGGTTCCAGTAGTCGGCCCCCGCCACCGGGCGCACGCGCCGCCGCAGGCCGAAGGGCAGCGCCGACCAGATCATCACGAAATCGCCGTGGCTGGCGTGGTTGCCGAAGTACACCCGCCGGTCGGCAGACGGGCCGCAGCCCTCCCACAGCGCACGCGCACCGGTCAGGGCGCGGATTGCGCCGCTGAAGCCGCGTGCGATCAGGTCGTTCACCATGTGATTGCTCCTTTCCCCGTCGCGCTGTCAGGTGGCGGCCAGCCAGGCGGCCACCATCAGCAGTCCCTGCAGTGCCAGCAGCGCTGCCTGGCGGCGCATCCATCCGCGCGCACCGTGCCAGCGTTCGTTCCAGCCACGTGCATCCCCGGCCGGCCGGAAGCCGAGTGCCTGCAGGCTGGCGTCCAGCGCCTGCGCCGGATCCTTCTCATTGCCGGCCGAAAGTGACGCCAGCAGGTCGGCGTCGAAGTCGACCCGGATGGCGCAATAGAGCTGCGAGGCGGCCGCAAGCAGGCTGGCGGCCAGCAGCACCAGGACCAGCGCGTCCGCGGTCGGCACCACGGTTTGCAGCACCAGCCAGGCGGCGGCCAGCGCGGCCAGCCCCATGCTCACGCCGTGAAGGCGACGCCCCTGGCGCAGCAACGATGCCATCACCCGGAGGTCGAACGGCTTCATCGCGCGGATGCCTGCAGGCTCGACTGCGCCGGCTGTACCCGGCCGGCCCCGACCACGGCCTGCAGCGCGATGCAGTGGCCATCGCGCAGCACTACCTGTGGCCGCGCCGCGCGCACGCGGGCGATCGCCTCGTCCACGCTTGCCGCGCGCCCGCTTGCAAGCAGCCAGGCGGCCACCGACACCGCGCTGCGCGAGTAGCCCAGTGCGCAGCACACCAGCACCGGCCCGCGGGCGGCCGCGCGCTCGATGGCCTCCGCGGCCTCGCGCAGCGCGGCGGGTTCCGGAACCACCAGGTCGAGCATCGGGATGCTGCGGTCGCCCTCGCGCGCGCCGCCGGGCAGCGACAGCTCGGCGCACACGTCGACGACGGCCAGGCCCGCGCGCTCGCTGCGGCCGGGAATCCGCCCCAGCCACACGTCGTCGGCGACCTCGATCGGTGCCGGCTGCCGGCGCGTCCACCAGCGCGAGTTGATCCAGGCCGCGGCCAGGTAGGGCGCGTACAGCCAGCGCGCCGCGGTGCCAAGCCGTCCGTCCGCGCGCTTCTGGAAGCCAGCGGCACCCAGCAGCGCGTAATTGCACGCAACCAGCGCCAGCGACAGCGCCACCCAGCACAGCCACAGCCATCCCCCGCCTCCGGCCACCGCGAGCGCGGCGGCGGCGAGCGCCCCGGCCAGGTAGAGGGCCGCCAGCCGCCAGCGCACCGGATCGCGCGTCGGGCGAGCATCGCGCCAGGGTGCGCGTGCATTCCGGGGCCACAGCCACACGCACAGCCAGCCGGCGGCGATGCCGGTGGGGATGTCGATGAAATGGTGCTGGTAGGTGGTCAGCACCGACACGCACACCAGCGCGAACCACAGGTGCAGCGCCCATTGCCAGGCGCCGCGCAGATGGCGTGCATAGAGCGTCCACAGGATGACCGTCAGCGCCACGTGCAGCGAAGGCGCCTGGTTGTAGGGCCGGTCGAAGCCCTCCAGTGCGGCGAACATGGCCCCGAACAGGCCGTCGCTTGCCGGGCGCTCGAAGCTGAAGGCCAGCGGCCAGGCCAGGAAGCAGGTCACCGCCAGCAGCTGCACCGACAGCAGCCGCAGGCAGTGGGTGTCGAGCTCGCCGCGGTCGCGGCACAGGAAGGGCGAGGCGGCGTAGAACAGGTTGGTGGTCCAGTAGGGGACGATCGTCCAGGCCAGGAACGGCAGCGCGTGCTCCCAGTCGAACGCGATGTGCGGCACGTCCGCGCGCTGCGCGGCCATGGCGTTGGCCAGGCCGTAGCTCAGGTAGAAGAACGGGCCGAGGAAGGCGAGCCAGGCGAGCGCGCGCTTCCAGGGACGGGGCTGTGGCAGCGCGGCCACCTCAGGCGCCGATGCGCTGGGCCAGCGACACGGTGAAGATGCCCCAGCGGTCGATCCGCTGTTCGAGCTTGCGGAAGCCGGCCGCGGCCACCAGCTGGTCCATCTCGGCCTGGCTGCGCCGACGCATCACCCAGGCCGCGCCGCCGCGGTGGCTGGTCAGGGCGCGGGCGATGAACTCGAGCTGGGGATGCCAGGGCTGGCCGGTATAGACCAGGTAGCCGCCGGGCGGCACCGCGTCGGCCAGCCCGCCAAGCGATTCGCGCAGCAGGGCGTTGTCCGGGAACAGTTCGTAGAGGCCGGAGACGATGGCCAGGGTCGGGGCCGGATCGAGTGCCGCCAGCGAGGCGCGGTCGAAGGCGTCGCCGGGCTCGAAGGCGGCGATGTCGCCGGCACCCAGGGCCTGGATCAAGGCCCGGCCCTTCTCCACGTTGAGCGCGCTGTAGTCGCGCAGCAGGATGCGGTCGGCACGCTCGTCCTGTCCGGCCAGGGCTTCGAGCGCATAGCGGCCGTGGCCGGCGGCGATGTCCACCGCCACCACCGGCCTGCCTTCGGCGCGCAGCCGGCGCATGGCCTCGCCGAGCAGCTCGTGCAGGTGCTCGCGGCGCACGCGGATGCCGCGCCAGCCGATCGCGCCCAGGTAGTTGCGGTCGACCATGCGGCCCAGCGGGCCGGCGCCGCGGGCCTGGTTTTCGTACACGTAGTCCAGCGTGCTGCCGGAGTCGAAGCCGGTGTCGAGGCCGAGCCGGATGCCGCGCGACAGGCGGCCGCCCAGGCGCAGGCCCGCGCGCGTGGCGCGCCAGTACAGGTCCTTTGCCGACCAGCGCCGCGGCGGCCAGGCCAGCACCTGCGACTCGTCGAAGCTGGCGCCGTGGCGGTGGGCGTCGAGCAGCGAGGGTGTGGGCGCAACGTCTTCGGCGAAGCGCGCCTGCAGGAAGCCGCGGATCTTCTCCACCGCCACCGCGCGGTCGCGCTCGCCCAGGGTGTCGTGGAAGAAGCCGGGCAGAAGGTGCCGCTCCTTGACGTGCGAGCCCAGGCGTTCGAAGAACCGGTCCTGCGGCGCCCGATGGACGACGAAGTCGGAACCCGAGACCAGCAGTTGGGTCGGGGTGATGATCGCGCTGGCATCGTCGACGATGCGTTCGGCGGCGTCGTACAGGCCTAGCAGCACCCGCACCGAGATCGGCCGCGTGATCAGCGGGTCGGTGCGGTAGCTGGCGATACGCTCCGGATCGTGGGTGAGGAACTGCGGCTTGACGTAGCTGTTGACGAAGAAGTTGCCGCGCAGCGCCTGCAGCAGGCGCAGGCCGGGAATCGCGAAGGGCACGTACAGCTTGACCCGGAACGCGGGCGAGGCCAGCACCAGCGCCCGCAGGCGCGGCGCGTAGTCGTGCGCCCAGGCGGCGGCCACCACCGCGCCCACGCTCTGCGCCACTACCGCCATGCGCTGGTGGGCGATGCCGTGTTCGCTCCCGATCCACGCCGCGAAGCAGTCGAGGTCGCGCACCAGCGTCTCGAAGCCGGGCGCATCGCCGCGCGCGCCGGGCGAGCGGCCGTTGCCGCGCGCGTCCCAGGCGAACACGTCGTGGCCGGGCATCTGCAGCTCGTCGGCCAGGTGCGCCATCCGCCCGGAATGTTCGTGCCCGCGATGCAGCAGCACGATCGCCCCCTGCGAGGGACCGCTTGCCGGCCAGTGGCGGTAGTAGAGGCGTTCGCCGTCGCAGCCGGGGAAGTCCAGCTCCCTGTATTCGCGCATCCGTTTCACTCTCCGTGTGCAAGGAAGGCTTCGCGTGCCCCCCGCATGCCTGCGTTGATGCGGCGCCCGATCGTCGGCAGGCACAGCGCCGCCACGATCGCTACCGCGATGTTCACGGCGCTGCCGCCGATCCAGCCCATGGCCAGCAGCAAGCCGACGAGTCCGACCACGAACGCGCGGTCGCTCTTGCCCATCGGACCTTCGTAGCGCCTGCCGCCTCCAACCATCAGTCCCAGCACGCCCGCGTACTCGGTCAGCAGGGCCAGCAGCACCATCAGCCAGAGCAGGTGCGCCTGTACCCCGGGCACTGCCAGCAGGCAGAGGTACAGGGCCGCGTCCGCGATCACGTCGCACAGCTCGTTGAGGTACGCGCCGAGCGGCGACTGCTGGCCGAACTCGCGCGCCAGCATGCCGTCCACCGCGTTGAGCGCCATCCGCAGCAGCATCCACAGCGGCAGCATCAGGTACAGCAGCGCTTGCGCCGGTGCGGCGCTGAACACCACCCATGCCACCAGCAGCGACAGCGCCGCGGCGGCCAGCGTCACCTGGTTGGCGGTGACGCCGATGCGCGCGAGCAGGCGCACGCCGGGCCGCAGCAGGTCCTGGAAACGTCCCTTCAGAAGATAGATCGACATCCCGCTGCGCTCCCCACGCTGGGGCTGGAAGCGGGCAAGACTACACGAGCCGGCCATCCCGCCGGTCAGCGCCGTTCGGCCACCACCAGCCAGTTGTTGAACGGCGTATTGCCGTACAGCGGCCTGAACTCCACCGACAGCCCCGCATCGGCCAGCTGCGACTCCAGCTCCAGTCGCGTCGGGTAGCGCTTGGGTACTTCCTGCATCCAGCCGGCCAGGTGCGCCAGGCGGTCGGTGATGCGGGTGGTGCGGCCGCGGCCGGTGTCGTCGCCCAGGCCGCTGCGGATGACCAGTTTCGCCCCGGGCACCAGCATCGCGACCGCGTCGGCCAGCAGGGCGCGCTGGGCTTCGGCATCGAGGTACTGCAGCACGTCGAGGATCGCCACGCTGCCGCGGTGCGGCGGCCAGCCCCGGGCCAGGTCCACCACTTCGAAGCGGGCCTTGGCGGCCAGTCCGTTGCGTCCGGCAATGGCCTGGCCGCGGCGGATCTTGTCGGCGTCGATGTCCACGCCGTGCCATTCCATCGACTGCCCGTCCAGGCGCAGCGCGTGCAGCAGCAGGCCCAGGCCGCAGCCGAGGTCGAGTACCGGTGCGCTGGTGCCGCGCAGCGCGTCGAGCACGCCGGGATACAGCGGGTCGGTGCGCAGCTTGGTCAGCGTATAGAAATAGTCGTAGCGGTTGCCGTAGAAGCGCCGGGGCAGGAAGGCGCGGGCAATGGCGCGCGCTTCGTCCGGCGGGAAGGGCGCGATGGCGGAGCGGGTGGTCATGGCGTCGTTCCTGGCGGCTGCAGCAGGCGGCGCGCGACCGGCAGGGCCAGGCGCGTCCACTCGACATACATGGCGGCGGAAGGATGCAGGCCGTCGTCGGCCAGCATCGCGGGTTCGCCACCGCGTTCGCGGCTGACCCGGGTGATGTCGACGAAGGCAACGTCGCGTGCTTCGCAGATCGCGCGCGCCGCTCCGTTGCAGGCGTCCAGCTCGCGCGCAATCACATCGAGGTCGCGTTCCGGGGCGGCGGCGAACGGGGTCACGCCCCAGTCCGGGATCGACAGCACCAGCACGCGCCCGGGACGGCCGCCGGCAAAGCCGATGCTGCGTTCGAGCAGCGCGGTGAACCCGTGCGCATAGTCGTCGACATCGCGTCCGCGGTACTGGTTGTTGACGCCGATCAGCAGGCTGGCGAAGTCGAAGGGGCCGCGCGGGTCGGCGGCGTCGATCGCGGCGTCCAGTTCGTCAGTGGTCCAGCCGGTGGCGGCGATGGTCAGCGGGTCTTCAAGGGCGATGCCGTCGGCGCGCAGCGCGCGGGCGAGCTGGTGGGGCCAGCGGTCGGCGGGTTCGACGCCTTCGCCGATGGTGTAGGAGTCGCCGAGGGCGAGGTAGGAGAGGGGCATCCGGGTCAGGCCGTCGCGGGATCGATCGCGGCTGTAGCCGCTCTCGCAGGTGTCGCCGCCGCGGCGCGGCGGGCCAGCACGCGGTCGATGCGCCGGAACACTTCGCGCAGCTGCTCCGGCTCGGGCAGCAGGGTGACGCGGAAATGGTTGCGGTAGGGCACGTTGAAGCTCGAGCCCGGTACCACCAGCACGTGCTCGGTCTCCATCAGTTCCAGCGCAAACGCATGGTCGTCGAAACACTGCGCCGCCGGGCCAACCACGCCGGGAAAGGCGTACAGCGCGCCGTCGGGCACCTGCAGCTCCAGGTGGGGACTGGCCGCGCAGGCTTCGGCCACGATGCGCCGCGCCTCGTGCAGGCGGCCGCCGGGCGCCACCAGCGGGCCGATGGTGTCGAGCCCGGACAGCGCCGCAGGCACCGCGAACTGCCCCGGCACGTTCGCGCACAGGCGCAGCGCGCCGAGCAGGTCGATGGCATGGCGATAGTCGCGCGTCGCACCGGCATCGCCTGACAGCACTGCCCAGCCGATGCGCCAGCCGCAGGCGCGGTGCACCTTGCTCAGGCCGCCGAAGGACAGGCAG
This sequence comes from Luteimonas sp. A501, assembly GCF_054052085.1. The sequence goes on from NZ_JBSVRI010000001.1 coordinate 53,316, forward strand.
GGCACGTCGCCGGCGATCGGCGCCAGCGGTTCGAAGCGCGCGTCGTCGTAGGTGATGCCGTCGTAGATCTCGTCGGCCATCAGCAGCAGGCCGTGGCGACGGGCGACGTCGGCGATGCGCTCCAGCAGCGCGCGCGGATAGCTGGCGCCGGTGGGATTGTTGGGGTTGATCAGCACGATCGCGCGCGTGCGCGGCGACACCAGCGCCTCGATCTCGTCGGGATCGGGCAGGAAGCCGTTCTCGGCACGGCAGGGGTAGTACACCGGGCGGCCGTCGTTGAGGATGGTCGAGGCCGACCACAGCGGGTAGTCGGGGGAGGGCAGCAGCACCTCGTCGCCGGGGTTGAGCAGGGCGCGCAGGCTGATGTCGATCAGCTCGCTGACGCCGTTGCCGATGAAGACGTCGTCGGCCGACACGCCGGCCGCGCCGCGCGCGGCGTGATGGGCCGCGATCGCTTCGCGCGCCGCCGGCAGGCCCTGCTGGTGCGCGTAGGGATCGGTGTCGTGGATGTGGTCGGCGATCGCGCGCTGCATGTGCTCCGGCGCGCGGAAGCCGAAGGCGCCGGGGTTGCCGATGTTGAGCTTGATCAGCACGTGCCCGTCGGCCTCGAGTTCGCGGGCGCGGCGCGCGAGCTCGCCGCGGATCTCGTAGCGCACCTCGGACAGGCGTTCACGGGTGGCGAGCGGCGGCTTTGGCATGCGGGGCGGTCGGCGCGGGCGGACGGCAGAGACTAGCGGAATTGCATGTGCGAGTCGCCGCCGGGGCCGGCGCCGAAGCGTGGGCATGCCGGGTCCGCCGGTGGCGGCTGCGCGGCCGGCAGCAGGGCCATCAGGCTGCGCGCCGCGTGGCGGGCGACCCGCTCCAGCTCGGCGGCGGGGGTGGCGTCACCCACCTCGTAGGTGACCGCGGGCGCGCCGAGGCGGCAGAACGCCCAGTTCTTGAACACCGGCGAGCGGGCGCTGGACGGCTTCTCCTCGATGTCGAAGCCGGCCTGCATCGCCGCCATCCATGCGTGCAGCACGCCGCCCGGCGCGCGCGAAGGGTCCTCGGCCACGGTGTAGAACACGTCGCGGACGGTCGAATGGAAGTCGATCGCGAAGGCGACGCGGCCGGCGCCGATGCCGCGTGCGGCCAGCAATTCGCGCAGCGCGCGCGTTTCCGGCTGCGCGAACGGCCCCCAGTCGCGGTTGAGGTCGACGCCGTTGGCATTGCCGCGCCAGTGGCCCTCGACCACGCCGTCGGGGTTCAGCAGCGGCACCACCAGCACGCGCATGCGGTCGCGGAACGCGCGCGCGTCCGGCGTGTCGGCGGCCAGCGCCTCGACGAACCCGGTCAGCGCCTGGGTGCCGGTGTTCTCCGGTGGATGCTGGCGCCCGAGCACCAGCAGCACCGGTGCGTCGCCGTCGGCGCCGAATTCGAACGCCTGCAGCGCTCGGCCCTGGACCGAGGTGCCGAAGGTGCGCGGCTCGAGGCCGAGCCGCCCGGCGACGTCCGCTGACCAGGCCTCGAAGTCCGCGGGCAGGAACGGCGGCTGTGCCGACACGTGCAGGGCGCCCGCTTCGAGCTGCAACCGCAGATGGGCGACGCCTTCGTCATCGACCCGGAACTCGTCGGCGCCGGCTTCGCGCCATGCGCGGCCATCGGCGCTGAGCTTGGGCACGTAGCGGTGGCGATGGCCATGGGCGTAGGCGAAGCGCAGCTCCAGGGTGCGCGGTGCGTCGGCGTGGATGCGGAAGCCATACCAGGCGCTGGGATTGACCGGCTCCGTTTCCGGCGCGATGTCGATCCGGTAGCGGCCCTCGCCCAGGCGCGCGACGCCCGACAGCCGCGCCGCGGGCAGCAGGTTGTCGAAACGCAGGCCGTCCGCGTCGAAGCGCCAGGCCTTGCGGACCTGGACCGCCGCCTGCGATGTGCCGGCCGGCGCCGAGGCCGGGGGTGTGTCCGCAGCGGCTGCAGGCGGCGGATCGATCGGCTGGCGCGACGCGCAGCCGGCCACGAGCAGCGCCAGCGTGGCGGGCAGCCAGCGGGCGGTGCGCACGGCCGCGCGGTCGCGGCGCTGCGGGCGTTCGTCGGTGGAAGGCGTCATCTGGAATCCATGCGGGACAGTGACGCGCGATGGTCGCAGGCGCACCCGGGCCTGCCAAGCCGGCGACGCCGTCCGGACGGTAGAATCGCGGCCATGACCTCCCGCCGACCCCGCGCTTGAATCCCGCCGCCGCCGGACTGCAGGCCATCGGCTGGCGGGCCGGCATCGATCCGCGCTGGCAGCAGGCGATGGCCGCGCATCCGCAGGCGCAGCCCGCGCGCGTGGTCGAGCAGCACCGCTCGGGCTACGTGGTGGCGACCGGTCCCGGCGACGGCGTCGCGGTGGAGTCGCTGCCCGAATGGCAGCGCCCGGTCGGCTATCGCAAGGGCACGGTGGCGCCGGAGGACCGGCCAGCGGTCGGCGACTGGGTGCTGGTCGAGGAGGGCAAGCGCATCGTCGCCCTGCTGCCGCGCCGCAGCGCGATCAAGCGCGGCGCCGCCGGCGAGCACTACCGGCAGCAGCTGATCGCCGCCAATGTCGACGTGGCCTTCGTGGTCTGCGGCCTGGACGGCGACTTCAATCCGCGCCGCATCGAGCGCTACCTGCTCCTGGTGCAGGGCAGCGGCGCGCAGCCGGTGGTAGTGCTGACCAAGGCCGACCAGCCTGGCGCCGACGCGGCCGCGGCGCGCGTCGCGCTGGCCGCCATCGAAGCCCTGGGCGTGCCCGCGGTGGCGGTGAACGCGAAGGACGCTGCGGCGGCCGCGGCGCTCTCGCCCTGGCTGCATCCGGGTGACACCGCGGTGCTGGTGGGTAGCTCCGGCGCCGGCAAGTCCACGCTGACCAACACCCTGCTCGGCAGCGACCGGATGAAGACCGCCGCGGTGCGCGAGCACGATGCCCGCGGCCGCCACACCACCACCCACCGCGCGCTGATCCCGCTGCCTTCCGGAGCCTGCCTGATCGACACACCGGGCATGCGCGAGCTCAAGCCCACCGGCGAGGAGGAGCTCGCCGACGGCGGCTTCGCCGACATCGAGGCGCTGGCCGCCGAATGCCGGTTCCGCGACTGCGCGCACGGTCGCGAGCCCGGCTGCGCGCTGCGCGCGGCGATCGCCAGCGGGGTGCTGGACGAAGGCCGCTTCCTCAACTACCTGAAGCTTGGCGGCGAGCTCGCCGCCGCCTCGGACCGGCTGGCCTCGCGCCTGGCCGACCGGCAGGTCGCGAAGCTGCCTTCGCGTACCCCGCAGAAGCGGTCGGACGACCGCCCGGGCAAGCGCTGAGGCGTGGACGCCGCGTCGCCCGAGCTCGCACGCCACGCCGCGCTCGACGCACGCATGGTCGCGGCGGCACGCGGGATCCGGGTGCTGACGCTGGCAAGCTGGCCGGCGTCGGTGCAGCACGGTTTCCTTGCCGGCCTCGCGCAGGGCCGGCTGCAACTGCCGCGGGTCGACTATCCCCGCCACGATTTCAGCGACGCTCGCCGCGAGCTGGGGGCCGTCGCCGATGCCGCCGACCCGGCGCATCCGCTCGGCCGTTACCTGGTCGACTCGGCGCGGCAGTGGGACGTGGCCGCGCGCATGCTGGAAGCGCTGGGCACGCCCGAGGCCGGCGCGCTGTCGGTGGCGCTGTACGGCCGTCCGGACGACCCGCTGCCCGGCGGCGGGCCGAGCACGCGCGACGCCGCGCGGCATTTCATCGACATCGCCAACGAGCTCGACCGCGAACTGCTGGCGCCGGAAGAGCAGGTCGCGATCTCGGCCACCGCGCTGCAGTTGCAGCTGCAGAACGCGCTGGACGCCTTCTTCGGCGGGCGCGTGGTGGCGGTGGAACTGGACCCGGACATGATCGCCAAGGCGGCGGCCGGCGCGTACCGCATCCGCCTGCGCACCGGTGCGGCCTACACCGACTACGACCGCCGCCAGCTGCTGCACCACGAGGCGCTGGTGCATTCGCTGACCGCGCTCAACGGCCGCGACCAGGTGCGGCTGCCGAGCCTGGCGATGTCCTCGCCGCGCATCACCGCCACCCAGGAAGGGCTGGCGGTGCTGGCCGAGCAGATCACCGGCAGCATCGACATCGAACGCATGAAGCGCATCAGCCTGCGCACCGAGGCCATCGCGATGGCGATGGAGGGCGCGGACTTCCTGCAGGTGTTCGGGTATTTCCGCGATGCCGGCCAGGAGGCGGCGGAGAGCTTCTCCTCGGCCCAGCGCGTGTTCCGCGGGGTGCCGGTGGCCGGCGGCGCGGCGTTCGCCAAGGACACGGTCTACCTGCGCGGGCTGGTCGAGGTGCATACCTTCTTCCGCCACGCGCTGCGCGACGGCCGCCTGCGCCAGTGCCGGCGCCTGTTCGCCGGCAAGATGACGCTCGACGACGTGCAGGCCTTCGATCCGCTGTTCGATGCCGGGGTGCTCGCGCCGCCGCGCTGGCTGCCCGACTGGGTGGCGCGCGCGAACGGCCTGGCCGGGCAGCTGGCGTTCTCGTTGTTCGCCAACCGCATCCGGCTGGACCGGCTGTCGGCTGCCACCGAACCGGGCAGCGGCGGCGCCGGCTAGCCGACGCCCGGGCGCGCGTCGCGCAGCGCCTTCGCGAACACGGCCAGGAAGCGGCGCGCGGCTTCCGACGGCGGGCGGTCCTCGAGGTGCACGCACTGCACCTTGAAACGCAGCGGCGGCGAGAACGGGCGGTGCGACACCGCCGGGCCGGCGGCCGCGCGCGCGGTGAACTCGTCCACCACCGCCATGCCCACGCCGTGCCGCGCCAGCTCGGCGGCGATGTAGAAGGTCTGGTTGGAGACCACTTCGTTGACCGTGATGTCCTGGCGCTGCAGCTCGCGGTTGAGCAGGTCGCCCACCGGCCCGCCCGTGGTCAGGCCCACCAGGTCCCGTCCGTCGAGGACCCGCAGCGGCACGTGCTCGCCGACGCCGGGCAGGGCGGCGGGCTGGTACAGCAGCATCAGCTCGCCGGTGTCGATGTCGCGGCGCTTCATCCTCGGGTGCATGGGCGGGTCATAGGCGATGGCGATGTCGCAGCTGCGCTCGTACAGGGCCTGGAACAGCGCGTCGTGGTGCAGCGTCTGCACGTCGAAGGTGACGTCGGGATGGCGCGCGCGGAAGCGCGCGATCGCCAGCGGCGCGACGTGCAGCCCCAGCGAGGGCACGACCGCCAGGCGGATGCGGCCGCCGGCGAGGCTGCGCAGGTTGACGACCGTCTTCTGCAGCGAGGTCAGCCGGCTGAAGACCTCGGACACTTCGACGAACAGCGCGTGCGCCTGGTCGGTGGCGACCAGCCTGCCGCGCACAAGGCGGAACAGCTCCAGGCCCAGCTGCTGCTGGGTGTGCTGCAGCACCTTGCTGACCGAAGGCTGCGAGACGTGCAGGGCGCGCGCCGCGGCGCTGATGGAGCCGGAGGTGTAGACGGCGTGGAACACCTCGATCTGGCGGAAGCGCATGGCGGTGCGGCACTCCTGGATGGCAGCGGGCATGATCGTCGCCCGCCCGCCGCCTGTCGCGTGACTAAGGTTGTGCCGCGGTGCCCTCGCGGCGCGGATCGGCGGCGCCGCGCAGTACGCCGCCGCTCCGCGCCACGCCGTGCAGGCCCGAGTCCTCGCCGGCGCCCGCGACGATATCGATGCCACGGGCGGACAGCGCCGCGCGCAGCGCCGGCGCGAACGCGTCCGCTTCGCCGTTGAAGCGCGCCCCGCGCGCGACCAGGTTGGGCAGCGCGACCGCGTCCTGCAGCGGCAGGTCCCAGTACAGCCACCCGACCAGGGCCTTGGCGATGTAGGCCGGGATCGCATTGCCGCCTGGCGAGCCGATGGCGCCGGCGAAGCCGCCGTCGCGGTCGAGCACGATCACCGGCGACATCGACGAGCGCGGACGCTTGCCGGGCGCGATCGCGTTGGCCGCCGTCGCGCCGGGCCCCCAGGAAAAATCGGTCAGCTGGTTGTTGAGCAGCATGCCGCCGACCACGCGCCCGGAGCCGAAATAGGATTCGATGGTGGTGGTCATCGACACTGCGTTGCCGGCGGCGTCGACCACGACGAAGTGGCTGGTGCCGGCGGGCTCGTCGGTGGCGTCGGCCCCGTGCGCGGGCGCGCCGGGCGGCTGGCCGTGCGCGGGCCGCCCCGCCGCGGCATGCGTGCCGATCAGATCGCGGCGCCCGGCGATGTACTCGGGGTCGAGCAGGCCGGCCGCCGGCACCGGGCTGAAGCGGGGGTCGCCGACGTAGTGGTCGCGGTCGGCATACATCAGGCGGCTGGCTTCGGCGAACAGGAACCACGCCTGCGGATCGTCGGGGCCGCGCTCGGCGATGTCGGTGCCGTCGAGAAGCAGCATGAGCTGCAGCAGGCCGACGCCGCTTGCCGGCGGCGGTGCCGCGCACACCACCCGGGCACGTAGCGGGCGGCAGATCGCGTCGCTGCGCTCGGCGCCGCCGTGCCGCAGGTCGCCCGGGGTGACGCGGGCGCCATGGGGCGGCTCCGCGACGCGCGCAAGCAGGGCGTCGGCCAGCGGTCCCGAGCGCAGCGCCCCGCTGCCGCGTACGGCGATCGTGCGCAGGCTGGCGGCGTAGGCCGGATTGCGGAAGGTGTCGCCGACGCGCAGCGGGCTGCCGTCGGCGGCGGCGAACAGCGCCACCACGTCGGGCGCGGACGCCTGCGGGAAGTCGCCGGCGATGTGGCGGTGCAGGCGCGGCGTCACCGCGAAGCCGCGCTCGGCCTGCGCCGCCGTGGATTCGAACAGCGTCGACCAGTCCAGCACGCCGTGTTCGCCATGCGCGAGTTCAAGCGCGTGCAACGCGCCGGGGACGCCCGTGGCGCGCCCGCTCAGCATCGCGTCGGCGCGCGACAGGACGTGCCCGTCGTCGTCGGTGAACATGCCCGGGCCGGCGGCCATGGGGGCGCGCTCGCGGCCGATCCAGCTGTCCACGCGCCCCGAGTCCGCGTCGTAGTGCAGCACGATGGCGCCGCCCAGCAGGCCCGAACTCTGCGGCTCGACCAGGCCGAGCATGGCCTGGACGGCGACCGCGGCATCGATCGCGCTGCCGCCGCGGCGGAGCACCTCCAGGCCGGCTTCGGTCGCCAGCGGGTGCGCGCTGCTGACAAGCCCGGCCGCGGAGGCGTTGGCGTCGGCGACGGCGACGGCGGCCGGCGGCACGGGCGCGACGACGCCTGCGCCTGCGCCGGTGCCGCAGGCGACGAGGCAGGACACGGACAGCGAGGCAAGCGCGCGGTATGCCGTGGAGAGCGATGCGTGCAGCGACGACGAGGCCAAGGGCGGGCTCCTGCGGAGGCCGGCGGCGGGCACGTCGCCGGAGGGAAGGGATGTTCCGAGGCTATCGCGATTGAATGCCGCACGCCCCCCGCTTTGCGGGGGTGGCCGATAACGCCAGGCTATGGCCGCGTCCATAGCCGCGCCGCATACCCGTCCGCAGGAAAGCTGGGCGACAGCCAGGGCCGCCTCGGGCAGTGTCGAAGCGCCCGGGGGGCATCGGACGACGACAGGAGACCACCACATGCGCAGGCGATCCATGCTGTCCCGCGCGGCGCTGTTCGCGCTCTGCCTGGCCGCCGCCGCGACGGCGCCGGCGCAGACGCGGCAGCTGCTCAACTACGAACAGATCCACAAGCCCGTCGTTGCCGAGGGCGGCATGGTGGTCAGCCAGAGCGCGCATGCCAGCCGGATCGGCGCACAGGTGCTGCGCGAAGGCGGCAACGCGGTCGACGCCAGCGTGGCCATGGCCTTCGCCATGGCCGTGGCCCTGCCGCGCGCCGGCAACATCGGTGGCGACGGCTACATGCTGGTCCATCCCGCGGGCGGGGCCGGCGCGGTTGCGATCGACTTCCGCTCGATGGCACCCGCGCTGGCCACGCTCGACGCCTATGTCGGCGAGGACGGGACCCTGCAGGGCCACGCGGCCGGCATCCGCGCCGCAGGCGTGCCGGGCACGGTGGCGGGCCTGGCGCTGGCGCACGAAACGCACGGCCGGCTGCCCTGGAAGCAACTGCTGCAGCCGGCGATCCGGCTGGCCGCGGACGGCATGGTGCTCAGCCGCGACGAGGCCTTCGCGCTGGACTGGGGCCGGGAGCGGCTGGCGCGCAGCGCGGCCGGCGCGAAGGTCTTCCTGCACGCGGACGGCTCAGCGCTGCGCGCGGGCGAGCGCCTGGTGCAGGCCGACCTTGCCTGGTCGCTGCGCCAGATCGCCGAACACGGCGCCGATGCCTTCTATCGCGGCGCGATCGCCGAGCGGATCGACGCCGGCATGCGCGCCCACGGCGGGCTGCTGCGCAAGGCGGACCTGGCCGCCTACCGCGCGATCGCGCGCGAGCCGCTGCGCAGCAGCTACCGCGGCCACGCGCTGCTGACCATGCCGCCGTCCAGCGGCGGCGGGCCGGGCGTCGCGATGACGCTCAACATCCTCGAGCGCTTCGACCTGGCGGCGATGGGCGCAGGCTCCGCCGATGCGCTGCACGTGCTGGCCGAGGCGACCAAGCGCGCCTGGCGCGACCGCCGGGCCCACGCCAATGATCCGGCGGCGTCACCCGTGCCACTGCAGGGCTTCGTGTCGAAGGCGTACGGCGCGTCGCGGGCGGCGGAGATCGCCATGGACCGGGCGACGCCTGCGGCCGCGGTCGGCGCCGGCGACATCTGGGCCCACGAAGCCCCGGACACCACCCATTTCTCGGTGGTGGACGGCGAGGGCAACGCGGTCAGCACCACCTACACCATCGGCGCCGACTTCGGCTCGGGGGTGATGCTGGAAGGCACCGGCTTCCTGCTTGGCAACCTGATCGGCAACTTCTCGCTGCAGGCGCAGCTGGACGCCGCGCGCGACGGCCGCGAGCCGCCGGCGAACGCGCTGCGGCCGGGCAGCCGCCCGGTGTCGAGCATGTCGCCGACGATGCTGCTGCGCGATGGCCGGCCGTGGCTTGTGACCGGCAGCCCGGGCGGCAACACCATCCCGGGCACGATCGTGCAGATGATCGTCAACGTCGTCGACTTCGACATGAACATCGCCGAGGCGACGTCGTTCCCGCGCATCCACCAGCAGGTCACCGCGCGTGGCGAGCTCGACATCGAGCGGGGGTTCAGTCCGGACACGCTGCGCATCCTGCGCGAGCGCGGCCACGAGCCGGAGCAGGGACAGACCATCGGCAGCACGCAGACGCTGCTGTTGGAGGCGTCCCGCGTGGAAGGCGCGGCCGATCCCAGGCGCCCGGGCGCGGCTGCCTTCGCGCAGTAGGCGCGCAGGCATAACCTCCCGCTATGGGATGGGGCAGAAAAACGAGGGCTGGCGAAACGGCAACGCCGCTAAAGTCGAATAAGGGGAGCGCGCGTGCGCGCCGGTTTGATGTCTTCGGAGGGAACACCACATGCACCATCGCCTGACCAAGCCGACGCTGCTCAGCGTCATCCTCGGCGCGACGCTCCAGAGCATGGCGTTTGCACAGCAGCAGGATGTCGCGGAGCCGGATACGCCGCCGCTGCAGACAACCACCACGGCCACTGCCACGGCGAAGGAGCTGGACGCCGTCGTGGTCGTGGGCAGCCGGCTTGCGAGCACGCGGACCGAGGGGCCGTCGCCGGTCCTGATAATGGACGAGGAGAAGATCGAGGCGACCGGCGCGATCTCCGGCGACGAGCTGCTGCAGGCGATCCCGCAGGTCGGCGACATGATGTTCAGCAACACCGACACCGCGTCCAACCTCAACGCGGCGCGCGGCGACGTGGGCTCGATCAACCTTCGCAACCTCGGCACCGGCAACACGCTGCTGATGGTGAACGGACGGCGCATGGTGCCGCACCCGGGCACGCAGACCGAATCGCTGGTGCCGCGGCAGACCGCCAACATGAACGCGATTCCGCTGTTCGGCACCCGGCGTGTCGAGACCCTGCTCGGCGGCGCATCGGCGCTGTACGGGTCGGACGCGGTGGCCGGTGTGGTCAACGTGGTCCTGGACACCCATTACCAGGGCTTCCAGGTGCAGGCCCAGTACGGCGGCTCCGAAGACGTCGACCTGCGCCAGGGCAACATCAATTTCAAGGCCGGCAAGTGGTTCAACGACGGCCGCACCCGCGCGACGCTGGTCGGCGGCTGGACGCACCGCACCGACCTGCCGGCCGATGCGCGCGACTACAGCGCCAACATGGATCGCCGCCCGCTGATGGAAGGCACCGAGTTCGAAGGCGTGACCGCGTTCGACGACCGCATCACCGGCTCGGCCTGGGGTGTGTTCCAGACCGTGGGCAACGCCAGCGTGCGCGGCCCCGGTGACGCGCTGGTCACCAATGGCAGCGGCCAGTTCCACATCGACCCGGTGGGCCACCACGGCTGCACCGCGCCGCTGGGCGGCGGGGTCTGCATCAACTCCGGCGCCCAGAGCACCACCCCCGACCGGCCACTGCGCTTCAGCCCCAACCACCAGCGCCAGATCATGGGCGAGCTGGACCGCATGAACGCGTTCGGCACGATCGAGCATGACCTCGACGACAACTTCATCGCCTTCGGCGAGCTGGCGTTTTACAAGGCGCGCTACGAAGGCATGCGCGAGCAGGCCGCGCCGCTGGGCGCTGCGCCGATCCTGGTGTCGAAGACCAACTACTACAACCCGTTCGGCGCGATGTACCTGCCCGACGGCTCGCTCAACCCGAACCGCCTGGCGGGCATCGATGCGCCGGAAGAAGGGCTGGACGTGCGCATGACCAGTTACCGGCCAACCGACACTTCGCGTCCGTACACGGTGGACGACGACCAGTACCGCGTCCTGGCCGGCGTGCGCGGCATGGTCGGCGGCTTCGACTGGGAAGGCGCGGTGCTGTATTCGGCGGCGGAGACCAGGGACACGCAGTACGGATCGATCAGCAACACGCTGTTCGCCGAGGCGCTGTCGTGGAACACGCCGGACGCCTACAACCCCTTCCTGGGCGGCAACCCGGCCGACTGGGGCGCGCCCCCGGAGCACGGCCGGAACCAGGTCGCGATCGATCACTTCACCGTGCCCGTGCTGCGCGAGAGCAAGGCGACCCTGTTCCAGCTCGACACCCGCTTCATCCGTGAGGACCTGTTCCAGGTTCCGGCCGGCCACGTCGGCGTCGCCTTCGGTGGCGAGTGGCGCCGCGAAACCCTGGATGACGATCGTGATCCGCGCTTCGACGGCACCTTGACCTACACCAACCCGATGACCGGTGCGATCACCAGCGACGTGCTCGGCGCCAGCCCCTCCGGTGACAATTCAGGCGACCGCGAGGTCGGCTCGTTGTACGCCGAATTCGCGATACCGCTGGTGTCGCCGCAGATGGAAGTGCCGCTGGTGCGCGCGCTGGACCTGCAGGTCGCGGGGCGCTACGAGCACTACTCCGACTTCGGCGGCGTCGCCAAGCCCAAGGTGTCGCTGGCCTGGGACATCGTCGACGGCGTGATGTTCCGCGCCAACTGGTCGCAGAGCTTCCTCGCGCCGAACATCCTGCAGCTGTATTCCGAAGGCACCACGGTCAGCAACAGCCGCACCGATTACTACGTCTGCGAGGCCGATATCCGCAACGGCACCATCGACGGCGTGCACCGCTGCGGCCGCAGCTACAGCACGATGGCGGTCCGCAGCGGCAACCGCAACCTGGAACCGGAAACCGCCGAGACCTGGTCGGCCGGCTTCGTGTTCCAACCGAGGTTCCTGCCCGAATCCACGCGCATGACCTTCACCACCGACTACTTCGAGATCCAGCAGGAGGATGTGATCGGTATCCTCGGCGAGGCCACGCACCTGGCGCTGGACTACCTGCTGCGCATGCAGGGTTCGTTCAATCCTGCGGTTGTGCGGCTGGATCCGGACGAAGCACGGATCGCGCTGTTCGAAGGCACCGGGCTCGACCCGGTGGGCATGGTCGACCACATCGACGACCTCTACATCAACCGCTTGCCCCGGACCACGCGCGGCATCGACTTCGGCGTCGACTGGCGCCTGCGCACGGACACCGCCGGCACCTTCAACGCCAGTCTCAACGCGACGCGTCTGATCCAGATGTCGCAGGACCCCACCGCCGACGAGCTGCGCATCATCGAGGCGCAGGAGGCGGGGCTGATCGATGACAACTTCGACATCCGCAACGCCGGCAACCTGCTGGGCGTCAACGGCAAGCCGGAATGGCGCGCGACCTTCAGCGCCTCCTGGCGCAAGGACGGCTGGGGCCTGGGCACCTTCGTCAACCACACCGACGCCTTCGAATCGACCGGCGCGGTCTCCAACCTCGGCAATTACTACCCGGTGCCGAGCTGGACGACGACCAACCTCTGGGCCGAGCATCGCTTCAGCGGAACCGAGGGCTTCCTCGATGGCACCCGGATCCGCCTGACGGTGCGCAACATCGGCGATCGCCAGCCGCCGCTGACCCCGAGCGCGCTGGGCTATTCTTCGCTGCACAATGCGCTCGGGCGCGGTTACTACCTGACGGTGACCAAGTCCTTCGACTGATCGCCGTCCACGCGCGCGCCGCCGCCATGGATGGCGATGGCCTGGCGCACGGTCCCGGAATCCCCTCGGAGGCACCATGAAGCAACGCAGCAGGGCCGGTCGCGCCCTGGCACTGTTCGCCGTCGTCCTGTCGTGCTGCGCCTGGCTGCCGTCCGCGGCGGCCGAGGGCATCGAGGACCGGCTGCGCGGGTTGATGGACGAGCACGGCACGGTGGGCCTGGCGGTGGTGGTGGTCCGCGACGACGCCATCGTCTACAGCGGCAGCCTGGGCTGGAAGGACCTGGAGCAGCAGATCCCCCTCGACCGGGACGATGCCTTCCGCATCGCCTCCATCTCGAAGTCCTTCGTGGCCACTTCGATCCTGCAGCTGGCCGAGCAGGGGCGCCTGTCACTGGATGACGAGGTCGGCGGCCTGGTCGGCTTCCCGGTGCGCAACCCGACGTTCCCGGAGCGCCCGGTCACGCTGCGGATGCTGCTCAACCACACCTCGTCGATCACCGACGGCGAGCAGTACGGCAGCCTCGACGCCATCGACCCCGGCGCCGGCGGCGCGTGGCGGGAGCGCTATGCCGAGCGCGCGCCCGGTGAGCGCTACGAATATTCCAACCTCGGCTACAACATGGCCGGCGCGATCGTGGAACGCGTGTCCGGCGAGCGCTTCGACGCCTACGTGCGCGCGCACGTGCTCGAACCCCTGGACCTCTACGGTGGCCACCTGGTGGACGCTTTGGACCGGGACCGTATCGCCTGGATCTACCGCTGGCGCGAGGGCGATGGCTTCGTGCGTTCGGAGGCGGCCTACGCGCCGCTGGCCGGTCGCCTGGACGGCTACGCCATGGGTCGCGACGCGCCGGTGTTCTCGCCCACCGGCGGGCTCAAGATCCCGGCGCCGGACCTGGCGAAGTACATGCTGATGCACATGAACCACGGCCAGTGGAACGGCGTGCGCATCATCAGCCCCGCGAGCGCGCTGGCGATGCAGACGCCCACCGTCGCCATCGACGACGGCAGCGGCGGCTACGGCCTGGCCATGCGCACCGACCGGACCCTGGTGCCCGGGGTGGTGCTGACCGGCCACACCGGATCGGCCTACGGCCTGTACAGCTCGATGTTCTTCGACGCGGAGCGGAAGTACGGCTTCGTCGTGATCACCAACGGCAGCCGCGGCGAGGAGGCGTTCCGGACGGCGGTCAACCGGGCGCTGCACGAGCACTTCATCGCCGGTCGCGAGGCGACGCCGGCCGCACCGGTCGCGCCCGTCGTCTCCGGCGCGGCCACGATGGACGCGGCGGGCATGGTCGATATCCGCAGCCTGGTGCCCGGCATTTCGCAGGCGATCGCCTATGCCGGCAGCGACAACTTCGTCGGTGCGCCGGTGGACGGCTACGAGGCGCCGCGCTGCTGGCTCAAACTGGAGGCGGCCGAGGCGCTGGCGCGTGTCGAGGCCGCGCTGCGTGAACGCAACCTGCGCCTGCACATCTTCGACTGCTACCGCCCGGTGCGCGCGGTGGCGCACTTCATGCGCTGGGTCGGCGATTCCGGCGACGTCGCCACCAAGGCCACCCACTACCCGGACCTGGACAAGCCGCAGCTGCTCGACGGCTACATCGCGGAGGTGTCGGGCCACAGCCGCGGCCACACGGTGGACCTCACCGTGCTGCGCTGCGACGACCGCGGCCTGGACTGCGCGCCGCTGGACATGGGCACCGGCTTCGACTTCTTCGGCACCCGCGCCAATACCGATTCGCCGGAGGCCAGCGCCGGACAGCGCGCCAACCGCCACCTGCTGCGTGACGCGATGGCGGCCGGCGGCTTTGCCAACTACCCCATGGAATGGTGGCACTACAGCTTCCAGGCCGGCACCGGGCCGGGGCCGCTGTACGACGTGCCGGTCAACTGAAGAAGTTGATGAACCCGGTGATGATCAGCGCGTTGCTGAAGTCGATGAAGAACGCGCCCACCAGCGGCGCGACCAGGAACGCGCGCGGCGCGGCGCCGTAGCGCTCGACCAGGGTGCGCATCACCGCCATCGCGTTCGCGGTGGTGCCGAGCATGAAGCCGATGAAGCCGCCGCCCATCACCGCGGCGTCGTAGTCGCGGCCCATCATCCGGAACACCACCAGGCAGAACGCCGCCACCATCCCCACCTGCAGCCCGAGGTTGACCAGCAGCGGCAGCGCCAGCCCGGCCAGCTCCCACAGCTTGAGGTTCATCAGCGCCACCGACAGGAACAGCGCCAGGCAGACGTTGCCGATGAGGTCGGTGGTCGGCACCGACATGCCGATCCAGCCGGTGGCGTCGTCGATGTTGCGGATCAGCGCGCCGACCAGCATCGCGCCCACGTAGGCCGGCAGGGTGATGCCGGTCGCCGAGATCAGGTCGCTGACCCAGCTGCCCAGCCACATGGCCACCAGGATCACCACGATGCTCTTCAGCGCGCCGTATTCGCGCTGGGCCTCGGTCAGCGGCGGGCCGGCGGCCTCGATGTCGTCGGGCGAGGTGTGGTCCTGCGGCCGCGAGGACACCAGTTTGAAGCGGCGGATCAGCACAGTGATCACCGGCCCGCCGATCAGTCCGCCAAGCACGATGCCCGACATCGCCGCCGCCACCGCGATCGATTCCGCGCCCTCCACGCCGGCCGCTTCGAACAGCGGCGCGAAGGCCAGCCCGGTCGCCGGGCCGCCGGTCAGCGTGGTCGAGCCGGCAAGGACGCCGAACAGCGGGTGCAGGTCGAAGCCCACCGCCACCGCCATGCCGAGCAGGTTCTGCGCCACCGCGAACACGGTGGCCAGGGCCAGGAACACCATCACCTGCTTGCCGCTGATCTTCAGCAGCCGCAGGCTGGCGTTGACGCCGATGGTGGTGAAGAACGCGATCATCAGCGGGCCCTGCAGCCCGGTGTCGAGCTCGAACAGCGTCGCGCCGCGGTCGTGCGCGATCCAGGCCGCGATCGCGAACACCAGCCCGCCGATCACCGGTGGCGGCAGGTTGTAGCGGCCAAGAACCGGGATCACGCGGCACAGCGCATAGCCCAGGAACAGGGCGATGCCGGCGAGGGCGAGGGTCTGGACGGCGTCGAGTTGCAGCATGGCTTCCTTCTCGGTCTACGCCGCCGGCACGTGGCAGGCGGCGCTCAGGGGCAGGTGCCCGGTGGCGGACGATGCTGGAGTACGCGTCCCGGGAGGGCATGTGCCGCATGGCCCCCGTCGATCACCGGCACGCCGTTGACGAACAGGTGCTCGACGCCCGCCGACAGCACGGCGGGCTTCACGTAGTCGGCCTTCGGGGCGTAGCGGTCGGGATCGAACACCAGCACGTCGGCGAACTGGCCGGCGCGCAGGAAGCCGCGGTCCTCGAGGCCGAAGGTGGTCGCGGCCAGGCCCGACGAGCGATGGATGAAGGCCGCCAGCTCGATCACGCCCGCGCCGGCGACGAAACCGGCGTACTTCTCCGGGAAGGTGGCGTGCTGGCGCGGATGCCCGTCGCCGCCGTCGGAGGCGGTCATCACCCAGGGCTGGCGCATGAACAGTTCGACGTCGTCGTGGCGCATGTTGAACGAGGCGATCCGCTGCGCCGAGCCGGTGCGCCCGGTGCCACCCTCGCGGATGATGCGCAGCGCGGCCTCGATCGGATCGAGGCCCTCGGCGTCGGCGAACCCGCGCAGCGTACGCGCGCTCCAGGGCCAGCCGGTGCCGGTCATCAGGATCGATTCCGCGCCGCCGCGGCGCTGCAGGTTGTCGCGGATGTCCTCGTGGATGCGCGCGGCGGTGGCCGGGTCGTCGAGCCGCTCGAACAGCGCCGGGCGGCCGCCGTCCACCGCCCAGCGCGGCAGCAGCGCGGCGCCCAGGCTGGTGGACGAGGCCAGCCACGGGTACTGGTCGGCGCTCACGCGCTGGCCCCCGGCGCGCGCGCGCTCGATGCGCGCGATCACCGCGCCGGCGCTGCCGTGGACGTCCGCGCCCAGCGCCTTGATGTGGGCGATGTGCACCGGCAGGCGCGCCCGCCGGCCGATCTCCAGCGCTTCCTCGATCGAACCCATCAGGCCAAGCGAGTAGCTCGATTCGTCGCGCTGGTGGGTGTCGTAGACGCCGCCGCGGACGGCCGCTTCCTCCGCCAGCGCGACCACTTCGTCGGTCGTGGCGAAGCTCTGCGGCGCGTAGAACAGGCCCGCCGACAGCCCGAAGGCGCCCTCGCACATCGCGCCCGCGACCAGGCCGCGCATGCGCGCCAGTTCGGCCGCGTCGGGCGCGCGCGCATCCTCGCCCAGCACCTGCCTGCGCACGGGCCCCAGGCCGACATGGGCGGCGACGTTGGTGCCGGTGCCCGCGGCCTCGAGCGCCGCGCGTTCGGCGGCGATGTCCGGCGTCCCGCCGCCGTCGATGCCGATGAAGATCGTGCTCACCCCCTGGTGCAGCCAGGGCAGCAGGCGCCGCATCGCCGGATCCGGCGAGCGCAGGTAGGTGTCGGGATGCGTATGCGGATCGATGAAGCCGGGCGACACGACCATCCCGCCGGCATCGATCGTGCGCGCCGCGCGGTAGCGCTGCCGCAGGCCGGGGCCGACTTCGAGGATGCGGTCGCCGCGGATCGCGACGTCGGCGGCCCGGCCGGGCCCGTCGCCACCGTCGAACAGCAGGCCGCCGTGGATCAGGACGTCGGCTTCGGCTCCGGCCGGGCCCGCGGCGGCGGGCGGCTGCCGCGGCGGGCCGACGCATCCGGCGAGCAGCAGCAGGCCGGGCAGGCAGGCGACCAGGCCGCGGGCGGCCCTCATGCGGCGTGCGCGTCCCTTGCGCGCGTGCCGCCACCCCACAGCGCCGGTGCCGGCGGCTGCAGCAGGCCGTCGCGCATGGCCACGCCGCCGGCGTGGTCGTCGCGCAGCCACAGCGGGCCGTCGAGATCGACGAACTCGGCGTGGCGCGCGAGATGCCATGCCGGGGCGATCGCCAGCGAAGAGCTGATCATGCAGCCGACCATGATCCCGAAGCCCTGCGCGCGCGCCGCGTCCAGCAGCTCCAGCGCGCCGGTCAGGCCGCCGGTCTTGTCGAGCTTGATGTTGACCACCTGGTAGCGGCCGCGCAGGCGCGCCAGGTCGTCGGCGGTGTGGCAGGACTCGTCGGCGCACAGGCGCGTCACCGGAGCGAAGCCGAGCAGGGCGTCGTCCTCGCCGACAGGCAGCGGCTGCTCGACGAGGTCCACCCGGGCCTCCGCGAGCACCGGCTGCATCGCCTGCAGCAGCTCGAAGGACCAGCTTTCGTTCGGATCGACGATCAGGCGTGCGGCGGGCAGGACCGCGCGCACGGCGCGGAGCTGGGCGGCGGGGTCGGTGGCGTCGACCTTGATCTTGACCAGGTCGAGGTGTGCGAGCGCGTGCGCCGCCGCGGCCATGCGCTCGGGGGTATCGAGGCTCACGGTCTGCGCGCAGACCAGCGGCGGCACATCGGGCTGGCCGAGCAGCGCGGCAACCGCCGCCCCCTGCTGCCGCGACTCAAGGTCCCAGAGCGCGCAATCGAGCGCATTGCGCGCCGCGCCCGGGGACAGCAGTTCGCGCAGTCCGCGACGGTCCAGGCCGCCGGCGATGGCCGGGGCCAGTAGCGCGGCCTGGTCGATCACCGAGGACACGCTTTCGCCGTAGCGGGCGTAGGGCATCGATTCCCCGCGGCCGGTGCATCCGTTGCGGCTGACCGTCGCCACCACCACCTCGGCCGAGGTGCGCGTGCCGCGCGAGATCCGGAACGGCGTGGCCAGCGCGTGGCTGGCGTGCGCCAGGCTCATCACGGCACGGATTCCAGCAGCCGGTCGACGATCCGCGCCACGCCGTCGCGCATCGGGTCCTGCGCCGGCAGCCCGAGCAGGTCCTCGGCCTCGCGGCAGGCACGCTCGGCGCCGGCCGGGTCGAGCTTCGAGGTGTTGAGCGCCAGGCCGACCGCGGCCACGCCGGGGCTGGTCAGCCGCGCGGCGGCCAGGTTGGCTTCCAGCGTGGCGGCCAGGCCGGGCAGCGGGTAGTGGCGGAGGCCGCGCATGTGCGGTCGGCCGGGTTCGTGGCACAGCACCAGCGCGTCGGGCTGGGCGCCGTGCAGCAGGCCCAGCGACACGCCCGCGTACGAGGGATGGAACAGCGAGCCCTGGCCTTCGATCAGGTCCCAGCCGCCGTCGTGGCGGTCCGGCGACAGCCACTCGATGCCGCCGGAGATGAAGTCGGCGACGACCGCGTCGATCGGGATCCCGCGCCCGGCCACGAAGATGCCGGTCTGGCCAGTGGCGCGAAAATCGGCGGCCAGGCCGCGGCCGCGCATCTCCGCCTCCAGCGCGAGCGTGGTGTACATCTTGCCGGTGGAGCAGTCGGTGCCCACGGTCAGCAGGCGGCGCCCGGCGCGCCTGGCGCCGTTGCCGACCGGCGTGGGCGGGGGTGTGCGGGCGTCGAACAGGTGGCGGCCGTTGCGGCGCGCGGCGTCGACGATCGCCGGGTGCGAGGCCAGGCGCTCGTGCAGGCCGGACGCGACGTTCATGCCGGCGTCCAGCGCCGCCACGATGTCGGCGACCGAGTCCGGCCCCAGCCGGCCGCCGGCGTTGGCCACGCCGATGACCATGGTGTTGGCGCCGGCAGCGCGGGCCTGCGCGAAGTCCAAGTCGGGCACCTGCACGCTGGTCCTGCAGTCCGGTCCGCGGAACTGGCCCACGCACCACTCGGGCCGGAACTGCACCAACCCGCGCGCGGTCTTGGCGGCGAGGTCGTCCGCGGCGTTGCCCAGGTACAGCAGGAAGGGCGGCGGCCAGTGCGATGGGCCTGTGGCGGATGGGTCTGCGGCGAAGGAGGTGGCGGGCATGGCCTGGTGCGTCCTGTGCGGCCCGGTAGGGCAGTGGGGGGGAACTCCATCTTCGGCCGTGGGCACATGCCCCGCCATTGAAAAGATGCCCGCCGCGCATAACCACGGGTTATGGCATCGCCGGGCCGGCCCGGCCCGGGGAGCTAGAATGGAAGGCCCGCCAGGACCGCAGCCACGCCATGACCGAACAGCCGCCCGCCAGCCCGTCGTCCAGCGAAGAATTCAAGCAGGCGGCGCTGGACTACCACCGCGTCAGCCCCCACGGCAAGATCAAGGTGGTCCCGACCAAGGCCCTGGTGACCCAGCGCGAACTGGCCCTGGCGTACTCGCCGGGCGTGGCCTACGCCTGCGAGGCGATCGTCGCCGACCCCGACGAGGCCAGCACGCTCACCGCCCGCGGCAACCTGGTGGCGGTGATCTCCAACGGCACCGCGGTGCTGGGCCTGGGCGACATCGGCCCGCTGGCCAGCAAGCCGGTGATGGAAGGCAAGGGCGTGCTGTTCCAGAAGTTCGCGGGCATCGACGTGTTCGACATCGAACTCGACGAGCGCGACCCCGACAGGCTGGTCGAGATCATCGCGGCGATGGAACCGACGTTCGGCGGCATCAACCTCGAGGACATCAAGGCGCCGGAGTGCTTCATCGTCGAGCGCAAGCTGCGCGAGCGGATGAACATCCCGGTGTTCCACGATGACCAGCACGGCACCGCGATCATCGTCGGCGCGGCGCTGATCAACGCCCTGGAGATCGCCGGCAAGCGCATCGACGAGGTCAGGATCGCGCATTCCGGCGCCGGCGCGGCCGGCATCGCCTGCCTGGACATGCTGGTGGCGCTGGGCGCGACGCCGGCGAACATCCTCGCCGCCGACCGCGACGGTGTGATCCACACCGGGCGCGAGGGCATGGACCCGGACCGCGCGCGCTATGCCCGCGACACCGGCAAGCGCGCGCTGGCCGAGATCGTGGACGGCGCCGACGTGTTCCTGGGCCTCTCCGCCGGCGGCGTGCTGACACCGGAGATGGTGAAGACCATGGCCGCGCGTCCGGTGATCCTGGCGCTGGCCAATCCCCACCCCGAGATCCTGCCCGATGTCGCGCGCGCCGCGCGCCCGGACAGCATCATCGCCACCGGCCGGTCCGACTATCCGAACCAGGTCAACAACGTCCTCTGCTTCCCGTACATCTTCCGCGGTGCGCTCGACGTCGGTGCCACCGAGATCAACGAGCGGATGAAGCTCGCCTGCGTGCACGCGATCGCGGACCTGGCCAAGCGCGAGTCGTCCGACCTCGGCGCCGCGTACGGCGGCGACGTGCTGTCCTTCGGCCCGGACTACTTCATCCCGCGGCCCTTCGACCCGCGCCTGCTGATGACCCTGGCCCCCGCGGTCGCGCAGGCGGCCATGGACTCGGGCGTGGCGCGCCGCCCGCTGGCCGACGTCGACGCCTATCGCGAGAAACTCGGCCAGTTCGTGCACCGCACCGGCCTGGTCATGAAGCCGGTCTACGAGCGTGCACGCGCGGACGTAAAACGCATCGTCTACGCGGAGGGCGAAGAAGAGACCGTGCTGCGCGCGGTGCAGTCGGTCGCCGACGAACAACTGGCGCGGCCGATCCTGATCGGCCGGCCCGAGGTCATCGCCCAGCGCATCGAGCGCCTGGGCCTGCGCCTGGAAGAAGGCCGCGACTTCGAGCTCACCAACATCCACGACGACCCGCGCTTCGGCGACTACTGGCGCCAGTACCACGCGCTGACCGAGCGTCGCGGCGTGACCCCGGACGCGGCCAAGAACCTGGTGCGCTCGCGCGCGACCCTGATCGCGGCGCTGATGGTCGAGCGCGGCGAGGCCGACGGCATGATCTGCGGCCTGGTGGGCCGCTACCACAAGAAGCTCGGCTACCTGCGCACCGTGTTCGGGCTCGACCGTGGCGTCGCCGGCACCTCGGCCATGACCGGCGTCATCAACGACCGCGGCGTGTGGTTCTTCCTCGACACCCACGTGCAGGTCGATCCCACCGCGGAGCAGATCGCCGAGGCCACGCTGCAGGGCGCCTACCGGCTGAAGCTGTTCGGCATCGAGCCGCGGGTGGCGCTGCTGTCGCACTCCAACTTCGGCAGCCACGACAACCCGAGCGCGGCGAAGATGCGCAAGGTGCGCGAGATCCTGGTGAAGCGCGCGCCGCGCCTGGACATGGACGGCGAGATGCAGGGCGACACCGCCTGGGACGCGGTGCTGCGCGAGCGCATCTGCCCCAACACCACGCTCACCGGGCGGGCGAACATGTACGTGCTGCCCAACATCGACTCGGCCAACATCGCCTACAACCTGGTGCGGGTGATGACCGACGGCGTGGCGCTGGGCCCGATCCTGATGGGCATCGACCACCCCGCGCACGTGCTCACCGCCGGAAGTACGCCGCGGCGCGTGGTCAACATGACCGCGATCACCGCGGTGGAGGCGCAGATCCGCGCCGCGTATCGCGGCAGCGCCGGATCCGCGGGCGCGCCCGGCGCCTGATGCCTAGCCGGCCCGGTCGAGCCTGCGCAGCAGTTCGACCAGGTGCGCGGGGTCGTCCTTCAGCACCACCGCGTGGGCTTCGGGCAGGGCGTCGGCCCCGTCCGGCGGCTCTGCGCCGGTCAGGATCACGCAACAGGCGGCCGGGGCGTGGCGACGCACCGCGTCCAGCGCCTCCCTGCAGGACCAGCCCGGGAGGTTGAGGTCGCATAGCACCAGGTCGGGGACGAAGCCGTCCAGGGCCGCGGCGAGCGCGCTTTCACGGTGGATGCTGCGGCATTCGATCCCGACCCCGGCCTCGCGCAGCGCGAATTCGGTCAGCTCGGCGTCGTCGCGCGAATCGTCCACGATCAGCACGCGGATCATCGCGACGTCAGCCTTCGCCCGGGGACTCGTTGAGCACCGCCCAGAACTTGCCCAGCGTGCGCACGGCCTCGAAGAACTGGTCGACGTCGACCGGCTTCACCACGTAGGCGTTGACGCCGAGGTCCCAACTGCGCGCGAGGTCGTTCTCTTCGCGCGAGGACGACAGGATCACCACCGGCATGCGCTTGAGGCTCTCGTGCCTGCGCAGCTCGGTCAGGACCTCCAGGCCGTCCATGCGCGGCATCTTGATGTCGAGCAGCAGCACGGCCGGGTCGCCCTCGGGGCGGTCGGCGAACTTGCCGCGGCGGAGCAGGTAATCGAGCGCTTCGACGCCGTCTTCGACGTGGACGATGGGGTTGGCGAGATGGGCGTCGCGAAGGGCGTCGATGGCCATCTCGGCGTCGTGCGGGCTGTCCTCGGCGAGGAGGATCGTGCGGATGGCGGTCATGCGGTCTGGTTCCGTTGGCTCAGGTCGAGGTTGGCTGGGAGAGTGAAGTGGAAGGCGGCACCCTTGCCGGGCTCTGCTTCCGCCCAGATGCGGCCATTGTGACGCGTGACCACGCGCTTTGCGCTGGCCAGGCCGATGCCGGTGCCGGTGAATTCGCTGGGGGCATGCAGGCGCTGGAACACGCCGAAGAGCTTGCCGGCGTAGGTCATGTCGAAGCCGGCGCCGTTGTCGCGCACGGTGAACACATGCTCGCCGTCCGCGCCCGTGGCGTGCTCGACGGTGACGCTGGCCGGCTCGCTCTGCATGCTGTACTTCACCGCGTTGCCCATCAGGTTGCCCCAGAGCTGGCGCAGCATGTTCTCGTCGGCCACCAGCACCGGCATCGGCCCGACGTGCCACTGCACGTGGTGCTCCGGCGCCTCGGCCGCGACGTTGCTGTCGAGCATCGCCCGGGTCTCCTCGACCAGCGACTGCATGTCCACCGCCTGCAGGCGCAGGGCGCTGCGGCCCAGGCGCGAGTAGACCAGCAGGTCGTCGATCAGTTCGGACATGCGCTTGGCCGAGCCGCCGATCACGCTGATGTAGTGCGCGCCCTTGTCGTCGATATCCTCGCCGAGGTGGCGGCGCAGCTTGTCGGCGAAGCCGGCGATGTGGCGCAGCGGCGCGCGCAGGTCGTGCGAGACCGAATAGCTGAAGGCCTCGAGCTCGCGGTTGACGTCGGAGACCTGCTCGACCTTGCCCTCCAACTGGCGGTTCAGGTCGCGGATGTGCTCTTCGCTGGCCTTCTGCAGGCTGATGTCGCTGGCGGTCACCAGGGCGACGGTGTCGTCGCTGTCGGGAAGCTCCATCAGCCGCGCATTGATCAGCATCACGCGCTGCATGGAGTCGGCGGTGCGTAGGGTGAGCTCGTAATCCCAGAGTTCGCGATCACGGCCGCAGACGTCGCGCAGCCGGCGCAGCGTTTCCTCGTCGTTCCAGGCGCCGGAGCCGACCTCGGACAGCAGGCGCCCGCGGGCATCCTCCTCAAGTCCGAAGAGTTCGCTGAAGGCGGCGTTGTGCATCACGATGCGCAGCGTCTCGTCCAGCAGCACGATCGGCTCGCGCACGGTGTCGAGCACGGCCGCGGCACGCAGGTTGGCGCGCTGCGAGGCGACTTCCGCGTGGCCGCGCCGGTCGGAGTCGCGGGCGGCCAGCGTGGCCAGGCCCATCAGCAGCAGGATCTGCGCGAACAGGGTGGCTCCCGAGAGCCACGAAGCCTGGATGCGCGCGCGGTCGGAGATCGCGGTCCGCTCGGCGAGCAGGATCCGCTCGGCGCCCACCATCTCCGTGATCGGCGCCTGCACTGGAAACTGCTCCGCCAGCCGCTGCAGCTCGCTACGGTCGATCCGGCCATCGGCCGTGACCAGGCGATCGATCTGGTCCAGGCGCTGGCTGACGCTCTGCCGGAGCTGGCCGATGCGCACCTGCTGGTCGGCCGAGTCGCGGGTGAGCTGCTCGATGCCCGCAAGCGTCGGCTCGACCACGTTGCGGCTGTACTCCAGGCGCTCTTCGAGGACCGGCGCGTCGGCGCCAAGCGCACGCCCGAGGGTGACCGCCTCGATGTCGCGCACCGCGGCGCTGAGCGCGTGCAGGGCGGCTTCGGCCTCGAGCGTGTGCGCCACCATCGTCTCGGCGTCGCGGTTGCGCTCCTCGGCCATGCGCAGCAGCAGGAACGGCGCGACCACGATCACGAGCACGGCCAGCACCAGCAGCGGAATGCGCCAGCGGGTGGCGACCAGTGGCTGGGCGGCGGACTGCATCGGCGACGGGTTCCCCTTGGGTGGTTCGGTGCACCCGGCGCGCAGCGGCGCCGGCCAACCGCAGGATCATGGTCCAAGCAAGTGCCATCAGGCAAACGCGCTGGCCGGCCCCGGCGGCGGCGCTGGTAGAATCGGGGGTCCCAAGACCCACGACAGACACGGCCGGTGCGCCGTTGCGGAGCAGAGCATGAACAGCTGGCTGAACGACGTCCTCGAGAACGACCCGGATCCGACCGAGTCCCGCGAGTGGCTGGAGTCCCTGAAGGCGGTCATCGACGCCGAAGGTACCGGGCGCGCCCACCAGCTGCTGGAAGGCATGGTCGAGCTGACCCGCCGCGCCGGAGCCCACCTGCCGTTTGCGCCGACCACCGAGTACATCAATACCATCCCGCCGCACCTGGAGCCGAAGATCCCCGGCGACCAGACCATGGAATGGCGCATCCGCTCGATCATCCGCTGGAACGCGATGGCGATGGTGGTGCGCGCCAACCGCAAGCCCGGCGACCTCGGCGGCCACATCGCCAGCTTCGCCTCCAGCGCCACGTTGTACGACGTCGGCTTCAACCACTTCTGGCGCGCGCCTTCGGAAGACCATCCCGGCGACCTGCTCTATATCCAGGGCCACTCGTCGCCGGGCATCTATGCGCGCTCCTTCCTGGAAGGCCGCATCAGCGAGTCGCAGATAGACAACCTGCGGATGGAGGTCGACGGCCGCGGCATTTCTTCCTATCCGCACCCCTGGCTGATGCCCGACTACTGGCAGACGCCCACCGTGTCGATGGGCCTGGGCCCGATCGCCGCGATCTACCAGGCGCGCAACTGGAAGTACCTCGAGGCCCGCGGCCTGATGCCGAAGTCCGACCGCAAGGTCTGGTGCTTCCTCGGCGACGGCGAGACCGACGAGCCGGAGAGCCTGGGTGCGATCTCGATCGCCGGCCGCGAGGGCCTGGACAACCTGGTCTTCGTCATCAACTGCAACCTGCAGCGCCTGGACGGCCCGGTGCGCGGCAACGGCAAGATCATCCAGGAGCTGGAAGGCAACTTCCGCGGTGCCGGCTGGAACGTACTCAAGACCATCTGGGGCAGCTACTGGGATCCGCTCCTGGCCCGCGACAAGGACGGCATCCTGCGCAAGCTGATGATGGAAACCGTCGACGGCGAATACCAGAACTGCAAGGCCTTCGGCGGCAAGTACACGCGCGACAACTTCTTCGGCAAGTATCCCGAGACCGCGGCGATGGTCGCCAACCTGTCCGACGACGACATCTGGCGCCTCAACCGCGGCGGCCACGACCCCCACAAGGTGTACGCGGCGTACCGGAGCGCGGTCGAGACCAAGGGCCAGCCCACGGTGATCCTGGCCAAGACGGTCAAGGGCTACGGCATGGGCTCGGCCGGCGAGGCGCTGAACCCGACCCACCAGACCAAGAAGCTCGATGACGAGGCCGTGCGCGCGTTCCGCGACCGCTTCAAGATCCAGCTCGACGACGAGCAGCTGAAGGACGGCGCGGTGCCGTTCTTCCACCCCGGCGAGAAGTCCGGGGAAATCGAGTACATGAAGGAGCGCCGCGCCGCGCTCGGCGGCTACCTGCCGCAGCGGCGCCGCAAGAGCACGGAGACGCTCGTCGCGCCGAAGCTGGAGGTGTACGAACGCCTGCTCAAGGACACCGGCGAGCGCGAGATCAGCACCACGATGGCGTTCGTGCAGTCGCTCGGCATCACGCTGCGCGACAAGAAGGTGGGCCCGCGCGTGGTGCCGATCGTCTGCGACGAGGCGCGCACCTTCGGCATGGAAGGCCTGTTCCGCCAGATCGGCATCTACGCGCCGGACGGCCAGAAGTACAAGCCGGTCGACCGCGACCAGCTGATGTACTACCGCGAGGACGCCACCGGCCAGGTGCTGCAGGAAGGCATCTCAGAGGCCGGTGCGTTCGCCTCGTGGATGGCGGCGGCGACCAGCTACAGCACCAACGACCTGCCGATGCTGCCGTTCTACATCTACTACTCGATGTTCGGCTTCCAGCGCATCGGCGATGCCGCCTGGCAGGCGGCGGACATGCGCGCGCGCGGCTTCCTGCTCGGTGCCACCGCCGGGCGCACCACGCTCAACGGCGAAGGCCTGCAGCACGAAGACGGCCACAGCCACCTGTTGGCCGGCGCCATCCCCAACTGCCGCGCCTACGACCCCACCTTCGCCGGCGAAGTGGCGGTGATCCTGCAGGAGGGCATGCGCCGCATGCTCGACGAGCAGCAGGACGAGTACTGGTACCTGACGCTGATGAACGAGAACTACGCCCACCCGGCGCTGCCCGAGGGCGCGGCCGAGGGCGTGATCCGCGGCATGTACCTGCTCAAGGACGCCGGCAAGCCGAAGAAGGGCGAGCTGCGCGTGCAGCTGATGGGCTCGGGCACGATCCTGCGCGAGGCGATCGCCGCGGCGGAGCTGCTGGACAAGGACTTCGGCGTCACCGCCGACATCTGGTCCTGCCCCAGCTTCACCGAGCTCAGCCGCGACGGCTTCGACGTCGAGCGCTGGAACCGCCACAACCCGGAAGCGAAGAAGCCGCGCAAGGCCTACATCACCGGGCTGCTTGAGGGCCGCCAGGGCCCGGCGATCGCCGCCACCGATTACGTCCGCGCCTTCGCCGACCAGGTCCGCGCCTTCGTGCCGATGCATTACACGGTGCTGGGTACCGATGGCTTCGGTCGTTCGGACACCCGTGCCAACCTGCGCCGCCACTTCGAGGTCGACCGCTGCCACATCGCCCACGCCGCGATCGCCGCGTTGGCGAAGGACGGCACGATGACCGCCAAGGACGCGGCGCGCGCGCTGAAGCTCTACAAGATCGACACGGAGCGCCCGAACCCGCTGCACGCCTGAGTCCACAGGACTTCCGGCGGGGGGGCTGCCTACCGCCGGAAGAGCTTTTTGCCACGGATTTACGCGGATAAGAGCGGATTTACGCGGATAAAGCAGAAGCTTTTAAAGCAGAAGCTTTGAATTACTTCCCGCGATCATTTGCTCCGCCCTCGCGACGCCGTGGCAAAAGCGCCCCGGCCGGATCCGCGTAATCCGCGTTGATCCGTGGCAAAAATGCTCTTGCTCCTGTCCGCCTTCAGTCCCCGGCGGCGGGCCGCATGTCGCCGGTCTCGATCAGCCGCTGGTGCCATGACAGGGCCTCGCCCAGCAGGTGCGGTGTGTGCTTGCCGTAGCCGTCGCGGCAGGCGCGGTCGAAATAGTCCTGCAGCATCGGCCGGAAATCCGGGTGTGCACAGTGCGCGATGATCTGCTTCGCACGCTGCGTGGGCGAGAGTCCGCGCAGGTCGGCCAGGCCCTGTTCGGTCACCAGCACCATGGTGTCGTGCTCGGTGTGGTCGACGTGGCTGGCCATCGGCACGATTCCGGAGACCTTGCCGCCCTTGGCGGTGCTGGGTGACATGAACACCGACAGGTAGCCGTTGCGCGCGAAGTCGCCCGAACCGCCGATGCCGTTCATGATCCGGCTGCCGGCGATATGGGTCGAATTGACGTTGCCGTAGATGTCGGCCTCGATCATGCCGTTCATGGCGATGCAGCCCAGGCGACGGATGATTTCGGGATGGTTGGAGATCTCCTGCGGCCGCAGCAGGATGCGCTTGCTGTAGAAATCCACGTTGGCGGTGAATTCCTCGATGCCCGCCGGGCTGAGCGAGAACGAGGTCGCCGACGCCATGCGCAACGTGCCGTCCTTGAGCAGGCCCAGCATGCCGTCCTGGATCACCTCGGTATAGGCGGCCAGTCCGCGGAAGCCGCTGCTGCCGAGGCCGGCGAGCACGGCGTTGGCAATGTTGCCCACGCCCGACTGCAGCGGAAGCAGTTGTTCCGTCAGGCGGCCGCGGCTGACTTCGTGGCGCAGGAATTCGATCAGGTGTCCGGCGATCTGCTCCGACGCTGCATCAGGCGGATTGAAGGGCGAGTTCCGGTCGGGAGCATGGGTTTCGACCACGGCCACGACCTTCGCAGGATCCACGCGCAGATAGGGTTCGCCGATGCGGTCATCCGGATGTTCGAGCAGGATCGGCTTGCGGTGCGGCGGCAAGGCGGTGCCGTGATACACGTCATGCATGCCATCGAGTGCGGCTGGCTGCCAGCTGTTCACCTCGAGGATGACCTTGTCGGCCTGTTCGAGCCAGGTTTTGTTGTTGCCGACCGACGACGAGGGAATGAGGCTGCCGTCTTCGCGGATCCCGGACACTTCCACCACGGCCACGTCGATGTCGCCGAAGAAGCCGAACCAGGTGTGCTGGGCGACGTGGCTGAGGTGGATGTCGATGTAATCCAGGGTGCCGGCGTTGATGCGGTCGCGCACGGCGGGGTCGGACTGGTAGGGCAGGCGCAGTTCCATGCCCTCGACCTTGGCCAGTGCGCCATCAAGCTCGGGTGCGGTGGAGGCCCCGGTCAACACCTTGATGCGAAAGCGCTCGCCCGCGGCGTTGGCGCGCTCCATGCGCGCCGCCAGGGCCTGCGGCACCGCCTTGGGATAGCCCGCGCCGGTGAAGCCGCTCATCGCCACCGTCACTCCCGGCTTGATCACCGCCGCGGCCTCGTCAGCGGACACCACGCGGTCGCGGAATAGGGGGTGCTGGATACGTTCGGTCACGACGGGGGCTCCGGGAATGGTTCGAGCCTCACATTTTAGGGCCTGCGAAGAGGTCCTTCGGTCGCGCACGGGGATGCACCGTTGCAACGCAGAGGCCCCCGCAAGCGGGGGCCTCGTGGTCACACTGTCGCTGCCGGTGGATCAGCGGCCGTCGCGGTCCGCATCGCCGGGCAGGCGATTCTCGACGCGGTGCCAGGCGTCCTTCACCGCAGCCTTGGCGTCCTGCCAGCCAAGGCGCGACTCGCCCTTGGCCTGCTCCCAGCCGCGCTCGAGTTCGGACTCGGTCTGCGGGGACCACGACGCCTGCGGACGCGAGGTGCGTGCCTGGGTGCCGTAGCGGTAGGCCGAGCGATAGTCGTCAAAACCGAAGCCGTCGCTGTAGTAGTCGGTCTTGTCGTACTGCTTCGAGTAGTGCTGGTCGGTGTCCTCATACGCGCTGTAGGTGCGGTCGGTGCGGGCGTAGGCGTCTTGCACCGCGGGACGCGCCGTGTCCCAGTCCAGGCTCGAGTCGCCGCGGGCCTCGTTCCAGCGCTGCTGGAGCTGCGGCTCGGCCTCGTTCCACTCGCGCTGGCCGGACTCGTTGCGGTATTCGGTGCCCATGCGGTAGGCGGGCGCGTAGTCGCGGTCGAAGTCGCGTTCGCCCTGGTAATACTCGCGGCTGCCGGCATCCTGTCGCCAGTATTCGACTTCAGCCGTCGGGTCGACGCGCTCGGCCAGCGACTTGCCGCCAGCGGCACCGCCCACGGCACCGATGCCGCCTCCGACCAGGGTGCCGATGGGACCGAAGAGGCTGCCGACCGCGGCACCGGCAAGTGCGCCGGCCGTACCGCCTGCGGCGACGCCGACGGGATGCGAGCCCGGGGCGCCACTGATCGGGTCGCGATTTGCGTCGGGGGAAGAGTCTCGATTGTTCATCTGTGCATTTCCTGCCGTCTGGGGGAACGTCGACTGTGGCGCGCGGCCGGTTGTGGTGGCGTGGAGGCTGCGCGCAGACGCGGATAACATTTGCCTGCGCGCAAGCCATTCAGGCAGGAAAGGTTTTTCTTCCGATTGAGGGGGCTTCCGGTTGATTGCTCCGGGAGGGTTCGCGCTGCCCGCCGTGGACGCAGGGGGGGATGCCCAGCCGGATTATTCGCGTCCTGCTCCCAGATCCGGCCGCCGGCCATCCATGGCCGGCTCTGGGCATCCCCCCCTGCATCCACGGCGGGCCCGGACCTTTTTCGCGGTTGGGGGGAGGAAGGCACCGCTCCCGGAGCCAAAAAAAGACACCGGCGCGTGGCCGGTGTCCGTCGGGTACCGCGGTTCCCGGACTTATTCGGCCGGGTCGACCCTCAGGCCCGTGGTATCGACATCGGTCACGCCGTCGATCCCGGACGCGATGCGAAGGGCCTCGTCGATCTGCGCTTGGCTGTCGACATCGCCGCTCAGGGTGACCACGCCGTTGACCGTCTCGACGTCGACCTGCAACCCGGCGACATCTTCGTCCGCGAGCAGGCTGGTCTTGACCTTGGTAGTGATCCAGGTGTCGTCGACAGG
The DNA here is from genome assembly GCF_054052085.1 of Luteimonas sp. A501. The sequence goes on from NZ_JBSVRI010000001.1 coordinate 83,936, forward strand.
CTGGTCCGAATCACCCTTGGCGCGCTCGGTCTGCGGGTCGTTGTCATTGGCGACGGCGCTGCCACCGGCAACGAGCAGGGCGAGAGCGGCCGCGATGAGACCGGAGTGCTGGATGCGCGTGTTCATGTTCGATGCTCCGCTGTGGTGTGAGCTGGCGATGTTCCAGTGGCGTGCATCGACGTGACGTGAGCGGCGCAACCGTGGATGAATGCAACCGGGTTCATCCGGATTTCGCACCGGGTCGCAAACACTGTCCCGACCCCACGATAAAGAGGTGCCCCATGAAACACGCAAACAGCCTGGCCATCGGTCTTTCGCTCGCACTTTGCGTCGCCGGCACTGCCGTCGCCCAGGACGCGCGCACGTCCGCGGATGCCATGACCGCCCCCCAGGTCCAGGCAACGCTCGAAGCCCAGGGCTATACGAAGATCAACGACGTCGAGTTCGAAGACGGCGTCTGGAAGGCCGATGCGCGCAGCGCCGATGGCCAGCGCGTGGAGCTGCGCATCGATCCGGCCAACGGCACCGTCTATCCCGAAGACAAGGTCGCGGGCTTGAGCGAAGCCGACGTGCGCGCGAAGCTTTCGGCTGCCGGGTACGCCAAGGTGCATGACGTCGAGTTCGACAATGGCATGTGGACCGCCGAAGCCGACGACGCCAACGGCAAGAGCGTGGACCTCACCCTGGATCCCGACACGGGGCGGGTGGTTGGCAAGGCTCGCGACTGAGTCTGCGCGGTGGCATCGCGCGGCAAACCCCAGCGACGATGACGGGGCGCCTCCGGGCGCCCCGTTGCGCCTCGGTCAGGCGGAGTCGCCTGCGTCGGCAGCGTCGCGGAAATAGGGTTCGACGCTGCCGTTGATCTTCATCGTCATCGGATTGCCGCGACGGTCCAGCGCGCGACCCACGGCGACCCGGATCCAGCCCTCGCTGATGCAGTATTCCTCGACATTGGTGCGCTCGTCGCCGTTGAAGCGGATGCCGATGCCGCGCTGCATGGCCTCCTCGTCGTAGTGGGGACTGCGCGGGTCGTTGCTGAGGCGGTCGGGCGGGGTGGTCTGGGTCATCGTTGATTCCGTGCTGGAGCGCGATGCGTGCCGGACGGCGCGCGGCGCAAGAGGATACCCGGGCGCGGCCGTGGACGCCGCTCAGGCGGCCGGGCGCCCCTCGGGCGCACCGCGGCCCAGCAGGTCCGGAAGCGGGTCGCCGTCGGCCGTGAAGCCCAGGGATACGGAGTTCAGGCAGTGGCGCTCGCCGGTGGGCGGCGGGCCATCGGGGAAGACGTGGCCGAGGTGGCTGCCGCAGCGCGCGCAGACTTCTTCGACCCGCACCATGCCGTGGCTGCTGTCGCGCACGTAGCGGATGTGCGCGGGCTCCACGGGCGTGGTGAAACTGGGCCAACCGGTGCCGGAGTCGAACTTCGCGCTGGCGCGGAACAGCGGCAGGCCGCAGAAGCCGCAGGTATAGGTGCCCTCGCGCCTGTTGTCGAGGAAGGCGCCGCAGAACGGGGCCTCGGTCCCGTGCGCGAGCAGCACGCGGCGGGCCTCGTCGTCGAGGGCGTCGCTGAGCATGCGGCGGCTGGCATCGTCCGGCGGGGAGAGGTTGAAAGCGGTCATGCGCGGCTCCTGCGGGGGATCATCGCGTCCATTATCGCCCCCCACGGCGTTGCGGCGCCCCTGGCGGCGGGCATTGGCGATGACCGCGCGCATCTGCGCACGGTCGCGATGCCGGGAGATGGGCACCGCGCCGAGCACGATCGCGCGCTCGCGCAACTCGGCGGTGACGTCGTAATGGGCACCACTGGTCTTGTCCTGGAAGGCATGCCTCGGCATGCCCAGTGCGGTGGCAAACGCATGCAGCTCATCCAGCGTGTCCGCCATCAGGTGCGCCCAGCGGCGGCCGCGCCAGAATGTCACGGCGTCGTCGACATAGACCGCCATCGGGCCGTCAGTCGCTTCTGCTGGAGAGGTCGCGACGGATCCAGTCGTCGACCAGGCGCTTCTCGTGGCGCAGCGCGTCGCCCATCGCCACCGTGCCCCCGGCCCGCTGCAGGAACCCGAGGTCGGTGAGCTCGCGCTCTCCGCTGTCCACAACCTTGCCGGCGGCGTCGAAGCGCGTGTAGGCCAGGTCGATTCGCGGCGGGTAGATGTCGCGGACGATGCGCACATGATCGCTGCGCCCGGCGGCGGGTTCGAATTCGCCGGCGCGCTTGATGTCGGTGATCTCGACTTCAAGGCGCTCGCCGGGCGCGAGTGCCGCGGTAGCGCGCCGCGCAAGGTGCTTTGCGATGGTGCGGACCCAGTCGCCGTGCCTGGCTTCGAACCTGTTGCGGCTGAAGCGCAGTTCGCTGAATTCGGCCGGATCCGACCATGACACGGCCACCGGGCCCTCCTGCTCCAGGCTGCGCGGATAGTCGGGATCGGTCACGTTTATGGCCGCGGCCGTGCCTGCCAGCGACAGGGTGGCCACGAGGAAGGTGGCGGCGATGAAACCTGGAATGCGTCGGGCGCGAATCATGGCGGCGCTCCTTGCGGCGAGGAATTCCAGTCTGCTACCGGCGCCGACGGGCTGCAATCAATGTGCGGCCGGCGGACAAGCAGTGTTCAGAAGCGGGGCGAGCGCGTCCCATGCGTGCGTGGCGATCGCCGGCTGCGCGGCGGCGGTGGGATGCAGGTTGTCGTCCTGGAAGCTGGTGCGGTCACGGGCGACGGGCTCAAGCAGGAAGGGCAGCAGCGGGATGTCGAAGAAACCCGCCAGTCGTTCGTAGACCTGCTCGAAGCCCCGCGCGTACTCGGGGCCGAGGTTGGGCGGCATGCGCATGCCGACCAGCAGCACCTCGGCGCCGACGTGCTGCGACGCACCGATCATGCGCGCCAGGTTGCGATGCAGCTCGGCCAGCGGCAGGCCGCGGAGAGCGTCGTTGGCACCGAGTGCGATCACCACCACCGCGGGATGATGATGCAGGACCTCGCCGACCACCCGCGCCGAGCCGCCGGCGCTGGTCTCGCCGCTGATGCTGGCGTTGGCGATGCGGCAGCCGGGGTATTCATGCGCGATGCGCCCGGCGAGCAGCGAAACCCAGCCTTCATCGGCGGCCAGGCCGTAGCCGGCCGACAGCGAGTCGCCCATCACCAGGACCGTGCGCCGGCTGTCGTCACTGCCGTCGGCCTGCCGGGCGGACGCGGGCGGCGCGGCAATGAAGGCAAAGGCGGCCAGGGCCGGCAGCAGCATGGACAGGGCGCGCACCGGCAGGCGTCGCCCGGGGGGCAGGGTTCCTCTCAGCATCCGCGTTCTCCGTTTCGCGCCGTGGCTTCGCGACAGGAACACATGATGCCCGAGTGTCCCGCCGTGCAGCCCTCGACGTCGCATGCACCGGCTTGCAGGTGTCCGGCGTCGGAAGCCGGGTCTGAACGCCGGCGTGCCCCCGCCGCGGGCCTTTCACGTTGCATGGTCCGCGGCTCGCGCAGCATCGCCGCATCATCTGCCGGAGGATTGCCGAATGACGCCTGCCAAGCCACTTGCCCTGATGCTCTGCATGATCGGGACGGCGCTGCCGACGGCGTACGCGCGCCAGGACGCGCCGCCGTCGCAAGAGGCTGCCGCCACGGTGCCTGCCACGCATCCCGCGAACGATGCCGCCGCGGCCAGTGGAGATGACGCGATGCTGCGAGCGCAGGTGCTGCTGGATCGCGCGCATTTTTCGCCGGGCGAGATCGACGGCCACGGTGGCGGCAACACGCAGCGTGCGATCAGCGCATTCCAGCGCAGTCGCGGACTGGAGGCCAGCGGCGAGCTGGACGAGCCAACGTGGAAGGCGCTGGACATGGATGCGGCGCCGGTCCTGGTCGAGCATGTGATCACGGCCGCCGATATGGCGGGTCCGTTCAAGCCGCTGCCTGCCGACATGATGGAACAGTCCCGGCTGGAGGTGCTCGGCTTTGAAAGCGCGGCGGAGGCGCTGGGCGAGATGTTCCATGCCAGTCCAGGCCTGTTGCAGCGGCTGAACCCGGACAAGGACCTCGCCGTCGTGGGCACGCGCATCGTAGTGCCCGCGGTCGACGGCGGCGCACCGCTGCCGGCGGTCGCGAAGGTGGTGGTCGACAAGTCCGACTCCGTGGTTCGGCTGCTGTCCGCCGATGGCGGAGTCGTCGCCCAGTACCCTGCATCGACGGGCAGCGAACACGATCCGCTGCCGATCGGCGAGTGGACGATCAAGGGCGTCGCGCGCGATCCGACCTTCCATTACAACCCAGAACTGTTCTGGGACGCGGATCCTGCGCACGCCAAGGCCACGCTCGCACCCGGGCCCAACAATCCGGTTGGCGTGGCCTGGGTGGACCTGTCCAAGGAGCACTACGGCATCCACGGCACGCCGGCCCCGGCACACGTCGGCAAGACCGACTCCCACGGCTGCATCCGGCTGACCAACTGGAACGTGCTCGCGCTTGCGGCCGCGGTCGGGCCCGGCATGCCCGCGGTGCTGCAGGAATAGCGCATGAAGTACCTGGCCTGGATCTTTGCCGGCCTGCTGCTGGCCGCCGCCCTGCACGTGGCGACGGTGCCGCCCGCGGAGCGTGCGCGCATCCTGCGGATCGCGCCGGCGCCGCCTGCGATCGATCCGTCGACGCAGCCGGCTGCAGGCGTTCCCGCGCCAGCGACACCAGGGCCCACCGCCGGGACCACAGCCACAGCGGCAACAGGCAAACCGGCGGATACGCGCGTCGAGCCCCGCCCGGGACTTCCGCCGGACCGCAGTGGAGGCGCCGACGTCGTCGGCCAACCGCCCTCGGGCCTGATGCTGCCGGTCCGGGGCGTGGAGCCTTCGCAGCTCTCGCCGACGTTCGAAGATGCCCGCAGCGAAGGCCGCGTCCACGAGGCGCTGGACATCATGGCGCCCGCGGGCACGCCGGTGCTGGCGGTGGCCGACGGCCACGTCGAGAAGCTGTTCGACAGCCGACTGGGCGGGTTGACCATCTACCAGTTCGACCCCGACGCCCGCCATGCCTACTACTACGCGCACCTGGAGCGCTACGCGCCCGGGCTGGCGGAGCAGCAGCAGGTCCGCCAGGGCCAGGTCATCGGCTATGTCGGCAGCAGCGGCAATGCCGATCCCGCCGCGCCGCACCTGCATTTCGCCATTTTCGTGCTGGGCCCGGAAAGACAGTGGTGGAAGGGCACGCCGATTGATCCCTACCCGTTGTTCGCGGCCCGGCGCTGAGCTCTTGCGAGAGCACCGGGCGACGCCCCGCAGGCGACGGCAAGCCTGCCGCGCGCGCAGGGCCGATATCCTTGGCGTCCCCCGCACCAGGAAGCTTCCATGGCCGAACAGGCATCGACCGATACTGCCCGCACTCCCGCGCCCGCCCTCGTCGCGCAGTCCCTGGGCAAGCGCGTGCAGCTGCCCGGTGGCGAACTGGTCATCCTGGACGGCGTCGGCTTCAGCATCGCGCAGGGTGAAAGCGTGGCGGTGGTCGGGCCTTCGGGCTCGGGCAAGAGCACGCTGCTGTCGCTGCTTGCGGGCCTGGATGCGCCAAGCTCGGGCACGGTGACGGTCGATGGCGCGGCGCTGTCCACGCTCGACGAGGATGGCCGCGCAAAGGTGCGCGGCGACAAGGTCGGCTTCGTGTTCCAGAACTTCCAGCTGCTGCCTTCGCTGACGGCGCTCGAGAACGTGATGCTGCCGCTGGAGCTGCGCGGTGACGCCGATGCGCAATCGCCGGCACGCACTATCCTGGGTCGCGTCGGCCTGGGTGAACGCCTCGCTCACTACCCCCGGCAGCTGTCGGGTGGTGAGCAGCAGCGCGTGGCGGTGGCGCGCGCCTTCGTCACCGGGCCCTCGCTGCTGTTCGCCGACGAACCCACCGGCAACCTCGACACCACCACCGGCCAGGCCATCATCGAACTGCTGTTCGCGCTCAACCAGGATGCCGGCACCACGCTTGTGCTGGTGACGCACGACGAACACCTCGCCGCTCGCTGCGGGCGCACGCTGCGCATCGAAGGCGGGCGCCTGGTGGCCGACAGCGGCCCGGCGGCATGAAGGTCGCGCGGCTTGCCTGGCGCCAGCTGCGGCGCGACCTGGCCTCGGGCGACGTACGCATCCTGCTCGCGGCGCTGGTGCTCGCGGTGGTGGCGGTGACCGCGGTCGGCTTCGTCACCGATCGCGCCGCGCGCGCGCTGGCCATCGAGGCCAACCGCCTGCTCGGTGGCGACGCCGTGCTGCGCGGAGACGCGCCGATCGAAGGGCCGGCACGCGAAGCGTCGCGGGCCGCGGGTTTGCTGCACGCGGATACGGTCGAACTCGACACCATGGTGCGTGTCGGCCGGGGCGCGGAAGCGCAGCTGAAGCTCGGCGAGCTGCGCGCGATCGGCGAGGGCTTTCCGCTGCGCGGCGAATACCGCATCGCCGCTGCCGACGGCGTCGAGCGCGTGGCCGGTGGCGTGCCTGCACCGGGCACGCTGTGGATGAGCCGCGGCGGCGCCGAGACCCTGGGCGCCAACATCGGCGACCGCGTCGGCATCGGCACCCTGGAACTGCGGCTGGAGGCCCTGGTGCTGCAGGAGCCCGATGCCGCGCTCGACTATTTCAACGTTGCGCCGAAGGTCTTCATCCATCCCGATGACCTTGCCGCCACCGGCCTGGTGCAGGAGGGCAGCCGGATCCGCTACCGGCTGGTGGTTGCGGGCGACGCGGGCGCGGTTGAGCGCTTCACCGCCGTTGCGCGCGCCAACCTCGCGCGCGGACAGCGGCTGGAAACGGCCGCCGACGCGCGCCCCGAAGTGCGCTCGGCGCTTGATCGTGCAGGGCGCTTCCTCGGGCTGGCCGCGCTGGTGTCGGTGGTCCTGGCCGCGGTGGCGGTGGCCATGGCCGCGCGCCGTCACAGCGCGCGCCACCTGCAGGGTGCGGCGGTCATGCGCTGCCTCGGCGCCAGCCAGGCGACGCTGGCCGGCATCCACATCGGCGAGCTGCTGCTGCTCGGGCTGATGGCCTGTACCGCGGGCGTGGCCATTGCCTGGGGGCTGCAGTGGCTGATCGGCGGCTGGCTGGCCGGCATGCTCGGCATCGATATCCCGCCGGCGGGCGTGCTGCCGGCGCTTGGCGGCTATGGCGTGGGCATGGTGGTGCTGCTGGCGTTCGCGGTGCCGCCGGTGCTGGCCCTGCGCCGGGTGCCGGCGCTGAGCGTGCTGCGCCGCGACCTGGATCCCACCGAGCCGGCGGCGCTGGTCGTGCTGGCCGCCGGTGTCGCCGGGATTGGCGCGCTGCTGTGGTGGCAGGCGGGGTCGGCGACGCTCGCGATCGCGATGCTGGCCGGCATCGCCGCCACCCTGGGCGTGCTGGCGCTGTTGGCCTGGCTGATGATCCTGGCCGTGCGCCGGCTGCGCACGCGCCTGCGCGGTGCCGCGCGCTATGGCCTGGCCAACGTCAGCCGCCGCGCCGGCACCAGCATCGCCCAGGTGTCCGCGCTCGGCCTCGGCCTGATGGCCCTGCTGCTGCTGACCTTCGTGCGCACGGACCTGGTCGGGCGCTGGCAGCTGGCGCTGGCCGAGGAAGCGCCCAATCGCTTCATCGTCAACGTGCAGCAGGACCAGCTGGATGGCGTGGCCACGATCGCCGCGGGGCAGGGCCTGGCCGAACCGGTGCTGTACCCGATGGTCCGCGGGCGCCTGGCCACGCACAACGGCGCGGCGGTCAGCGGCAGCGACTTCAGCGCTGGAGAGGGTGGCGATGAGGACTCCCGCCGGGCGCAGCGCCGCGCCGACCGCGAATTCAACCTGTCCACCGCCACCGCGCTGCGTGACGACAACCGGGTTACCGCGGGCGCGTTCTGGGGACCGGGTGGTGGCAAGGGCACGGAGCTGTCGGTCGAGACCGGCTTCGCCGAGTCGCTGGGCTGGGCGCTGGGCGATCGCGTGGCCTTCGACATCGCCGGCCGCCGCATCGAGGGCCGGATCACCAGCCTGCGCGAGGTCGAGTGGGAGAGCTTCCGGCCGAACTTCTTCGTGCTGTTCTCCCCAGGCGCGCTGGACGCCTATCCGGCCAGCTGGATCACCGCGGTCAGCGTGCCGCAGGGCGATACCGCCTTCACGCGCGCGCTGGTGCAGCGCTACCCGAACGTCTCGGTGATCGACATCGACGCACTGCTCGAGCAGGTGCGAAATACCGCCGACCAGGTCTCGACCGTGGTTGAAGTGGTGTTCTGGTTCGCGCTCGCCGCCGGCCTGCTGGTGCTGCTGGCGGCGATCAGCGCCAGCCAGGACGAGCGCCTGCTGGAAGGCGGGGTCATGCGCGTGCTCGGCGCCAGCCGCCGCCAGCTGCGGCTGGCGCAGGCTTCGGAGTTCGCGGCCATCGGCCTGCTCTCGGGCCTGGTGGCCTCGGTCGCGGCCTCGGTGCTGGCCGGCGTGGTGGCCACGCAGGTGTTCGACCTGCCTTGGGAGCCGGACATCGCGATGGCGGTGCTCGGCGGCCTGGCCGGCATGCTCGCGGCGCTGGCGGCCGGGCTCTGGGCGACGCGGCGCGTGCTCGACGCGCCACCGGCGGTGACCCTGCGCGAACTGCAGGGCTGATGTTGCAGCCCGCCACGCGCCGGTCCGGCGCGTCGTGGCGGGCCCTGATCAGCCGGTGACGGCCTCGGCCTCGGCCTCGAAGCGCCGCGCATAGCTGCGCTCCTCGGCCACCGCGGCCACGTCGTCGTCGGGGCTGTCAGGCGCGCCATACACGGCGTAGGCGATCGTTCCGTCCTTGCGGCCGATCTGGCGCAGGCGGTAGCGCGGCTGCCCGCTGCCGGTATCCGGGGGATAGTGCGTGGGCGGGGTTTCGGCATCGATATCCAGCTCGCTGTTGTCGATGGGGCCGCCGACGAAGAGTGCGCGCATGCGTGGTTCCTTGTGGTCCGGGATGGGCCGATGCTGGCAAACCCGGCATTCGCGCCGGATGAAGCAAGCGTTTGCGGACCGTGCACGGGCGGGCGGCGCACTACAATTCCGTGCATCTTCGAATCGAGTCCCCAACCCTCAATGACCACCCACGGCGATGCCGCCCTCGACGCACTGCTCCTTCCCTTCGCCGACGGCACGCTGGCCCGCGAGGCGGGTGCGCTGTTCCTGCGTGCCCGTGCTGGCGCTGCGCTGCAGCCGCAGGACTGGCCGGGGCTAGCGTGCGAGAGCGTATTCAAGCCGGATGCCGAGGCCCTGCTGCGGGCCGGTTTCACGGTGACCGATGGACTCGCGGAGAGCTCCTCCGACGCCGCCGCCGCGGCGGATATCGGCGCCGACTTGGGCGAACGGCCGTTGGTGTTGCTGCTTCCGCCGCGCCAGCGCGACGAAGCGCGTGCTGCATTCGCCGAGGCCCTGGCGCGCGCGGCGCCGGGCGCGTACGTGGTCGCAAGCGTGGCCAACGATGCCGGCGCGAAGTCCGCCGAGGCCGATTTCGCACGCATCGCCGGTCCGGTCAGCACGCGCAGCAAGCACAAGTGCCGCGTGTTCTGGGCGCGCGCCGGGCAGGCCGGTTCGGAACCGGCGCTGGCGGCGCAGTGGCGCGTGCTCGACGCGCCGCGACTGATCGAAGGTGGCCGTTTCCTGAGCCGGCCGGGCGTTTTCGCCTGGGATCGCGTCGACCCGGCGTCTGCGCTACTCGCCCGGAACCTTCCAGCCGACCTTGCTGGCCGTGCCGCCGACCTCGGCGCCGGCTACGGCTACCTGTCGGCCGAATTGCTCGAGCGCTGCCCCGGCATCACCGCCCTGGACGCGTTCGAAGCCGACGCCCGCGCGCTGGCCCTGGCGCGGCACAACCTCGCCGGCCATGCGCCGCGCGTGGCGCTGGGTTTCCACTGGCAGGACGTGACCGCGGGCATTGCGACGGGCTACGACGTGCTGGTCAGCAATCCGCCGTTCCACGTACCCGACGGCCGCGAGCGTCCCGACGTCGGCCGCGCTTTCATTGCTGCAGCCGCCCAGGCGCTGCGCCCCGGTGGCAGGCTGTGGCTGGTCGCCAACCGGCACCTGCCCTATGAAGAGGCGCTGGGCGCCGGCTTCGGCGACGTGCGCCTGGTAGCGCAGGAGGGCGGGTTCAAGGTGGTGGAGGCGGTGAAGTCCACGGGCGCGCGCCCGCCGCGGCCCGCGCGTGAGCCACGTGAGCCGCGTGGCACCTGGGATGCGCGCGAGGCGCGGATGCGGCGATGAAGCTGGTCAAGACGCTGGCCAACCTGGGCCATGGCAGCCGCAAGCAGGTGGCGCTGATGTTCCGCGAAGGCCGGGTGACCGATGCCGCGGGCGAGGTGCTGTACGCGGACGACCAGCCCGACCGGGCCGACGTGCGCGTGGACGGCGAGCCGCTGGACCCGCCGCCGGGCCTGCTGCTGATGCTGCACAAGCCGGTCGGCTACACCTGTTCGAAGAAGGACCGCGGTCGCCTGGTCTACGACCTGCTGCCGGAGCGCTTCGCGCTGCGGCAGCCGACGTTGTCGACGGTCGGGCGCCTGGACCGCGAAACCAGCGGCCTGCTGCTGATGACCGACGATGGCCAGCTGCTGCACCGGATCATCTCGCCGAAGTCGAAGCTCGCGAAGGTGTACGAGGCGACGCTGGCGCAGCCGCTGCGCGGCGACGAAGTGGCGGCATTCGCCAGCGGCACGCTGATGCTCGAGTCCGACGACACGCCGCTGCTGCCGGCGGAACTCGCGGTCCTGTCGCCCACCCGCGCGCGACTGACCCTGCACGAGGGCCGCTACCACCAGGTGCGGCGGATGTTCGCGGCGGTGGGCAACCATGTGGCGGCCTTGCATCGGAGCCAGGTGGGCGGTCTGTCGCTGGCGGACCTCCCGGAAGGCGAATGGCGACTCCTGGACCCCCCCGCCCGCGAACAACTCTGGCTCTTGTAGGAGCGGCTATAGCCGCGAACAGATCGCCGGAACTGCCACCAGCTTGATTGCGCGGGTTTACGAGTGCAGGCGCGCGCCGCAGGAGCCGGCTGGCGGGGGGAGTGCTCCGCCCCGCCGCCAGCCATCCATGGCTGGAAGCGGGGGCGTGGGCCATCCATGGCCCACTCTCCGCACTCCCCCCGCCATCCGGCTCCTGCACCACCGTCGTCGCGCTGTTGCGGCGAAAATGCCGCGTACCGGTGGGCTCTAGAAACCCTCCGAAGCCGCAAACCCCGGACTCGCGAAAGCGGGACTCTCCGAGGGGGACATGGACAGCGCACATGGATGTGCGCGGAAGGCGAATCAGCCATGGACGGCTGCTTCGCCGGTCCATGTCCCCCTCGGAGAGGCACGCTCCCTCCCGAAGCCCGCAGACCCCAGCTCCTGGCTCCTCGGCCTTGATCCTGATCCCGCCTCTCGCCCTGCCGCAGCTCCGACGACCGCCTAGAACAGGTCACGCCAGCCGGCATGCCCCAGCTTCTGCAGCGTCTCGATATTGCGCTCCACGATCTCGTCGGGATCGGGAAACGCCTCGACCGCGCGCGAGACGCTGTCTTCGCGGAGAAGATGCAGGGTCGGCCAGGGCGAGCGGTTGGTGTGGTTGGCAATGTCGTCCGGCTCACTGCCGGCGAACTGGTACTGCGGGTGGAAGCTCGCGACCTGCAGCTCGCCTTCGAGGCCGAGTTCCGCGACCAGCGCGTCGGCGGTCTCGAGGAAGTCGTTGTAGTCGAGGAAGTCAGCCAGCACGTGCGGATGCACGATCAGCGTCGTGTCGACATCGGCCGCCGGCGTGTCGCGCAGGCGCGCCAGCTCCTCGCCGAGTTCGCCGAGCAGTGCCACCTCGTCGCGAGCCTCGCTCAGCACCATCCGCACCTGGTCCTTGTTGACCACGGCCTTGGCGAAGGGGCAGAGGTTGAGGCCGATGACGGCGCGTTCAAGCCAGCGCCGGGTGTCTTCGAGCGGATCCATCAGTCGCGGAAGTTGTCGAACTGCAGGGGAAGCTCGAATTCCTTGCTCCGCAGCAGCGCCATCGCGGCCTGCAGGTCGTCGCGCTTCTTGCCGGTCACGCGCAGCTTGTCGCCGTTGATCTGGGTCTCGACCTTGAGCTTGGCGGCCTTGATCTCGGCGCCGATCTTCTTTGCCAGGTCGCGCTCGATGCCCTGCTTGACGGTGACCTTCTGGCGCGCGCCGGCGAGGTTGGTCTCGACGTCGCCGAACTCCAGGCAGCGGGTGTCGATCTTCCGCGCCGCGAGGCGGGCACGCAGGATGTCGGTCATCTGCTGCAGCTGGAACTCGCTTGGCGCGCGCTGGGAGATCACCGCGTCCTCGCGTTCGAAGGAGGCGTCGATGCCCTTGAAGTCGAAGCGCGTCGTCAGCTCGCGGTTGGCCTGGTCGACGGCGTTGGTCAGCTCGTGGGTGTCGACTTCGGAGATGATGTCGAAGGACGGCATGGCGCGGTAACCACCTTGGGATGAAGGGGCCTCAGGGTACCGCAACGCGATCGGCGCGGGCCTCGTGCATCATGTGCGGCTCGCGCCCGCAGCGGCGTTCCCGGAGCGCCACCCGTGCACGATTCCGCCGCCGACGCCGTGGCCGCGCGCGACCACCGCCGCGCCATCGCCGCGATGCTGGTCGCGGTCGCCGTGCTGTGCGTGATGGACGCCTGCATGAAGCAGTTGGCGGGTCACTATCCGCCGATGCAGGTGGCGGCGCTGCGCGGACTGGTGGGCTTGCCGCTGGTGCTGGCCTGGGCGGCCGCGACCACCGGCCTGCGGCCGCTGTTGCGCATCCACTGGCCGCTGCACCTGTTGCGAGGCGTGCTGGGCGTGGCGTTCCTGTCGTGTTTCGTTGCCGGCCTGCGCGACCTGCCGATGTCGACCGCGTACGCGATCACCTTCGTCGGGCCGCTGCTGGTCACCGCGCTGGCGGTGCCGCTGCTGCGCGAACACGTCGGGCCGCGGCGCTGGACGGCGATCGTGGTCGGCATCGTCGGTGTGCTGGTGGTGCTGCGGCCGGGCGGGGAGGGCGTGCTCACGCACGCGGGCCTGCTGGTGCTGTTTGCCACGGTCTGCTACGCGGCATCGGTCGTGATCGTGCGCATGCTGGCGCAGCGCGACAGTGCGCAGTCACTGGTGTTCTGGTTCCTGGCGATGGTCGCGATCGGCGCCGGGCTGCTGGCCTGGCCGCAGTGGGTGCCCTTGCGCATCGCCGATGCCTGGCTGCTGGCCGGCATCGCCGTGTCCGGCACCCTCGGGCAGGTCGCGCTGACCCACGCGTTCCGCCTTGGCCAGGCCTCGCTGATCGCACCGCTGGAATACACCGCGCTGCTGTGGGTGGTGCTGCTGGACCTGCTGCTGTGGCAGGCCCTGCCCGACGGCATGACCTGGCTGGGCGCGGCGATCATCGTCGTCAGCGGGCTGTACATGATGCGGCGGGAGCGGGTGGTCAAGGCGCAGCCGGTGGCAAACGACGGAAGCTGATCCGGATTGCCGCGAGCGGCCGGCACCGGAAACGGAAACGGGCCCCGCAGGGCCCGCCTCCATCGGTTGCGGGGGCCAGCGATCAGAAGCGCGCGCCAACGCCGACGCCGAGGACCACCGGGTCAAGCTTGGCCTCGCCGGCGTCCACGCCGTTGATCTTCACGTCGGAATCGGCCTGGAAGTAGCGCGCATCGGCGCGCGCGAACCAGGTCGGGGTGATGTTGACGTCCATGCCGACCGTCGCCACCGCACCCTTGGCGGTCTCTATGCCGACGCGGTCGCCGGTGGGCGTGGCGCTCTCGTTGTCGTAATTGGTCTCGTGGTAGCCGAGGCCGACGAACGGGCGAATGGTGCTGTCCGGGGTGCCGAAGCGGTACTGGCCGCTCAGCGAGTACGGCTGCGCATCCACGCTGCCGACCTTGCCGCCGCCGGCATTCACGCGCTGGCCATAGCTGTCCGCGGCCCAGGCTTCAACGCCCCAGTTGTCGGTGATGTGGTACGTCACGCCAAGCGTGGGCGTGCCCTCACCCTCGAATTCGGTGCGGGTACCGGCGATCTCGGGGTTGCGGGTCGGTTCCACCATCGAATAGCCGGCGACGACGGAGACGCGCTTGTCGGCGGTGTCGCCGGCGTCCTGGGCGAAAGCGACGGGGGTGGCGGCGATGGCCAGTGCGGCCGGAATCAGGAACTTCATGGGGGACATGGGGGAGTCTCCTCGTTACGAACATATGGTCCCGGGATGGGACGGCGCCACCCTATCGATGCGCGCATGAATCGCGCTTGTCGCGGCGGAAGATGAGCGGGAACTTCCACACGCGCGGTTCATCCGCTGCACCCCGCGTCCACGCCGGTGAATCGCGGATGAGCGCGGGCGCGGGGCGGCGCGCTTGGCGCATGCAGCGGGCGGGGCCACAATAGCGACCCGACCGATCGCCCCGTGGAGACCCCGATGGCCAGCCCCCAGGAAGCACGCGTACCGGACATCGGAGGTTTCGACGACGTTCCGGTGATCGAGGTGCTGGTCGCCGTCGGCGACAAGGTCGACAAGGACCAGAGCCTCATCACCCTCGAATCCGACAAGGCCACGATGGAGGTGCCGGCGCCGTTCGCGGGCACCGTGCGCGAGGTCAAGGTGAAGGTTGGCGACACGCTGTCCGAAGGTGGCGTGGTGGCGCTGATCGAGCCATCCGAGGCCGACGCCAACGCAGCCGGGGATGCCGGTTCCGCAAGCGCTGCGCCCGCGGCCGGTGGCGACGCTGGCGCTGCGGAGCGTGCCCAGCCCGAAGCGGACGCGAAGGCCACGCCCGCCGCCGAAACCGGGACCAGGGTCCAGCCCTTGGCCGTTCCCGAGGCCGCCGACAACATCGCCCAGGCCTCGATCGACCACCAGGCCGGCGTGGCGGCGGCCGAAGACACGGCGCCGCCGCGGCGCTTCGACGCCGAGGCCCTGATGCCGGGCAAGGTGCCCTATGCCAGCCCCGCGGTGCGGCTGTTCGCGCGCGAACTCGGCGTCGACCTGCTGCAGGTCAAGGGCAGCGCGCGCAACGGGCGGATCACGCGCGAGGACGTGCAGCAGTTCGTCAAGGGCGCGCTGCAGGGCGGCGCCCCGGCGGGCGGCGCGGTCGCCGGTGGCGCGGGCCTGTCGCTGCTGCCATGGCCGAAGGTCGACTTCTCGAAGTTCGGCGAAGTCGAGGAGCAGCCACTGACCCGGATCCAGAAGATCAGCGGCGCCAACCTCGCGCGCAACTGGGCGATGATTCCGCACGTCACCCAGCACGACAGTGCCGACGTGACCGATCTCGAGGCGCTGCGCGTTGCGCTGAACAAGGAGAACGAGCGTGCCGCCGCCAAGGGAGAAGGCACCAAGCTGACCATGCTCGCCTTCATCATGAAGGCCAGCGTCGTGGCGCTGCAGAAGTTCCCGGAGTTCAACGCCTCGCTCGATGCCAGCGGCGAAACGCTGACCCTGAAGAAGTATTTCAACATCGGCTTCGCCGCCGACACGCCCAAGGGCCTGATGGTCCCGGTGGTGCGCGACTGCGACCGCAAGGGCATCAACGAGATCGCGCAGGAAACCTCGGTGCTGGCGAAGAAGGCGCGCGAGGGCAAGATCGGCCCGGCGGACATGTCCGGCGGCTGCTTCTCGATCAGCTCGCTGGGCGGCATCGGCGGCACCTCGTTCACCCCGATCATCAACGCCCCCGAGGTCGCGATCCTGGGCGTGTCGAAGTCGGCGATGCAGCCGGTCTGGAACGGCGAGAAGTTCAAACCGCGGCTGATGCTGCCGCTGTCGCTTTCCTACGACCACCGGGTGATCGACGGTGCCGCGGCGGCGCGCTTCACCGCCTATCTCGCACAGCTGCTCGGCGACATGCGCCGGGCGATGCTCTGAGGGCGCTGACATGGCGAACGCGATCGAAGTGAAGGTTCCCGACATCGGCGGCCTGGACGGCGTACCGGTGATCGAAGTGCTGGTGGCAGTCGGCGACACCGTCGCCGTCGACCAGGGGCTGGCGACGCTGGAGTCGGACAAGGCGACGATGGAAGTGCCCTCGTCGGCCGCCGGCGTGGTGCGCGAGCTCAGGGTCAAGGTCGGCGACACCGTGACCGAGGGCAGCGTGGTGGTGGTGCTGGAAGCCGAGGCGTCCGCGGACGCTGCGGACAAGGCAGGGGACAAGGCCGCGGGCGACGCGGCTGGCAAGGCCAAGGGTGACGCCGTCGGCAAGCCCGGCGCAGCGGCAAAAAGCCCCGCTCCCGCCGATGACGCCGGCCCCGGCAAGCCACCGGTGGCCCGCTCGCATCGCGCCCCTGCCGAACCGGAGGTGCCTGCACCCGCGGCACCCAGCGGCCGCAAGGCCGACATCGAGTGCGCCCTGGTCGTGCTCGGCGCCGGCCCCGGCGGCTACACCGCCGCCTTCCGCGCCGCCGACCTCGGCATGGACGTCGTCCTGGTCGAGCGCTACGGGCAGCTCGGCGGCGTCTGCCTCAACGTCGGCTGCATTCCGTCCAAGGCGCTGCTGCACGCCGCCGGAGTGATCGACGAGGCCGCGCACGCCGCCGATTACGGCATCAGCTTCGGCAAGCCGAAGATCGATATCGACGCCCTGCGCGGCCACAAGGAGGGCGTGGTCGGCCAGTTCAACAAGGGCCTGGCCGGGATGGCGAAGCAGCGCAAGGTGCGCGTGGTCACCGGCAGCGGCAGCTTCGCCTCGACCAACGAGATCGAGATCACCGGCAGCGATGGCAAGGTCCAGCTGCTGCGCTTCGAGCAATGCATCATCGCCGCCGGTTCGCAGGCGCTGGAGCTGCCGGGCTTCCCCTGGGACGACCCGCGGGTGATGGACTCCACCGACGCGCTTGAACTCGCCGGGGTGCCGAAGAAGCTGCTGGTCGTGGGCGGCGGCATCATCGGTCTGGAGATGGCGACGGTGTACCGCGCGCTGGGCAGCGAGATCACCGTGGTCGAGTTGGCCGACCAGCTGATGCCGGGCGCCGACAAGGACCTGGTCAAGCCGCTTGCCGATCGGCTGAAGAAGCAGGGCGTGGCGATCCACCTGAAGACGAAGGTGGTGGACGCCAAGGCCCGTAAAAACGGCATCAGCTGCAGCTTCGAAGGCGACAGCATCCCCGACGGCAAGCTCTACGACCGCGTGCTGGTGGCGGTGGGTCGCGTCCCGAACGGTGGCCGCATCGGCGCCGAAAAGGCCGGGATCACAGTCGGCGAGCGCGGCTTCATCGAGGTCGACGCGCAGATGCGCACCAACGTGCGCCACGTCTTCGCCATCGGCGACCTGGTCGGCCAGCCGATGCTGGCCCACAAGGCGACGCACGAGGGCAAGCTCGCGGCCGAAGTGGCCGCCGGCGAGAAGCGCGAGTGGATCTCGCGGGTGATCCCGTCGGTCGCCTATACCGATCCCGAGATCGCCTGGGTGGGCGTCACCGAAACCGAGGCGAAGGCGAAGGGCATCAAGCCCGGCGTGGCCAAGTTCCCGTGGGCGGCGAGCGCGCGCGCGGTCGGCATCGGCCGCGGCGAGGGCTTCACCAAGCTGCTGTTCGACGAAGAGACGAAGCGCGTCATCGGCGGCGCCATCGTCGGCGTGCACGCCGGTGAGCTGATCGCCGAGGTCGCGCTTGCGATCGAGATGGGCGCCGAAGCCGCCGACATCGGCCACACCATCCACCCGCATCCGACGCTCTCGGAGTCGGTGGCGATGGCGGCCGAGGCCTTCGAGGGCACCATCACCGACCTCTACATGCCGAAGAAGCGCGGCTGAGGCCACGCGCTGCCCTGTTAAAAGCGTGACCCCGTCCGCGCTTGCCGCGGACGGGGTCCGCCTTTCCGGCCGATCTAGGGCCGGCCCCATCTGTCGCTGCCTCCCCTTCGGCCGCCAACTCGCCTGACGGGCCATCGACGCCCGTTCCGGGCGCTTGGGGATGCCTGGATCCCGCGCGCAAGCGCAACCAGGAGGGGTGAGATGAAATCTGCAAACAGGAAGTTGTTGGGCGTGGCCGTGGCCGTCGCCTGCATCGGCATGGTGGGCGTGGCGGCGAATGCCTCGGCATCGGAGACCAGGGACCGGCTGCAGCCCGACGCATTGGACCTCGAGCGCCAGGAGCGCGCCATGGACCAGCGCCTGCGCGAGGAAGAGACGCGGCTGCGCATCGAGCGCGCGGCCTATCCTTCGCACTTCGCGCGCGCCTACGCGGCGTATCCGCAGATCCCCCGCGGCACGCTCGAATCCATCGCATACGTGCAGAGCCGCTGGCACAACGTCCGCGCCGAGGATGCCGGTGACATGGGCGACCATCACCACATGCCTGCCGCACACGGCGTGATGGGTCTTTACGCCGGTGACGGTTTCGCCGACCAGGTCGGCGAGGCTGCCGCTCTGCTCGGCGTCCCCATGGAGCGGGTGAAGAACGACCCGGCCACCAACATCATGGCCGCCGCGACGCTGCTCGGCCGCCAGCTGCGCGGCAAGGACGTGCGCGACCTCGAGTCGTTGGCGCCGGAGCTTGCGCGCTATGCCGGCTATTCCGCCGCGCCCGGTGAAGGCGCGATCGACGACTACGCGCGCGCCAGCTTCGCCTTCGACGTGCTGCTGGCGCAGGACCGCGGCGTGGACGAGAAGGGCATGGTCGTGCCGCAGACCGCGGTGGCCTGGGAGCGCGCCTTCGACGTGCCGACGCTGGTGAAGCTGCAGGCACCGTTCGTGCGCCTGGACGTGGAGGGTGACCGCATCGAAGTCGACGGCTTCGCCATCGATCCGGTGAGCGAGCAGCTGGTGCGCACGGCGTCAAAGAAGGACGGCGACGGCAACCTGCGCGCGCAGAGCACCGACTACGGCCCGGCGATATGGAACCCGGCGCATTCCAGCAACTACAACTCCTCGCGCAGCGCCGCGGTCAGCGCGGTCACCCTGCACACCGCGCAGGGCAGCTACGCCGGCACCATCAGCTGGTTCAAGAACTCCACGTCCAACGTCAGCGCGCACTACGTCATCCGCAGCTCGGACGGCCAGGTCACGCAGATGGTGCGCAACGCACACACCGCCTGGCACGTGCGCAACCAGAACAGCTACACCCTGGGCATCGAGCACGAGGGCTACGTCAACAACAGCAGCTGGTACACCACCGCGATGTACAACGCCTCGGCGGCGCTGGTGCGCAACTTCTGCTCGAAGTACAGCGCCATCAGCTGCGCCAGCGCCTACAAGGGCGCGCCCAGCAGCGGCATCAAGGTCCTGCCGACCTCGGTCAAGATCAAGGGCCACCAGCACTTCAGCGGCCAGACCCATACCGATCCGGGTATCAACTGGAACTGGGCCAGCTACTACACGCGGCTGAATCCGGGCTCCGGCGGCAGCACCCGCATCCTCGACTCGTTCGAGGGCAGCGTCGGGCATTTCAACACCGGCCCGGCGTATTCGGGCAGCACGACCGGCATCTCGACGGCATCCACCGCCACCCGCACCTGTGCCACGAGCAGGAACGGCAGCTGCTCGCTGCGCGTGCTGCTCAAGGACAACCGCAACACCTCGGCAAGCTGGGCCGTGCGCCTGCTGTCGGGCGCAGGCAACCCGGGCAGCAACACGGCGCTGACGCGCGCCAACGGCAGTGTCGGCTTCTGGGTGTACGCAGGCGGCAGCGGCATGAGCGTGGCGATGGGCATCGACGACAGCGACGGCACCGAGCGCTCGGTCAGCCGCAGCCTCCCCGCCAACGCCTGGACCTATGTCTCCTGGAGCCTCACCGACGCCGCGCAGTGGAACGCCTGGGTCGGCGGCAACGGCGCGATCACCGCGAGCAGCGTGAAGCTGGATGCGATCTGGCTGTACCACGCCAACACCAGCTACGACATCAACGTCTACATCGACGACGTGCAGGTCAGGAACTGAGCAGGCGCCGCGGGGTCCGGGATGCCCGGGCCCCGCGGCGGCTTCGCGCGCAGGATCAGAAGCGGAAAGTCACGCCCGCCATCGGGCCATGCACCTTGAGCTCGGCGCTGCCGGTGCCGGCGTAGTCGATGTCGGCCAGGCCGGCTTCGGCCGGCGGCACGATGGTGCCGGCGAACCGGTCGCGGAGCTTCAGGCGGAACCAGTCGTAGCCGACGTGGACGCCGAAGCGTTCGGTGACCAGGTATTCGACGACCAGGCCGGCACGTTCGAAGTGGCCGTCCTCGTCGACGAAATCGCCCCAGCCGGCATCCAGGTACTGGCCTTCGAAGTCCACGCGCCAGCGATCCGCCGGGCGCCAGGTCAGCCGCGTGTGGAGGGCGGGGCTCCAGCCTTTGGCTTCGTCGCGCAGGTGCGCCGAGCCGGCGTCGAGCTCGTCGGTCGCGGTCCAGCTGGCGTCGGCCACGGCCTCGAGGTTGACGTGGGTGGCGCCCAGGCCCAGGCCCCATTCAAGGGCTGGCGTGGCCACGATCGCGTATTCGTAGTGCAGCGAGGCCATCGCGAACCTGATCCGGCCCGAGGCGTCCACGGCTGGCAGGGTGAGCGAGTCGCCGGGCGTGGGGTTGATGACGCCGCCGCCGAAGCTCCAGGCATCGTCGTTCTCGTAGTCGTAGTAGCTGGCGCCGATCGACTGCCGGTCGGTGATGCGTACGTTGAGCGCGCCGCGGGGGCGCCAGTCGTCGCCGGTGTCGAGCGTGGCGGCATCCGAGAAGGCCGCGGTGTCGGTGCCGTCGCTGGCTTCGCCATCCACACCCACGCGCAGGTCGGCGCCCGGGTTGAAGGCGCTCAGGCGCAGCGTGAATCGGTCGTCGCGGTCGTTTCCGTCCTGGGCGAATGCAGGTGAGGCGACGGCTGCCAGTGCCACGGCCAGGGCGGCGTGGCGCAGCGGATTGATGGATGAGCGTTGATGCGCGCAGGTCATGTGGGGGCCTTCGCTGTTGGGGGGCATGCAGTGTCGAACGCCACCCGGTGGCCGATGCGTGAACGTTGCGGCGGTTTTCCGGGCGTCATGTCACGTCACGTGGCAGCGGCCTATGCTGTCGACCACATCCGGTCGTTCAACGGGGAGCCGCCCATGGTGTTCCGCATTTCGCTGCTGCTGGTCGTGGCCCTGGCCGTGATCGCCGGGTTCGCGCCCGGTCCGTTCGGGGCGCTGACCTCGGCGGCACTGGCCGCGGTGATCACCCATGCCGGCTGGCTGTACCTGTTGATCGTGTTCCTCACCCTCGTGTTCCTGGCATACCTGGCGTTCGGGCCCTTTGCGCGACTTCGCATCGGCGGACGTGACGCGGAGCCCGGGTTTTCCAGCCTCGCCTGGCTGTCGATGCTGTTCGCCGCGGGCATGGGCATCGGCCTGGTGTTCTGGGGTGCCGCTGAGCCGGTCTCGCACCTGGTCAACCCGCCGGAAGGCCTGCCGTCGGGCAGCCCGCAGGCGGCGCGCGCTGCGATGCGCTACACCTTCTTCCACTGGGGACTGCACCCCTGGGCGATCTACGCGCTGATGGGCCTGGCGATCGCATGGTTCCAGTACAACCGCGGCGGCCGCGGCCTGATCAGCGACCTGCTGCAGCCGCTGATCGGCGACCGCCACCTGGGTTGGATCGGCAAGCTGGTCAACATCGTCGCGGTGGTGGCCACGGCCATCGGCGTGGCCACCACGCTGGGCTTCGGCACCATGCAGATCAGCGCCGGCATGGCGCGTGTGTTCGGCTTGCCCACCGGCCTGGGCATGCAGCTGGCGGTGATCGGCGTGTGCTTCGTGCTGTACATGGCCTCCAGCGCGAGTGGCGTGGACCGCGGCATCAAATGGCTGTCGAGCTTCAACCTGATCCTTGCCGGCATGCTGCTGCTGGCGGTGGCCGTGCTCGGTCCCACGGGTTTCATCTTCGAGATCTTCACCACCTCGCTGGGCAGCTACTTCGACCACCTCATCGAGATGAGCCTGCGCATGGCGCCGTTCTCAGAAAGTACCTGGGTGGCCGACTGGACGATTTTCTACTGGGCCTGGTGGATCTCGTGGTCGCCCTTCGTGGGCTCCTTCATCGCCCGCGTCTCCTACGGCCGCAGCGTGCGCGAGTTCGTGCTCGGCGTGGTTGCGGTGCCGAGCCTGCTCGGCTTCGCCTGGTTCGCCACGTTCGGCGGCGCCGCGCTGTGGGGGGAGATGTTCGGCGGCGCGGACATGGCGGGAGCGCTGGGGCAGGGCTACGAGACCGTGCTGTTCAGCATGTACGCCAGCCTGCCGTTCTCGCAGCTGCTGTCGGGCCTGACCATCCTGCTGCTGGTGATCTTCTTCGTGACCTCGGCCGATTCCGCGGTGCTGGTGCTTGGGTCGATGTCGAGCGAGACCGCCGGTGACCCCACGCTCGCGCGCAAGTTCGCCTGGGGCATCGCCATCGCCCTGATCGCCGCCGCCATGCTCATGGCCGGTGGACTGGAGGCCCTGCAGACCCTGATCACCGTGGCCGCGCTGCCGTTCGCGCTGCTGATGATCGGCGTGATGGTGGGCCTGCAGCGCGTGCTGGGCATCGAGGCCCTGCGGGAGAAGGCCGAGGAGCGCCGCGCCCGCCGCGCGATCGAGGACTGGATCGCCCGTGACCGTGCGCGCGAGCACGAAAGCGACGCCTGAAAAGTCGAAGCCCCGGGGAGTCCGGGGCTTCTGCAGGGCCTGCGTGGATCGACGAGGGGAGCTCACGCAGGTCGCGCACAGGATCAGACAGCGGGATCGCGAAAAGGTTTCCCAGAACACATCGGCCTCACCAGCGCCGGGTCCGTGCCCTTTCCGCAGGCATTCAAGGCCGCTTGCGGCCTGCCAGCGCGCAGGGCACGGACCCGGCGGCCCCGGAAGCCCCCCCTGTTCAGTCGCCCCACTTCTCCCATTGGCCTCGACCCCGGTTCGACTGCTATAATTCCGGGGCTAGATGGGGCCGGTTTGTTTGACCGGCTCCCGCACCATACCCAAGGACGCCATGTTGAATCCCCTTGCCGCAGGTTCGCGGCTGGTGCGGCGCACGATCACCTGGCAGGTGGTCGCGGTCGCCGCGCTGGCGCTTGCGCTGCTCGCAAAGGGATCCGAGTGGTCGCTGGGCGCGGTGGCAGGAGGCGCGGCCGTCACCGCGGGCGGCGCGCTGTACGGCGTGCTGGCGCTCGGTGGAGGGATCGCACCGGCCACCGGCGCGCTTGCGCGCATGGTGCTGGGGCTGCTGGCGAAGTGGGTAGTGGTGATCGCGGTGCTGGTGGTCGCGATCGGCGTGGTGCGGCTGCCGCCCCTCGCAGTGATCGGGGGCGTGATCGTCGCCCTGGTGGCACAGGTGCTGGCCATGGCCAGCGGACATCGAAACGGGAATCCTTGAAATGGCGGCTGCGGCGGACCTTACCCCCACCAGCTACATCCAGCACCACCTGCAGAACCTGACCGCGTCGGTCGGCGAGGGGTCGTTCATGACCCTGCACGTCGATACCTTGGTCAGCTCGGTGGCGATGGGCCTGCTGATCACTTTCCTGTTCTGGATCGCCACCCGCCGCGCCACCGCGGGCGTGCCCGGAAAGTGGCAGGCCTTCGTCGAGATCATGCTCGAGTTCGTCGACCGCCAGGCGCGGGACACGTACCACGGGACCAGCAAGCTGGTGACGCCGATCGCGATCACCCTGTTCTTCTGGATCCTGCTGATGAACATGCTGAAGTTCATCCCGGCGGACTTCTTCGCCGTCCCGCTTGCGTGGGTGGGCGTGGAGTACTGGAAGCCGGTGCCGACGGCGGACGTCAACGCCACCCTTGGCATGTCCATCAGCGTGTTCTTCCTGATGCTGTTCTTCGCCCTGCGTTCGAAGGGCATCGGCGGCTTCACCAAGGAATTCCTGACCGCGCCCTTCGGCAAGTGGATGATGCCGTTCAACCTCATCCTCAACATCGTCGAGTGGATCTCGAAGCCGGTTTCGCTGGCGATGCGACTGTTCGGCAACATGTTCGGCGGCGAGATCGTGTTCCTGCTGATCTGGGTGCTTGGCGGTGCCAGCATCATCGGCATGCTCGGCGGCGCGGTGTTCGGCCTGGGCTGGATGATCTTCCACATCCTGGTGGTCCCGCTGCAGGCCTTCATCTTCATGATGCTGTCGATCGTCTACCTGAGCCTGTCGGAAGACAGCCACTGACGTCCCGGCTCCAGTACCCGGTTCCAGTTCAAGTTCAAGTTTTTCAGCTCCAACTCCAGCTCCACCCCAACCCTTTCGTCCAACCCTCAAAGCACCACGCCCGGAGATAACCATGGAAACCATCCTCACCACGCTTGCCCAGGTCCAGGCCTTCACCGCCCTCGGTATCGGCATCATGGTCGGCCTCGCCGCGCTCGGCGCCGGTCTCGGCCTCGCCATCATGTCCGGCAAGTTCCTCGAGTCGGCCGCGCGCCAGCCCGAGCTGATCCCGGTGCTGCAGGTCCGCATGTTCATCACCGCCGGCCTGATCGACGCCGCGTTCATCATCTCGGTCGCCGTCGGCCTGCTGTTCGCGTTCGCCAGCCCGTTCATCGGTCCGTGGACCGACGCCCTGGCGCGCCTGGCCGGCTGATCGCCTCGCCGCGCCCGGCACGGGCGGCACCTGCCGCCCGCGCCCCGCAGTAAGGCCGGCATGCGCCCCCGCATGCCCCGACCAACACGACAGGCACTGCCATGAACATCAATCTCACCCTGATCGCCCAAGCGCTTTCGTTCGCTGCGCTGATCTGGCTGATCGCCACCTTCGTCTGGCCGCCGCTGCTCAAGGCCATCGAAGAGCGCCAGCAGAAGATCGCCGAGGGCCTCGCCGCCGCCGACAACAGCCAGCGCGCGCTTGCGCAGGCCCAGGACAAGGCGGGCGAGGAGCTCAAGGTCGCGCGCACCAAGGCCAACGAGATCATCGACCAGGCGCACCAGCGCGCCAACCAGATCGTCGAGGCCGCGCGCGTGGAAGCGCAGACCGAGTCGATCCGGCAGAAGGCGCTGTTCGACGCTGAAATCGAGGCTTCGGCCAATCGTGCCCGCGAGGATCTGCGCCGCCAGGTGTCGACGCTCGCCGTCGCCGGTGCCGAGAAGCTGCTGAAGCGTGAGATCGACGCCAACGCCCACAAGGCGCTGCTCGACGAACTCGCCGCGGAGATCTGAGTCCGATGAGCCAGGAGATCACGCTCGCCCGACCCTACGCCCGTGCCGCCTTCGGGATCGCGCGCGACGGAGGCGATTTCGCGGGCTGGTCGCAGGCGCTGGCGTTCTCCGCCCGCGTCGCGGCCGATCCGCAGGTCGCGCCGCTGCTGGGTCACCCGTCGCTGGCCAACGCCGACGCGGTCACGCTGCTGGCACCCGAAGCCGCGTCAGCGCAACAGCGCAGCTTCCTCGCGCTCCTGGCCAGCAACGGCCGCCTGGCCCAGCTGCCGGAGATCGCGGGCCTGTACGAGGACCTGCGCGCCGAAGCCGAACGCATCGTGCGCGCAACGGTGACCTCGGCGGCGGAACTCTCGGAAGCCGAGATGGCCGGCATCCGCGCCGCCCTCGAGCGCCGTTTCGGCACTGTGGTCGAAGTTGAAACCGCGATCGACCCCGCGCTCATCGGCGGTGCGGTGATCAGCGCCGGGGACGTCGTCATCGATGGTTCGCTGCGCGGCAAGCTCGGCCGCCTGCAGACGGCACTGAACCAGTAAACAGGGCCGTTGCGGTCCGGCGATGGCCGGCGCGACGCCACCACAAGATCCACTTACCGCGCACCACCCGCTGGCGCGCACCGAGGAACCGGAAATGGCAAGCACCCAGCTCAACCCCTCTGAAATCAGCGAACTGATCAAGAGCCGCATCGAGACGGTCAAGCTGGCCGCCGAAGCGCGCAACGAGGGCACGGTCACTTCCGTGTCCGACGGCATCGTGCGCATCTACGGCCTGGCCGACGTGATGCAGGGCGAAATGATCGAGCTGCCCAACGACACCTTCGCGCTCGCGCTGAACCTCGAGCGCGACTCGGTCGGTGCCGTGGTGCTCGGTGACTACGAACACCTGCGCGAGGGCGACGTGGCCAAGACCACCGGCCGCATCCTCGAAGTGCCGGTGGGCCCGGAGATGCTGGGCCGCGTGGTCAACGCGCTCGGCGAGCCGATCGACGGCAAGGGTCCGATCGGCGCCAAGCTGTCCGCACCGGTGGAGCGCGTGGCCCCGGGCGTGATCTGGCGCAAGTCGGTCGACCAGCCGGTGCAGACCGGCTACAAGTCGGTCGACGCCATGATCCCGATCGGCCGCGGCCAGCGCGAGCTGATCATCGGCGACCGCCAGACCGGCAAGACCGCGATGGCCATCGACGCGGTGATCAACCAGAAGAGCACCGGCATCAAGTGCGTGTACGTCGCCATCGGCCAGAAGGCCTCGACGGTCGCGAACATCGTGCGCAAGCTGGAAGAAAACGGCGCCCTGGCGCACACCGTCGTCGTCGCCGCCACTGCGTCGGAATCGGCGGCGATGCAGTACATCAGCGCCTACTCCGGCTGCACCATGGGCGAGTACTTCATGGACCGCGGCGAAGACGCGCTGATCGTGTACGACGACCTGTCCAAGCAGGCCGTGGCCTACCGCCAGATCTCGCTGCTGCTGCGCCGCCCGCCGGGCCGCGAAGCCTATCCGGGCGACGTGTTCTACCTGCACTCCCGCCTGCTGGAGCGCGCCGCGCGCGTGTCCGAGGACTACGTGGAGCAGTTCACCAAGGGTGAAGTGAAGGGCCAGACCGGCTCGCTGACGGCGCTGCCGATCATCGAGACCCAGGCCGGCGACGTGTCCGCGTTCGTTCCGACCAACGTGATCTCGATCACCGACGGCCAGATCTTCCTCGAGACCGACCTGTTCAACGCCGGCATCCGCCCGGCCGTGAACGCCGGCATCTCGGTGTCGCGCGTGGGTGGTTCGGCGCAGACCAAGATCATCAAGAAGCTGTCGGGCGGCATCCGCATCGCGCTGGCGCAGTACCGCGAGCTGGCGGCGTTCGCGCAGTTCGCCTCCGACCTCGACGATGCCACCCGCAAGCAGCTCGAGCGCGGCCAGCGCGTCACCGAGCTGATGAAGCAGAAGCAGTACCAGCCGATGTCGATCGCCCACCAGGCGCTGTCGATCTTCGCGGTCAACGAGGGCTTCCTCGACGACGTGGCGGTCAACAAGATCGGCGCGTTCGAAGAAGGCCTGCATGCGCACTTCGACAACACCGCCGGCGAGCTGGTTTCCAAGGTCAACGGCAGCGGCGCCTGGAACGACGAGATCGAAGCGGCGTTCAAGAAGGGCATCGAAGACTTCAAGGCGACCGGTTCCTGGTAACCCCAGCACCCAGAACCCCGTAGCGAGCAGAGCGAGCGAAGACATGGCCGGCGGCAGAGAAATCAAAACCAAGATCAAGAGCGTGCAGAACACCCGCAAGGTGACGCGCGCGCTCGAAATGGTCTCGGCCTCGAAGATCCGCAAGGCGCAGGAGCGGATGAAGGCATCGCGCCCCTACGCGCGTGCGATGAAGCAGCTGATCGGCCACCTCGCACAGGCGAATACCGACTATCGGCATCCGTTCCTGGTCGAGCGGCCCGAGATCAAGCGCGTCGGCTACGTCATCGTCTCGTCCGATCGCGGCCTGGCCGGCGGCCTCAACAACAACCTGTTCCGCAAGCTGCTGGGCGAGATCCGGCAGTGGCACGAGAAGGGCGTCGAGGTCGACGTGGTCACCATCGGCCAGAAGGCGACGGTGTTCTTCCGCCGCTTGAAGGTGGACATGCTGGCCAGCGTCACCCACCTGGGCGACAACCCTGAGGTCGAGCAGCTGATCGGCATCGTCAAGGTGATGATCGACGGCTTCATCGAGGGCCGCCAGGACCGCGTGTTCGTGGTCTACAACGATTTCGTCAACACGATGACCCAGCGCGCGGCCTTCGACCAGCTGCTGCCACTGCCGCCGTCTGACGAGCAGCTGGTGACCCACGACTGGGATTACCTGTACGAACCCGACGCCGAGACCGTGCTCGAGCACGTGCTGACCCGCTACATCGAGTCGCTGGTGTACCAGGCGGTGATGGAAAACATCGCCTCCGAGCACGCCGCGCGCATGGTCGCGATGAAGGCCGCCAGCGACAACGCGAACAAGCTGATCGACACGCTCAACCTGGTCTACAACAAGGCCAGGCAGGCGGCGATCACGCAGGAAATTTCCGAGATCGTCGGCGGCGCCGCCGCGGTCTGATCCATACATGCATGTGGGAGGGGCCAAGTGGCCCGGTCCCGACCAATCGCGGCCATGGCCGCTCCCACAAACAGAAAAAACAGCGAGTTCCAGAGGACTTAAGTGATGAGCAACCAGGGCAAGATCGTTCAGATCATCGGCGCGGTCGTCGACGTGGAGTTCCCGCGCAGCGAAGTGCCGAAGGTGTACGACGCACTGAAGGTCGAAGGCACCGAAATCACGCTTGAAGTGCAGCAGCAGCTCGGCGACGGCATCGTGCGCGCCATCGCGCTCGGCTCGACCGACGGCCTGAAGCGCAACCTCATGGCCAACAACACCGGCAGGGGCATCTCGGTGCCGGTCGGCAAGGGCACCCTGGGCCGCATCATGGACGTGCTCGGTCGCCCGATCGACGAAGCCGGCCCGATCGAGGCGTCGTCCGAGTGGGAGATCCACCGCGACGCGCCGACCTATGAAGAGCAGGCCGCGGCCAACGAGCTGCTGGAGACCGGCATCAAGGTCATCGACCTGATGTGCCCGTTCGCCAAGGGCGGCAAGGTCGGCCTGTTCGGCGGTGCCGGCGTCGGCAAGACCGTCAACATGATGGAACTGATCAACAACATCGCCAAGGCGCACGAAGGCCTGTCGGTGTTCGCGGGCGTCGGCGAGCGTACCCGCGAGGGCAACGACTTCTACCACGAGATGAAGGACTCCAACGTCCTCGACAAGGTGGCGATGGTCTACGGCCAGATGAACGAGCCGCCGGGCAACCGCCTGCGCGTGGCGCTGACCGGCCTGACCATGGCCGAGTACTTCCGCGACGAGAAGGACGAGTCGGGCAGGGGCCGCGACGTGCTGTTCTTCGTCGACAACATCTACCGTTACACCCTGGCCGGCACCGAGGTTTCGGCGCTGCTCGGCCGCATGCCGTCGGCGGTGGGCTACCAGCCCACGCTGGCCGAGGAAATGGGCGTGCTGCAGGAGCGCATCACCTCGACCAAGACCGGCTCGATCACCTCGATCCAGGCCGTCTACGTGCCCGCGGACGACTACACCGACCCGTCGCCGGCGACCACCTTCGCCCACCTCGACTCCACGGTCGCGCTGTCGCGCAGCATCGCTTCGCTGGGCATCTACCCGGCGGTCGATCCGCTTGACTCGACCTCGCGCATGATGGATCCGAACGTGATCGGCAACGAGCACTACGACACCGCGCGCCGCGTGCAGATGACCCTGCAGAAGTACAAGGAACTGAAGGACATCATCGCGATCCTGGGCATGGACGAGCTGTCGGAAGAAGACAAGCAGGCCGTGTCGCGCGCGCGCAAGATCGAGCGCTTCTTCTCGCAGCCCTTCCACGTGGCCGAGGTCTTCACCGGTTCGCCAGGCAAGTACGTGCCGCTGAAGGAAACCATCCGCGGCTTCAAGGGCATCGTGGACGGCGAATACGACCACCTGCCGGAGCAGGCGTTCTACATGGTCGGCAGCATCGACGAAGCGGTCGAGAAGGCCGCGAAGATGGCCGACAAGGCCTGAGGCAGGTAAGTACCCATGACCACCATCCGTTGTGACATCGTCAGTGCCGAGGCCGAGATCTTCCGCGGCGAGGCCACCATGGTGGTGGTCACCGGTGAGCTGGGCGAGCTCGGCATCGCGCCGCGCCACGCACCGCTCATCACCCGCCTGAAGCCGGGCAAGGTCGTGGTCACCCAGGCCAACGGCGACAAGCTGGACTTCGCCATCAGCGGCGGCATCCTCGAGGTGCAGCCGCAGGTGGTGACGATCCTGGCCGACACCGCGATCCGCGCCGACGAGATCGACGAGGCCGCGGTACGCAAGGTCAAGGAAGAAGCCGAGCGCGTGCTCGCCGGCCGCGGCGAGGCGATGGACATTGCCGAGGCGCAGCAGAAGATGGCCGAGGTCGCGGCGCAGTTGCAGGCGCTGGAGCGCCTGCGCAAGAACCTGAAGCACTGACGGCAGGCATCGGCCGCGCCCGAAGCCTTGGCCTCCGTGGACGAACCCCGCACTCATGCGGGGTTTTTCTTTTGGCCGGGCCTCCTGGGCGCTAGCGGCGGTAGACCCAGTGCCTGGAGCCGAGGAAGCCGATCACGCCCAGGCATGCCTCCACCAGCGGCTTCGCAAGCCACGCCCATTTGCGCCCCAACACGTCGTCGATCGCTTCGATCGCGACCGTGCTCAGCAGGGTCATCGCCAGCCACATCGCGATGAAGCGCACCAGCTGGCGCCGGCCGAGCACGTGCTCGTCGCCGGTGAAGGTGATCTTGCCGTTGAGCCAGAAGCCGAGCATCGCGCCGGTGACGCGGCCCGCCACGTTGGCCAGTCCGATGCGCAGGCCGAAGTGGCTGAGCAGCACCATGACGCCCCAGTCGAGCAGCCACTGTATGCCGCCGATCAGCAGGTAACGCGGACCTTGCCTGCGCAACGTCATCGCGCCGGCTCCGGATGTGCTGCGTCCACGCCATTGGCCGGTGGCAGGCGCCACCATTCGACCTCGCCCACGGCGGATTCACGGTGGGCGCCTGACAACGCCAGGCCGGCGTGCTGTGCAGGCGTCAGGCGGTCCGCGCGCAGCACGATGTCGGCGACGCCTTCGCTGCGCCACAGTGCCACCCAGCCCGCGCCGCCGGCGTCGGCGTTCGCGCGGTGCGCCGCAGCCTCCAGCGACGGGTCGTACCAGGACACGGTGCGCGCGGCGGATCCGAACTCCGCCAGCATCGGCACGTCCAGCGCGAGTGCCAGCACGGGGCCCGCGGAACCGTCTTCGGCCGCCCGCCGCTCGCGAATGATCGCGGCCATCAGGCGCGACGGCGCGTATTCGCTGAAGGCAGGCGCATCGCGACCGGCGGCCACCACGGTGTCCTTCACCATGCCGGTGCGGAGCATCCAGTGGCCGTTGGCCTGGAACAGCAGGTTGGCGATGCAGGTGGCTGCCAGCAGCACATGGGCGCTGCGCGGCGCCGCCGCGCGCGCCGCCACCACCAGGGCCGGCAGGGCGAGCAGCAGCGCCGGGTACACGTACCGCAGGTACTGGGTGGCCAGCAGTGGCGCCACCATCATGGCCAGGGCAAGCGCAGCGAGCGCGCGCGTACGGCGTTGCCAGAGTGCCGCCAGCCAGGCGCCCGCAAGCGCGACCAGCACGAATCCGCCGCCGCCCGGGAAGGCCTCGAGGTAACGGCCGGTATCGAACGTCATCCGCCACGGCAGCAGCGGGCCGACGCCGGCATGCCAGCGCGGGTCCCGGAAGGCGCCGCCGAAGTAGGGCGAGGCGAAGACATCGTTCATGAGTGGCAGGAACGGATTGCCGGCGATGAACCAGGCGAAGGCGTAGCTGCTGCCGCCCAGCGCGACCAGCAGGGTGAGTCCGCCCAGCGCGGTGCGCGCGTCCAGCACGCTGCGCTGGCGCCATGCCAGCCAGGGCAACAGGAAAGCGGCGAAAGCGGCCGCGGCAAGCTTGGTGGCCAGCAACAGGCCAAGCAGCGCACACGCCGCAAGCACCATTCTTCGCGAGGGCGTGCTGAAGGCCAGGCACGCCGCCCACGCCAGCGCTGCCGCACTGGGGAGTTCGGTCTGCATGCCGAGCGCGAGCGCTGCGGTCAGCGGAATGCCCGCGTACAGCGCGACCGTCCAGGCGCGCGCGCGCAGGTCGCCGCCCAGCGTGCCCGCCAGGCGCCACAGCGCGCCCGCGACCAGCACCAGCCACAGCGCATTCACTGCTCCGCGGGCCTCGGCGCCGGACAGCAACTGCGGTATCGCCTGCAGCACGTCGGCCGCCCAGGGGGCGAGCGCCCATGCATGGACATCGGGATCCATCCCCAACCGGCCGTCGAGCTGCAGCGACCACGGCAGCAACAGGTGGTAGCCGACGTCGTCGTGCTGGGTGGTCGGGGGCCAGCATGCCGTGGAGGCAAGGCCCAGCACGAGCACCACCAGTGCCATCGCCCGCGGGTCGGCGGCCACCGTGCGTCGCCAGCCTTCGGCGGTGGCGCGCAGCGTGTTGCGGAGCGCGCGCTGCCGCCACGCGAGTAGCGCCAGCAGCACCGCCAGGTAGGTCCAGCGCGTATGCAGCGGCAGGGGCAACATCCACCCAAGCACTCCGGCGCCCAGCGCCAGGCCGGTGATGCACTGCGCGGCTGTCGGAGCCTGCGGCAGCAGCAGGCCGCCAAGGGCGATGCCGGCGGTGGCCATGAGCAGCGTGGCGAGCAGGGGCAGAGGGTCACCGAACCAGGCCAGTGCAAGCAGCCAGGCAAGCGCGAGCCCGTGCGCCATGGCAAATCCGGTGGCGCGCCGCAGACCCCAGGCGAATCCCAGCGCCAGCAAGGCGATCACCATCAACGCGGTGGTACGTGCCGGCACCCACTCCGCGAACATGCCGTGGAACAGCACGCCGCCGGCGCAGGCAATGCCTCCGGCCCACAGCAATACGGCCGGCACATGCCGGGCTGCCGTCTGGCGGCGCGTGGCGGTGCTGGTTGTGCCTGGGGAGGGGGCGGGTGGCGCTGCTCGCGACATCGCGCGCATGCTAGCAGCAGGCACCTTAGAATGGCCGCCGGAACAACAGGCCAGGACGACCATGCCCGCACAGGACCGCCCCGCAAACGAACTCCACGTCGTGATCCTTGCCGCCGGCGAGGGCAAGCGCATGAAGTCCGCGCTGCCCAAGGTGCTGCAGAAGATCGCCGGCAGGCCGATGCTCGCGCACGTTATCGACGCGGCGCGTGCGCTGGAGCCCGCTGCGATCCACGTCGTCCACGGCCACGGCGGCGACCAGGTGCGCGAGGCCTTCGCCGGCCAGTCCGACCTGGAATGGGTCGAGCAGGCACGCCAGCTCGGTACCGGGCATGCCGTACGCGAAGCCATGCCCGGAGTGCCCGACGGCGCCCAGGTGCTGGTGCTGTACGGCGACGTGCCGCTGATCACCGCCGGCACGCTGCACCGCCTGCTCGCGGCCGGGGACCGGCTTGCGGTGCTGGTGGCAGAACTCGACAACCCGCGCGGCTACGGCCGCATCGTGCGCGACTCCGAAGGCAACGTCGGCGCCATCGTCGAGGAAAAGGACGCCGACGCCGAGCAGCGCCGCATCACCACCGTCAACACCGGCGTGCTTGCCGCCGAGGCCACCGCGCTCAAGAACTGGCTGGGCCGGCTGTCGAGCGACAACGCCCAGGGCGAGTACTACCTGACCGACGTCTTTGAAATGGCCGCCGCCGAATACAGCGCCGCGGAGATGGTGTTCGTCGAGGAGGCGATCGAGACCGAGGGCGCGAACGACCCCTGGCAGCTGGCGCAGCTGGAGCGGGCGATGCAGGCGCGCCTGGTGCGCGCGCTGTGCGTCGAGGGCGTGCGCTTCGCCGATCCGGCGCGGGTCGACATCCGCGGCGAGGTCATCGTGGGCCGCGACGTCGAGATCGATGCCAGCGTGATCTTCGAAGGCCGCGTGGTGCTCGGCGACGGCGTGCGCATCGGCCCATTCTGCCGCATCCGCGATGCCGAGTTCGGCCCCGGCACCGAGGTCCGCGCCCACTGCGACATCCACGGCGCGCGCACCGAAGGCGCGGTGCAGATCGGTCCGTTCGCGCGCCTGCGCCCGGGCACGGTGCTGGCCGACGGCGTGCACATCGGCAACTTCGTCGAAGCCAAGAACGCGGTGCTTGGTGTCGGCAGCAAGGCCAACCACCTGAGCTATCTCGGCGATGCCGCGATCGGTGCCGGAGTGAACGTCGGCGCGGGCACCATCACCTGCAACTACGACGGCGCAAACAAGTCCACGACCACCATCGAGGACGGCGCCTTCATCGGGTCGAACGCATCGCTGGTGGCTCCGGTGACCATCGGCCGCGGCGCCACCATCGGCGCCGGCTCCGTGGTCACCAGCAACGCGCCCGAAGGCAAGCTGACCATCGCCCGCGGCCGCCAGCAGACCATCGAATCCTGGCAACGCCCGAAGAAGCAGCCGAAGCAGCCGAAGCAGCCGAAGCAGCCGAAGTAGCCGAAGTAGCCGAAGTAGCCGAGGTAGCCGAGGTGGCCGAGGTAGCAGCCTCGCCACCGGGTCGAAGGATGTTGTGGGAGCAGCTATAGCTGCGATCGGAATTGCCGTAAACGCCAAATTCGTGGCAGGTCGCGGCGATAGCTGTTCCTATGTCTGACCTGGATCGCGGCTATAGCCGCTCCCGCAGAAGCCAAGCCTCAGGCGGGCAGGACCAGGCTGACGCAGAGGCCACCGCCATCGCGGTTGAGCAGGGCGATGCGGCCGCCGTGGGCTTCGGCGATCTCGCGCGCCAGCGCCAGGCCCAGGCCGGTGCCGTGGCGCTTGGTGGAATAGAACGGCAGCACCGCGTTCGACAGCACCGAGTCGTTCATGCCGCTGCCGCGGTCCAGCACGTCGATGCGCCAGCCGTCGGGAAGGCGCCGCAGCGCCAGCCGCACCCCGCCCGGCGCCGAGCCGGACTCGTGCGCGTTCTTCAGCAGGTTGAGCAGGGCCTGCTCCAGCTGGACGACATCGGCGCGCGCGCTGCCTTCGACATGGCCTTCGATGCCGAACTCGACCTGGTTGCGCAGGCGCTCGAGGAACTGCTGCCACTCGATCGCTTCCAGCCGCGGCGACGGCAGCTTGGCAAAGCGCGCGTAGTCGCGGAGGAATCCTTCCAGATGCCGCGCGCGCTCTTCGATCGTCGCCAGCGCGCCGGGCAGGCGTTCGAGCTGTCCGCGCCGCAGCAGCTCCGCACCGGAGTGCGCGAGCGAGGCGATCGGCGCCAGCGAATTGTTGAGCTCGTGGCTGATCACCCGGATCACCTTTTTCCAGGTCTGCACTTCCTGCCGTCGCAGCTCGGCGGTGAGCTGGCGCAGCAGCACCAGCTCATGGCGGCGGCCGTTGAGGCGGAACAGCCGGCGTGACAGGTGGTAGATGTCTTCGTCGTCGTCGTGGCCGACGGTGAACATCCCATCTCCGCCGCGGGCGAAGGCGTCGCGCAGCGCCTCGGGCGCGCCGGCGAGCAGTTCGTCGAAGGCCACGCCCTCGAGCTTGCGGCCATCGCCGAGCAGCTTGCGCGCGGCCAGGTTGCCGAGCACCACGTGGCCGCCGGGATCCACCAGCAGCATCGCCACCGGCGTGTTCTGCACCATGGTGTCGAGCAGCAGCTCGCGCTGCACCAGGCGCAGGCGCTGGTCGCGCAGCGTGTCGCCAAGCGCGCGGTGGCTGGCGACCAGGGCGCCCAGCTCGCCGCCGCCGTCCCAGGTCACGCCGAAGCTGTAGTCGCCGTCGCGGTAGCTGGCCACGCTTCCTGCCAGCGCGCGGAACAGCGAGTGCGCCGGCCGCAGCAGCCGATGCACGTGGTAGAGCAGCAGCGGCAGCGGCAAGGCGACCGCCACCAACGCCGCCAGCCAGCGCGCCTGGATCCACTGCTCCAGCAGCAGCGTCAGCCCTGCCGCCAGCGCCATATAGGCGAGCGCCATGCCGGTGAACGCGACGCTCAGAGGCAGGCGCCGACCCTGCGCCATCAGTCGCGCCGGATGCCGAGGCGGTCGAGGCGGCGGTACAGCGCCTGTCGCGACAGGCCCAGTTCGATGGCCGCTTGCGACAGCACGCCGCCGCTGCGCGCCAGCGCGGCTTCGATCGTCGCGCGGTCGGGCTCTTCGCTGCCCGCTGATGCCGATGCCGATGCGGTCGTGGCGGCCGCCGAAGGCACGGGAAGGCCCAGCGCCGCCGCAGCCACAGAGTCGCCCGTCGACAGCAGCGCCGCGCGCTGCACCACGTTGCGCAGCTCGCGCACGTTGCCCGGCCACGAGTGACGGAGCAGGGCTCGCTCGGCGTCCGCGGCCAGGCGCTTGCCGGCGGGAAGGAAGTGCAGCGCCAGCGGCAGGATGTCGTCGGGGCGTTCGGCCAATGGCGGCAGTGCCAGCTCAATCGCGTTGAGGCGGTAGTACAGGTCTTCGCGAAAACGGCCATCGCGGATCATCGCCGGCAGGTCGGCGTTGGTGGCGCTGACCACGCGCACCTTGACCTGGCGCTCGCGGTTGCCGCCCAGGCGCGCGAAGCGGCCGGTCTCGAGCACGCGCAGCAGCTTCACCTGGCCCGCGGCCGGCAGGTTGCCGATTTCATCGAGGAACAGGGTGCCACCGTCGGCGGCCTCGAACTTGCCCTCGCGCGCCTTGCCGGCACCGGTGTACGCGCCGGCCTCGGCGCCGAAGAGTTCGGCTTCGATCAGCTCACCCGGCAGCGCGCCGCAGTTGAGCGCGATGAAGGGTCCATCCTTGACCAGCGAATTGGCGTGCACGATCTCGGCGATCTTTTCCTTGCCCGCGCCGTTGGGCCCGGTAACCAGCACTGGCAGTTCCGAGCGTGCCACCTGGCAGGCCAGCGACAGCAGCCGCTCGCTGGCGGGATCGGCATAGACCACGCCGCGCAGGTCGTTACCCTGCGACAGCGCCGTGCGGCGGCGGCGCTCGCCGCTGCGGTGGCGCGCGAGTTCGCGCCGCGCCTCCGAGAGCTCCAGCAGGTTGTTGACCGTGGCCAGCAGCTTGCGGTCGTCCCAGGGCTTGGCCAGGTAGTCGGCGGCGCCGGCCTTGACCAGGTCGACCGCGGACTCGAGGTGGGTCCATGCCGTCAGCAGGATCACCGGCAGGTCCGGCTCGCGCTCGCGGATGGCATGGAACAGCGCCAGGCCTTCCTCGCCCGAGGTGGTGTCGGTCTGGAAGTTCATGTCCTGGATCACCAGGTCGATGCCGCCCTCGCGCAGTCGGGCCAATCCCTCGTCCGGCGACTCCGCGTTGGCCGCGTCGATGTCGTGCAGCGAGAACAGCAGATCCAGCGCAGTGATGACTGCGGGGTTGTCGTCGATGATCAGGATGGTGGGCATCGGTTTGCGATCATACGCTGCGGGTCGCCACCGCCGGAGGCACCGCCGCGGCGCGGCGCGCGGGGCCGAGCACGGCGATCTGTCCCAGCAGCCACAGCACCACCGCGCCCACCGGCAGGTAGAACAGCGGCAGCCGTGGCAACTCGTAGCGACCCATCAGCACCTGGTTGATGCCGAACGCCAGCACCATGCCCACGGCGATGCCGATGGTGGCCAGGATAAAGTTCTCGGTCTGGAAGTAGCGCAGGATCTGGCCGCGGGTGGCACCCAGCGCGCGGCGGATGCCGATCTGCTTGCTGCGCTGCTGTACCCAGAAGCTGGCCAGGCCGACGATGCCGAGGGCGGTGACGATCAGCAAGGCGATGCAGACGATGCCGAGCAGGATGATCATCTCGCGGTCGCTGCGGAAGTAGCTGTCGCGGATCGCGCTGTAACTCTGCTGGTCAAGCACCAGGCGATTGGGGTCGACCTTCTCCAATGCAGCGACCGAAGCCGTCAGGATCTCGTCGCGCCGCGTGGGATCGGCGACGCGAACCATGTAGGAACCGCCGTTGTTGTAGTTGTTCCTGATCGGCAGGATCAACGAGTACGTCATGTCGCTGCCGCCGGCGAGGTTGGGGCGGGTCAGGGTCTCCGCCACTCCGATGATGGTCAGCGGTACCGGCCCGAGATAGACCGTCTTCCCCAGCGCGCCATCGCCAGGGAACAGCTTGTCCGCGATCTCCGCGCTGACGATGGCCGGGCTGGAGAGCGTGCTGAAGTCGGTCACCTGCTCGAGTTCGGTCGCGTCCATGAACTCGGCTGGCGTGAAGTCACGGCCGGCCGCGAGGCGGATGCCCATCGTCTCGACCATGCTGTCATGGCCCTGGTATGTGGCAGCGACCAGCGTCGCGCGGTCCTGCTCGGGCGTCAGCCTCAGCCCGGAATTGGACGCGCTGTTGGAGAACGGCAGCTGGTTGATCATGGTGACCCCCGCCACGCCGGGTACGGCGCGCAGCGCCGCCATGTCCTCGCGGGTGCGCGCGTCGGCGTTTTCGGTGGGCCCGATGCCACTCAGCCGGATCTGCAGCAGCTCCTGGTCGGCGATGCCGCTGGGACGCGACACGTTCTCGACGCGCTCGGCGATCAGGAACAGCGCATTGCAGACGATCGCGCAGCTCAGCGCGATCTCCAGCACGATGAGCGCCGCGGCGGTCTTGTGCCGCAGCAGGGTGGAGAGGATCGGTCGGATGTCCATGTTGTTTCCTTGTCTCTACTGCGATTTCAGCTGGATCGCCGGCGTCACCTGCATCGCCCGCCACGCCGGCAGCAGGCCGGCAAGCAGGCTGGCGACCAGGGCGAGCACGAAGGTGGCAAGCAGCATCGAACCGTCGAGGTGGGCGAGTGCGGCGTAGCCGGTGGGGCGCTGGCGTACGGCCCACAGACCCAGCAGGGCCAGGCCGAGGCCGAGTACGCCGCCGGCGAGGCCCACGGTGCCGGCCTCCACCAGGCACTGCGTGAAGATGTCCCGCCGTGATGCGCCAAGCGCGCGCCGCACACCGATCTCGCCACCACGTCGCAGGAACTTGGCCAGCAGCAGGCCCACGGTGTTGAGCAGGCACACCAGCAGGAAGCCGAGCGCCATCCACATCTGCAGGCGCACGTCGCCGGGCACCACCTGACGATGGTCCAGCCACTCCATCACGTTTCGCAGGCGCACGTTGGGCTCGCGCTGGAAGCGGCCGGCGGCTTTCTGCTGTGCGGAGTAGTTGTCCAGCCAGGCTTTGTAATCCTTCGCCTGCGCCGCGGATTCGAGCTCGACCCAGTACTGGATCCAGGCGCAGGGCGCGTTGACGTCGGTGCCATCGTTGGTTGGATTGTTGCCGAAGCAGTTGGTCGTGCCGCTGGTGCCGAGATCCAGGTCCATGGCGGTGGAGAAGGGCACGAAGACCTGTTCATCGCGCCCGTAGGCACCGGTGTTGAGGTCGTAGAACTTGGGGCTGGGCGACCAGTCGTCGAGCACGCCGACCACGCGGAGCGCGCTGCCGTTGATGCGCAGCTGGCGGCCGGTGCTGTCGACGCCGCCGAACAGCTTGTCGTTGAGCACCCGGGAGATCACCACCACGCGGGCGCGGGCCGAATCGTCGGTCCGGCTCCAGCCTTGGCCGTGGAGGAAGGGGGCCTCGAACATCGGGAAGAAGTCCGCTGAGGCATAGCGCGCCTGGTCGACGAAGGGCTTCAAGGTCGAAGACTCGGGCTCGATGATCGTGTCCCCGCCGACCATCATCGCCTGGCGCAGGCCGCGCTTCTGGCGCAGCAGCTCCTCGGCGTCGAAGCGCGTAAGCAGGTCCATCGGCTCGTCGCCGGGGACCTGCGTGGCGATGGGTTCGGGATCCAACTGCACCATGAACAGGCGATCGCTCTTGGCCGGGATCGGATCCCCCGAAAGCACCTTGAATACTGTCAGGGTGGTCATGCTGGTGCCGATGCCGAGTGCGATCGCCACCACCATCAGCGCGGTGAGCGCCTTGTTGCGGCGAAAGCTGCGCAGGGCGAGCTTGAAGTAGTAGGCGAGCATGGCTGGGTCCTCAGGCGCCGGGTGCGGCGTCGGTGGCGGCTTCGGATTCAATGCGTTCGGCGCGCGCGGCCCGCGTCAGGCCCGGCTCCACCGACAGGTCGGTCGCCATGCCGTCGACGATGTGCACGTTGCGGTGCGCGCGCGCGGCAAGCTCCGGGTCGTGGGTGACCATGATGATGGTCGTGCCCTGCTGGTTGATGTCCTCCAGCAGCTCCAGCACGCTGCGCGCCATCTGCGTGTCGAGGTTGCCGGTGGGTTCGTCGGCCAGCAGCAGGCGCGGGCTGCCGGCAAGCGCGCGCGCGATCGCCGCGCGCTGCTGCTGGCCGCCCGACAGCTCCGCCGGGAAGTGCTTCATGCGCGATCCCAGCCCGACCATGCCCAGCGCGTCCTCGATGCGCAGCTTGCGCTCGTTGGCCGGCATGCCGCGGTAGCGCAGCGGCACGTCGACGTTGTCGAACAGGTTCAGGTCCGGGATCAGGTTGAAGCCCTGGAAGATGAAGCCGATCTTCTGGTTGCGCAGCTTGCTGCGCTGGTTGTCGTTGAGGCCGCGCACGTCCTCGCCGTCGAGGTGGAACTCGCCGCCGGTGAAGGTCTCCAGCAGCCCGGCGATGTTGAGGAAGGTGGTCTTGCCCGAGCCCGAGGGCCCGGTGACGGCGACGAATTCGCCTTCCGCCACGCGCAGGTCGAGCGAGCGCAGCGCGTGCGTCTCGACCAGTTCGGTGCGATAGACCTTGGTGACCTGGCGCATGTCCAGCATGGCGGGAGTTCCCTGTTCGGAGCTGTGGTTGGCGTGCATCAGTTCACCCTGAACATGTCGGGCAGGCTGGATGCCGGCAGGAAGTGCTGCGGCGTCCGTGCGTGCTGGTGCTCGCCGTTGGCGGCCCGGGGCCGGGGCGCGTCGAGGCTGGTTTCAAAGCGGTAGATCTCGCTCAGCCGGCGCGGCACGGCGTCGGCCAGCTCGCTCGAACTCCAGTGCAGGTTGTGGGGGAAGCCGGTCATTGCGTTCATGGTCACTCTCCGGAAATGCGGACGCGGTCCGCCTGCTCGAACTGGTCACTGCCGGACACGACGATGCGCTCGCCGGGTTGCAGTCCTGAAAGGATTTCGACGGCCGACAGGCTGGACACGCCGGCCTGGATCGCACGCCGCTCGGCGCTGCCGCCCTGCACGACGTAGGCGAAGTTGCCGCCGTCCTGCTCGAGGAAGGGGCCGCGCTCGACCATCAGCACGTCCTCGCGCGTGTCCATCACGATCCGCGCCGACAGGCGCTGGTTCTGGCGCAGGCCGGGCGGCTGGTCGCCGTCTGCGAAGCGCAGGCGGGCATTGACCTCGCCGTTCACGACTTCGGGCGACACCGCGGAAATCTCCGCCGGCCACTGCTTGCCGACGCTGGTGACCTGGGCCGGCATGCCGATGCCGAGGTCGCGGGCGAAGCTCTCCGGCACCTTGATCTCGACCTCGAACTGCGACAGGTCGACCACGCCAAGAATCGGCGCGTTGGCCGCCACGTTCGTGCCCTGCGCGATCTGCACCTGGCCGACCTGGCCGTCGAAGGGCGCGCGCAGGGTCAGCGCATCCACCTGGCGACGCAGTTCGCCGACCACGGCCTCCTGGCGCTCGGCCAAAAGGCGCTTGTTGCCGGCGTCGATGCCCGCGCCCTGGCCCTGCAGCGAGAAGTCCTGGCGCGCCGCGGCGACGCCGATTTCGGCCTTCTTCAATCCGTCCAGCGCGCGGTCGTAGTCGTTGCGCGACACCGCGCCGCCCTCGAATGCGCGCTGGTAGCGCTCGACGTCGCGCTGCGCGGCGACCTGCTCGATCAGCGCCTGGTCAAGCAGCTTTTGCGCGTCCGACCGGGTGAGCCGCGCGTCAAGCACTGCGCGATTGGCTTCGCCCTGCAGGCTGGCCAAGGTGGATTCCTCCTGCACCAGCTTGCTGCGCAGCTCGGGGCTGTCGATCACTGCGAGTTCCTGGCCCTGTTCCACCGCGTCGCCGGCGACGACCTTGAGCGCCACGGTGCCGCCCGCGATCGCGTACAGCGTCGGGCTGTTGGCGGCGATCACGCGGCCGTCGGCGGACAGGTCGCGCACCAGGTCACCGCGGACCACCTCGGCGATGCGAATGCGCGACGCGTCGTGCGAGCGCCCGCCGCCGCTCCAGCCAACCGCGACCCAGATGGCCAGGCCAAGCAGCACCACGGCCGCCGCGCCCCCCGCCACCCACGGCTTGCGCAGGTTCCGGCGCGTGGATGACGCGGCCGCAGGAACATGGTCCTGGGCGGAGGTGTCGCGGATGCGGGAGCGGGAAGAGTCCATGGCGGGAGGGCGCTGTCAGAAGGATGGTCTGCCCTGTGTATCCGCAAGGGTCGTGCCAACTGCAAGTCATTGATTTTGTTTGATTGGTCCGCAGTGTCCGGGTGTCCGCGCGGACAGTCGCAGCGTCCGCGCGGACGGTCCCGCGGGCTTTCCCCGTTAAACTGGCAGGTCACCAACCCAGGGGTTCATCTGCTTATGTGCGGCATCGTCGGCGCGATTGCGGATCGCGATGTGGTTCCGGTCCTGATCGAAGGACTCAAGCGTCTCGAATACCGTGGCTACGACTCCGCCGGCATCGCCGTGGTCGATGGCGCCGACATCCGCCGCGTGCGCCGTACCGGTCGCGTGTCGGAGATGGAAGGTGCCGCCGGCAGCGAAGGCTTCTCGGCCACGCTCGGCATCGGCCATACCCGCTGGGCCACGCACGGCGGGGTGACGGAATCTAACGCGCACCCGCACGTCAGCCACGGTGTGGCCCTGGTGCACAACGGCATCATCGAGAACCACGAGCAGCAGCGCGAGCGCCTGCGCGGGCTGGGCTATGAATTCGAATCGCAAACCGATACCGAGGTCATCGCGCACCTGATCCACCATTACCTGCAGGACGGCGCCGACCTGCTTGGCGCGCTGCAGCGCACGGTCAAGGAGCTGCACGGTGCCTATGCGCTGGCCGTGGTCAGCCGCAAGGAGCCGGAGCGCATGGTGGTCGCGCGCATGGGCTGCCCGCTGCTCATCGGTCTGGGCGAGGGCGAGAACTTCGTCGCCTCCGACGTCTCCGCGATCCTGCAGGCCACGCGCAGGGTGATCTTCCTTGAAGAAGGCGACACCGCCGAGATCACGCGCGAAGGCGTGAACGTGTTCGGCGAGGACGACCAGCCGGTGCTGCGCGAAGAGCACCTGTCCGACGTCTCGCTGGCGTCGCTGGAGCTGGGTCCCTACCGCCACTTCATGCAGAAGGAGATCCACGAGCAGCCGCGCGCGCTGGGCGACACCATGGAGGCGATCATCGACGCCGGTGCGTTCGAGCCCACGCTGTTCGGCAAGGATGCCGAGGCCGTGCTGCGGGGGATCGAGGGCGTGCAGATCCTCGCCTGCGGTACCAGCTTCTATTCCGGCTCCGTGGCGCGCTACTGGATCGAGGCGATCAGCGGGCTGCCGTGCAGCGTCGAGATCGCCAGCGAGTACCGTTACCGCACCGCGGTGGCCAACCCGAAGCACCTGGTGGTCACCATTTCCCAGTCGGGCGAAACGCTCGACACGATGGAAGCGCTGAAGTACGCCAAGTCGCTCGGCCACGAACACACGCTGTCGATCTGCAACGTGCCTG
Source organism: Luteimonas sp. A501 (assembly GCF_054052085.1). The sequence goes on from NZ_JBSVRI010000001.1 coordinate 127,053, forward strand.
AAAGTGCGATCCCGCGCGCCAGCAAGCTGGTGTTCTACACCCGTGCCGGCGCCGAGATCGGCGTCGCTTCGACCAAGGCTTTCACCACCCAGCTGGTCGGCCTGTTCGCGCTGGCGGCCACGCTTGCCAAGCTCAACGGCCGGCTGTCGGAAGAGAAGGAAGCGGAATACATCGAAGCGCTGCGCCATCTGCCGGGCAGCGTGCAGCACGCGCTGAACCTGGAGCCGCAGATCGCGCTGTGGTCGGAGAGCTTCACGCCCCGGCAGCACGCGCTGTTCCTCGGCCGCGGCGTGCACTACCCGATCGCGCTCGAGGGCGCGCTCAAGCTCAAGGAGATCTCGTACATCCATGCCGAGGCCTATCCCGCCGGCGAGCTCAAGCACGGCCCGCTGGCGCTGGTGGACGACGCCATGCCGGTGGTGGTGATCGCGCCCAACGACAGCCTGCTGGAGAAGGTGAAGTCGAACATGCAGGAAGTGCGCGCGCGCGGCGGCGAGCTGTTCGTGTTCACCGACGCCGACAGCAACTTCAGCGCGAGCGAGGGCGTGCACGTGATCCGTACCCCGCGCCACGTCGGCGTGCTGAGCCCGATCGTGCACACGATCCCGGTGCAGATGCTGGCCTACCACGTCGCGCTGGCGCGCGGCACCGACGTCGACAAGCCGCGGAACCTGGCGAAGAGCGTGACGGTGGAGTAACCGGCGCCCGTCCGGCTCCCGGTCCCGGTCCGGGGCAGCGGGCAGCGCCCGGCGGCAACGCGCTAAAATGGTCGTTTTTTGGCCACCAGCATGCTTGAACACCGCACCCGGGCGCCCGTCCCGGGCGCCGCGCTGCCCAGGCTGCTGGCCCGGCTGGCCGGCGTCGAACCTGGCCGGCAGGCGCGGTCCCCGGCGGACGTGCTGGGCGACTGGCTGGACTGGCAGCGCGCCGTGGCCCTGTCGCGGGCGCTCGACGACGCGCCCGCAGGCCGGGACGACGGCGAGGATTCCGGTGCCACCACCAGCCCCGTCGCGGCGGCCGATGGCCCGACGGATCGCGCCGGCGCCACGCCGGATGAGGACGCCGCCGCTGAATGCCTGCGCCTGCGCGGCGTGCTGCAAGAGGCCATCGACGCCGCCGCCCGCGACTGGACGCTGCCGCTGCATCCGCGTGCGGGTGAGGACGGCAGCGGTGCCGCCGCGGGTGCCGCCGCCGTGCAGCGCCACTGCCAGGGGCTGCAGCGCGACATGCAGTCGGCGAGCGGGCGCCTGCGCGGCGAGCTGCGCGAGCGCCTGGCGCGGCGCGCCGACGGCCAGGCGCGGCTGGCCGCGGTCGATGCGGTGATGGAAGGCCTGCTGGCGCCGCGGGAACACGCGCTGCTGGTCCCGGTCGTCCCCGCGCTGGTCGCGCGCTTCAAGCGCCTGCACGTGCTCCATGCCGACGCCGCGGCGCCGGCGAACCCGGATCCCGGCGCGTGGCGCGCCGGCTTCCGCGACGAGGCGCGGCAGGTGCTGTCGGCCGAGCTCGACCTCCGTTTCCACCCCATCGAAGCCCTGCTTTCCGCGCTTCGCAGCCCAGGCCCGGACGCATGAAAAGAACCCTCCTCGACAGCCTCGTTTTCGCCCTCGGCCTGCTGGTCGTGTGCTGGATCGGCGCGGGATACATCGGCAGCCACGCGCTGGCGCTGGCGGTCACCGCCCTGATCGGCGCGCTGTACCTCATCGGTGGCGTCGAGCTGTACCGCTACCGGCAGGCGACCGCTGGCCTGGTCGCCGCGCTGGACGCGCCGCCCGGGCCGGACGGCCTGGCCGCCTGGCTGGCGGGCCTCGATCCGACGCTGCGCGGCGCGGTGCGCCAGCGCATCGACAGCGGCCAGGCACCGCTGCCGGCGCCCGCGCTCACGCCCTACCTGGTCGGCCTGCTGGTGCTGCTGGGCATGCTCGGCACCCTGCTGGGCATGCTGGTCACCCTGCGCGGCACCGGCATCGCGCTGCAGTCGGCGAGCGACCTGCAGGCGGTGCGCGATTCGCTGGCGGCGCCGGTGGAGGGCCTGGGCGTGGCCTTCGGCACCTCGATCGCGGGCGTGGCCGCCTCGGCCATGCTCGGGCTGCTGGCTGCGCTGTGCCGCCGCGAGCGCGCGGAGACGGTGCGCCTGCTCGATGCCGCGAGCGTGGATGGCCTGCGCGTGCATACCCGCGCCCACCAGCGCGATGAATCGCTGCGCCTGATGCAGGCGCAGGCCGACGCGATGCCGGCCCTGGTCGAGCGCCTGGAGACCATGGCCGCGGCGATGGAGCGGCAGGCCCAGGCCGCGCACGACCGCCAGGCCTCGCAGCAGGACGCCTTCCATGCCGGCAGCACGGTGGCGTGGGAGCGGCTGGCCGGCACGCTGTCGGCGGCGCTGGAACGCGGCGCGGCCGACAGCGCGCGCGCGGCCGTCGAGGCCGTGCAGCCGGCCGTCGCTGCGGCCATGGACACGGTCACGCGCGAAGCCGCGCAGCTCAACGCGACGGTCGCCGCGTCGGTCGACCGCCAGCTGGCCGCGCTCGACGCCGGCTTCGAAAGCAGCTCGACCGCCGCCACGACGCTGTGGCGGCGTGCGCTGGCCGAGCAGGCCGGGTCGCAGCAGGTTCTGGCCGAAGCGCTGCGCACGGGCCTGGACGCGGCGGGCGAACGCCTCGTGGAGCGCACCGGCGGCATGGTCGAGGAGGTGGCGTCGCGCCTGGAGGCCACCACGGCCCAGCTCGCTACCGCCTGGGACGGGGCGCTCGCGCGCCAGCAGGCCCAGCACGATGCCCTGGCCGAGCGCCACGGGCAGGCGCTGGACGCGGCCGGCGCGGCCTTTGCCGGCCAATCGATGACCCTGCTCGAGCAGCTTGAAGGCACCCATGCGCGCCTGCAGTCCGCGCTCTCGGAACAGGACGGGCAGCGCCTGGCGGCCTGGCAGGACCAGCTCGCAACGATGGCCGCTTCGCTGCGCGAGGACTGGGCCTGCGCCGGTGAGGACGCCGCGCAGCGGCACGAGGCCGTGGCCTCGGCCCTGGCCGCTGCCGCCGCCGACATCGGCGCGCAGTCGCAGGCGCACGCCGCCGCGACCATCGCCGAGATATCGACCCTGGTGGAGGCCGCGTCGGAGGCGCCGCGAGCCGCCGCCGAGGTGGTCGCCGAGCTCCGTCAGAAGCTCTCCGACAGCATGGTGCGCGACACCGCGATGCTGGCCGAACGCACCCAGCTGATGGAGACCCTGTCGACCCTGCTGGACGCCGTGAACCACGCCTCCACCGAGCAGCGCGGTGCGATCGATGCCCTGGTGTCGACCACCTCCACGCTGCTGGAACAGGCCGGCGGCCGCTTCGGCGAACAGGTCGAGGCCGGCACCGGAGCGATCGACGCCGCGGTGGCGCGCCTGGACGCGGGTGCGACCAGCGTGGCCGGCCTGGGCGAGGCGCTGGCCGGCGCCGTGCAGCAGTTCGGTGAGCGCAGCGCGGAGCTGACCGGGCGCCTGGACGGCATCGCCGCCGCGCTCGACGCCTCGGGCACGCGCAGCGACGAACAGCTGGCCTACTACGTGGCCCAGGCGCGCGAGCTGGTTGACCTGAGCGTGCTCGCGCAGAAGCACATCATCGCCGAGCTCCGCCAGCTGCCCGGCGCCGCGGCATGAGCCTGGAGGTCGAGGGCGACGTCGATTCCACGGTCCCGGTGTGGGCCGCGTTCGGCGACCTGATGTCGGTGCTGCTGGGCGTGTTCGTGTTGATCCTGGTGGGCGTGATCGGCGTGCAGCTGCACCTCGAGGCCAGGCTGGCCGAAGAAGTCGCGCAGCGCGAGGTCGAACAGCAGCGCCGCGTGGCACTCGAGCAGGCGCTGGCCGCCCCGCTGGCCAGCGGCCGCATCACCCTGGTCGACGGCCGCATCGGCATCAGCGGCAGCGTACTGTTCGCACTCGGCTCCGACCGCCTGCAGCCCGAGGGCGAGGCGCTGCTGGACAGCCTGGCCGCGCCGCTGGCCGGCTTCCTGGCCGGCCGCGACGAGATCCTGATGGTCAGCGGCTTCACCGACGACCGCCTGGTGCGCGGCGACAGCCAGCGCTACGCCGACAACTGGGAGCTGTCCGCGCAGCGCGCGCTGACCGTGACCCGCGCGCTGGTGGCGCAGGGCGTGCCGGCGTCCTCGGTGTTCGCCGCGGCTTTCGGCGCCGAACAGCCGGTCGACAGCAACGCGCACGCCGAAGGCCGCGCGCGAAACCGCCGCGTCGAGATGGCCCCGGTGCCGCGGCAGGCGCATGGGCAGGAGCATGGGCAGAAGCCGGGCTCGCAGGTTGCGCATGGGCGGTAGCGACTTCCGGGACAGTGCGGCACAGGCGCCGCAGGACGCGGATGCCGCGCAGTTGCCGGAGTCGCGGACCGCGGCATCGGCAGCCGCGGAACCGATGGCGCAGCCGCTTGCAGGGCTGCTCGATGCCCTCGAACGCTGGCCCATCGAACGACAGGTGCTGGCCGACGGGATCGACCTGGGCTTGCCCGCACCCGCGCACTGGCCGGCACTTCCGGCGCTGGATGGCGTTCGCGAGCTGTGGGCAGGGCTGCGCAACCGCGAGCAGGTGCGGCGCGCACTGGCGCCGACGCCCGACGATGCGGGGCCGCTCAATTCGGGCGCGCTGGCGGGACGGATGCTGCGCCTGATGCAGGCGCAGTCGCCGGATTACCTGCGGCGGTTCACCGCCTACATCGACATGCTGGCGGACCTGCAGGAGCTGCAGGCCCGCGTCGTGTCGGCCGGCGGGGACGCCGGCCGCGGCGTGGATGGGTCGCCGGTCCGGACGCGCGCGAAGGCGCGCCGGGGCCGGGGAGCGGCACGCCCCCCGGCGGACGCCGGCTAGGAGCGGGTCGCGGGGCCGTTCGACTCCGCTGCGTTGCCGTCCGCGTCAGCGGCGGGGGCGCCGTCGGCGCCGGTATCGGTGTCGCTGTCGGCATCCACGTCCGGCGCCACCGCCGGGCCACCCACGCGCGACACGCGCCAGATGATGTTGGCCAGGTCGTCGGCGATGACCACCGCGCCGCGCGGGTCGACGGTCACGCCCACCGGGCGGCCGCGGGTGGTGCCGTCGTCGTCGCGGAAGCCGGTGGCGAAGTCGATCGGATCACCCGCCGGGCTGCCGTTGCGGAACGGCACGAACACCACCTTGTAGCCGGAGGGATCCGGACGGTTCCAGCTGCCGTGCATGCCGACGAAGGCGCCGTCGGCGAACTCCGGGCCCATCACCGGGCTGGAGAAGTCGACGCCAAGCGACGCCACGTGCGCGCCCAGGCTGTAGTCCGGCGTGATCGAGGCGGCGACCTTGTCCGGGTTTTCCGGCTTGACGCGGGTGTCGACATGGTTGCCCCAGTACGCCCAGGGCCAGCCGTAGAAGCCGCCGTCGCGCACGGAGGTGAGGTAGTCGGGCACGAGGTCGGGTCCAATCTCGTCGCGCTCGTTGACCACGGCCCAGAGCTGGCCGCTGCCGGGCTGGATCGCCAGCGCGGTGGGATTGCGCAGGCCGGTCGCGTACGGGCGGTGCATGCCGGTGGCGACGTCGATCTCCCAGACCCGCGCGCGGTCCTGCTCGGCGAGCATGCCGCGCTCGGTGATGTTGCTGTTGGAGCCGATGCCGACGTACAGGAAGCGGCCGTCGCTGCTGGCCGCCATCGCCTTGGTCCAGTGGTGGTTGATCTCCGAAGGCAACAGCGTCAGCACCTCAGGCCCGGTGGCGCTGGCCTGGGTCATGCCGGACTGGTAGTCGAAGCGCACCACCGCGTCCTGGTTGGCGACGAACAGGTCGTCGCCGACCAGGGCCATGCCGTAGGGCGCGTTGAGGCCGTCGGCAAAGACGGTCTGCAGCTCGTAGTTGCCGTCGCCGTCGGCGTCGCGCAGCAGGGTCAGGCGGTTGCCGCTCTTCACCCCGGTGGTGCCGGCGGCCTTGATCGGGCCGGCGATGATGTCCTTGGGCTTGAGCTTGGGCGCGTTGCCGCCGCGGCCTTCGGCGACCAGGATGTCGCCGTTGGGCAGAACCAGGGTCTGGCGCGGGATGCCCAGGCCGGTGGCGATGGCGCGGACCTCGAAGCCCTCGGGCACGACCGGAAGGCGGTCGCCCCACTCGGACGGATCGGCGATCACCATCTGCGGCAGCAGGCCGCGCTTCGGCTCGGGCAGGTTGACCTCGGAGCCGTACTGCATCGGGCCCGGGTCGGGGTTGCAGGCGGCGAGGACCACCGCGGACGTGGCAAGGGCAAGCAGGCTCAGGCGGTTCATTCCACACCTCCGATGCGCGGGGCACGGACCGCGAAGCAGGTCGCCACGATGGCGAGGATGACGGTGGCCACCGACAGCACCAGGCCGCCGGGCATGCTGGCCCAGGCGTCGCGTGCGTGCATCAGCGCGTTGAAGAAGCCGACGACCCAGGTCGCCAGCAGCAGGACGAAGTGCAGCAGCGAGCCCGGCGTGCGGCGCGAGGGCAGCAGGCCGACGAGCGCGGACACCAGCGCCACGCCCGCGACCACCAGGCCGCCGGTGATCAGCCAGGACGCGAAATTGTTCCACTGGATCTCGAACGTCCGCGCATAGGCGATGTCGCCGAGCAGGGCAGCGAGGAGCAGGGTGGTCGCACCGCCAAGCAGCAGTGCGTGGACGGGATGAAAAGCCGGTACGGGCCGGCGTTCGATAGTCGAAGCCATGGGGGTCCTTCGGAGAGCGGGCGCCGGTGCGGCGTCGGGAGGATTGCGGCATCCCACGCGCGGCGTGGGGCCCATTCATCCTAAGCCAGGGCTCCCTCACGATGGGGGCTTGCCCCGGGACGCTGCGTTCCCGATGCGACGGTCGCTGCCGCCGTCAGTCGCGTGGCAGCGCCCCGGGCAGCGGGTCGCCCGGCGACCAGCCCAGGGCCTGCAGCCGGTCCAGCAGCGCGACCACGCGCGCGCGCGCGCCGGCTCCGTGGACCGGCAGCACGAGGCTGTCGCCCGCGCGCGCGCCGGCCAGGACCAGGCGCGCGGCCTCGGCTTCGTCCAGGCATTCGACGATGGCCCCGGCCGCCACGCCGCCGCGCAGCAGCGCCTCGCGCAGCAGCCGCGCCACCGCGCCGCTCTCGCGGCCGCGCATGTAGGCGCTGTCCATGTCCTTGAGCACGACGTGGTCGGGCCGGAACGAGGCGGCGGTGGCGGCAAGCTCGGCGATGGCCTCGTCGCTGCGGTTGCCGGCCTGGCCCAGCAGCAGGTGCAGCCGGCCGCCGGCGTGGTGCGCCTGGCGCACCAGCCCGAGCAGGTGCTGCAGGCCGTCGGGGTTGTGCGCGTAGTCGACGTAGGCCTGCACGCCGCCGCCCAGGATCCAGCGCTGCAGGCGGCCGGGATTGTCGCCGTGGGCGCGGCCGAAGCGCGCGAGCACGGCGCGGATGGTGTCCGGCGCGATGCCGAGGCCGGCGGCGGCCAGCGCGGCGGCGGCGCAGTTCTGGACGTTGTGCGCGGCCAGGCCGCCAAGCGTCAGGGGCATGTCGGCGACCGCGCCCAGGTCATGGGCCGCGGCTCCGTCGAACAGCTGCAGCCGGCCGTCGCGCACTCCGCAGCTGCGGCGGCCATCGGCGCGTGCCTCCGCCAGCAGTGGATGGTCGTCGCTGGTGGAGAACCAGGCCGGTGCCGCGTCGAGCCCGGCGGCATGCCGGCGCAGCGGGTCGTTGTCGGCGTTGAGCACAAGGGTGCCTGCGCCGTCGATGGCGCGGGCCACGGTCAGCTTGACCTCGGCCAGGCCGTCGAGGTCGTGGATGCCGTACTCGCCGAAGTGGTCGGGGCTGACGTTGGTGACCACGGCCACGTCGGCGTGCGCAACGCCCAGCCCGCGGCGCAGCAGGCCGCCGCGCGCGGTCTCCAGGATCGCGGCCTGCGCCTGGCGGTTGCGCAGCAGCGCGCGCGCGCCGCCCGGGCCGGAGTAGTCGCCGTCCTCGATCAGCGCGCCGTCGAGGTAGATGCCGTCGGTGCAGCTGTTGGCGGTGTGCCAGCCGTTCGCGATGGCCATCGCGGTGAGCAGGCGCACGGTGGTGGTCTTGCCGTTGGAGCCGGTGACCAGGGCGACGGGGATCGCATGCAGCTCCTGCCAGGGCACCTCGTGGGGAAGCGGCAGCGCCGGGTTGTCCCAGGTGCGGCTGCCGGTGCCCAGGCCGATCGAGAGCTGTTCGTCGTCGAGCAGCAGCGGCAACCCGTAGGCAAGGGCACTTTCGCGAAGCGCCTGCAGGCGGGGAAGGTGTTCGGCGTCGGCGGCGGCGCGCAGGATGCGGAGCGCGGCGTCGTCATCGTCGATCGGGGCGTGGGCGGGCTGCAGGGCGGCGTCGCCGGTGTCGATGCCGGCCTCGGCAAGCACCGACAGCCAGGCCCATTCGTTGACCTCGGTGGCGGCGTACAGCCGGTCGGCCGGCGCCGCGAAGGCGAGGCTGGCGCCGGTGGCGTGTTCGCGCACCCGGACCGGGCCATCGGGCCAGCCCAGGGCAGCGCGCGCACGCGCGATCCGCTGCCTCCAGCCGTCGACCAGGGCGCGTGGAACCGGCGCGCCGACCCCGGTTTCCAGCACCGCGCCGGCATCGGCGAAGTACAGGTTCGGACCGGTCAGGCGGCGTGAGTCGTCGAAGGGCAGCGGCGCGGGTGCGGTCATCGGGCGTGCGGTCAGTCGCTGTCTTCGTCGGGTGCGAATACCAGGCCGCGCTCCTCGCGCACCAGGCCTTCCAGGTCGAAGACCGGCTCGTCGCTGGCGGCCGACAGCGGCGGCGGGGTGGCCTTCGCCGGGCCGCTCGCGGCGCCTTCGGGCCTGAACTTGGTGATCTGCTTCCAGGAGCGGGCCAGCGCGTCGGCGAGCACCAGCAGCAGGTCGCCCGGCTGGCCCATGCGCAGCGCGGCGTCGATCGCCTCCTGTTCGTCGGGGATGACCGAGATCGCCGCCGGGTCCACCCCGGCGTCGCGCAGGGCGCTGGCGATGATGTTCGGCACCGCGTCGCCGTCGCGGCCGCGCAGGGCGTCGTCGCGGCGGCAGATGTAGTGGTCGAAGCGCCCGGCCACCGCCTGCGCGATCGCCACCAGGTCCTCGTCGCGACGGTCGCCCGGCCCGGCGACGACCACGATCCGGCGTCCGTCCACGTCCAGGCGCTGCGCCAGGTCGGCCATCACCCCGACCGCGTGCGCGTTGTGGGCGTAGTCGAACAGCACCTTGAACGGGTGCTCGTTGAACACGTTCATCCGGCCCGGCGCCTGGAAGAAGGTCGTGTCGAAGGTGCGCAGGCCATGGCGGATGTCGTCGAGCTTGAGCCCCAGCGCGAAGGCCATCGACGCGGCAAACATCGCGTTCTGCACGTTGTGCAGGGCGCGGCCCTCGAGCGTTGCCGGGATCAGGTGGGTCCACAGCAGCGGGATCTGGCTGCCCTTGTCGTAGAGCGTGATCATGTGGCCGTTGACGCCTTCCTCCAGCGCGCAGGCACGGCCGCCGGCGCGCACGTGCTCGCGGACCAGGCCGTGGCCGGTGTTCATGGTCACGTAGCAGATGGTGCGGGCCTTGGTGTAGCCGGACATGCGCAGCACGTTGGGATCGTCGGCGTTGAGCACCGCGCACTCCTCGGCCACTTCCACCACGATGCGCTTGATCTCGGCGAGCTGCTCGAGCGTGTCGATGCCCTTGAGCCCGAGATGGTCGGACTGGACGTTGATCACCGCGCCCACGTCGACCTTGGTCACGCCCATGCCGGCGCGCAGCAGGCCGCCGCGCGCGGTTTCCAGCACCGCCAGGTCGACCGTCGGGTCGCGCAGCACCATGCGCGCGGACACCGGCCCGGTCATGTCGCCCTCGACCGTGCGCTGGCCGTCGATGTAGACGCCGTCGGTGGTGGTCAGGCCCGGCGTGTGCCCGGACATCTTGGCGATGTGCGCCAGCATGCGCGCGGTGGTGGTCTTGCCGTTGGTGCCGGTGACCGCGGCGATCGGCACGCGCGCCGGCGAGCCGGGCGGGAACAGCATGTCGATCACGGGGCCGGCGGCGTCGCGGGACGTGCCTTCGCTGGGCGCCACGTGCATGCGGAAGCCGGGCGCGGCGTTGACCTCGCAGATCGCGCCGCCGATGCGCTTGTAGCTTTCGGTGATGTCGGGGCTGATGAAGTCCACGCCGCCCACGTCCAGGCCGATCGCGCGCACGGCGCGGATCGCCATCTCGCGATTGTCGGGGTGGATGACGTCGGTGACGTCGGTGGCGGTGCCGCCGGTGGAAAGGTTGGCGGTGGAGCGCAGCGGCACCACTTCATCGGCGGCCGGCACGGAATCGGCGGCATGGCCGGCGCGCTCGAGCATGAGCTCCGCCTGCGCGTCCAGCTCGAGGCGGGTCAGCACCTTTTCGTGGCCGACGCCGCGGCGCGGATCCTGGTTCACCTGTTCGATCAGTTCAGCGATGGTGCTGCGGCCGTCGCCGACCACGTGGCCGGGCGTGCGCCGGGTGGCGGCGACGAGCTCGCCGTTGACCACCAGCAGGCGGTGGTCGTCGCCCGGCTGGAAGGTCTCCACGATCACCGAGCGCGAGTGCGCCTGCGCGGCCACGAAGGCCTCGCGGATCTCGTCGTCGCCGGTGATGTCGATGGTGATGCCGCGGCCGTGGTTGCCGTTCCAGGGCTTGAGCACCACCGGGCCGCCCAGCCGGCGCGCCGCCTTGAGCGCATCGGTCTGGCTTGCGGCCATCAGCTGGCGTGGCACCGGCAGGCCGAGCGCGGCCAGCATCTTGTTGGTCTCTTCCTTGTCGCTGGCGAGCTCCACCGCGATGTAGGACGTGCGCCCGGTGACCGTGGCCTGGATGCGCTGCTGGTAGCGGCCGTGGCCGAACTGCACCAGCGACTGCGCGTTGAGCCGCAGCCAGGGGATGTTGCGCTCCTCGGCCGCGCGCACCAGCGATGCGGTGGACGGGCCGAGCGCGCGCCGCTGCGCATAGCGGATGAACTCGTCGCGGGCGACATCCCATTCCCAGTCTTCGGGCACGCTGCCGGCGGGGCGGAGGTCGGCGGGCAGCAGCGAGCTGATCAGCTGCAGTGCCAGGTCGCCGGCGGCGATGCCTTCCTCGCGCTGGGCGTACTCGTAGACCACCGTGTAGACGCCCGGGCGGTCGTCGACGCTGCGGGTCTTGCCGAAGGTGACGTCCTCGCCGGCGATGTTCTGCAGCTCGATCGCCACGTGTTCAAGCACGTGCCCGAGCCAGGTGCCCTCGTCCTCGCGCATGCGGCGCAGGAAGCCGCCGGGCGTGCGGTAGGAGCAGCCGTGTTCGGCCAGGCCGGGCAGGGCCGCCACCAGGCCATCGATGAAACCCGGCCCCAGGCGGGCGGTCGGCCACTGCTCCAGCGCGCCCAGGTCCAGCAGCAGGCGGATCACCGGGAAGTGCGCGTGGAGCGAGGGGCCCACGTAGACGGAGCGTTCGAGGATGCGCATGGGTGAGTCCCTTCGGTCAGGTCTTGCGGGTGGCCAGGCGTCCGGCCGAGGCCCGCCGCGTGTGCAGGTTGAAGGTGGCGCCGGCGACCAGGATGTGCACTCCCAGGCCCAGCATGCACACCGGGTCGTCCTCGTCGGCATGCGCCATCGAGGAGAACTGCAGGTCGTGGGCATCGACCACGGTGACCGCGCCGCTGCCTTCCACTTCCAGTACGTCTTCGGGGGAGATGAAGGCCGCGGTGTCCTCGTCCAGGCCGATGCCGATCGCGAACGGGTTGTAGGCCAGCGCGGCGGTGAGCCGGCCGAGGCGGTCGCGCTGGCGGAAATGCTGGTCGATCACGAAGCGGTTGGTCAGGCCGAGCCCGGGCGCGAGCCGCACGCTGCTGGCGCGCGGCGAAGAACCCTCGCTGCCGAAGGCGATCATGTGCTCGCTGAGGAAGCCGGCGCCGGCGCTGGTGCCGGCCACGGGAACGCCCTGCGCGTTGCGCAGGCGGATCGTGCGTGCCACGTCGGTGCCGCCGAGGATGGTCGACAGCCGCAGTTGGTTGCCGCCGGTGAAGAAGATGCCGCTGGCCTGCTCCAGCCGCGCCAGCCGGCTGGGCTCCTGGCAGTCGCGGCGGGTGTCGAAGTCGACGACCTCGACGCTGGCCGCGCCCATGCCGTCGAACAGTTCCTCATAGCGCACGCCGGTTTCCCTCAACCGGCTGGCGGTCGGGATCACCGCGATGTCCGCCTCGTTGCCGCCGCTGACTTCGACGAAGCGCTTCAGGATGCGGGGGTTGGTTTCCTTGTCCTCTGCGCCGCCGATCGGGATGATCCAGCCGCGTTGTTCCCCGTTGGCGGGTTTGCTCGGCATCAATTGGCTCCTGGTTTACGGTGATCTGTGGGTCGACCCTCGAACGTACCATGCCGCAGCACCGCGCCGTTCCGCAGGTGTGGGCGGCCGCCGGCGAACACGTCGGTGACCGTGGCGGCCTCGTCGATCACCACGAAGTCCGCGTCGGCACCCACCACGATCCGGCCTTTCCCAGGCAGCCGCAGCAGGTCGGCGACGTTGCTGGTGAAGGCCGGCAGCACGTCGGCCAGCGCGACGCCGCGCGCCAGCAGCTCGCGCAGGGTTTCGACCAGGGCGCCGGAATGGCCGACGTCCATGCTGGCGACCCGCCCCTGGGCATCGAAGCAGGGCAGGCAGCCACCGGCGTCGGAGCTGACGGTGACGCGCTCGCGCGGGGCGCCGCTGTCGAGGTAGCGCACCAGGGCGTCGGCCGCGCTCCACGCGTCCTCGTCCTCATCCACCGGGAATGCGGTGATGTCGATGGTGCAGCCGCGCCGCGCCAGTTCGATGGCCTCGTCGAACAGCGCCCTGCGGCGGTTGACGTGGGTCGGGTTGAACACCCGCGGCGGCAGCTCGCTCTGGTCGAGCGCGCGGCGCACCAGGTCCAGCCCGCGCGCGCCGTCGCCCAGGTGCAGGTGGACGATGCCGGCCTTGCCGGTCATCAGCCCGGCCACGTGCGCTTCCGATGCGATGCGCAGCAGTTCGTCCAGCGTCGGCTGGCTGGAGCGGTGGTCGCTGATCGCCAGTTCGCCCACGCCGACCAGGCAGTCGATGAAAGCGAGGTCGCCGCGCACGCTGCCGGTGATCGTGGCCGGTGGCAGGTGGTAGCCGCCGGCCAGTCCCCAGGCCGAAAGGCCTTCCTCGCGCAGCGCGTTGACGTGGGCCACCAGCTCGCGGGTGCCGCGGGCGACGTCGTCGGTGCCCAACAGGCCGAGCACGCTGGTCACGCCGCCGCGGGTGTAGCGCGACAGCATCGGCGCCGGCACGCGGCTGGCGAAGCCGGCCTCGCCGCCGCCGCCGGTGACGTGCACGTGGCCGTCGATGAAGCCCGGGAGCAGCCGGCGGCCGCCAAGGTCGACGATGGACGCACCGAAGGCTCCGGGCAGGTCGGGGGCATCGGCACCCATCCACAGCAGCTTGCCGCCGCCAAGCAGCAGGTCGCGGCGGCCGAGGGCTTCGGGTGCGTAGACGTCCGCGTTGCGGACCAGTGTCATCTTCATCAGGGCAGGTTGGAATGCGCCGCGCAGGGCGTCAAGCAGGATGCGACGCCGTGGACGGCGTGCCATGGCCCGGGCGCCGGCGGGGGAGTAGCGTCGGGCCATCACCGCAGCGGAGACCGCCATGTCCACGCACGCCAGCAACGTCCGACCCGCCCCCGACCAGGCCATGGTCGACATCGCCGACTACGTCACCGGCTTCGCGATCGAATCCCCGCTGGCCTGGACGACCGCGCGCCACTGCCTGCTCGACACCCTGGGCTGCGGCCTGGAGGCGCTGGAGTATCCGGCCTGCACCCGGCTGCTCGGGCCGATCGTCCCGGGCACGGTGGTGCCCAATGGCGCGCGGGTCCCGGGCACGGGCTTCCAGCTCGATCCGGCGCAGGCAGCCTTCAACATCGGCGCGATGGTGCGCTGGCTGGACTTCAACGACACCTGGCTGGCGGCGGAGTGGGGGCATCCCTCGGACAACCTCGGCGGCATCCTGGCCGTGGCCGATTGGCTGGGCCGCACGGCGGCCGCCGAGGGCAGGCCGCCGCTGCTGATGCGCGACGTGCTGCGCGCCATGGTCAAGGCGCACGAGGTCCAGGGCTGCCTTGCGCTTGAGAACAGCTTCAACGCCGTCGGCCTGGACCACGTGGTGCTGGTGAAGGTGGCCTCGACCGCGGTGGTGGCCGGGCTGTTGGGCCTGTCGCGCGAAGCGATCGTCAACGCCGTGTCCCAGGCCTGGGTGGACGGGCAGAGCCTGCGCACCTACCGCCACGCGCCCAACACCGGCAGCCGCAAGTCATGGGCCGCGGGCGACGCCACCAGCCGCGCCGTGCGCCTGGCGCTGATCGCGGCCACGGGGGAAATGGGCTGCCCCGGTGCGCTGACCGCTCCCGGCTGGGGCTTCTACGACGTGTCGTTCAAGGGCGGGCCCTTCCGCTTCCAGCGTCCCTACGGCAGCTACGTGATGGAGAACGTGCTGTTCAAGATCAGCTTCCCGGCCGAATTCCACGGCCAGACCGCGGTCGAGGCGGCGCTGCTGCTGCACGCGCGCCTCGCGCACGCCGGGCGCAGCGTGGAGGACATCGCCACGATCGGCATCCGCACCCAGGCGGCCTGCATCCGGATCATCGACAAGCAGGGCCCGCTGGACAATCCGGCCGACCGCGACCACTGCATCCAGTACATGGTCGCGGTGGCCCTCGTTTTCGGGCGCCTGACCGCGGCCGACTACGAGGACGAGGTGGCCGCCGATCCGCGTATCGACCGGCTGCGCGCCAGGATCGCCTGCGTGGAGGACCCGCAGTTCACCGCCGACTACCACGACCCCGCGAAGCGCAGCATCGCCAACGCGCTCACGGTGGCCTTCGAAGACGGCACGGTGCTTGACGAAGTCGCGGTGGAATATCCGGTCGGGCACCGGCGCCGTCGCGACGAAGGCATCCCGCTGCTGGAGGCCAAGTTCCGCCGCAACCTGGCGCGGCGGTTCCCGGCCGCTCGACAGGAGGCGATCCTGGCCGCAAGCCTGGACCAGGCAACGCTTGAGGCCATGCCGGTACCCGAGTACGTGGATCTATACGCGGGCTGAGGCCTACAACGTGTCCGCAGGCGCCGCCCCGGCGACTTCGGCGGCCGCCTCCGGGCGGGCAAGATCCGCGGCGTCCAGCGGGTCTGCCGTGGCCGCGGGCGGCGGCGTCGCGGCGCCACCGTTCCGTGCCACGCGCCAGATGGTGTTCGACAGGTCGTCGGCCACGATCAGGGCGCCGCGTGGATCCACGGTCACGCCCACCGGGCGGCCGCGGGTGGTGCCGTCGTCGTCGCGGAAACCGGTGACGAAGTCGATGGGATCGCCCGCCGGGCCGCCGTTGCGGAAGGGCACGAACACGACCTTGTAGCCCACCGGGTCGGCCCGGTTCCAGCTGCCGTGCTCGCCCACGAACGCGCCGTCGGCGAATTCCGCGCCCATGGCCGGCATCGAGAAATCGACGCCAAGCGCGGCGACGTGCGAGCCGAGGGAATAGTCGGGAACGATGGCCGAGGCCACCTTCTCCGGATCCTGCGGCCGCACGCGCTCATCGACGTTGCCGCCCCAGTAGCTGTAGGGCCAGCCGTAGAAGCCGCCGTCGCGCACGGAGGTGAGGTAGTCGGGCACGAGGTCGGGTCCGATCTCGTCGCGCTCGTTGACCACGGCCCAGAGCTGGCCGCTGCCGGGCTGGATCGCCAGCGCGGTGGGATTGCGCAGGCCGGTCGCGTACGGGCGGTGCATGCCGGTGGCGACGTCGATCTCCCAGACCCGTGCGCGGTCCTGCTCGGCGAGCATGCCGCGCTCGGTGATGTTGCTGTTGGAGCCGATGCCGACGTACAGGAAGCGGCCGTCGCTGCTGGCCGCCATCGCCTTGGTCCAGTGGTGGTTGATCTCCGAAGGCAACAGCGTCAGCACCTCAGGCTCGGCGGCGCTGGCCTGGGTCTGGCCGGACTGGTAGTCGAAGCGCACCACCGCGTCCTGGTTGGCGACGAACAGGTCGTCGCCGACCAGGGCCATGCCATAGGGCGCGTTGAGGCCGTCGGCGAAGACGGTCTGCAGCTCGTAGTTGCCGTCGCCGTCGGCGTCGCGCAGCAGGGTCAGGCGGTTGCCGCTCTTCACCCCGGTGGTGCCGGCGGCCTTGATCGGGCCGGCGATGATGTCCTTGGGCTTGAGCTTGGGCGCGTTGCCGCCGCGGCCTTCGGCGACCAGGATGTCGCCGTTGGGCAGCACCAGGGTCTGGCGCGGGATGCCCAGGCCGGTGGCGATGGCGCGGACCGTGTAACCCTCGGGCACCACCGGCAGGCGGTCGCCCCAGCCCGCGGGCTCGGCGATGACCATGTCCGGCATCAGTCCGCGATGGGGCTTGGGCAACTCGGGATTGGCGCCGTACTGCAGTGGCGCGGACTCCTTGCCGCAGGCGGCGAGGGCGAGGCTGAGGATGGCGAGTGCGGGCAGGGCGTAGCGTTTCATTTCGCTTCTCCGGTGCGCGGGTTGCTGAAGCCCAGCCAGGTCGCGACCACGGCAAGCACCACGACGATCACCGACAGCACCAGGCCGCCGGGCATGCTGGCCCAGGCGTCGCGTGCGTGCATCAGCGCGTTGAAGAAGCCAACGACCCAGGTCGCGAGCAGCAGCACGAAATGCAGGACGGATGCACGCGTGCGCCTGGACGGTGCAAGACCGAAGAGCGCGCACACCAGGGCGAACGCCAGTACCACCAGGCCGCCGGCGCCAAGCCAGGACGCGAAGTTGTTCCACTGGATCTCGTAGGTGCGGGCGTAGGCGAGGTCGCTCAGCAAGGTGCCAAGGAACAGCGTCAGCGCGCCGCCCAGCAGGGCGGCGTGCGCCGGGTGGTAAGCGGGCGCGAATCTGCGTGGAACGGTGGCGACCATGGGCGTGCCTCCTGCTTGGACGCGGCGGCGTCCGGACGGGTCCGGCACCCTTCGGGGGCCGATCATCGGCGACGCTACTCCAGTGCATTTGAGGAAGGCGTGCAGAGCCGGTGGGCCGGAACCGGTGCGTCACGGGCTGGTGATATCGTCACGGGCCGTTCCGCGCATGCCGGGTCTGCCATCCGATGGGTACCTACGCACTCGGTTCCGTGTTCGCCCCGGCCTCGGTGGCCCTGGTCGGCGGCAGCCCGCGGGAGCGCTCCCTGGGCCGGCTGGTGCTGGGGCAGATCGTCGAAGGTGGCTTCCCCGGGCGCGTGGGCGTGGTCAATGCGCGCTACCCGGCGATCGCCGGCGTCGACTCCTCGCCGCGGCTGGACGCGCTCGGCTTCGCGCCGGAGCTGGTCATCATCGCCACGCCGCCGTCCAAGGTCGCGAAGGTGGCGGCCGCCGCCGCCGATGCCGGCGCGCGCGCGGTCATCGTGCTGACGCGCGGCATGGGCGAGGGCCCCGGTTCGCACAATGCCGCGCTGGCGGCGGTCGCGCGCGAGCGCGGCCTGCGCGTGGTCGGGCCCAACTGCCTGGGCGTGATCGCGCCGCATTCGAAGCTCTACGCGAGCTTCGCGGCGCACCGGCCGCCGCCGGGCGACATCGCCCTGGTGTCGCAGTCGGGGGCGGTGGGCGCGGCGATGATCGAATGGGCGCATGCGCGCGGGGCCGGCTTTTCCGCGGTGGTGTCGCTGGGCGATGCGGTCGACGTCGACTTCGCCGACCTGCTCGACTGGTTTGCCGTCGACCGCCACACCCGCGCGATCCTGCTCTACCTCGAACACGTGCGCGATGCGCGCAAATTCCTGTCGGCCGCGCGCGCAGCGGCGCGCGGCAAGCCGGTGGTGGTGGTGCGGCCGGGCCGCCACCTGCGCCGGGCGCCGCCGCACGCAAGCCATGCCGCCGCGCTAGCCACGCCGGACGATGTCTATGACGCCGCCTTCCGCCGCGCCGGCCTGCTGCGCGTGCGCGCGCTGGACGAGATGTTCGCCGCGGCGGAGACGCTCTCGCACCTGGGCAGCGTGCCCGGCAGGCGCCTGGCGGTGCTGACCAATGGCGCCGGCACAGGCCTGCTCGCGCTCGACCGGCTGCAGGACCTCGGCGGCGAGCCGGCCACGCTTTCGGCGACGACCGTCCAGCGCCTGGACGCCGCGCTCGAACGCGGTTGGTCGCGCAGCAATCCGGTGGACCTGCTTGGCGATGCCGACGGCGCGCGCTACGCCGCGGGCCTGGAGGCGCTGCTCGACGACCCGGGCAACGACGCCATCCTCGCGGTCAACGTGCCGACCGTGCTGTCGGCGCCGCGGGAGACCGCGGAAGCCACGGTCGCCGTGCTCAGGGCGCGGCCGCGCGGCGCCGCGCGCAAGCCCGTGCTGGCGCTGTGGCTGGGCGATGACGACGGCGCCGCCGGCCTGCTGGGCGATGCCGGCGTGCCGACCTACGCCAGCGAGGCCGAGGGCGTGCGCGGCTTCATGTACCTGGTCCGCCATCGCGAAGCCCAGGCGGCGCTGATGGAGACGCCGCCGAGCCTGCCCGACGACTTCACCTTCGATCGTGCCACCGCCCAGGCGTTGGTGGACGCGGCGCTTGCCGGGGGCCGCGAATGGCTGGACCCCGCCGACACCGCGCGCCTGCTGGCCGCCTACGGCATCGACCTCGCCACGCCCGTGCAGGCCGCCGATGCCGACGCCGCCGCGGCCCTGGCCGCACCGATGCTCGCCGATGGCGGCACGGTCGCGGTCAAGGTGCTGTCGCCCGACATCACACACAAGTCGGACGTCGATGGCGTGCGCCTGCACCTGGGCAGCGCCGATGCCGTGCGCGAGGCCACCGCCGACATCATCGAGCGCGCGCGCCGGCTGCGGCCCGACGCCCGCATCGACGGCGTCAGCGTGCACCCGATGGTGCTGCGCGCGAAGGCGCGCGAAGTGATCGCCGGCATCGCCGACGACCCGGTGTTCGGCCCGGTGGTGGTGTTCGGCCGCGGCGGCACCGCGGTCGAGCTGATCGACGACAAGGCGCTGGCGCTGCCACCGCTGGACCTGCGCCTTGCGCATGAGCTGATCGGCCGCACGCGCGTTTCCCGCATCCTGCGCGCCTACCGCGACGTGCCCGCCGCCGACGAGCGCGCGCTCGCGCTGGTGCTGGTGAAGCTCGCGCAGCTGGCCGCCGATATCCCGGAGCTGCGCGACATCGACATCAATCCGCTGCTGGTCGATGCCGGCGGCGCGGTGGCGGTGGATGCGCGGATCGCGGTGGCGCCGTCCACGCGCCTGCACCGCGGCCGCGGCCACCCGCGCTTCGCGGTGTTCCCGTACCCGACCGAGCTCGAGCGCACGCTCACGCTGTCCAACGGCCGCCAGGCCCTGCTGCGTCCGGTGCGGCCGGAAGACGACGCGATGTTCCGCCGTTTTTTCGCGCAGGTCAGCGCCGAGGACCTGCGGCTGCGCTTCTTCCGCGCGGTGCGCGACTTCAGCCATGACTTCATCGCCCGCCTGGTGCAGCTGGACTACGCGCGCTCGATGGCCCTGGTGGCGACCGACGCCGCCAGCGGCGAGATGCTGGGCGCGGTGCGCCTGCTGGCCGACCCGGACTTCAAGCGCGGCGAGTACGGGATCATGGTGCGCTCCGACCTCAAGGGCGCGGGGCTGGGCTGGCGCCTGATGGAGGAAATGATCGGCGTCGCGCGCTGGATGGGCCTGGAGATGATCGAGGGCCAGGTGCTGCGCGAGAACAGCACCATGCTGTCGATGTGCCGGCACCTGGGTTTCCGGGTGGTGCCGGATCCGGACGACGCCACCCTGCTGCTGGTGACCCTGCCGGTAGAGGCCTCCGAGCTCAGGTAGGAGGCGCGAGGCAGGAGCGCCCTTGCAGGATCGGCTATAGCCGCTCGCACAGGTCTTTTGGCTGCTCCCACAGGGTCCTTTGGCCGCGGCTGCGGGATAATGAGGGCATGCGCAAGATCCTGCACATCGACATGGACGCCTTCTATGCGTCGGTGGAGCAGCGGGACGATCCCGGCCTCCGCGGCCGCCCGGTGGTGGTGGCCTGGCGCGGGGCGCGCTCGGTGGTCTGCGCGGCGTCCTACGAGGCGCGCGTGTTCGGCGTGCGCTCGGCGATGCCCGCGGTGCGTGCCGAGCGCTTGTGCCCGGATGCGGTGTTCGTGCCGCCGGATTTCGCGCGCTACAAGGAGGCGTCGAAGCAGGTGCGCGCGATCTTCCTGCGCCACACCGACCTGGTGCAGCCGCTGTCGCTGGACGAGGCCTACCT
Source organism: Luteimonas sp. A501 (assembly GCF_054052085.1). Next base: position 147,263 of record NZ_JBSVRI010000001.1, read on the forward strand.
CGACGTCACCGCGCCGAAGGTCGCTTCGCCCAGCGCCACCGAGAGCGCGCGCATGATCCGCGCCGAGATCCGCGAGGCGACCGCGCTCACCGCCTCGGCCGGCATCGCGCCGAACAAGTTCCTGGCCAAGATCGCCTCGGACTGGAACAAGCCCGACGGCCAGTTCGTGGTCAAGCCGTCCCAGGTCGAGGCCTTCCTGACGCCGCTGCCGGTGGCCAAGATTCCCGGCGTGGGCAAGGTGATGGAACGGAAACTCGCCGACATCGGCGTGGCCACGGTCGGCGACCTGCGGGCGTTCGCACTCGATGACCTGCAGCGGCGCTTCGGCAGCTTCGGCGCCAGCCTGTACCGGCGCGCGCGCGGCATCGACGAGCGTCCGGTCGAGCCCAACCAGCCGGTGCAGTCGATTTCCAGCGAAGACACCTTCGCCGCCGACCTGCGCCTGGACGAGCTGGATGATGCGATCCGCGCCATCGCCGCCAAGGCCTGGGCCGCAACGCGCAAGACCGAGCGTGTCGGCCGCACCGTGGTGCTCAAGCTCAAGACCGCGCAGTTCCGCATCATCACGCGCAGCTTCACGCCCGATGCCCCGCCCGCCACGGAGGCCGAATTCATCGCGATCGCGTTCGCCCTGCGCGACCGCGTGCAGCTGCCGCCCTCCACCCTGTATCGGCTGGTCGGCGTAGGCCTTGCGGGTTTCCGTGACCGCGAAGAAGCGCGGCTGCAGGCGACGCTGTTCCCGGAGGACGCGCTCGCCGTCGACTGACGGCATGCAGCGGGTGGATGGCGTCGCAGCGCCGTTGACCGCGGCGCGATGTAGGCTTGGGGGACTGGCGCCGGCATCGTGCGCGGCGCGGAGATGACATGGTGTTTCCCTGGAAGCTGGTGCTGTTCGACCTCGACGGCACGCTGGTGGACTCGGCGGCCGATATCGCCGAGGCGGTCAACCGCACCTTGGAAGAACTCGGCCATGCGCGCGAGGACGAAGCCACCGTGCGCGCGTGGATCGGCCTGGGCACGCACGTGCTGCTCGACAGCGCGCTGCGCCACGCTGGCAGCGATGCCGATGTCGACGCGGTGATGCCGCGGCTGATGTTCCATTACGAAGCGTGCCTGCTGCTGCACGCGCGCCTGTATCCGGGCACCACGGAGACGCTGGCTGCGCTGGCGGATGCCGGCGTGGCGATGTCCATGGCCACCAACAAGCCCGAGCGCATGGCGCGCGTGCTGATCGAGGCGATGGGCATCGATCGCTGGTTCACCCACGTCGTCGGCGGCGACACCCTGGCCGAGCGCAAGCCGAGCGCGATGCCCCTGCTGCACCTGGCGGCGCTGCACGGCGCGGCCGCGGCGGACACGCTGATGGTGGGCGATTCCGAAGCCGATGCCGGCGCCGCGAAGGCGGCCGGCATGGACCTGGTACTGCTGCGGCATGGGTATCCGCGCGATTTCGACCTTGAAAGGGCGGGAGCCGTCGCCGTTCTGGACGACCTGGCGGCCCTGGCCGGCCTGCGCACCCGCCGCTGACCCTCCTGTACCGCTGACCCTCCAGCAGGAGAGCTGGAGCTGCGACCGCCAGATCATCGCCACCGGGTCGCGGCTATGGCCGCGACCACGAAAGCAAGGGGCCTGCGGGTCACCGGGCTGGCTGGTACCTCAGCGTCAGCCCGTACTCCCGCCCCGGCTGGTAGTACCACGCGATCGTTTCGTACTCGCGGTCGAACACATTGCTGGCCCGCGCCTGCAGCGTCCATTCGTCGTTGATCGCGTACTCCACACGAAGGTCCATCGTGCCGTAGCCCGGCAGGCGGATGAAGTTGGCGGCGTCGTCGTAGCGCGCGCCGCTGCCGAAGCCGGTCACGCCCACGCGGAAGGCGCCGAACGCGCGGTCCACGTCAACGCGCGCGGTGTTGCGCGAGCGACGCTGCAGCCAGTTGTCGTGGTTGGTGCCGGCGCTGCGGTTGCGCGGGTCGATGTGGCTGATCTCGGCGTTGATGTCCCAGCCGGCCAGCGACACGAAGCCGGTCAGCTCGGCACCGCGGATGCGCGCTTCCTCGACGTTGAGCAGGGCGAAGTCCAGGTCGTAGCCGATCAGTTCGTCGATGTCGGTCCGGAAGGCGTTGAAGGTCCAGTTCCAGCCCTCGCCGAACTGCGCGATGCCGAGGTTCAGCGTTTGCGATTCCTCGGGCTCGAGGTCCGGGTTGCCAAAGGCGCCGGGGTAGTAGAGGTCGTTGAAGGTGGGCACCTTGAAGCCGGTGCCGGCGCTGGCGGTGAAGCGGAAGCCGTTGCCGAACTTCAGGCCGTAGCCGAGGCTGCCGGTGGAATGACCGCCGAACTGCTCGTTGTCGTCATGGCGCGCGCTGGCTTCGAGGCTGTGCGCGCCGAAGCTGCCCTGCCAGGCCAGGAACAGACCCGTGTTGTCCCGGTCCTTGACGGTGAAGTCGGTGCTGCTGGTGACCTTGTCGCGCAGCCAGTCGACGCCGGCGCTGAGCAGATGGTCTTCGGCGACGGCGAAGTCGCCCTGCACCGAGGCGGTGTCGCGGCGGGTGTCGAAGGTGCTGGCAAACGTCCGCGTGCCGTTGGCGTGGTCGTGGAAATGGTTGTCCGACTTGTCGTCGGCGCGGCCGATCCGGACGTTGACGTCGGTGCGCTGGCTTGGGCGCCAGCCCAGGCGGCCGCCGAAGACCTGCTGCCGGGTGTCGGCCTCGTTGCCGCCAAAGATGCTGCCGTCGTACTCGTTGAAGGCGTCGGCGACCAGCACGTGGCCCTCCAGCTCGACGGTCTCGCCGACCTTGCCGCCGCCGCGCACGCTCGCCGAGGTATTGCGGTAGCCGTCGCGGTCGGGCTCGTCGGCGAAGCAGCCGGCGCCCCAGCCTTCGGCGGTGCCGCGGCAGGAATCGATGCCGTCGGTGCGCTGCCAGGCGCCCTGGGCCTGGAACCAGCCGCGTTCGCCGTTGCTGCCGATGCCGGCGCTGGCCTGGCGCAGGCTGTTGCTGCCCACCCCCAGGCTGAAGTTGGAGCGCAGGCCTTCGCCTTCAGCGGAGCGGCGGGTGAAGATCTGTATCACGCCGCCGATGGCCTCGGAGCCGTACAGGCTCGAACGCGGGCCGCGCACGATCTCGACGCGCTCGATCTGGTCCAGCGGCAGGTCCTGGAACGCGGCCATGCCGGATGTCGCCGAGCCGATGCGCACACCGTCGATCATCACCAGCACATGATCGGACTCGGTGCCGCGCAGGAACACCGATGACAGCTTGCCGGGGCCGCCCTGGTTGGCGAGGTTGATGCCGGCGCGTCCGCGCAGCAGGTCGACCAGCGACGTCGCCTGGCTGCGCTCGATCACCGCGCGGTCGATCACCTGCACCGGCACATTGCTGTCCTCGGCGTTGATCGCGGTGCGGGTGGCGGTGACGATGAGGGTGTCGAGGTCGGTGGCCTGTGCCGCGCCGCTGGCCGCGGCGGCCGGGGACAGGGCGAGCGCCACTGCGAGGGAAAGGAGCTGGTATTGCGGCTTCATCGGTATCTCCATGCATCGCGCACGCCCGCGCGACAGGGTCGTTGGGAGTCGCGTCCGGGGAGATGTGACGGTAGGCCGACGTGGGGAGACACGGCGCACTGCCGCCGCCACGCCCTCCGCGTCGCAACCAGTCATCTTCCTGGCCGGTCTCCGGACTCGCGGGCGGAGCGATGCAGCCGCTCCAGCCCCGGCGCCTTCCCGTGCGATGCACAGTGGCGGATTGCCGGGGTGTTCCACGCTTACCGTTGCGGGGGCAGCGCCGGAGTGCTTCGTCGGCCATGCGGCTGGCGGAAGGTCACCGGCTTCCCGTTTCAACCCTTGGGGGAATCCCCGCAGGTCACCAGAAAGTGGCGGCAGTCTAAGGCATCCACGGCACCCGCGCCAAAGCGATGCGCCCGCCCGGCACGGCAGCGCGCCGATAGAATGGGCTCTCTTCAACGTCGATACGGAACCCGATGAGCGCATCGTGGTGGAATCAGGGCTGCGCCTCGCCGTCGCCGGAGCATGCGGCCCGCGCGGAGGCCAGGCAGCGCTGCCTGACCAAGCCGCCGGGCGCCCTTGGCAGGCTGGAAACGCTGGCCGTCGAACTCGCCGCCCTGCAGGCGACCGACCGCCCGCGCGCCGCACGTGTGCCGGTGCTGCTGTTCGCCGGCGACCACGGCGTGGTCGCGCAGGGCGTGTCGGCCTATCCGGCCGAGGTCACCGTGCAGATGCTGGCGAATTTCGCCGCAGGCGGCGCCGCGATCGCGGTGCTGGCGCGCGAGCTCGGCCTGCCGCTGCACCTGCGCGACGTGGGAACGCTGGCCGAAGGCCCCTTGCCCGGGGCCACCGTCGACAAGCCCTGCCGCGGCACCCGCGACCTGAGCGTGGACGCGGCGATGGATGATGCAGGCGTCACGCACGCCCTGGGCGCCGGCCGTCGCGCAGTGGACGAGTCCGGCAGCGGCGCGGACCTGCTCCTGCTGGGCGAGATGGGCATCGGCAACACCACCGCAGCCAGCGCGCTGGCCTGCGCCCTGGCCGCGCTGCCGGTGGCGGATCTGGTTGGTGCCGGCACCGGCCTGGACGACGCGCGCATCGCGCACAAGCAGGCCGTGGTCGAACGCGCCCTGGCCCTGCACGGCGCCGCGATCGTCGCCGCGCCGCAGCCGCCGCTCGAGGCGCTGCGCCGCGTTGGCGGGCTGGAGATCGTGGCCATGGCGGGCGCGATGGTGGCTGCCGCACAGCGCGGGATCCCGGTGCTGGTCGATGGTTTCATCGTCTCGGTCGCGGCGCTGGCCGCGGTGCGGCTCAACCCGGGCGTGCGCGACTGGCTGCTGTTCTCGCACTGTTCGGCCGAACGCGGTCACGGGCATGTGCTCGACACGCTGGGTGCGACGCCACTGCTGCGGCTCGACCTGCGCCTGGGCGAAGGCTCGGGCGCGGCGCTTGCGCTGCCGCTGCTGCGCCTGGCCTGCGCTCTGCACAACGACATGGCCACGTTCGATGAGGCGGCCGTGGCCGGGGCGACGCCGGCGTGATCGTCGACTTCGTTCGCCATGCCGATACCGGCCGCCGCGGCCACATGGACGGCCGCAGCGATCCACCGCTGTGCCCGGGCGCCGTCGATGCGCCCTGCCTGCGCCACGCCGGCATCCACTGGACGCGGGCGATCAGCTCCCCGCTGCGCCGCGCGCACGACACTGCGCTGGCGCTCGCCCGGCCGCTGGACCTGGCGGTGCAGACGGTCGTGCAGTGGGCCGAATTCGACTTCGGCGACTGGGACGGGCAGCGCGGCGACGCGCTGCGGGCCAACGCGCTCGCCGCCTTCCACGCCGATCCGCGACGCAACCCACCGCCCGGCGGCGAGCGCTGGGAGCTGTTCGAACACCGTATCGCCGCCGCCCTGCAGGCCCTGCTCGCCGATGCCGGTGACAGCGACGGCCCGGTGCTCGTGGTCAGCCACGGCGGCGCGCTGCGCATGGCGCTGTCGCAGGCCTGCGGGCTGCCGCTGGCGGCGCTGTGGGCGCTGCGCATTGATTACGGCACGCGCCTGCGCGTGCGCGTGGAGGCCGGCGAAGATGGTCTGCCTTGGGGTGAACTGATCGAGCTCGCGCAACCATGAGCCTGCGCCGCCTGATCCTCGCCTTCCAGTTCCTCACCCGGATCCCGACGCCGCAGGTGAAGGACTTCCGCGATGACGACCTCACGCATTCGGCCGTCTACCACCCCGTGGTCGGCATCGCGATCGGGCTGCTGCTGGCTCTGCCACTGTGGGCATTGGACGACCGCCCGTGGCTGGCGGCGGTGCTGGCGCTGGCGCTGTGGGCCTGGGTCACCGGCGCCCTGCACCTGGACGGCATGAGCGACGTCGCCGACGCCATGGGTGCCGCGCATCGCGACCCCGGTCGCTTCCTCGAAGTGCTCAAGGATCCGCATATCGGCGTGTTCGGCGCGGTCATGCTGGTCATGCAGCTGCTGCTTAAGCTGGTGCTGCTGGCGGAACTTGCGGGTTCGGCCTGGTGGTACGGCATCGTCCTGCTGCCGGCCTGGGCGCGCTGGGGCACGCTGTGGTGGAGCCGGCGCCTGCCGCCGATCCAGCAGGCGGGCATGGCCGAGCGCTTCTCGTGGAAGCTGGGGATGCGTGCGGTGTGGCTGTGGGCCGCGGTGCTGACGGCAGCAAGCGTGTTCGTTGCGCCGCCGCTGCTGGTGGCGCTGGCGCTGGTGCCGCTGATCGGCGTCTACTGGAAGCGCCGCTTGGGTGGCATCTCCGGCGACTGCCTGGGCGCCAGCATCGAAGCCATGGAGACGCTGCTGTTGCTGGCGCTGGTGCTGGCGGCGGGAGTGCCCGGACTGCCCCGCCTGTTCGGCCTGTAGGAGCAGCTATGGCTGCTCCCACAAAGGCGCTCCTACAAAAGCGTCCCGGCACGGGGCGGCTCAGCTGGCGTCGTCATCCTGCATGATCGTGGTGGTCACCGGGCCCGCCGGCGGGCGGTTGCGCGGCGGCGGCAGTTCGGCGATCGCGGCCTCGGCGGCGGCGACCAGCTCGACGCGGCGCTCGTTGGGCACGTCCTGCCAATGGCAGTCGCAGAGCGCGCCCTCAAGCGAATACAGCAGGTTGAGGCTGGGCTTGAAGCCTGCGCGCTTGATGCGCATGAACGCCTCCAGCGGCCCCGCTTCGATGAGGTCTTCCGGCGTCCTCAGGCCCACCTGGCGCAGCCATGCGGCCGACTTCGGGCCGATGTTGCGCATCTTGAGCGGTTGCGCGCTCATGTCCCCAGCGATTCCACGTACACGCCTGCGATCTCCTCGAGTCCCCTCTGGTCTTCAACGTCGAACCGGGCCGGAACCGGACTGTCGAGGTCGAACACGCCGACCAGCGCGCCGGCGTGGAACAGCGGAACCACCAGTTCCGAACGCGATGCGGCGTCGCAGGCGATGTGGTCCGCGATCGCGTTGACGTCCTCGATGCGTTGGGTTTCGCCGGTGCGCGCGGCGGCGCCGCAGACGCCGCGGTCGAGCGGGATGCGCACGCAGGCGGGTTGGCCCTGGAACGGGCCGACCACAAGCTCGGTGCCGTCGAAGAAGTAGAAGCCGACCCAGTTGAGCTCCGGCAGCGCGTGGTAGACCAGCGCCGAGAGGTTGGCCGCGTTGGCGATGCGGTCGCGCTCGCCATGGAGGAGGGCGCGCGCCTGGGCGGCGAGCTGGGCGTACTGCTGCGGCTTGTCGCCGCTTAGACTCTGCGTGGTGAACATGAGTCCAAGTGTAGCGCGGGGCGTGCTGGTGACCGGCACCGACACCGGCGTCGGCAAGAGCGTGGCGAGCGTGGCCTTGCTGCATGCGCTGCGCGCGCGCGGGCTGCGCGCGGTGGGCATGAAGCCGGTGGCGGCGGGCTGCGAGGCGACGGCGCAGGGCGCGTGCAACGAAGATGCGCTGGCCCTGCAGGCCGCCAGCATTCCCGTGCCCGCGTACGCCGACGTCAATCCGTGGGCGCTGCCCGAAGCCACCGCGCCGCAGCTCGCGGCCCGCGCCGCCGGCATCGAGGTCTCCATGCCGCCCGTGCTGGCGGCGTACGCACGGCTCGCGGCGGGTGCCGACGCGGTGGTGGTGGAAGGCGCCGGCGGCTGGCTGTCGCCGCTTGCCGACGGCATCGAGCATGCCGATCTCGCCCGTGCGCTGCGGCTGCCGGTGCTGCTGGTGGTGGGCCTGCGCCTTGGCTGCCTCAGCCACGCCCGGCTCAGCGCCCGCGCGATCGCCGCCGACGGCTGCCGCCTGCTGGGCTGGGTGGGCTGCGCGGTCGACCCGGCGTTCGAGCGCCGCGATGACTACCTGGGGCTGCTGGACGCCGCGCTGCCGGTGCCCCGCCTGGGCGTGGTCGCCCATGCCGGACCAGCCGTGGATCCCGCTGCGCTGGCGGCGGACCTCGGGGCGGCCGCGCGCGCCGTCGCCGGTGGCGGGACGGCGCCGTAACGGGCGCCGGGGCCGTATCCACGGGCTGGCCACGGGGCGTTCACATCGTTTCGTCACGCGGACTGCACCATGTGCGCGTCGGCGCTCCCTGACTTCAGGCACGGCGCGAGCGCCCCCGGCGGCGTCATACTTGCCGACCTGTTTCGCCATTCATCCCGAGAGGCACCCATGCGGCGCATCCTGATTGCATCCTTCCTGACCGTGACGCTGGCCGCATGCGGCGGCGAACAGGAGGCCCAGCAGCCGCCCCCGCCCGAGCTCGGAGTCATCTCCGTACAGCCGTCCAACGAGCCCCTGCGACGCGACCTGGTCGGGCGCCTCGCGGCCTACCGCAGCGCCGACGTGCGCGCCCGGGTACCCGGCGTGATCCAGCGCCGCGTCTACCAGGAAGGCAGCGACGTCGAAAAAGGCCAGGTGTTGTTCGAGATCGACCCGGCGCCGCTGCGCGCGGCTGCCGGTGAGGCGCAGGCCGCGCTCGCCCAGGCGCGCGCCAACCAGGCGAATGCGCGCGCCTTCGCTACGCGCGCGCGCAGCCTTGCGCCGGAGCGCTTCATCTCGCAGTCCGACCTCGACAACGCGCTCGCCGCCGAGCGCAGCGCCAACGCCGCCGTGCAGGCCGCGCAGTCGGCGGTCGACAGCGCCAGCATCAACCTCGGCTACGCCACCGTGCGCGCGCCGATCTCCGGCCGCGCGGGCAAGCAGCAGGTCACCGAAGGCGCGCTGGTCGGCCAAGGCGCGGCGACGCTGCTGACCACCGTCGACCAGATCGACCCGCTGTACGTGAACTTCAGCATGGGCGCCGGCGAACTCGACGAAGTGCGCGGCATGCAGCTTGATCGCGAGGGTCCGGTGGCCGTGCAGGTGCTGCTGCCGGGCGGCAGCGTCTACGAGCACGCCGGCGAGCTCGACTTCTCGGGCGACGTCGTCGACCCGGAAACCGGCGCCGTGTCGCTGCGGGCTACGCTGCCCAATCCCGACCGCCGCCTGCTGCCGGGCACCTACGTGACCCTGGTGGCCACGCTGGGCGTGCAGCACGGCGTGTTCACCGTGCCCCAGGCCGCGGTGCAGCGCGATACCACCGGCCCCTATGTGATGGTCGTGGGTGCCGACGACATCGTGGTCCGCAAGGACATCACCACCGCGCGCGCCGAGGCCGGCAGCTGGATCGTCAGCGAAGGCCTGGCCACGGGTGACCGCGTGGTGGTGTCCGGGCTGCAGCGCGCGCAGGCGGGGCAGCCTGCCACCGCCACGCCGTGGCAGCCGTCCGCGGCGCCTGGCGCTCCCGGCGCCGCGCCGGCCGGGCAGGGCGCCGCGCCTCCGTCGGCCCCGGCCGCTTCGCCGGAACCGGCCGAAGGCCATCCCGACGCGGCCACGCCCGCAGGCGATGACACCGCCGCCGACGCCGCCGCGCAGGGCTGACCCCGATGCCTCGTTTCTTCATCGACCATCCGGTCTTCGCCTGGGTCATCTCCATCCTGATCGCGCTTTCGGGCGTGATCGCGCTGCTCAACATGGGCGTGGAGTCCTATCCCAACGTCGCGCCGCCCCAGGTCACCGTGGGTGCAAGCTATCCCGGCGCCGACGCCGCCACCACCGAGCGCGCGGTCACCCAGGTGATCGAGCAGCAGCTCACCGGCATCGACAACCTGCTGTACTTCAGTTCGAGCTCAAGCTCGTCCGGCCGCGCCAGCATCACCCTGACCTTCCAGACCGGCACCGACGCCGACATCGCCCAGGTGCAGGTGCAAAACAAGGTCGCCCTGGCCACGCCGCGCCTGCCGACCGAGGTCACCCAGCAGGGCGTGGTGGTGGCCAAGGCCAATGCCGGGTTCCTGATGGTGGTGGGGCTGCGTTCGTCGACGCCGTCGTTCGACCGCAACGCGCTCAACAACCTGATCGGCGCCAGCGTGCTGGAGCAGATCGCGCGCGTGCCCGGCGTCGGCAGCACCCAGCAGTTCGGCTCCGAGTACGCCATGAACATCTGGCTCAACCCGGACAGGATGCAGGGCTACGGCCTGTCGGCCACCCAGGTGCTGGCGGCGGTGCGCGGCCAGAACGTGCAGTTCGCCGCCGGATCGATCGGCGCCGACCCGGCACCCGAGGGCCAGGGCTTCACCGCCACGGTCTCGGCCGAGGGCCGCTTCGCCACCCCCGAGCAGTTCGGCGACATCATCCTGCGCGCGGATGCCGAAGGCAGCACCGTGCGCCTGAAAGACGTGGCGCGGATCGAGATCGGCGCCCAGGGCTACGGCTTCGACAGCAAGTTCAACGGCCAGCCCACGGGCGCATTCGCGATCCAGCTGCTGCCCGGCGCCAACGCGCTCACCGTGGCCGAGGGCGTGACCTCGCGCATGGACGAGCTGCAGGGCAGCTTCCCGCAGGGCGTGGAGTGGTTCAGCCCGTTCGACAGCACCACCTTCGTCACCATCTCGATCAAGGAAGTGGTGAAGAGCCTCATCGAGGCGATGGTGCTGGTGTTCCTGGTGATGCTGATCTTCCTGCAGAACCTGCGCGCAACCATCATCCCGACGTTGGTGATCCCGGTGGCGCTGCTGGGCACGTTCCTGGGCCTGAGCATGATCGGCTTCACCATCAACCAGCTGACGCTGTTCGCGATGGTGTTGGCGATCGGCATCGTGGTGGACGACGCGATCGTGGTGATCGAGAACGTCGAGCGGATCATGGCCGAAGAGCACCTGCCGCCGCGCGAGGCCACGATCAAGGCCATGGACCAGATCACCGGCGCCGTGGTCGCGATCACCGTGGTGCTGGCGGCGGTGTTCATCCCAAGCGCCTTGCAGGGCGGAGCCTCGGGCGAGATCTACAAGCAGTTCGCGATCACGATCGCCGTGGCGATGGGCTTCTCCGCGTTCCTGGCGCTGGGCTTCACCCCGGCGCTGTGCGCGACGTTCCTGAAGCAACACGAGAAGCCCGACCCCGACGCGCCCGACGGCGGCAAGCGCCAGAACGTGGTCTACCGCACCTTCAACAAGTACTACGACCGCATCGCGGCCACCTATGTGCGCCACATCAGCGGTGCGGTGCGCCACGCGCCGCGCTGGATGCTGGTGTTCGCCGCGCTGACCGTGCTCGCCGGCGTGCTGCTCACGCGCCTGCCGGGCAGCTTCTTGCCGGAAGAAGACCAGGGCTATGCCATGGCCATCGTGCAGCTGCCGCCGGGCTCGACCCTGCAGCGCACGCAGGCGGTGTTCGAAGACGTGCGCACCACGCTGGAACAGGTGCCCGGCTACGAAGGCATGATGCAGATCGCCGGCTTCAGCTTCGTCGGCCAGGGCGAGAACGTCGGCATGGCGTTCATCAAGCTCACCGACTGGGGCGAGCGCGACGGCACGGTGCAGGACTTCATCCAGGAGGCCAACGGCGCGCTGTACGGCATCCGCGACGCGCAGATTTTCGTGGTCAACCTGCCCACGGTGCAGGGCCTGGGACAGTTCGGCGGCTTCGACATGTACCTGCAGGACCGCGCCGGCCTTGGACGCGAGGCGCTGACGGCCGCGCGCAACCAGCTGCTGGGCGCGGCGGCGCAGGATCCATCGCTGACCGCGGTGCGGCCCAACACGCTCGAGGACGCGGCGCAGCTCAAGCTCACCGTCGACCGCGTGCAGGCGCAGGCCATGGGGCTGTCGGTCAACGACATCTACAGCGCGATCCAGTTGATGCTGGCGCCGGTGTACGTCAACGACTACTTCGCCGACGGCCGCGTGAAGCGCGTCAACATGCGCGCCGATGCGCCCTACCGCACCGACCCCGGTTCGCTGTCGCGCTTCTACACGCCGGCAGCGCCGAACGCCGACGGCACGCCCAACATGATCCCGCTGATGAACGTGGTCGACGCCGAGTGGACCATGAGCACGCCCTCGCTGACCCGCTACAACGGCTATTCGGCGGTGAACATCGTCGGTTCCCAGGCGCCGGGCCACAGCTCCGGCGAGGCCATGGGCGCCATGGAGCGGATCGTCGACGAAGAGCTGCCCGCGGGCTTCGGCTACGACTGGGCGGGCATGTCCTACCAGGAGATCATCGCCGGCAATACCGCGACCCTGCTGCTGGTGCTTTCGGTGGTGGTGGTGTTCCTGTGCCTTGCCGCGCTCTACGAGAGCTGGTCGATCCCGGTGGCGGTGCTGCTGGCGGTGCCGCTGGGCATCCTCGGCGCGGTGGTGTTCACGATGCTGCGGCCGGGGCTGTCCAACGACATCTTCTTCAAGATCGGCATGGTCACGGTGATCGGCCTGGCGGCCAAGAACGCGATCCTGATCATCGAGTTCGCGGTGCTTGAGCGCGCCGCCGGAAAGAGTCTGCGCGAGGCGGTGATCGAGGCCGCGCGCATGCGCTTCCGCCCGATCCTGATGACGTCCTTCGCCTTCATCATGGGCGTGACGCCGCTGGCGCTGTCCAGCGGCGCCGGCGCCAACGCGCGCCATGCGCTGGGCACGGGCGTGATCGGCGGCATGCTGTTCGCGACCTTCCTCGGCCTGCTGCTGATCCCGGTGTTCTTCGTCAGCGTGCGCCGCCTGCTGGGCGAGCGGCTGGATGATGTGCCGCCGGCCGCGAAGGCGGATGGTGGGCGCGCGATGCCGCCAGACGCGGGCTGATGCACGGAGGGGGCCGGATCTTTTCCGGCCCTTTTTCTGGCTTTTCTCATTGGTGCGGGATCGCGCTTCGTGCTGGTTCCGTCTTGACTTCCCGTCAGCAGGCATCGCGCCGCAGTTCGGAAAAGTGTCGGCTGCTGGCGTGGACCTCAGCCGGCGCTGTGTCCCGCGAGCGTCATGCCTGGCTCGCCGTGCCAGTAGCCGTTGCGCGCGCCGAGCGCGGGCAGCGGGCCGGAGGCCCCGCGCGCGGCGTCGAAGCGTTCGATGATGTCGCGCGTGCCCTCGGCCTGCGGATAGATCCGCAGTAGATCGACGCCGAGCTCGGCCAGGGCAGGCAGCTCGGGCCCGAGGTCGGTGGTCTCCTCGCCCTGCACCTGGATGCCGTTGATGCGCAGGAAGGCCTTGCCCTCGCGAGTGGCCAGCGGCATGCCGTCGGGATAGTCGATGCAGCGGAAGCCGCACTGGTCCTTGGGCAGGTCGAGCGCGCGCGCGGTGAAGCAGCGCGCCGAGAACGACAGCGGCAGCCGGCCCCAGGCGATCACCTCGAGCTCCGGCATGGCGTGGCCGTCGGCCTGCATGCCGTCGCGCAGCTCTTCGATCAGCTGCCGGCCCTGCTCGACGCCGGGCACCCAGCGGCGCAGACCGTCTTCGACCAGCGTCGCCATCGCCTTGTGGTTGTAGACGTTCAGCGTTGGGCCGGCGACGAAGGGCAGGCCGGCGACGCGGCACAGCTGTACGGCCGAGAGGTCGTTGGCCTCGAGCCAGAAGCGGCCGTGGTCGACCTGGCGCTGCAGCACGCCCAGCTCGGACTCGGCTTCGATCAGGGACAGGCTGGACAGCACGACGGACTTGCCGGCGTCGGCGAGTTCTTCGGCCAGCGCGAGCCAGTCGACGGTGCGCATCTCGCGGCGCTTGCTGCACACGGTCTCGCCCAGGTAGACGACGTCGACCGGCCAGCCGGCGACTTCGCGATAGAAGGCCAGGGTGGTCGCGCGCGGCCAGAAGTACTGCAGCGGGCCGAGGCTCAGCTTCATGCGGGTGGTCCTTTCGGCGCCGGGCACGTCAGTGCCAGGAGCGGTGGTAGGGGCCGAGCGTGGTCTGATGGCCCTCGGCGTGGGCGGACAGCTCACGCTGCCATCCGGGCTGGACGGTCCATGCGGCGGGGTCGGCGCGATGACGGTCGATGGCTGCGCGCCAGGTGCGGGTGACCGAGGCCACGTAGGCCGCGCCGCGCTGGCGCCCTTCGATCTTCAGCGCCACCACGCCGGCCTGCGCCAGCCGTGGCAGCAGCTCCAGGGTGTTGAGGCTGGTTGGTTCCTCAAGCGCATGGAAGATTTCGCCGCCAACGTCGAAGCGGCCCTTGCACACGGTCGGATAGCCGGCGGGCTCCGCGGGCTGGAAGCGGTCGATCAGTACGTCGTTGAGGCGCGCGGTGCGGCTGCCGTCGTCGAATTCGTCCCAGCGCACGAACTTCGCCGGCGAGCACACGCCGTGGCGGTTGGGCGAGGCGCCGGTGACGTAGCTCGAGAGCTGGCAGCGGCCCTCGACCATGATGCACAGGCTGCCGAAGGCGAACACCTCGATCGCGACGGGCGCGCGCTCACACAGGCGCTCGACCTGCTGGATCGACAGCACCCGTGGCAGCACCGCGCGGCTGATGCCGAAGCGCTCGAAGGCGTAGCGCAGTGCCGGCTCGGTGGTGGCCGAACCCTGTACCGAGAGGTGGCGCGGCATGCCGGGGTGCGTGCGCGCGGCGTAGTCGAGCACCGACATCTCGGCGGCGATGATCGCGTCGCAGCCGAGTTCGGCGGCCTTGTCGACGGCCGCATGCCACTGCGCCAGGCGCGCGCTGTCGGGATAGGTGTTGAGCGCCAGGTACACCCTGGTGCCCTTGGCGTGCGCGTAGCGGATGCCGGCGCGCAGTTCGTCGTCGCTGAAGTTCAGTCCGGGGAAGGCGCGGGCGTTGGTCTGGTCGCGGAGGCCGGCGTAGACGGCGTTGGCACCGGCGTCGACCGCCGCCTGCAGGGCCGGCAGGTTGCCGGCGGGACAGACCAGTTGCATGCGCTGCTCCAGCGTCGATGAATGGGCTATCGTCGGCGCCGTGGCACGCCAGCGTCCTTGACCTGGATCAGGTCGGCGCGGATAGCTGCACAGCCCAGGCGCACACCCGCACCTGCGCCCCGCGCATGCGCCATTATCGTGTCGGTGGCGTCGCGGCCATCACTCCGCTCCAGAGGGCGTCCACGCGCCGTTCCACCTCCGCGTCCGGCACGATCGGCCGGCTCCACTCGCGGCTGGTCTCGCCGGGCAGCTTGTTGGTGGCGTCGATTCCCAGCTTCGAGCCGACACCTGCCACCGGGCTTGCGAAGTCGAGGTAGTCGATCGGCGTGTTCTCCACCAGCATCGTGTCGCGCGCCGGGTCCACGCGCGTGGACACCGCCCACACGACCTGCGACCAGTCGCGCACGTCGATGTCGTCATCGGTGACGATCACGAACTTGGTGTAGGTGAATTGCCGCAGGTAGGACCAGACGGCCATCATGATCCGGCGCGCGTGCCCCGGGTACTGCTTGCGGATCGAGACCACGGCGATGCGGTAGGAGCAGGCCTCCGGCGGCAGGTGGAAGTCGACGATCTCCGGGAACACCTTGCGCAGGATGGGCACGAACAGTTCGTTGAGCGCCAGCGCCAGGACGGAGGGTTCATCGAAGGGCGCGCGGCCCATGTAGCTGCCTTGGTAGATGGCATCGCGGCGCAGGCGCATGCGTTCGATGCGCATCACCGGGAAGTGCGCGGCAGCGTTGTAGTAGCCGGTGTGGTCGCCGAACGGACCCTCGAGCGCGGTCTCGCCCGGGTGGATTACGCCTTCGATCACGATTTCGGCGCCCGACGGCGCGTCCAGCCCCGTGCGTTCGCTGCGCCATGTGCGCGTACGCTGCCCGCGCAGCAGGCCGGCGAACTCGTATTCCGACAGCGTGTCCGGCACCGGTGCCACGGCGGCCAGCGTGGTTGCGGGATCTACGCCGATGGCGACCAACACCGGGAAGGGTTCGCCCGGGCGATCGGCGCACCAGTCGGCGAAGTCGAGCGCGCCGCCGCGGTGCGGCAGCCAGCGCATGATCACGCGGTCCGGGCCGATCACCTGCATGCGGTAGATGCCGATGTTCTGCCGCGGCTTGCGGGTGCCGCGGGTGACCACCAGGCCCAAGGTGATCAGGCGCGCGGCGTCGCCGGGCCAGCAGTGCTGGATCGGCAGGCGGGACAGGTCGATGCCGTCGCCCTCCAGGACCTCCTCGTTGAATGCGGCGTCGCGCACCGACTGCGGCGCCACCAGGGCCAGCTGCGCGAGCTCCGGCCAGGTCGACAGCGCCTGCTTCAGGCTCGACGGCCAGCGCGGCTCCTTGATCGCCGCCAGCAGCTCGCCGAGTTCACGCAGCGAGGCCAAGGGACGCCCGGCCAGCGCGGCTTCGATGCGCGTGCGGTGGCCGAACAGGTTGCCCAGCAGCGCATGGCGCGCGCCGACCGGCCGTTGCATCAGCAGCGCCGGGCCGTCTTCGCGCAGGGCGCGCAGGCACAGCGCGGTCGACTCCAGCACCGGATCGACGGGGGCGACGACGCGCCGCAGCTGGCCGTCGCGCTCCAGTCGCGACAGGAACGAGCGCAGGTCGTGGAAGGCCAAGCGGAGTCCCCGGGGATGGTCGAGGGCGACAGGGTCGCGTCCGGGGCGGGGTTGCGCCCTGATCCGGGTCAAGCCACATGCCGTCCGGGGCAGGGTGCCGCCAGGTCGCCCGTGGTTGATCCAGGTCAGCGACGGGGCGGGTGGCGGGTGGTCTGCTGGCGGCCGGATCCCGGGGATGCATGCAGGGGCTTGGACATGAAGGTGGACGCTTCGCTCGCGCGCATGCGCCTGGCGATCGGCGGCATTGACCACGCGCTGGTGCTGCTGTTCGGCGCACGCGCGCGCTTCGCCGTACGCGCGGGCCGCTGCAAGGCGCGCGCCGGGCGTCCGCTCTCCGATCCACAGCGCGAAGCCCGCGTGCGGCGCCGCGTCGAGGCGCTCGCGCGCCGGATCGGCCTGCCGGCATCGACCGCCGACGGACTCATCGCGCTGGCCATCGCCGACGCTCGCCGCGCCCAGGGCATTGACCTTGATCCGGCCATCGCAACCATCGCGACAGTCGCGACAGTCGCAGCCCTCCCGCCAATCGCGGCACCCACATCACACGCCCCGTCCCTCGGAAGCCGCCACGCCATGCACAGCATCCCCCTTCCTCCCCAGGCCACCAGCACGCTCCTGCGCCTGGTGCCTCCGCCCCGACGCTGGGCGCCGCTGTTGCGCGCGCTGCCGCCGCGGCTGCAGCAGCGGCTGCTCGAACGCGCCATGGCCGCGGTGCTGGCCGCGCCGATGGCGGACGGCAGCCTCGCCTTCATGGAGGGACGCCGGCTGGGCATCGACGTGACCGACCTCGACCTGCACTGGGTGGTGGCGCTGCGCGATGGCCGCCTGCACGCGAGCGAGGGCGCGCCAGAGGCCAGCGTTGGCGGCACCGCGACCGACCTGCTGCTGCTTGCCAGCCGGCTCGAGGATGCCGACACCCTGTTCTTCCAGCGCCGCCTGGTGCTGACCGGCGACGTCGAGCTCGGATTGACCGCGCGCAACACGCTCGAGCGCCTGCCCTGGGAATCGGTGCCGCTGGCGCTGCGTATCGGGCTCAACCGCGGTGCGCGGCTGGCGCGCGCGGCCCGAAGCGCGCGCACCGGCCAGGGAGACGCGGCATGAGCGCGCTGCCGGCCGCTGCAGTCCCGCGCTGGCGCGACAGCCTGGAGCAGGAATACGCGCCGCTGGTGGAAACGCTTGAACGCCTGATCCCCTGCATGGGCGACGGCGACGGCGGCGGGGCCGGTGCGCACGGTCGCGGGCCCGGACGTGGCCTTGGCTGAAGCCCGCGATCTCGCCGGCCCGCAGGCAGGCATGAAAAAACCCGGCAGCCAAGGCTGCCGGGTCGGTTGAAACAGGCATCGCGCGGGAGAGAGGGGCGCGCGATGCCCGATCCCGTCGCCGGGACCGCTGTGACGCCTTTGCTTACTTGCGCTTGCCGGCGGCGGCCTTGGTGGCGCCCTGGACGGCTTCCTGCGCCTGCGCGGCGGCCGACTCGACCTGGCCCTTGGTGATCTGGGCAATGGCCTCGTTGGTGGCCACGGTCTGGCCGAAGACTTCCTGGCTGGCGCTGACCGAACGCTCGGCGCTCTCGCGGGCAACCTGCACGCCCTTCGGCCACACGGCCTTCAGGCCGTCGAAGTCACGGACCTCGGCCAGCTCGCCCCAGAAGGCGAACGCGGCGTTGGTGTTCTGCTCGATGGTCGACAGCTGCAGGCCAATGGCCTTCTCGGCGCTGGACAGCGCGATGCGGTTGACCTGGGCGGCGGTGTCGGCGAACTGGCGCGCGGCGGCGGTGAACTGCTCGTTGGTGTTCTGGTACATGGCGGGTTTCCTGCTGTGGATCCGGCAGGGAGTGCCGGTTTGTGCGTTGCAGCATAAGCCAGCCTATGTTGCGGTGCAACAACCGCTCGTCGGCACGTTCAGGTTCGGGGCCAAAAGCCTTTGTGGGAGCGGCTAAAGCCGCGAATGCCACCAATCGCGGCTGTAGCCGCTCCCATTGGCCGCACTGGGCGTCATCCCCGGTAACGGCATCCGGAGGTGCAGGTTTCGTGCACCACGACCTCGGACAGCTGCGGCAGCACCGGCTGCAGGCGCTCCCAGATCCACACCGCCAGCCGCTCGCTGGTCGGGTTCTCCAAGCCCTCGATCCCGTTGAGGTAATGGTGGTCGAGCTGCTCGTACAGCGGCCGGAACGCTGCCTTGATGTCGGCGAAGTCCATCACCCAGCCCGACTCCGCGCCTGGCTCGCCGGACACATGCAGTTCGATCCGGAACGAATGGCCGTGCAGGCGCGCGCACTTGTGGCCCTCGGGGACGTTGGGCAGCCGGTGCGCGGCCTCGAGGGTGAAGATCTTGAAGATGTCCATGGCGGCGATTCTACGCGGCGCCGCCATGGTCGGGCACGCGCACCGCGCCTTCCATCAGCACCCGCGCGCTGCGGCTCATGATGGCCCGGGCAACCGTCCAGCGGCCGTCCACCTCGCGCGCCTCGGCGCCCACGCGCAGCGTGCCGGAAGGGTGGCCGAAACGCACCGCCTCGCGCCCGCCGCCGCCCGCGGCCAGGTTCACCAGGGTGCCCGGGATTGCCGCCGCGGTGCCGATGGCCACCGCGCAGGTGCCCATCATCGCGTGGTGCAGCTTGCCCATGGACAGTGCGCGCACATTGAGGTCGATGTCGGACGCGACGATGGCCTTGCCGCTGGAGGCGACGTAGCCTGCGGCCGGCGATACGAAGGCGACCTTGGGCGTGTGCTGGCGCGTGGCGGCGCCGGCGATGTCGTCGATCAGTCCCATCCGCAGGGCGCCGTGGGCGCGGATGGTTTCGAACATGGCCAGCGCCTTTGCATCGCCGTTGATCGCGTCCTGCAGCTCGGTGCCGGAGTAGCCGATGTCTGCGGCGTTGACGAAGACGGTGGGGATGCCGACGTTGATCATCGTCGCCCTGAGCGTGCCGACGCCGGGGACCACCAGGTCATCGACCAGGTTGCCGGTGGGGAACATTGCGCCGCCGTCGTCGTCGCTGTCATCGGACGGGTCCATGAACTCCAGCACGATCTCCGCCGCCGGGAAGGTCACACCGTCGAGCTCGAAGTCGCCGGTCTCCTGCACCTCGCCATTGGCGATCGGCACGTGCACGACGATGGTCTTGCCGATGTTCGCCTGCCACACCCGTACGGCGAAAGTTCCATTCTCAGGCAGGCGCGCAGGGTCGATGAAACCGTTGGCGATCGCGAACGGGCCGACCGCGGTGCTGAGGTTGCCGCAGTTGCCCGACCAGTCGACGAAGGCGGTGTCGATGGAGACCTGGCCGTAGAGGTAGTCGACGTCGTGGCCGGGCTGCGTGGCGGGGCCGATGATCACGCACTTGCTGGTGGACGAGGTTGCCCCGCCCATGCCATCGGTGTGCTTGGCGTAGGGATCGGGCGAGCCTATGACGCGCATCAGCAGCGCGTCGCGCGTGGGGCCGGGAACGCGGGCGGCTTCGGGCAGGTCTTCGAGGCGAAAGAACACCCCCTTCGAGGTGCCGCCGCGCATGTAGGTGGCGGGGATTTTCAGCTGGGGAGCGTGGGGTTTTGGCTGATAGGACATTGCGTCAGTGCCGGAAAGTACAAAGCGCAATTGTTCCATGGAACCCGGGTAGCATCCGGGCGATGCCGCCGCCGAGGCGCTGGATGTCAGCCGGAGGGTGCTGGCCTATTACCGCAGCGGAGCCAAGCCGATTCCGCGTACGGTCGAATTGGCGATGCTTGGATGGGAAGTGATGCGCACCGGCGGAGCCGGACGCGCGTTCGAGTACGGGCAGGCGGCGTAAGTCGGAGCTCGCGTCCGCCCCTTGGACATCAAGCGCCGTCCGGGATCTCCGGTTCCACCAGCTTCGCCAGCAGCTCCAGCGACTCCTGCCGGCCCTGATAGCAGTAGTCCACCGGAATGGCGTCGGGGGTGCCAGCCTGTTTTCGTCTCGCTGGGTCACCCTGTAGTGATCGTGCCTCGGGCATGTTGCGCCGATAGCGGCCCTGCCGCGATGCATCCCAGCCGCCCTACGCGTCCGCAGTGGACGCCAGGAAATCCTGCGCAAATCGCTGCAGCACGCCGCCGGCTTCGTAGATCAGCACTTCTTCGTCCGAATCCAGGCGGCAGGTCACCGGGATGCCGGTGCTGCTTCCGTCCGTGCGATTGATCACCAGCGTCAGCGTGGCGCCAGGCGCGCGTATGCCGGTGACGTCGAAGGTCTCGGTGCCGTCGATGCCCAGGGTCTCGCGGGTGGTGCCGGCCTCGAACTCCAGCGGCAGCACGCCCATGCCGATCAGGTTGGTGCGGTGGATGCGCTCGAAGCCTTCGGCCGCGATTACTTCCACGCCGGCCAGGCGCACGCCCTTGGCGGCCCAGTCGCGGCTGGAACCCTGGCCGTAGTCGGCGCCGGCGATGATGATCAGCGGCTGGCGGCGTTCCATGTAGGTTTCGATCGCTTCCCACATGCGCGTGACCTTGCCCTCGGGCTCGATGCGCGCCAGCGAACCCTGGCGCACGCTGCCGTCGTCGTTGCGCACCATCTCGTTGAGCAGCTTCGGATTGGCGAAGGTCGCGCGCTGCGCGGTCAGGTGGTCGCCGCGGTGGGTGGCGTAGGAATTGAAGTCCTCTTCGGGCAGGCCCATTTTCGACAGATACTCGCCGGCGGCGCTCGAAGCCATGATCGCGTTGGACGGCGAGAGGTGGTCGGTGGTGATGTTGTCACCGAGCACCGCCAGCGGGCGCATGCCCTTCATGCTGCGTTCGCCGGCCAGAGCGCCCTCCCAGTAGGGCGGGCGGCGGATATAGGTCGACATCGGGCGCCAGTCGTACAGCGGCTCCACGCGCGTGCCGTCGTCCACGGCGATGCGGAACATCGGCTCGTACACGCGGCGGAACTGCTCCGGCTTGACGCTGGCCTTGACCACCGCGTCGATCTCTTCGTCGCTGGGCCAGATGTCCTTGAGCGTGACCGGATGGCCGTCGGCGTCGATGCCGAGCACGTCCTTCTCGATATCGAAGCGCACGGTGCCGGCAATGGCATAGGCGATCACCAGCGGCGGCGAGGCCAGGAAGGCCTGCTTCGCGTACGGGTGGATGCGGCCGTCGAAGTTGCGGTTGCCCGACAGCACGGCCACCGCGTACAGGTCGCGATCGATCACTTCCTGCTGGATCACCGGATCCAGCGCGCCGGACATGCCGTTGCAGGTGGTGCAGGCGAAGCCGACGATGCCGAAGCCGAGCTGTTCAAGCTCGGGCAGCAGCTTCGCTTCCTCCAGGTACAGCTGCACCGCGCGCGAGCCGGGGGCCAGCGAGGTCTTCACCCATGGCTTGCGGGTCAATCCGCGCGCGTTGGCGTTGCGCGCCAGCAGCGCGGCGGCGATCACGTTGCGCGGGTTCGACGTATTGGTGCAGCTGGTGATGGCGGCGATGATCACCGCGCCGTCGGGCAGCAGGCCCTCGGCCTCCTGCGCGCGCGCGCCGGCCAGGTCGCCGGCGATGCCGCGCTCGGCCAGGTCGCTGGTCGCCAGGCGGCGGTGTGGGTTGGACGGGCCGGCCATGTTGCGGACCACGCTGGACAGGTCGAAGTGCAGCGTCCGCGGATACTGCGCGTTGGCGAGATCCGAAGCCCACAGGCCGGCGGCCTTCGCGTACGTCTCCACCAGGGCCACCTGCTCGTCTTCGCGGCCGGTGAGGCGCAGGTAGTCGAGGGTGTTGTCATCGATGAAGAACATCGCCGCGGTCGCGCCATATTCCGGCGCCATGTTGGAAATGGTGGCGCGGTCGCCGATGGTCAGCGCCGCGGCGCCTTCGCCGCGGAACTCCAGGTAGGCGCCCACGACCTTCTGCTGGCGCAGGAATTCGGTCAACGCCAGCACCACGTCGGTGGCGGTGATCCCGGGCTGCGGCCTGCCGGACAGCTCCACGCCGATCATCTCGGGTGTGCGCATCCACGAGGCGCGGCCGAGCATCACGCTCTCGGCCTCCAGTCCGCCGACGCCGATCGCGATCACGCCCAGCGCATCGACGTGCGGGGTATGGCTGTCGGTGCCCACGCAGGTATCCGGAAATGCGACGCCGTCGTCGACGTAAACCACCGGCGACATTTTCTCCAGATTGATCTGGTGCATGATCCCGTTGCCCGGGGGAATCACGTCGACGTTGCGAAAAGCCTTTTTGGTCCAGTCGATGAAATGGAAGCGGTCGGCGTTGCGCCGGTCCTCGATTTCACGGTTGCGGGTGAAGGCGTCGGGATCGAAACCGCCGCATTCCACCGCCAGTGAGTGGTCGACGATCAGCTGCACAGGCACCACCGGATTCACCTGCGCCGGGTCGCCGCCGGCATCGGCAATGGCGTCGCGCAGGCCGGCAAGGTCGACCAGCGCGGTCTGGCCGAGGATGTCGTGGCAGACCACGCGGGCCGGGAACCACGGGAAATCCAGGTCGCGGCGGCGTTCGACCAGCTGGACGAGATAATCGTCAATGCGCGCGGGGTCGGCGCGGCGGACGATGTTTTCGGCGTGGACGCGCGCGGTATAGGGCAGGGCGTCCCAGGCACCGGGCTGCAGCGCCTCCACGGCTTCACGGGCGTCGAACCAGTCGAGCGAGGTTCCGGGGAGGGGCTTGCGATGCTTGCGGTCGGTCATGGGAAATGCGGGCGCTGGCGGAAAGCGCCATTGTATCGCCGCGCGGCGCCCGGGCCCGGGGCCGATGCCCGTCCGCCCCGGGTCATTCAGGCGGAGGCGTCGCGTCCCTTTCATGCCGACGCGGCCCGTACCAGAGGGGCAGGGCATCCCGGGTGCGGGCGATTCGCCTGGGCGACAAGAGGAATCGCAGCGTGAACCCGAGCTTTTCGGCCAGCGAATAGGTGTGCACCTTGCGCGCCGAAGTGAGGACCGGCGTGCGCAGGATCACCAGCCGGCCCTGCCTGGCCAGCGCGCGGCCGAAGGCCACGTCCTCGGCGACGTACAGCCCTTCGTCGAAGCCGCCGGCGGCGTCGAAGGCCTCGCGGGTGCAGAAGATGAAGCAGCCCGGGGTGATGCGGAACAGGCGGAACAGCACGATCGAGGCCGATTCGAACAGACGGATGTGGAGCGGCAGCGGGCGCATGAAGCGCACGGCGGTGCCGCCACCCGCCGCGCCGCCATCGAGCGCCTGCATCGCGGCATCCACCGCCTGGCGGTTGACCAGCGTGTCCGCGTCGACGAACAGCAGGCGCCCACCGCGCGCGGCGGCGGCGCCGGCGTTGCGCGCGCCGGCGATATGGCGCACGTCGACCTGCACCACGCGGGCGCCGTGCGCGCGTGCGATCGCGGCCGTCGTATCGGTGGACGCGTCATCGACCACGATCACCTCCACGCCATCGCCATGCCCGGCGGTGGCGCCGGCCACGGCGTCGAGGGTGGCGGCGATGACGGGCGCCTCGTCGTGCGCGGGAATAATGATGGAAAGCACACCTGCTCCCTTGGCTGGTTCATGCGGGCGTCGCGGGTCGGCCGGCAGTCTGCACGGGTCCGTGCATGCGGCAGCGTGACGGACCCGGATAATCCCGTTGAAACCGCGCTGATAATTCCGGAAAGTCCAGTATTAGACGCGGGAGGCATTCAAAACTAGACTTCCCGACTATTCCCCCTATTGAAATATGGAGTAATGCCTGGTGGCCAATCTCGCAACCGTCCTGAAAGCCGAAATCGTGCGCCTTGCCCGCAAGGAAGCGAAAACCCAGCTCGAGCCCCTGCGCAAGGCCAATGCCGGTTACCGGCGCGATATCGCGGCGCTCAAGCGCGAAGTGGCGGCGCTGGCGCGGCAGGTGAAATCCGGGGCGCGCCCGTCGCGCGCGGAAAAGGCCGCGGCGGCCACGACCGACGGCGATGCCCCCCGCGTCCGTTTCCAGGCCAAGGGCCTGAAGTCGCACCGCGAAAAACTCGGCCTGTCCGCGGCCGAATACGGCCAGCTTGCCGGCGTGAGCGGGCAGTCGATCTACAACTGGGAAGCCGGCAAGACCGTCCCCCGCCAGGCACAGGTGCAGTCGCTCGCGGCGCTGCGCGGCATGGGCAAGCGCGAAGCGGCGAAGCGGCTCGAAGCCGAAGCCGGCGAGTAAGCCGCAGCCCGGAGCCGACGCGCCCACGCTCCACGCAAGCCAAAGGACACCGATGACCGCAGACCATCCGGCGCAGCCGGCCCATCGCAAGGACGCCAACGGCAACGATGGCCTGGCGCGCCTGCTTCACCACGTCGCCAACCTGGCGCCCGTGCGCGCCGCGATCGTGCATCCCTGTGATGCCTTGAGCCTGGCCGCGGCCCTGGACGTGCGTGATGCGGGCCTGGTGGAACCGGTGCTGGTGGCACCGCGCGCGCGGCTGGACGTGGCGGCGGCGGCGGCCGGGCTCGACATTTCCGGCATCCCGGTCGAGGACGTGCCGCACAGCCACGCCGCGGCCATGCGCGCGGCCGAGCTGGCCCGCGAGGGCGAGGTCGAGATCATCATCAAGGGCAGCCTGCACAGCGACGAGCTGATGTCGGCGGTGGTGGCCTCGGCGTCGGGCCTGCGCACCAAGCGCCGCGTCAGCCACTGCTTCGTGATCCAGACGCCGCACTATCCGCGGCCGTTCCTCGTCACCGACGCCGCGGTCAACCTCGCGCCCGACCTGCTGCAGAAGGCGGACATCGTCCAGAACGCAATCGACCTGGCGCGCGTGCTCGGCATCGCCACGGCGAAGGTGGCGATCCTGGCCGCGGTCGAGACGGTCAACCCGTCGATGCAGGCCACGCTCGACGCCGCGGCGCTGTGCAAGATGGCCGACCGTGGCCAGATCACCGGCGGCGTGCTCGACGGCCCGCTGGCCTTCGACAACGCGGTGTCGATGGAGGCGGCGAAGACCAAGGGCATCGCCTCGCCGGTGGCGGGACAGGCCGACATCCTGGTGGTCCCGGACCTCGAGAGCGGCAACATGCTGGCCAAGCAGCTGATCTTCATGGGCCAGGCCGCGAGTGCCGGCATCGTGCTGGGCGCGAAAGTGCCGGTGGTGCTGACCAGCCGCGCCGACCCGCGTGAATCGCGCATGGCCTCGTGCGCGATCGCGCTGATGCTGGCGCACCACAATCGACAGAGCCCTCCGTGAGCGGGCATCCCCCGGCGCCGGCGGTGGAGTCCTCCGGCGCCGACCTGGTGGTGGTGCTCAACTGTGGCTCGTCGAGCATCAAGTTCGCGGTCTACGACGGCGGCGTCGATCCGCTGCCGCGCAAGGCGCTGTGGAACGGCAAGGTGCAGGGCATCGGCGGCCCCGCGCCCGACTTCGGCGAGAGCGGGGTTGCGCCGTTCCCGGTCGAGCTCGGCGCCGACGCGCCCTATCGCAGCGCGCTGGCCCTGATCCGCGACCGCATCCTCGAACGCCTCGCCGGGCGCCGCGTCGGCGCGGTCGCGCACCGGGTGGTGCACGGTGGCAGCAAGTATTTCGAGCCGGTGCGCGTGGACCAGGGCGTGCTGGAGGACCTGCGCGGCTTCATTCCGCTGGCGCCGCTGCACCAGCCCTTCGCGCTGGAGGCGGTCGGCATCCTGCTGCGCGAGTACCCGCGGCTGCCGCAGGTGGCCTGCTTCGATACCGGCTTCCACCACACCATCCCGATGGTCGAGCAGATCCTGCCGCTGCCCTGGGATGCCTGGGAGCGCGGCCTCCGGCGCTACGGCTTCCACGGTCTGTCGTATGCCTACATGGCCACCGCGCTGCCGGAGCGCCATGGCCGGGCCGCGCGCGGCCGCACCATCGTCGCGCACCTCGGCAGCGGTGCCAGCCTGTGCGCGATGCGGGACCTGCAGAGCGTCGCCACGACAATGGGCTTCTCCGCGCTCGACGGCCTGATGATGGGCACCCGCACGGGCGCGCTGGATCCCGGCGCCGTGCTGTACCTGATGGAGATCGAGAAGCTCAGCCTGGAGGAGGTGGGACAGCTGCTGTACCACCGCTCCGGGCTGCTGGGCGTGTCCGGGATCTCGCCGGAGCCGCGCGTGATCGTGAAGCACGAAGGCGACGCGGGCGTGGCGGGCGAGCGCGCGCGCGTTGCGCTTGGACTCTATGTGCGCCGGATCGTGCGCGAGATCGGCGCGATGGCCGCGGTGCTGGGCGGGCTGGACCTGCTGGTGTTCACCGCCGGCGTCGGCGAGCACAACCCCTTCATCCGCGAACGCGTGTGCGCGGACCTCGGCTTCCTGGGCCTGGCTCTCGACGACGCGGCCAACCAGGCGAACGCGGCGACGATTTCCGCGCCGGCAAGCCGCGTGCTGGTGGGCGTGGAGCCCACCAACGAAGAGTGGATCGCGGCGCGGCAGGCGCTCGTATGCCTGGCATAGAGCGCCAGCCGGACCTGCCGCTTCGATAGCGGCGATAATGCCGCCATGAGCAAGAAGATCGATCGCATCCAGGCCGCCCTGCAGGCGCTGTCCCCCAGCCACCTCGAAGTGCTGGACGAAAGCCACATGCACAGCCGCGGGCTGGAAACGCATTACAAGGCGGTGATCGCCAGCGAAGCATTCCTGGGCAAGTCGCCGGTGCGCCGCCACCAGGCCGTGTACGCTGCGATGGGCGCGCTGATGGGCGAGATCCACGCGCTCGCGCTCCATACCTACACCGCCGCGGAGTGGGCCGGCCAGGGCGCCGCGCCGGATTCGCCGCGGTGCCTGGGCGGCAGCAAGCACGACGCGCCGGCCGCGGGCGCCGCCGCCATGCCACCGCGCGAAGCCTGAGCCGCACCACGCGGAAAGCCGTGCCCCGAGCTGTCTCGCAAGCATGCCGCCGCGTGCCATGCGCGCGTGCCCGCTGCGCCGCACAATGCAAGACCCGGCAGGCAATGCCACAGTGGATCCCGCGCGGGCCCGCCTGTCCCGAGCATGCCCGACCGGGGAGCCGTCGAATGAAAGCGACAAGTCTGGTGTCACCTGTCCGCTGGGTCGGAATCTTCGTGCTGCTGCTGATGGCGGTGGCCGTGGTCTACGCCGGATACACGGCGATTTCCTACTGGCCCTCGATCGCCGTCTGAGGAGGGACCCATGAACAAGCGGCAGTCACGGATCTTCGCCATCGTCGCAACGGGGCTTGCCGCCGTTGCGTTCCTCGGCCTGACCTTCTACAGCCACATGCGTTTCGGCGAGCTCACGAACGCCGACGACATCACGCCGGAGATCACCCACGGCAAGGATGTCTGGCACAAGTACAACTGCATCAACTGCCACACCCTGTTCGGCGAGGGCGCCTACTACGCCCCCGACCTGACCAAGATCGCGCAGCACCGTGGCGAGGCCTACCTCAAGGCCTACATGCGTGATCCGTCCCAGTTCTATGACGAGCAGCGCCATCGGCGCCTGATGCCGACGCAGGACCTCAGCGAGATCGAGATCGCGAACCTGGTCAAGTTCCTGGACTGGGTGTCGAAGGTCGACAACCAGGGCTGGCCGCCGCGTCCGATCCTGGTGTCCGGCGGGTCGGTCGTCGTGGCCGCGCAGGGCACCGCCGAGGGCGCGGCAGAGGCGCGGGAAGTCAGGCCCGTGCGCGCGGACAGCGATCCCCGTGCGATCGGCGAAAACCTGTTCGGGACCGCGGTGCCGGTCTGCACGGCCTGCCATTCGCTGCAGCCGGGTGTCCAGCTCGCCGGTCCGTCGATGGCCGGCATGGCGGAGCGCGCGGCGCAGACGATCGCATCGCCGGACTATAGCGGCAGCGCGACCGACGTCGAGGGCTACATCCGCGAGTCGATCGTGACCCCAAGCGCGCACCTGGTGCCCGGGGCGATGTTCTCGGCCGAAGGCACGTCCTTCATGCCCAACACGTATGCGGACAGCCTGACCGAAGAGCAGGTCGACCAGCTCGTGGCCTTCCTTGGATCGATGAAATAAGACTGGCAGGCGTCCTGCGCCGCCACCGGGAGATCTTCCATGCGTTACAAGTCGCAATCGGTGGCCTACTGGTACTTCGCCGTGGCCATGGTGCTGTTCGGGCTGCAGATCGTGTTCGGGCTGCTGTCGGCGGCCAAGTACCTCGGGCCGGATCCGCTGCTGTACATCCTGCCGTTCGACGTCACCAAGACCATCCACACCAACCTGCTGATCGTCTGGGTGCTCACGGGCTTCATGGGCGCGACCTACTGGATGGTCCCCGACGAGTCGCGCACCGAGCTGTACAGCACGAAGCTGGCCTACTGGCAGCTCGGCTTGTGGACGGTGATGGGCGTCACCGCGGTCATCGGCTACCTGTTCCGCTACGGCACCGGCAACAAGCTGCTCGAGCAGCCGCTGCCGCACAAGATCGTCATCGTCATCTGCATGCTGATGTTCCTCTACAACATCGGCATGACCATCAAGAGGTCCGGGCGGTTCACGACCACCGAGGGCGTGCTGCTGGGTGGGCTTGCGCTGTCGGCGATCCTGTATATCCCCGCGCTGCTGCACTACGAGAACTACACCGTCTCGATCTTCTACCGCTGGTGGACCATCCACCTGTGGGTCGAAGGCGTGTGGATGATGATCATGGCCGGCTTCCTCGCCTACCTGTTGATCCGCCTGTCGGGCATTGATCGCGAGGTGATGGAGAAGTGGCTTTACGTGATCGTGGGCCTGGTGTTCTTCGCCGGCATCCTCGGCACCGCGCATCACTACTACTGGGTGGGCGTACCGCATATCTGGCTGCCGATCGGCGGCTTCTTCAGCGCGCTGGAGCCGCTGGCGCTGGCTGCCATGGCGATCTACGCCTATGCGGCGATGCGCCGCGGCGGGGTGAAGCACCCCAACTCGCTGGCCCTGCACTGGACCATCGGCAGCGCGATCTTCGCCCTGTTCGGCGCCGGCCTGCTCGGCCTGGCGCACACCTGGCCCAGCGTCAACAAGTGGACCCACGGCACGCTGATCACCGCGATGCACGCGCATTCGGCGTTCTATGGCGCCTACGCGATGATCACCATGGCGATGATCACCTATGCGCTGCCCAGCCTGACCAACCGGCCCCAGGACAGGTACTCGCCGCTCGGCTACTGGGCGTTCTGGCTGCAGGTGACGGGCATGTTCGGCATGACGCTGTCCTTCGGCACCGCGGGCATCGCCCAGGTCTACCTCGAGCGGATCATGGGCATGGGCTACCTGGACGCCCAGCTGAAGATCCAGGTGCACTTCCTGATGCTGATCCTGACGGCGACGATCTTCGCCACCGGCGTCGCGATGTTCATCTTCGACTTCTTCAGATACCGCCCGCAGTTCGACGTGATCGCGGACCATCCCGCCGACGGCGAGCTGCAAAGGCGCCGGGGAACTTGATGGGTGGATGAGCGCATGAGGCCGGCGGAGGCCGGTCCGTACTACCTGCCCACGGGCAACGAAGTCGGGATCGTCGAGCAGTGCCATGCCGGCGGCCTGGCGGTGATGCTCAAGGGTCCCACCGGCTGCGGCAAGACACGCTTCGTCGAGCACATGGCATGGCGGCTGGGACGCCCGCTGATCACGGTCTCCTGCCACGACGACCTGACCGCAAGCGACCTCATCGGTCGCTTCCTGATCCGCCACGACGACACCGTCTGGCAGGACGGCCCGCTGACCCGCGCCGTTCGCGAAGGCGCGATCTGCTACCTGGACGAAGTGGTGGAGGCGCGCCAGGACACGATCGTGGTCCTGCATCCGCTGACCGACTACCGGCGCATCCTGCCGATCGACCGCACCGGCGAAACGCTGGAGGCGGCGCCGGGCTTCCAGCTGGTGATCTCCTACAACCCGGGCTATCAGCGCATGCTCAAGGACCTGAAGCCGAGCACGCGGCAGCGCTTCGTCGCGATCGAGCTGGGGTTTCCCGAACCGCCGGTCGAGGCTGCGATCGTGGTCGCGGAAAGCGGCGTGGACCGCGGCACCGCTGTTGCGCTGGTGGAGCTGGCGGGCCGCGTGCGCTCGCTCCGTGACCGCGGCCTGGCCGAGGTTCCGAGCACGCGCCTGCTGATTGCCGCCGGGCGCCTGGTCGCCAGCGGCATCAGCGTGCGCGAGGCGTGCAACGCGGCGGTGATTTCACCGCTCAGCGACGATCCGACCCTGCTCGGCGCGATGCGCGAACTCGTCGACGCGATGTTTCCCTAGGCGGCTGCCGACGTGGCCGAGGCCGAGGACGTTGTCGTCGATGTGGCGCGGCATGCGACGGTGTTCATCCGCGACACCTGGCGCCGGCACTATGCGCGCGAGCCCGATGCCCCGGTAGCGCTCGCATCGCTGGTGCGGCGCCTGGACCTGCTGGTGTCGGCCGCGTGCGGCACCAGCCTGCCGATGCGCGTGGCGCTGCCGCCGGCGCGACCGACCGTGCTGCATCGGCTGTTCCACCGCCACGCGTATCCGCGTCATCGCCAGGCGCTGCCGGCCACCAGCGGCGATGCGATCTGGCTCCCGGCCCACCTGGGGATCTGCGACGACGTCGAGGCCTCGGAGCTCTATCGGGCGATGGCGTTGCAGCAGGCGTGCCGGGCCACGCGCGGCCATGTGCGGGCGATCGCCGCGACGCGCAGTCCGCTGCTGCGCGATACCGCGCTGGTGCTGGAGGCACATGCCGCCGAAGTCGCAGTCGCGCGCAGCTTTCCCGGCCTGCTGCCGGCGCTGCGGCGGCTGCGGAGGCTGGCGTTGGCCGCGCGCCCGCCGCTGGTCGATTTCGCAGCTGCGAGACAGCCTCTGGAACAGCTGGTCCGCAGCATCCTGGAGCGTGACCTGGAGACCGCGTCGGACCGCAACGCCAACACCGGCTCCAACTCCGGTTCCGGTTCCGGTGCCGGCTTCGACCCTGACTCCGACTCGGGCCGGACTGACGACCCGCTAGTGGAAGCCGGACGGCTGCTCAGCGACTGGGACATCGACAGGGCGGACGCGCGCCGGCTTGGCCCGATGCCGCTGTACCGCGACTGGTGGACGGGCGAGCTGCGCGAGGCGGGCACCGTTGCCCGGATGTTGGATGGCAAACCCTTCAACCATGATGAGCAAGACGCCGGGCCGGTCCGCAGCGCGCGGATGGAGCGAAGGCCCGAGGAGCGCGAAGCCACCGAGGACGAGGACCGGCCCGGCGAGCCCGGCGCGTGGATGATCCAGCAGGACGCGCCGCACGAGGTCGCCGAGGATCCTTTCGGCCTGCAGCGCCCGGTCGACCGCGACGACGAAACCAGCGCTGACGAGTACGGCGACATGCTGTCGGAACTGTCATCGACACGGATGATCGCCGCGCCCGACCCGCCGCGCGAAGTCCTGCTGTCGGACGACCCGCCCGCCAGCCGCGCGAAGATCGAGTTCGACGATCCCGACGCCGGCGGCACCCGCTTCCGCTATCCCGAGTGGGATCATGCAAGCGCGTCGTACATCGAACACGGCACCACGGTGCGGATGGTGCCGCCGCCAGATGGCGACCCCGCCTGGATTGACGCCACCCTGGCCCGCCACCGCTCGCACCTCGACGGCATCCGCCGCCAGTTCGAGGCCCTGCGTCCCGAGCGCGTCCGCATGCGCCGGCAGAGCGACGGCGAGGACATCGACATCGATGCCTGCGTCGAAGGCCGTGCCGACCTGCGTGCCGGCGGCTTCCTGCGCGAGGGACTGTACGAGACGCGCCGGCCGGGCCGGCGCAGCATCGCCGTCTCGCTGCTGGTCGACGTGAGCGGCTCCACCGACGGCTTCATCGGCGGCGGTCGGCGCGTGATCGACGTCGAGCGCGAGGCCCTGCTGCTGGTCTGCATGGCGCTGGAGGGCCTGGGCGAACCCTTCTCGGCCATGGCCTTCTCCGGCGAAGGCCCGCACGGGGTGTCGATGCGCACCTTGAAGGCCTTCGACGAGGCCTACGGGCCGGACATCGCGCTGCGCATCGCCGGCCTGGAGCCGGAGAACTACACGCGCGCCGGCGCCGCCATCCGGCATGCCACCGCGCTGCTGATGCGGCAGCCGGCCGAGCATCGCCTGCTGCTCATGCTGTCCGACGGCAAGCCCAACGACGCCGACCGCTACGACGGCCTGTTCGGCGTCGAGGACATGCGCCAGTCGGTGACCGAGGCGCGGCTGCAGGGCATTTTCCCGTTCTGCCTCACGGTGGACCTGCAGGCTCCAGGCTATCTGCCGAAGGTGTTCGGACCGGAAGGCTACGCGGTGCTGTCGGCGCCTGAGCGGCTGCCGCTGGTGTTGCTGGACTGGACGCGGAGGTTGTTGGCGCGGTAGCGGCCTGGGACAAGCATGGCGTCTTGCAGGCCGCGTTGGCCGACGTGTGGGACAGGCTGCACCGTTTGGAAGCGTTCACGTTGAGCGCCGCCCCGGGATCGGTTATCAAACAGGCTTCAGGTTCCAAGGCATTGGACGATGGCTCGGATATGGATCGTCGTTGGCGACGCGACCACTCATGGCGGCAGGGTGGTCAGCGGTTCGCCTTCCACCGATATCGAAGGCAAGCCCGTCGCCCGCATGAGTGACGCAGTTGCCTGTCCGAAGTGCGGACCCACGACGATCGTCAGTGGTGATGCGACCATTCTCGTCGACGGTCAGCCCTTGGCGCGGCATGGCGATTCCACCACCTGCGGCGCCACCCTGATCGCAGGCAGCCAAGTGCGGGCCTTCATCGATCAAGGCCCGGCAGCCGGGAGTGGTGCAGGCGGGGTGGCGGCGGCGGTCGCGTCGACCGTGGCCGCGATGCTGGCCTACGACGAAGCGTTCGTGCTCAGGTCGGCAGCGACGGGCAAGGCCTTGGCCAACCGGCGCTACAGGATCATCTGCGCCAGTGGCCGCATGGAGGAGGGCACGACCGACGCCGAAGGCAGGACTGCCGTGCTCACATCCGAGGTCGCCGAGGCGCTGCGGGTCGAGCTGGAGGAAGAAGGGCCGTGAGCACGACGATGAAGAAATTCCACGAGGTCGGACAATCGACCACGTCGCAGGTCGACAACACGCAGCGCAAGGAAGTGGAGGTCGAGGTCTACATCGGTGAGAACGGCTACGTGCAGAACGCCGGTTTCACGATCAAGCCCATCGCCGCGCTGGAGAAGGGGAAGATGGACGGCCCGAAAGCCATCGTGCTGCACCGGACCGATGGCGCCAGCGTGCAAAGCGCGCTCAACTCCGCGGGGACGGGCATCGGTACCCACTTCTATGTCGACAAGGACGGCACGGTCTACCAGGCCGCGAGCCTGCTCAAGCACACCTACCACGTGGGCAAGATCAAGTCCCGGTGCATGGCCAACGGTACCTGCCCGGTGGACGAAACCAGGGAGATCACCAGTTGGAAGTGGAACCCGACCAAAGTGCACAACCACGAAAAGGTCAAGGCATACCCGGTGCGCTTTCCGATGAATACCGACAGTGTCGGTATCGAGACGGTGTCACGCTGCGTCAAGAACTGCGGCCCGAAAGACACCGGCACGCCGGAGTGGGAGCCGCCGACGGACGAGCAGAAGGCGTCGATCGCCACGATCGTCGGGATCCTGATGGAGGAGTACGGGCTCACCAGTGCGGACATCTATGAACACGACCTCATTTCGTACAAGACGGCAGGCGAGGGCGCGGGGCTGTACGTCGATGAATGATGACGTGGCCAATGCGCCGCGCGTCCACGCCCTCAGTTGGGTCGTGGCGGCCCTGGCGCTGGCTGGCGCGTCCTGCGGACACGCGCTGCCGGAGAACGAGTCAACAAGGCCATCGCAATCGCCGGAGGTGATCGAGGTCGCCGATGCCGAGTACACGGGCGCGGCCGGCGATCCGCTGGAAGCCGCGTGTGGCGAGTGGCAGCTGTCCGGCCGGCAGGTGGTGGAGTTCTTCCAGCTGAGCCGGCAGTACGGGCAATCGCCGTACTCTGAGTTCTACCAACTGCCGTGCTCGATCTCGGGGAAGCTCCGCAGCGAAGGCGCAACCTGGGACTTCGTGATTGGTGGCGGCGGAACGGCCACCTGGTCGCATGGCGGACAGACCCGGCATTTCGGCTGCAGCGCGGAGGCCTGCGCGCCGCTGGTGCTGCTGCACACGGATCTCATGGACCCGGAATAGCCGGCGCGAAGGCGGCCCTGCGGTGCGAGAACCGATGCTGCTGCGCAGCATTGACCGGACAATTGGCGACACCCTAGGATGAATCAGGCACTGCTGTGCCGTCATCAGCCGACACGGAATTTGTCGGCTTCAATTCAGACCTCGCCGTCCGATGGTGCAGAAGCGGTACAAGGCAGGGCAGCGGAGAAGAGTGCAATGGCGCTGAATGCCGTGGAAGACGTCGCCGTAGACGCTCCCTCGAAATTTGATCATGGGCACGAGGATGCCCGGTCGCGATCCACCCCCGAAACCGTAGGCGTCGACAGCCTGCAGGGTTTCCCGCAGCTGGCGCGTGAGCTTGGCGGTGATCCGGACGCCATCCTGCGACGCGCTTCGATTGATCCGGCGTTGCTCGACAAGCCCGGTGCGTTCATCGAATACCGGGCGTTCCTGAACGTGATGCAGCAGGCGGCCAGCGACCTCGAATGTCCCGAGTTCGGGCTGAAGTTTGCCTGCATGCAGGGAGGGAACAAGGCCATCGGCCCGATCGGCGTGGTGATGAGGAATTCCACCACCCTGGGGCAGGCGATCGGCTACTGCGCGAAGAGCATCCACGCCTACAGCGTGGCCACGCGGATCCGCTTCGTGCCCGACCGTCCCAACCACAAGCTGCTGGTGCGCCTGGAAATCCTGCTCGAGCGTACGCCAGACAGGCGCCAGGCGGTCGAGCATGCCCTGATGCTGGCCAGCCTCAACATCCGCGAGCTGACCGGTGGCAACGCCCGCGTGCGGAAAGTGCTGTTCACGCACGAGCCGCAGGCGCCGCTTCGCGCCTATCGCCAGTACTTCAACTGCGAGGTCGCGTTTGGCGAACAGGCCGACGGCCTGATCCTCACCGAGGACGACCTGATGTGCGCGGTGGTGGATCCGGACTCGCGCGTGTACGAGATGGCGACCACTTTCATCGAGAACCGCTTTCCGCACGTGGAGGCGTCGATCCAGTCGCGCGTGCGCAGCCTGATCGAGCAGTACATCGGCAGCAGGGATTGCACCAACGACCGCATTGCAGCCGAGTTCTGCCTGCATCCGCGCACGCTGCAGCGCCGGTTGCGCGCCGAAGGCACCTCGTTCGAGGACATCAAGGACGAGATCCGTCGCGAACTCGCGCTCCGCTACATCCAGCATGGCGACATGCCTCTCAAGAAGGTGGCGGAAAGGCTGGGCTATGCCGAGACCTCGGTGCTCTCGCGCAGCTGCCTGCGCTGGTTTTCGGTGAGCCCGCGCGATCTGAGGATGCAGCAAGGGCCCGCTGGCGGCGTGGTCTGTTCGGCAAACAGCCAGCAGGGCTGACGCGCATTTCGAGTACCTGTCGCCCGCGAGGGCGGCATGCCCCGTGCGCGTGACGGGCGTGCGTACCGTCGTACCCGGTCCGCCACCTGTCGCCAATCATCAATGCTGGACGGAGCGATGTTGTCGATGATGTCGGCATGAGCGTGGCGCGTGGTGCCGACGAAGGTAGTCGAATGGTGGTTGAGCAAAGCGTGGGGCGAATCCGGAAGGGCGGCTTTTCGCTGCGCTGGGACGCCCGGCGGGCCGCCGATGCCTATCGCGATGGCTGGTGGATCGACGGCACCCTGGCCGACGACCTGCGCCGGGCCGCCGTGGACACGCCCGGCCGTGTGCTTGTGGTCGATGGCGAGGTGCGGCTCGACGCACGTACGCTGCATGCACAGGCGGTATCCCTCGCGCGGGGCCTGATGGCGCGGATGCCGGCCGGCAGCGTGGTGTCGTTCATGCTGCCCAACTGGAACGAAGCTGCGGTGCTGTACCACGCGATCACCCTGGCGGGAATGGTCGCGCATCCGGTGCTTCCATCGATGCGCGACCACGAACTGCTGTTCCAGCTGCGCGACATCGGCTCGCGCATGGTGCTGATTCCGTCGGAGTTCCGTCGCCACGACTATGCGGCAATGCTCGCACGCGTCGTCGCCCAGCTTGAGTCGCCACCCGCGGTGCACGTGGTGCGTGGCGATCCCGGGCCACATGCGGAGTACGCAGCGCTGTTCGGGGCCGGTATCGACCTGGTGCTGCCAGGGCTGGATCCGGATGCGGTGCGGATGGTGATGTACACCTCGGGCACGAGTGGCCGTGCCAAGGGCGTCCTGCACACCCACAACACGCTGCATGCGCTGATGCGCCAGATCGGGCACCACTGGCACGTGTCGCCAGGCGATGTGTTTCTGGTGCCATCGCCGATCAGCCACATTGGCGGCTCGATATACGCATTCGAAGCGCCGGTGATGCTCGGCACGAGCGCGGTGCTGATGGACCGCTGGGAGCCGCAGGCCGCGCTGGCGCTCGCCGCGCGCGAAGGCTGCACCCACATCTGCGGCGCAACCCCGTTCCTGGAGCAGCTCCTTGCAGCGGCGAAGGCGGAAGGATCGCAGCTGCCGTCGCTCAAACTGTTCGTGTGCGGAGGCGCCTCGGTGCCGCCGTCGCTCGTGCGCAGCGCCGCCGCGCATTTCTCCAGCGCCGCGGTGACGCGCGTATACGGATCGACCGAGGTGCCGGTGACCACGGTCGGCTGTCCTGCGCGGGATGATCTTGATCGTGCGGCCGCGACGGATGGCCGGCCGGGTGTTGCGAACGTGCGCATCGTCTTTTCTGGACAGGCCGCCGATGGCGAAGGCGAGATCCGCGTGCAGGGGCCGCAGATGATGGCGGGCTACCTGCACGCCGAAGACGAGGCGTCCGCGTTCGACAGGGATGGCTTCTACCGGACCGGTGATCTTGGGCGATGGGTGGGCGACGACTGCCTGGTGGTGTCCGGCCGCAGCAAGGACATCATCATCCGCCACGGCGAGAACATCGCACCGAAGGAAATCGAGGACATGCTGCTCGAACATCCGCAGATCGCCGAGATCGCCATCGTCGGGATTCCTGACCTGCGTACCGGCGAGCGCGCCTGCGCGGTGATCGTGCCTGCGAGCGGGAGCGCGGCGCCGGATGTCGAATCGCTGGCTGGATTCCTTGCGGAGCGCGGCGTGGCGAAATTCAAGTTTCCCGAAGAGGTCGTGGCCTGGGCGGCGCTGCCGAAGAACGATGCCGGCAAGATTCTGAAGCATGGGATCCGCAGCACGCTGGCCCAGCGCGCTACCCACACCGGAACGGAGTTGGCATGACGGACACACAGACACCACACATGCAGGTCGCCATCATCACGGGCGCAAGCAGTGGCATTGGGCGCGGCTGCGCACTGAAGCTTACGGGGGCGGGGATGGCGATTATCGGCGTCGGCCGCGATCCGGACCGGCTGCGCGCGCTCGAAGACGAAATCGGCGACCCGTCACGCGTGGCGACGCTCGCGCTGGACGTTACTGAAGACGATGCGCCGCGGCGCATCGTCGAGCTTGCGGTGCAGCACTGGGGCGGCATCGACTTCGTCATCAACAATGCCGGCGCCGGAAGTCCGAAGCCCCTGCACGAGGCGGACGATGCGCACTTCGACTATTTCATCGGACTGATGCTGCGTGCGCCGTTCCGGCTTGCGCGGGATGCGCTGGCACACATGCGCCCCGGTGGCGCGATCATCAATATCAGCTCCACGTTTTCGGTCGTCGGCGGCCTGCGTGGCGGCGCCTACTCGGCCGCCAAGGCCGGCCTGGACGGGCTGACGCGGCACATCGCCTGCCAATACGGCGCATCCGGCATCCGCGCCAACTCCGTGGCGCCTGGCGTCACGGTGACGCCGATGACTGAAGGTCGCCTGGCGGATCCGACGTTCCGGCGCATGAACACGGAAATGACGCCGCATACGCGGCTGGGCACAGTCGAAGACGTCGCGGCCACGGTCGCGTTCCTCTGCTCGCCGGGCGGCAGCTTCATCAATGGCCAGACCATCGTCGTCGACGGCGGCTGGAGTTCGACGAAATACCTGTCCCAATCCGGGCGCACTTCGGTGTGGGTGGAGCCGGAGCCCAGCTGACGCCAGCAGTCGACAGGGGAGTGCCCTGTTGACGCTCCCGGCCATGGCTCGTGCCCGGCCCACGTCGCCCGGGGTTTGGACCCTGTCGCCAAGCATCAAGCTTCCCGTGCGGAAGCTGACGTAGCCTTTGACGTAAGAGGAAGTACCAGTCGCGCGAGGACATGTCGCGCCTCGCGATCGAATCGTTTCGTGATCAAGGGGAGGAACCGTGATCGATACTGAGACCAGGATCCAGCTCGAGCAACTGCTTATCGCGTTCGGATATGCAGTGGACCGCCGTGACTACGACACCATCCGACGGCTCTACCACCCTGGCGCGGTCGACGACCACGGCGGCTACCACGGTGATGTCGAAGGACTGCTGTCGTGGTTCCAGGCGATCCAAGAGGGCGTTTCGAGTTCGGCGCACACTCTCAGCGATCTGATGTTCGCGCGCGACGGCGACGTCGCCGAAAGCCAGGCGCGCGGTACGACGTTCCTGAGCCTGAAGGGCGATGCGCCCCTGAATGTCATGGTTGTGGGCCGGCACTTCGATCGCTATGAGCGGCGAGATGGCGTGTGGAAGTTCATGCAGCGCGCGCTGTGCGTCGATTGGGTCCAGCAGTTCCAGGTCCAGGCTGGCGGCCTGGATCTCGCGGCTGGCGCGGACCTCGGCAGGATGGGCGCCGACGACCCGTTCTACAGCCGCCTGACGCTGTTGCCAAAGGCTTTCGGTAAGTAACCGGCAAGAGCCCGCCCCCGATGCGGGCCAACTCACAAGAACATCAGCGGAGAGTAAACATGAAGTTGCAGCAACGTCGCCGCCTGCGGATGAATCCACTGATGGCGGCCATGATCGCCGCATCATTCGTCGCACCGGCTGTCGCCCAGGAACAGGATGAAGCCAGTAAGGACAAGGATCCGGTGGCTTTGGACGCGATCGTCGTCACCTCCCAGCGCAAAGCCGAGCCAATCACCCAAGTGCCGATGTCGATTTCCGCGTTCTCCGCTAGCGAGATCGACGCAGCCGCGATTACTGATACGCAGAATCTGAGCATGAAGGTGCCGGGTCTCGTCTATTTGGCCAGCGACGGCTTCGCACAGCCGTATATTCGGGGCGTTGGCATGGCCTTTGCCGCCAACGGGCTGGAGACGCCCGTCGCGACATATATCGACGACGTGTACATCCAGCAGCAGACTGGCTCGGTGACCCAGCTCGTGGACCTCGAGCGCGTCGAGGTGCTGAAGGGGCCGCAGGGCACGCTGTATGGACGCAATGCGACCGGCGGCGCCATCGTGGTGAAGACGGCCGATCCCACGGATGTCCTCGAGGGGCGCGTCAAGGTCGGCTACGGCAGCCATGACACGGTCAAGGTTGAGGGCGTCCTCAACGTGCCGCTCTCGCCGACGGTGAGCGCGCGCATCGCGGCGCAGATCGACGAGCGCAACGACGGATACATCACCAACCACCACACCGGAAGCGACCTGGGGCAACACAGCAGGAAAACCGTCAGGGCCAAGCTGGCCTGGCGTCCGTCGGAGGCGACCGAAGTAATTGCAAGCTTCGAATCCTTCCGTGGGGAAGACACCATCAATGCCCACAAGCATGGTGCGCCGACGCTGTGTACGGCCTGCAGCGTCTACGACATCGCGCTGCCGACCGGCTTCTTCGACGTGTCCGTAAACAACGAAACCCCGGCCACCAGCGACGCGGACTTGGGCATCCTGCGGGTGTTCCACGACTTCGGGAACTACGAGTTCTATAGCGTCACGTCCTATCGCGAATATGTCTACCAGGGTTCGTTCGACCAGGACTTCACGCCGGCCAACCTGCTGAACTACAACACGCGCAACGCTTCAGAGACGTTCGAGCAGGAACTCCGGCTCCAGTCCAACCGTACCGGTCCGCTGAACTTCGCGGTGGGCGCGTTCTACGAGCGCGACAGTACGGATGCCCCCGCCACGCTGACGGGCGACTCGTTTGGTGGCCTGAGTCCGGGTTCGGAGCACACCTATTCCGAGCTGGAGGCGATGGCGGTCTTCGGCGAGCTGTATTACCAGTTTAACGACAAATGGAAGCTCACAGCCGGCGGACGTTTCAACAGCGACAAGCGCTCGCTTGAGGTCGTCAACAACGCGGACGGCGCGACTGTCTTCGGCACGTCCGGCTTCCGGGTCGCAGAGACGTTCTCCGAGTTCACGCCGCGCGTCGTACTGGCCTACAACAACGGCAACGTCAATCTCTACGCCAACTACGGCAAGGGCTTCAAGAGCGGCGGGTTCAACTCGACGGTGTTCACTCCGACGGATCCGCTCGAGTCCGAGATCCTAAACGGATTCGAGGTGGGTGGAAAGTTCACGCTGGCCGACCGTCGCGTGCAGTTGAACACGTCGATCTTCCATTACCAGTACGACAACATCCAGGTCACGTTCTACGATCCACTCACGTCGGCGACCTTCCTGCGCAACGCAGCAGACTCGACCATCTACGGCGCCGACCTGGACCTGATGTGGGCCGCCACCGAGCGCCTCACCGTGGGCGCGGGGCTGGCCTATCTCGATGCCACGTTCGACTCGTTCACCAATGGCTCGATCTATGTGCCCGTGAATGGAATCTTCGTTGTCGAGCAGGCCGACCTGAGCGGCAACACGTTGCCCAGCGCGCCCGAGTTCTCCGGCTACCTGAGCCTGAACTATGCGCGCGAACTCGGGAATGGCATGGAGCTGCGGCTCGGTGCGGTGGCCAACCACAGCAGCGAGTACGACTTCCTGCCCGCCGCTGGTGGCCCGCTCGCGCTGGACCGGCAGGAGGCGCTGACCCGCGTCAATGCTACGGCCTCCTACGGTCCCGCGGATGGTCGCTGGGCGGTGACGCTGTGGGCGGAGAACCTGACCGACGAGCGCTACTT
Source organism: Luteimonas sp. A501 (assembly GCF_054052085.1). The sequence goes on from NZ_JBSVRI010000001.1 coordinate 188,371, forward strand.
CAACAACCGCCTGGCCACCGGATTCGGCGATCAGCTGACCATGGCTGCGCCGCGGATGTACGGCGCCGCGGTTGAATGGCGCTTCTGACCGGTCGAGGGAACAGGAGCTCCCGCAGTCGCGAGAGCTCCCGTATTGGCACATTCCAGGGAAATATCGCCATGACGCACCACGCGCCTGCCCAGGCGGAGTACGACTACGTCATCATCGGAGCGGGATCGGCCGGCTGCGTACTGGCCGAGCGCCTGAGCCAGAGCGGCGAGCATTCGGTACTGCTGGTCGAAGCCGGACCCGAGGATGACGATATGTTCATCCCGATGCCGATGGGGCTGTTCAAGACCTTCCTCAATCCCGAGCGCATCTGGGGCTACGCGATCGAGCCTGACCCCGCCACCGGCAAGCAGCATTTCTGGGTGCGCGGCAAGATGATCGGCGGCTCGAGTTCGATCAATGGCATGCTCTACTTCCGCGGCCAGCCGCAAGACTATGACGGCTGGGAGTCGGACGGCTGCGCGGGTTGGGGCTGGTCGCAGATGCGGCGCGTGTTCCGCACCCTCGAGAACCATGAGTTGGGCGACGACGGCCTGCGTGGCGTTGGCGGACCGCTCGATATCTCGGTGCAGAAGGAGCGTTCGCCACTGACCGAGGCCATCATCCGGGCCGGGCAGGCCTCGGGCCTGGATGCGCGCCAGGACCTCAACCGGGAGGAGCAGGAGGGCATTGGATACAGCACCCGCACGCTCAAGAACGGTCGCCGGGTCAGTGCATCCACCGCCTTCCTGCGCCCCGCGCGCCGACGCGCGAACGTCACAGTGCGGAGCGGTACCTTCGTGAACCGGATCCTGTTCGAGGGCACGCGCGCGGTGGGCATCGCGTGTGCGAAGGATGGGGCCGAGATGACCTACCGCGCGCGGCGCGAGGTGATTCTGTCGGCCGGTGCCCTGCAGTCGCCGGTGATCCTGCAACATTCCGGCGTGGGCCCGCGAAGCCTGCTCGAGCGCTTCGGTATCCCGGTCGTGGCTGACCGCGACAACGTGGGCCGCAACGCCCGGGAGCACAAGATGATCACGATCATCTCTCGGGTGAGGGCGCACAGCCTCAATCGTGAGTTCAGGGGGCTGCGCAAGTACTGGAATGGCCTGCGCTACTTCCTGACCAGTTCCGGTCCGATGACTTCCACCTACGACATCAACGCGTTCGTCCGCAGCAGCGAGGAACTCGATCGGCCCGATGCCCAGCTGACCTTCTGGGCGATTTCTCCGAAGCTGGGCATTCCCACCTACGAACCCGATACCGAACCGGGCCTTGGCTTCATGGGCTATCCGTTGCGATCAGACAGCCAGGGCGTGATCGAGATCAAGTCTGCCGATCCTCGCGACCCGCCATCGATCCAGGCGAACTTCCTCACCACCGAGCACGACCGCAAGGTGATCGTGAACCTGTTCCGCTATGCGCGCCGGCTGCTGGCGCAGACCGCGCTCAAGGATCACATCGTCGAGGAGCTCCATCCAGGACCGGCAGTGCAGACGGACGAAGAGATCATAGCCGCCTGCCATCAGGACGGTACCTGCCTGCACACCGTCGGCACCTGCCGCATGGGCGCGGACAAAGACTCGGTGGTCGATGCCCGCCTGCGCGTTCGTGGCGTGGAGGGACTGCGTGTCGTCGACTGCTCAATCATGCCGACGCAGGTCTCTGGAAACACGAATGGTCCGGTCATGGCGGTCGCGTGGCGCGCGGCCGAGATGATCCTCGAAGACGCACACTGACAGCAGAGACTGGAGAAACCTGATGAGCATCTATTTCGGCGGTATCCGCCAGCTGGGAATGATCGTGCGCGATGCTGAGGCCGCCATGAAGGAATGGGGACGGCTCGGCGTCGGCCCTTGGTTCGTCATGCGCAATTTCGTAGTGGACGACTTCGTCTACCGTGGCAAGCCATCTCCCGCGCCCGAGATCACCATGTGCTTCGCCCATTCCGGGCCGCTGCAGATCGAGATCATCCAGCAGCACAATGACGTTCCCAGCGGCTACCGGGACTTTCTTGAGGCCGGCCGCGAAGGTGCGCAGCACGTCGCGGCCTGGTTCTCCGACCATGCCAGCTATGACACCAAGCGTGCCGAGCTGCTGGCCCAGGGGTTCGAGATCGTGCACGAGGGCGGCGCACGGGTGAACGACGCCCGTTTCGCCTACTTCGCCAGCAAGGAACCCGGTGGCCTGGAATTCGAGATCGCCGAGGCCATCCTTCCACCGCTCGATGAGGGCCGCAAGTTCATGGAGCAGGCGGCGCAGGACTGGGATGGAAAGCAGCTCGTCGCTTCCTGATCAACGCCTGGTCCACGAACAAGAAGAACCACATTGCCGCTGCAAGGCGGATGGAATGAAGACATGAACATCGAGTCCGGCGTACTGATCGACATCTTCCGGCGAATGTCGCTGGCCAAGCAGAGCGACGAGCGCATGCGCGCGTCGATCAAGTCAGGGCGCCTCGCGCTTCCCTATTATTCGGCGCGCGGTCAGGAGTGCATCCCGGCAGCGGTCTCGGCGAATCTGCGGGACGACGACTACGTGTGCACCATTTACCGCGGCATGCACGACGCCTTGTGCAAGGGCGTTCCGGTCAAGCTGTTGTGGGCGGAGTACGCGGGGAAGGTCACCGGCACCTGTAAGGGCAAGGGTGGGCCCATGCACATCACCCATCCTGCCTCGGGCGTCATGGTGACCACCGGCATCGTCGGTTCGTCGCTGCCGATCGCAAATGGCCTGGCGTGGGCGTCGCAGTTGTCCGGCACCGACCAGGTGACGGTCGCCTACTTCGGGGACGGCGCCAGCAATATTGGTGCGTTCCACGAAGCGCTGAACCTGGCGTCGCTATGGAAGCTGCCGGTCGTGTTCGTTTGCCAGAACAACCGCTTTGCCGAGCATACGCGCTACGAAAAGGGGACGGCGGTCGCGCAGGTCGCGCAGCGCGCCCAGGCGTACTCGATGCCGGGGGTAACCTTGAATGGGAACGACCCCGTGGCAGTGTACGAAGCAGCGAGGACGGCGGTGGGGCGTGCTCGTCGTGGTGATGGACCGACACTGATTGAGGCCATGACGTTCCGCCTGTTCGGCCATGTGTTTGGCGACGACGATTCGGTGATGCGGCCGGGAGAGCGCGATCAGGCGCTGCGCGAGGACCCCTATCCGGTCTACCGGCAGTGGCTGGTCGAGCGTGGCCATGCCGATGTGTCGGTGCTCGACCAGATCGAGGCGGCGCATGCGGCCGAGGTCAACGAAGCCTTGAGGTTCGCGATGGAGAGTCCGTATCCGGACATCGCGGAAGTGGGTCGCGACGTGTATGCACAGGAGGTCGTCGCGTGAGCCGCAAGATGACGATGATCCAAGCCATCAACCTCGCTCTTCACGATGCGATGGAGGACGAGGCGCGCGTGCTGGTGCTGGGGGAGGACGTCGCCGATACCGAGGGTGGCGGCGTGATCAAGATCACATCCGGCCTATCGAACAAGTTCGGCGCGCATCGGGTGCGTTCCACGCCGATCGCGGAGCAGGCAATCATCGGCGCCGCGGTGGGCGCGGCGATCCTTGGCTACCGCCCAGTCGCCGAAATCATGCTCATGAACTTCACCATGGTGGCGATGGACATGATCGTCAACCATGCAGCAAAGCTGCGCTTCATGTCGGGCGGGCAGACCAGCGTGCCGCTGACCATCCGCACTATGACCGGTTCGGGAATGGGCAACGGCGGCCAGCACAGCGACTTCCTGGAAGGCTGGTTCGCGCACACAGCGGGCATCAAGGTGGTGGTGCCTTCGAATCCCGCCGATGCCTACGGTCTGCTGCGGGCGTGCATTGACGATCCCGATCCGTGCGTGTTCGTCGAGACTATGCCGATCCTGTGGACGCCAGGGGATGCACCCGAGCCCGGCAGCCGGGTGCTGATCGGGCAGGCGCGCATCGTCCGCGAGGGCCAGGACGCGACGATCATAACCTACGGACGCCAGGTGTTCGACGCGATGGCGACGGCGACGGCGCTTGAGTCTGAGGGCGTGTCGGTAGAGGTCATCGATCTGCGCAGCGTGTCGCCATGGGATCGGGACGCGGTGATCGCCTCGGTGCGCAAGACCGGAGGCGCGGTGGTAGTGCACGAGGCCGTGCGCAACTTTGGACCGGGCGCCGAGATTTCGTCGGTCCTGCACGAGAGCCTATTCGATCATTTGCGTGCACCGGTTGGGCGCGTGGGTGCGAAGTTTTCGCCCGTGCCGTTCTCCAAGCCGCTCGAGACCCATTTTGCCCCCATCGTGTCGGAGATCTCCGACGCCGTACGCCGAGTCGCCCGGCCCGCCTGACGGCTGCGCGGCAACCCCTCTGTAAAGGAAACACGATGGCAACAGAAGTAGTAATGCCCAAGCTGGGCTTCGCGATGACCGAGGGCGTCTTGGCCAACTGGCTGGTGGAGGATGGTGCGACGGTCACCGAAGGCCAGGCGATCTACGAGCTTGAAACGGAGAAGGCGGTGCAGGAAGTGGAGTCGCCTGCGGCCGGGGTGATCCGGATCGAGGCCAAGGCGGGCGAGACCTATCCGGTGGGAGAGCGCCTGGGCGTCGTGCAGTGAGTAATCGGTGGCACCACACCACGGCGGCCGGCATCTTTTTGCTGCTGTCGTTGGGAGTGGCGTTCGCCGGCCGCAGCGACAAAATGCTCGCATCGGTCTCCGCTGTGCAGGTGGAGCAGGGTGCGGTGCTCTACGAGCAGTACTGCGGAGCCTGCCACGGTCGAAACTTGTCGGACGGCGTCCACGCGCCACCGCTCAAGGGCGACGGCTTCCGGATCCACTGGTCGGGGCACACGGCGGCGGAACTGCTGGAGTACACCAGCACCACCATGCCGCCACGCATGGCGTCGATGATCCCTTTGCAGGCTCACGCCGACATTGTGGCCTATCTGCTCGCCGAGAATGGCATCGCCGTTGGCGAACGGTCGCTGCCGGCGGATCTGAATGCACTAGCGACACAGACATTGCCGGACTGGCCGAGATACGCGAGCGGTGGTGGACTCGCGCCAGACATCGCCGTGCCGCCCGCGCCACCCTCGCGCGATGTCTGGGCCGGCTACCGCGACGTCGACGATACCCTGCTCGCCTCGCCGCCGGACGCGGACTGGTTGGACTGGCGGCGAACGCGCGATGCCCATGGCTACAGCCCGTTGCGACAGGTGGACGCTTCGAACGTCAGCCAGTTGCAACTCGCCTGGAGCTGGACCCTGCCGCAAGGCCCCAACGCCGCGACGCCGCTGGTGCATGACGGGGTGATGTTTGTGCACGGCCATGGAGACAAGCTGCAGGCCCTGGACGCCGCCAGCGGCTCGTTGCTCTGGCAGTATGGTCGGCGGCTGCGCGCAGGCGTGGCGGCAAGTCACAAGCGCAGCATCGCCCTGTACGGCGCCCATGTGATCGTGGCGACGTCCGATGGGCAGGTGGCCGCGATCGATGCCCGCAGTGGCACGGTGGCGTGGGAGCGCCTGGTAGGTAGCCCCGATGAGGGCATCCAACTGATCGGCGGTCCCTTGGTGGCGCGTGGGGTGGTGATGATGGGGACGTCCGGGCGTTTGCCCGGGGGCAATTACATTGTCGGGCTGGATGCGCGCAACGGCCATGAGCGATGGCGCTTCGACGTGATCCAGCGCCCAGGTGAGGCGATCGACACTTGGAACGGGATCGCGCTGGAGCAGCGAAATGGCGGCTCCGTGTGGATGCCAGGCAGCTTCGATCCGGTGCGCGGCGTCGCCTACTTCGCTCCGGCCAATACCTACGACACGCAGCCGCTGCTTGCGCGTGTCGACCGGTCCGGGGTGACCAACGAAGGCCTGTACCTCAACTCCACGCTCGCGCTCGATCCACTGACCGGGCGCAAGGTGTGGCACTACCAGCACCAGGCCAACGACCAGTTCGACCTGGACTGGGCCTTCGAACGCCAGACCATGACGCTGGAAGTAGCGGGCAGGCGCGAGGAGGTCGTGCTCACGGCGGGCAAGGCGATGATCTTCGACTTGCTGCGGGCGAGCGATGGCCGCTACCTGGCCTCGTTCGACTTGGGATTGCAGAACGCGGTGGAGGCGATCGATCCGGTGACCGGTGCCAAGCAGGTCGATGCCCGGCTGTTGCCCACGAGCGGCCAGACGCGCACTGTATGCCCGCATGTCAGTGGCGGACGCAGCTGGCTGCCAACCACGTATGCTGCCGACCGCCGCACACTCGTGGTGCCAATCACCGAGGCTTGCATGGACTTGGTGCCGGCAGCGCCGGGCGAGGCCACCATCCTCAGCACCGGCGTGCGATGGACCGTGCGCCCGCGCCCCGGGAGCGATGGTCTGTACGGGCGGCTGCAGGCACTGGATCCGCAAACGGGCGACACGCGCTGGCGCGTGCGCGAACGCGCGCCGTTCACCGCAGGCACGCTGGCGACCGCGGGCGGTCTGGTGTTCGCCGGATCGCTGGATCGCTGGTTCAAGGCCTATGACCTGGGGACAGGCGAGAAGCGCTGGGAGGCGCGGCTCAATGACGTCCCGAGTGCGCCGCCGATCACCTATGCGGTGGACGGCGTGCAGTACGTGGCCGTGGTAGTGGGACCGGGCGGCTATCAATCGATGAGCTACGGCGCGCTCGTTCCCGACATCCGCAATCCGGATGATGCAGGCACGATGTTGTGGGTCTTCGCGCTGCCGTGCGCCAACCGAGGATATCCCGGGCAACAGGCGACCCGATGCAATTGAAGCCCTCATTGTGGCGGGCAGTCTGGCCGCTTCTGCTCCTGATGGGCGCCTGCACGGAACAGGCCGGCGCGCCCGCAGCCATGCCGCAATCGGTGGATGCAGCGATGCGGACGCCGCAGGAGATCTATGCGCAGGCGTGCGCGGCCTGCCACGACAGCGGCGCGGTGCCGCGAGCGCCACATGCCATCGAATTCCAGATGATGGGCCCGGCGCCGATCCTGGCGGCACTCGAATCAGGCGTCATGAAGCAGCAGGGCGACCTGCTGAGTGCGACCGAGCGGTTGCGCCTGGCCGAATTCCTGGGCGGTGCCTCCCTGCCGTCGGGCGAGGGGATGCTGTCGCGTTGCGACGCGGACCATGCATCGCTGGATCTGCAACGTCCACCGATGCTCGATGGCTGGGGCCTGGCCGAAGGCAACACGCGCCACATCCCGGCGGCCGTGGCAGGCCTTGGCGCCGCCGACCTCCCGCGCTTGCGGCTGAAGTGGGCGTTCGGCTACCCCGGCGCCACGCGAGCGCGCTCGCAGCCGGCGGCCGGCGGCGGCGCGCTCTATACCGGCAGCCAGGACGGCATCGTCTACGCCCTAGACCTGGCCACCGGTTGCGTACGCTGGACGTTCAAGGCGGCTGGTGAAGTGCGCAGCAGTCCAGTGCTTGAACCCTGGACGACGGGCGACCTGCAGGCGCGACCGAGGCTGTTCTTCGGCGACTTCCGCGGCAATGCCTATGCGGTGGATGCCTCCACCGGTACGTTGCTATGGACGCGGCGCGTCGGTGACCATCCGCATCTCACCCTGACGGGATCGGTACGCCTGCACGAGGGTCGCCTGTACGTGCCGATGTCGTCCACCGAGTGGGCCGCAGCCGCGGACCCGTCCTACGCCTGTTGCACGTTCCGCGGCGGCGTGGTCGCACTCTCGGCCAACAGCGGCGAGGTGCTCTGGCGCAGCCATGCGATCCCCGACGCAGAGGCCGGATCCTCACGTGCGGTGGGCGCCGGTGCGCCGGTGTGGAATTCGCCCACCATTGACGCCCGGCGCCGCCGCCTGTACGTGGGTACCGGGCAGGCCTACACCGCACCAGCCGCCGCGCAGAGCGATGCCGTGCTCGCCTTTGACCTGGACGATGGCCGTCTGCTGTGGTGGCACCAGACATTGTCCGGCGACGCCTGGAACATGGCCTGCCTGGTCCAGGGACGGGGTCGCAACTGCCCCGCGCAGGAAGGTCCTGATTTCGACATCGGGGCAGCGGTGATACTGCATCGCCTGCCGGACGGCCGTGAACTACTGCTGGCCGGCCAAAAATCCGGCCATGCCATGGCGATCGACCCTGACAACGGCAAATTGCTCTGGAAGCAGCGCTACGGACGTGGCGGCCTCAGCGGAGGCGTGCACTGGGGCATGGCCGCAAACGGCGGCGTGCTCTACGTGCCGATCGCCGACACCACGGTCACCGGCCGCGAAGAGGGCGAAGCCCGTCCGGGATTGAATGCGGTGGACGCGGCCACGGGCCGGCTGCTCTGGCATGCCGCCGCGCCTGAGGCCTGTCATCCCGACGACCGTCCCAGTTGCGATCCGGGCTACTCTGCGCCGGTCACCAGCATTCCCGGTGCCGTATTCGCTCCTTCTTTCGACGGACACCTAAGGGCGTATGCCGCCGAGGATGGTCGATTGCTCTGGGATGAGGATACCAACGCGCCTGTGGTCACGGGTTCTGGCGCGGAGGCCCATGGCGGCTCGATCGAGAGCGTCGGCGCGGTGGTGGTAGACGGCATGGTCGCGGTGCCCTCCGGCTACCTGTTCGGAACCCGCATGCCAGGCAACGTGCTGCTGGTCTACTCCATCGACGGCCAATGACATGGCGCGAGCTGAGTTCGTGGTCCGTCTGATCAACTTGCAGGAACAATGATGAGCACGAGTACCCCCACCGTCGCGTCGTCCGGCATGGATTTCAGCGAGTTCGGCGAGGTCGAGAGGATCGCATTACCACGCGTGCAGCAGTACGCCGCCAAGTTCCTGACGCGCAACTGGACGTCGATCCCGCACGTCACCCATCATGACGAGGCCGACATTGGCGCACTGGAGCAGCTGCGCAAACAGTTGTCGGCGGCGGACGAAGGGACCCGGTACACGCCGCTTCCGTTCCTATTGAAGGCGGCGACGCAGGCGTTGCGGGAGTTCCCGCAGTTCAACGCGTCGTTGGACCAGGACGGGCGGCACCTGGTCTTCAAGCGCTACTTCCACATCGGCTTTGCCGTCGATACGCCGGCTGGCTTGGTGGTGCCGGTGATTCGCGACGTCGATCGCAAGTCCCTGCGCGAACTGGCCGAGGAGTCCGTGGCGCTGTCGCGCCAAGCGCGCGAGAAGGGCTTGTCGGTAGCGCAGATGTCGGGAGGCTGTTTCACCATCAGCTCGCTGGGCTCGATCGGCGGCACCGCGTTCACCCCGATCATCAATGCGCCCGAGCTCGCGATCCTCGGCGTGTCCGCCCACCAGTGGAGGCCATGCCGGCCCGCGGCGGGTGCCGCGGAGTCGATCGACTGGCGCCTGCATCTGCCGCTGTCGCTGAGCTACGACCATCGCGCCATCAACGGCGCCGACGCCGCACGATTCATTAGGTGCCTAGCCAAGTTGCTGGCGCATCCGGAGGCGCTGGTTTAGTCCTTTTGTGTGTGGTGGCCACCCACGAAGACGGCTGCCGGGTGAGCGGCCTCGTGCGCCGTGGTGGGCGAGATTCAGCGCGCCGCTAGAGCCTGGTCTAGCTCGGGCAGACAGACGAACAGATCACCCACCAGCCCGATGTCCGCCACTTCGAAGATCGGCGCGTCCGGATCCTTGTTGATCGCGACGATGGTGCGGGCATCCTTGATGCCGGTGAGGTGCTGGATCGCACCGCTGATGCCCACGGCCACGTACAGCTCCGGGGCGATGATCTTGCCGGTCTGGCCGACCTGCAGGTCGCTGCCGACATAGCCGGCATCGACCGCGGCGCGAGAGGCTCCGACGGCGGCGCCAAGGCGGTCGGCAAGCGACTGGATCAGGGCAAACTTTTCCGCGCTGCCAAGTGCGCGACCGCCCGATACCACACGGTTCGCGCTCTGCAGGTCGGGCCGGTCGCCATTGGCGGCGCTGCGCTGGATGAAACGGGTATGCGCAGGCAGGTCGACATCCAGGGTCACCGTTTCAATCGTGGCCTGGCCGCCGTCGCCCGCCGCTTGGAACGAGGCCAGGCGCACGGTGGCGACCACGATCCCGTCCTGCGGCGCCTCGACGGTGATGATGGCGTTGCCGGCGTAGATCGGGCGGCGGAAGCGCCAGGGCGACTCCACCGCCATGATGTCGCTGAGCTGGCCGACGCCAAGCAGGGCGGCCACGCGCGGCAGCAGGTCCTTGCCGAAGGTGCTTGATGGCGCGAAGACGTGCGTGTATCCGCCAGCGAGTGCGGCAATCTGTGGCGCGAGCGTTGCGGCCAACGGCTCCGCGTTGGCGGGCTTGTTCACGCACAGCACGCGGGAGACTCCGTGCAGCGCTGCGGCCTGTGCCGCAACGGCGGCGCTGTCAGCCGCCAGCACGACGACATCGATCCGTGCGCCATCTATCGCGGCGGCGCAGGTTACGGCCCGCGCAGTGGACGGGTTGAGTCGGCCGCCGGCGTGTTCGGCGACGATCAGCACCGCGGCCATCACAGCACGCCCCTCTGCGTGAGCGCGTCGACGAGTTCAGCGACGTCCTTGACCATCACGCCCTTGGTGCGGACGGCGGGCGGCTCGAACTTCAGCGTGGTGAATCGCGGTGCGACATCGATGCCGAGATCGGCGAGCGCGATGATGTCGAGCGGCTTGCGCTTCGCCTTCATGATGTCGGGCAGCTTCACGAAGCGCGGCTCGTTGAGGCGCAGGTCCGCGGTGATCACCGCCGGCAGGTCGATCTCGAGCGTTTCCAGTCCGGCGTCGACCTCGCGGGTCACGCGCGCAGAGTCACCTGCAAGCTCGACTTTCGAGGCGAACGTCGCCTGCGGGCGCTCCCACAGCGCCGCGAGCATCTGCCCGGCCTGGCCGTTGTCGTCGTCAATGCCCTGTTTGCCGAGCAATACGATGCGTGGGGTTTCGCGTTCCACCAGCTTGAGGAAGACCCGCGCCGCAACAAGCGGTTCGACCGCCGCTTCGGACTGCACGAGGATCGCGCGGTCGGCGCCCATCGCCAGGCCGGTGCGCAACTGTTGCTGGGCGTCTTCCGGGCCGATGCTCGCGACCACGACTTCACTGGCCTCGCCGCGTTCGCGGATGCGAAGCGCTTCTTCGAGTGCGATCTCGTCGAATGGATTGATGCCCATTTTGACGCCCTGCGTGACGACGCCGCTGCCGTCGGGTTTGACGTTGATGCGGACGTTGAAGTCCACCACGCGCTTAAGGCCTACCAGGATCGTGCTCAAAGTAGTCTCTTCATTTGAGTTGTCGGGCTCACTGCGCTTCAGTCCAGGAGTGCGCGCAGGTCGTGTTCGATGATCCGGCGCGCGTCGCCGATGATCTGCGCCATCAGCCCTGCGACGCTGGGGACGTCATGGATCAGCCCCTGCGACTGCCCGGCCCAGACCAGGCCGGCGTCGAGGTTTCCGGTTTCCAGCAACTCGCGCCCGCGCGCACCGCGCACGAGATGGGCGACGTCTTCGAACTTCGCGTCCGCCCTGTCGAGCAGTTGCACCACTTCATCGGACACGCTGTTCTTGCCGACGCGCGCGGTGTTGTGCAGGTTGCGGAAGATCAGGTTGGTGGCACGTTCATCGTTGCCGACCAGGAACTGTTTGACGTTGTCGTGGATCGGTGCTTCCCGGGTGGCACAGAAGCGCGTGCCCATGTTGATGCCTTGGGCACCCAGCGCCAGCGCGGCCACCAGGCCTCGGCCGTCGGCAAACCCACCCGAAGCAATCACCGGGATCTCGAGCTTGTCCACCGCAGCGGGAATCAGCACCAGGCCCGGCACGTCGTCCTCGCCGGGATGGCCGGCGCACTCGAAGCCGTCGATCGATATCACGTCCACGCCCATGCGCTGCGCGGACAGCGCGTGACGCACCGAGGTGCACTTGTGGATCAAGACGATGCCGTTTGCCTTGAAGTGCGCGACGTGCTCCTGCGGCTTGGAGCCGGCGGTCTCGACCACCTTCACTCCGCTGTCGATGATCGCCTGCCGATACTCGGCATAGGGCGGCGGGGTCATCGTCGGCAGGATGGTGAGGTTCACGCCGAACGGCTTGTCGGTCATTCCGCGGCAACGCGCGATTTCCTGCGCCAGCGCTTCGGGCGTCGGCTGCGTCAGCGCGGTGAGGATGCCGAGGCCGCCGGCATTGGACACGGCCGACGCGAGCTCGGCTCGCCCGACCCACTGCATGCCGCCCTGGACGATTGGGTGCTCGATGCCGAGCAGGCGGGTGAACGGTGTGCTGATCGCCATGGTCTCAGAGCGCCTCGATGATGGTGACGTTGGCCAGGCCGCCGCCCTCGCACATCGTCTGCAGGCCATAGCGCTTGCCGCGCGCGCGCAATGCGTGGACGAGGGTGGTCATCAGCTTCGAACCGGTGGCACCGAGCGGATGGCCGAGGGCGATTCCGCCGCCGTTGACGTTGAGGCGATCGGGATCGGCGTCCAGTGCGTCCTGCCAGGCGAGAACCACCGAGGCGAAGGCTTCGTTGACCTCGTACAGATCGATCGCATCCAGCGACAGGCCGCTGCGCTCGAGTGCACGGCGGGTCGCGGGGATGGGCGCTTCGAGCATGATCACCGGATCGCCACCGAGGACGGTCATGTGGTGCACGCGCGCCAGCGGGGTGAGTCCGTGGGTCTTCAGTGCGCGCTCGTTGACCACCAGCAGGCCGGCCGCTCCGTCGCACATCTGGCTGGCGTTGGCGGCGGTGATGATCCCGCCTTCTTCGATCGGCTTGACCGCCGAGATGCCTTCGAAGGAGGCATTGAAGCGGATGCCCTCGTCGGTGATGTGGAGTTCGCCGTCGCTTCCGGAAACGGGAACGATCTCGTCGACGAATGCGTCGGCTTCGACTGCGTTGGCCGCGCGCTGATGGCTGCGCAGGGCGTAGTCATCGAGTTGCCTGCGGCAGAGGCCGTACTTTTCGGCCATCATGCGCGCGCCGGTGAACTGGCTGAATTCCGTCACGCCATGGCGTTGCTGGATGCGGTCGCTCCAGGGCCCACCGAAGCCGGCTTCCGCCGCCAACCGCGTCGGCGCGCCCATCGGTACGCGGGTCATGCTTTCCACCCCGGCCGCGATCACGATGTCCTGGGTGCCGGACATGACCGCTTGCGCTGCGAAATGCAGCGCCTGCTGCGAGGAACCGCATTGGCGGTCGATGGTTACCGCCGGCACGCTGTCGGGCAGATTGGACGCGAGTACCGCGTTGCGCCCGACGTGGAAGCTCTGCTCACCCACCTGGCTGACGCAGCCGAGCACCACGTCATCCACGGCAGCCGGGTCGATGCCGCTCCGGTCGACGAGGGCATTGAGCACCTCGGCCGCAAGATCGGCTGGATGCCATCCGGCGAGCTGGCCCTTGCGGCGACCGCCGGCGGTGCGCAGGGCCTGGACGATATAGGCATCGTGCATGGTGTTGCGGTTCCCTCGTGTCATTTCGCTCCTGAATTCAAGCTAGCACCGCGATTTCACGACGTGCTTGACAGATTGCGACAGCATCCACGCTGCACGCGCCGACAGCAGGACTCGCCGGTTCCCACGGCAGCCCCTTCCGGTCGCGCTGCATCTGCAGGTTGTCGCCAGAGGTCCCGCATCGCGTGTGCCGATATGGCAACGTCGATCCACCATCCGTATCAGTGACTCTCCTGGAAGCCCTCAGGAGCCCGCGCACCGAGTCGCAACTGCCCATGACGATGGCCTGAGAGAGTCAGGATGAACGAACCGACCCCGCTGCAATTCGATCTCGAAGACGGCATCGCCACGCTTGTCCTCGATCGCCCCCATGAAGGCAACGCCTTGACCCCGGCCCTGCTGGTCATGCTGGAAGAGGCCTGGGACCGTATCGAACGTGACAATGCGATCCGCGTGGCCATCATCACCGGCGCGGGCGCGCGGCACTTCTGCACAGGCGCTTCGACATCGGTGCTGCAGGTGGGCGAGGGCACGCTACACAACAGGCCGAACGCGCAGGTGAACCGGTTTTCATCGCGGATGTGCGGTGTGACCAAACCGGTGATCTGCGCAGTGAACGGACTGGTGAATGGTGGCGGCCTGCACTTCGTGGCCGACAGCGACATCGTCATCTCCAGCGCGCATGCGATGTTCATGGATTCACACGTCAGCGTGGGCCAGGTCTCCGGTCTGGAATCGGTCGGCATTGCGCGCCGTGCCGGTCTTGGCGCGGCCCTGCTGATGGGACTTGTCGGGCGCAGCTACCGCATGCCGGCCGAGCGGGCACATCAACTCGGCATGGTCGACCTGCTTGAGCCGGGACCTGCAGAAACGCTGGCGCGTGCGCGCGAACTGGCGCGGGCCATCGCCACCAATTCGCCCCAGGCCCTGGCGCTGACCAAGCGCGCGATCTGGGCGTCCACCGAACTGTCCGACCCGGCCGCGCATGACCATGGCTGGGAGCTGCTGAAGTCGCACTGGTCGCACCCGGACTTCGAGGAGGGGCCGAAGGCCTTCGCCGAGAAGCGCGCGCCACGCTGGAACCCGGACCCGAACGCACGCCGCTGAGCGTGCCCGCATCCGGCGGCCGGGCGGCGTCGCCGATACCGGACAGCTGCAACTTTTTACCGGCGCGGCTCTTTCGGCATGCCCAGCACCCGCTCGGCGATGATGTTGCGCTGGATCTCCGCGGCGCCGCCGGCAATGGTTTCGGAGAAGGCATGCATATAGCCGTAGCCCCAGCCGTGGCCCCCGACGACCTGCGGCGCGTCGATGCCGTAAAGCTCGATGGCCGCCGTGCTCACCCGCTGCGTGAATTCGGCGAAGCCAAGACGGATCATCGAACCGCTGGCGTCCGGCACGCCGTGCTCGGAATCAAGTGCGAAGCGATAGGTCGAGGCCAGGATTGCCTGGCCCTCCGCACGCAGCTGCGCCAGGGTGGCGCGCATCACCGGGCGGCTATCCGGGCAGTCGGCCAGCAGGTCGTCCACGTGCGAGACCGTTTCGATCAACAGCGCCAGCGTTGCCGTGCCGCGCTCGAAGCTGAGCGTCGACATGGCCGTGGCCCAGCCGTTGTCCAGCCCGCCAACGATGTTTGAAAGCGGCACGCGCACGTTGTCGTAGAACACCTCGCAGAAGCTCTGCGTGCCGGCCATGGTCCGGATCGGACGCACGGTGATGCCGGGTACGTCCATGGGTACGATCACCCACGACAGCGCGGCGGAGTTCTTCGCTTCGGGATCAGTGCGGACCAGCATTTCCTGCCAGTCGGCGATATCGGCGTAGCTCGACCAGATCTTCTGGCCGTCGATGACCAGTTCATCACCCTCGATGCGCCCGCGGGTACGCACGTTGCCGAGGTCGGATCCGGCACCCGGCTCGGAGAAGCCCTGGCACCAGATCACTTCGCCGCCGAGGATCTTGGGCAGGTGGAAGGCTTTCTGCTCCGGCGAACCACAGGCGATCAGCGTCGGTCCGGCATGGTTGAGGCCCACGAAGCCGGCGCCCAATGGTGATGGCGCACGTGCCCGCGCACATTCCTCGAACCAGATGATCTGTTCGTGGATCGACAGGCCCTGTCCACCGGCTTCCGTCGGCCACGACAGTCCGGCCCAGCCGCCTTCGGCCTGGGTGCGCTGCCAGGCAAGCACGTACGCGCGCGCGGCCAGGCCATCGTGTGGTGCGGGGTCACAAGGCACATGGGCCTCGAGCCAGGCGCGTGCGCGCATGCGGAAGGGGTTGTGATCGTTGCTCATGTGGTGGCGTCCGGCCATGCGTGGGCGGCGGCCGCGCGCGCTTGCGCGCCGCTGCCGCCGAGTTCCCCTGCCAGCGCCCGCAGCCGGTAGGTCCAGAGGTGGAGCGGGTATTCCAGGGTCAGCCCCATTGCCCCGCTGAACTGGTGCAGGTCATAGGTGGTCTGGGCAATGCGCGCCTGTGCGAAAGCCGCGGCCTGCGCCGCGTCGCCTTCGTCGTCCGACCAAGCGGCGCGCAGCGCCAGCCAGCGACATGACTCCGTGGTTTCACAGGCCATCGCGAGCCGGTGCTGGATCGCCTGGAACGAACCCAGCGGCCGCCCGAAGGCCTTGCGATCCTTCACGTGCTCGACGATCAGCGCCAGCGCGCCGGCCATGCAGCCAGCGGCCTCGGCCGCGATCGCGATGCGCCAGCGTCGACGCAGCGCGGCGACGTCGGTGATCTTCCAGCTGCGCAGGCCGTCGATCGAATCGAGGCGGCCATAGGGATAGGCGAAGAGGCTGTCGACCGGCTGCACGCGTGCCGGATCGACCTCGATCGCCAGTGCATGCGTGCCGAGGTCGGCGACGAGCACGCGGGCCCTGGTCAGGAAACGCGCTGGCCGCGTCGGGTCGCCGCTCACCAGTGCCAGCGGACGCAGCCCCCGGGGCAGGCCGATCGCGGGCGCGACCAGCGCCGTGTGCGCGGCTTCGACGATGTGCTGTGAGCGCGCGAGCCGTTCGCAAAGCAGGGCGGCATCGAGCGGTCCGAAACCATCTTCGCGCGCAATGTCGAGAAAGCCCGAATCGGCCAGCGCGGCATCAAGCGTGTCGCTGTAGGGCGCGATGACCGGCTCGGTATGCGCCTGCAGCGGCAGGCCCTCGAGCAGGCGCTCGACCTCGCCGATGACGGCGGCCTGGTCGTCACTCGGTTCGAAGTTCATCGCGGGCCGCGCTCCGAGGGAAGATCGAGCCAGCGGCGTGCGATCAGGTTGAGCTGGATTTCCGCCGCGCCGGAGGCAACGCCGGCGGCGATCGCGCGCTGGTGGTGGGCGACTTGCACGGGGTCGTCGCCGAGCAGTCCTTCGGGAAGGATCTCGGTGAGGAAGTCATTGACGCCGTTGTCGGCCAGCACCACCGCCCAGCGCGCGATCGCGCCATAGGCGTCGGCGGCAAGGCCTCGTGCCTTGCCATCCACGATGCGGTAGACCAACAGCCGCGCGGCTTCGCACAGCATCAGCGCGCGCCCGGCCTTTTCCTGCACCGACGGGTCCTGCCAGCGGCTATCCGCCTTCAGTCGTGCCACCGCGCGGTCGAGCATGCGTCGCGAGAACTCGTAGCGGGCGATGCCGACGCGCTCGTTCTGCAGCGCGTAGCTGATGATCTCCCAGGCCTGGCCTTCTTCGCCGAGGCGCTCTTCGGCCGGCACGAACACGTCGTCGAAAAACACCTCATGGATGTCGCCTTCGCCGATCAGGGCGGGAATCTGCTTGACCTGGATGCCTGGCGCGCGCATGTCGGTGAGCAGGATCACGATGCCGGCCTTGCCCTCGGCGCCACCCTCGGCGGCGGGCACGCGCGCCAGCAGGAAGCAGGTGTCGGCATGGCCGGCATAGGAGGTCCAGATCTTCGCGCCGCTGACGCGGTAGCCACCGTCAACAGGCACTGCCCGGGTGCGCAGCGCGGCGAGGTCGGAGCCGGCGGAAGGTTCGGAAAAACCTTGGCACCAGATCGCCTGGCCGCTGCGGATGGGTGGCAGGTACTTGTCCTGCTGCACCGGCGTGCCGAAGCGCATGAGTACCGGACCGATCCAGTTGACGTTCATGTACTGCGGCCCGCGCGGCTCGCCCGCGGCCCACATCTCTTCGCCCAGGATGAACTGCTGCCAGACGTCCGCGTCCTCGCCACCAAACCCGCGGGGCCAGTGCGGCACCAGCAGGCCTTCGCCGTCCAGCACCGGACAGAACGTGCGCGAATAGTCCGTCTGTTCGTCGCTGCCGGGGCCGTGCATCGAAATCCGCTCCCAGTCGGGTGGAAGCAGGCGCTGCAGCACGCCGCGAACGCGCATGCGATGCGCTTGTTCCCCGGTCGACCATCCGAACTCCACGTGCCCCGTTCTCCCGTGCCGCGCTCGGCACCGACATTGCGTTGGCACAGCATCGAATATCGGGCCGTTTGTCGCCTTGATACGCTGCGACGCAATGTTTGCGTCTGGCGTCAGGCTGGCCGGCTTTGACCAGCGGCGACGCTTTCTTTGCGCAGTGCGTCAATCGCGGCCTGGCCCATTGCGCGGTTCCAGGTGGCAGGGATGATGGCGCCATGAGGGACTGTCGGGGATATCCGTGAACGAGGCGCTTCGCTACCACCCATGCATCGAGCAGCGCGCGATCGCCGACGCGTTCAACGTTTCCCTGCGCGCGCTGCTGCCGTTGGAGCGGATCCATGGCGCGCGTGAAGAAGACACGGACACATGGGCGAAGCTCGACGACATCGGCCTGTTTTCAATCGCGCTGCCCGAAGAAGCGGGCGGCAGCGGACTTGGCGCCGCGGAAGAAGCCCTGATCGCGATCGAGCTCGGGCGCTGCCTTGCCGCGCCATCGGTCCTGGCCACCATCGGCGCGACGCATGCGCCTGCAAGCGGCGGGAGCGACGCAGCCATGCGCACGGCGGCGGGATATCGCAGCGGCGAGCGCTGTATCGTCGTCGCCGACCCGCTGGCCCAGCGCCTGCTTCTGCGTGACGCCGGTGAAGCTTGGTTGTGTGCCGGACATGCCGCGGGCGAGGTGGTCGACGACGGACTCTGGCATGCGCGGCTGGAGTCGGGCGCCTCGCCCGGAGCGGATGCGGTGCGATTCGATGCGGCCGGAATCCTGCGGCTGCGCCTCAATGATGCCGCTGTACTGGCCGGTATCGCTGCGCTGGCACTTGAGATGGCCGTGGCCTATGCAAAGGAGCGCCGCCAGTTCGGGCGCCCGATCGGCAGCTTCCAGGCGATCAAGCACCACTGCGCCAACATGGCGATTGCCGCGCGCAACGCCGCCGACCAGGTCGGGTTTGCCGCGGTCGCAATCGACGAAGGGCGCGCCGATGCCATGCTGCAGGTCGATTGCGCGCTGCTTGTCGCAGGCGCGGCGGCGCTGGGCAACGGCGCGACCAATATCCAGGTCCATGGCGGCATCGGATTCAGCGAAGAGGCCAATCCGCATGTACTGCTCAAGCGCAGCCAACTGCTGGTCACGATCTCGGGCGGCCTGGAAGCGGCGCGCGCACGGATTGGCATGGCCAGCGGGGAGTGGCCGGGTGCGTTCTGACAGGAGTACCGACATGGCAGACGATGACTTCCTTTCCACGCTGGCGCGTCCGGCGCTGTTCCGGGAAGCGAACCATATCGGCGGGCAGTGGATCGAAGCCGGTGACGGAAAGACCATCGAGGTCACCAATCCGGCGACGGGCAGGGTGCTCGGACACGTGCCGTCGCTGGGTGCCCGCGATACTGCGCGCGCCATCGCCGCGGCAAAGGCGGCCGGGCCGGCATGGCGCGCACTGACCGCGAAGCAGCGCGCGGTACCGCTGCGCCGGCTGTTCGAACTGATGATGGCGCACCAGGAGGATCTCGCCCGGATCATGACCGCCGAGCAGGGCAAGCCGCTGGCCGAAAGCCGCGGCGAGATCGCCTATGCCGCCGGCTTCATCGAATGGTTCGCCGAAGAAGGCAAGCGCATTTACGGCGACACCATTCCCGAGCACCTGCCTGGCCGCCGCATCATCGTGCGTAAGGAGCCGATCGGCGTGTTCGCCGCGATCACGCCGTGGAATTTCCCGGCGGCGATGATCACCCGCAAGGCCGGTGCCGGCTGGGCGGCCGGGTGTACCGGCGTGCTGCGGCCGGCAAGCCAGACGCCGTTCTCAGCGATCGCACTGGCGGTGTTGGCCGAAGAAGCCGGCCTGCCCCCGGGCGTGTGCAACGTGATAACCGGACCCGGCAGCGAGATCGGTGGCGAGATGACCTCGAATCCCGATGTGCGCAAGCTGTCATTCACCGGAAGCACCGAAGTGGGCGCGCTGCTGATCGCCCAGTGCGCACCGACGGTCAAAAAGACCGGAATGGAACTGGGCGGCAATGCGCCCTTCATCGTCTTTGATGACGCAGACCTCGACGCCGCGGTGCAGGGCGCGCTGGCCTCCAAGTTCCGCAACGCGGGGCAGACCTGCGTCTGCGCAAACCGGCTGCTGGTGCAGGACGGCGTGTACGACGCCTTCGCCGCGAAGCTTGAAGCCGCGGTGTCCGCGCTGGAGGTCGGCGACGGGTTCGCGGACGGCGTGCAGATCGGCCCGCTGATCGACGCCGCGGCGGTGCGCAAGGCGCAGGAGCACGTGGACGACGCGGTCTCGAATGGCGCCAAGGTTTTGACCGGTGGCGGTGCGCATGCGCTGGGCGGAAACTTCTTCGCACCGACCGTGCTCACCGGCGTGACGCGCGAGGCGCGGATATTCTCCGAGGAAACCTTCGGCCCGGTGGCACCGCTGTTCCGCTTCTCGACCGAGGCCGAGGCCATCGGGATGGCGAACGACACAGAGTTCGGCCTGGCGTCCTACTTCTACAGTCGTGACATCGGGCGCGTGATGCGCGTCGCGGAGGCGCTTGAGTACGGCATCGTCGGCATCAACGAAGGACTGGTCTCGACCGAGGTCGCACCCTTCGGCGGCATGAAGTCGTCGGGCCTCGGCCGCGAAGGCTCGAAGTACGGCATCGAGGACTACCTGGAGATCAAGTATCTCTGCCTGGGTGGCCTGGACGCCTGATCCTGAACTCTTCCGTGTATCGCTTGCTGCTCATGGCCACTCCCGCTGTTGCCGTGGATCATGGCTGCGAGGTGTCTATGAAACACGGAGCGATTCAACCGGGCACAGGCCGTTTTCGGGTCGCGGTGGGTCCGGACAGCAAGAGCCTTCGACGGGCGACCCCCGCTTTTCTCGGACCCTGGATTTGGGCACAAAAAAACCCGCTTGGAAGGCGGGGTCTTGTGCGCAATCAATTGATTTTGCGGTGAAATCTGGTGGCTATGGGTGGACTCGAACCACCGACCCCAGCATTATGAGTGCTGTGCTCTAACCAGCTGAGCTACATAGCCATGGTGCCCGCACGCGTTGCGCGGCGAGCCCGCAATTGTCCACCCGCCCGGCATCCGCGTCAAATCCCCCGGCCCGGCTTGTCCCCTCCGGCGCCCCGTGGCAGAGTCGGACGCAGTGACGCTGCAGGCGTCGAAAGACCTCAGGAGTCCGCATCGTGATCGATCCGGACGGCTATAGACCCAATGTCGGCATCGTTCTGATGCATCCGGATGGCCGCGTGTTCTGGGCGCGCCGGGTGCGCCGTGACGGCTGGCAGTTCCCGCAGGGCGGGATGAATTCCGACGAGACCCCGCTCGAGGCAATGTACCGGGAGCTCGCGGAAGAGACCGGGCTGGAGGCCCGCCACGTCGACGTGCTGGGCGCAACGCCCGGCTGGCTGCGCTACCGGTTGCCGCCGCGTGCGATCCGTCGCAACGACCGGCTGGTGTGCATCGGACAGAAGCAGGTCTGGTACCTGCTGCGCTTCACCGGAGCCGACGTCGACCTGCGCCTGGACCTGACCGACACGCCGGAGTTCGACCACTGGCGCTGGGTCGATTTCTGGTACCCGCTCGAACACGTGGTGAACTTCAAGCGCGGGGTCTATACGCGGGCGCTGCAACATCTGGCGCCGTTCGCGCGCCAGGTGGCGGGGCCCGGGGCGGTGCCGACGATCAGCCTGGAAACCCAGCGCGGGCGCGGGCGTCCGGTGCCCATGACGAGAACGCGCCTCGTTCAGGATTGACAATCATTCTCATATGGAACGACAATCGGTTCGTCCCATGAACCGTGAGTCCGCCGTGTACGTCTGTGTCTGCAACGGGGTTACCGACCACCAGATTCGCGAGGCCGCCGCCGCAGGCTGCGGCAGCATGACCGAGCTCACCATGCGTACCGGCGCCGGCGCCTGCTGCGGCAGCTGCGTGGATACCGCGGTGGCGCTGCTGGAAGACGAGGCCGCTTCGCGCAGGGGCCTGCAGATCCTGCCGCTGGCCAACGCGGCCTGAGGCGCTCGCATCGGACCCACCTGGATGAAGGTGGGGATGATCACGATTCGCGTTCCGGCATGTGGGGATCGTTGGCGCTAGAGTCGTCAGGATCCTTCCCCACGCCAGCCGGAGACATGCCATGAAGGGCGACCCCAAGGTCATCGAGTTCCTCAACAAGGCGCTCTACAACGAACTCACCGCGATCAACCAGTACTTCCTGCACGCAAAGATGCTGAAGAACTGGGGCCTCGAAGACCTCGCCAAGCACGAGTACGAGGAATCGATCGACGAGATGAAGCACGCCGACCAGCTGGCGGACCGCATCCTGTTCCTCGAAGGGCTGCCGAACTTCCAGGCGCTGGGCAAGCTGCGCGTGGGCGAGTCGCCGCGCGAGATCCTGGAGTGCGACCTGGCGCTTGAACTCGACGGCCTGCCGCTGCTGCGCGAGGCGATCGAGTACTGCGACAGCATCAAGGACTACACCAGCGGCCGGCTGTTCAAGGACATCCTTGATTCCGAGGAAGAGCACGTCGACTGGATCGAGACCCAGCTCGACCTGATCAACCGCGTGGGCGAGCAGAATTACCTGCAGTCGAAGATGGGCAGCTGATCGCAGCTATAGCTGCTCCCACAGGGAAGATGGGCGGCTGATCGCAGCTATAGCTGCTCCTACAGTTGCGATCGGGCCACAGGCCGCTCCTACACAGCCCCGCCGCTCCTGCAGAGCTAGGCCTGGGCTGCGCTCGCGGCCTTCAGCGCCGCGCGGGCGCGGTTGAACTCGTTGGCTACCAGCGCCACCGCCACCGCGGGGCGCTCGAGCAGGCGCTCTCGCGCGCCCAGTTCGACGCGCTTGGCCGCGGCCGACAGTGACATCGCGCCCAGGTTGGCGCTGGACGACTTCAGTGAATGCGCGGCGTCGCGCAGGGCGTCGTAATCGGGGGCGGTGGCGGCCTGTTCCATGGTACCCACCAGGCGCGGCGTGTCCGCCAGGAAGACATCGATCAGGTGGTCAAGGTCGTCGCCGAGCATGGCGCGCAGCTCTTCAAGGATCTCGTGGTCGAGCACGGGCGGAAGCGTGGATGGCGGTGCCGCGAAAGCCGGTGCTGGCGCGGCATCCGCGGGGCCTTGCACAGCCACAGGTGCCTGCGCAGCCGGGGAAGCAGGCGTCGGCCGTCTCGCCCATTCCGTGCCAGCGTCGAGCGCCGTCGTCGGAATCGACAAATCATCTGCCTCGTCATCCGGCCCGGCTACGGGCGGAATCCCGTCCACGAACTCGACCTCTACTTCGGCGCCCTCGCTCCCGGTGCCGACAGCGTGGTTGGCGTAGCCGATCATGTCGCCGGTTTCCGGATCCACTTCATAGGCTTCGCGCTGGGCGGCGGCCGCGGCCGCTTCGGCGTTCCACCAGCGCGCCAGCGTGCGCTCCAGCTCGCTGCGGGTCACCGGCTTGGCGAGGTAGTCGTCCATGCCGGCATCCAGGCATTTCTGGCGATCGCCGGCCATGGCATTGGCGGTCATGGCGATGATCGGCACGTGGCGGCCGTCGCCGGCGTCCTGCTCCATCTCGCGCCAGCGGCGGGTGGCGGTGTATCCGTCCATCACCGGCATCTGGCAGTCCATCAGCACGACGTCGTAGCGCGAGGCTTCCATGCGCAACAGCGCGGCTTCGCCGTTGCTGGCGGTGTCGCAGGTGATGCCGAGCACCGACAGCAGGCGCTGGCCCACCATCAGGTTCACGGGGTTGTCTTCGACCAGAAGCACGCGCGCGGCGCGAATCGGGGCCGAGGGCAGTGAGGATGCGATGGCGTTGGCCATGGAGACGGGTTCCCTGACGTTGTCCGGTGCCTGTGCGGCGTTCCCGCCCAGCAGGGCGGCACGGAGATCGGCGTCGGGGGACTGCCGGCTGAGGAGGGTGACGCTGCGTTGCAGTTCTTCGGGGACCGGATCATCCCCGTACAGGCAGACCAGCTTGAGGTCGCCGTAGACGGCCTGGCGGCCGAGGTTGCGGTGCAGGGCCACCGCGGTGCTGCGCATGCCGGCAAGGTCCGCCAGCACGAGGGAATAGGCCCAGGGCGCGCCCTGGTTGGAGGCCGCGCGCAGGCGGTCGAGGGCTTCCTGGGTGGTTTCGACCGCGCTCACGCGCAGGCCCCAATTGGGCAGCAGCATCGACAGCCGCAGGCGCAGGCGCGGGTCGGCGCTGAGCAGCAGCAGGCGGCCGCGGGCGGTGTTGTCGTCAAGGTTGTTGGGCATGTCGCCGGCGGCCTTGAGCAGCGGGATCTCGAACCAGAAGGTGGCGCCGTGGCCGGCTTCGGACTCCACGCCGATGCGGCCGCCCATCAGTTCGACGATGCGCTTGGAGATCGCCAGGCCCAGGCCGGTGCCGCCGTACAGGCGGGTGGTCGAGGCATCGGCCTGGCTGAAGGCCTGGAACAGGCGCGTCTGCGAGCTTGCCGGGATGCCGATGCCGGTGTCGCGCACTTCGAAACGCAGCTGGTGCTGGGCGGCGGTCTCGCCGTTGCGACGCACCGTCACCGTCACCGAGCCGCGCTCGGTGAACTTCACCGCGTTCGACACCAGGTTGCCCAGCACCTGGCGCAGGCGCACCGGGTCGCCGCGCACGGCCAGGCGCACGGCCGGGTCGATGTTGAGGCTCATGCGCAGGCCCTTGCCCTGGGCCGGGCGGTCCAACAGCTGCATCACGCCATCAAGCAGTTCGCGCAGGTTGAAGCCGGTGCTCTCGAGTTCGAGCTTGTCGGCCTCGAGCTTGGAGTAGTCGAGGATGTCGTCGACGATGCGCAGCATCTGCTGCGACGACGTGTACGCGGTGCGCACCAGTTCGGCGTGGTCGGGTGCCAGGCGGGCGTGCATCAGCAGGTCCAGCATCGGCACGATGCCGTTGAGCGGGGTGCGGATCTCGTGGCTCATCGTGGCCAGGAACTCGCCCTTGGCCATCACCGCCGATTCCGCCGCCTGCTTGGCCTGGCGCATCTGCGCTTCGAGCTGGGTGTGCTGCTCGATCTGCGCCTGCAGCTGTTCCATCACCGCCTCGTCGCGGCGCGCGCGCTCGTCGGCCTCGTCCATTTCCTGGTCGCGGCGGCGCACGCTGACGTGGATGGCGATGACCGCGAACAGCACCAGCAGCACCAGCACCAGCGCGGCATGCTCCCAGGGCCCTTCCAGCCCGAGGGCGTCCAGCACCAGGGACAGGGTGGCGCCTGCGGCCGCGCCCAGCGCGAGCCAGCGGAGCATGATTGCCGAGGGTCGTCCGCGTGTCAGCATGTCAGAGCACCGAGTGGTGGAAGTCGAAGTCCATTTCTCCCGCGGCCTGCTGCACCAGGTTGCCCTGGATGAAGTCGACGCCGCTCATCCAGAGCGTGGCCGCGGCCTGCGGATCCTCCACCTGCTGGCCGATGACGCACAGGCCCAGGCGGTGCGCGCGCTCGATGGCCTGGCGCATTTCATCGCGCACGGCCGGGTCGTCGAGCTTCTGCGAATAGCGCGAGGCCAGCCGCACGTAGCCCAGCGGCAGCTGCCCGAGCAGGGCGTCGGCCTCGCGGCCGGACTGGTACTGGCCAAGGCACAGCTGCACTCCGGCGGGCACCATGGCGTCGCAGAACTCGCGCAGCGCCAAGGCGTGGATCAGGGCTTCGTCCTGGCGCACGTCGATCACGATCCGCGTGCCCTCGACGCCGTAGGCGGCAAGCATGCCCAGCACGTGGTCGGCGTGGCCGTCGCGGGCCAGGCTGCGTGCGGATTGCGAAACAAACAGGCGTACCGGCCGGCCGTCGGCCGTGCGCTGGTGGAGCACGGTCACCGCCAGTTCCAGCACGCGCGCATCGATGTCGTGCATCAGGTCGGCGGCATCGGCGGCGGGCAGGAAGTCGGCCGCGGCCAGCAGCTTGCCGTCGGTGCCGCGCATCCGCAGCAGGGTCTGGAACTGTGCTTCGTCACCGCCAGCGACGGCCACCACCGGCTGGAACGCGAGTTCGAAGCGGTTGTCCGCCAGCGCCTGGCGCACGGATTCGGCCATGGCCTGGTCGTGGTCGCGCTGGCGCGGCGGCTGGTAGCCGGCAACGGCGGTGGGCTGGGCGCGTGCCTCGCGCAGAGCGCGCTCGGCGGCGGCCAGCGCGCTGCTGGCATCGCCATAGGCATGGGCCAGGGTGGTGTAGCCGACGAAGGCGCGCAGGCGCACCGCCTCGTCGTTCGCACTGAAGCCTTCGCGGCCGAGCGCGTCGCGGAGCGCGCGGGCGCTTTCCGGCAGCTGCCCGGCTTCAAGTTCGGCGGCGTGGATCAGGTAGATGCTGTCGCTCAGGCGCGACACGGCGTGGCCGGCCGCGGCTTCGCCGATGCGGGCGGCGGCATCGGTGAGCAGCTGCTCCAGCCCCGAATAACCATAGCGATCGCGGAGTACGCCGATGCCCGCGATCTCGACCATGAACAGCGCGCCCTTGCCGTCGCCGGGGATCATCGAGTTCAGGCGCTGCAGCATGTGCGAGCGGGTGAACAGGCCGGTGACCGGGTGGCGGCCACCGCCGCTGCGCTCGCGCTGCAGCATGCGCGCCCGGCGCACGCGGCTCTGCACCGCGGCGATCAGGTGCCGCGGCCGCACCGGCTTGGTGAGGAAGTCGTCGGCGCCGACCTCGAGCACCTCGAACTGGCGCTCCGGGTCCGGGTCGCCGGTCAGGAAGACGATCGGCACGTGGCCGTAGGCGGGGTCCTGGCGGATCAGGTTGGTCAGTTCCACGCCGTCCATGCCCGGCATGTGCAGGTCCATCAGCACCAGGTCGGGGCGGAAGGTCGCAAGCGAGTCCATCACTTCGGTGGCCACCGACACCACCGCCGCCTGCATGCCGGCGCCGCTGAGCACGCTTTCGGCGAACAGCGCCTGGCTGAGGTCGTCCTCGACAACCAGCACGCGGTAGGGCGCATCGGTGCTGCCGTCGGCGGCGACCGGGGGCGTGACCGCGGGTGGCGGGGGTTCGGCCGGAGGCGCATCGGCCTGCACGGCCACCGGCGGCGCGGCGTCTTCGCACCAGCGGCGCCAGTAGCCGGACGGCGGGAACTCGGCGCGAACGGCACCACCGGGCAGGGGCGCTGCCTGGCCCGTGTCCGCTGCGGTCCGTGTGCCGGGTGCTGCACTCACTGCGGGAGACCTCCGTAGGCAGGGACGGAGGCGCAGCGCACCTTGCGCTCCCCCCGAATCGCCAAGCCTACAACGAACCGGCGCCGCGGTCCTGCGATGCCGGTCGCGCTCAGCCCGTGCCGGCCACGGCGCGGCGCCGGAACAGTCGCCGCCAGACCCACCACAGGCCCAGGGCAAGCAGCAGGCTCAGTACCAGCGCGATCCCCAGCGCCAGCAGCGGGTTGGCCAGGGCCAGGGCCAGCAGGCCGATGGTGGCGACGTCTTCGGTGGCCGAGGCCCCCCAGTTGCTGAGCGGCTCCGGGGATGCATTGATCAGCACCCGGCTGCCGGCCTTGAGCACATGGCTGCCGAGGGCCACGCCGGCCCCGGTGGCGAGCATGCCGGCCGACAGGTCGCCATCGGGCGAGAGCGCGGCCGCGGCCAGGAAGGCGCCCGCCGGCACCCGCGCAAGCGTCTGCAGCAGGTCCCAGCCGGAGTCGACGCCCGGGATCTTGTCGGCGAAGAATTCCACCAGCGCCAGGACTCCGGAGATGCCCAGCACCCATGGCGATGCGGTGACTTCGAGCGCGGATGGCAACTCCAGCCAGCCCAGCGCGCCGGCCAAGCCGACGCCGAACACGGTGAGGTAGACGCGGATGCCGGCCAGCCAGGCAAGCAGGACGCCGGCGGCGAACAGTTGGGCTTCGGACATGGCCGTGCTCCGTGGGGCTGCGATCGACTGCGATGGCGCGAAGTATAGGCACCGCCCCGTTCGCCCGGCGCTCAGGCGCGGGCGTTACCATGCGTGGATGCCGGACACGCCACCGCCCGAACACCCGCATCCGCGCGCGCACATCGTCCTGATGGTCGTGCTCGCGGCCTGCCTGCTGTTCGGGGTCTGGGGTGCCTGGACGGTGTCCAACGGCGGGAGTCGCAGCGACGATGCCGCGCTTCGCGGCGAAATCGACGGCCTGCGCCAGGAGGTCGCGACGCTCGCGCGCTCCGACCAGGTCAGCCGCGAGGCCAACGGCGACCTTCAGCTCGCGCTGGCCGAACGCGACGAGGAAATCTCGGCCCTGCGCGCCGACGTCGCCTTCTACGAGCGCCTGGTCGGCAGCACCAGCCAGCGCCGCGGGCTGACCGTGCACGGCCTGCGCCTGCAGTCGCAGGGCGAAGGTGCCTGGCACTTCACCGCCACCCTGACCCAGACCCTGAACCGGGCAGCGGTGAGCAGCGGGAACCTAACCATTGAAGTGGAAGGCTCGCGCAACGACAGCCTGGAGCGCCTGGACTGGACCGCGCTGCGCCAGCTCGACGATGCGCCGGGCGTGGAGTATTCCTTCAAGTACTTCCAGCAGGTCGACGGCGACCTGATGCTGCCCGAAGGCTTCAAGCCGCTGCGCGTGATCGTGCGCCTGGCGCCGCCGCGTGGCCAGGCGGTGGAGGAGTCCTTCACCTGGGCCGACGCCACCGCGGCGACGCCACGTTCCGCGCCGGACGCTTGAAGCCCACGGTCCCACCCCCCATGCTTGATGGCATGAGCACCACCATCGATCTTTCCGCCCCCGGCTACCAGTCGCTCGACCGCCCGCTGGAGTTCACCCCGTCGGCTGCGGCCAAGGTCCGCGAACTGATCGCCGAAGAGGGCAACGACGCCCTCAAACTGCGCGTCTATATCCAGGGCGGCGGCTGCTCGGGTTTCCAGTACGGCTTCGAGTTCGACGAAGAGCAGGGCGATGACGACCTCGCCGTGGCGACCGATGGCGTGACGCTGCTGGTCGACCCGCTGAGCCTGCAGTACCTGATGGGCGCGGCGGTCGACTATGTCGAAAGCCTGCATGGCGCGCAGTTCACCATCCGCAACCCGAACGCGAAGTCGACCTGCGGCTGCGGCAGCAGCTTCACCGCATGAGCCCGCGGCGCGCGGCGCCGTTCGCCTTCGTCGAGGCGCCGCTGGATCGCGCCGAGAATATCCGTGACGACAACGAGGCCCTGGCCCGGCTGTGGGCCACCGGGCGTGCGCTGGTGCTCGATGCCGAGGGCCGCGCGTGGGCGACGGCCGATGGCTCGGTGTTCGCGCCGCCGGCGGCCGATCTTGCCGATGGACCCGGCGCGGCCCTGTTCCTGGGCCTGCGCGGCGACGAGGGCTGGTTCGCGGTGCGCGCGGAAGACGCCGCGGACACGCGCGGCGCCGCTGCCACGCCGCCGCCGCCCGGCGTCGACCTGCGCAACGCGGCCGCGCAGTGGCCGGATTTCGAGGCCACCGCCTTCGCCCAGGCGCGCGCGGTGCTGCACTGGCGCGCGCGGCACCGCTACTGCGGGGCCTGCGGCGCGGCGCTCGAGTACCGGCGTGCGGGCTGGCTTGGCTGCTGCGGCGGCTGCGGGCTCGAGCACTATCCGCGCACCGATCCGGCGATGATCGTCGCGGTGAGCGACGGCGAGCGCCTGCTGCTCGGCCGCGGCCCCGGCTGGGCACCGCGGCGCTATTCGGTGCTGGCGGGATTCGTCGAGCCGGGCGAGTCGCTGGAGCAGACGGTGGTTCGCGAGGTCCACGAGGAATCCGGAGTGCGCGTGCTCGGCTGCCGCTACCTGGCGTCGCAGCCTTGGCCGTTCCCCTCGTCGCTGATGCTCGGCTTCGAGGCCGACGCCGCACCCGACGTGCCGCAGTGCCTGAGCGACGAGCTCGAGGATGCGCGCTGGTTCACCCGTGGCGAAGTCGGCGCCGCGCTGCGCGGCGAATCCGGCCCCGACGGGCTGCTGCTGTCACCGACGATCTCGATCTCGCGCTGGCTGATCGAGCGCTGGCACGACAGCCGGGGGTGAGGGCGGTCGCCTTCGCCGGCTGGCGCTAGAATCAGGCCATGTTTCCGACCCTGTTCGCGGTAGTGGTTGCGCTGGTGCTCGGGCACCTGGCGCCCTGGTTTGCCGCTGCCGTCCGCGACGACGGCTGGTATCGCGCCCTGCTGCGCTGGCTGGACGGTCGCTTGCGCGAGGATGCGTTCTGGCGCGGGCGCTGGGGCCTGCTGCTGGCGCTGGTCCCGGTGCTGCTGGTGGTCGGTTTCCTGCAATGGCTGCTGCACGGCGTGGCCTTCGGGCTGCCGGCGCTGCTGTTCGGCGTAGCCGTGGTGTTCTACGCCTGGGGCCCGCGGGATCTCGATGTCGACGTGGCCGCGGTGGTCGATGCGGAAGACTCTGCCGAGCGCCGCGAAGCACTGGCGCGCCTGCGTCCCCCGGCTGCGGCGGGTGCCGCCGACGCCGGCGACGAGGTCGGTCGCGTCTTCATCGCAGCCCTGCGACGCTGGTTCGGCGTGCTGTTCTGGTTCGTGGTGCTGGGCGCGGTGGGCGCGCTGCTGTATCGGCTGGTCGCCATCGCCGCAGAGGACGAGCCCGCGCTCTATCTGCCGGCCGGCACGGTGGAGGGCGCACGCCGGCTGCTGGTGCTGCTGGACTGGCCGGTGGCGCAGTTGATGGCGCTGTCGCTGGCGCTGGTGGGCAACTTCGACGTGGTGGTGTCGGCCTGGAAGGCCGCCGGCGGCACCGGCCTGGCGCAGGGAGCCGACGTACTCGCCGCGGCCGGTCGCGCGAGCGTGCGTCGCGAACTCGACGATGCGGTCCGGGAGGCGGGGTCCGTGGAGGCCGGCGCCGAACGCGGCGTCGAGGGTCGCGTCGAAGCCGGTGTCGAACCCGGGGCCGCCGGCGTGCCGCCGATGGCGGCGCCCATGGCCACGGTGCTCGAGGCCCCGCTGGACCAGGCGATGCGCGACGCCATGTCCCTGGTCTGGCGCGTCCTCCTCGCCTGGCTCGCGTTGCTGGCCCTGTTCGTCGTCGCCGGCTGGGTCAACTGACGCACCTCCCCGTAGGAGCAGCTATAGCTGCTCCTACATGAGGGGATGTGGTCCGGAGGGGTACGCTCAGGGCTTGTCGTCGCGCAGCGCGCGCACGCGTGCTTCCAGCAGCGCGGCGTCGGCTTCGCTGCCGGGAATCGGCGCGTCCGCCATCACCGCGACGTGCGCGCGGAAGCGACGCGGCACCCGCATCAGGCCAAGGCGCCCGCGTGCGGCCGACGCGCTGCGCCGGCTCCACATGCTGCTCCACATCCCGCGCAGCGCCATCGGCACCACCGGCACCGGGCGGCGTTCAAGGATGCGTTCGACTCCCGATTTGAACGGAGCGATATCGCCATCCGACGTCAGCCGGCCTTCCGGGAAGATCAGCACCAGCTCGCCCTCGGCAAGCGCTGCGTCGATGCCGTCGAACGCGCGCTGCATCATCGCCGCGTCCTCCCTGGGGCTCGCGATCGGGATCGCGCCGGCCGCCTTGAAGATCCATCGCATCACCGGGATCTGGAAGATCCGGTAGTACATGACGAAGCGCACCGGCCGCGGGATGCTCGCCGCCAGGATCAGCGCGTCCATGTAGCTCACGTGGTTGCAGACCAGCAGCGCCGGACCCTCGTCGGGCACGTGGCGCTCGATGCCGTGCAGCTCCAGGCGGTACAGCGTGCGCACCAGCAGCCAGCTGACAAAGCGCATCGCGAATTCGGGCACGATGGTGAAGATCCACGTCGTGACCAGCAGGTTGGCGATCGCCACCGCCAGGAAGACCTGGGGGATGCTCCAGCCCAGCACCTGCTGCAGCACCAGCCCCGTGACCGCCGCAGTGACGATGAAGGCCGAATTCTGGATGTTGAGTCCGGCGAACACGCGTGCCATCTCGTGCTTCGGCGTACGGCTCTGGATCAACGCGAACAGCGGCACGATGAACAGTCCGCAGGAGAAGCCGATGCCGGTGAGGTCGATCGCGATGCGCCAGCCGTGGTTGCCGGCGAGGAAGCCGGCGATATCGAGCCCCACCTGCGGCGCCAGGCCGCTGCGTGCGAAGTAGAGATCCAGCATGAAGGCGCTGATGCCCAGCGCGCCCAGCGGCACCAGGCCGATCTCCACCGTGCGTGCGGAGAGCTTTTCGCACAGCAGCGAGCCGGTGCCCACGCCGACCGAAAACAGCGCCAGGCCGAAGATATAGAGGCTGGTCGAGCGTTCCGCGGCGCCCAGGTGCAGTTCGGCGTAGTTGGGCAGCTGCGCGGTCAGCACCGTGCCCACGAACCAGAACCAGGACACGCCGAGGATCGCGTTGCGCACCGCCGGGGTGCGCCGGCTCAGCTTCCAGATGCGGACCGACTCCGGCACCGGGTTCCAGTTGACCTTGAGTTCCGGCGCGCCGGCATCGACGCGCGGGATCAGGCGTGCCACCAGATTGCCGATGACCGCCAACGCGATCACCGAGGCCGCGGCCGCCTCCGCGCCCCAGGTGCCGGCGACCTGGAAGACCAGCCCGCCGTAGATCATGCCGGCGAGGATCGAAAGCGACGTGCCCATCTCCACCAGGCCGTTGCCACCGGTGAGTTCCTCAGGCTTCAGCACCGCCGGCAGGATCGAATACTTCACCGGCCCGAACAGCGTCGACTGCATGCCGGTGGCGAACAGCGCCACCAGCAGCAGCGGCATGTTGCCGAGCATGAAGCCGATGCCGGCCAGCGACATGATCCCGATCTCCATCGCCGTGGTGATCACGATCAGGCGCTGTTTTTCCAGCTTCTCGGCGAATTGCCCCGCGATGGCCGAGAACAGGAAGTAGGGTGCGATGAACAGCGCCGGCGCCAGGTTGGTGTAGAGGGTGCGCTGCTCGCTGTCCACGCCGAGGTAGAACAACAGGCCGATGATGGCCTGGCGGTAGACGTTGTCGTTGAAGGCACCCAGCGCCTGCACGGCGAAGTAGGGCAGGAAGCGCCGCTCGCGCAGCAGCTGGAACTGGGAATAGGCCATGCGGACCCCGGATGGTGTGCGGCGAGCCTAGCGCAAGCCCGCGAAACCGGCCATCGCCAACACCGGCTTTGTAGGAGCAGCTATAGCTGCGAAGGGTTCCGCCGCAATGCGATCACAGTTGTAGCTGCTCCTGCAGGAGTTTGGTGGGGGTTTACAGGGTCGAGGCGATTTCAGAGACCGCCTGGAACGAACGCAGGCGGTGGTCGAAGTCGAAGATGTCGGAGACCACCATCAGCTCATCGGCCTGGGTGCGCTCCATCAGCGCCTTGAGCCCTTCGCGCACGGTGTCGGGACCGCCGTAGATGCTGTGCGCGAGCATGTGCGATGCCTGGGCCTTTTCCTGTGGCGTCCAGTACTGCTCGATGTCGTCGATCGGTGGCTTGGTGAGGTCGCGCGCGCCGCGGAAGATCCCGGCGAACGACATCTGCTGCGAGGTGGCGAGGAACTTCGCCTCGTCATCGGTCGGCGCCGCGATCACGTTGACGCCCACCAGCGCATACGGCTTGTCGAGCTGCGCGGACGGCTGGAACCGGCTGCGGTAGATCGACAGCGCCTGGTCCAGCATCTGCGGCGCGAAGTGCGAGGCGAAGCCGAAGGGAAGGCCGAGCTCGGCCGCGAGCTGGGCGCCGAACAGGCTGGAGCCGAGGATCCACAGCGGCACTTCGGTGCCCGATCCGGGCACGGCCTCGACGCGCTGGCCGGGCCGCGTCGGCGACAGCCAGGCCTGCAGCTCCTGTACGTCCTGCGGGAACCGGTCGCTGCTGGCGGGGTCGCGGCGCAGGGCGCGCACGGTGACCTGGTCGGTGCCGGGCGCGCGGCCCAGTCCAAGGTCGATGCGGCCGGGGAACAGCGTGGCCAGCGTTCCGAACTGCTCGGCGATCACATAGGGCGCGTGGTTGGGCAGCATGATGCCGCCGGCGCCGACGCGGATCTTCGAACTGCCGCCGGCGACGTGGGCGATCACCAGCGAGGTCGCCGCGGTGCTGACCGCCGGCATGTTGTGGTGCTCGGCGATCCAGAAGCGCTCGTAGCCCCAGCCTTCGGCCTGGCGGGCGAGTTCGCGGGCCTCGTCGAGCGCGGTGCGGATGTCGCCGCCCTCGCGCACGCGGCCGAGTTCGAGGATCGAGAGGCGGGGCATGGTCATGGGGGCTCCTGTGGTGGCCGGGGGTCAGGCCTGTGGGTCGTGCTCGCGTGCGATGGCGCGCCAGCCGATGTCGCTGCGATGGAATTCGCCGGGCCAGGTGATGCCTGCCGTGGCGGTATGCGCGCGCTGCTGCGCTTCGGCAACGCTGTCGCCCAGCGCGCAGACGCAGAGTACGCGACCGCCCGCGGTGACCGCATGACCGTTCTCCAGCCGCGTGCCGGCGTGGAAGACGCGGACGTCGCCGGTGCCGGGCATGTCCGGCACGCTGATCACGTCGCCGGTGCGCGGCGTGGCCGGATAGCCTTCGGCCGCCATCACCACGCCCAGCGCCGGGCGCGGGTCCCAGTCGGCGTCGGCGCCATCCAGCGCGCCATCGATGCCGGCCTCGACGAGCGTCGCGAAGTCCGAGCGCAGGCGCATCATGATCGGCTGCGTTTCCGGGTCGCCGAAGCGCACGTTGAACTCGATCACCTTGGGCGCGCCGTCGGCATCGATCATCAGGCCCGCATAGAGGAAACCGCTGAACGGCACGCCGTCGGCGGCCATGCCAGCGACCGTCGGCTCGATCACTTCGCGCATGATCCGCGCGTACACCGCGGGCGTGACCACCGGTGCCGGCGAGTACGCGCCCATGCCGCCGGTGTTGGGGCCGGTGTCGCCGTCGCCCACGCGCTTGTGGTCCTGGCTGGTGGCCATCGGCAGCGCAAAGCTGCCGTCGACCATGGCGATGAAGCTGGCTTCCTCGCCGTCCAGGAACTCCTCGATCACAACCCGCGCGCCGGCCTCGCCGAAGGCATCGCCGCCGAGCATGTCGCGCACCGCGGCCTCGGCCTCGGCGAGGGTCATCGCCACGATCACGCCCTTGCCCGCGGCCAGGCCGTCGGCCTTGACCACGATCGGCGCGCCCGCGTCGCGCAGGTACGCCAGCGCGGGTTCGACCTCGGTGAACACCGCGTAGTGCGCGGTCGGGATGCCGTGGCGGGCAAGGAAATCCTTGGCGAAGGCCTTGCTGCCCTCGAGCTTCGCGGCCGCGGCGGACGGCCCGAAGATGCGCAGGCCCGCGGCCTGGAAACGATCGACGATGCCCGCCACCAGGGGCGCCTCGGGACCGACCACGGTGAAGGCCACGCCCTCGTCGCGGGCCAGCGCCAGCAGCGCATCGATGTCGGTGGCTTTCACGTCGACGTTGCGGCAGCCCGCTTCGGTCGCGGTGCCCGCGTTGCCCGGCGCGACCAGCACCTCATCGACGCGCGGAGACTGCGCCAGCTTCCACGCCAGCGCATGCTCGCGACCACCGGAACCAATGACCAGGACCTTCATCGTGTGCAACCGCCTCGAAGTGTCTGTTTGAGGTGTCTGTTCAAGATAGCCCCCTGAGCCAGGGGGCGATTCGCGCCACAGGCGCGAATGGAATCAATGCCTGAAGTGCCGGACGCCGGTGAACACCATCGCGATGTCGTGCTCGTCGGCCGCGGCGATCACCTCTGCATCGCGCATCGAACCACCGGGCTGGATCACCGCGCGGATGCCCGCCTCGCCAGCGGCGTCCAGGCCGTCGCGGAACGGGAAGAACGCATCCGATGCCATCACCGAACCCGGCACCACCAGCCCCGCGTCGGCGGCCTTGATGCCGGCGATGCGCGCCGAGTACACGCGGCTCATCTGCCCGGCGCCCACGCCGATGGTGGCGCTGTCCTTCGCGTACACGATGGCGTTGGACTTCACGTACTTGGCCACGCGCCATGCGAACAGCAGGTCGCGCAGCTCGGCCGCGGTCGGCGCGCGCCTGGTCACCTGCCTCAACTCGCCGGCCGTCATGCCGCGCGTGTCCGAGGACTGCAGCAGCAGACCGGAGCCGATGCGCTTGCTGTCGTAGTTGTTCATGCCCTCGCCGTGCGGGATGCGCAGCACGCGGACGTTGGCCTTCTTCGCGCAGTACGCCAGCGCGGCGGGCTCGTAGTCGGGCGCAATCAGCACCTCGACGAACTGGCGGTCCAGGATCGCCTTCGCGGTGGCCGCGTCGAGCATGGTGTTGAAGGCGAGGATGCCGCCGAAGGCCGAGGTCGGGTCGGTCGCGTACGCGCGCTCGTAGGCCTCGCCGCAGCCGGCCGCGGTGGCCACGCCGCAGGGATTGGCGTGCTTCACGATCACGCAGGCGGGCGCGTCGAACTGGCGCACGCATTCCCAGGCCGAATCGGCGTCGGCGAGGTTGTTGTAGCTGAGCTCCTTGCCCTGCAGCTGGGTGAACGTGGCCAACGTGCCGGGCACCGGATGCAGGTCGCGGTAGAAGGCGCCCGACTGGTGCGGGTTCTCGCCGTAGCGCAGGTCCATCACCTTCACGAAGGCGGTGGCCATCTGCGCCGGGAACTCGGCGCGCGCCGGCACGTCGGCGGTGGCGTCGCCGATCGCCGACAGGTAGTTGCCGATCGCCGCGTCGTACTGCGCCACGCGGTTGAACGCGGCCACCGAGAGCGCGAAGCGGGTCGCGGCCGACAGCGTGCCGTCGTGCGCGTCCAGTTCGTCGACGATGCCGGCGTATTGCGCCGGATCGGTCGCCACCGCCACGCGCGCGAAGTTCTTCGCCGCCGAGCGCAGCATCGCCGGGCCGCCGATGTCGATGTTCTCGACCGCGTCGGCGAGCGTGCAGTCCGCCTTCGCGGTGACCGATTCGAAGGGATAGAGGTTCAGCACCAGCAGGTCGATGGCGCCGATGCCGTGTTCGGCCATCACCGCCTCGTCGACGCCGGCGCGCCCGAGCAGGCCGCCGTGCACCACCGGGTGCAGGGTCTTGACCCGGCCGTCCATCATTTCCGGGAAGCCGGTGGCGTCCGCCACGTCGCGCACCGCGAGGCCGGCCTCGCGAAGGGTCCGGGCCGTGCCGCCTGTGGACAGCAGTTCGACGCCCCGCGCGGCAAGCGCCCGGGCGAGTTCAACCAGGCCGGTCTTGTCGGACACGGACAGCAGGGCCCGGCGCAGGGGCAGGCGATCGGAGGTCATGGCATGTGGGGGTTGCGGGGACACCGCGATTATACGGCGCGGCAGCAACCTGGCCGCGGTGGCGCGGGTGCGCGCGGGTCAGAGGATCCCGTAGTCGCGCAGCTTGCGGCGCAGGGTCGCGCGGTGGATGCCAAGCATGGCCGCGGCGCGGCTCTGGTTGCCCTCGCAGTGGTTGAGCACTTCGACGAACAAGGGGATCTCGAGCTCGCGCAGGGCGATGTCGTACAGGTTTCCCGCATCGCAGCCGTCGAGGTCGCGGATGTAGCGGCGCACGGCGTTCGCCACGTGCTCGCGCAGCGGCGCCCGTTGCGTGCCGCGGGTCTGCGGCTCGTTGCTGTCGGCGGCGTTCAATCGGACCCCTGGACCATGTCGCGCAAGCGCGCGATCGGAAACGAGTTTAACGCGCGGCGCGCGCGGCTGCCATCGGCTCGGGGCCATCGTGGAAATCAAATGCGAAGCCCACCGCCCCCGGGCCCGGCTCAAGCACGTCCATGCGGATCATTGCGCCCTGGCCACTGCCGAGCAGCTCCGTTGGTGGTTCGCCGCCGAGGTACTCCGCGGCGGTGAATGCGCGCGTGCCGAGCGGACGGCCGTCGATGTCCGACAGCGTCAGCACGATCCCGGGCCAGGGCTGTGGCCAGGCGGCGTCGTTGCGGAAGCTGGCGGCGATGCGCAGCGCATTGGCGGCCTGTGGATGCGGGCGCACATCGCGTTCAAGCAATACGAACGCCGCAGGCTCGCGCCACGGCGGCAGGCTGCACCGCAGCAGCCCGCAGACGCCCGCGACCACGGGCCGCCAGCCCGGGTCGGCGGCCAGGCGCGCGCGGTCGGCAAGCAGCCACTGCAGCAACAGCAGCAGCGCCAGCGCGACGATGGCGGCGGGCAGTGCCCAGGTGCGGCCCGAGCGTGCCTCCGGGGGGCCGGTGCGCCGGGTGCGCGCGAAGCTTGGGGCGGCGCGGCCGGTGGCGCGCTGCGGCTTGGGCGCAGGAGCGGTCGTTTGTTCCGGGTCAGGGGCGGGTGCAGCTGTAGCTGCAGGTGTCACTGCAGGTGCGGGCTTCGGGCCTGGTCCGCAGGTCTGCGCGGGATCGTGGGCTTCCGCTGGCGCCGCGCTCGCAAGGGATGTCTCGTCCAGCGCTTCATCCGCTGCCCCGGCCCCATCTTCCGGCACGTTCCCTGTCGTGCCTTCAGCAGATCCTTCCGGCGCTGCTTCAAGCGATCCGTCACCAACCACGCCGGGCGGATGCGACATGGGCGCCGTCACCGGCGCCTGCAGCAGCGTGGCGAGCGATATCGCGGGTTGCGCAGCGCCGTCGTCCGCCGGATTCCCGGCGGTTGTCGCCGGCCCGTCGAACGATTCCGAAATCGCCGCCGCCACGCCGCTGCGGGCATCGCCCACCGGGGCAACCGCGCCGCCGGGAAGATCGCGCAACGGTGCCGCGCAGCGCGGGCAGCGCTCCGGAGGCAGGTCGCTGGCCGGGTCGGTGGCGACCAGGCCGCGGCAGGAGGGACAGTTGACGAACATGCGCCCTATTCAAGCACGCGCGCGGCGCGGCGGGCAGCCGTCAGCGGCGCCGGATGCCGTCAATGCGAACCCAGTCACCTTCGATCGCGACCGAGAGCTCATCGAACCATTCGCCATAGCGCGCGAGCAGTGGCCCCTGTTGGCCGTCGAGGATCCCCGACAGCGCCAGCCGGCCACCGGGCGCGACGCGCGCGGCAAGCGTGCCTGCCAGCGCATCCAGCGCGGACGCGAGGATGTTGGCGACCACCACCGGCCAGGTGCCGTCGGGTGCGCCTTCGGGTGCGTATACCGACATGCGCTCGCCCACGGCATTGCGCTCGGCGTTGTCGGCGGTGGCGAGTAGTGCCTGTGGGTCGTTGTCGATGCCGGTGGCGTGGGCGGCGCCGAGCTTGAGCGCGGCCAGCGCCAGGATGCCGCTGCCGCAGCCGAAGTCGAGCACGCGGACGCCGTCCAGCAGGCCGTCGGCGGCCAGGCCGTCCAGCCAGCGCAGGCACAGCGCCGTGGTGGGGTGGGTGCCGGAGCCGAAGGCCAGGCCGGGGTCCAGGCGCACGATGGCGGCCTCGTCGCCCTCGGCGCCGTCGGGCAAGTCGTGGTTCCAGGGCACGATCCAGGTGCGTTCGCCGAAGCGCAGCGGCACGTACTGGTCCATCCATGCGCGCTCCCAGTCCTGGTCCTCGACGTTGCGGAACGAAACCCGGCTCCAGTCCAGGCCGGAGTCGAAGCTTTCCAGTGCAGCGAGCAACAGCAGGGCATCGGCGTCGTGCGGGAACAGCGCGCTCAGCGAGATCGCCGCCCAGAGCGGGGTTTCGCCTACGCCGGGCTCGAGGATCGCGCGTTCGTTGCCGGTATCGGCGTCCGCATCGAGCATGGTCACCGCCAGTGCGCCGACGTCGTCGAAGGCGTGCTCGTAGCGGGGTTGTTCGGATTCGCGGCAGTGCAGGGTCAGTTCAAGGAAGGGCATCACGCGGTGGCCGGACCAGGGAAACGCCATGGTACCGGCCAGCGCGTCGGGTTTGCCGGCCCGGGAATGCCCCGGGCCGGCAAGAGGGCTCAGCGGCCCGGCACCAGGGTCTCGACCTGGTAAGCGGTGCCACGGCCGGTGCCGTCGGCGCGCAGCGTCGCGGTCCCGCTCACCGGGGCCTGGGTGGACAGCACGGTGAACGAGTACAGCTCACCCCAGCCCAGCGAACGGCCGCTGGAGCCGGTGCTCCACTCGATGCTGTTGGCGCCGGCCTCGAAGGCCCAGTCGTTCGCCGCGTCGAGGTCGCCATCGCGGACCGTGGTGGCGGTGACGGCGTCACCCGATGCGGTGGCCAGCGCAAAGGCGTCGAAACCCTGCGTGGAGTGGATGCGCAGGTTGGGCGAGTTGCCCTCGGTTTCCGCGAACGCGAAGTCGAAGTTCATCAGCGCGTAGTGGTACTGCCAGAGGCCGCCCGCCAGGCGCCTGGCCTTGACCGCCAGCTTGGCGTGCGAGTCCCCGGACACGAGCTCGGTGATGAGCTTGCGCTCCTTGGTCGGGTTCATGTGCGGGTTGCGCGGATTCATCGTCGCGCCGCCGGAGTCGAACCAGCGGTCGATGGCCGAGCCCAGGCGTTCCGCACTGGTCCCGATGTTCCAGATGCTTCCGGTCCACGACGGGTTGGTGACCTTGGTGGACATCGAGTTGTAGATGTTGATGTCCTTGCGGGCCACGTACCAGGACTCGAACATCCAGGTGGCGCCCGGGTTGGCGGACGGCGACACCTGTGACTCGCCGACCAGCAGGCGGTGGACGTAGTTGTCGCCGGGCGCGGTGTTCTGGATGCCGTTGCAGTCCGGATCAAAGACCGAGCCGCAGCGCCCCCAGAGCCCGGAAGACGGCAGGATCTCGTCGCGCGAGGTCATGCCCTGGGTGTAGTCGTTATTGCCGACGGAGTAGGTGTCGGTGCAGCCGCGGCCGAGCGCGTGGCCGTGGTGGTCGTTGCTGTCCAGGCAGCTGCCGTTGGTGGTCAGGTACGCGTGCTTCACGCCCGAGCGGCCGATCTGCTCGAAGCTGCCATCGGCATTGGTCCGGTACATGTTCCAGATCAGGTAGGGATGCTGGTCGTTGTTGTACGGCGCCGAATTGCCCGTGAACTTCTGGTGCCACGGGATGCTGGCCGTCCACATCGCGCTGCTGGTGCCCAGCGGGTCGTTGGGCACGGTGGCGTTGATGCTGCCCTCGTTGACGTTGTTCTTCAGCGTCGCCGACGGCGCGATGGCCATGGTGCCGCTGCCCTCTGCTCCGGTGCAGTCCTGGCAGCGCAGGTACTGCGCGAAGGTGCTGAGCATGAAGATGTCGTTCTGGTAGGTGCTGCCGTCGGGTGCCGGGTCGCCGTCCCAGGTGATGTGGTTGGCCTGCGGCCGCAGGTCGCCGCTGCCACGCATCTGTACCGGAACGTCGAGCTGCAGTTCGGCGATCGCCATGCCGGCGGCATACGGGGCGCCGATGCGCTTGGCCAGGCGTTCGCTGATGCGGATGTCGGACGAGCCGATGGTGAACGATGCCGGATCGTCCAGCAGCTCGTGCATCACATGGTCGACGTGGAACCAGGCCACGCCCTTGGCGTCGACCAGGTCGAACTCGGGTTCGGCGCCGCGCTTGACGGCGCGCGGCACCAGGCGGAAGCCGTCAAGGTCGATGTTGCCGCCCTTCAGCTGCACCACGTAACCGCCGCGGGCCTGCAGGGCACCGCCGGCCATTTCACGGGCGTAGCCGTTGTCGACGATGAAGCGCATCTGCCGGGCGTCCTGCAGCGCGAAGCGCTCGGAGCCGTCGGAGGTGGGCTGGCCGTGGACGGAGGCGGGCACG
Organism: Luteimonas sp. A501; assembly: GCF_054052085.1. Next base: position 229,560 of record NZ_JBSVRI010000001.1, read on the forward strand.
ATGCGCATGCCGAGGTCGCCGGCAAGGTCATGGTTCCAGCGGATGCCGATGTCGCCACCGCCGATGCTCCAGGGCCTCTCGGCCGAGGTTTTGTCATCAGTGGTTGCGCCCTTGGGCGCGGGCGCAGCGGTAGGTGGCTGTGCAAATACGATCCCGGCGGTGGCCGTGGCCAGAAGGCCGCCCAGCACGGCGGTGGCGACCCTGCTCTTGCGAACGCGCATCGATCCTCTCTCCCTTGTCGTTGGTACCGGCCCCCGTGCCCGGTGAACGACCGAGCATATGCGAGGTGGCCGGGCTCACCATGTTGCGCTGCCGCATGGTGCCGCCAACGGCAATGTGCGCCGCCCCGTGGGGCGGCGCCTGTCAGAGGATCGAGAGCGAGGTGTCCTTGCGCTCGGTCAAGCGCTTTTCCAGGTAGTGGATATTGCGCCCGCCTTCCTCGAAACCACTGTCCGCCAGGATCCGCTGCTGCAGCGGGATATTGGTGCGGATGCCGTCCACCACCATCTCGCTGAGCGCCACGCGCATGCGGCAGATCGCCTGGTCGCGGTCGGCGCCGTGCACGATCAGCTTGCCGATCATCGAGTCGTAGTTGGCCGGCACCCGGTAGCCCTCGTAAACGTGGCTGTCCACGCGCACGCCCGGCCCGCCCGGCGCGTGGAAGTGCTGGATCAGCCCGGGCGAGGGCATGAAGCTGTCCGGGTCCTCGGCGTTGATCCGGCACTCGATCGCGTGGCCGCGGATCACCACGTCTTTCTGGCGGATCGACAGCGGCCGCCCGGCGGCGATCATCAGCTGCTCGCGGATCAGGTCGATGCCGGTGACCATCTCGGTGACCGGGTGCTCGACCTGGATGCGGGTGTTCATCTCGATGAAGTAGAAACGGCCGTCCTCGAACAGGAATTCGAAGGTGCCGGCGCCGCGGTAGCCGATGCGGATGCATGCATCCACGCAGACCTGGCCGATCTCCGCGCGCATCGCGTCGGTGATGCCGGGCGCCGGCGCTTCCTCGACCACCTTCTGGTGGCGGCGCTGCATCGAACAATCGCGCTCGCCCAGGTGGATGGCGTTGCCCTGGCCGTCGGCCAGCACCTGGATCTCGATGTGGCGCGGGTTCTCGAGGAACTTCTCCATGTAGACCATGTCGTTGCCGAAGGCCGCCTTGGCCTCCTGCTTGGTGGTCGCCACGGCGCCGGGCAGCGCGGCCTCGGTGTGGACCACGCGCATGCCGCGGCCGCCGCCGCCGCCGGCGGCCTTCACGATCACCGGATAGCCGATCCCGCGCGCCAGGCGGATGTTCTCCGCGGCGTCGTCGCCCAGCGGGCCGTCCGAGCCGGGCACGCAGGGCACGCCGGCGGCCTTCATGGCCTTGATCGCCTCCACCTTGTCGCCCATCAGCCGGATGGTGTCGGCCTTGGGGCCGATGAAGATGAAGCCCGACTGCTCCACGCGCTCGGCGAAGTCGGCGTTCTCGGCCAGGAAGCCGTAGCCGGGGTGGATCGCCTGGGCGTCGGTGACCTCGGCGGCGGCGATGATGCTGGCCATGTCCAGGTAGCTCTGCGGCGAGGGCGCCGGGCCGATGCACACCGACTCGTCGGCCATGCCGACGTGCTTGAGGTTGCGGTCGACGGTGGAATGCACCGCGACCGTGCGGATGCCCAGCGCGTGGCAGGCGCGCAGGATGCGCAGCGCGATCTCGCCGCGGTTGGCGATGACGACCTTGTCGAGGGGCATGTCGTCGGGCCTCAGCCGATCACGAACAGCGGCTGGTCGAACTCGACCGGCTGTCCGCTCTCGCCGACGATCGCCAGCACCGTGCCGGCGACGTCGGCCTCGATCGGGTTGAACATCTTCATGGCTTCGATGATGCCCAGCGTGTCGCCGGCGCCGACCACCTGGCCGACGGTGACGAAGGCCGGCTTGTCCGGCGCGGGCGATGCGTAGAACGTGCCGACCATCGGCGAGCGCACGACGTGGCCGTCGGGAAGAGCTGGACCGGTGGGCTCGGCCGGCCGGCCGCCGGTGGCGGCCTGGACGGGCGACTGCATCGGCATCACCGGCTCGGGCTGCGCGCCGGCCTGGATGAACTGGGCCGGCGCCTGCGGCGCATAGCCGCGCGGCGTGCGCGCCAGGCGCACGGACTCCTCGCCCTCCTTGATCTCGATCTCGGCGAGGTTGGAGTCCTCGAGCAGGTCGATCAGCTTCTTGATTTTTCTCAGGTCCATGCGGGCCTCTCTGGTGGTGCCGGCAGGTGCCGGCAGTGGCAATCGGGGAATCGTGGGTCGTGGACGGTGAATCCGGAATCCGGCCTCAGCCCGCCCGCGCCAGGCGGGGCAGGGCGGCATCCAGCGCAAGCGCGTAGCTGGCGGCGCCGAAGCCTGCGACCACGCCCACCGCCAGGTCGCTGAAGAAGCTCTGGCGGCGGAAGGGTTCGCGGGCGTGCGGGTTGGACAGGTGCACTTCGATGAAGGGGATCGCGACCGCGGCCAGCGCGTCGCGCAGCGCCACCGAGGTGTGGGTGAATGCGGCCGGGTTGAGCAGGATGAAGCAGGTCCCGTCGCCGGCGGCGGCCTGGACCCGGTCCACCAGCACGTGCTCGGCGTTGGACTGCAGGCTTTCGAACGCCAGCCCCGCGGACTCCGCGCGCGCGCGCAGCCCGGCGTCGATCGCGGCCAGGGTGTCGCGGCCATAGATCTCCGGCTCGCGGCTGCCGAGCAGGTTGAGGTTGGGGCCGTGGAGGACCAGAAGCCTGTCCATCTCCGGTGCGGATCCGCCTTCACGAAAAACGGCGGTCAGTCTGCGGCAAGCGGCGGATCGTGTCCAGATCGCCGAAGTTTTGCGAATTAGCGCAGTTTTAAACGCTTGTTTGATTCAGTCGCGGTTGCGCGCCCAGTCGTCCAGCTCGCCATGCACGAAGGGACCGATGCGCTGCTTGAGCAGCTGGCCGTCGGCCGAGACCAGCACCGTATACGGCAGGACCCCGCGCTGGTTGCCGAGCTGGACACCGGAATCGCGCGGACCGGCGGCGTCGATCAGGATCGGATAGCGCACCGGGATGCGCTCCAGGAATTCCTCCACGGCCGCCTGGTCGTCGAGCGCGATGCCGATCACCTGCACTCCGTCGTCACCCTGTTCGGCGGTGAAGCGGTCGAGTTCGGGCATTTCCTCGATGCAGGGGCCGCACCAGCTGGCCCAGAAATTGACCAGCAGCGGGCGGCCCGCGAACTCTTCGGGCAGGGTGCGCGGACGGCCGGACAGGTCGGGCAGGGTGATGGTCGGCACCGGGTCGCCGCGCTTCGCGATCGCGAGGTCCCCGGGCGGCGCCGGGGCCACGGCATCCATCGCATGTTGTACCGCGCGCTGCCCGAGCTCGGTGCGCAGCAGCGGACCGGGGCCGTTCACCGCCAGCCCGGCCACCACGCCAAGGACGCCCGCGGCCAGCGCTACCAGCAGGATGCTGCGCGTGCGCATCAGCGTGCCGCCCGTTCAAGCGCCGCGACCGCGGTGTCGGGGTCGAGCACGGCCGGCAGTACGTGGCCTTCGCCGCCGTCGCCCGGATAGACCACGTACAGCGGCACGCCGACGGCGCGGTGTTGCTCGAGGAACGCGCTGATCTCCGGATCGACGTTGGTCCAGTCGCCGACCATATAGGCGGCGCCGGTGCGGGCCAGGGCGTCCTTGAAGGCATCGCCGGACAGCGTGCTGCGCTCGTTGGCCTTGCAGGTCACGCACCAGTCGGCGGTCATGTTCACGAAGACCGGGGTGCCTGCGTCGCGCAGGGCGCGCAGGCGCTCGGCGGAGTAGGCGACGCTGCCGCCTTCGGCCCCGGCCACCGCCGCGACCGGCGGCGGCATGCGGCCAACCAGCCATGCGGACGACAGCGCCAGCACCAGCAGCGCGATCGCCGGCAGCCGCCGCAGCCAGCCGCCGCGCATGCGTGCGCGCTCCAGCCACCACAGCGCCAGTGCCATCACCGCCACCCCGGCGGCCACCACGGCCATGGCGTCGACGCCGCGCTGGCGGCCCAGCACCCAGGCCAGCCAGATCGCGCTGAGGTACATCGGGAAGGCCAGCACCTGCTTGAGCGTGTCCATCCACGCGCCCGGCCTTGGCAGGCGGTCGGCCAGCGCCGGCACCAGGCCGACCAGCAGGAACGGCAGCGCCAGGCCCAGGCCCAGGGCCAGGAACACCAGCAGCGCGGCGGCCGGCGAGGCGGAGAAGGCATAGGCCAGCGCGCCGCCCATGAACGGCGCGATGCAGGGGCTGGCGACCACGCAGGCCAGCACGCCGGTGAAGAAATCGCCGACCGGGCCGCTGCGCGCAGCCAGGCCCTGGCCGAGATTGGCGCTGCCGCCGACGCTGAACACGCCCGACAGGCTCAGGCCGACCGCCGCCATCAGCAGCACCAGCGCGGCCACGAAGCCCGGCTGCTGCAGCTGGAAGCCCCAGCCCATGGCCTGGCCGGCGGCGCGCAGCGCGAGTACGGCCAGGCCGACCACGGCGAACGCGACCAGGACGCCGGCGGTGTACCAGAGCGCCTGGCGGCGGGCGTGGGCGCGGCTGGCACCACCCTGCGCCAGGCCGAGGACCTTGAGCGAAAGGATCGGCAGCACGCAGGGCATGAGGTTGAGCAGGATGCCGCCGGCCAGCGCCAGCAGCAGGGCCAGGCCAAGGCCACCGCCGTCCGGCATGGCCGGGGGCCTGCTGCGCGCGGCATTGTCGGCGGCCGCGTCGGCCGTGGCGCCAGGCGTGCCGTTGATGGGCGCCGCAGCGTCCGTGGCTGCGGAGTCCGGCGCATCAGCAATGCCGGCGGCGAGCGGGGCCTGCGCGTTTGCGACACCTGCGCCCCCCGTTCCCGCAGGGCCGCTAGCGGCGTCGGTGGTGGCCGGGTCGCCGGCATCCGCCGCTGCCCCCGCGGTGGCTGCCGCCTCGGCTGCGGTTGCCGCCGTGCCCGCCGGCAGCGACACGCGCACGCTGCGGGTCATCGGCGGATAGCAGATGCCTCCGTCCTGGCAGCCCTGGAAGGTCGCCGTGAGCGTGGCTTCGCGCGCCTCGCCGTGGCTGCGCCGCAGCGGCAGGGGCACGTTGACCTGGTCGAAATAGACCACCACCTCGCCGAAATACTCGTCGTGGTGTGCGACCCCCCGCGGCCAGCGCGGCGTGCCCGCCTGGATGCCGTCGGCCTCCAGCGTGAAGCTGCTGCGGTCGCGGTAGAGGTAGTAGCCCGGCGCCGGTGTGAAGCGCATCAGCAGGGTATCGCCATCATCGGCAATGGCTTCGAATGCGAAGGCCTGCGCTTCCGGAAGCGGCAGCGCGCCGGCAGCGCCGCCGCTGACTGTCGGTGCGGAGCCGCCCGTGCCGCCCGTGCCCAGTGCCTGGCCCAGCGCGGCGAAGCCGGAATCGGCCTGCTTCGGGGTCGCGGCTGCGGCAGCCGGCAGCGCCACCGCCACGGTGCGCGTCTGTGGCGGATAGCAGATGCCGACGTCGGCGCAACCCTGGTAGCGGATCTTCAGTCCGGTGCGTGCGGCCGTCGCGGTGCCCGGGAGTACGCCCGCCACGCGGCCGCGGTAGGTTTCGACGTCGCCGAAGAATTCATCGGTATACGGCGTGCCGGCAGGCAACTGCAGCCCGGCCGGGTCGGCGCGGAACCCATCGTCCACGGGTTCGGCGCCCATGCGGTGGCGATAGAGGTAGTAGCCCTCGGCGATCGTCCACTCAAGCCCGATGCCACCTGCCGCGGAGGCATCGACCCGCAGCACGAAGGCCTCGTCCACCGGCAGCAGATCGTCCATGCCGATCGCGGCCAGGACCGTCCCGGGCACCAGCAGCGTCGCCAGTGCGAGCAGGGCGGCGCACATCCATCGCCGCGCCGGTGGCCTGGCGATCGACCTCCGGATGCGGGCGTCGGGGCGGTTGCAGCGGTGCGGGGGGGCGGTCATCGGCACGGACGGGCGGCGGGCGGCAGGAGCCGGACAGGGTAGCCGACCCGGGCGGCCCGGACCCTTGCGGTTGCGGAACGCAGAAGCCCGGGCGCGCCTTGGTGAATGTCCGGAAGCCGGGCCGGGCGTCGTCTGTAGGGAGGCTTCGACAACGGGAGGAGGCCAATGGATATCGATCGCCGCGGCAGGTCTGCGGGAGGGCTGCTGCCAGCAGTGCTGGCGCTGCTTCTTGGAGGCTGCGGGGTCTCCCAGGGCGATGCGCCTGCAGTCGATGTGCCGGACCAGGCCGCCAGCGCGCTGACCCCCGCTGAAGCGGAGCTGGTGGACGCGCTTGGAGGAATCCCCGTGGACAACGGAAAGATCAGCCGCGATGAACTCCGGCGGCGGGTCATGTCCCCCCCTGGCGAGGAGCAGCCGTGATCGCTCTTCGATTTGCACTGGCGATGCTGCTTGCCGGCATCGGCGCCATGCTGCCATCGCCGGCACATGCGGCGAAAAAGGTCATTGGCGCCGACTGCGACGTCGGCGGCTGCCAATGCATGCTGTCCAGCCTCACGGTCCAGGATGTCGAGGTGCTGACCGGCGAACAGGCACCCGCGGGCGCCGAAGGCATGACGCTGGTGATGGCGTTCGGCGAAATGACCTGGGTGGCGAAAACCCCTGGCGAGATCCACCGGAACTTTGGCGGGTCGGGTGATTGCCCGATCGATCCGTTTCCCGGTCCAGGCCCGGCCAGCAGTCCGCGGGATGGCGTCTGGGAGATCACGACCGACGTGGTGGACCTGTCCCAGTGTCCGATGGCCGCCATGTTCGGCGTCGATCCGCCGGTCACGCAGCGGATGGCCATCACGTGGGACGGGCGCTTCGATCCTAACAGGTACATGCCCACGAGTACGCACTTCATCCAGTGGTCCCGCATCGACGACGCCAACTGGAGCGGCACCCTGGGACCGACCGGTGGGCCGATAGCCACCACCATGCGGGCGCAGCTGGTCGACCGGGAAACCATCCGCGGCTGGGGCGACGTCGAGACCTCGGGATTGGCGAGGGAGGCGACGAAGTGCATGTCCCTGCACTCGGGCTACACCGCGCGCTGGGTCTCGGACATCGCCGTGGAAGGGGCGCAGCCATGATCCATCCCCGTTTCACGCTGACCGCGTTGCTCGGCCTCGGGGCGCTGCTTGCGACGCCGTCCGCGCAGGCGGAAAAGAAGATCGTGGCCGCGGACTGCGACGTTGGCGGCTGCCGCTGCATGCTGTCCAGCCTGACCGTGGAGGACGTCGAGGTGCTGACCGGCGAAGCCGCGCCAGCCGGCGCCGCCGACATGACGTTCGTGATGGCCTTTGGCGAAATGACCTGGGTCGCGAAATCCACGAAGGAGATCCATCGCAACTTTGGCGGCTCCGGTGACTGCCCGATCGAGCTGTTCCCCGGAGCCGACCATGGTCCGCGTGACGGGATCTGGGAGTTCGTCTCGACGCCAATGGACCTGGCCAGGTGTCCGCTGCTGGCCCGCAGCGGGATTCCCATGGCCATGGGCACGCCGACCACGGGCGACGTGCCGATCACCTGGAATGGAAGCTTCCACCCGGACAGGTACATGACCGTGCCGGAAGAGTATCTCCGCTGGACCCGGATCGATGCCGGCAACTGGCGCGGAGTTATGTTCGATGACCTGGCCACGCAGGTAGGCGGGATACTGAAGATCGGAATCGATGCGCGGGCGCGGCTGGTCGACAGCGAACATGTACACGGCTGGATCGCCTACAGCTCGCAGGTCGAGGAGTCGGGTCCGCTGGGTGCACTGATGAAGAACTCGCCCGGAATGATGGAAAGCATGGCGTGCGATACGCGGGCCGAGTACACCGGGCGCTGGAAATCCAGCCGTTGAAGCCTGCTGCAACTCGTGGTTGCACGCGTAAAGCCCCGGTTTTGACGCTGCGGCGCCGTCATACCGACGAAAGCGTGTCTGGCGTCACGCTCGAGGGGCTGGGTGCTCCTCTAAGGTTGGATGGCGGGGCCGGTGCGGCACCGCGTCCATATCTGAGGAGATACCCATATGTACAGATTGACCTGCCTCGTGGCAGCCGGTGCCCTGCTTCTGGGCGCAACCCAGCAGGCGCAGGCACTGGATCTGCTCACGACGACCGGGACTGGCCCTGTCGGCAACTGCCAGGCGGCGCTGCCCGCTTTTGAAGGGTTGATCCGCAAGCGTCCGCTTGCCGTGGTCAACGAGAGCGATGCGCCGGCTTTCGTGACCTGTGCGCTTGCCAACGAAGAAGTCTCGTTGAACGTGATGAGCTTCAGCACGCGGGTCAGCAATGGGTCGGCCGGCCCGGTCACGGTGACCTGTACCGCGGTGGTCGGTGATGAGCTTGCAACTGCCAGCTACATTCCAAAATCGATCACGTTGGCCAGCGGTGCTGCTGGCAATCTGACCTGGTCCGGCGCCGATGCCGGCGGTCTGTTGACGTCGAAGTCGATCGCGTTGAGCTGCAGGCTGCCGTCGATGGCAGCGCTCAATCGCAATCGCATCACCACGCTGCTGTCGCTCATTTGATCGTGCAAACGCAGAGGGGCGCCGGATCCCGGCGCCCCTCTGTTTGAATCACTCCCCTGTTTGAACGGGAAGCCAGGCGCGGGCCGTCAGCGCATCGCTTTCAGCTTGCGTCCGGTTGATGCCGCAGGTGCCGGCACCGGAGCGATGGTTCCACGCGCGCGCGGATCCTTCAGCCGCGGATTGCGGGGCTCGCTCGCCGCTGGCGTGCCGAGTTCACAGGTTGCCGGCGTGCTCGAGTTGAACAGCGCCTGGGTGCCCCACTCCGGATGGTCGATGAAGGGGTTGCGGTTGCCCTGGTGGGCGGCGACCACTTCGTTGCGGGCGCGCTCGGCATCGTCCGGCGGGTCGGCAAGGTGCCATTCGATCAGGGTCGACAGCAGCCCCATGTATGCCGGTGACGAGCTCGTGCCGACGATCTTGCTGCGCTCGTCGGTGAGTTCCAGGTCGGGCTCGGACTGGCCGGTGCCGGGGTGCGTGCCGCCCTCGTAGCGGATCGCCATGTACATCACCGCGCGTGCCATGTCGCCCTTGCGTGCGCCCCAGACTTCGAACGAGCCCTGGTTGCCATTGGATCCCTGGACCCAGTTCGAGTTGCCCGGGTAGGTGCCGCTGCCACCGCCGCGGCCGTTGTTGAACTCCGTCGGGCGTTCGCCGCAGTTCGCCGATTGCGCGCAGTCGGCGAATGGCATGTTGCCGCGGTTGGAGTTGTAGACCTCATCGCTCAGGTAGAGCATGTGGGCGTCGGTGTACGGCGAGTGCGGAAGGCCCAGGTTGCCTTCCCGGCTCGGGAAGCCGAGCGAGTTCGGCCAGGTGTGCTCACGGTTGTATTTGTTGCTGCCGCCGCTGCCCGCGCGGTCGGAGCCCTTGGTATAGCTGCGGTTGCGATAGACGTCGAGGATCTTGCCGGGATCGTTGGGATCCTCGTCGGCGATCTCGAGGATCGTCCAGGTGGTGATGCCGCCGCCGCTGTAGGGATAAGCGACATGGCCGCGGATGGTTTCGTGCAGCGAGCAGCGCAGCTGGTCCGGGCTGGAATCGTTGACCAGGCCGTAGTAGTCGTCGCTACCGCCGCCGCCGCCGCCGTCGCCCGCACTCTTCACGTGGAAGTCGATGACGGTGTCGGCTTCAGGCGCAGCGTCATCGAGATCGAGGATGAAACCGGCGTCGACCCGCAGCGAACAGGCCTGGCCCGGCACCAGCGGAGCCGAAGGCGTCAGGGTGAAGCTGGTCGCCTGCCCCACATGATCGAGCGTGGGCGCGCGATGGCGCGCCGGGCCTTCGCAGGCCAGGGTGAACGCGCCGGGCTGGGCGATCACGGGCTCGCTGAAGGAGACGGTGAGTTCGGCCGCGTACGGGAAGTTGCTGGAGTCCTGCGTCGGGAATGTCTCGACCACGCGGGGGGCGGCGTTGCCGGGTTCGCCGAAGGACTGCCCGATGTTGCAGGTGCCGAAGGTCTGGGCGGCAGCCTCTGCCCAGGCGAAGTCGGCGTAGACATTGCCGGTGCCGCCGAGCTGCAGCGAATGGCCTACGGGCGTGCTGTTGGGCTGCATGACGCCGATGTCGGTGCTGGTCATGCCGGCGGCGGGGCCGTTGCTGGCCGTCATCTCGCCTTCGTAACTCAGGAACTGGACCACGTTGCCCTGCGGATCGACCAGCGCGATGCCATCCGGCGCGCCGTTCTGCAGGCCGTTCTCGGGGTACTCGATGGTGGCGATGCGCACTTTGCCGCCGCAGGCCACGAGGTCGCCCGCGGGCAGGGTATCGGTGTCGTAGCTGGACCCGTTGCTGCCGTTGTAGAGCACGAGCTGGTAGCCGGCGAGGCTTTCTCCGGCGCTGCCGACGACCTCGATCGCCTCGCCGACGTCGGTGTCGATGTTGTCGTAGTGGATCTCATTGATGAAGACTTCGGCCTGGGCCGGGAATGTAGCGGCAACTGCCAACGCGATTGCGTAACAGAGCCGGGAACTGACTAGACGCATCTGGAAACTCCCCTTTATGGACCACGTAATCTAACCTTCAAATATGACCGCTGCCAGACAGGGACACACCATTCCGCCTGCCTGCACGCCAGCGCGACACGACGAACGTATTCTTGCGGGGCGAATCCTCCCCCATTCATCCAGGTTGCCCCCATGCCCGTTCCAATCCGCTCCGTCGCACTCCGCGCCGGACTGGCCGCAGTCCTGACTTTGGCCGCGCTGCCGGCCCTTGCCGCGGCCGATATCGAGGTGGCCGCCGGCGGCTCCAAGACCACCGAGCGCGAGTTCACCAAAGTGGCCTCGGTCGCCTGGCTGCCGGAACTGAGGCAGCTGGACAATGCGGTGCTGCGCGGCGAAGTCGGCGCCATCTACGTGGATGGCCGTGGCAACGTGCGCGGCCGCGACCTGGCCGACAACGTCGTGGTCGGCTACGTCGGCCTGCGCTACGAGCGCACCGACAACGGCCTTACCCTTGGTGCCGGCATCGGCGCCCAGTCGGGCGAGACGGACGCGCTCTCCGGCGATCCGCAGTTCGTGACCACCGCCGGCTGGCGCTGGGACCGCTTCTCGCTGTTGTTGCGGCATATCTCGAACGCCAGCCTGCACTCCCCCAACAACGGCGAGACCATGGTCGTCGGCGCCTGGCGCTTCTGAGTCGGGATTTTTAACCCCCGGGGGCCTTGAACCCCGCGAACGCCCCCCCATCTTGCGGACATCCCGGCACTGCCGGGTTTTCGCGGCGCGCGTTTTGGCACTCGGCAGGGCCGACTGCTAGACTTCGCGACCGATTCGTCACTTTACCAAGCAAAATCAATCACTTGTGAGGATTTCCATGAACCTGAAGCCGCTTTACGACCGAGTAGTGGTCAAGCCGATCGAAGCCGAGCAGATGTCCGCCGGCGGCATCGTCATCCCCGACAACGCCAAGGAAAAGCCCACCCAGGGCGAGATCGTGGCCGTGGGCGAGGGCAAGGCCCTGGACAACGGCAGCGTGCGCGCGCCGAAGGTCAAGGTCGGCGACAAGGTCATCTACGGCCAGTACTCGGGCTCGGCGTACAAGCACGAAGGCACCGAATACAAGATCGTGCGCGAAGACGACATCCTCGCCATCGTCGGCTGAGAGCGCGCCAAGCGCATCGCAATCCCCATTCCCTGATCCAGCTCCGAGGAAACAACAATGTCCGCGAAGGAAATCCGCTTCGGCGAAGACGCGCGCTCCAAGATGGTGCGCGGCGTCAACGTACTCGCCAACGCCGTCAAGGCAACGCTTGGCCCGAAGGGCCGCAACGTCGTGCTCGACAAGAGCTTTGGCGCGCCCACGATCACCAAGGACGGCGTGTCCGTCGCCAAGGAGATCGAGCTGGCCGACAAGTTCGAGAACATGGGCGCGCAGATGGTGAAGGAAGTCGCCTCGCGCACTTCCGATGACGCCGGCGACGGCACCACCACCGCGACCGTGCTGGCCCAGGCCTTCATCCGCGAGGGCATGAAGGCGGTCGCCGCCGGCATGAACCCGATGGACCTCAAGCGCGGCATCGACCAGGCCGTCAAGGCCGCCGTGGAAGAGCTGAAGAGCATCAGCAAGCCGTCGTCGACTTCGAAGGAAATCGCCCAGGTCGGCACCATCTCGGCCAACTCCGACGCCAACATCGGCGACCTGATCGCCCAGGCGATGGACAAGGTCGGCAAGGAAGGCGTGATCACGGTTGAAGAGGGTTCGGGCCTGGACAACGAGCTCGACGTGGTCGAGGGCATGCAGTTCGACCGCGGCTACCTGTCGCCGTACTTCATCAACAACCAGCAGTCGATGTCGGCCGAGCTGGATGATCCCTTCATCCTGCTGCACGACAAGAAGATCTCGAACGTGCGCGACCTGCTGCCCGTCCTCGAGGGCGTGGCCAAGTCGGGCAAGCCGCTGCTGATCGTCGCCGAGGAAGTCGAGGGCGAGGCCCTGGCGACCCTGGTGGTGAACACCATCCGCGGCATCGTGAAGGTCGTGGCCGTCAAGGCCCCGGGCTTCGGCGACCGTCGCAAGGCGATGCTGGAAGACATGGCCATCCTCACCGGCGGCACCGTGATCAGCGAGGAAGTCGGCCTGTCGCTCGAGAAGGCGACCATCAACGACCTCGGCCGCGCCAAGAAGATCCAGGTCACCAAGGAAAACACCACGATCATCGACGGCGCGGGCGAAGGCTCGGGCATCGAAGGCCGCATCAAGCAGATCAAGGCGCAGATCGAAGAGACCTCTTCGGACTACGACCGCGAGAAGCTGCAGGAGCGCGTGGCCAAGCTGGCCGGTGGCGTTGCGGTGATCAAGGTCGGTGCCTCGACCGAGATCGAGATGAAGGAAAAGAAGGCCCGCGTCGAAGACGCCCTGCACGCCACGCGTGCGGCGGTGGAAGAGGGCGTGGTCCCGGGCGGCGGCGTCGCGCTGCTGCGCGCCAAGACCGCGGTCGAGGCCCTGAAGGGTGCCAACGAAGACCAGAACCACGGCATCCAGATCGCCCTGCGCGCGATGGAAGCCCCGCTGCGCGAGATCGTGACCAACGCCGGCGAAGAGCCGTCGGTCATCGTCAACAAGGTCAAGGACGGCAGCGGCAACTTCGGCTACAACGCCGCCAACGGCGAGTTCGGCGACATGATCGAGTTCGGCATCCTGGACCCGACCAAGGTCACTCGCACCGCGCTGCAGAACGCGGCGTCGATCGCCGGGCTGATGATCACAACCGAAGCGATGGTGGCCGAGCTGCCGAAGAAGGACGAGCCGGCGATGCCGGGCGGCGGCGACATGGGCGGCATGGGCGGCATGGGCTTCTGATCCACGCCCTATCGCTGTGCTGCTTCACGAAGAACCCCGCCGCGAGGCGGGGTTCTTTTTTATCGAACTTCCCGGGGAGTCCATGGATGAACAAGGGCAAACGCCGGCTGCGGCGCGCGGGCTGGATCCTGCTGGGCACCTGGCTGGTCTATCTCGCCGCGGGCAACGCTCTTCTCAACGTCGATGCGGCGCAGTCGCTGTTGAATCGGAAGCCGGAAAAGTTTCAGATCAACTGGGATGGCGGCCATACCCTGCTGCCCGGGTGGGTTGTCGTGAACGGGGTGCGCATGCAGGGGCATGCGCGGCGCACGGCGTGGACGGCGCAGGCCGAGCACGCCACTGGGCGGGTCGCACTGCTGCCGCTGCTCAAGCGCGAGATCCGCATCCCTTGGGTCGAGGCTGACGCAGTGAGCGGTTCGATAGAGCGCGTCGATACCGAGGTTCCGTCGCCCGCGCAGCGGCCTGGCGCCTGGATCCTGCGCATGGACCGCATCGCCAGCGACAGCATCGTGGGCGGGGAGGTGTTTGGCGTGCATCTTGCCGGCCATGGCCGGGCCGAGGTCGGCTTCAGCAAGCAGTTCCGTGGCGGGCCTGCGGCGCTGCTTCCATCCACGGCGGCCTTCAGCGGGCTCAGCCTGGGTGATGGCGAAACGCAGTGGCTGCGCGACGGCGTCGTCGAGGCCGCGTTCTCGATGACCGAGCTGCCCGCGGGCCAGGCCGGCCTTGCGCGGCTGCAGGCTTTGCAGGCATCGCTGACGATTGAAGGAACGCCCCTGGGCCTGCGCGCCGAGATCGACGAGACCGGCCGCTATGCCTTCCACCTGGTACCCGGGGTTGAAGGCGGCGAGCTGGATGCGAAGTTGTCACTGCGCGACGGTGCGCTGGAGCCGGGCGGGATGCTGTCGCTGCAGTTGCCGCTGCGCGCGCGCGGTGCGGATGGCGAGTCGGTCGACAACGCGCTGACGCTGGGGCTAGCGGTGGACGAAGACCTGCACCTGCAGGTCGCGCTGCCCGATGTCGATCCCGAACAGCCCAGCCTGGACGCCGACCTGCGCCTGCCTGGCAACGTGCTGCCGCTGGGCGACTGGCGCGTGCGACTGGCCGGCGGTGAGGGCCACGTGCGCGGCCGTTGGCACATGCCGTCGATCGGCGGCGTGCTGGCATTGTTCATGGACAGCGACTGGCTGGCGCTGGAGGGCAGCGGCGGCATCGAGGCCGATCTGCAGCTCTCCGATGGCCGCCTGCGCGAGGGCAGCACGCTGCGGGTGCGCGACGTGCAGGCGCATGCGGACCTGCTCGACACCCGCTTTGAAGGCGTGGCGCATGCCGATGCCGTGCTCGGTCGTGACGGGGAAGGCGCACTGCAGTCACGCGTCGACGTGGTGATGGACCGCTTCAGCGCCGCGCGGCATGACGCCCTGGAGCAGCCGCTGGTCAGCGGCCGCGACCTGCGGGTGCAACTGGTCTCCGACGGCCGCCTCGAGCACCTGCGCGAGACCCTGGCCGCGCACCTGGTGTTCAAGGGCGCGCGGGTGCCCGACATCGCCGTGCTCAATGCCTGGCTGCCGAAGGATGGCCTCCGCTTCGGCGGCGGCAGCGGCACGCTTGGCGCGGACCTGCGGCTCGATGCCGCGGGCGACATCGGCACCGGATCGCTGCGCGTCGACGCGCGCCGGGCGCAGATCGAGGTTGCGGGTCTCGATCTCGCCGGCGACGTGGTCATCGACGGCCGCTTGCGCGGCGGCAACCTGCGCGACGGCGAGCTCCGGCTCGACGGCAGCCAGGTGCGCCTGCGCAACGTCGCCTTCCGCGAGCGTGACGGCCAGCTGCGTTCGGGCTGGTGGGCAACCATCGACATCGACCGCGGGCAGGCGGCCTGGAAGAAGCCGGTGACGGCCGGCGGCAACATCCAGGTGCGGATGCGCGACGTCGGCTTCCTGCTGGCGATGTTCGCCGACCGCGGCGATTATCCGGCGTGGATCGGCCGCATGGTGGACGCCGGCGAGGCGCACCTGCGCGGACGCTGGGCCTGGCGCGATGGCGTGCTGGTACTCGACGGTGCGCGCGGCGAGAACGACCGCTTCAGCGTCGATGCCCGGATGAAGATCGAGGGGGAGCGACGCAGCGGCGACCTGCACCTGGCCTGGGGGCGACTGGGCGTCGGCGTCGAGCTCGATGGTGCGGAACGTGAACTGCACCTGCGCAATTCGCGGGCATGGTTCGACTCGCGCCCGTCCCTGCTGCCATAGGCCTTCAGCTTGCCCGGGTCCGCGGCCCCGTGTCTGCGGCCGGGTCGCCAGGAGGCGGGAACCGCCACGTAGTCATGCATGTTCCGCGCTGGCCGGCTGCAAGAAGGCGTCAGGGCAGCGCCAGGCAGTGCGTCTCCACGGGTTCGGCCAGGCAGCGGGCGATCGGTGGCGCATCGTCCAGGAAGGCCGCCGCCTCCGTCGCGAGGGCGGCCAAAGCGTCCGCGTCGGCAGTCTTCTTCGCAAGCAGCATGGACAGCATCCAGGGGCGCATCCACGAGTTGTCCAGCCCGCGCCTCACGCTCTCGCGCAGTCCGGCGGCGAGAGCACCAGCCTCGCGCAGCTTCCCCTGCGCCATGCGCACCTCGGCCTCCGCCAGCGCATAGATGTGCGACTGGCCCGCGTCGGCGCCGGCTTGGCACTGCTCGAGCGCATCGTCAGCGCCCGCGACGTCGCCGAGGCGGAGGCGGATCGATGCGCGCATGCCGCAGATGCTGCGCCCGATGGAGGTCTGGTCGTTCGCGTTCAGGACCCTCAGTGATTCGGCCTGGTCCAGGTCCTCGAGGGCGGGGACAAGGTCGCCCAGCGTGGCCCTGAGGATGCTGCGGTACCTGATGCATTCGGATGCGGCAAGGTTCTTCCGTCCCACCGCCTGGCCGATGGCCACGCCCTGGTCGTAGTGGTGCAGGGCCGGTTCGGGATCGCCCGTCAGATGCAGCTGCGTACCCATGTTGCAGTGGATGTTCGCGGCGAGCTGATGAGGTTCGCGGTAGACCGTGTCCACGATCCGCACGGCTTCGTCCAGCATTTCGCGCGCGCGGTCTGGCCGCCCGGCGAGCAGGAAGGTGCCCGAATTTCCCGCAAGCCGGTAGGCGTACCAGCCGCTGTCTTCGCCCTCGAGTTCGCGTGAGAGGCGGAGCTCTTCCTCCATGATGGGAAGGACGTCGGCCCTGTCGTGGTCGTTCTGGACCATCACCACGCCCAGGGTGGCGACGATGTCGCGGTGCACGTAGCTGTTCGCATGGCCGGCGGTGAGCGCGTCTTCCAGCAGCTGGCGCGTGATGGCTTCCGCGCTGGCCGGGTCGTGGAAGGCATTGGCCTGGGCAACGCTGAGCCGGGCGTCGAACACGTCCTCCTCGGCCAGCCTGTTCGCAATGGCCAGGGAGGCCGCGCGATTGCTGGCCGCGATGGCTTCATCGATTCGTCCGGTGTTCCTGTAGATCTCCGACAGTTCCATGTGCACGAGCACGCGTTCGCGCGCACCGATGTCCGGGTGTGCATGCGTATCCAGCAGGTCGAGCGCTGCCAGCAGGTCCTGTTCGCCGAGCTCATAGCGGCTCAGGTGCATGCGCGCGGCGCCCGTGAGCAGGAGGATGTCGGCGGCGGCGACCGGGTCATCGGCAAGCAGCGCGGAACGCGCACGCCTCGAGCCTTCCTCGAGCAGGTCCAGCGCATCCGGAACCTCGCCGGCCGTCGGCTGGGTGGACATGAAGATCTCTTCGAGGAAATCCCGCACCAGTGTCGCCCGCTGCGCCTGCACTTGCGCGTTCTCCGCCGCCTTCTGCGCTTCCCGCGCCTGCCAGAGCGTCGCCCCGATGCCGCCGGCGAGGCTCGCTGCCAGGAGGACCGCCCCCACCACGCCCAGGCGGTTGCGCCCGATGAACTTGCGCGCGCGATAGCCCAGGGTCGGGCTCTGTGCCAGCACCGGACGCCCCTCGAGCCAGCGGCGCAGGTCGGCGGCGAAGGCCTCGGCCGATGGGTAGCGCCGCTGCGGCTCCTCCGCCAGCGCCTTGAGCAGCACCCGGTCGAGGTCGTTCCTCAGCGGCACGTAGTGGCGGTGCCAGGCATCGCTGCTGGCGCGTACCAGCTGCGAAGGGCGCGTGGCGGTGGCGCCGTCGCCGCCCTCTGGAGTCCGCCCGGTGAGCAGGCGGTGGAGCAGGGCGCCAAGGCCGTAGACGTCGATGGCGGTGCTGGGCGGGTCGCCGCGCAGCTGTTCGGGCGCGGCATAGCCGGGCGTCAGCGCACGCCACATCGTCTGCGTGCGCTCGTCCTGCGCATCGGTGAACTGGCCGATGCCGAAATCGAGCAGGCGCACGTGCCCGTCCGCTTCGACCAGGACGTTGGAAGGCTTCAGGTCGCGATGGATCACCAGGTTCCGGTGCGCGTAGGCGATGGCGTCGCAGACCTGGAGATACAGGCGCACCGTGGCCGGCGCATCCGGCGTGTGCGATTCGCACCAGAGGTCGATGCGTTCGCCTTCCACCAGCGGCATCGCCAGCCAGCAGGTGCCGTCGCCGGATACGCCGGAGTCCACCAGCGGGGTGATGTTGGGATGGTTGAGGCGGGCGAGGATCTCGGCCTCGCGCTGGAAGCGCTCGTGGCCGGTAATGCCCAGCGCGCCCAGCGTGAGCACTTTGAGCGCCGCGTCCTGGCGGGCGATGCCGTCGCTGCGCGAGGCCCGGTAGACCACGGCCATGCCGCCGCGGCCGAGCTCGGTCTCCAGGGTCCATGCGCCAAGCTGCACGCCGGCCAGGTCGCTGCCGGGCGATGCGAGTGCCGCGCTCGGGCGGACGTGGGCGGCGATGAGCTGATCGAGCCGGTGGCGCACGGGGGCCGGCAGGTCCAGCGCTGCCAGCCAGGCGCCGCGATCGCCTTCGGACAGGTCCAGCCACTGGCCGAAGGCGGCGTCTGCGGCCTGCCAGTGGGCGAGCGCGTCAGCGTCCATCGTTGCCCTCATCCAGCATCGCCAGCAGGAACGCGCGCGCGCGCTCCCATTCGCGCTGGGCGGTGCGTTCGGAAATCTCCAGCAATTCGGCGACTTCCTTGAACTCCAGTCCGGCGAAGTAGCGCAGCTCCACCACTTGTCGGCGCTGCGGGCTGAGCTGCTCCAGCGCATCCAGGCCTTCGTGCAGGGCGAGCACGCCGGTGTCGGCCGCACCGCCGGGCGCGGCCGGTGACAGGTCTTCGTCGAGCTCGAGGTGGATGGCGCCGCCCCCGCGCTTCTGCGAGAGGTTCTTGCGGGCGTCCTCGACCATGATCCAGCGCAGCGCCTGGGCGGCGGCTGCGAAGAAATGCCGCCGGTCGACCAGGTTCAGATGGTCCGATGAGGTGACGCGCAGGAACAGTTCGTGCACCAGCACTGTTGGTGTCATGGTGGCGTCCCGGCCACGCAGCCGCGAGCGCGCCATGCGCATGAGTTCCGGATACAGCGCCTGGAAGACCTCTCCCATGCGCTCGGGTTCGCCGCTGCGCGCACGCACCAGCAACTGGGTGATATCCGTTTCGACCATGCCTGCCGCCCTCCCGGTGGCGTGCAAGCCGGCGAAGGTAGCAGCGGCCCGGGCCGGCCGCAATTGTCGCTGACGCCAGTGGCCGGGCCCGTTATATGGCACGGGCGGCGAGGGTGCGACAATCCGCCCTTTCCCACATACCGCAATGGATTCCCGATGGCCGGTGCCTCCCTGCTCACCCTGCTCGACGACATCGCGGCCCTGCTCGATGACGTCGCCGTACTCACCAAGGCCGCCGCGAAGAAGACCGCCGGCGTGATTGGTGACGACCTGGCCCTGAATGCGCAGCAGGTCGCGGGCGTGAAGGCCAACCGCGAACTGCCGGTGGTCTGGGGCGTGTTCAAGGGGTCGCTGGTCAACAAGCTGATCCTGGTGCCGGCGGCGCTGCTGATCAGCTGGCTGGTGCCGTGGCTGGTGGTGCCCTTGATGATGGTCGGCGGCGCGTACCTCTGCTACGAAGGCTTCGAGAAGGTGATCGAGAAGCTGTTCCATGCCCACGCCAAGCCCGACGTCGAGGCACGCGCGCAGGCCGTGCTCGCCTCGGGCGAAACCCCGCGCCAACTGGAAAAGAAGAAGATCCGCGGCGCGGTGCGCACCGACTTCATCCTCTCCGCCGAGATCATCGTGCTGTCGCTGGCAGTGGTCGCCGACGAGTCCCTGCTGACGCGGGCGGTCGCGCTGTCGGTGATCGCGCTGGCGGTCACGGTGTTCATCTACGGAGTGGTCGCGGCGATCGTGAAGATGGACGACGCCGGGCTGTGGATGGACAAGCGGCCCGGCGTGCTCGTGCCGGCGCTGGGGCGCGCGCTGGTGTACGTGACGCCTTGGATGATGAAGGCCTTGGGCATTATCGGCACCATCGCCATGTTCCTGGTGGGCGGCGGGATCTTCGTGCACAACATCGATGCCCTGCACCACTTGATCGATGTGTTGCTGGGCTGGGGCCTGCCGGCTTTCCTCGCCGACACCGTCGCCAGCCTGGTGGTCGGCATGCTGGTTGGCGCGCTCGTGGTGGGCGCGGTCAGCCTGTTCAACCGGGTGCGCGGCAAGGCACCCGCGGAAGCGCACTGAGGCGCCTGCATGCACAGTGATGACCAGCGCCCGGGGCGCGCGACGATCGGCCTGGCCGCCGGAGGCACCGGTGGCCACCTGTTCCCGGCCGAGGCCCTCGCGCGTGAGCTGCAGGCGCGCGGGCATGGCGTGGTGCTGTACACCGAAGAACGCGGCGCGCGGTTCACGCAGGCGCTGGAAGGGCTGCCGCATCTGGTGCTGCCGGCGCGCAGCCTGGCGGGTGGCGTCGGCGGCAAGCTCGCGGCGGCCATGGTGATCCTGCGCGCCGCGGCCACCGCGCGCGCGGACATGAAGCGCCGCGGCGTCGGCCTGCTGGCCGGCTTCGGCGGCTATCCAAGCTTCGCGCCGGCGCTGGCCGCGCGCAGCCTCGGCCTGCCGCTGCTGCTGCATGAGCAGGGCTCGCGGCTGAGCATGGCCAACCGCCAGCTGCTGCGCTTCGCCGATCGCGTGGCGACGTCGTTCGGTGACCTCGGCGGCGTGGAGGACGCGGCACGCGGCAAGCTGGTCGAGACCGGCAATCCGGTGCGTGCCAGCATCCTCGAGGCTGCGCGGGCGCCGTATCCGCCGCTGTCCGACGGTGTCCCGCTGCGCCTGCTGGTGGTGGGCGGCAGCCAGGGCGCCGCGGTATTCGGCCGCGTGGTGCCGCCGGCCCTGCTGGCCTTGCCGGATGCACTGCGCGCGCGATTGAAGATGTCGCTGCAGTACCGAGGCGATGATGCCGACGCGGTTGCGGAGCAACTGCGCTGCGCCGGCATCGACGTCGACCTGCAGCCGTTCTTCGACGACATGGCCGCGCGCCTGCGTGATGCCCACCTGGTCATCACCCGCGCCGGCGCGACCACGATCGCCGACCTGCTGGTGGTCGGGCGCCCGGCGATCCTGGTGCCGATCCCGCAGGGTGGTTCGCGCGACGAGCAGCGCGGCAACGCCGAAGCGCTCGAGCGACTCGGCGCAGGCTGGTGCATGCGCGAGGATGATGGCGGCTTCACCGCCGAAGCCTTGGCGGCGCGACTGCGGGTACTGTTCGCCGGCGCCGGCACCAGTGCGCGATCGGGCGCAGGCCCCGTGTCGCAGCCGGACAGTGTGCGCCTTGCCGAAGCTGCCGCGGCGGCTGCGCGCCTTGGGCGCCCCGACGCAGCCGCCCGCCTGGCCGACGAGGTGGAAGCGCTGCTGGCCGCACGCGCCCCAACCGCGAGCGCGAAGGCCTGACGTGCCGATGACCGCGACCGACGACGTCCTGATCATCGGTGGCGGCCACAACGGCCTGGTCTGCGCCGCCTACCTTGCCGGCGCCGGGCTGAAAGTGCGGGTGCTGGAGCGTCGCGGCATCGTCGGCGGTGCCGCGGTGACCGAGGAGTTCCATCCCGGCTTCCGCAACTCGGTCGCCAGCTACACGGTGAGCCTGCTCAACCCGCTGGTGATCGCCGACCTGCGCCTGGCCGAGCACGGCCTGCGCGTGGTCGAGCGGCCGTTCTCGAATTTCCTGCCGCTGCCCGATGGCCGCGCCTTCCGCCTGGGCGGCGAGCACGGCGCGGCGGAGGTGGCCCGGTGGTCGGCGCGCGATGCCGAACGGCTGCCGCAGTACTTCGCGATGCTGGATCGCGTGGTCGCGGTGCTGCGCGAGCTGATGCTGCTGACGCCGCCGAACGTGTCCGACGGCTTCGTGCTCGCCGACTGGCTGGCGTCGGGGTCCGTCGTGCGCCGCCTGCGCCACCTCGACATGCGCGGCCGCCGCGACCTGCTGGACCTGTTCACCAAGTCCGCCGGCGAACTGCTCGACCACTGGTTCGAGTCCGAACCGCTGAAGGCCGCGCTGGGCTGGGACTCGGTGGTCGGAAATTTCGCCAGCCCCTACACGCCGGGCAGTGCCTACGTGCTGCTGCACCACGTCTTCGGCGAGGTCAACGGCAAGCAGGGCGCGTGGGGGCATGCCATTGGTGGCATGGGCGCGATCACCCAGGCGATGGCCGCGGAGTGCGCCGCGCGTGGCGTGGTGGTCGAGACCGGCGCCGAGGTCGCGCAAGTGCTGGTGGAAGGCGGTCGCGCCGTGGGCGTGGCCCTGGCCGACGGTCGCGAACTGCGCGCGAAGATGCTCGCCAGCAACCTCAATCCGAAGCTGCTGTACACGAAGCTGGTGCCGCGCCAGCACCTCGACGACGACACCGCACAGCGCATCGAACGCTACCGCTGCGCCTCGGGCACCTTCCGCATGAACGTGGCGCTGTCGGAGCTGCCGGACTTCACCGCGTCGCCCGGCACGCAGCTGCAGCCGCACCACCAGAGCGGCATCCTGGTCGGGCCTTCGCTGCGCTACTTCGAGCAGGCGTATTTCGATGCGAAGTCGAAAGAGCACAACGCCGGGTGGTCGCGCGCACCGATCGTGGAACTGGTCATCTCCTCGACCCTCGACGACAGCCTGGCTCCGGCCGGCCGGCACGTCGCCAGCCTGTTCTGCCAGCACGTGAACCCGGACGTCGACGGCGGCTGGGACCTGCATCGCGACACCGTGGCCCGGCTGATGATCGATACGGTGGACGGCGTCGCGCCCAATTTCGCGCGCAGCGTCCTCGGCTACGAAGCGCTGTCGCCGCTCGACCTGGAGCGCCGCTTCGGCCTGGTCGGCGGCGACATCTTCCACGGCTCGCTGGGCCTGGACCAGCTGTTCTCCGCACGCCCGTTGCTGGGCCAGGGAAACTACCGCGGCGCACTCCCGGGACTTTACCTGTGCGGCTCCGGAACGCATCCGGGCGGCGGCGTCACCGGCCTGCCGGGTCGCAACGCCGCCCGCGAAATGCTGCGCCACCTGGGACGCCGCCGATTCCCGGAATAGTTCCTGAACTGGCGAGTTTCGTTTTGCGCTGCAGCGTGCAACTTGCATAACGTTTCCTTCACGATCGTCCTGCACCCGACGTGGGGGAGGGAGCAAAGCCCGAAGCGGTCCGCCGCTTCGGGCTTTTTTTGGTCTCTTCTCCCGGCTGAGGGAGAGGCGTATGCCGGCCCGGCAGAGCGGCTGGCTCTTCTCGAGGCCCCGGGGGCTGACGTGACAGTTGGAGCGTTGTTGCGCCGGGAGTTGCTCCGTCCTGGGCCGCGCTGCCCGTCCCGCGCACAGGGGGTGTGCTCCCCCGGCCTGTCCGCGTCCTGCTCCCAAGGCCGGCCGCCGGCCATCCATGGCCGGCTGTACGCACACCCCCTGTGCACGGGACGGGCCGTGGAGTTTTCCTGCTTCGGGACGGAGATCAGGAGCGGGCGCGTGTTCCCTCCCGGAGCATCAACCGAAAGCCCCTCAATCAGGAAAAGAACCTTTTCCGTCTCCATCCCCGGCATGCAATGGCGGCAGGTCGAGGCGATGCCACAATCGGCAGATGGACCTGGTGACCCCCGAAGGCGAAGACGCCGCGCTCCGCGCCCACGTTGACCGCTCATTGGCGCGCCTGCAGGCCGGCCTGGCCGAGCGTGGCGGCGAATCCCTGCGGCGGGTGGTATCCGCGAGTGACTTCGCGGCCGAGGTCTTCGCGCGCCAGCCGCAGGTGCTGGAAGCGCTGCTGGATGATCCGTCCGCGCCAATCGCGCCGCCGCGGCTTGCCCCCGATGCCCCCGAGGCCTGGCCGGGCCAGCTGCGTGGCTACCGCCGCGCAGCGTCCGCGCGCCTGGTCTGGCGCGACCTGAACGGGCTGGATGGGGTGGCCGACACCCTGGCCGGGAGCACGCACCTGGCCGAGACCTGCCTGCAGCTCGGGTTGGCCGCGTTGGAAACCGGGCTTGCCGCGCGCCACGGCGTGGTCCGCGATGGCAGCGGCGCGCCGGTCAGCCTGGTGGTGTTCGCGCTGGGCAAGCTCGGCGGCGGCGAACTGAATTTCAGTTCCGACGTCGACCTGGTCTATGCCTATGCCGAAGCCGGCGAAAGCGACGGCCCGCGCCCGCTCGCCGCCGAGGAATACTTCGCCCGCCTGGGACGCGCGCTGGCGAAGCTGCTCGACGAACAGACCGCCGACGGCTTCTGCCACCGCGTCGACCTGCGCCTGCGTCCCTTCGGCAACGCCGGCCGGGTGGCGCTGAGCTTCGCGGCGATGGAGCAGTACTTCCAGCGCGAGGGCCGCGACTGGGAGCGCTACGCCTGGCAGAAGGCGCGACCGGTGGCCGGCGACATCGACGCCGGCGAGCGCTTCCTGGTGGCGCTGCGGCCCTTCGTCTACCGCCGCTACCTCGACTACGGCGCCCTGGCCGGGCTGCGCGAGATGAAGGCCGCGATCGCCGCCGAGGTCGCGCGCAAGGACCTGGCCGACGACATCAAGCGCGGGCCCGGCGGCATCCGCGAGATCGAGTTCCTTGTGCAGGCGCTGCAGCTGATCCGCGGCGGGCGCGAGGGGGCGCTTCGCGGCCGCAGCCTGCTGCCCATGCTCGACGCCCTGCGCATCGCGCGCCAGGTCGGGCCCGATGCCGCGGCCGATCTCGCCGACGCCTATCTGTTCCTGCGCCGGATCGAGAACCGGCTGCAGATGCTGCGCGATGCGCAGACCCACGTGCTGCCCGTCGAGCCCTTGGACCGGCTGCGCATCGCCGGTGGCCTGGGGCATGCCGACTGGGAGGCGCTGCTCGCCGAACTGGAACCGCGGCGCGAGCGCGTGGCGGCCGAGTTCGACGCCCTGCTCGCGCATCGCGACGAGTCGCGCGGCGCGGTCAGCGGCGATCTCGCCGGCTACTGGCGCGCACTGCCCGAGGGCGGCGACGCCGGCGTGCTGGCCGCGGCCGGCTTCGGCGACCAGGGCGAGGTCGACGCCGCGCTGCGCGACTTCGTGCGCTCGCCCAGCGTGCGCGAACTCTCCGACGCCGTACGCGCGCGCCTGGACCGGGTGATGCCGGTGATGCTGCAGGCCAGCGCGCCGGCCGACCGCCCGCTGCAGGCGATGCGCCGGCTGCTGGCGCTGCTGCACAATATCCTGCGCCGCGCCAGCTACCTGGCGCTGCTCGACGAGCAGCCCGCGGCGCTGGCGCGGCTGACCGACCTGGTCACGCGCAGCGCCTTCCTCGCCGAGCGCGTGGCCGCGCACCCGCTGCTGCTGGACGAGCTGCTGGACGCGCGCGTGGAAGGACCGATGCCCGGGCGCGGGCAGATCGATGCCGCCTGCGCGGCCGCGCTGCAGCGCGATGACATCGAGGGCGCGTTGTTCACGCTCAACGAGACCCGCCAGGCCCTGAGCTTCCGCATCGCGCTGGCCACGCTGGACGGACGCATGGCGGCCGTCGACAGTGCACACCAGCTGGCGTTGCTGGCCGACGGCGTGCTCGCCACCGTGGTCGCGCTCGCGGAGCGCGAGATGCGCGCCGCGCACGGCGGGGTGGCCGATGCACCGTTCGCAGCCATCGGCTACGGCAGCCTGGGCGGGGAGGAACTTGGCGTCGGCTCCGACCTCGACCTGGTGTTCCTGTACGACGCGCCCGCCGATGCCCTGTCCGATGGCCCGCGTCCGCTGGAGGCGCAGCGCTGGTTCGCGCGCTTCGCGCAGAAGATCGTGCTGCTGCTGGGCACGGTCACCGGCGCCGGCCGCCTGTACGAAGTCGACGTCCGCCTGCGCCCGGACGGTGGCAGCGGCCTGCTGGTGTCATCGCTCTCGGCCTATGGCGAATACCAGCGCGAGCGCGCCTGGACCTGGGAACACCAGGCGCTGGTGCGCGCGCGCTGTGCGGCTGGTGATGCGGGCCTGTGCGAGGCATTCGAAGGCGTGCGTGCGGCGGCGCTGGGGCGGCCGCGCGACTGGCCGGTCCTGGCCGCCGAGGTGGCGGCGATGCGCGCGCGCATGCGCAGCGAACTCGACCGTGGCCGCGACGGCCTGTTCGATCTGAAACAGGGCGAGGGCGGGCTGGTGGACCTGGAGTTCCTGCTGCAGGCGCTGGTGCTCGGGCACGCGGCGGAGCATCCGGGCCTGCTGGAGCCGCGCTCCACGCGCGGGCTGATCGCCGCCTGCCGCGAGGCCGGCCTGCTTGATGCGGCTACCGTCGAAGCGCTGGCCGCCGCGCATGCCGAGCTGGTGGCGCAAGGCCTGGCGCAGACCCTCGACCGTCGAGCCCGGATCGTTCCGCGAACCGAAGCACTGGACACCGCCCGCACCGCCATCACCGGCGCACTGCGCGCCGCCGGCCTCCACCAGACCGAACCTTCCCCGTATGAGCAGCTATAGCTGCTCCTACAGGACGGGGGCGGGGTGGTGGGCTCAGCCGGCCTTCGCGCCCGCGTCGATGTCGATGCCGGCCAGCCGCTGCAGCGCTTCGGCGTACTTCGCGCGCGTGCGCTCGATCACTTCCGCCGGCAGGTGCGGTCCGGGCGCGGTCTTGTCCCAGTCCTGCGTCTCCAGCCAGTCGCGTACGAACTGCTTGTCGTAGCTCGGCGGGCTGGTGCCGACTTCGTAGGCGTCGGCTGGCCAGTAGCGCGAAGAGTCGGGCGTGAGCATCTCGTCCATCACGTACAGGCGGCCGTCGGCATCGGTGCCGAACTCGAACTTGGTGTCGGCCAGGATGATGCCGCGCTCGGCCGCGTACTCGGCGGCGAAGGCGTAGAGGCGCAGGGTCGCGTCGCGCACCTGCTCGGCCAGCTCGGCGCCGATCGTGCGCACCATGGTGTCGAAGTCGATGTTCTCGTCATGGTCGCCGGCGGCGGCCTTGGTCGAGGGAGTGAAGATCGGCTGCGGCAGCTTTTCCGCCTGGCGCAGGCCGTCGGGCAGGGCGATTCCGCTCACGCGCCCGGTGCGCTGGTAGTCCTTCCAGCCGCTGCCGATGAGATAGCCGCGGGCGATGGCTTCCACCGGGACCGGCTTCAGGCGCCGGGTGACCACCGACCGCAGGCGGTAGGCCTCCGCATCCACGCCTTCGGGCAGCACGGTGGCCACGTCGATGCCGGTGAGGTGGTTGCGCACCAGGTGCTCGGTCAGCTCGAACCAGAAGTTCGACACCTGGCTGAGCATCTCGCCCTTGCCGGGGATGGGGTCGGGCAGGACCACGTCGAAGGCGCTGAGGCGGTCGGTGGCGACCATCAGCAGCAGCGGTCCGAACGCGTCCGGGCCGCGGCCGGCCGGGAGCGCGTACACGTCGCGGACCTTGCCGCGGTGGAGCAGTTCGAGCCCGGGCAGGTGGGCTTCGAGCAGGGTCGTGGCCATGGGTCGTATCGCAGCCGTCGGGCGAGCATTGTAGCGATGCGCGGTGTTTGCGCGACCCGTGACGCTAGAATCAGGCGCATGAAGCGATGGTATGGAAAACTCCTCGGATTCGTCGCCGGTTGGCTGCTGATGCGGCACCCGGCCGGCGGCCTCATCGGCCTGCTGATCGGGCACGCGTTCGACAGCGACTGGTTCCGGCGCGCGGACCACGGTGCCTGGAGCGTCCTCGGCCTGGGTCCGGAGGCCAGCGAAGCCGAGGTCGACCTCGCCTATCGCCGGCTGATGGCCCAGTACCATCCCGACCGCATGACCGGCGCCGCGCCCGAACTGCTTGAACAGGCGCAGCGGCGCGCGGCCGAGATCAACCAGGCCTACGACCGGATCCGGAACAAGCGCCGCAGCGGCCGGTAGAATCGGCGGTCCTGGTGCGTCCGTGCGCGCCCCGGCGCGGGCCCGCGGAACGGGCGCAGCCGAGGCGCGGGGCCACCGGCCGCCCACCTGCCTGCGAGCCCGCCATGCTGCCGACCGTCATCGCCCCGTCCATCCTTTCCGCCGACTTTGCGCGCCTGGGCGAGGAGGTCGACAACGTCCTTGCCTCCGGCGCCGACTGGGTGCATTTCGACGTGATGGACAACCATTACGTGCCCAACCTGACCATCGGCCCGCTGGTCTGCAGCGCGCTGCGTAAACACGGCGTCACCGCGCCGATCGACGTGCACCTGATGGTGTCGCCGGTGGATCGCATCGTCGGTGACTTCGCCGAAGCGGGCGCGACGCTGATCAGCTTCCATCCGGAAGCCAGCAGCCACGTGCACCGCACGATCCAGCTGATCCGCGCCGCCGGTTGCAAGCCGGGCCTGGTGCTGAACCCCGCCACGCCGGTCGATGTGCTGGACTACGTGCTCGACGAGCTCGACCTGGTGCTGCTGATGTCGGTGAACCCGGGCTTTGGTGGCCAGGCCTTCATCCCTTCCGCGCTCGACAAGCTGCGCAAGGTGCGCGAGCGCATCGACGCCAGCGGGCGCGAGGTGCGCCTGGAGATCGACGGCGGGGTGAAGCCCGACAACATCGGCGCGATCGCGGCAGCGGGTGCGGACACGTTCGTGGCGGGCTCGGCGATCTTCAGCCAGCCCGACTATGCCGGGGTGATTTCGCGCATGCGCCGCGAGGTCGCGCAGGCCTGTGTCACTACCGCGCCATGAGTATCCGTCCGGACTGCGATCGCGGTGTCCGGCTGCAGGCATGAGCGCGCCCCGCTGGTTCTTGGTCATCAACGGCAAGGCCGCGGGCGACGACGCGCTGCGCGAAGCGGTGACAGCAATGCGCGAGCGCGGCGTCCACATCGATGTGCGCGTGACCTGGGAGCCCGGCGACGGCGCGCGCTGCGTGGGGATCGCGGTCGCGAAAGGCGTTGATGCCATCGTTGCCGCCGGCGGCGACGGTACGCTGAGCGAGGTCGCGACCGCGCTGGCCGAGGGGGATGCCGGGGCCGCGACGCTGCCTGCGCTGGGACTGGTGCCCCTGGGCACGGCCAACGATTTCGCCTCGGCCGCGGGCATTCCCGAGGCGCCGCTGGCCGCGCTCGAGCTGCTGCTGGCGGAGCCCGCGCGCGATATCGACCTGCTGCGGCTGGAGGGCGGCGGCGGTACCCACTGGGCGGCCAATATGGCCAGCGCCGGCTTCGGCACCCAGGTCACGCTCGACACGGATGAAGGCCTGAAGAAGCTGCTGGGCGGCCTGGCCTACCTGGTGACGGGGCTGGCGCGCCTCGGGCGCATCGACCCGATCGCCGCACGCCTGCGCGGACCCGGCTTCGAGTGGGAAGGCGGATTCATCGCCCTGGGCATCGGCAACGGCCGCCAGGCCGGTGGCGGCCAGGCGCTGTGTCCCGATGCCCTGGTCGACGACGGGTTGCTCGACGTCACCGTCGTCCCCGACCTCGAGGGCGAGGTCGCGGCCACGCTCGGCACGGTGCTGGCGGAGGGGCGCGGCGCCGCGCTCGAGCGCGTGGCCGTACGCGCGCGCCTGCCGTGGCTGGAGATCGAAGCCGCGCAGCCGATGGTGTTCAACCTCGACGGCGAGCCGGTGGAAGGCCGCCGCGTCCGCGTCGAAGCGGTCGCCCGCCGGCTGCGCATGCACCTGCCGGCCGGCTGCGCGCTGCTGTCGGCCAGGGGTCGCGTCTCGGAGGCGTGAAGAAATTTCCATGCAGGGTCCGGCATGCTGGTGGTGCGCGGCATGGTGGGCGCAGGGATCGCGGGACAATTCAACCAAGGGAGCTCATGCATGAACTGGAGGGGAAAGCCCGGACAATCGGGTATGTTGGCCGCGGGGATGATATTGGCGGTGGCACTGGTGGCCGGCTGCAGTGGCCGGGACGGTGAAGGGCAGGATCCCGCGGCAAAGGCGGCAGCGTCTCCGGCCGAATCACTCGCCACCAGCATCAGCAGTTCGCGCCAGGCGCAACTGCGCTCCGGCGACCCGCATGCCCGGGCCGGCGTGGCCCCACTGGACCAGGCGTCAACGCTCGGATCCACCGTGGCTACGCTTGCCGACAACGGAGAGCTGACGCGGCCCCGGATCGATGCCGATCCTGTGTCGGAAGGCGCCTATCGCTGGCATCCGGTGGAAATGAGCGAGGAACATGCGCTGGCGTCGCTGATGACCGGCGACATGACCCTGCGGACGGCCGCGGGTGACCTGCTGACGCTCGAGTACGAACGACATGAAGAGCACGCCAGTGGCGACTGGACCTGGATGGGCCTCGTCAAGGAAGCGGCGGACGGCTTCGACAGCGCGGTGATCACTTTTGGTGCCAAGGCCGTCTTCGCGCACATTCCCCAGCCGGGCAACGTGCCCCCCCTCAAGATGGCCATGCGCAATGGCGCAGTCTGGATGGGGGAAACCTCGTACGCCGAACTCGCCAAATGGCAGGCCCCACGGAGCGGCACCGACTTCCTCATTCCGGATGTCGCCGCGCTCGACGCGGGCGACGCGGACATGGCCGCGGCGGCAGCGATGGTGCGGGACGCGGTGGCCATGGCGAGTCCCTCCCGGCCGACGATCGACCTGATCCTGGGATACTCGGGCGGCTTCCGCGCGAAGCATGGCGGCGTTTCCCAGGCGGTCACGCGCATCAACTACCTGATGGGCCTGACCAACCGTTCGCTCGACAGCAGCAGGACCAACGGCCGCATCCACCTGCTGCACACGGTCGAGGTCGCCTATCCCGACAGCAAGTCGAACCACGATGCGCTGTATGAGCTGGCGGGCAAGAACGGCTACAGCGTCCCGCCTTCGCTCGCAGCCCTGCACGGGCCGCTCCGGGCCCAGTACGGTGCCGACCTCGTCGGGATGATCCGGCCGTATGTACAAGCCTCCAGCGGGAACTGCGGCTTGGCCTGGGTGATCGGCGCCGGCCAGGCGCCGATCACGCCGGCAGCGGCAGAGTATGGCTTCTCGGTCACCTCCGACGGCTATGACAACGGCTGGGGCTGCGATGACCTGGTCCTGCCCCACGAGCTCGGACACAACATGGGCCTGAAGCACGACAGGGAGAACGCCGTCGATGACGATGGCAACCTCGCTTACGGCGCCTATTCCTACGCGTTCGGTTACAAGACCACCGAGCCCGACGGCGTCGGGTTCGGCGACATCATGTCCTACACGGACTCGGGGCAGCCCACAGTGCTGGGGTATTCCAGCCCCACGCTGTACTACCTGGGCGAGCCCTTCGGGACCGCGCAGGACGACGCATCCCGCGCCCTGCGCCAGACGATTCCCGCCGTCGCCGCGTTCAGGGCCACCACGACGCCCGGCGACCGGAGCGCACGTCACGACGTCAATGGCGATGGCAACTCGGACATCATCGTGCGTAACGCAAGCTCGCTGAAGGTCGGTCATTGGCGCATGAATGGCCATGCCGTGCTTTCAGCGCCCGCGTCGCAGAGCTATGGCTCGCAGCTGTCGCTGGTCGCCACCGGGGACTTCAATGGCGACGGGCGAACCGACATCCTCTGGCGCCGCGCCAACCACACCTTCCGGCTTTGGACGGCGTCCGGTAACGGCTGGAAGCCGAGCAGCATCAATCGTTCACCGATCCTCGCGTCGAGCGTGGTGGTGGGAGCGGCCGATATCGACGGCGATGGCCGCGACGAGGTGCTGATCGTCAACAAAGCATCCAAGTCCCTTACCTACTGGAAGGTTTCCGGCACCAGCCAGACCGGGCATCCGCACTACGCGGTCAATCCGGCCAACCAGCTGGTGGCGACCGGCGACCTCAACGGCGACGGGCGGCATGACCTGGTGTGGATGAACAGCACGCGCCGGCTGAACCTCTGGTGGAGCAACGGCCCGGGCTTCGGCGAAGCGCGGTCGCTGCTGTCGTCGGTACCGGTGCCCGCGGGCTGGACATTGGCGGGTATCGCCGACATCAACGGCGACGCGCAGGGTGACCTGGTGTTCTTCAACCACTCGAACTCACGCTTCATGTGGTGGGAGGTTCGCGGCGGACAGGTGCACACCCGGCATGCACCGCGGCAGCTTGCGGCGGGCACCCAGCTGGTCGCGCTGGGCGACTACAACGGCGACGGCTATTCGGACGCCCTGATGCGCACCAGCGGCAACGAGTTGAAGGTCTGGTACAGCGATGGCACCCGGATTCCTTCGGCAAGCGTGTCGGTGACCCGGCAGGCGGCGCGGAACACCGTGGTGGTCAAGGGAGGCGTGGGCGGCTGACGCAGCCGTGCAGGTTGCAGGCCCGATCTGCCAGACTTCGCAAATGATGACGCCCGATCGGTTCCGGCGGCTGGCAGCCGCCGGACATACCCGTATTCCCGTGCTGCGCGAGGTCCTGAGTGACCTCGACACGCCGCTGTCGGTCTATCTGAAGCTGGCCGACGGCCCGCACAGCTGCCTGTTCGAATCCGTCGAGGGCGGCGAGCGCTTCGGCCGGTACTCGATCATCGGCCTGCCGGCCACGCGCGTGCATGAATTCCGCGGGCGGCGCTACGCGCTGCGCGAGCACGGCGAGATCGTGGACGAGCGCGAGATCGCCGATCCCTTCGCCGAGGTCGAGCGCCTGCGCGCGGAGCACTCGGTGCCCGAGATCGAAGGCCTGCCCGGTTTCAGCGGCGGGCTGGTGGGCTGGTTCGGCTTCGAGACCATCGGCTACATCGAGCCGCGCCTGGCCGCCGACGCCGGCCTGCGCGACGACCTCGGCACGCCCGACATCCTGCTGATGCAGTGCGACGAGCTGGCCGTGTTCGACAACCTCAAGGGTCGGCTGTACCTGGTGGTGCACGCAGATCCGCGCCAGCCGCAGGCGCTGGCGCGCGCGCAACGCAGGCTGGATGCGCTGGTGCACCGCCTGCGCCAGGCGGGCACCGGCTATCCGGAAACCCTGCATCCGGCGGCGATGGACGAGGGCGACTTCGTCTCCGGCTTCACCCGCGACGGATTCATCGACGCGGTGGCGAAGGTGAAGGAGTACATCGCCGGCGGTGATGTGTTCCAGGTGGTGCTGTCGCAGCGGCTGTCGGTGCCATTCCAGGCGCGGCCGGTCGATGTCTACCGCGCGCTGCGGGCGCTCAATCCGTCGCCCTACATGTATTTCCTCGACGTCGGCGGCACCCAGGTGGTCGGCAGTTCGCCCGAGATCCTGGTGCGCATGCAGGGCGGCGAAATCACCGTGCGCCCGATCGCCGGCACCCGTCCGCGCGGCGCCACGCCGGCCGAGGACGCCGCGTTGGAAGCCGAGCTGCTGGCCGACCCCAAGGAGCGCGCCGAGCACCTGATGCTGATCGACCTCGGACGCAACGATGTCGGCCACGTCTCGGAGCCGGGCACGGTCGAGGTCGGCGAGCAGTTCGTGGTCGAGCGCTACAGCCACGTCATGCACATCGTCAGCGAGGTCACCGGCAAGGTGCGCGGCGGCCTGTCGTATGCCGATGTGCTGCGTGCGACCTTTCCCGCGGGCACGGTCAGCGGAGCGCCCAAGATCCGCGCGCTGGAGATCATCCGCGAGCTCGAGCCGATCAAGCGCAACGTCTATGCCGGCAGCATCGGCTACATCGCCTGGAACGGCGACGCCGACATGGCGATCGCGATCCGCACCGCAGTGATCCAGGACGGCCACCTGCACGTCCAGGCCGGCGCCGGCATCGTCTACGACTCCGACCCGGTGAAGGAGTGGGAAGAGACGATGAGCAAGGGCCGCGCGCTGTTCCGCGCCGTGGCGCAGGCGGCCGGCGGGCTCTGATCTTTGCCGCGGGCCTCAGGTCCGCACGATGAAGTCGATCACGATCGCACCGGGTTCGCGTTGGCGATAGGCGATTTCGATGCGGTCGCCGAAGCGGTCTTTCAGCTGGGTGAGCAGCGGCAGCGGGTCGTGGTCGTTGACGAAGCGCATCGCTTCGCCGGGCTCCAGCGCGCCGAAGGCACCGAAGATCGCGGAGTGGCGGAAGCGGCGCGCGATGCCGCGGGCGTCGAAGGGATGGGCGGTGTATTCGGACGTGGTGGTGGCTGCATCGCTCATGTCGGTGTCCTCCGTGTGGGTCCGACAGCCTGCCCCCGTGGCGGCCCGCACGGCCATGATCCAGGTCAGGGCATCGGCGATCAGCGCGCTTGCCGCGACAGCCGGGCGAAGCCGTGCCACAGCAGCCACATCGCGCCGAACAGGTAGGGGATGCAGCTCGGCACCCACATCAGCACGCCGGCCAGCTGCTGGTCGGCCATGACGTCCAGGCCCAGCTGCGGCGCGCGTTCGGCATAGATCGGATACAGCGGCCGGGTGGCGAAGGTCAGCAGCGCGCCGAGGAAGCCCATCTGCATCATCACCGCCACCATCGCCACCACGCCCGCGCCGGAGCCCACGTGCGGGTCGCGGATGCGCCGCCACATTGCCGCCCACAGCCAGAGGCCCGAGGCGAGGAAGGTGCCGTGCATCGCCCAGTGCACCGGATCGCTTTCCAGTGCCGCGGTGGTGGCGACCGGCAGGTGCCAGCCCCAGAGCACCGCGCCGTGGACCACCGACGCCGCGGTCAGTGAGCCGGCGGCGGCCGTCGACGCCGCGCCCAGGCGCCGGTGCAGCCAGGCCGAGGCGCGCACCGGCAGCGCGTGCGCCGCGACCGCCAGCGGCTTGCCGGCCAGCAGCAGCGGCGGCACGAAGGCGAGCAGCAGCATGTGCTGGGCGATGTGCGCCGCCAGCGACCATTCGCCATAGGCGTCCAGCGGCCAGGTGGTCGAGAGCAGGAGCACGACGGCGCCGGCCGCCGCCACGGCGGCCCCGCCAACGCCGACGCCGGTGCCCACGCCCGCGCGCCGCCACAGCCGCGACAGGCCGAAGGCATACAACAGGATCCACGCCGCCAGCGGCAGCAGCAGCCAGGGCGTCAGCGTCCACGCGGTGGCTAGCGTGGGCGGGTGGTCGTGGCCCTGGTGCGCGAACGCGGGTCCGGCCATCGCGGCCAGACTGCACACGCAGGCGAGGGCGCGTGGCCCGACGCGCTCCCGCGACACGAGCCTCGCGGCCGCGACGGACGGCGCACACGGCCGCTTCGCGCCTCCGCGGCCACACTGCGCCGGACCCCCTGGGGAGTTGCCATGTATTTCTGGCTGAAGATGCTGCACGTGTCCGCGATGGTCCTGTGGTTCGCGGGCCTGTTCTTCCTGCCGCGGCTGATGGTCGCGCACCATCGCGGCGAGCGCGATGCGGCCGGCGGCTATTTCACCGTGGTCGCCAACCGCATCTTCTTCCGGGTGGCCTCGCCGGCGGCGCTGGTGGTGGTGGCCACCGGCATGACCCTGATCGCCTACGGGCCCACCGGCGCGTGGCTGGTGATGAAGCTGGTGCTGGTGGCCGCCGTGGTGATGCTGCACCTCTACGCGGGCCTGATGCTGTACCAGCTCGGCCAGGGGCGTGGCCGCCACGGTGCCACCTTCTACCGGATCCTCGGCTGGGCGCCGCTGCTGGCCCTGCTGGCGATCGCAGCGCTCACCGGCGCCAAGCCGCTCACCGTCGGCGACCTGCCGCCTCCACCGGGCGTCGCCACCGGCCCGCGCTGAAGCCGCGGACGGGGGCGCGCCGGCCTCAGGCCCGCGGCGGCGCATCGGGCCCATCGTCATCCCCGCCGGCACCGCCGGCCACGCCGATGCCGTGGTGGAAGCTCAGTCCACCGCCCAGCCATCCGGCCACGCCCACCAGCGCCGCCATCAGCGACGACAGCAGCAGGCCCCAGGGCCAGACCGCCGCCACCGGGTCGGGCCAGCGCAACCAGGCGTTGCCGGCCGCGACCGCGAGCAGCATCACCGCGGCCATCGCGTGGCTCCAGGCCGAGACGTGCCGGCGCACCACCGGGATCAGCAGCAGGTCAACCAGGCCGACCGCGCCGGCCACCAGGCCCATGGCCAGGCCCGCGCCGTTGAGCACAGCGCCGAGCTGGGCCCAGAACGGCAGGCCGCTCCACAGGAACAGCAGGTCGGCGGGCGCAACCACGATCAGGAAAGCGATCGGGAACACGACCAGCATCGGATGCACCGGGTGCTTCAGGATCGCCACCTTGCTTTCGACGGTGCGGCTGAGCTGCGGCGGTTCGGGTGGGCGCAGGGGGGCGGGCATGTCAGGCGCAGCCCGGCAGCAGCAGCACGGGAATGGTGGTGAAGCACACCGCCACCGCGGCCATGATCGACAGCGCGCCCGTCACCGCCGCGGCGAAGCGACGGCGTGCGGCGATCTCCGGCGCGGAAGAGTCCGCGCGCGCCGCGTGCCAGTCGCGCCACGCGCGCAGGCCGAGCCAGGCGAGCATCGCGAACGCGACCACCGTCAGCGCGCCCAACCACCAGGCCAGCGCCTCGAAGCCTGCGAAACGGATCTGGTCGAGGCCCTCCGCGCAGGCCACGCCCTGCAGCGAATACACCACGACCAGGTGCAATGCCCACACCGCCATGGGGAGGCCTATGCCGGTCAGCCGATAGGGCGAAATTGCATCGTTCATATCAACCTCGGGAACAGGTGCAGTACGCCCCAGGCCAGCACGCCCTGGGCCACGGTGTAGCGCCACAGGGCGGCGGTGACGCGGGCTTCAAGCGGCCGCGCCGCGGTGACCAGTCCGTACCGCAGCCGCGCCGCCACGAACAGTGCGAACAGCATCGCCAGCACAACGTGCACGGCGTGGAAACCGGCGAGCGTCCACGCGACCGAGGCATAGGCGTGCACGCCGGGCGCGCCTGTCGGTGCCATCGCCCACGCGTGCGCGGCCATGAACGCGGCGCCAAGTGCGGCGGTAAGGATCCATCCAGCGGCCGCCTGCCTCGCTGCGCCGCGGCGCAACGCCCGCGCCGCGAACCAGGTCGCGCCCGCGCAGCCAAGCAGCAGGGCGAGTGATGCCAGTGCCGCCGGCCAATCCGCGATGCCGATGCCTGGCGGCGGCCAGGCCTGCGTGCCCAGCCACAGGTAGAAATAGCTGAACACCAGCGAGGCGAACAGCGACCCGTCCACCAGCAGCGACATCACCAGCGCCCACCAGCCCGGTGCGTTGCGCGCGGCGCCCTGCGTGGGCAGCACCAGGCCGGGCTCGGCCTCGACCGCGTCCGGGCCACCGGGATCACCCGTGGTCCACGCCCAGCGCCACAGCAGCGCGAGCAGCGGCGGCAGCATGACCAGCGCCGCCCAGTACAGCTTGGCGATGAAGCATGCCAGCAGCGCAGCCAGCACCAGTGCCGCCAGCAGCGGCATCCAGGTTGGGCCGGAAACGCGGATCACCTGCTCCGGCCGCGCGTCGAGGAGGCTGGTGCCGATCAGCTCGCGCACGCCATGGCGCGCATCGCCCAACAGTCCGTCCGGCCGCGCGCTGGCTTCAGCGAGCAGGGGGTCGGCCCACAGCGGGTCGCGTCCCTGCACGCGCGGCACCGAGGCGAAGTTGAAGTTCGGCACCGGATGCTCCAGCGCCCACTCCAGCGTGCCCGCGCGCCAGGGATTGCGCCGGCTGCGCGGCCCGTGGCGGAAGCTCATCGCCACGTCCAGCAGCACCGCCACCATGCCCACGGCCAGCACGAAGCCCGCCGCGGTGGACACCAGGTTGAGCCAGTGGAAGCCGAGCTCCGGCAGGTAGGTGTAAGCGCGGCGCGGCATGCCCAGCAGGCCGGTGAAGTACATCGGCAGGAAGGTCATGTTGAAGCCGATGAAGACCAGCCAGAACGCGGTGCGGCTGAGGCTCTCCGACGGCTCGCGTCCGCTGGCCAGCGGCAGCCAGTAGTACAGGCCCGCGAACAGCGGGAACATCAGCCCGCCGATCAGCACGTGGTGCAGGTGGGCGACCACGAAATGGCTGTCGTGCGCCTGCCAGTCGAAGGGCACCATCGCCACCATCACGCCGGTCAGGCCGCCCGGCACGAAGACGAAGAAGAAGCCGAACAGGTACAGCGTCGGCACCCGCAGCCACGGCCTGCCGGCCCATAGCGTCGCGATCCACGCGAACACCTGGATGCCCATCGGGATCGCCACCGCCATGCTCGCGGCGCTGAAAAAGGCCAGCGCCAGCAGCGGGATACCGACGGCGAACATGTGGTGCACCCACAGTCCGAAGCTGAGGAAGCCCGTGGCCACCAAGGCCAGCACGATCCATGTGTAGCCGACCATGGGCCTGCGCGCGAAGGTCGAGACCACCATCGACACCACGCCCGCCGCTGGCAGGAAGATGATGTAGACCTCCGGGTGTCCGAACAGCCAGAACAGGTGCTGCCACAGCAGCGGATCGCCACCCAGCGCGGGGTCGAAGAACACGAAGCCGAACGCGCGCTGGATCTCGAGCAGGATGCTGGCGAGGATCAGCGGCGGGAAGCCGAACACGATCATGAACGACGTCACCAGCATCGCCCACGCGAACAGCGGCATGCGGCGCAGGTCCATGCCGGGCGCGCGGCTGATGAGGATGGCGACGATCATTTCCACCGCAGCCGCCACCGCCGCGATCTCGGAAAAGGTCACGCCGATCAGCCAGAAGTCGGCGTTGAGCCCGGGCGACCAGGTGGCGTCGGTCAGCGGCACGTACATGAACCAGCCCGAGTCCGGCACCGCATCGAACAGGAAGCTGGAGTACAGGAACAGGCCGCCGAACAGGTAGCACCAGTAGCCGAAGGCCGAGAGCCGCGGGAAAGGCAGGTCGCGCGCGCCCAGCATCTTCGGCACCAGGTACAGCGCGAAGCCCTCCATCACCGGCACCGCGAACAGGAACATCATCGTGGTGCCGTGCATGGTCACGAATTCGGCGTAGCGCTGCGGATCCAGCACTTCGTTGCCGAACCAGGCCAGCTGCAGCCGGATGAACATCGACAGCAGGCCGCCGACCAGGAAGAACACCAGCCCGGTGACGATGAAGCGCATACCGATCGTGGAGTGGTTGACCGCGGTCAGGCGGCCGCGCCAGCCCGGCGGGGTGCCCCAGGTGGCGTGGAGGGCCTGCAGGCGTTCGTCGTGCTGCGTGACTGCCGGGGTGGGCGAAGGGCTCATTGCGATGACCCCGCGGCGTCATCGTCGCCTGCGTCAGGCGCCGCCAGCTGCCGCGCTGCCGGATCCGGCCGCTCCGGCCCGGCATCGCCGGCGCCGGGCACGGCGTTGACGCGGACGGCGTCGCCCGGTTCCAGCGCGTCCAGCGTCGCGACGGCCGTCGCGTCGGCGGCCGCCACCGCGTCAGGGACCCCGGCTCCAGCCTGGCGCGCGAGCCAGGCAGCGTGACCGGCGTCGTCGCGGACCACCACTTCGAAAGCCATCATCGTGTGCCCGGTCCCGCAGTACTCCGCGCACTGGCCACGGATGCGGCCCTCGCCATCGGCGCGCAGGCGCAGGCGGTTGACGCGCCCGGGAACGGCGTCGATCTTGCCGCCCAGGCGCGGGATCCAGAACGAGTGGATGACGTCGGCGCTGGTGATGCGGAACTCGACCAGGCGCCCGCGCGGCATCGACAGCACGTCCATCGATTCGGCCACCACATGGCCGTCATCGTCGTAGTAGCGGAAGTGCCAGCGCCAGCGCCCGGCGACCACGTCGACGCGCGCATCGACCTCCTGGCCGAGCCCGGTGATGCGCGCGCTCGACAGCGAGCCGTAGACCAGCAGCCCGGCCAACAACACCGGCGGCAGCACCAGTCCGCCGCCGACGATCAGCCGCTGCGGCTTCGCCAGCGCGCGCGTATTGCGGCCGCGGTACAGCGCCCAGATCACCAGCGCCATCACCAGCAGCCAGACCGCCATCGCGCCCCAGAACATCGCCCACCAAATGCCGGCGATGGCTTCCGCGGCGGGGCCGGCCGGGTCCAGTGTGGACTGCGGGCCTGCGCAGCCCGTCATCACGAACAGCACGGGTACCGCCAGGGTGCGCGGCAGCGGCGGGACGCGGGAAGCGATGCTCGCGATGTTGGTCCCCTTTGCGGTCGACGGCGCCGCGGTGCGGCCCGCAGCGCGCTCCGAGCAGGCTAGCGGCGTCCGCGGACAGCGAATGTGAACGCGCGTCGAAGGGCCTGTTCGGGGCAAAATGGGCTGCCCGCAAGCGCCGTGGCCGCGGGATGCCGATGCACGGCCGGCCGCAAGCAGCGGGCTACCTCCGACAAATCAACTGGATGCGGCGCACATGCTGCTGATGATCGACAACTACGACAGCTTCACCTTCAACCTCGTGCAGTACCTGCAGGTGCTGGGCGCCGAGGTGGAGGTGGTGCGCAACGATGCGCTGACCGTCGACGACATCGCGCGCCGCGCGCCGAGCCATATCGTGATTTCGCCGGGCCCATGCACGCCGAACGAGGCGGGGGTGTCGCTGGAGGTGATCGAGCGCCTGGGTGCAACCACGCCGATCCTCGGCGTCTGCCTCGGCCACCAGGCCATCGGCCAGGCCTACGGCGGCCGCGTGGTGCGCGCGGGCCGGATCATGCACGGCAAGACCTCGGCCATCCGCCACGCGGGGAACGGTGTGTTCGCCGGGTTGCCGGACGGGTACGAGGCCACGCGCTACCATTCACTGGTGGTGGAGCAGGCGGGCCTGCCGGACTGCCTCGAAGTCACGGCCTGGACCGAAAACGACGACGGCAGCCGCGAGGAGATCATGGGCCTGCGCCATCGCGAGCACCCCGTCCAGGGCGTGCAGTTCCACCCGGAGTCGATCCTCAGCCAGCACGGCCACGCGCTGCTGAAGAACTTCCTCGACGCCTGAGGCCGCCGCCGGCCACCGCGCCGCGCGCCGCTCCCGGCATCCCCCCATCGCCGACAGAAGCCAGTTCCCGACATGCCCATCACCCCCCAGGAAGCCCTGCAGCGCACCATCGAACACCGCGAGATCTTCGAGGACGAAATGTTCGACCTCATGCGCCAGATGATGCGCGGCGAAGTCTCGCCGCTGATGACCGCGGCGATCATCATCGGACTGCGGGTGAAGAAGGAGACGGTGGGCGAGATCACCGGCGCGGCCCGCGCGATGCGCGAGCTGGCGCGCAGGGTGGACGTCGCGGACCGCACACACCTGGTCGACATCGTCGGCACCGGCGGCGACGGCGCCAACACCTTCAACATCTCCACGGCCTCGAGCTTCGTGATCGCGGCCGCCGGCGGGCGTGTGGCAAAGCACGGCGGACGCAGCGTGTCGTCCACGTCCGGCAGCGCCGATGCGTACGAAGCGCTGGGCGCAACGATCGAGCTGCCGCCCGGGGCCGTGGCCGAATCGATCGCGCGCACCGGCATCGGCTTCATGTACGCGCCGGCCTACCACCCGGCGATGAAGGTGGTCGCGCCGGTGCGCCGTGAGATGGGCGTGCGCACGCTGTTCAACATCCTCGGGCCGCTGACCAACCCGGCCGATGCGCCGGCGATCCTGATGGGCGTGTTCCATCCCGACCTGGTCGGCATACAGGTGCGCGTGCTTCAGGAGCTGGGCGCCGAACGCGCGCTGGTGGTCTGGGGCCGCGACGGCATGGACGAGATCTCGCTGGGCGCCGGCACCCTGGTCGGCGAGCTGCGCGACGGCAAGGTGCGCGAGTACGAAGTCCATCCGGAGGACTTCGGCATCCCGATGGCGGCCAGCCGCAACCTGAAGGTCGATGGCGCGGAAGAGTCCAAGGCCATGGTGCTGGAGGCGATCAGCGACGCCGACGGCCTGCCGGGGCGGATCGTGTCGCTCAACGCCGGCGCGGCGCTGTACGTCGCGGGCGTGGCGGATTCGATCGCCGCCGGCGTGGAGCTGGCGCGCGCGACCATCGCTTCGGGCGCGGCGAAGGCGAAGCTCGACCAATTCGTCGCCGCCACGCGCGAGCTGGCGGCCGATACGATCGCGGCCATGGCCGCTCCCGCAGCGGCTTCCACAGCCGCTCCCACGGGGGCTCCGGGCGCTTCTTTGGGAGCGGCTACAGCCGCGATCGATACCAGCGGGCGAGCTGCAGGGGACGAGGCATGAGCACGACCCAGGCGCCGGACGTACTCGCACGCATCCTTGCGCGCAAGGTCGAAGAGGTCGCCGAGCGCAACCTGCGCGTGTCGCCGGCCGAGATCTTCACGCGCCTGGCCGATGCGCCGCCGGTGCGCGGCTTCGCGGCCGCGCTCGAAGCGA
This sequence comes from Luteimonas sp. A501, assembly GCF_054052085.1. The sequence continues at coordinate 271,195 of NZ_JBSVRI010000001.1, forward strand.
AGATCGCCGCCGGGCACGCCGCGGTGATCGCCGAGGTCAAGAAGGCCAGCCCGTCGAAGGGCGTAATCCGCGAGGACTTCGATCCCGCCGCGATCGCGCGCAGCTACGAAGCCGGCGGCGCGGCCTGCCTCTCGGTGCTCACCGACGTCGACTTCTTCCAGGGCGCCGACGACTACCTGCTGCAGGCGCGCGACGCGTGCTCGCTGCCGGTGCTGCGCAAGGATTTCATCGTCGACGGCTACCAGGTCGACGAAGCCCGCGTGCTGGGCGCCGACTGCGTGCTGCTGATCCTGGCCGGCCTGGACGATGCGCGCCTGCACGACCTCTGCGTGCAGGCGCTGGAGCTGGGCATGGACGTGCTGGCCGAGGTGCACGATGCCGACGAGTTCGAGCGCGCCCTGCGTCTGCCGGCGGTCGACGGCCGTGCGCCGCTGCTGGGCATCAACAACCGCGACCTGCGCAGCTTCGAAGTCTCGCTGGACACGACGCTGGCGCTGAAGGCGCGGGCGCCGCAGGGCCGCCGCCTGGTGACCGAGAGCGGGGTCATGACCGCGGCCGACGTCGCGCTGCTGCGTGGCGCTGGCGTCGATGCCTTCCTGGTCGGCGAAGCCTTCATGCGCGCCCCCGACCCGGGCGACGCGCTGCGCGGGATGTTCGGCACGTGAGCGGCGCTCCCATCGCGGCCATGGCCGCTCCCACCAAGGCAGGTCGCGATGTTCCTGTGGGAGCCGCTACAGCGGCGAATCCCGGCGAAGCGCGCCGCTACGCGCCCCCGCGCGACGACGCCCCCCTGATCGTCTTCGACTTCGACCACACGCTCTACGACGGCGACTCCGGCAGCCACCTGTTCGCCTGGCTGATCAAGCGCACCTGGTGGCGCCGGCTGCTGGCGCTGCTGCTGGCGCCGGTGTTCGGCCCGATGGTCGCCTTCCTGCCGACGCGGCGCATGGGCATTTCCGGCTTCGTCTGGGCCGGCACCGTCGGCTTCCACCGCGTGCCTGAACTCGATGCGCTGATCGATGCCTACGTTGCCAACCACGTCGAGGACATCCGCGGCCGCCTGCTGCCGGTGGCGCTTGAGGTCTTCCACGCCCACCGCGAACGGGGCGACCGCGTGGTGGTGGCGACCGGCGCGCCGCCGGAGCTGGCGCGCGCGATCCTGTCCTTCGTCGCCCACGAGGACGTACCGGTGGTCGGCACCCTGGCCGGCCCGCGCTTTGGCGCCGTGGTCGCCGCGCGCCACTGCCACAACGAAGAGAAGATGCGGATGCTGCGCGAGCTGGGCTGGGGCGACATCGACGCCGCCTATTCCGACTCCTGGGCCGACCTGCCGCTGCTGCTCGGCGCGCGCCGGCCGGTGGTCGTGAATCCGAAGCAGGGCTCGATCGAACGCTTCCGCCGCGCGCTGCCGCCGGGCACGCCGATCCTCAACTGGGGCTGCCCGGGCCGCGGCGGCGAACCGGTTGCGGTCGGCGTCGGTGCGGACGGAACGCTGCCGGCCGACCGCGCTTGAAGCCGCGCTGAGGCCCGGCTCCCCGGGGCCGCACCAACGCCCTCCCTGGGGCCTGCGCCAATGCCCGTCCATGGTGGGTCCTGCTCCTGCGGGGGGGGGGCGATTGGCGGGGGCTTCAGCCGGCCAGGGCCCGCCAGATCTGGAAGCCCGAGATCGCCAGCACCAGGCCGCCCACTGCGAACAGCACGATCCGCTCGCGCACGTGGCGCACCATCAGCGCCGCCAGCGGCGCCGCGATCACCCCGCCCAGCAGCAGGCCCAGGATCACCTGCCAGTGCTCGAGTCCGATCGAGAACAGGAAAGTGATCGAGATCGCCAGCGTGACCGCGAACTCGGCCGCGCTGACCGTGCCGATGCTGGTCCTCGCTTCGCCGCCGTGGGCGAGCAGGGTGGAGGTGGCCATGGGTCCCCAGCCGCCGCCGCCGATGGCATCCAGCAGTCCCGAGACGAAGCCGAGCACCCCCACGCGCTTCACCTCGCCCCGCGGCAGCCGGCGCCCGGCCGCGCGCAGCAGGATCAGAAGGGCGAGCACCAGCAGGTAGCCATGGATCCAGGGGCGGATGGCCTCGCCATCGACGTGGCTGAGCACCGTGGCGCCGATGACGCCGCCGACCACGCCCGGCACCGCCAGGCGCAGCATCAGCCTGCGGTCGACGTTGCCAAGCAGTCCGTGCGCGGCACCGGAGACGCCGCTGGTGAACACCTCGGCGGTGTGCACGCTGGCGCTCACCGCCGCCGGCGGCATGCCCATCGCCAGCAGGATCGAAGAGGACACCAGGCCGTAGGCCATGCCCAGCGCGCCGTCGACCAGCTGCGCGCACAGGCCGATCGCCACGAACAGGAGGAAGGGGCTGTCCAGCAGGTCCATGCGGGTTGTCCAGGCGCGCCGCGCCGACGGGAGGCGCGCAGGTTAGCCAGCCGGGCGTGACGGCGCCTTGTCGTGGATCAGGGTCGGGCCGTGGCCCGGATCAGGCGTCGCCCAGGCGCTTGATGAAGCGCAGGGTGCCGTCGCTGAAGCCGCAGGCCCTGTAGAAGGCGTGGGCGTCGGTGCGCTGCGAGCCGCTGGCCAGTTCGACCCGCGCGGCGCCGGCGGCACGCGCGCGGCGTTCGGCTTCGCGCAACAGCTGGCGGCCGAGTCCGCGGCCCTGCGCATCGGGCGAGACCACCAGCGCAGTGATCCGGCACGTGGTCGTGTCCAGCGGCAGGTAGTACATGAAGTCCAGCGCGATCAGTCCGGTGACCATGCCGCCGCAGCGCGCCACCACCAGGGCCTGGCGGTCGTCGCCGCTGATCACGGCGATCCGGCGCGCAGCATCCGCGGTGTCGCAGGGATAGCCGAGCGCGCAGAGCAGGGCGGCGACATCGTCCGCGTCGATCGACGACGCGCTGCGCAGGTCGGCGTCCGGAAGCACCCCGCGGGGCTCGAACGCGACCATCCGGGCTCAGCGGGTGCCGAACAGCACGATGGTCTTGCCGCGCGCGTGCAGCTTGCCGTCGATCTGCAGTTTCTTGAGCACGCGTCCGGCCATCTCGCGCGAGCAGCCGACCAGGCGCGCCAGTTCCTGGCGCGAGACCCGAAGCTGGGTGCCGTCGGGATGGCTCATGGCCTCCGGCTCCCGGGTCAGGTCGTGCAGGGTGCGGGTGATGCGGTCGGTGACGTCGAGGAAGGCCAGGCGACCGGCCTTGCGGCTGGTGTCGAGCAGTCGCCGCGAGAGCTGGGCCCCGATCGAATACACGATCTGCGTGGCGTCACCCGACAGCGAGCCGTCGAACAGCTGGTACAGGCGCTCGTAGCTGATCTCGGCCAGCTCGGTCTGCACCCGCGTGCGCAGGATCACCTCGCGGACGTCGGACTCGATGAACAGTCCCATCTCGCCCACGAACTCGCCGGGGCCGAAGTAGCCCAGGATCAGTTCGCGGCCGTCGTCCTCCTCGGTGATGATGCTGACCGAACCGCTGACCACGTAGTACATGGTCCCGGCCTGGTCGCCCGGGCGGAAGACCTCGGTGCGGGGCGGGTAGCGACGACGATGGCAGTGCGCGAGGAAGCGCTCGATCGTCGCCGGTGAGGGCATGAGTGGATGCAGGGGGCGTTTGACGATGCTGATTATGGCCACAGGGCTGATAGTCATGAAGAAGTTAAACGGGGGATGAAGCAAGAGTAGGCCGTCAGGCCGCATCCGGCAAACCGTTGATCCCCCGTAGGCCGACTCAAGCCGCTGCCGGTCGCAGCCGCGGCTCCTTTGCCGCATACTCGCGGACTTTCCGCCCGAACCGGGGTCCGCACGACGTGGTCAAACCGCTGCCTCGCTTGAAGCTTCAGGGATTCAACAACCTCACCAAGGCCCTGAGCTTCAACATCTACGACGTGAGCTACGCCGTCTCCAAGGACGAGCGCCAGCGCTACATCGAGTACATCGACGAGGAGTACAACGCCGACCGGCTGACGCAGATCCTTACTGACGTCGCCGAGATCATCGGTGCCAACATCCTCAACATCGCGCGCCAGGACTACGATCCGCAGGGTGCGTCGGTGACGATCCTGATCTCGGAAGAACCGGTGATCGACAAGGCGGACGCGAAGGGCGTGATCTCCGACGCCGTGGTCGCGCACCTGGACAAGAGCCACATCACCGTCCACACCTATCCCGAGACCCACCCGCAGGAGGGCATCGCGACCTTCCGCGCCGACATCGACGTGGCCACCTGCGGCGTGATCTCGCCGCTGAAGGCGCTGAACTACCTGATCGAGAGCTTCGAGTCGGACATCGTGATCGCCGACTACCGCGTGCGCGGCTTCACCCGCGACATCAAGGGCAAGAAGCACTTCATCGACCACAAGATCAATTCGATCCAGGACTTCCTGGCCAAGAACATCAAGGCCCGCTACGAGATGTTCGACGTCAACGTCTACCAGGAAAACATCTTCCACACCAAGATGCACCTGAAGGACTTCGACCTCGACCAGTACCTGTTCGAGGAGAAGGCGCGGAACCTGTCGTTCAAGGAGCGGATGAAGATCGAAACGCTGCTCAAGCGCGAGATCGAGGAGCTGTTCCACGGGCGCAACCTGGTGGTGTGAACGTTCCTGGCATCGGGCGCCGCCGGTTACGCGGCGTTCGACACGGCGCTGGCAGGATGCAGCGACGATTCAACAGTGCGGGACGACCCGCACGCGGGGCCTGGTCCCGCGCACGAAGACCGACGGCGGTCCGGGGCGAAGGCTCCGGGCCGTTTTTCATTGCATCTACCGAGGAAACGCCCCCATGGCATGGATCTACCTGTTGCTCGCCGGCCTGTTCGAGATCGGCTTCGCGATCGGACTCAAGTACACCGAGGGCTTTACCCGCCTGTGGCCCAGCGTGTGGACGGTCGCCACCGCGGCGATCAGCCTGTGGCTGCTGACCCAGGCGCTGAAGGTGATCCCGGTGGGGACCGCCTACGCGACCTGGACCGGTATCGGCGCGGTCGGCGTCGCGACCATCGGCATCCTGGCGCTGGGCGAGAGCGCTTCGCCGGCGCGCCTGGCGTGCATCGGGTTGATCGTTGCCGGCGTGATCGGCCTGAAGCTGGTTTCAGCCTAGAGGCGGTAGGCCACGGTCTTCATGAGCTTCGAGGCAGCCGCCATCAGCGTCGGGATCGGCTGTGGCAGCACCCGGGCGCCGGCGGCCTCGGCGTTGTCGGCGTGGCGGGCCTCGTCGGCCTTCATGGTCTCGAGGATGGCGCGGCTGCGCAGGTCGGCGCCGGGCAGCGTCTGCAGGTGCTCTTCGAGGTGGGCTTCGACCTGGCGTTCGGTTTCGACCACGAAGCCGAGGTTCCAACCGTCACCGCGCAGCCCGGCCAGCAGGCCGATGGTGTAGCTGCCGGCATACCAGAGCGGATTGAAGATGCTCGGCCGGCTGTCCAGTTCGCGCAGGCGGTCGTCGCACCAGGCCAGGTGGTCGGTCTCTTCCTGTGCCGCCTCCAGCAGGTGCGCCCGGGTGGCCGGATCGCGCGCGACGGTGGCCTGGCCGACATACAGCGCCTGCGCGCAGACCTCGCCGACGTGGTTGATGCGCATGAGCCCGGCGGCGTGGCGGCGTTCGGCGGCGTCCAGCTCGACCTCGGGCTCGCCGGCGCCGGGGTTTGGACGTTCGGCACGCGGCCGGCCGGCCACGGTCTCGAGGGCGTTCTGGACATCCGCCAGCAGGCGGTCGATCGGGGACAGGGTGCGGGTGGTCATGCCTTCATTGTGCGCTGGCGCGCCGGAGTGGGCCACATGGCAAGCCGGCAACTTGCGGCGAGCCCGCGTGGCCGGTACAATTCCGCCTCTTGCGTTCCCTGAACGTGAAAACGCGTGGCGAAGTTCCGCAGGCGATGGCCCGCGCAACCACCCCGACCAGTCACCCCTGAGAGTTCCCGATGAAAACCTTTACCGCCAAGAACGAGACCGTCCAGCGCGACTGGTACGTGGTCGACGCCGCCGGCAAGACCCTCGGTCGCCTGAGCACCGAGATCGCGCGTCGCCTCCGTGGCAAGCACAAGCCCGTCTACACCCCTCACGTCGACACCGGCGATTACATCGTCGTGATCAACGCCGAGAAGATCCACGTCACCGGCAACAAGCTCGCCGACAAGATGTACTACCGCTTCACCGGGTACATCGGCAACCTGAAGTCCGAGACCCTGGGGCAGGCGCTCGAGCGCCACCCGGAGCGCGTCATCGAGCATTCGGTCAAGGGCATGCTCCCGAAGAACACCCTGGGCCGCGCGATGTACCGCAAGCTCAAGGTCTACAAGGGTTCCGAGCACCCGCACGCCGCCCAGCAGCCGCAAGTCCTGGATATCTAAGTCATGGCAATCACCCAGAATTACGGCACCGGCCGTCGCAAGTCCTCCACCGCCCGCGTGTTCCTGCGCCGCGGTACCGGCACCATCACCGTCAACGCCCGTCCGCTGGACGAGTTCTTCGGTCGCGAGACTGCGCGCATGATCGTGCGCCAGCCGCTCGAACTCACGAAGAACACCGAGAGCTTCGACATCTACGTGACGACCCACGGCGGCGGCACCACCGGCCAGGCCGGCGCCATCCGCCTGGGCATCGCCCGCGCGCTGGTGGAATACGACGAGACCCTGAAGACCGAGCTGCGCAAGGCCGGCTTCATGACCCGCGACGCCCGCGAAGTCGAGCGCAAGAAGGTCGGCCTGCACAAGGCACGCCGCGCCACGCAGTTCTCGAAGCGCTGATCGCTGTATTCAGGATCGCTTCGCGCGATCCTGCGTTACAATTTCCGCATAGCCCCGTCGCCAAGCGGTAAGGCACCTGACTCTGACTCAGGCATTCGGAGGTTCGAATCCTTCCGGGGCTGCCACATCGCAACAAGCCCTGAAGCCCGCCTCGCGCGGGCTTCGTGCTTTCCGGGCCCGGCGCCTGACGGTGGCGTCGGACCGGTCGTCCGCGAACCGTCGAGGGCATCGCCATGGGCGTCATCTTTCCGCCGCCGTATACGCCCCAGGGCCGTGAATCGCAGGCCCTGCGCGACGATGGCTACGCGGTGCTGCCGCCGGCCGCGGTGGCGGCGGTCACCGGGCTCTCGATGGAGGCGGTCGCCGGCCTGGGCGTGGGCTGGGGCGCACTTCCTCCCGACGAGTACCTGCGCGACGGCGGCCGCTATCGCAGTCGCCGGCATTCGTGTTTCGTGGTCGATGGCGGCGAAGCGCGCATGGCGCCGCACCGCGCGCACTGGCAGTCGCTGGATTACAACGCCCTGCACGGCGGCATGGAGCGCATGTACCAGCCGCTGTCGCCGGAGCTGGTGTCGCAGCCGGCATGGGCGCGGCTGCTTGGCGCGCTGGGCGTGCTGTGCAGCGGGGTACGCGACGCCGGTCCCTGGCACGTCGAAGCCCACCAGTTCCGCATCGACACCAGTGACGGCATCGGCCGCCCGACCCCGGAAGGCGCGCACCGCGACGGCGTCGACTTCGTCGCCGTGTTCATGGTCGGCCGCGAGGGCATCAAGGGCGGCGAGACCCGCGTCTTCGACGCCGCCGGCCCCGACGGCCACCGCTTCACCCTGGAAGCCCCCTGGTCGCTGCTGCTGATGGACGACACCCGCGTCATCCACGAATCCACGCCCATCCAGCCCCTGTCCCCCGACGGCCACGGGTATCGCGACACCTTGGTGCTGACCTATCGAGCCGGAGCGTTCCAGGGTGAGGATTAAGAGCTTTTTTGCCACGGATTTACGCGGATAAGCGCGGATAGGGCAAAAGCCGCATCAACGGTATCAAGGCATCCCGACATTGCGCGGACGTGCCGCAAGCCTCCACGGACTTTCGCTCTGTCAGTGGATGGACCTTTTTTGCTCTATCCGCGCTTATCCGCGTAAATCCGTGGCAAAAAATGCTTTCGCAACCGTCCCGCCGTCGCCCCGCTACAATCCGGGGGTTGAGACTTTCTGCGGAGTGGTGATGAAGCTGGGTTCTTTGAAAGAGGGCGGCCGCGACGGCACGCTGGTGGTGGTGTCGCGCGATCTGTCGCGCGCCGTGCGTGCGACCGGGATCGCGTCGACGTTGCAGCAGGCGCTGGAAGACTGGTCTAACACGGCACCGCGCCTGGTCGCGCTTGCCGCGGCGCTCGATGCCGACAGCGCCGACGGCAGCTTCGACCTCGAGCCCGCGCAGCTGGCGGCACCGCTGCCGCGCGCCTACGAGTTCCTCGACGGCAGCGCCTACCTGCCGCACGTGGCCCGCGTTCGCCGCGCCCGCGGCGCCGAGGTGCCGGAAAGCTTCTACACCGATCCGCTGATGTACCAGGCCACCAGCGCCGGTTTCCTCGGGCCGCGCGACCCGGTGCGCGTGACCAGCGAAGAGCACGGCATCGACCTCGAGGCCGAGATCGTGGTCATCACCGACGACGTGCCGATGGCGGTCACGGCCGAGCAGGCCGCCGGCCACATCCAGCTCATCGGTCTGGTCAACGACGTCAGCCTGCGCAACCTGATTCCCGGAGAACTCGCCAAGGGCTTCGGCTTCCTGCAGTCCAAGCCGCGCTCGGCGCTGTCGCCGGTGTTCGTGACCCCCGACGAGCTGGGCGACGCCTGGCGCGGCAGCAAGCTGCACCGGGCGCTGGTCACCCACGTCAACGGCGAGTGGTTCGGTGCGCCCGAGGCGGGCGTGGACATGCAGTTCGACTTCGCCCAGCTGGTCGCGCATGCGGCGCGGACGCGGCCGCTTTCCGCCGGAACCATCGTTGGTTCAGGGACGATCGCAAACGAAGACACTTCGCTGGGTGCCTCGTGCTTCGCCGAAAGGCGAACAGTCGAGGCCCTCGAGCACGGCGCACCCCGGACGCCCTTCATGTCGTTTGGCGACCTGGTACGGATCGAGATGCTCGATGGCGAGGGCGCTTCGATCTTTGGCGCCATCGAACAGCGCATCGAGCACCAAGCCGCCCCCTGAGGCAAAAGGCGGACCGCGCCGCGCGCCGGGCGTGCAGATCCGGCTGGGCCGGGACGGGTGGGGCGGGGACTGATCAAGGGGAGAGCATGGCGGCCGAGAGCGAAGTGGCGATGGGCGGGAACGGCAACGGCAACGGGGCGCTGTGCCTGCACTCGTACTGGCGTTCAAGCGCGGCCTACCGCGTGCGCATCGGCCTCAACCTCAAGGGCCTGAAGTACGACACCGTCCCCGTGCACCTGGTGCGCGGCGGCGGCGAACAGCATGGCGCCGACTTTGCCGCGCTCAATCCCCAGGAGCTGGTGCCGGTGCTCCAGCATGGCCAGCGCAACCTGCGCCAGTCGCTGGCGATCATCGAGTACCTCGACGAAATGTGGCCGGAGCCGCCGCTGCTGCCGGCCACTGCGCGCGACCGCGCACGGGTGCGGGCGCTGGCACAGGTGGTGGCCAGCGACATCCATCCGCTCAACAACCTGCGCGTGCTGCAGTACCTCGAACACGATTGGGGCGTGCCCCAGCCCGAGCGCGAGGTCTGGGTGAAGCATTGGATCGACAAGGGCTTCCGCGCGCTGGAGGCATTGCTGGCGGACAACCCGTCCACCGGTGAGTTCTGCGACGGCAACCAGCCGACCATCGCCGACTGCTGCCTGGTGCCGCAGGTCTACAACGCGAGGCGCTTCGGCATCGACATGGCCGCGTATCCCATCATCGACCGCATCGAACGACACTGCCTGGCGCTGCCGGCCTTCGACGCCGCGCGCCCGGAGCGCCAGCCCGACGCACCAGTGACGTAAGTCCGCCTTCGTGGGAGCCGCTATAGCGGCGATTCGCGGCCATGGCCGCTCCCACGGGTGGGCGCGCAACGCGCGTCAGTGCGACTGCCCGCTGTCGAAGATCTCGGCGTAGGGGTCGTGCTCGCCGTCACCGCCTTCGGACAGGCGGAACTTGAGGTCCAGGCCGTCGCGCGAGTCGGCGGCGCGCAGCGCGGTCTCGCGCTCGATCCGGCCGTCCTTGTACAGGCGGAACAGGCACTGGTCGAAGGATTCGATGCCTTCCTCCAGCGACTCTTCCATGGCCTGCTTGACCTCGTGCACCTGGCCGCGTCGCAGCAGGTCGCGGATCATCGGAGTGTTGATCAGGACCTCGGTCGCCGGCATCCGGCGGCCGTCGATGCCCACCACCAGGCGCTGGCTGACTACCGCCTTGAGGTTGAGCGACAGGTTCATCAGCACGTTCTTGTGCGCGGCCTCGGGGAAGAAGTTGAGGATGCGCTCGATGGTCTGGTCGGCGTTGTTGGAGTGCAGCGTCGCCAGGCACAGGTGGCCGGTCTCGGCGAAGGCGATCGCCGCCTCCATCGTGGTCGCGTCCAGGATCTCGCCGATCAGGATGACGTCGGGCGCCTCGCGCATCGCGTTCTTCAGCGCGTTGTGGAAGGCGTGGGTATCCAGGCCGACCTCGCGCTGGTTGACGATCGACTTCTTGTGCCGGTGCAGGTATTCGATCGGATCCTCGATGGTGAGGATGTGGCCCGCGGTGGTGGTGTTGCGATGGTCGATCATCGACGCCAGCGTGGTCGACTTGCCGGAGCCGGTGGAGCCGACGATCAGCACCAGCCCGCGCGGGGCCATGATGATCTCCTTCAGGACCTGTGGCAGCTGCAGCTCTTCGATCGAGGGGATCACGCTGCGGATCGCGCGGATCACCATGCCGACTTCGCCGCGCTGCTTGAACACGTTCACGCGGAAGCGGCCGGAATCGGCCAGCGACAGCGCCATGTTCAGCTCCAGGTCGCGCTCGAACTGCGGCACCTGGCCCTCGTCCATCAGCGAGTACGCGATCTTCTTGACCATGCCGGGGGGCAGGCCGGTATTGCCGAGGGGATAGAGCTTGCCCTCGACCTTGATGTACACCGGCGCACCGGTGGTCAGGAACATGTCGGAGGCGTTCTTCTCCGTCATCAGCTTCAGGAAGTAGCCGATGTCCATCGTGGGATTCCCCTATCGCGCCGCGCCGGATGTTTGCGATCCGGGCGGATGCTGTTGACAATGGCCGTGCGTCCCCTTTCCCCGCGGCGGCCCCCTTATGCGCACAAGCTTCGCACACTTCCAAATGCGCCTGCATGGCGCGTGTCTCGTTCTCGCAGTCGCGCTTGCCGGCTGCGCCACCCTGCCGGCGCCCACTGCCGAGCTTTCGGCCGCCCAGCAGGCAGTGGCGCGAGCCGATGCGGCCGACGCCCAGCAGTACGCCCCGCAGGACCTGGACCGGGCCCGCACCGCCCTGAGCCGGGCCCAGGCGGCCATGACCGCCGGCAAGGAGCGCGACGCCCGCGCCCTGGCCGGGCTGTCGGAGGCCTCGGCCGACCTCGCCAGCGCGCGCAGCGCACAGGCACAGGTCGATGCCACCCTGGCACAGCGCCGCGCCGAGGTCGCTTCGCTGCGCCGGAGCCTGGGCATGGAGGACCAGCGATGAACCGCTCCGTCCTTGCCGCGGCGCTTGCGGCCCTGCTGCTTCTTCCCGGCGCGGCCCTGGCCCAGCAGTCCCGCCCGGCTGCCACCGACGACGCGGGCGCTGCGCTCGCGGCCCGCCTGCTGGCACTCGACGCCGATCCCGATCGCCGTTCGCTGGCCGCCTACGAGCGCTTGCGCGCGCGCCAGGCCGTCGATGCGCTGGCCGCCACGCGCGGGGCGCAGGCACGGAAGGACGCGCAGCACGTAGCCGAGTGGCGCATCGAGATCGCGGAGATCGCCGCCGCGACCGAACTGTCCCGGCGCGAGGTGGAGCGCCTGGACCGCGAGCGCAGCGAGCTCCTGGTCGAGGCCAGCCGCCAGGACGCCGCGCGCGCGCGCGCCGAGGCCGAGCGCCTGCGCATCCAGGCGCAGATCCAGGCCGAAGAGGCCGAGCGGCTGCGGCTGGAGGCGGAGATCGAATCCGGCGCCCGCCAGCGTGCCGAAGGCGTCCTGGACGACGTCGCCAGCACGCAGGCCGCGCGCCTGCGGGCGGCCCGCGAGCGCGAGGCCGAGCTCAAGCGCCAGGAAGCCGAGCTGTTGAAGTCCCTCGAAGACCCGCGCTGAAGGCAGCCGCGGGCCGCTCCCGGGCAGCGCCGGAGGCCATTCCGGCGACCTTCCTGAACCTTCCCCGGACCCCGTCCGGAGGGCGCGGCCGGCACCCTTGCCGGCCCTGCCGGGGAAGAGTAGGGTCGAGTCGAGAGGCTGGTTCCGCCACGCGGCACCGCCTCGCTGAAGGGACGGCATCGTGACGGACAGCAGCGGCTCCAATGGGAACGTCGCCGCGGGCAAGCTCCCGCGGAAGTTCCCGAGGGGCCGTGTCCGTGTCCTGCCACCGCCGTTCCACTCGACACGCCCCGTGCCTCCAGGCCCGGGGCGTTTTTGCATGCCCGCGCGGCACGCATGCGCGGGCCAGGCTGAAGGAGGTCTCCATGTTCGAAGGGCAACCCCAGACGGAACTCGACGCGCTGTTCAGCAAGAATCCCGAGTTCAGGCGCCTGTACCACCACCACAAGGAACTCGACAAGAAGGTGCTGGACGCCGAACTCGGCGTGCTGCCGATCGACGACACCACGCTGTCGCAGATGAAGCGCGAGAAGCTTGCGGCCAAGGATCGCCTCTCCACGATGTACCAGGCGCTCGACCACTGATCGCTGAATCCCCCACGTAAAGATCGAAAGCTGTCGCGGGCGGCGGCGCCCATCCTCGTCGGTCGCCGCCGCCCGCATTTGCGGCCCGCCACAGGCCCCATGCGGCCCACGCGCTTCCGCGCGCGATGCGATAATCGGCGCCCCGTCTCGCACTGACAGGTCGCCCGACATGCCGATCCACGAATCCGTCCTCGGACTCATCGCCGATACGCCCATCGTCAAGGCGCAGCGCCTGGACGCCGGCAGCTGCGAGCTCTATTTCAAGCTCGAAAGCCAGAATCCCGGCGGTTCGATCAAGGACCGCATCGGCATGAGCATGATCGAGGCCGCCGAGAAGCGCGGCGACATCAAGCCCGGCGACACCCTGGTCGAGGGCACCGCCGGCAATACCGGCATCGGCCTGGCGCTGGTGGCGCAGCAGAAGGGCTACAAGCTGGTGCTGGTGGTGCCTGACAAGATGAGCCGGGAGAAGATCTTCAACCTCAAGGCCATGGGCGCCGAGGTCGTGCTGACCCGCTCGGACGTCGCCAAGGGCCACCCGGACTACTACCAGGACCTGGCCCAGCGCATCGCCAGCGAAACCCCGGGCGCCTATTTCATCAACCAGTTCGGCAATCCGGACAATCCGGCCGCGCACGAGTTCGGCACCGGGCCGGAGCTCCTGCGGCAGATGGCCGAGGTCGGTGGTGTCGATGCCGTGGTCTTCGGCTGCGGAAGCTCAGGGACGATGAGCGGCCTGTCGCGCTGCTTCGCGGAGCATGCGCCGGGAGTCGAGATGATCCTTGCCGATCCGGTGGGCTCGATCCTGACCGAATACATCAACGAGGGCACCCTGTCCGAAAAGTCGGGCAGCTGGATGGTCGAGGGCATCGGCGAGGACTTCCTGCCGACCATCTCCGACTTCAGCCGGGTGAAGAAGGCCTACGCGATCAGCGACAAGGAAAGCTTCCTGGCCGGACGCGAGCTGCTGGCGACCGAGGGCATCCTCGGCGGCTCGTCCACCGGCACCCTGCTGGCCGCGGCGCTGAAGTACTGCCGCGAGCAGACGGAGCCGAAAAAGGTGCTGGTGTTCGTCTGCGACACCGGCAACAAGTACCTGTCGAAGATGTACAACGACTACTGGATGCTCGACAACGGCTTCATCGAGCGCGAGCAGCACGGTGACCTGCGCGACCTGATCCTGCGGCCCTACAGCCAGAAGGACACGGTCGTGGTGGGCCCGAACGACCTCCTGGTCACCGCCTACCAGCGCATGAAGCTGTACGAGATCTCGCAGCTGCCGGTGATGGACGGCGAACGCCTGGCGGGCATCCTCGACGAGTCCGACGTGCTGTTGCACGTCTATGGCGACGAGGCACGCTTCCGCGACCCGGTGTCGACCGCCATGGTCAGCAAGCTCGAGGTCCTGGACGTGAAGTCGCCGGTCGAGGCCCTGCTGCCGGTGTTCGATGCCGGCAAGGTGGCGATCGTGACCGATGGCGACCGGTTCCTCGGCCTCATCACCCGGATCGACCTGCTGAACTGGCTGCGGAGGCGCGCCGGCTGAGGGCGCGGGGAGTCAGCCCCGACTCAGCTCCAGACCGGGTTCCACGCGCCCGGATGATACAATTGGCGGTCTTTTCCAGCGGAAAAACCGGCATGCAGGACGACCACGACCAGACGGGCGCAGACCTCGCCAAATGGGGCCACGGCACCCGGGCGATCCATGCCGGGCAGTCGCCGGATCCGTCCACCGGCGCGGTGATGGTCCCGATCTACGCCACCTCAACGTATGCCCAATCCAGCCCCGGCGTCCACCAGGGCTTCGAATATTCCCGCACCCATAATCCGACCCGCTTCGCCTACGAGCGCTGCGTGGCCGGGCTTGAGGGCGGTAGCCGCGGGTTCGCGTTCGCATCCGGACTGGCGGCGTCCTCCACCGTGCTGGAGCTGCTGGACAGCGGCGACCACGTGATCGCCATGGACGACCTTTACGGCGGCAGCTACCGCCTGTTCGAAGGCGTGCGCCGGCGCAGCGCGGGGCTGGACTTCAGCTTCGTCGACCTCACCGATCCGGCCGCGTTCGAGGCCGCGATCACGCCGAAGACGCGCATGGTCTGGGTCGAGACCCCGACCAACCCGATGCTCAAGATCGTCGACCTGCAGGCGATCTCCGCGATCGCCCGCAAACGCGGCCTGCTGATGGTGGTCGACAACACCTTCGCCTCGCCGATCCTGCAGCGCCCGCTCGAGCACGGCGCCGACCTGGTGCTGCACTCGGCCACCAAGTACCTCAACGGCCACTCCGACATGGTCGGGGGCATGGTCGTCGTTGGCGACAACGCCGAACTGGCCGAGAAGCTGGCCTACCTGCAGAACTCGGTGGGCGCGGTGCAGGGGCCGTTCGACAGCTTCCTGGCGCTGCGCGGCCTGAAGACGCTGCACCTGCGCATGCGCGCGCACTGCGACAACGCGCTGGCGCTGGCGGAATACCTGCAGGGCCATGACTCGGTGGCGGATGTCATCTATCCGGGCCTCGCCTCGCATCCACAGTACGCCCTGGCGCAAAGGCAGATGGACGGTGGCGGCGGTATCGTCTCGGTCCGGGTCAAGGGTGGCTACGAAGGCGCGCAGCGGTTCTGCGAGCGGCTCAAGCTGTTCACCTTGGCCGAATCGCTGGGCGGCGTTGAAAGCCTGGCCAACCACCCTGCGGTGATGACGCATGCGTCGGTGCCGGTGGACCGCCGTACCGCGCTGGGAATAGGCGATGACCTGGTGCGCCTGAGCGTGGGCGTGGAAAGCATCGAAGACCTCGTGGATGACGTTACCCGGGCACTGGCCTGAGCGCGCGGCAAGACAATAACAACAGCTGGCGGGCGGCAAGGAAGCATTGATGTCGATTTCTTCATGGTGGCGCTGGGTGCGGGGCGTGATGCTGCAGTTGGACGCCTCCGGGCACCTGGAGCGGGTGGATGTCGGCGAAGGCACCGAGCGCTGGGCCGCGATCGGGGTCGATCCCCAGTTCCTGGTGAGCCATGACGGCGGCGGTCGGTTCCCGGCGGGCTGGTACCGCCTGCGGATGGACATGCACCGGTTCGAGGGATTCATCGACAATCCCTGTTTCTACCCGGATTACGGGCAGGGCATGGGCGATGCCCATCGCGTGCGCATCCCGTATTCGTCGAAGGCGTCAACTTCGCAGATAGACGCCGTGGTGCGTTTCACGCACGACGTCCATCGCCTGCGCATGGACCCGTCCACCGCGCCCTGCGAGTTCGAGCTGACCAATGCCACTCTGGTGCGCATGGGTACGCTGCGCGCCACCCTGGCCATGCTGCGCCGGCTGCTGGGGCGGCTTGCCGGTGATCGCGACATGCTGCGCATTGCCGCCGAGGAAAGCTGGAAAGCCTGGCGCGAGGGCGGCAGGATCGGGTTCGGTGAATGGTTGTACGCCTTCCACGACGAGATGTCCGAGGGCGTCTCGCTGGATTACCAGGCCTGGGTGCGGCGGTTCGATTCGTCCGTGGCCTACGACCTGCGGCAGATGGAGGGGAGGATCGCGCGCTTCAAGCGGCGGCCGGTCGTGTCGATCGTGATGCCGGTCTACAACACGCCCGAGCAGTGGTTGCGCCTGTGCGTGGACAGCGTGCTGGCGCAGACCTACCCGCACTGGGAGCTGTGCATCGCCGACGATGCCTCGCCCGACCCGCGCGTTGGCGAGGTGCTGGCCGAATATGCCGCCCGTGACCCGCGCATCAAGGTGATGCGGCGCGGGGCCAACGGTCACATCTCGGCGGCGTCGAACTCCGCCCTGGAGATGGTCACGGGGGACTACGTCGCGTTGCTCGATCACGACGACGAGATTGCCCCGCACGCGCTGTACATGGTCGCGAAGGCCCTCGACGAACATCCCGGCCTGCGCCTGATGTATTCGGACGAGGACAAGATCGACGAGCACGGCAATCGCTTCGCGCCGTACTTCAAGCCCGACTGGAACCCCGAGCTGCTGCTCAGCCAGAACTACGTCTGCCACCTGACGGTGTGCGACGCGGCGCTGCTGCGCGAGGTCGGCGGGTTCCGTGTCGGCTTCGAGGGCAGCCAGGACCACGACCTGGCGCTGCGCGTGACCGCGCGGCTCGCGCGCGAGGAGATCGGGCATATCCCGCACATCCTCTACCACTGGCGGGCGATCGCCAGCTCGACTGCGCTCTCGGGTGCGGCCAAGACCTACACCGACGATGCCGGCGTGCGCGCGATCACTTCGTACCTGCACGCGCGCGGCGAAACCTCGGCCACGGTGGAGCCGGTGACCGGCGGCTACCGCGTGCGGCGCCCGGTTGGCGACGACGGCCCGCTGGTCAGCCTGGTGATCCCGACCCGCGACCGCGTGGAGCTGCTGCGCATGAGCGTGGGCAGCATCCTGGAGCACACGCGGTACCGCAACTACGAAATCGTCATCGTCGACAACCAGTCGACCGATGCCGAGGCGTTGGCCTACATGGAGGACGTGCAGCGCGACCCGCGCATCCGCGTGTTGCGCTACGACGCGCCGTTCAATTATTCGCGCATCAACAATGTCGCCGTGCGCGAATGCCGCGGGACAGTCATTGGCCTGGTCAACAACGACATCGAGGTCATCGATGGCGGCTGGCTCGAGGAGATGCTGGGCCTGGCCCTGCGCCCTGAGTACGGCGTGGTCGGTGCGATGCTGTATTACCCCGACAACCGCATCCAGCACGCCGGGGTGATCATCGGTACCGGCGGCGTGGCCGGGCATGCCTACGTGGGCCAGGCGCGCGGGGCGCCGGGGCAGCACAACCGGGCGATGCTGGCGCAGAACCTGAGTGCGGTCACCGCCGCCTGCCTGCTGGTCCGGCGCGAGGTCTTTGACGAGGTCGGCGGCCTGGATGAAGATTTCGAGGTGGCGTTCAACGACGTCGACTTCTGCCTCCGCGTCGCGGCTCGTGGCTACCGCAACGTGTGGACGCCGTGGGCCGAGCTCTACCATCACGAGTCGGCCAGCCGCGGCTACGAGGACAACCCGGAAAAAATGGCCCGCTTCATGGGCGAAGTGGGCCGGATCCAGGCGCGCTGGGGTTCATCCCTTGCCTGGGATCCGGCATATAATCCGAACCTGTCGCTGCTCGACGGAAACTTCGACCTGGCCATTCCGCCAAGGCTGTACCTGAAGGATTCCATGCGTGACGCCGCAGCAGCTCTTTGCGCCTGTCCATTCGCAGCATTCGCGAAGAAACGACGCGACCTCCCATTGAACCCGATCTCTCACCGAGAACATTCATGAACTCCAACGCCCGGAACATTGCGGTCAGCCTGTTTGCCGTCGTCGCTGTCGTGGCCCTTGCGGCCTGCGGCCAGAAGCCCTCCGAGAGCGCCGCCGGCGATACGGCTGCCGGCCCGGAGCAGGCGTCTCCTGCCGCAGCGGCCAAGGCATCGAAGCGTGACTACCCGTCGGGCATTTTCGAACATGCGGCCGCGGTCGAGCTGCGCCAGGGCGGCAACTGCACGCTTGATCGCGTCAACAAGAAGCCCGTGGGGGCGATGCCCTATGTCTCGGGCGAAGAGGTGCTGTTCGCCGGCTGGTTCGTGGCGCCCAGGGGAACCGGTGTTTCGCAGCCGCTGCTGGTCCTCGATGGTGGCGGCCGCCAGTTTGCCCATGAGTTCAAGACCGGCGGCAAGCGTGAGGACGTGGCTCGCCAGTTGAAGCGTCCCGACGCAGCCAATGCGGGCTACAACTCGAAGGTGGTGCTTGCCGGCGTGCCCGAGGGCGACTACGCCGTATGGCTGGTCCAGGAAGGTGACGGTGGCTTCCGCTGCGACACCAAGAAGTCGATCACGATCACGCGCTGACTCGTGGCACGCAGCGCCATTGCCGTACTCGTAGGCCTGCTGCGATGACCCGCTTGCAGACAGGGCGGTTCGGCCAGTTCCTGGCCGGGCCGTTCCGCGTGTTCGGGCCGGACCGCAGCCTGACGGCACAGCTGGCCTGGCGCGACATCATCGGCCGCTATCGCGGTGCCAACTTCGGCCTGTTCTGGTCGCTCATCGGTCCGCTGATGATGCTGGCCATCTACGCGCTGGCCTTTGGCCACATCCTTGGCAGCCGCTGGGTGCGCCCGGAGGGCGAGGGCGCCAACTTCGCCATCGTGCTGTTCCTGGGCATCATCGTCCACGGCTTCTTCGCCGAGTGCATCTCGCGGGCGCCGGGGCTGATGCAGGCCAACGCCAACTACGTCAAGAAGGTGATCTTCCCGCTGCCCGTGCTGCCTTGGGCGATCGTGTGGTCGGCACTGTTCCACATGGCCATGAACATGCTGGTGTTCGTGGTGCTCGCCGCCCTGGTCTACGGTGAGTTCTCCTGGTACATCTTCCTGTTCCCGGTGGTGATCGCGCCGCTGGTGATGCTGACCATCGCCGTGTCCTGGGTGACGGCGTCGCTGGGCGTCTACCTGCGGGACATCAACCAGGCGATACCGGTCGTGGTCACCGGCATGTTCTTCCTGTCCTCGGCGATCATCCCGCTGGATTCGGTGCCGGAGAAGTACCGCCTCGTGTTCCATCTCAACCCGCTGACGTTTTTCATCGACCAGGCGCGCAACGTTGCGCTGTGGCAGGTGCTACCGGACTGGCAGGGCCTGGCCGCGTACGCCGTCGGCGGGCTGGTGGCGATGTACCTTGCATATGCGTGGTTCCGGCTGACCAGCCGGGGGTTTGCCGATGTCCTCTGAAGTCGCGATCAGCGTCCGCGGCGTCGGCAAGGCCTTCCCGTCATTCGAGCATCCGTACCAGCAGATGCTGCATATGGTCTGGCCCCGGGCGCGACCGGCGAGCGAGTTCCACGCGCTGTCGGGCGTCAGCCTGGAGATCCGCCGTGGCGAGGCGGTCGGCATCATCGGCCGCAATGGCTCGGGCAAGTCGACCCTGCTGCAGCTCATCTCCGGCATCCTGACGCCGAGCGCCGGGTCGGTCGAAGTGCGCGGGCGGGTGGCAGCGCTGCTGGAGCTGGGCGCGGGCTTCAATCCCGAGTTCACCGGGCGCGAGAACATTCAGCTCAACGCCAGCCTGCTCGGCCTGAGCTCGGCCGAGATCCAGGCGCGGATGGGCGACATCATCGCCTTCGCCGAGATCGGCGATTACATCGACCAGCAGGTCAAGACCTACTCCAGCGGCATGTTCGTCCGCTTGGCGTTCGCGGTCGCGGTGCATACCGACCCGGACATCCTGATCGTGGACGAGTCGCTCGCGGTCGGCGACATCTACTTCCAGCGCAAGTGCTACAAGCGCATCGAGGTCCTCCGGCAGCGCGGCTGCACGTTGCTGTTCGTGACCCATGCGGTGGACCTGCTGCTGCAGCTGTGCGACCGCGGCGTCGTGCTCGACCATGGCCGGCTGGTTTACGACGGCGAGGCGCGGAGCGCGGTCGGCGAATACCTGCGGCGCGTGTTCGGCGACAATGCCGCGCCCGCGCAGGACGAGGCGGACGCGACGGATGAACAGATCGCTCCCGCCGATGCCGAGGACGCGGGCGAGGCCGCGCTTGCCAGGTTCAACGCTGCCGGGTCGGTCGACCGCTTCCATCTGCGGGCCGGATACAACCGCGATGAAAGCCGGCTCGGTGTCGGTGGCGCATCGACCTGCGACTTCATGGTCGTCGGCCCGCAGGGCGAAGGTCCGGTGGTGCTGGCCCGCGAGCGCTTCCGCATCCATGTGCGCTACGCGATCGAGGAGCCCAGCGACCGGCTGGTGTTCGGCCTGCGCATCAGTACGGTGGATGGCACGGTGGCGTACTCGGCCAATACATTCTCGACAACGGGCAAACTCATGTCCCGGCGCGAGCCCGGGGTCGTGGCGGCGACGTTCGACCTGCGCTGCGGGCTGACACCGGGCCAATACTTCGTGACCCTGGGCGTGTCGAAGTTCGACGACCACGGCCACGAGATCTTTGCGCTGGACCGCCGGGTGGATTCAGTGATCCTGACGGTGATCGGCGACAAGAGCGCCTGCCAGGGAGTGGCCGACCTCGAAGCCGACATCCGTGTTTCGGATGCAGCCACCGGCGAGGCCATGGAGGGGGTTTGAGATGAAGGCGCTGCCGTTCCCCATCCTGGTTTCCAGCCCCAACAACGGCGGCCTGCTCCTGGTGTCCGACGCGCGCGTAGAGCGCCTTGGCCATGTCGACAGCACCGGCCTGGCGCGTGCGGCCGGTGCCATCCTGGCAGCGCGCCAGATCGGCGAGGGCAACATGGTCCGTCGTTTCGGCGACGACGGCTCACTGCAGGCCTTCGCGCCCGGCGGCACGGCGCTGGACGCGCATGACGTGGCCTGGCAGGACGGCGAAACCATGCTCGTGGCCACCGGCGAGAACGCCGTCATCCGCTACGACGCGGATGGGCGCGAGCGCGAGCGATGGACGCCGGTGCCCGGCGAACGCGATGCATGCCATCTCAATTCCATCACGTTCCATGGCGGGCGCTGGCTGGCATCGATATTCGGCCGATTCACCGGCCATCGCGAGTACAAGGGCCGCACCGCGGGTGCCGGCGAGGTCATGGACATCGCCACCGGTGAAACCCTGGTGGCCGGCCTGTCGCAGCCGCATTCGCTGGTGAGCAGCGGCGAACACCTGTGGCTGTGCGATTCCGAGGCCGGAATCGTGCGCTGCTACGACAGGGATTTCGCCGAAGTCGCAGCGATCGACCTCGGTCGTTACGTGCGCGGCCTGCTGGTGCTCGAAGACCTGCTGGTGGTCGGTGCCAGCCGCTCCCGGAATGCCGGGATTGGTGCGACCGACGATCCTGCGTGCCTGTTGTTCCTTGACCACGCAGGGCAGGAGGTGGCCGCGTCGCTGCCGCTGCCGGCCAACGAGGTCTACGACATCCTCCCGCTGGAGCTTGGTGAACTGCCCGCGCTGCGCGCTGCTGCGCTGGCCGAGGCCAATGCCGAGCTGGTCGTGCATGCGTCGGCGCATGCGTCGCTGGTCGGACTGCACGACAAGCTGCAGTCGGAGTACGACCAGCGCACGGCCTGGGCGGAGTCGCTGGACGCGAAACTGGCGGAAGCGGGCGAACTGCACGACAAGCTGCAGTCGGAGTACGACGAGCGCACGGCCTGGGCGGAATCGCTGGACGCGAAACTGGCGGAAGCGGGCGAACTGCACGACAAGCTGCAGTCGGGGTATGACGAGCGCACGGCCTGGGCGGAGTCGCTGGACGCGCAGCTGGCCGAATTGGGGAAGCAGCACGTGAAGCTGCAGGTCGAACACGACGAGCGCCTGGCCTGGGTGGCGTCGCTGGACGACGAGCTGCAGCAGGCGCGCGATGTCCTCGCCACCGAAGCCATGCGCGCAGCCGGCATGGAGAAGGAGATCACCGCTCTGCTGGAGCAGTTGGCCTCCACCAATGTCCATGTCCGCAACGTCACCGCCACGCTTGCCGAAGTGCGTGGGGTCGAGGCCGCGCTGCGTGCGGAGATGGCTGCGAAAGAGCATGCGTCCGCCGGCGTCCGCCGGGACCTCGAGCTCCGGCTGGGAGAAGCGAAGGACTGGATCGCCATGCTCGAAGCCGAAGTGGGCAGGGCCTGGGCGCTTGCGGACGACCTGCATGGCAAGGCAATCCGGCATGCCGCGGAGCTCGACGTCTATGCGGCCGGAAGCGAGGCCGTGCTGGAGCGCCTGCATGTAGCCGGACGCGCGCAGGCGGAGGCCTCCGACCGGCTTCGGACCACGCTGCAGTCGGTGCTCGCATCCAGTAGCTGGAGGGTGACGCGTCCATTACGGCATGCAGTCGCACTGCTGACCCGGCGTGATGCCGAGCTGCAGCTTCCGGAGCCGGCCAGCGGGTCCGCGACATCCGTGATGGCCGCGCCGGACGTCGCTGCGCTGGTGCCGGCCCGACCGGACGCAAGCCTACCGGGGCCCATCGCTGAAGGCATCGCAGCGCCGCGGCTGTCCCGCGCCGCGCTGCCGATCCCCGAGCTCGCCTTCCCCGAGGTCGACACCCCGCGGGTGACGATCGTCGTGCCGAGCTACGGACAGTACGGACACACGCTCGATTGCCTGCGTTCGATCATGTATCTCGCCGGCCGGGAATCATTCGAAGTGCTGCTGCTCGAAGACGCATCGGGCGACGTGGAGATGGACCGCTTCGCCAACGTGCCCGGCCTGCGCTACCACCGCAACCCGCAAAACCTGGGCTTCCTGCGCTCCTGCAACCAGGCGCTGGGACTCGCGCGCGGCCAGTACATCTGCTTCCTCAACAACGACACCACGGTCACCGCAGGCTGGCTCGATGCCCTTGTCGACGTATTCCTGATGTACCCGCACGCCGGCGTCGTGGGCTCGCGCCTCGTCTATCCCGACGGGCGCCTGCAGGAGGCCGGCGGGATTGTCTGGAGTGATGGCAGCGCCTGGAACTTCGGCCGCTACGATGATCCTTCGCGGCCGATGTACAACTACGTGCACGAGGCCGATTACATTTCCGGCGCCGCGATCCTGGTCGATGCGGATGTCTTCCGCACACTGGGCGGTTTCGACGAGCACTACCTGCCGGCCTACTGCGAAGACACCGACCTCGCCTTCCGCGCGCGCGCGATCGGGCGCCCGGTATACCTGCAACCGGAATCCGTGGTGATCCACCACGAGGGCGTGAGCCACGGTACCGATACCGGCAGCGGCATCAAGGCGCACCAGGTCACCAACCTGCAGAAGCTCGCCGAGCGCTGGAAGGACGAACTCGCGCACGGGCACTTCGCCAACGGTGAGCACGTCTTCCTTGCGCGTGAGCGTTCGCAGCTGCGCAAGACCGTTCTGGTGGTCGACCATTACGCTCCGCAGCCCGACCGCGACGCCGGTTCGCGTGCGATGTGGCAGCTGATGAGCGTGCTGCAGCGGCAAGGCATGCAGGTGAAGTTCTGGCCGGAGAACCTGGCCTGCGACCCGGTCTACGGGCGCGCGCTGCAGCGGCATGGCATCGAGCTGTTCCATGGGCCCGAGTACGCCGCGGGTTTCGAACCCTGGTTCGCGGAGAACGGCCGCTACTTCGACTATGTGGTCCTCAGCCGGCCGCACATCGGCATCCAGGTGATCGATGCCGTGCGCCGCCACTCGTCCGCGGGCATCGTGTACTACGGCCACGACGTCCACCACCTGCGCCTGCAGGAGCAGATGAAGGTGCTGCCCACGCCGCACCTCGGCGACGATATCGAGCGCCAGCGCGGCTGGGAGGAGACCATGTGGCGTGGCTCGGACCTGATCCTCTACCCCGCCGAGGGCGAGACCGCGTACGTGCGCGAGTGGCTGGGCCACAACGGCGTGCAGGCCACCGCCGAAACCGTGCCGCTGTACGCCTATGAAGGCCAGCCCGCGGATCCGGCCGCAGGCCTTGCCGAGCGCGAAGGGCTGCTGTTCGTGGCCGGCTTCGCACATCCGCCGAACGTGGATGCTGCGCAGTGGTTCGTGCGCGAGGTGCTGCCCCGCCTGCAGCGGGAGCGGCCGGGCCTTCGCCTGTCGCTGGTCGGCTCCAACCCGACCGACGATGTGCGGGCGCTTGCCGGCGAGCACGTCGAGGTGACCGGTTATGTGACCGAAGAGGCGTTGGCCGGCTATTACGCGCGTGCGCGGATGGTGGTCGCACCGCTGCGCTTCGGGGGCGGCATGAAGGGCAAGGTGCTGGAGGCAATGCACTACGGCATTCCCTGCGTGACCACCTCGTACGGCCTGCAGGGCCTGGATGAGGCCGCTGATTTCCTTGCAGTGGCCGACGACGCGGACACTGCTGCGACGCGCATCCTCGAGCTGCTTGAAGATGACGACGAATGGCGGCGCGTATCGCGCGAATCGCAGGCCTTCATCGCCCGGCGCTTCTCGCCGCAGGCGGTGTGGGGCGCGCTGTCGGACTTCGTCGATCCCACGCCTTATGAACACGTGGATGCCAGGCGTGCCATGCTCTCGCGGCCCCCGCGGGCGGCCGGGGACTGACCGCAACCAAGGGGAGAGCGAAGGTGAGGGAGGGGATGGCGACACCTGGCCGGCGATATCCGACATTACCGACCGCCTTCGTTGCCTTCGCGGCCATCCTGCTGCTGCTTGCCGCCTACAAGCTGCTGCCCGGGCAATTGCCCAACGCACAATCGATGATCGGCGATGCCGCCTACGCGACATGCCTGCATGACACGCGCCTTGCCGGTGGCGAGGGCTGCCTGAACTTCGGTTACCCCCACGGATCCCCGAAGCCGTTCGGCCTTCCGGTCAACCTGGTCGCGGACGCCGTGTTCGGCGGCGATGGCGAGATCGACCCGGGTGAGGTGAGGAGCGTGTACGCCGGCTTCCTGGTGCTGGCATTCGTCCTGGCCGGCATCCTGTTCCGCATGACGGCCGGCAGCTGGTGGCTGGGCCTGCTGGGCGCCATGCTCTACCTGCTCGCACCGGTGGTGCAGCAGCAATCAGGCTACGCCGCGCTGCAGCTCGGCCTGGCGCTGATTCCGGGATACCTGCTGCTTGATGTGCTGCTGCTTGCCGCGCTCCGGCAGCGGCGGCACGGACTGGCGGCGCTGCTGCTGGCGGGAGTGGCGGCAGTGCGGGTGTTCGCGCTGTTCCTGGATGGATATTCGTTCCTGTTCGGCTGTGCGCTCTCGGCCGTCTACTTCGCGGTATCGGCAATGGCGGGCCGCGGGGAGCGATGGCAGGCCGTCGTTGCGCTTCTGATCCACGTCGCCTGCACCGCGTTCGCAGCGTGGGTGTATCGCCAATACATGCCCTCGAATGCGCTGGGGGTGATGCCGCTGGATTTCTTCCGCGGCGCCGGCGTCGACGTACTGACGATGTTCGTTCCGTTGCAGTGGCAAGGACTCTACGGCCTGGCGGGGATCGGCCTGGATATCCAGCCCGAGATGTCGTACGGCGGGCGCGCCAGCCTGCTGGGTACGTTCATCGGCTATTCCTATCTGATCGCCGTGGCCATCCTGGCGTGGGGCGTGGTGAAGCGGCGCATCGCACCGGGCGTGCTGGCCGGTGCAGTCATGCTGGCAGGGTTGGTGGCGGTAGTGGTTTCGCTCGGCCCGTCGCTCAAGTTCAATGACTTCCGGGACAGCCAGACACGCGGCAGCGCACTGGCCTTCAATGCCTACCTGATGCCCGAATCCGCCGCGACCATGCCGCTGCATACAGGTTGGATCTACCAGAACGCTCCGGGAATCAGCAACGCCCGCGTGCTGGCTCGCTGGCAGGTACTGGCAAGGCTGGCGCTGGTGGTGGTGATGCTGCTGGTACTGCGCGAACTGCTGCGGAAGGGGCATCGTGTTCCAGCCGTGCTGCTCGCGGTGCTGGCGATGCTTGAGGTGGCACCAAACCCCGTGCTGGTGGCCGAAGAGTCCCGCGGCGCGCGCGCGCGCGCGGAGCTGGTGTATGGCGACTATGCGGAGGAATTCGCGGCACACGTCAAGCCTGGCGAAAGGGTCCTGCTGCTGCAGCTGCACGATGGTGCAAGCTCAAACGAATACGCGGCCAACACCCTGTGCGCCCGCGCCCGTGCCCGCTGCTACAACGCGGGTGGCGACAAGGCGTCGATCGTGGTGGAGGCGGCGTGGCCGGAGGAAGTTCGCGCCGTGAAGCAGGGCAAGGACGCCGCGCGGAACGTCGTAGAAGCCTTCCGAAACGACGTGGTGGACATCGTGGTCGTGCCGCACTTCGATCTCAGGCACGTCGTGTATCCGTGGTGGACGGAGTCCTTCGACATGGGTCCCGTCGAGGCGCGGATCAGGGCGTTGGATGCCGCCGGACTCGAAGTGGTGCGTGGGGATGGCTTCCACTTCCTCCGCGGCACGGGGCCGGCCGGACCGGTCAGCGCTCGGCCGCGTCGCAGGGACGCAGCGGATAGTCCCACTGATCGATGATCTCGCCGTCCGGCGAGGCGAGGACGAGGGCCATGCCGGGGCGCATCCAGGGGCCGGTGCGCCGGGTACCGCGGGGTAGCTGGCTTCCTGCCCAGGTCTTGGTGGAACCGGTCCGCGACCGGAGCAGCAGTTCCACGCGTCGATAGGCGGTGGAAGTCGCGTCCCAATTCAGCCGGATCTCCAGGCCGTAGTCCGGCGCGCAGGCAAGGGCGGGGGTGTGTCCCTGCAGCATGCCGCGCGGCGACGTGGACTGGACGATGTGCGTTCGGGGCTTCGGCAGAGGACAGGGAGCCTGGGCGCAGGAGGGCGCGAAGCCAACCGCGCGCAGAAGGATCGATCGCGCTGCGCCACCGCGCCCGATGTACCGGTCGAGGACGTCGCTGCTGCTGATGCGCAGCGTCCCCAGGGCATCGAGTTCCGGCATGCAACTTGCGGGGATGGCGACCCGGACCTGCTGCCAGCCGGCATCTCGCACGACGCGGCTGCCCAGCGCACAACCATCCAGTTCCAGTGACACCGTCACCGGCTCCCTGCGCCTGAAGCCGTCGGCGCCCTCGGCGCGCAAATCCAGGACGATGTCCTCGCTGTCGTCATAGCGGAGGCGGACAAAGGCCTCCGCAGTCATCCACATGCCCCGGTCATGGCGCCCGCCGAAGCCGCCCTTGAGTGGATAGGCGGTCCCCGACAGGGATACGAAGGACTGTGCGATGTCGGCGTCGCCGCGCTGCGCTGGAAGAAGATGCGAGGGATCGAGCCGGTATACCTGCGCCCGCTTCGCCCCTTCCATCAATGCCTGCGAAGGATAGGTAGCCAGGGCGGTCGCGTGACTTCGGGCACTGATCCCTGGAGTGTCGACGACGACGTATACGGGGCCGCCGGTATCCAGCGTGGCCCGGGTCTGGTCGTTGAAGTCACCGAAGGAACGGCCAGAGAGCAGGGAGATCTGCGGGGCGGAATTCCAGCCGAAGCCGTAAATCCGCGCGTCCGCGGGAAGGTTCCGGACGAGCTCGACGGCGCCTCGATAGTCGTCCGAAGGCCCGGCGCCGGTCACCGCTGGAATGAACTTGCCGTACGCGAAGACGGCAAAGTACGCAGCGGCCAGAGCGGCCGCGCCCAGCCCCACGCCCCGTGCCCAACGCGCGCCCGTCCCGAGGATGAGCCAGGCGGAGACGTAGACCCATGCCAGGTTGAGCATCAGGCTTCCATCCAGAATGCGACGGTGCCAGACCTTGTTGTCGGGCGTCAGCAGGAGCCACCAGAAGAAGTAGAGCGCGGTCGCGAGCAGCAGCGAAAGCAGGGGCAGGTGCCGGCGCTGGACGCCGTGGGCGAGCGCTGCAAGGAACGCGAGCAGGAAGGGTATGCCAAGCCACGCGAGTGCCATCCACGGCCGCAACGCGTAGAAGCGTCCAAGCGCTTCCAGGTGCGATGCGCCTTTTTCGAGGTAGTCGGCAAGTGAGTCCGGGGCGGTCCGCATGCCGGTCTGCGCATCGATCGAGGCCAGCTGCTGCAGCCACCACGCGTGCCAGCCTGCTGCACTCCCGAGGGTGGCCATCCGCCAGGCTTCGATAGCCAAGAGCGGCAGTGCGAAGCCTGCGACAAGGCCGACGAACAGCGCGACCCGGCGCCTTCGCTGTTCGCGGCCATCCGCCAGCACCGCCACGACGACGCAGAATCCGATGGCACCGATGCAGATCGCGATGACGGTTTTCGTGGCCAGCGCCAGGCCAAGGCAGGCACCGGCCAGGACAAGCGCCAGGGGGTGCCAACGTTGACCCTGCCGCCACGGCAGCAGGCACAGGGCGGCGAACGTCCAAGCCAGCGCGGGGATCTCGCCCAGGCCTCTGAGTCCGCCGAATACGACGCCCGGCGTCACGATCAGGAACAGTGCCGCGACTGCGCCTGCGATCGGACCGAAGCGCCTCGCGACCAGAAGAAACCCGAGTCCAGCGAGAGCGTAGAGATACAGCAGGTTCACCAGCTGGGACTGCCACACCCCCATGCCGAATACGCGGTATGCCAGTGCGGCGGGTACGGTCACCGGGACGTTGGTCTGGACCTCGCGGGGAAAAAGCCCGCGGTCGGCATAGGTGCGGCGGTAACCTTCGCCCTGTGCGAGCGACCAGGAGACCTGGAGGTTCATTGCGCCGTCGAACGAGGGCATCTGGTCCACGGCCTTCACCGTGACCCACCCGAGCATGACCAGCACGGCCAGCGCCAGCGCCATGACGAAGGCGGGTGTCCGGCGGCTTACCGGGGAGCCGCCTCCAGCGAGGCTGCGAGGCACGTCCGGATTGGTTGCGACAGGGGCGCCAGGCAGGTTCATGCATCGGATACGATGATCGAAGGTCCATGGTACTTCCATCGCGGGCCGGCCGGCTCAGGCGTACCGTTCGTTGAGATGGCGAGGCGCAGGCACTATCGTTCCGGCTCCGGACGGGATTGAGCCAGGGATGCACAAGACACACTCCATGACCAGGCACGTGCTGGCTGCACTGGCGGCTTTCGTGCCGTTGCTTCTCGTGTATGAGCTGCTGGTGCCCGGCAGCCTCGCCAATGCCCAGTACGCCCTGGGCGACGCGGCATTCGCGCAGTGCATCGCGAGCACCGGCGACGTGTTCCATTGCAGGAGCTTCGGCTACCCCGGCGGCTCGACCAAGCCCTTTGGCTTGCCGGTCAGCCTCCTCGCGCTCGTGTTCGGGGGTGTGGATGGCCAGGTGGGCCTGATGGACGTCCGATGGGCCCACATCACCATCCTGGCGGTGGCTTTCTGGGGGGCATGCGCCTTCTTCGGGCGCATCGCGTCCAGTGCGTGGCTGGGAATTGCCGGCGCGCTCCTCTACCTCGTCTCGCCCGCGGTCCTGTTGCAGTCATCGTATGGCGCGTTGCAGCTGGGAATGGCGCTGCTTCCCGCCTACCTCCTCGTCGATGCCTCGCTGCTTGCGGCGATCCAGCGCGGGCGGGCGCCGCGCGTGGCACTCGCGGTGCTGCTGGTCGCAGGCGTGCGGACCTGGGCCCTCTACCTGGACGGATATTCGTTCCTGCTCAGCGGCTTGCTGGCCGGGTGCTGGCTCCTCGCCTGCGGCCTGGCGCGCCGTGAGTGGCTGCGGACCGGGATGGCACTGGTCGCGTATGCGTTTGCCTGCGGGCTCGCCACGCTCGTCTACCGGATCTATATCTCCGGCGACGCGCTGCAGGGAATGCCGATGGCCTTCTTTCGCGCGGCCGGCGTGGACGTGATGACGCTGCTGCTGCCGCCGGCGACGCATCCGCTGTACGGCCACTTCGGCATCGGGCATGGGGTCACGGCGGCGATGACCTGGAGCGACGGCTCGGCCCTGATGGGGACCTTCATCGGCTACGCGGCGTTGCCTGCAGCCCTGGTCGTCGGACTGGCTGCGTGGCGCGGGCGCAGCCTGCCGCCGGGCGTGGTGGGCGTGCTGGTGGCGGGTGCGGTCGCCTTGGTGCTGTCGCTTGGGCCCTCATTGAAGGTCGGGGACTATCGCCCCGCCGGCTCGTCCGTCGCGGCCTACTCGATGCCGGCCGAGGCGGCCACGGCCACCCTGCCGACAGCGCGTCTATATACATCGCTACCCGGCATCAGCAATGCGCGCGTTCTGGCGCGCTGGCTGGTCGTGACGCGGCTGGCGCTCGTGGTGCTTCTTGTGTTCGCGGTGGCCTGGCTGTCGAAGCGGAAGCATGGACGCTTGCTCGCCGCGGCCCTGTTGGCCTTCGCGGCCATCGAGGTCGTGCCCGACCTGACGAAGCCCCTGGACAATGGCCGGCGTGTCTATGCGCATGCGCACTGGATCTACAACAACCTTTCTTCCGACCTCGCGCGTGGGACGCGGCAGGGCGAGCAGGTGTACATCGCGGCCGTGCATGATGGCCCGGGCGGCAACGAATACGTGGTGAACACGCTGTGCGCGAGGGCCGACGTCCGCTGCTACAACGCAGGTGGCGACAAAGCATCGATCATGGTGCGCCAGTTCTGGCCGGTGGAAATCCTGCGCGCCAAGCAGCAGCAGGCGGTCGCGGCCAATCTTTCCTCTGCCTTGGACAAGGGACTGGTGGACGTGGTGGTCGTGCCCTATTTCGATCTGAGGTCGACCGTCTACGGCCTCAGGCAAGGCGACGTCAGGGTGGACCAGGTGCGGGAGCGGGCGGAAGGCCTCGCCGAAGCGCTCGGTGCCGGCATTTCCCACGGCGCGCATTTTTCGTTCATCCGCAGGGAAGGGGCTGGTCGCGGCATGGCACTGGCTGACGCGGGCGATCCGCCGCCGCCGCAGGCGTACCGGACGGGCATGGTTCCCGTGGACGAACTTCTGGCGACCATGCCGGCGGACCCGACACGCCTGCTCAGCATCGTGCCCGAGCGACTGGATGGCTGCCTGCCGCCGGGATCACGTTCGGCAGTGACGGTCTGGTGGAATGCCTCCAGCCATGGCGTGGACAGCGTCGAGCTCCACGTCGCCGACAGGGCGGGCATCAAGACCAAGCTGTGGACATCCGGCCGCGCGACGGGACGACGCCAGACAGGCGAATGGATCCGGGACGGAAGTGTGATCGAACTGCGAAGCAGTGACGGTGGCGATGTGCTCGCGCGCACCGTCGTCGAGCCCGCTCCCTGCAACGCTGCTCCTGCAGGACCGGTTCGCTAGCCAGGAGGTGTCCGCAGGCCTTGGTGAGCGGGCTCCTGTGCCGCGATCAGGGGCAGTTTGCCGCGACGACCGTGGCCGAGTTGAGCACTCGATTGCCGTTGGGGTCGAGGGCGACAAAGCTCGTGCCCTCCGCGACCCAAGGGCCGGTCTGCTTTGAACCTGCCTGGGTCTTCGTCGATACCCACAGCTTCCGATTGCCGGAAGCGCTTTCGATCCACAGCTGCAGGCTCGTCGCCCCGGCGGCGACCACGTCCCAGCGGACCTCGACGACCTGGCGGGCGCCATTACAGAACGACATCGGGTCGGGCATGACTTCCAGGGTGGTATCTGCCACCGGGCTGGACGAGCGGTCCCAGTCGTCCGCCGCTGGCTGGGCAGTGTCTTCAGCGGTGGTCGCGGAATCCTGGCCGGCTGGAGTACTCGTGGCGGGCGAGTCCGAACCGCCGCCGCAGCTGGCGAGCACGACGCAGGAGGCAAGCACGACCGGGATGAAAAGTGAGCGCATGTCGTTGGCCTCCCTCGTCAGCGTCCGCTGCGGATCCCGTCCAGCCGCGCCTTCAGCACATCCACCCGGATCCGCTCCTGCAGCTTGCGGTTGGTCGCGATCAGGTCCGCCAGTAGACCGCACATGCCGGCCAGCGCCGCGAGGGTCAGCAGCAGCGACGCCAGGATCAGTGACTGCACATGGCCGCCACCCTCGCCACCGAAGTAGTGGTACAGGAAACGCGCGCCGATCAGTACGCCCGGCACCGCCAGCAGCGTCGCCACCCAGAAGAAGAAGAACAACGGACGATAGGTGACGAACACGCGGAAGATCGTCACCAACGAGCGCCGCACGTAGCTGGAGATGCTTTTCACCAGGCGCGAGGGGCGCAGGTCTTCGTTGGTTCGGACCGGCACCGAGGCGATCCGCATGTTGCTCTGCCCGGCCTGGATGATGGTCTCGAGCGTGTAGGTGTAGGGGTTGAACACGTTGAGCCGCATCGCGGTCTCGCGCGAGATCGCGCGGAAGCCGCTGGGAGCATCGGCGACGTCGGTCTTGCTGGCCACGCGCACGGCCCAGCTGCCCAGGTGCTGCAGCTTCTTCTTGATCCAGGAAAAGTGATCGGTCTCGCTGATCGGGCGCGCGCCGATCACCATGTCGGCCTCGCCGGCCAGGATCGGCGCGGTCAGCTGGGGGATGTCGCGGGCTTCGTACTGGTTGTCGGCGTCGGTGTTGACGATGACGTCGGCACCCAGGGAGAGACAGGTGTCCATGCCGGTCATGAATGCCGCGGCCAGTCCGCGGTTCACGTGGTGACGGACCACGTGGTGGACGCCGAGCTGGCGCGCAAGCTCGGACGTGCCGTCGGTCGAGCCGTCGTCGATGATCAGATACTCGACCTGGGCGAAGCCGGGGACCTCGCGCGGCAGCGCCTCGATCGCGATGGCCAGGGTGCCGGTTTCATTCAGGCACGGGATCTGGATGATGAGTTTCATGGCGGTGGTATCGATGATGGGTCACTTGGCGATCGGACCATGTTACCGCGACGAAGGCTGCCGCGGTGAGCCGTCGGTACTACAGCAGCACAGGAACTCTTCAAGCCGCTCGACATTTTCCCCCGGGAGCAGGCGAAAGAGTTACCGGCCGGGCCTGTCAGTGGCGAGGAAATATTGCCCCGCAACCATGTAGGCGGCGTCCCGGGCGTTGAGTCGCTTGCCGTGCCTGGCAATTCGGATGATTACCGGGCGAATGGTGGAGGAGCGTCTATCCATGCAGTGGCTGGATGCGGATGAATGCGGAACGGAGGGTCGCTGCCCAGGCGACTTCCGCCTTCAATGAGGTTGCCGTGGAGGTCGGGTTTACCGAGGTATTCCGTAATTGATAAACCCTGTTGGTAACGAGGTTTCTCAACGGACCGATTTCCAGGAAGTCATTGCGGCATCCGGTGGCCTGACCATCGATGCCTCCCGCCACTACTTCGCCAGGGGCCGATAACCATTTCTAAATCCGCTCGATCAACGCGCTACCCTGAAACTGGAGCGGTGGAGGAGCGGGGCGGGCATGTAGGGCGCCTGGCGCCTGCGGCGCGGGACATTTCCCGGACTGAAGCGACTGGGCGGCTGATGATCCTTCCCGCGCTATCATTCGTGGTCAATTGACGCGCTGGTGATTGTTCCAAGGCAGGGCACTTGGATCGCCTGTGACCTCCCTCACCTCATTTGGTGGCCGGCAGCCACCGCCCAACACGGGAATCCATATGTCCGCTCGAGTCCGGGCTCTTTTCACTTGGCTCCTTTTCGGACTGCTGGCGGCGGCGGCCATTGGCGCCAATCCGTTCCGCGGTGAAACAAGCACGCCCGTCGATCTGCTCGCCAGCTACCCCGCGTGGGGCTCGGCGGTGGCCAAGTCCGCTGTGCGACACCCGCAGCGATCGGATGCGCTGGACGCGCGACTGCCCCAATGGACGTTTGCCCGCGAAGAACTCCGACAAGGGCGCCTGCCGCTATGGAATGACACTTCGGCAGGCGGCGATGCGGCGCTGCTCAAGCTTACTTCGGGTCTTCTGAGCCCGGCGTTCGCGGCGTTCGCGTTGGCGCCGACGGCCGCGCTGGGCCTTTACCTGTCGGTGCTGCTCAACCTGACGCTGGCCGGCGTCGGCATGTACTTCTTCCTGCGGCGACACGTAGACCGGCTGCCAGCGGCATTCGGCGCAGTGATGTTCCAGTTCTGCGGGTTCATCGTGGCTTGGCTTTTCTGGTCGCATACGCTGGTCATCATATGGGCGCCTTGGTTGTTGCTTGGGGTGCATGTCGCGATCCGTTCGCCCCGGCCGTCGGCGGTGGTCGGGGTGGCGCTGGCGATGGCCATGGTCCTGCTGGGCGGGTTTCCCTTCGTTTCGCTACTGGTGTGCGGCGCTGCCGGCCTGTATGCGCTGGTCCTTGCGACATCGTTGGCGGCGGGCGAGCGTACCGCTGCAGATTTCGCGCTGCGGCTCGCTCGTGGCCTGGCACCGGCGGCGGCCGGGGTCTGCGGCGGCCTGTTGCTCGCGGCCATTCCGCTGTGGGTGTTCGTGGATTGGCTGGGACAATTCGACATTTCCGCCAGGGCAAGCGGTAGCCCGCTCCGACTGGGGCGTGAATTCGCACTCCTGTTCCAGGGTGCGGCGTTCAGTGATCGGGGCGTAGAGGCCGCCATGTATGTCGGCACTCTGGGTGCCGTTCTTGCGCTGGCCGGGTTCGCGGTGGTTTGGCTTAAGCGTGCGGAGGCGTTCTTGCTGGGCCTGTTCGCGCTGTTGTTGGGAGCGGTCGCGCTGGTCCTGGTGTTCGAGCTCGTGCCCAGGTCCGGCCTCGACTGGATTCCCGGCCTCTCCGGGAATGCCTGGTCGCGTGCAATCGCGATCCTCGGGCTGTCGTTTTCCATGTCGGCGGCGGCGTTCCTGCAAAAGATGACAGTGTTGCTTCGCCATCGCCCCTTGCTGCGGGAAGCGCCCGTGGGTGTAGTCGTGTTTGGCCTGCTGTGCTTCCAAGTCGTGGACCAGTTGCGCTATTTCAGGCTGTTCAATGGCCCCGCGCAGGCGGCGCACTACTATCCGCGGACCGATGCGCTCGACTATGTCTTGGACCGCAAGGGCCCGTTCGATTACGTCATCGCCGACAACACCTACCTGGTGTCCGGGAGCCTGGGTGGCTATGGCATCCGCGAATGGTTCGCGCATCGCTTCAGGTCGCCAGCCCTGCAGGAGCAACTTGCGGGGCTGGTGGAGGATCCGTTCACTACGCCTACGGCGTCCATCATCCGTCCGCCGCAGATCCGCCTTGATGCGGACGGCATGGCCGCCATGAACGTGCGCTACCTGTTGGTCGGTGCGAAATCCGGACTTTCGCGCAGTCTGGTGGGGGTGCGCGGAAGCCCGGCCATGCAGCCTTTGCCGGATCTTCCCGCCTCGCAGGGATGGCTGCAGCCCTTCGAGTTGCTCAGGCCGTTCGCGCCCGAATCGTTGAAGATCCGCTTTGCGACGCATCAGGCGACCGACGTCGACGGTAGCGTCAACGTGGTCTTGCGCGCCGAGAGCGGTGACGAGGTCGCGCGCATGGAGGTTGATGCCGCCAATGTCCGCGACAACGAATACCTCTCGCTTCCGGTGCGGGACGTGGCGGAACTTCCGGCGGGGCATTATGTGATCGAAGTGGGCTACCAGCCGGGCCCTGCGGCAAGGCCGATCACTGCTTGGGCGGCAGCTGTGGAAGAGGGCGGCCAGCTGCTGGCGGGGGGGGATGCGACGGGCCTGCGGCTCGACTTCGTGTTGACATCGCGTCGCCAGCCTGCACATTTCAGGAAGGTTCTCGAGTCTCCGCATACTCAGGTATGGGAGAACACCCGCAGCCCCAACGGTCCGTACTTCATCGAGCGGCTCGACGCGCTGCCGCAGCCTGGCAGCGCTAGCGTGGAGGTGCTCGGATACCAGCCCGGCGCCTTTACCCTCGATTATCGGGGAGCCCTGCCGGGATATGTCGTGGTACCGATGGAAGCCACGCGTAATTGGCAGATGCTGGTCAACGGGCAGCCCGTGGAGCCGGCGCTCGTGCGCGGACTGTTGCCCGCGGTCCCCGTGGGCGCGGCTTCGCGCATCGAGTTCCAGTATCGTCCGGCCGCTCTGGGTTGGTTGCCGGCATGGATCATCGCACTCTGCGCGGGAGCCGCCGGGCTGGGCGTCTGGCATCGTAAGCAGCGTGGGCGGAAGCCACTGCGCAATGGAGGCGGAAGCGGCAACGGTGGTGCCGGTGGTGCCGCTGCGTTCCCTTGGCTGCACTCCCGACGTCCCGCGGTCGCTGTCGTGTCGGCAAGCTCTGTGGCACAGCGGTGGCCCGCCACGGTTGGGCCGCTGCCGCGGAGCGTCTGGATTGCGACTGCCGCCTGGGTATGTCTGATGGCGAGCTGGTCACTGCTGCTCCCTACTTATCGCTCAGCGGATGAGGCATGGCATGTGGGCGCAGTGCGGTACCTGCAAGAACAAGCCGACTGGCCCGGCTTCAAGGAACTGCGGCTGCAGAAAGATGTTGTACGGAGCATGCGTCATGCTGGTTTGCCCCATGGACCCACAAAATATCCGCGGCTGACGACGGAAGCCGCGGTGCCACGTGCGGAGCGGCCGAGCTTCAGCGCGATAGGGGAGCCGGTGCCGTCCGGCGCGAACAACCAGATGACGCAGCATCCGCCGGGCTATTACGCACTGGCAGCAGCAGCGACCTCGGTCATTCCGGCAGCCTGGCGCTTTGATCTGTTCGTGCTGGCGCTGCGGCTGTTTGGCGTGCTGCTGATGGCAGGGTTGCCGCTGCTGGCCGCGCTGGTCGTCCGCAAGCTTGGAGGGGACCGGCCGGCGATGGCAGCGGCGGGGCTGTTGCCGCTGTGCATCCCCCAGCTGGCTGCGACCAGCGGTGCCGTGAACAACGACAGCCTCCTCAACATCGCCTGCGCTGGCGTGATCCTGGGCATGGTAGTTGTTGCCAGCGGTGATGCGCGGCGACGCACAGCCTGTTGGCTGGGTGTCGCGCTGGCAGTGGCCCTGTTCGCCAAGGCGTGGGCGCTGTTGCTCGTACCTTTCGTCGGCCTTGCCTATGGGGCGGGAGCTTGGCGGGCGGGCGACGACTGGAAGCGTTTCGCAACCCCATTGCTGCTGGTTGTCCTGCTATCTGCGTTCGGAGGATGGTGGTGGTTGGGGAATCTGCTGGACTACGGCACCCTGCAGCCGGCGGGGCATGTGCCCCTGCTCGAGAGTGGCCCGTTGACGTTCGCCAACGATGGCAGCCGTTGGCTACGCGTGCTGTCGGAGCGGCTGCCGACGCGGTTTTGGGCGACGTTGTCGATCAAGCCGGGCACTCCTTACCCGCCCGGGCTCACCCGCATGGCAAGCGTGCTGCTGCTGGTTGCCATCGCCCTGCTGTTTGCACGCCGCAAGAGCTTCGGTGCACGTCGTATCGATGCGTTGCTGCTGGCAGGCCCATTCCTGCTGGGCCTCGTGGTGTTGCTCGAGAGCACCTGGGGGCTTTTTTCCCAGACAGGAATCACGGCGGGCATTCAGGGCAGATACCTGTATTTCTCCATTGTCGGCATTGCGTCTGGTGTTGCCTTGGCTGTTGCAGCGTCGATTCCGGTCCGGTTCCGGGACTGGTTGCCGATGGCGATGTGGATTGCCTTTGTGGCGTTTGCGGGAACTGCGCAGTACAAGGTCTTGCAAGCCCACTGGGGCCCCGCCGATGCCTCGCTGGGGGAGCGCTGGGGCGCTTGGACGGCCTGGTCGGCGGCGCCGCCGTGGTTCATGGTGATGGTGCTGTCTGGTCTGGTCTGTAGCGTGCTGCTGCTGTTTGCGATGCTGCTTCGCGACGCACTAAGGCAGCCAGCGCCGGTACCGTGAGCGTGGCCGAAAGGCAGAACCTGCGTCAGCACATCCGCGGGGTGCTGCTTGGTAAACTTCCGTTTCGCGTTGCAGGGGCGGGGCGACCCGAGCTGGTACGTGGCGTCAACTCCTGGAGGCCCAATGGGCACTAATTCCTATTCGATCATCGCTGCCACCTTGTCCGGCAACCGCGGCGCGGAAGCCATGCTGGAAACCGTGGTCGGCCGCCTGCGCGCTGAGCGCGAGGATCTGTGCTTCCACGTATTCACCTACTATCCCGATGACGATCGCCGCCTGATCGTCGACGACTCCGCCATCAGCCTGCACAGCTCCACGCCCGCGGCCCTGGTGTTGCGCCTGTTCCCGTTGGCGCTGCTGTTTGGCCTGCTGAAGAAGCTGTTTGGCGCCGGCGTGCTGCGTCACGCCCCAGCCGACATCCGCGGGCTGGCCGAATCCGCGGCACTCGTGGACCTCGCCGGCGTGTCATTCATCGATGGCCGCGAGAAGTTCCTGCCGTTCAACGTTCTCACCCTGCTTCCGGCCTGGCTCCTGGGCACGCCCATCGTGAAGATGCCGCAGGCCACGGGACCGTTTGAAAACGGCCTCAACCACGCGCTTGCATCGCGCGTGCTGCCGATGTGCCGGATGCTGTGGGCGCGTGGCGGGCGTACCCGTGAGCATCTGGAGGCGGCGGGCTTCAAGGGATTGCGCTACGCCCAAGCGGACGATATCGCCTTCAACCACCGCGATGCGTACAACCTCACCCGTGACGGCGGTCCGGCGCTGGACGCACGCTTTGTCGAACTCGAGGCCCTGCGCCCGGGCGAAGGCGGCGGGATCATCGGTATCTGCCCGAGCTCGGTGGTGGCGGTGCAGTCGCGCAAGTCCGGCGGCAACTACGAGCAGGTGCTGTCGGTGCTGGTGTCGGAGCTGCTGCGCGCCGGTCATGCGGTGGTGCTGTTCCCCAATGCCACGCGCGCGGCCGCCGGTGATGCCGAGCGCAACAACGATATTCCCGTGATCCGCCGCGTGCGCGACGCCGTCGGTGTCGAGGGCCGCCTGCTGGCCTTCGACCTCGACATGAACACCGCGCAGATCAAACGCGTGATCCGCGGCATGGACGCGGTGCTGGTGTCGCGCTTCCACGCCATGGTCGGCGCGCTGTCGCTGGAAGTGCCGGCGGCGGTCCTCGGCTGGAGCCACAAGTATGCCGAGGTCATGGCGCGCTTCGGCCTGGAAGACAACGTCATGGACTACAAGTCGATGTCCGCGGCCGATCTGCGCGCCAGCGTGCAGCGCGTGTTCGAGCAGCGCGAGGCCATGAGCGCGGCGATCGCTGCCGCGCTGCCCGGCGTGAAGGCTTCGGCCGATCGCCCGGTGGCCGCCCTGCTGACGCCATCGCTCGGCGCCGACCTTGCGTAAGGAGCTGATCCTCGCCGCGAAGTGGTCCTGGGTGGCGGCCGTTCTGGTCGCTGCGGCGGTGATCATTGCGCGCTCCTGGGACGACATCGAGGCCATGCTGCGCACCCTGGGCTGGGGCTGGATCGCGGCCGGCCTGGGCCTGACCGCGGCGGCCAAGCTGTTCCTGGGCGTGAATGCGCACGTGGCCGCGCGCCGCTGCGGCATCGAGATCGGTTTTGTAGACGCCTTCCGGCTGTACAACCTGAGCCAGCTCGGAAAATACCTGCCGGGCTCGGTGTGGCAGTTCATCGGCCGTGCGGCGGCCTATCGCCACCTGGGGGCGCAATACGGTCCGATCCGCGACGCCCTGGTCTGCGAGAGCCTGTGGATCTTGGCCGGTGCATCGATCGTTGGCGCCGCGCTGACCGGGCCGGCATTGCTGGGCATCCTGACCGGAAGCCTGTCGTCGTTCGTGGGCTGGTGGCTGGGCGTGGGCTTCGGGCTCGCGCTGCTTGCCGTGGTCGCGGCCGCGGTATGGAAGCGCGCGCTGCTGACGCGCTATGCGCGCCTGGCCTGGCCGCCGATGCGTGCGGTTGTGGCGCAGGCCGGCATCTGGCTCCTGCTGGGCCTGGGGTTCTGGGTGTTGGCGCTTGGCTGCGGGCTGACCGTCGGACCCGTGTTCGCGATCGGGCTGTTCGCTGCCGGTTATGCGGTCGGCTTCCTGGTGCCCATCGCCCCGGCCGGGCTCGGCGTGCGCGATGCGGTGCTGACTCTCGGCCTGATGCCCTACGTGCCGGCGGGCGAGGCGCTGGCGGTCACGGTGATGGCGCGCATGGTGTACCTGGTCGTGGACCTTGCGCTGGCGCTGGGGCAGGACGCGATGTTCTCGCTGTTGGGCCTGCGCCGCCCTGCGGTGGACGGCGCTGCCTGATCC
This sequence comes from Luteimonas sp. A501, assembly GCF_054052085.1. The sequence goes on from NZ_JBSVRI010000001.1 coordinate 311,054, forward strand.
ACCGTGGTCGCCGGGCGCTCAGCGCCCGAGGTCGTTCCAGCGCCGGATCACGTCCAGCGACTTCTTCTCCGAATAAGCGACCAGACCTTCCGGGTCCGGCCAGCCAATCGCGATCAGCATGATCACGCGCTCGTCGTAATCGAGGTTGAGCGCCTTCTGCATCTTGGCTTCCAGCGGCTCGAAGTCGGGCCAGTTGATCACGCTTGATGCCAGGCCCAGGGTTTCCAGCGCCAGCATGAAGGGCATCGCCGCAAGCGCGCTGTCGACGTAGATGACGTGCCGGTCGCGGGGGCTGAAATAGTGGTTGAGGCGACCCACCACGACCGCGATGGTCGGCACCTGGTGGCCATAGCCCGCGGCGCCGAAGGGAATGGCGGCGACCTTCCTCACCATTTCCGGGTCGTCGAAGATTCGGAACTCGTAGGGCAGGCGATTGCAGGCCGAGGGCGACTGGCGCCCGACCAGCAGTGCCTTGTCGACAAGCTCGCGCGGCACCGGGCGCTGCTCGAACCAGCGCACCGAGCGGCGGCGCTGCGCGAGGGTCAGCAGGTCTTCGTAGCTGGCTTCGCTGGCGGCGCTGTCCGCGCGGCGATAGGGGACCTTGCCGGTATCGTCGGGATTGAACTGCGCGCGGGTGGCTTCGAAGCGCGCCCTGGCGCCAACGACGACCGGGTTGGTGCCGTCGACGATGGAGAAGTAATTGGCGAGCACGCCGTGCGCCCAAGTCAGCTCGCCGATGTCGGCCTCGGCACCATCGGCGTGCTGGCGGGTCGCGCGTTCGTAGAACTCGATGGTCTCCACGAGGTAGTCGAGCGCGAACACCGGCCGCCGCGGCTGCATCAGGATGCCCTTCTCGAGCCGGTGCACGTTGCGCCGCAGCTCGGTGCGCGTGGCGCGCACCTTTCCAAGGTTGCGGTAGTAGTCGCGCCGACCCCGCAACACCGCGAACTGTTCGCGGTTGAACGAGGGGATCGCCAGCACGCTGTAGACCAATGAGAACAGCCGGTTGGCTGCGAGCACCTCGAGCACGGTGCGCAGTACGGCCTCGTAGGCGCGCCGGACCCAGACGATGGCGAGGAGCTGCTTGGCGATGAGCTTGAGGCGATTGAGCATGTAGTGGTTGCTGACCCGGCACGGAGCCGGGCGGGGCATTGAGATGGGAAGGCGGATATTTTGCCAGACATCGGGCGCGGGCCCCGGGTGGAGGGGTCATTGTCCGAAGGTCCGCTGTCGCCGGCGTGGGCGGCGGCTAGAATGGGCGTCCGGTCATCCAGGGCTCACGACATGGTCGAATCCCCCAGCCACGCTGCTGCAGACGGCAAGGTCTACGCCGACGCCGCCTCCGCCCTTGCCGACATCGTCGCCGACGGCCAGACGCTTGCCGTCGGCGGCTTCGGTCTCTGCGGCATCCCTGAAGCGCTGATCGCCGCATTGCGCGACTCGGGTGCGAAGGGGCTCACCGCCATTTCAAACAACGCCGGCGTCGACGGCTTCGGCCTGGGCCAGCTGCTGGAGACCCGGCAGATCCGCAAGATGATTTCGTCCTACGTGGGCGAAAACAAGGAGTTCGAGCGCCAGTTCCTGGGCGGCGAGCTCGAGCTCGAGTTCAACCCGCAGGGCACGCTGGCCGAGCGCCTGCGCGCGGGCGGCGCGGGCATCCCGGCGTTCTTCACGGCCACGGGCTACGGCACCGTGGTCGCGGAAGGCAAGGAAACGCGCGAGTTCAACGGCAAGCACTATGTGATGGAAACCGCGCTGGTTGCCGACGTGGCCCTGGTCAAGGCCTGGAAGGCGGACAAGGCCGGCAACCTGGTATTCCGCAAGACCGCGCGCAATTTCAACCCGGCCTGCGCCATGGCCGGCAAGGTCTGCGTGGTCGAGGTGGAGGAGCTGGTCGAGACCGGCAGCATCGATCCCGACCAGGTGCACCTGCCGGGCATCTACGTCGACCGCATCGTGGTCAACGCCACCCCCGAGAAGCGCATCGAACAGCGCACCGTCCGCGAAGGAGGCAAGTGATGGCCTGGACCCGCGACCAGATGGCGGCGCGCGCTGCGCGCGAACTCGCCGACGGCATGTACGTCAATCTCGGCATCGGCCTGCCGACGATGGTGGCCAACCACATCCCCGAGGGGGTGGACGTGTGGCTGCAGTCGGAAAACGGCCTGCTTGGCATCGGCCCGTTCCCGACCGAAGACGAGCTTGACGCCGACCTGATCAACGCTGGCAAGCAGACCGTCACCGCGCGGCAGGGTGCCAGCTATTTCGGCAGCCACGACTCGTTCGCGATGATCCGCGGCGGCCACATCGACCTCGCCATCCTTGGTGCGATGGAAGTGACCGACAAGGGCGACCTCGCCAACTGGATGGTGCCGGGCAAGATGGTCAAGGGCATGGGCGGGGCGATGGATCTGGTGGCCGGCGTCAAGCGCGTGGTGGTGCTGATGGAGCACTGCACGAAGAACGGCGACCCGAAGATCCTGCCCGAGTGCACGCTGCCGCTGACCGGTGTGGGCGTGGTCAGCAGGATCATCACCGACCTGGCCGTGATGGACATCACGGCTGCGGGTCTGGAGCTGGTCGAGATGGCCGATGGGGTGGACAGGGAGATGCTGCGCGCCCGCACGGGAGTGCAATTGGTCTGAAGTCTGCATGCGCGTTCTGGCAGGGGTATTCTTGACGATCCTTGCTTTGGAGCCCTGCCATGAATGCGCGCTTCTCCTTGATCTTACCCGGCGTGCCGATGGCGCTGGCAGTGGCATTGCTTGCCTCTTGTTCCATCGAAGCTCCGGACCCGGTCGCGACGGTCGGCGTTGCACCCCCGGCTCACGTCGAGGCCGGGGATGCCACCGCTCGTGTGGACGCGGGAGGTCCTGCGGCCGGGTCGGGTCTGAACGCCGCTCAAGTCGCCAAGGTCGTTGGGGCGACGTCGATGGCTCCGCCACAGCCTGGCCGGACCGGCGATTCGATCGCCAGCTATCCGGACCGGGGCGACCTGGTCGGCTATGACGGCGTCCGCAAGGCGCAGCGCCATGGCGCCCACACCTACTTTCCGGTACGGGTCAGCGAAGAGCACGCGCTCGCCGCGATCGGTTCGGGGCATCTGCAGCTCACGGCGCCGGATGGCCAGCCAGTGGAGCTGGAATACGAACGCCACGTCGAGCATTCAAATGGAGACTGGAGCTGGATCGGTCGAAATGCACAAGGCGTCGATGCGATCCTGACTTTTGGTGAACAGGCCGTGTTCGGCGTGCTCCCGGGTGGTGAACGGCAGAGTCTGCGCCTGACAACCAACGGCGGCCAGGCCTGGATGGTGGCGACGGCAGCAGGCGTACTGTCGCCGCTCCAGCAGCGGCTGCAGCAAGGTCTGGTGGCGCCCGACATCCTGGTCCCCAAGATGTCGGACGAGGCATTCACGACGGAGCCGATGTCTGCCGAGGCAATGGCCGCCGAGGAAGTTGACGTGCAGAGCGCGGCCGCTGCGGCCACCGGCACCACTATCGACCTCCTGCTCGGCTATACGTCCGGGTTTGCGAGCATGCTTGGGGGAGCCCAGCAGGCGCAGACCCGTCTGAACCATCTGGTCACCGTCAGCAACCAGACCTTCTCCAACAGCAACCTCGCGGTCACCCTGCGCCTGGTCGGCACCTTGCAGGTCAACTACACCGATGACGGGAGCAACGAAACCGCGCTCACCCAGGTTACCGGGAGCGATGGATCCAACGACGTCACGATTCCTTCGTCGTTGGCGCCCCTGAGGGCCGCGCGTGAGGCGCTGGGTGCCGACCTGGTGTCTCTGGTGCGCCGCTTCCGCGACCCCGCGCACGAGGGCTGCGGGATCGCGTGGTTGATCGGTGGCGATGAAACCCCGATCACCCAGGCCTACCAGAAGTTTGCTTACTCGGTCATCAGCGACTCCAACGGAATGCAGGCCCCGGACAACGGCCATTATTGCCTGGACGAAACGCTGGTTCACGAGATCGGCCACAACATGGGTTCGCAGCACGACGAGTCCGAAGCGACCGACGAGGACGGCACGTCGTACGGGCGCTATGCCTACTCGTTCGGTTACAAGACCGGGGCCTCGGGCGGGAACTTCCATACCGTGATGGCCTACGGGGACGTTGGCCAAACGGCCTACCGCGTCTTCTCGAACCCGCAGTCGACATTTTGCGGTGGTCGAGCCTGTGGGCTCGCAAACCGCGCCGACAATGCCCGGAGCCTCCGCGCCACGGCGCCGCTTATCGCAAACTTCCGAAGCGTGGCCATCAACTACAGCGGGCCGCACCTTTACGCCATCAAGCGCAATGGACGGAACAACACCGAGGCCCACATTCTCCATGGAAGCCATGGCTATGCGAGGTTCTCCCGCCAGCTTTCAACGGTGCTGGCCAGGACCGGCGACGGGTACGGCTGGGTTTTCAGGACCGCGGACTATAACAATGACGGCGTGGAAGACCTTTACGCCATCAAGAAGAATGGCGGATCCGGCAAGACAGAGATTCACGTCCTCAACGGTGCTTCGAACTACAAGACGTTCCTCCTGCAGACGACGACCGTCATCCACTCCACGGGGTCCGACAACCGGTGGCTGTTCGACGTCGCCGATTACAACGGCGATGGCAAACCCGACCTGTATGCCATCAAACGCATGGGTGGAAGCGGCAAGACCGAGATCCACATCCTCAATGGTGCAAGCCGCTTCAAGAGCTATCTGCTGCAGACGGCCACCGCGATAGCCAGGACCGGCGACGACCTCGGTTGGAAGTTCGAAGTGGGGGATTACAACAACGACGGCAAACTTGATCTTTATGGCATCAAGCGCAACGGTGGCAACGGCCGTACCGAAGTCCACATCCTCAATGGCGCGAGCCGCTTCAAGACCTACCTGCTGCAGACCTCGACCGCACTGAGCAGTACGGGTTACCAGAACAACTGGGAATTCAGGGTCGCGGATTACGACGGTGACGGGCGTGCGGATCTGTACGCGATCGAGAAGGACGCTCCTTCCGCGACGACTGTCCACATCATGAGTGCGAGCAGTCGCTTCAAGGGTTTCCTGCTGCAGCAGGAAACGGCGCTGGGTCCACTTGGAACCAGCAGCGCCTGGCAGTTTGATCTGGTCGGTCCATAACGGAGAAAGGGCCGGAGGCGACCAGCCTCCGGCCCTTCTTTTCAGCGTTGGCGTGCGCGCAAGCGCAGTCGTTTCAGCCCAGCGCCGCTTCCAGCTCTGGCAGCACCTGGAACAGGTCGCCGACCAGACCGATGTCGGCGATCTCGAAGATCGCGGCGTCCGGGTCCTTGTTGATCGCAACGATCGTGCCGGCGTCCTTGATGCCGGTGAGGTGCTGGATGGCACCGCTGATACCCACGGCCACGTACAGCTCCGGCGCGATGATCTTGCCGGTCTGGCCGACCTGCATCTCGTTCGGGCAGTAGCCGGCGTCTACCGCGGCGCGCGAGGCGCCCACGGCGGCGCCCAGCTTGTCGGCGAACTTGTAGATGACGTCGAAATTCTCCGCCGAGCCCACGCCGCGGCCGCCGGAGACAACGCGCTTCGCGGCCTGCAGGTCCGGACGGTCCGAACTGCCCGCGGCGAGGCCGACGAAGCGGGTGTGCGTAGGCAGGGTCGCGTCAACGCTGGCGGCTTCGACGGCGGCGCTGCCACCCTTGGCGGCTTCCTTCCAGGACGCGGTGCGCACGGTGGCGACCACGGCCTGTCCGGCCGGGGCCTCGACGGTGACGATGGCATTGCCGGCGTAGATGGGACGCTTGAAGGTGTTCGCACCCTCGACGCTCATCAGGTCGGAGACCTGCGGCACGTCGAGCAGGGCGGCCACGCAGGGCATCAGATCCTTGCCGAAGGTCGAGCTGGGACCGAAGACGTGGCTGTAGCCTTCGGCGAGCTTCGCGACCTGCGGCGCCAGCACCTGCGCGATGGCGTTGGCGTTGGCGTCATTCGCGACGGTGAGCACGCGGGCCACGCCCGAGATCTGTGCGGCTTCGGCGGCGACGGCCGCCGGGTCGGCCGCCAGCACCACGATGTCGATGGCTTCCGGCGACAGCGCCTGCGCGGCCGACACGCATTTGGCGGTGGAACCGTTGAGCTTGCCGTCCTGGTGTTCGGCGACGATCAGTACCTTGGCCATCAGAGCAACCCCTTGTCCTTGAGTGCGGCAACGAGTTCGGCCGCGTCCTTCACCATCACGCCCCTGCTGCGCTTTGCCGGCGCGGCGTGGTGCGTGGTCTTCAGCCCCTGGCCTTCTTCCACGCCCAGCTCGGCCCAGGCGATGGACTCCATCGGCTTGGACTTGGCCTTCATGATGTCGGGCAGCTTGATGAAGCGCGGCTCGTTCAGGCGCAGGTCGGTGGTGACCACGGCGGGCAGGTCGACCTCGAGGGTCTCGAGGCCGGCATCGACTTCGCGGGTCACCGTGGCCTTGCCGTCGGCAACTTCGAGCTTCGACGCGAAAGTCGCCTGCGGGCGGCCCCAGAGCGTGGCCAGCATCTGGCCGGTCTGGTTGGCGTCATCGTCGATCGCTTGCTTGCCGAGGATCACGATGTCCGGTGACTCCTTCTCGATCAGCTTCAGCATCGCGCGTGCAGCGGCGAGTGGCTGCACGTCCTGGCCGGCATCGGTGACCACGTGGATGGCGCGATTGGCGCCCATGGCCAGGCCGTTGCGCAAGTGTGCCTGGGCGTCGGCAGGAGCAATCGTGGCGACCACGACCTCGGTGGCGATGCCCTTGTCGCGCAGGCGCAGGGCCTCTTCCAGGGCGATTTCATCGAAGGGATTGGCCGACAGCTTGACGCCGTCGGTGACCACGCCGGAGCCGTCCGGCTTGACCTGGATGCGGACGTTGTAGTCCACAACGCGCTTGTAACCGACGAGGATCTTCATCGAGTTGGGATTCCTGGATCGCTGTGGGGTCCGCCGCGGTGGGCGGGGGGATATTCTATCGGGAGGGCCCTTGGGGCGCGAATCCCGGCCATGGGCCGCCTGTCCGGCCAGCGCTGTCGCGTCAGCCCGGTTGGCCGCGGATCACGCGACGCGACAGCACGAACGTCATTGGCAACGCGACCAGCACCGCAGGCACCAGCGCGATGGATTCCGGCACCGCGAAGCCCTCGACGGCCAGGCGAAGTACAAGCCAGACAGCCGCGAACTGCAGCACGTACACCAGGGGAAAGCGGAGCGCGGAAGAGCCGCGCATGGGCTCCCGGAAGACCAGCGTGGCGTTGACGACATAGGCCAGCGCGATTCCGGCCACGAACGTGATCGCATACGCCTGCTGGTAGGACACCCAGCGCAGCAACAGCAGGTACAGCCCGTAGCTGGCCGCCGTACACGCCGCACGCGTCAGTACGAAGCGCAGGAACTCGCCGGGGACGCGTGGCACGGGCACGCTCAGGGCCCTTCGGCCGGCGCAGCGCGGGGCGGCGCCGTGCGCGACACCACGGTATAGACCGGCTTGCGATAGGACGCGGTCATCAACCGGCCCAGGTACTCGCCAAGCACGCCCAGGATGATCAGCTGGATTCCGCAGGTGAACAGCACCACCGACATCAGCGACGCATATCCGGGGCTGGTGATGGCGCCGCTGAGCCGGCCGTACACGATGTAGGCCAGCGACAGGAAGCTCAGCAGCGCCAGTCCGATGCCACCGAACGTCGCCAGCCGCAGCGGCAGGTGGGAGAAGGTCACGAAGATGTTCAGGGCATGCGACAGGAGCTTGCGCAGCGTGTAGCTGCTGCGGCCGTGGCCGCGCTCGCCGTGTGCGACATCCACGGAGCGGACGCTGTCGGTCAGCCATGACAGCAGGCCGTCGACGTATGGCCGGCTCATGCCGATCGCGACCAGCTCGGCGGCCAGCGGACGGTGGATGGCGCGGAACGAGCTGTAGTCTTCGTTGATGTCCGGGAAGGCGCGCTTCAGCGCCCATCGCATCAGCTCCGAGCTGAAATTGCGGTAGCCGCTGTGGGTGCGTTTGGGGAACGTGCCATAGACCAGCGGATGGGCCTCGTCCCCCGCGGCAAGCAGCGCCGGGACGGCCTCGGGCGGGTGCTCGAGGTCGTCGTCCATGGTTACCACCCAGCGCCCGCGAGCCTCGACGATGCCGCAGATCGTGGCTGCATGCTGGCCGAAGTTGCGGCCCAGGCGCACTCCGCGGACTTCGGGGTGCTGTGCGGCAATGGCCTGGATGCGCGGCCACGCCGTTGCCTGGCCGCGGTCGTCGACCAGGACCAGCTCGTGTCGCAGGCCGGCCGACCCCAGCGCGGCGGCAAGGCGGTCGCGCAGTTCCTGGAGCGCGCCGGCGCCGCCATGGACCGGCACCACGATCGAGACATCGATGGTCGGCGCCGAGTGGATGGGATGCATGCAGATGACAGGCCTGGTGGCGACCGCGGGATTGTAGCCCGCGTCAACCCGGCCCGCCGCCGTAGTACTTGCGCACCACGCGCTCGGCATAGCCGGCGCCAAGGTCGATGCCCAGTTGGCGGGCCACCGCCACTGCTTCGCCGGCGTCCACGGGCAGCGGCGCGCCCCGGTCCTCGACGTCGTGGATCGCGGTTCGCTCCAGTACGCGCTCGAAGATCGCCACCAGCGCCGGCATCGGCAGCGAGTGCCCGCCGGCGATGACAAGGGTCTGCGGCGGCGGTGCGCGTTCGATCATCACCTCGGCGATCCGCGCCACGTCTTCGACATCGACCAGGTTGCGCTCGGTCCGCGCCCGGATTGAAAAGCGCTGCCCGCTGCGGATCCTGTCGGCGAGGAAGTTCGCCAGCGTATGCGGGTTGGCTGACGTGCCGACGACCTGTGGGAGGCGGATCACGATGCCGCCGGGGTATTCGAGCACGCGCTGTTCCATCGCCTGCTTGTGGCGCATGTACGGCGTTGGTGCCCGCCCGGGCAGTGCGGCGGCGACGGAGTTGAAGTACACGAGCTTGCCGGCATGGGCGGATGCCGACAGTTCGAACAGCTGGCGTTCGCGCTCGAACGCGCGTTCGTCGGTTTCCGCGGAGTTGGCTACGCCCGATGCGAACACGAGCACGCCCGGGTCATCCCGGTATCGCGGGCTGAAGGCGCGCGCGAGCATTCCGTCGCCGACGATCATGCGCAGCTGTCAGGAAACGGCATGGGCGACGTACTGGGCGCCGAGCGGCACGATGGCCAGCCACGGTTCCAGTGGACGCAGGAAGGCCAGCGGCGCGGGGAAGAACACGATGTAGTCGACTGCGGCGTCGGCAAAGCCCGCGCCGCGGAGCAACTGCAGCGATTCACGGCGGGGCAGCAGCACGGCGTCGTCATCAAAGGCGCAGTCGCGCACCACGCGACGGGTCAGTGGATTGAGGGGATTGTGCTCGAAGATGAACAGGCGGCCGCCGGGGCGCAGGACGCGATGCAACTCCGCGGTCCATCGTGCGCGCTCGGAGGGGACGAGGTGGTGGTACACGCAGGCCGCGAAGGCGACATCGATCGAAGCGTCCGGGAGCGGGATCCGCTCACCTTCGATCATGTCGAAGCGCACCGCCGGATGGGCTTCGCGGGCCATGGCGATACTGCGGCCGGAGACGTCGACGCCGATGATCCGTGCGCCAGTGAAGTTCCTTTGCAGGTGCGGGATGGAGGTGCCTATGCCGCAGCCGAAGTCGAGGATTCTCAGGCCGGTCGCGGCGTCGCCGGCAGGCAGCGCCTTCGCGATCCAGTCGATCTTGTAGGCGGCGAAATAGTCCGGCTCCTCGCCGCTGCCGCGCACGCTGTCGCGGTGCAGCTCGCGGTAGCGGTCGGCATGGCCGTCGAAATGTGGCTCGTCGGGGGCTGGCATCGCCGTAGCTTGGAGCCCGCGCGCGCGCGCGGTCAAGGCTGGCGCGGCCGGCCCGTATCGCCTGCGCCCTATAATCCGGGCACGTCGCCAAGGGGGAGCCAGTGCTGTCGATCCTTCCACGATCCGCGTCCCGCGGAGCTTGGCTGCACGCTGCAACATGGCTGCTGGTGCTGCTGGCGCTGGGCAATGCCGCGCTGCACCTGGTTGCCGTGTGCCGCCCGCTGATCAGCTCCGACAACTGGTGGTTGCTGGATCCATTCCTGCGCAAGGCGGTCGAGGGCAACCTCGGGCTCGGCGACTTCCTGGTCAAACGCGTCGGGGTCGATCATGCCCAGCCGCTGGGCAAGCTGGTGGTGTGGCTGAACTATCGGCTGTGGGACCTGGATTTCGTATACGAGGGATTGATTGCGCTCGGGTTCGCGCTGGCAGGGCTGCTGGTGCTGTACCGCTTCGTGCTGGCCGACGCGCCTGCATCGCGGCCGGTGGCCGCCCACCTGCTGTTCGCCGCGATCGCTGCCGTGTACCTCTCGCTGAACACCTCGATGATCTACGTCTATTCGATGGTGACGCTGTGGTTCTCGCTGTACATGTTCGTGTTCATGGCCATGTACGCGGCCTGGCATGCGATGGCACGCGGAAAGGTCGGGCCGCTGGCAGTGGTGATGGCCGTGTACGGCATTGTGGGCGACGATTCCGCGATCATGCTCGGCGTGGCGCTTTCCATCGCACTGCTGCTGCAGGGGTGGCGCGACGGCACGATGCGGCGCGCCTGGGCTGCGATCGCGGTCATTGCCGCCATGCTGCTGCTGTGTCGTGGGGTGTACCTGGTGGCCGGTACCTTTTCAGGCGCTACCGATCCGGAGTTCAGCGCATCGATTGGCGCACGCCTTTCGGGGCTGTGGGCGCAGCGCGCCGACGCCTGGGCCTGGTGGGCGATCCCGGCGTCGTCGGGAATCGCCGGTATCGGTGCGCTCAAACAGCTGTTCGGCGAGCATTGGCAGGTCGTCCGCACGCTGCTTGCGGTGCCGCTGCTGGCCGCGCACGCCTGGTTCTGGTGGCTGGCCTTGCGCCTGCGGCCGCGCGCGGCCTGGTTCGCGGCGGTGGCGCTCATGCTGCTGTACTACGCCCACGTGGCGGGGCTCTTGTTGAGCCGCGTGTTCCTACGCGGCACCGCTTATCTCGAACAGCCGCGATACATCAGCTTCTATCAGTTGGGCATCGTCGCGCTGCTGCTGATGGCGATTGCAGGCGTGCTGGCGGCACGGGACGGCGGCTCCCGCCGCTTCTGGCCGCCGCTCCTGGCAACGGTCCTTGCGACGGCACTGATGGTGCTGCAGCTGCCGCTGACGCAGCTGGCGTCCGGGCGGGTGCAGAGCCTTGAGGCATCGAACGCGCGGCAGGCGGCGGCCATCGCGGCGGTCGCGCGCGACCCGGTGCAGCCGCCGCGCGAATGCACGCTGATGGTTTGCCGGCTGCCGGAAGAGAAGCGCGTCGCCTGGATGGACCTGCTGGTCGAACACCGCCTGAGCTTGTTTTCGCCGCGCTTCCAGGCGCGGCATCCGCGGCTGGCTGAAGCGGCGTCGCTCGCCGGACCCGACGACGGATCCGACAGCGCAGCCGGCAGGTCCACCGACTGAGGCGGCGGTGCGGCTGGCGGATCCGCTCCGCTCGCCTCAGAGATTCTGGTAGTTCGGCCCCGAGCCGCCTTCCGGCGTCACCCAGGTGATGATCTCGTACGGATCCTTGATGTCGCAGGTCTTGCAGTGCACGCAGTTGGCGGCGTTGATCTGCAGCCGCTTGCCGGTCCCTGCGGGGCCGTCGGGGTCGTCGACGATCTCGTACACGCCGACCGGACAGAAGCGCGTGCAGGGGTTGCCGTATTCCTCGGTGCAGCGGGTCACGCAGACCTCGGTGTCGTGCACCAGCAAGTGCACGGGCTGGTCTTCGTCGTGCTCGGTGGCGGCGAAGTAGACGCCGGCCAGGCGGTCGCGCGGAGGCAGTTCGCGCTGTCCCCAGTCGCGTTCGGGCTGCACGCGCGTGCCGAGTTTGTCGAGCGATGACCAGTCCGGGGTGACCTTGAGCGTCCACGGCGTATGGCCGCCAACGGCGGTCTCCAGCGCGGCGTTGGCCAGCCCGAACCACAGCCCTTTCTTGAAGCCGGGCTTGATGTTGCGCACGGCGCGCAGCTCGCGCATGGCGTCGGAATCGCGCAGTTTGGCGTCATAACCTTCCGGCGCCAGCTCGCCTGCGGCCAGGTGTTCGGCGGCCAGCATGCCGCTGCGGATCGCCTGGTGGGTGCCCTTGATCTTGGGCACGTTGAGGAGCCCCGCGGTGTCGCCGATCAGCAATGCGCCGGGCATCTCCACCTTTGGCAACGACTGCCAGCCGCCGCTGACGATGGCGCGCGCGCCGGCGGAGAGGATGCTGCCGCCCTCGAGCAGCGGCTTCACCGTGGGATGGTTCTTCCACTGCTGGAACGCCTCCCAGGGCTTGTAGTCGGGGTCGCGGTAGTCGAGGCCGCTGACGTAGCCCAGCGCGACCTGGTCGTTGTCGAGGTGGTAGAGGAAGCTGCCGCCGTAGGTGGCGTTGTCGGCCGGCCAGCCCAGTGAATGCACGATCCTGCCGGGTTGCGCACGGCCGGCAGGCAGCTGCCAGAGCTCCTTGATGCCGATCGAGTAGGCCTGGGGGTCGCTGTCGGCATCGAGCTTGAAGCGCTTCACCAGGCGCTTGGTCAGGTGTCCGCGCGCGCCCTCGGCGAGCACGGTGACTTTCGCGTGGATGTCGATGCCGGCGGTATAGCCCGGCTTCTGCGAGCCGTCGCGGGCGACGCCCATGTCGCCGATGCGCACGCCGATGACCTTGCCATCGTCGGCGTGCAGGGTCTGCGCGGCGGCAAAGCCCGGGTAGATTTCCACGCCCAGGGCTTCCGCCTGCGGAGCAAGCCATGCACACATGGCGCCCAGGCTGACGATGAAGTTGCCGTGGTTGCGCATGCCCGGGGGCACGATCGGGAACTTGCGGCCGCCATCCTTCGTCAGGTACCAGAGCTCGTCTTCGGCGGCGGGGATGCAGACCGGGGGCGGGTTGTCGCGCCAGCCGGGGAGCAGAGCGTCCAGCGGCTCGGGTTCGATCACCGCGCCCGACAGGATGTGGGCGCCGATGGTGCTCGACTTCTCGATCACGCAGACCGAGATGTCCGGGTTGACCTGCTTGAGCCGGATCGCGAACGCCAGGCCAGCAGGGCCGGCGCCGACGGTGACGACGTCGTACTCCATGACGTCGCGCTCGGGCTCGGGTACCTCGACGGTGGCATTGGGATCTGCTTGCGGATTCATGCGGGCGGCCCGTGTGGTGATGCACGGATTGTCGCGGCTGCGCGCGCAGGCGGCAAACGCGCCCTGTAGGAGCAGCTATAACTGCTCCTACTGTGGGAGCGTGTTTGCGTGGGCTTCGCCGGCTTCCAGCGTCCAGGCGGCGACGTCGCGGCCCAGGGCCTCCAGTGCGCGGGTGTAGGCCTCGGCGACGCTGGCCACGTCGGTGGCGGCGGCGGGTTCGGCGATGGTGAAGGTGCGGGTTGCGGCGATGCCCTGCGCGCGCGCATGCAGCAGCTTTGCGTGCAGTTCGATGGTGGCGCGGGGCACGGTGCCGCCGGCATAGTCGGCTTCGAAGCGGCGCAGGTCCAGCAGCAGCCGGTAGTCAGGCGCGATGCCGCTGCCGCGGCGGGCCACGCCGGGCGCGTGCCCGGAATCCTCCAGCGTGCGCAGGATCACTTGCTCGACCATGTCCGAGGGCGCACGCGCCCAGCTGGCGCCGCCGTAGACCTGGAGCTCGCCCGGCGTGGGCCGCACCGCGATGCGGAAGGTGTCGACGGTGCGCGCCGCCGTTGGCGGATTGATCGAAAGCTGCCAGTCCACGTGTGGCCACGACGGGTCGGCAGCGACCCGCGGGTCGGGCGCGAAGATCGCGCCGCGTTCGCGCTCGCCGCCGCCGAGGATGGAGCAGGCGCCCAGTGCCAGCGCTACCGCAATGAGGGCGCCACGGGCGAGGAGGGTGGTCGGCTTCATTCGGGTTCGAACTCCTTGGGTGCGTCGCGGCCAAGCAGGTAGCGCGTCGGGTTGGAATCGAAGCGGTCGCTGATCCGGCGCAGGTCGCGCACCAGCGAGCGCAGCTCGCCCAGCGTGGGCCCGAGCTGGGCCAGGCCGTCGTTGGCGAAGCTGTTGATGGCGTTGCGGTTCTCGCCCAGGATCGCGTCGGCGCTGCCGGCGGCGGAATCGACCCGTGCCAGCGTGGATTCCAGCTGCGCGACCATGCCCGGCAGCTTCTGGACCAGCTCGCGGTCGATCCCGGACATGGCGCGGTTGGAGGTCTCCACCGCCTCGATCAGCTTCTCGCTGGCCACGCGGGTGTTGGTGATCAGCGCGGCCAGGTCTTCGCGCTGGCCGGCGACCGCGCCGGTCATGCCTTCGATGTGCTCGAGCGTGTTGGCGATGCGCTCCACGTTCGCTTCGCTCAGCACCTGGTCCAGGCGCGCCACCAGGCGGTTGGCGGTGTCGGCGATGTTCTGCAGCGCCGAGGCCTCGGTCAGGATCACCGGGACGTCGTCCTTGTCCTGCGGCAGCAGCCGCGGTGCGTCCGGGCTGCCGCCGGTGAGCTGGATGAAGGGCGCGCTGGTGAGGCCGGCGATCGACATCTTGGCGCGTGTGTCGACCTTCACAGGGACGTCGGCATGGACCCGGATCCGCGCCACCACGCGGCGCGGATCCTGCGGCGCCAGCGAAAGCGAGTCCACCGTGCCGACCGCGATGCCGTTGTATTGCACCGTGCCGCCTTCGGTCAGGCCGGTGACCGGCTCGTCGAACACGACGTGGTAGGCCTGCCAGTTGCGGTCGCTGGAATATTTCGCCGCCCACAGCCCGAACAGCAGCATGGCCACCGCCACCGCCAGGGTGAAGGCGCCGATGAGGATGTAGTTGGCCTTGGTTTCCATCGATCAGGGCTCCACGGCGGCGCGTTGGCCCGCCTCTCGTGCCGCGCGGCCGCGCGGGCCATTGAAGTATTCCTGCACCCAGGGGTGGTCGAGGCGCTGGATGTCCCCGATGGTGCCGGTGGCCACCACTTTCCTGTCGGCGATCACCGCCACGCGGTCGCAGATAGCGTACAGCGTGTCCAGATCGTGGGTGATGATGAACACCGTCAGCCCGAGCGCCTGGCGCAGGGTGAGGATGAGGTGGTCGAAGGCCGCGGCGCCGATCGGATCCAGGCCCGCGGTGGGTTCGTCCAGGAACAGCAGCGGCGGGTCCAGCGCCAGCGCGCGGGCCAGCCCGGCGCGCTTGCGCATGCCGCCGGAGAGCTGCGAGGGCAGCTTGTCGATCGCGTCCGCCGGCAGTCCAGAGAGCTTGACCTTGAGCAGGGCCAGCTCGCGGCGGAGGCCGTCCGGCAGCCCGGGATGGTGCTCTTTCAGCGGCACTTCGACGTTCTCGCCCACGCTCAGCGACGAGAACAGCGCGCCGTCCTGGAACAGCACGCCGGTGTTGCGCTCGATGTGCAGCCGGCTGGTGGCGTTGTCGGCGCGGGCATCCACGCCGAGGACTTCGATCATGCCGGCGTTGGGCGTGCGCAGGCCGATGATCGAACGCATCAGCACCGATTTGCCGCTGCCCGAACCGCCGACCACGCCGATGATCTCGCCCTGGCGCACGTCCAGGTCAAGGCCGTCATGGACCACCTGCGCACCGAAGCGGTTGACCAGCCCGCGCACGCGGACGATGGCGTCGTCGGCGCTCACCAGCCCACCTGCATGTACCAGATCGCGGCCGCTGCATCGAGCAGGATCACCAGCGAGATCGTCTGCACCACGCTGGACGTGGTGCGTTCGCCCAGCGACTGTGCGGTGCCCTCCACCTGCAGGCCCTCGAGGCAGCCGATCAGTCCGATCACCAGCGCGAATACCGGCGCCTTCGACATGCCGACGAAGAAGTGCCGCAGTTCGATGGTGTCCTGCAGCCGCACGATGAAGGCCTGCGGCGGGATGCCGACCTCGAACGCGGCCACCGCCATGCCGCCCAGCAGGCCGGAGATCATGGCGATGAAGGTCAGCAGCGGCAGCATCACCAGCAGCGCCAGGATCCGCGGGATCACCAGCAGGTCGATGGGGTCCAGGCCGAGGGCCCGGATCGCATCGACCTCCTCGCGGCTGACCATGACCCCGATCTGCGCGGTGAACGCGCTGGCGGTGCGGCCAGCCAGGAGGATCGCGGTCAGCAGCACGCCGAACTCGCGCAGGAAGGCGAAGCCGACCAGTTCCACCACGAACATCGAGGCGCCGAAGTCGGCCAGGATGGTGGCGCCAAGGAAGGCGATCACCGCGCCGACCATGAACGACAGCAAGGCCACCAGCGGCATCGCATCCAGCCCCACCTGCTCCATGTGGTGCACGGTGGACGTGAGGCGCAGGCGCCGGGGCTGGCGCACGATGCGCCCGATCTTGGCCAGGCTTTCGCCGAAGAAGCTCACCAGCGCCACGATCTCGCGACCGTTGTGGTGCATGGTTTCGCCCAGGCGCGCGAGCGCGGCGGCGACGCCGTATTCGCGGCGCTTCCTCGGGCGGTCGTCGGCGACGTCCTCGATGGCGGCGACCAGGGCCAGGTGGTCCTCGCGGAATCCCAGTGCGTCGTCCGCCAGGCCGCGACGGTGCGCGAAGCGCAACAGCAGCAGCACGCCCATGGTGTCGAGGCGCTCGATGCCGGTGGCATCCACCGTCGCCGCGCCGTCGGGCGCGCCGCCCAGTACCGCCGACACCGCCTCGGCATTGTCGAGCGTCCAGCCTCCCGACAGGCGCAGGGCGTCGCCGTCAAGAGCGAGCGTCGGTGGGCTGGCGTTGGCGGCGGGCATCGGGTGGTGGCGTGGGCTGTCGGCGGAGGACTGCAGGCGAGGATACCGAACACGGAGCGCTGCGCGCGTGCCATCCTTTGCACATGTCGCGCCCGATCCCCCAGGAAGCCTACGCCCCCCGCATCGCCTTCATGGTCGAGTTGGCCGAGCACCTTCATGCCTACGGCACCACGGGCCCGCGCCTGGAAGCGTCGCTGGAGATGGTGGCGGAGAAGCTCGGCCTGGAGTGCGAGCCATGGACCAACCCCACCGGCATGGTGCTGTCCTTCAGCGACCCGATGCGCCCGCCCGGCGACAGCGACACCACGCGCGTGATCCGGATGCCTCCGGGCGAAAACGACCTCGGCCGGCTCTGCGACGTCGACTCCATCGTCGAGGACGTGATTGCCGGCAACGTGGGCCTGGGCGAGGGGCACGCCGCGCTGCGCGCCCTGGACCGCCCGCTGACCGGGCGCCAGAACCTGATGCAGGTGCTTGGATTCGGCATGGTCGCCGCGGGCGTCGCCGGCCTGTTGCGCCTGCCGTGGCTGGATATCGCCACGACGGCGATGGTCGGCCTGGTCATCGGGCTGCTGCAGGTGGCTGCACGCACGCGGCCCCGGCTGCGCGAAGCAGGCGATGCGGTCAGCGCGATGGTCGCCGCGTCGATCACCATCCTGGTGGCGGCCTACGTCGCGCCGCTCAACCTCAACACCGTGATCATTTCAGCGCTGATCGTGCTGATGCCGGGCCTGGCGCTGACCAACGCGGTCAACGAACTGACCAGCCAGCACCTGATGTCCGGCACTGCGCGCTTTTCCGGCGCGGTGGCGACGATGCTGATGCTCACCGTGGGCACGATGGTCGCGCTGGGCGCCGCCGCAATGGTCGGCATCGAGCCGCAGGTACGCGCCTGGCGGCCGCAGCCGGACTGGGTGGAATGGTGCGCGCTGGGGCTCGCCGCGTTCGCGTTCGCGGTGCTGTTCCGCGCCAAGACCCGCGACTACCTGCTGGTGGCCGCCGCCGCCGCCACCGGCTACCTGGTGTCGCGCTTTGCCGGGCAGGCCTGGGGCAGCGAGGTCGGGATCTTCATCTCGGCGCTGGTGATCACCGCCGCGGGCAACGGCTATGCGCGCTGGGCCGGGCGCCCGGGCGCGGTGGTGCGGGTGCCGGGCATCATCCTGATGGTGCCCGGTAGCTCCAGCGTGCGCACGCTGATCACCTCGGTGCAGCAGCAGGACCTGGTCGTCGGCCAGACCGCCGCGCTGGCGGTGGTCAATATCCTGCTGGCGATCGTGGCCGGGCTGATATTCGGCAACCTGCTGCTGCCGGCGCGGCGGAGCCTGTAACGCGACTTTCCTGGGGATCGCCCCCAACTGCTCCGGAGGGGCGGATGGGGGCAATCCCTCGGGAAACCCTTATTTCGCGATCAAGAAATCCTCGCGGGTCTTCCCCTGCGCGACCTGCTCGGCAAGCCAGCGCGGCTGCTTGCCGCGGCCGGTCCAGGTCTGCTCCGGCTGCGCCGGGTTGCGGTACTTCGGCGCGACCTTGATGCCGGTCTTGCGCGGCGCGCGGGTCGACTTTGTTGCGCGCGTGCCGGTGGCGGCTGCGCCGGACGCCGTCCCGAACAGCTCCTCGATCGTGTAGCCCTCGGCGGTCGCGAGAGCCTTCAGGCGCGCCCGCACGGTGGTGATCGGCTTGCGCTTCTTGAGCGTGGTCTTGCGCTTCTTCGCCTTGTTGATCAGCGAGTCGAGTTCCTTCGCCGAGAGGGTGTTCAGGTCGATTGCCATGCTGTCTCCGATTATCTTGCGGGGCGGTGCCGGGATGCGGCGAATCGATGATCATAATCGGCGCGTGGGCGCGCGGCCATTATTTCGCGTGGTCGTATCGATTATCGCGGCGTATACCCGGTGCCGGTCCGCGTCCCGGGAGGGCCGTGAAGCCTCAGGCTGCCAGGCGCGCCAGCAGCGCTTCGCGATCCAGGTTCTCCGACTCCGCCGAGCTGCGCGCACGGTATTCGAAGGTGCCGGCTTCCAGGCCGCGCGCTGAAACCACCACGCGGTGCGGGATCCCGACCAGCTCCATGTCGGCGAACATCGGGCCGGGACGCAGGCCGCGATCGTCCAGCACCACGTCGATGCCCTTCGCCGCGAGTTCGTCGTGCAGCGCGCTGGCGGCCGCGGCCACGGCCGGGTCGTTCTTCGGATTGATGATGCAGACCGCGACCGTCCACGGCGCCATCGCCTCGGGCCAGAGGATCCCGGCGTCGTCGTGGTTCTGTTCGATCGCCGCGGCGACGATGCGCGACACGCCGATGCCGTAGCAGCCCATCATCGGCACCGCGGCCTTGCCGCCGGCGTCGAGCACGGTGCAGCCCATGTCCCGGGCGTACCTGTCGCCGAGCTGGAAGATGTGGCCGACCTCGATGCCGCGCATGATGCGCAGGGTGCCGCCGTCCTCGGCGCGGTCGCCTTCGAGCACGCTGCGGATATCGGCGACAAGGTCCGGCTCCGGCATGTCGCGGCCCCAGTTCACGCCGGCGATGTGCAGGCCGGGGCGGTTTGCGCCGACCACGAAGTCGGCCATCGCGGCGACCTCGACGTCTGCGACCACGCGCACGGGCTTCGCCGGCGCCACCGGGCCCAGGAAGCCCGGCTCGCAGCCCAGGTGATCCAGGATCTCGGCTTCGGTCGCCATGCGGTAGTCGCCCAGGCCGGCGACCTTGGCCAGCTTGATCTCGTTGGCTTCGTGGTCGCCGCGCACCAGCGCCAGCACGAACTGGTCGCGGCCTTCGGCGTCGTGGCCCATCAGCGCGACCGATTTCACCGTGTGCGCAAGCGCGATGCCCATCAGCTCCGCCACCGCCTCGCAGGTCTTCTGCGTCGGGGTATCGATGTCGCGCATCGTCGCGGCCGCGGCCGGGCGCGGACCGGGTGCCGATGCGCGCGCGGTCTCGACGTTGGCGGCATAGCCGGCGGCGTCGTCGCGGCCGGTGTCGGACCAGGCGATCAGGTCCTCGCCGGAGTCGGCCAGCACGTGGAATTCCTGTGAGGCGTCGCCGCCGATCGCGCCGGTATCGGCCAGCACCGCGCGGAAGCGCAGCCCCAGGCGGGTGAAGATGCGGGTGTAGGCGGCGTGCATCTTCGCGTAGGACGCGGCCATGCCCTCGGCGTCGACGTCGAAGGAGTAGGCGTCCTTCATCAGGAACTCGCGCGCGCGCATCACCCCGAAGCGCGGCCGGATCTCGTCGCGGAACTTGGTCTGCATCTGGTAGAAGGTCACCGGCAGCTGCTTGTAGCTGGCCAGCTCCTGGCGCGCGAAGTCGGTGATGACTTCCTCGTGCGTGGGGCCGTAGGCGTACTCGGCGTCCTTGCGGTCGCGGATCTTCAGCAGCTGGCCGCCGAACTTCTCCCAGCGCCCGGTTTCCTCCCAGAGCTCGCGCGGCTGGATCGAGGGCATCAGCATCTCGATCGCGCCGGCGGCGTCCATTTCCTCGCGCACCACGGCCTCGACCCGGCGCAGCACGCGCAGGCCCAGCGGTGTCCAGGTATAGATGCCGGCGGCGAGCTTGCGGATCATCCCCGCCTTGAGCATCAGCTTGTGGCTGATGAGCTCGGCTTCGGCGGGCGTTTCCTTTTCGGTGTGGAGGTGGAACTGCGACAGGCGCATCGGCGGCTTCATCGGTCTGGTGGCGTGGCCGCTGATTGTGCCATGCAGCACGCGCGTCGCCGCCCCAGCCGTGCCCGTCGCCGCCGGGCCTACTGCCTGCGCCCGTCCACTTCGATGCCGTCACGGGGCTGGATGTCGACCTTCTCATAGCGCCGGCCTCGCGGCGGCGGCTCCTGGGTCACCTGCACCACGCCGGCGTCATCGGTCCAGCGATACAGCACCGGGCGCGCGTCCTCGTAATTGGCCGCCGCCGCCTGGTCGGCGCGCTCGCGACGCGCCTCCGCGGCCTCGGGCGCCTCGCGCGAGAACCACCAGGCCACCGCGATCCCGGCGGCGAGGCCGGCGACGATGGCCCAGCGGGTCTGCATGTCGGCGCGCGCCTGGAGCGGTCAGGGCGTGCAGTAGGCCTTGACCGCGGCCTGGGCCAGCTCAAGCTGGCTGGTGCGCTGGTCGGCGTCGAGCACGGTGTCGGGCGTGCCGTCGCCGTCGGTGTCCTGCATCACGTTGCCCTCGCCCTCGAGCGCGGCGATGTTGGCGCGCGCGGCGGTGCAGTTTGAATTCTCCGCCGCGGCAACCGGTTCGGACGACGTGGTCGGCGCAGCGGCGCCGGTCGAGGTGATCAGGCGGTGTTCGTAGCTGCCCTTGTCCGGTGGCGTCTGCGAGTAGTGGGTGACGCCGTTGGCGTCCTTCCACTGGAAGACCTCGCCGGCGGTCTGCTGGGCGAAGGCCGGGCTGGCGGCGATCACCAGGATGGCGCCGAGGACGATGCGGTGCATGTGGAACTCCTGCCTTGGAGGGCGATGACCCGCGATTGCAGCACCGGGGCGTCGGCGGCGCAAGCGGCGGAGCGCGGTTGTGTGACCGCGCGGCGCGCCGCGGCAGCGGCCGCGGCGGCGGTACACTTGCGGTCATGGACCCGAATCCCCAGCCGCCGCGCCGCGCCCGCGGTATCTACCTGCTGCCGAACCTGTTCACCACCGGCGGCCTGTTCGCGGGCTTCTTCGCGATCATCGCCGCGTCGCAGGGGCGGATCGAGGCGGCGTGCATCGCGATCTTCGTGTCCGCGATCCTCGACGGCCTCGACGGCCGCGTCGCGCGCCTGACCAATACCCAGAGCGACTTCGGCATGCAATACGACTCGCTGGCCGACCTGGTGAGCTTCGGCATGGCCCCGGCGCTGGTGATGTACCACTGGTCGCTGGTGGCGATGAAGCTCGACGGCAGCACCCTGGGCAAGGTCGGCTGGCTGGCGGCGTTCCTGTACGCGGCCTGCGCCGCATTGCGCCTGGCGCGCTTCAACAGCCAGGTGGGCACGGTCGACAAGCGCTGGTTCATCGGCCTGGCCAGCCCTGCCGCCGCCGGCATCGTGGCCAGCTCGGTGTGGACCATGCACAGCCTGGATCTGAGCGGTGAGTCGATGCGCTACGTCGCGCTGGCGATCACGGTGCTGAGCGGCCTGTTGATGGTCAGCATGTTCCGCTACACCAGCTTCAAGGGCAGCGGCAGCGGGCCGGGTGCCGACCGGGTGCCGTTTTTCTCCACGCTGTTGATCGTGGCGGCGCTGATCGCGCTGTGGATCGATCCGCCGAAAACGCTGCTCACGGTGCTCGGCATCTACGCGCTGTCGGGCCCGGTGACGTGGCTGTGGCGCCTGCGCGGCCGCCGCGGCGCGCGCGCGGAGTGAACGCGGTGGCCTTGGATCCCTGGCAACGCGACGTGCTGGAGGCGCTGGGCCACCAGGTCTACGCGCGTGCGCCGCGGGCGGAAGACCTGGTGCCCGATGATCCGCTGGCCCATGCGCTGCTGCGCGCGGCCGGGCGCGGGCCCGACTCCGCCGGCGCCGCCGAGCTGCTGCGCAGCCTGCCGCCTCTGGCCGCGCTGCGTGCCGATCCCGCCGCCAAGCGCGCGCTGTGGCCGCAGCTGCGCGGCCTGCGACGCGGGGCCGTGCCGGGATGAGCGCGGTGGTGGTGGCCGACGCGGCGCAGCGTCCGGTCATGCGGCCGATGCGCATCGAAGACCTCGATGCGGTGATGGTGGTCGAGCTCCGTGCCTATCCGTACCCGTGGTCGATCGGCATCTTCCGCGACTGCCTGTTCGCGGGATATCCGGCCTGGGTGCTGCTTGAAGGCGGCGCCTTCATAGGCCACGGCGTACTCAGCGTGGCCGCCGACGAGGCCCACGTGCTCAACATCTGCATCGACCCCGCGCGCCAGGGGCGCGGCCACGGCCGCTGGCTGCTGCGCGCGATGGTGGAGGCCGCGCGCGGGCGCGGCGCCTGCCGGGTGTTCCTGGAAGTGCGGCCGTCGAATCCGGCAGCCATCGCCCTGTACGAGGACGAAGGCTTCAACGAAATCGGCCGCCGCCCGCGTTATTACCCGGCCGACAAGGGCCGCGAAGATGCGATCGTGATGGCGATGGAGCTGTTGGACTTCACCGGGCTGTAGGAGCAGCTATAGCTGCGACCCCCGCGAATCGGTTGCCCTCACGGACCACGGCGAAAACCGGTCGCGGCTATAGCCGCTCCTACAGTGGCTGCCGCAGGTGGCCGGCGGCACCGGCGGCGGCAGCATCGGTCAGAGGCGCGCGCGCTGGGCGGCGAGGGCTTCGTGCTGGGCGGTCCAGTCGGCCAGGCGGGTGCGCTCCTGTTCGACCACGGCGGCGGGGGCGTTGGCGACGAAGGTTTCGCTGGCCAGCTTGCCTTTCGATTTCGCCAGCTCGCCGGCCACGCGCTTGATCTCTTTGTCCAGGCGCGCGCGCTCGGCGTCGAGGTCGACCAGGCCTTCCAGCGGCACGAACAGCTTCAGTTCGCCGACGAGCGCAGCGGCGGCCGGCGGCGGGTCGCCGCTGATCGACTCGATGCCTTCGATCCGGGTAAGGAAGCCAAGCTGCGACGAGAATCGCGCGAGGCGGTCGGCGTCCGCGGTGCTGCCGCCCGACACCAGCAGGCGAACGGACTTGCCCGGCGACACGCCGAGTTCGCTGCGAATGCGGCGCAGCGCGGAGACCATGGCCTTGAGCCATTCGACGTCGGCGGCGGCGTCGGCATGGTCCTGGCCGGCGAAGTCGGCCGCCCGCGGATAGGCGCGCGTCATGATGCTGCCGCCTTCGATGCCCAGGCGCGGCGCGACCTGCTGCCACAGCTCCTCGGTGACGAAGGGCGTGAGCGGGTGCAGCAGGCTGAGCAGGCGCTCGAGCACGTGCAGCAGGGTGTGACGGGTGCTCGCGGCAGCCGCGGCATCGCTGCCGTTGAGCGCGGGCTTGGCCAGCTCGACGAACCAGTCGCAGTACTCGTGCCATGCGAACTCGTACAGGCACTGCGCAAGCAGGTCGAAGCGGTAGCTGGCGAAGTGGGACTCGGCCGCGGTGGCGACGGCGGCAAGGCGCGAGAGGATCCACTTCTCGGGAGCGGTCACGGGCTGCGGCGCGCCCGTGAGCAGGCCGGCGTCGCCGGTGTTCATCAGCACGAAGCGGGTGGCGTTCCAGAGCTTGTTGCAGAAATTCTTGTAGCCCTCGGCGCGGGCCAGATCGAACTTGATGTCGCGGCCGGGGCCGGCGAGCGCGGCCATGGTGAAGCGCAGCGCGTCGGCGCCGAAGGCGGGGATGCCTTCGGGGAATTCCTTGCGCGTGGCCTTCTCGATCTTCGGCGCGTCCTTGGGCTTCATCAGCCCGGTGGTGCGCTTGGCGACCAGCGCTTCGAGCGTGATGCCGTCGATGATGTCGATCGGGTCGAGGATGTTGCCCTTCGACTTCGACATCTTCTGGCCGTCCTTGTCGCGCACCAGGCCGGTCATGTAGACGTCGCGGAACGGCGCGCGCCCGGTCAGCTGGTCGGTCAGCATGACCATGCGCGCGACCCAGAAGAAGATGATGTCGAAGCCGGTGACCAGCACGCTCGACGGCACGAAGTCGTCGAAGCCGCGCTCGCGCATGGTGTCGGCGTCGGGCCAACCCATGGTGCTCATCGGCCAGATGCCGGACGAGAACCAGGTCTCGAGCACGTCGTCGTCCTGGCGCAGCGCGACGTCGGCACCGAGGCCGCTGCGCGCGCGCGCGTCGGCTTCGTCGCGGCCGACGTGGGCGTTGCCGGCGTCGTCGTACCACGCCGGGATGCGGTGGCCCCACCAGAGCTGGCGGCTGATGCACCAGTCCTGGATGTTCTCCATCCAGTGGCGGTAGGTGTTGATCCAGTTCGGCGGCACGAAGCGGATGTCGGGTTCGCCGCCGTCGCGGCCCTCGAAGCGCTCGAGCCCGCGCGCGGCCAGCGTGTCCATGCGCACGAACCACTGGTCGGTGAGCCAGGGCTCGATGGCCTGGCCGGTGCGGTCGCCGCGCGGTACCTGCAATTTGTGCGGCTTCGTCTCGAGCAGCAGCCCGAGTGCTTCGAGGTCCTCAAGCACCGCCTTGCGCGCGACGTAGCGGTCCATGCCGCGGTACTTCTCCGGCGCGTTGTCATTGACCGCGGCGTCGGCCGTGAACAGGTTGATCATCGGCAGGCCATGGCGCTGGCCGACCGCGTAGTCGTTGAAGTCGTGCGCCGGCGTGACCTTGACCACGCCGGTTCCAAACGCGCGGTCAACGTAGGCGTCGGCGATCACGGGCACCTTGCGCCCGGTCAGCGGCAGGGTGACCGCCTTGCCGATGAGGCCCGCATAGCGCGCGTCATCCGGATGCACCATCACCGCGGTGTCGCCGAGCATGGTTTCCGGGCGCGTGGTGGCGACGACGAGGTAGTCGCGGCGTTCGCGCAGGGTTTCGTTGCCGTCGGCGTCGCGTTCGACGTGCTCGTAGCCGGCACCGTCGCCCAGCGGGTAGGCGATCGACCAGAGGAAGCCGTCTTCCTCCTCGTTGAGCACTTCGAGGTCGGAGATCGCGGTCTTCAGCACCGGGTCCCAGTTGACCAGCCGCTGGCCGCGATAGATGAGCCCCTGCTCGTGCAGTTGCAGGAAGGCCTCGACCACGGCCGCCGACGGCGCCGGGTCCATCGTGAACACCTTGCGCGACCAGTCGCCCGACGTGCCCATCCGGCGCATCTGGCGCTCGATGGTGTCGCCGGACTGGCCCTTCCACTCCCACACCTTGTCGATGAAGGCCTCGCGCCCGAGCGAGTCGCGGGTGTCGCTGCTGCCGCTGGCGGCGAGGTTGCGCGACACCACCATCTCGGTGGCGATGCCGGCGTGGTCGCTGCCCATCTGCCACAGGGTGCGGAAGCCGCGCATGCGGTGGTAGCGGATGAGCGCGTCCTGCAGCGTGTGCTGGAACGCGTGTCCCATGTGCAGGGTGCCGGTGACGTTGGGCGGCGGCAGCAGGATCGAATACGCCGGGCCGTCGCCGGCGGGCGCGAACGCACCGCTGGACTCCCACTGCGCATAGAGGCGGGATTCGAAGGACTTGGGGTCGTAGCCGGTGGCGAGGGTCATCGGAGGGCTCTGTGTCGGGGCAGGGTGGGGGCGGGCCCCCGCGTCACATGTCGAATTTCTTCAGGTCGAAGCCGCGCGCCTTGTACTGGGTCCAGCGTGCACGCAGCGGGCCGCGCGCGGATTCGTCGGCCGGGACCACCTCGAGCACGCGCTCGAAGGCGCCCTCGACCGGTGCATCGCGCAGGTTGAGCACCAGGGGACGCAGCGGCACGTCGGTCTCGGGTGGGACGATGAGTACGTCCGCTTCCTCCTCGTCGCCTTCCTCGTCGTCCTCGAAGCCGGCACCGGCGATCTGGTGCGGCACGTAGGCGTCGGGGTCGAACGACCACAGCAGGTCGTCGAGCTGCTCGGCCTGGGCCATGTCGCGGGCCAGCACCAGCATCGGCTGGCCGGCGGCCAGGGCTTTCTTCGCCAGCTCGCAGACCAGCAGCAGGGGCTGGTCGCGGAAGCGGGGCTTGGCAATCAGGTAGAAGTCGGCGCGCATGCTCGGTCCCGGGTCAAAAGCCGGGCCGGGATCGGCTTCCGCGTGCGAAAGCCGGTCCCGGCCGCGTGCGTCTTACTTGGCGGCGGCCTGGTCAAGCAGCCACTGCGACAGCAGGCCGACCGGGCGGCCGGTGGCCAGCCCGTTCTTGCCGCTGTGGCTGGCACTGCCGGCGATGTCGAGGTGCGCCCAGCGCTGGCCCTCGGTGAAGCGCGACAGGAAGCAGCCCGCCGTCACCGCACCGGCCCAGCGGCCGCCGATGTTGTAGACGTCGGCGAAGCTGGAATCGAGCATGGTCTGGTACTCGTCCCACAGCGGCAGGCGCCAGGCGCGGTCGAACACCTCTTCGCCGGCCGCCAGCAGCTCCTGGCCCAGGTCGTCGTGCTTGGTCATCAGGCCGGTGGCGAAGCTGCCCAGGGCGACCATGCAGGCGCCGGTGAGCGTGGCCACGTCGACCAGGGCCTGCGGCTTGAACCGCTCGGCATAGGTCAGCGCGTCGCACAGGATCAGGCGGCCCTCGGCGTCGGTGTTGCCGATCTCGATGGTCTTGCCGGACATGCTGGTGACGATGTCGGAGGGGCGGTAGGAGTTGCCGTCGATCGCGTTCTCGACCGCAGGCACCACCACCACCAGGTTCACGGCCAGGTCCATGCCGGCCGCGGCCACGAACGTGCCCAGCACCGAACCGGCGCCGAGCATGTCGTACTTCATCTCCTCGATGCCGCCCTGGGTCTTCAGGTTCACGCCGCCGGTGTCGAAGGTGATGCCCTTGCCGACCAGCACGTAGGGCTGCGCATCGCCGCCGTTGTTCCACTTCAGCACGATCAGCTTGGGCGCGTTGGCCGAGCCGCGGGCGACCGCCAGCAGCGAGCCCATGCCGAGCTTTTCCATGTCCTCGCGCTCGAGGACCTCGCAGGAGGCCTTGTCGAACTTCGCGGCGAATTCCTGCGCCTGGCTGGCGAGGTAGGCCGGGTTGCAGATGTTCGGCGGCAGGTGGCCGAGCTCGCGCGTGAACTCGACACCCGCGGCGATCGCCTGGCCCTGGGCCAGCGCGGCAGCGTCATTGCCTGCGATGTCGAGGCGCTCGAGGCCCTTTTCGTCGCGCTTCTTGTTCTTCTCGCCCAGGGTCGCGGTGTAGCGATAGGCAGCATGGCCGGCGGCGATGGCGGCCTGGCGGATGGCCCAGGCGGCGTCGCGGCCGGAAACCTCGACCTCGGACAGGGTCAGCAGCGCCGAACGCACCGGACCGGTGCGGAGCGCGCGCACGGCGTCGGCCACGGCCTTCAGGTACTGCGGCACCGCGAACTTCGCCGATTCGCCCAGGCCCACAACCAGCACGCGCGGTGCAGCCACGCCGGGGACGTCGTGCAGCAGCGAGGTGCGGCCGGTGGCACCGCTGATGTCGCCGCGGGCGGCGAGGGCGGACAGGCGGCCGCCGCTGGCCTCGTCAAGGGTGCGGGCGGCGGGCGTCAGGGTCTTGTCGGCGTAGGCGCCGACCACGATGCAGTCGACGTCGGCCGTGGCCGGGGAGGCGCTGTT
The DNA here is from genome assembly GCF_054052085.1 of Luteimonas sp. A501. The sequence continues at coordinate 338,857 of NZ_JBSVRI010000001.1, forward strand.
CAGGGCTAGTTTGAGGGTCATGGGGTCCTGTACTGGGGTTTGGCGTGAAGTGTTCCTTACAATCCGCAGTCCAGAATGCGGCGATGCGCCGCGGCGCCAGCATGCTGGCGCGGCCTGACGGTGTATGGACGAACCCCCGATTCTAATGCAAGGCCGCATACGGATGCCGAAGCTCGACACCTACCTGTTCCGCGAATTCGCCCAATCCACGTTCGCGGCCCTGGTGGTGCTGATGATCGTGAGCCTGGGCGGGGTGTTCGCCGAGGTCCTCGGCGACATCGCCCGCGGCCGCGTCCCGGCGGGGCTGATGCTGTCCCAGCTGGGCCTGCAGGTGCTCAACTACTTGCCGCTGATCCTGCCGCTGGGCCTGATGCTGGGCCTGCTGCTGGCCGTGGGCCGGCTGTACCGCGACTCGGAGATGCCGGTGCTGGTGGCCACCGGCGTCGGCCCGCGGCGGCTGCTGCGGCCGCTGATGATGCTGGTGCTGCCGCTGGTGGCCTTCATCGGCGCCTGTTCGCTGTGGCTGGGCCCCTGGGCCAACGACTACTCCCAGCGCATGGTCGCCGAGGGCAATCGCAACCTGCTGCTGGCCGGACTCGAGGCCGGGCGCTTCGTCGAGCTGCCTGGCGGCAGCGGCGTGGTCTACGTGGGTGCGATGTCCGGCGAGGGCTCGGCCCTGGGCCGGGTCTTCATCTACCGCCAGGACGAGGAGCGCATGGACGTCACCACCGCGCGCAACGGCCGGCTGGCCGTCGACGGCGCCGAGCGCTACCTGGACCTGGGCGAAGGCTTCCGCGTGGAGGGCCCGCTGGCCGAAGGCCTGGATTTCCGGATGATGCGCTACGCGCGCAACGAGATGCGCCTGCCCGATGCCGAAACCCGTCCCGCCGACGAGGATCCCGAGTACGACAGCACCCTGGCGCTGCTGGGCGACTCGCGCCCCGAGGCGCGCGCGCAGCTGCACTACCGCATCGCGCCGCCGCTGCTGGCACTGGCCTTCGCCCTGCTGGCGGTGCCGCTCGCGCGCAGCCCGCCGCGACAGGCCCGCTACGGGCGGATCGCACTCGGATTCCTGGCCTACGTGGTCGGCATCAACCTGATGCTGCTGGGCACCAAGTGGCTGGCCGACGGCAAGATCCCGCTGCAACTGGGACTGTGGTGGCTGGTGTTGCCGCTGCTGGCCGTCGGCACGTGGCTGTATTTCCGTGACGGCCACGTCGGCGTGCCGCGCCGCGCCCGTGGCGTGGGGACGGCGCGATGATGCCGTTCCCGAAGATCCACGACCTCCACGTGGCACGCGTGGTGGTGGTGACCGTGCTGCTGGTCTGGGCGGTGCTGGTCGGGCTGGACGCCGTGCTCGCGGCGGTCGACGAGATCGACAACATGGGCCAGGGCGAGTACGGCTTCGTCAGCGTGCTGACCTACGTCGTCTACAGCCTTCCGCGGCGTGCTTACACCATGTTCCCGACGGCCGCGGTGATCGGCACGCTGATGGGCCTGGGCCAGCTGGCGGCGTCGTCCGAGCTCACCGCGCTGCGTGCCTTGGGCGTGTCGCGGCGCCGGCTGAGCGTTTCGGTGGCGGTGCCGCTGGCCCTGCTGACCGGGGTGATGATGCTCAGCGGCGAGACCCTGGGGCCCGGCGCGCAGCGCAGCGCCGATGCCATGAAGGCCGCCGCGCGCTCCAGCGACATGATCGTGGCGCAGTACTCGGGGCTGTGGGCGCGCGAAGGCAACACCTTCCTCAACGCCCGCGACGGCCGCGAGCGCAGCGAGGGAGACGAGGCCTGGCTTGAGCTCAACGACGTGCGCCTGTTCGAATTCGACAACGACGGCCGGCTGGAGTCGGTCGCCCAGGTCGGCACGGCCGAACACCGCAGCGGCGGCTGGCTGCTGCGTGACGTGCGCCGGGTGACCTTCGAGGAGCGGTCGGTCACCGAGGTCCGCGTCGATGAGGAGCGCTGGGAATCGCAGCTTGATGCGGTGGCGCTCGCGGCCAGCGCGGGTGGTGCCTTCCGGCCGCGCTACATGTCCGCGCGCGACCTGGCCCAGGGCATCGAATACCGCCACCGCAACCGGCTGGACGCCAGCGAATTCGAGGAGCACTACTGGGGGCGCTGGTTCTACCCGGTCAACGTGCTTGCGCTGTGCCTGGCCGCGATGCCCTTTGCGTTCGGCTCACTGCGCAGCGGCGGGCTCGGGCGCAGATTGTTCATCGGCGTGGTGTTCGCGCTCATGTTCTGGATGCTGCAGAACCAGGTCGCCAAGCTGGCGGCGGTCTACGGCTTCGACTACCGGCTGGCTTATGCGATGCCGCCGCTGCTGATGCTGACGGTGTCCTGGCTGCTGTTCCGGCGGCGCAGCGGCTGACTCCGCGGTTGCGCGACAGGGCGCGCCCGTTGGAGAATCCGGCCCGACGCTGCGGGTGTCGGGCCCCGGCCCGCGGTGGGGACGTCTGCGTGGATGGGGCACCACACATGGAGAAGCAAGCAATGCATGACAGCATGCGAGTGATCGCCGCCGCGGCGATGATCGTGGGCGTCGGCCTGTTCGCGGCCGGGGACGCCGATGCCCGTCGCGGTTCGAAGGCCAAGGAAGCGCCGGCCTGGATGAATGCCGAGGGCGAAGTGACCGATTCGGCCGCGGTGGAGGCAGGCTATGGCGAAACCGTCACCGGTCTCGGTGACTGGGAAGGAGAAATCACCGGGAAGCCGGCGCCGGACACCAGGTTCACCCAGCTGGAGATCGGCATGCCGATGAAGCAGGTGACCGACATCATCGGCCAGCCGACCGATCAGGGCGTCTACATCACCGGCAAGGCGTTCATTCCGTTCTACTTCGGCTCCGACCGGCACCGCTACGAGATGGCCTACAAGGGCCAGGGCCGGCTGGTCTTTGCCGGCAAGGGCTGGGACAGCGGCGGTAACCTGATCTGGATCATCCACAACAAGGACGACTCCGGATACCGCGAGTAAGCGTACGCAGCACCGAGGTATCCAAGGGCCCCGCTTGAAGCGGGGCCTTTCTTTTGGTTCCTCTCCTGATCGAGGGCACGAGTTTGAATCCCGCGCCGCCCACGCCGACAATGGCGCCCCCTGAACTCTGGCCGCAATCCCCATGCCCATCCTCCGCATGACCGACCTCGACCTTGCCGGCAAGCGCGTGCTGGTCCGCCAGGACCTCAACGTGCCGGTGGCCGACGGTCGCGTGACGTCCGACCAGCGCATCCTCGCGTCGCTGCCGACGCTGAAGGCGCTGCTCGATGCCGGCGCCGCGGTGATGGTGATGTCGCACCTCGGCCGGCCGACGGAAGGCAGCTGGAGCGAGGCCGATTCGCTGGCGCCGGTGGCGGCGCGACTGTCGGAGCTGCTGGGCCGCGAGGTGCCGCTGCTGCGGGATTACCTCGACGGCGTCGAGGTCGCGCCCGGCCAGCTGGTGCTGCTGGAGAACTGCCGCATGAACGCCGGCGAGAAGGCCGACGACGATGCCCTGTCGAAGCGCTACGCCGCGCTGTGCCACGTCTTCGTCATGGACGCCTTCGGCACCGCGCACCGCGCCCAGGCGTCCACCCACGGTGTGATCCGCCACGCCGCGCAGGCCGCGGGCGGTCCGCTGCTGATGGCCGAGATCGACGCCCTGGGCAAGGCGCTCAAGGAGCCAGCGCGTCCGATGCTGGCGATCGTGGCCGGCTCCAAGGTCTCGACCAAGCTCGAGCTGCTGTCGTCGCTGGTCGGCAAGGTCGACCAGCTGATCGTCGGCGGCGGCATCGCCAACACCTTCATCGCCGCCATGGGGCACGGTGTCGGCAGCTCGCTGCACGAAGCCGACCTCATCGACACCGCGAAGCAGATCATGGCCGACGCCCGCGCCCGCGGCGCCGACATCCCGGTGCCGACCGACGTGGTGGTGGCGCCGGCCTTCGCCGCCGACGCACCGGCGACGGTCAAGGCGGTGGATGCCATCGCCGAGGGCGAAATGGTGCTCGACATCGGCCCCGAAACCGCCGCGCGCTATGCGGAGATGATCGCTTCGGCCGGCACCGTGGTCTGGAACGGGCCGGTGGGCGTGTTCGAGTTCGACGCCTTCGGCAAGGGCACCGAAACGCTGGCGCGCGCGATCGCGGCGTCGAAGGCGTTCTCGATCGCCGGCGGCGGCGACACCCTGGCCGCGGTCGACAAGTACGGCATCGCCGACGGCGTGTCCTACATCTCCACCGGCGGCGGCGCCTTCCTCGAGTTCCTTGAAGGCAAGGCGCTGCCGGCGGTCGTGGCGCTGGAGCAGCGCGGCGGCTGACTGGAAACGGCCCGGCGGACCGGCCCGGGCCGAAGCGCGGCATCCGATCGCCATGTGGCTCGGCTAGCATTGGGGTCCGTTCCCGAATCGCCCAGCGCAAGGCCCAGCATGTCCGAATACCGCCGCGGTACCCGCATCCTCGCCACGTTGGGTCCCGCAAGCGATGCGCCGGGCGTGCTCGACGCGCTCGTGCGCGCGGGCGTCAACGCGGTGCGGCTGAACTTCTCTCACGGTGTGCCGGCCGATCATGTGCGGCGCGCGCAGGAGGTCCGCGAGGCCGCGGCGCGGGCCGGGGTCGAGGTCGGCATCCTTGCCGACCTGCCGGGTCCCAAGATCCGCATCGACCGCTTCGAGGGTGGTCGCGTGCAGCTTGGCGCGGGCGATCGCTTCGAACTGTATGCCCGCGAAAACGCGCCTCCGGGCGGCGTCGGCGGCGTCGGCGTCAGCTACCTCGGGCTGCCGGGCGACGTGGCCGAGGGCGATGTGCTGCTGCTCGATGACGGGATGGTGCAGCTGCGCGTGCTGTCGGTCGAGGGCGACACCATCGCCACCACCGTGCTCAACGACGGCGTGCTCTCCGATCGCAAGGGCCTGAACAAGCAAGGCGGCGGCCTGTCCCTGGGTGCGATCACCGAACTCGACCGCGAGCTGATCAAGGTCGCGGCCGACATCGGCGTCGACTTCATCGCCGTGTCCTTCTGCCGCACCGCCGACGACATGCACGAGGCGCGTCGGGTCGCGCACAGCCACGGCTGCGATGCCGCCCTGGTGTCGAAGATCGAGCGCGCCGAGGCGATCGAGAACCTGGCCGAGATCATCGACGCCAGCGACGTGGTCATGGTCGCGCGCGGTGACCTTGGCGTTGAAATCGGCGACGCCGAGCTTCCGGGCATCCAGAAGAAGATCATCCGCGAAACCCTGGCCCGCAACCGGGTGGTGATCACAGCCACCCAGATGCTGCAGTCGATGGTGGAAAGCCCGATGCCGACGCGTGCCGAGGTGCTGGACGTGGCCAACGCCGTGATCGACGGCACCGACGCGGTGATGCTTTCGGCCGAGAGCGCCGCCGGCGCATATCCGGTGGCCGCGGTGGAGGCGATGAGCCGGATCTGCGTCGGCGCCGAGAAGCAGTTCGAACACGACACCGATTTCGAAGCGGCCCAGCGCGGGCTGCAGCGCGCCGACCAGGCGATCGCGATGGGCGCCATGTTCCTCAGCGAGCACATCGGCGTGGCCGCGATCGTGGCCATGACCGAATCAGGCGGCACCGCGCGCTTCCTGTCGCGCTTCCGCTCCAGTGCGCCGATCTATGCGTTCTCGCGCCATGCCGGCGCGCGCAGGCGCATGAGCCTGATGCGCGACGTGTTCCCGATGGCCCACGACAGTCGCGGCCAGGGCGCCCGCGAGGCCGCGCGCGACGCCGTGGGCCTGCTGGTGGCCGCCGGCCTGCTGTCGTCCGGCGACCGCGTGGTGTTCACCAGCGGCGAAGCCATGGAAACCCACGGCGCAACGAACACCCTGCGCCTGCTGCAGGTCGGCGATGACGGCGGCGCCGAGGGCCTCGGCAGCCTGTGACCGCACCCTTCCTGGCTTTGTAGGAGCAGCTATAGCTGCTCCTACAAAGGGGGGCGGCTGTGGCGGCTGCCACGGGGGCGTGCCGGGGGCGACCGGCTATACTGGCCGGCCCTGCCGCCTGCCCGGAGTCCCGAAGAATGAGCATCGAACAGCTTGCCGAAACCGCCCTCGCCATGGTCGCCCCGGGCAAGGGCATCATCGCCATCGACGAGTCCTCCGGCACGATCGCCAAGCGCTTCGCCGGCGTCGGCATCGAGAACACCGAGGAGAACCGCCGCGCCTACCGCGAGCTGCTCCTGACCACGCCGGACCTGTCGGAGTACATCAGCGGCGCGATCCTGTTCGACGAGACCCTGCGCCAGAAGACGAAGGACGGCGTGCCCTTCGCCCAGTACATGACCGAGAACGGCATGATCCCGGGCATCAAGGTCGACAAGGGCACGCATGCCCTGGCCGGTTTCCCGGGTGAAGTCGTGACCGAAGGCCTCGACGGCCTGCGCTCGCGCCTGGAGGAGTACTACAAGCTCGGCGCCCGCTTCGCCAAGTGGCGCGCGGTGATCAACATCGGCGACGACGTGCCCTCGGGCACCTGCATCGAGGCCAACGCCCACGCCCTGGCGCGCTATGCCGCGCTTTGCCAGGAGCAGGGCCTGGTGCCGATGGTCGAGCCGGAAGTGCTGATCGACGGCAACCACGACATCGAGACCTGCTACGAAGTCAGCGAGGTCACCCTGCGCGCGCTGTTCGACGCCTTGTACAACCAGAACGTGGCCCTCGAGGGCACGATCCTGAAGGCCTCGATGGTGCTGCCGGGCAAGGACAGCGGTGAGCTGGCGCCGGTGGAAGAGGTCGCCGAAGCCACCCTGATGTGCCTGAAGTCGGCGGTGCCGGCGATCCTCCCGGGCATCGTGTTCCTGTCCGGCGGCCAGTCCGACGAGGACGCCACCGCGCACCTGGACGCCATGAACCGCATGGGCCCGAACCCGTGGCCGCTGTCGTTCTCCTACGGCCGTGCCATGCAGTCGGCCGCGCTGAAGCTGTGGTCGCAGGACCTGGTCGGCAACTACGACAAGGCACAGGCCACCGTGTACGAGCGCGCCAAGGCCAACGGCCTGGCGGCGCTGGGGCAGTGGTCGCGCGGCTGATCGCGTTATCGGCGCGTGTCCGCGCCATCACGCACGAAAAAGGGCGGCCATGGCCGCCCTTTTTCATGGTCACGAATCAGCAGCAGTGTGTAGGAGCAGCTATAGCTGCTCCTGCACAGGCGGGAGACTGCGGCCGGGAATCAGGGCAACCCGGCCAGCCACTCGTCGTCGCTGCCCTCGGCGACGCCCTCGAACAGCGGGGTCGAGAAGTAGCGCTCTCCGGTATCCGGCAGCATCGCCAGGATCACCGCGCCTTCCTCGGCATCCTTCGCCACGTCCAGTGCCGCGGCGACGGTCGCCCCGGCCGAGATGCCTGCGAAAATCCCTTCCTCCGCCGCCAGCTTGCGCGCGGTGGCGATGGCAACGTCGTCGGCCACGGACAGCACGCGGTCGGCGGCTTCGCGGTTGAGCACTTCGGGAATGAAGTCCGGGGTCCAGCCCTGGATCTTGTGGGGGGTGAAGTCGGCACCCTGGAGCATGGCGGCCACGGCCGGCTCCGCGGCCACGACTTCGACCCCGGGCCGGGCCAGCTTGAGCATTTCGCCCACGCCGGTGAGGGTTCCGCCCGTGCCCCAGCCGCTGACGAAATGATCCAGGCGGCGGCCTGCGAAGTCCTGCAGGATCTCGGCGGCCGTGGTGTTGCGGTGGTACGCCGGGTTGGCCGGGTTGGCGAACTGGTCGGCCAGGAACCAGCCGTGTTCGTCGGCCAGTTCCTTCGCCTTGCGCACCATGCCGGTGCCGCGCTCGGCGGCCGGGGTCAGGATCACCTTGGCGCCATAGGCGCGCATCAGCTTGCGGCGTTCGACCGAGAAGCTCTCGGCCATGGTGGCCACGAACTTGTAGCCACGCGCGGCGCAGACCATAGCCAGGGCCACGCCGGTGTTGCCGGAGGTGGCTTCGACCACGGTGTCGCCGGGCTTCAGCAGCCCGCGCTGCTCGGCGTCGAGGATGATGGCAAGCGCCAGCCGGTCCTTGACCGAGCCGCCGGGGTTGAAGGATTCGACCTTCGCATACAGCGTCACCCCTTGGGGCGCGATGCGGTTCAGGCGCACGACGGGCGTGCCGCCGATGGTGTCGAGGATGTTTTCGTGGATCATGGCGTCGTCCTGGGTTTGTGGGAGGGACGTGTCCCCGGGTCCGTCCGCGGGGCAGGGCCAGAGTGCGCCGTAACGCACGAGGGCGCCACCGGTTGACCGGAACGGCGCATTCCGCGCACGGGCCTCATGGCATACGTCGCCGACACACGGGGTCGATAGAATGCACGGCTTCCCTTTGCCGCTGCTGCCCACGATGTCCGACGCCCCCATTTTCCGCTCCGGCCCAAAGGCCTGTTGCGCCATCCTGCTTGCCCTGGTCCTCGCGGCCTGCGGCGCGGAGGGCGAGGCAGACAGCCAGGGCGGTGGCCCGCCCGCGGTGGTGGTGACGACCGCGGCGGTGTCCACCCGGCCTTTCAACGACCGCATCCGCGCGTTGGGCACGGTGAAGGCGCGCGAAGCGGTGGAAGTGACCGCCAAGGTCAGCGAAACCGTGGACCGGGTGCATTTCGAAAGCGGCGACGTGGTGGCCGCCGGCGCGCCGCTGGTCACGCTCAGCGGCGAACAGCAGCAGGCGTCGCTGGCCGCGGCCCGTGCCACCGCCAAAGAGGCCGACAGCATGCTGAAGCGCCAGCAGGAACTCGCCGCGCAGCAGCTGATCGCGCGCGCAACGCTGGACACCCAGCGCGCCACGCGCGACAGCGCGCTGGCCCAGGTGCGGCAGATCGAAGCCAACCTCAGCGACCGCGTGGTCCGCGCGCCATTCGCCGGCGTGCTTGGCGTGCGTCAGGTCAGCCCCGGCGCCCTGATCACGCCCGGGACCGTGGTCGCGACCCTCGACGACCTGTCATCGGTCTACGTGGACTTCCCGGTGCCCGAGGCCCACCTGTCGCACGTGGCCACCGGCCAGCGCATCACCGGCACCAGCACCGCCTGGCGCGGCCGCGGCTTCGAGGGCGTGGTCAGCAACGTCGGTTCGCGCGTGGATGCGACCAGCCGTGCCTTCAGCGTGCGCGCCGATTTCGCGAATCCCGAACACCTGCTGCGTCCGGGCATGCTGATGCAGATCGAGCTCGAGCGCACCGAGCGCGAGGCGCTGCTGATCCCCGAGATCGCCGTGGTCCAGGTGGGCCGCGAGTCCTTCGTCTATCGCGTGCGGCCCGACGCCACCGTCGAACAGGTCGTGGTCATGATCGGCTCGCGTGCCGGCGGCATGGCCGAGATCGTCTCCGGCCTCGAGCCCGGCGAGCGCATCGTCGTCGACGGCACCGGCAAGCTGCGCGACGGCAGCGCGATCGTCGAAGCCGGGCCCGGCGAAGTGGATACCAGCGAAGCCGGCGGACCGGGCGAGGGCTGAGCCATGATGCTGTCCGACCTCTCCATCCGCCGCCCCGTCTTCGCGACGGTGATGAGCCTGCTATTGATGGTCATCGGGGTGATGGCGTTTTCGCGCCTGACCCTGCGCGAGCTGCCGGCGATCGATCCGCCGATCGTCTCGGTGGACGTCAACTATCCCGGCGCGTCCGCGGCGGTGGTCGAGACACGCATCACCCAGGTGCTGGAGGACGCCCTTTCGGGCATCGAAGGCATCGAGATCATCCAGTCGCGCAGCCGCAACGGGCGCTCGTCGGTGACCCTGGAATTCACGCTGAACCGCGACATCGAGGCCGCGGCCAACGACGTCCGCGACGCCATCAGCGGCGTCGCCGACCGCATGCCGGACGAGGCCGACCCGCCCGAGGTCGAAAAGGCCGACAGCGATTCCGACACCATCATCTGGCTCAACATGAGCTCGGCGACGATGGACACGCTGGAGTTGTCCGACTACGCCGACCGCTACATCGTCGACCGCCTGTCGAGCCTGGACGGCGTGGCCCAGGTGCGGATCGGCGGCCGCCAGCGCTATGCGATGCGCGTGTGGCTGGACAGCGCGGCGATGGCCGCGCGCGGCATCACCCCCAACGACATCGAGTCGGCACTGCGCGCCGAGAACGTCGAGCTGCCCGCCGGGCGCATCGAGTCCGGCAGCCGCGACTTCACGCTCCGCGTCGAGCGCAGCTACGTCGAACCGCAGGACTTCGCCGCGATGCCGCTGCGCAAGGGCGCCGACGGCTACGTGGTGCGCCTGGGCGACGTGGCCGAGATCGAGCTGTCCTCCGCCGAGCGGCGCGCGTATTACCACAGCAACGGCCAGCCCAATATCGGCCTGGGCATCGTCAAGACCTCGACCGCCAACGCGCTGGACGTGACCCGCTTGGCGCGCGCGGCCGCGGTGGAAATCCAGAAGTCGCTGCCCGAGGGCACCAGCATCTTCGTTGCCTACGACGATACGGTGTTCATCGAGGAGTCGATCAAGCGCGTCTACTGGACGCTGATCGAGGCGATGGCCCTGGTGCTGGTGGTGATCTGGCTGTTCCTGGGCAGCTTCCGCGCGGCGCTGATCCCGGCGGTGACGGTGCCGGTCTGCCTGCTGGCGGCCTTCATCCCGCTGCTGCTGTTCGGCTACTCGATCAACCTGCTGACGCTCCTGGCCCTGGTGCTGGCGATCGGCCTGGTGGTGGACGACGCGATCGTGGTGCTGGAGAACATCCAGCGCCGCGTGGACCTGGGCGAGCCGCGGCTGGTCGCATCGCAGCGCGGCACAAAGCAGGTGGCGTTCGCGGTGATCGCGACCACTACGGTGCTGGTGGCGGTGTTCCTGCCGGTGGGCTTCATGGAGGGCAACACCGGCCGCCTGTTCCGCGAACTGTCGGTGGCGCTGGCCGGTGCGGTGGCGCTGTCGGCCTTCGTCGCGCTGACGCTGACGCCGATGATGGCCTCGAAGATGGTGCGCCCGCACAGCGAGGAGAAGTCGAACCCGGTCAACCGCTGGTTCAATGCGCGCCTGGGCGCGGTCACCGGTGCCTACGGGCGCGCGCTGGCGTGGATGGCGGACCAGCGGCCGCGCCGGGTGCTGGCGGGGATGCTGCTGGTGATGCTGGCCTGCCTGGCCGGGTCCTGGGGCCTGTCGCGCGTGGTGCCTTCGGAGCTGGCGCCGGCCGAGGACCGCGGTTCGTTCTTCGTCTCGATCGTCGGGCCCGAGGGCGCCGGCTTCGACTACACCGTGCAGCAGGTGCAGGAGGTCGAGAAGGTGTTCGCCAAGCGGGTGGCCGAGGAAGGCAGCGCGATCCGTCGCTACAACACCCGCGCGCCGGGCGGCTGGGGAGCGAGCGAGGAGATGCATACCGGCAACGTGATCGTATTCCTCGAGGACTGGGACAAGCGCGGGCAGAGCACGGCCGAGGTCGCCGACTCGCTGCGCTCCGAACTCGGCACCCTGAGCGGCGTGCAGGCGCAGCCGCGCGTGGGCGGCGGTCTCGTGGGCAGCCGCGGGCAACCGATCCAGATGGTGCTCGGTGGGCCGGAGTACGAGGAAATCTCGGGGTGGCGCGACCTGGTGATGCAGCGCATGGAGGCGCATCCGGGCTTCTTCTCGGTCGACTCCGATTACAAGGAAACGCGGCCGCAGATGCGCGTGAACATCGACCGCGTGCGCGCCGCCGACCTCGGCGTGAGCGTCACCGACATCGGCCGCGCGCTGGAAACCATGATGGGCGGCCGCCGCGTCACCACCTTCGTCCAGGAGGGCGAGGAGTACGACGTGCTGGTGCAGGCCGGCCGCGCCGGCCGCGCCGAGCCGGCTGACCTGGCCGCGATCGAAGTCCGTGCGCGCAGCGGCGAGCTGGTGCCGCTGTCCAACCTGGTGACGCTGTCTGAACTCGCCGAGGCGGGCAGCCTCAACCGCTTCAACCGGATGCGTGCGATCACCGTCACCGCCGGCCTTGCGCCGGGCTATCCGATGGGCGATGCGCTGGCCTTCCTCGAAGACGTCGTGCGCACCGAGCTTCCCGACTACGCCCAGGTGGACTGGAAGGGCGAGTCGCGCGAGTTCACCAAGGCCGGCGGCGCGGTGCTGCTGACCTTCACCCTGGCGCTGCTGGTGGTCTACCTGGTGATGGCGGCGCAGTTCGAAAGCTTCGTGCATCCCTTCGTGATCATGCTGACGGTGCCGCTGGCGGTGCTGGGCGCGCTGCTCGGGCTGGCATTGACGGGCGGCACGATCAATCTCTTCAGCCAGATCGGCGTGGTGATGCTGATCGGCCTGGCGGCCAAGAACGGGATCCTGATCGTCGAGTTCGCCAACCAGCTGCGCGACGAGGGGCGCAACATTGGCCAGGCCATCGTCGAGTCGGCGACCGTGCGCCTGCGCCCGATCCTGATGACCGCGATCGCCACCGCGGCCGGCGCCCTGCCGCTGGTGCTGGCAGGTGGCCCCGGTTCGGCCAGCCGCGCCACCATCGGCGTGGTGATCATCGCGGGCGTGGCGTTCTCCACGCTGCTGTCGCTGTTCGTGGTGCCGGCCCTGTACACCTTGTTCGCACCGTTCACGAGCTCGCCGGAAGCGGTGGCACAGGAGCTCGAGAAGCAGCAGCGCGAAGTGCCGAGCGTGGGCGGACACGCCTGAGCCACCGGCCGCGTTCGCGCGGCCGGTTCGCATTTGCCCGCTGATCGTGGAGAATCGGGCCGGTTCCGGCCAAGGTGAACATGGCGCCGGTGCATCGCGATCCACCACCGGAGCCAGCACTTGGACGAGATCCTCAACACCTTGAACGGCCTGATCTGGAGCAAGGCGCTGATCGCGCTGTGCTTGGGCGCGGGCCTGTACTTCTCCATCCGTACCCGCTTCATGCAGCTGCGCAGCGTGCCCGAGATGATCCGCCTGCTGCTGTCGGGCAAGTCGTCGGAAGCCGGCGTGTCTTCGTTCCAGGCACTGGCGATGTCGCTGTCGGGGCGGGTGGGTATCGGCAACATCGCAGGCGTCGCGACCGCGATCGCCTTCGGTGGCCCGGGTGCGGTGTTCTGGATGTGGGTGATGGCTTTCCTCGGCGCGTCGACGTCCTTCGTGGAGTCGACGCTTGCGCAGATCTACAAGGAGAAGGACGACGAAGGCCGCTACCGCGGCGGCCCGGCGTACTACATCGAAAAGGCGATGGGGCAGAAGTGGTACGCGTGGCTGTTCGCGGTCGTCACCATCGTTGCCGCAGGGTTCTTCCTGCCGGGCGTCCAGGCCAACGGCATCGCTTCGGGCATGGAGAATGCCTGGGGTATCGCGCCTTCGGTGACCGCCACGGGCGTCGTGCTGGCGTTGGGCTTCATCATCTTCGGCGGCGTCAAGCGCATCGCGCGCTTCGCCGAAGTAGTGGTGCCGTTCATGGCCCTGGCCTACATGCTGGTGGCCTTCGTGGTCATGGTGCTCAACGCCGAACAGGTGCCGGAGATGTTCAGGCTGATCTTCCGCAGCGCCTTCGGCATGGAGGCGGGCTTCGGCGCGATGCTCGGCCTGGCGGTGGAGTGGGGCGTGAAGCGCGGCATCTATTCGAACGAAGCCGGGCAGGGCACCGGCCCGCACGCCGCCGCCGCTGCCGAGGTCTCGCACCCGGCCAAGCAGGGTTACGTGCAGGCGTTTTCGATCTACGTCGATACGCTGCTGGTGTGTTCCGCCACGGCGTTCATGATCCTCTCCACCGGCATGTACAACGTCGGCATGCCCGACGGCGCGATGCTGGTCGAGGCGCTGCCCGGCATCGAGGCCGGGCCGGGCTTCGCGCAGGCGGCGGTGGAGTCGGTGCTGCCCGGCTACGGCGCGGGCTTCGTGGCGCTGGCGCTGCTGTTCTTCGCCTTCACCACGATCGTCGCCTACTACTACATGGCCGAAACCAATATCGCCTACATCAACCGGAAGGTGCATCGCCCGTGGATGACGCTGGTGCTGCGCGTGGCCATCCTGCTCGCCGTGATCGTGGGCGCGGTGCGTTCCGCGGGCGCGGCCTGGACGCTGGGTGACATCGGCGTGGGGCTGATGGCCTGGCTCAACATCGTCGCGATCCTGATCCTGCAGAAGCCGGCGCTGCTGGCGCTGCGCGATTACGAGCGGCAGAAGAAGCAGGGCCTGGACCCGACCTTCGACCCGGAGTCGCTGGGCATCCGCAACGCCGCCTTCTGGGTGCGCGGGAAGAAGGACTGACATGGCGAAGGCCGGTGGCAACGACGAGGTCCGCCTGCATGGCCTGAACGCCGTGCAGGCGGTGTTCGCACGCCGCCCGGCGGCGATCCGCAAGCTGTACCTGGCCGAGGCGCTGATCCCGCGCCTGCAGCCGCTGCTGAAGTGGTGCGTGGCCAACCGCGTCGGCTACCGCGTGGTGGATGAAGACGACCTGCGCAAGCTCGCGGCCAGCAGCCACCACGAGGGCGTGGTCGCCGACGTGCTGCGCGAAGCGCCGGTCGCGCTGACTACGTGGCTGCAGGACGTGGGCGAAGGCCCGGTCTGCGCGCTGTGGCTGGACGGCGTCGGCAACCCGCACAACCTGGGCGCGATCCTGCGTTCGGCGGCGAACTTCGGTGCCACGGTGTTCCTGCCCAAGCACTCCCCGCTGCAGCTGTCGGGCGCTGCCGCGCGGGTGGCCGAGGGCGGTGCGGAAGCGGTGCCGCTGGTGCGCCTGGGCCGCGAGGACAACGCCATCGCCCAGCTGCGCGGCGCCGGCTTCACGCTGGCCGCAACCGTGGTGCGTGGCGGTGGTGACGTCTTCGCCACCGAGCTGCCGCCACGGCTGGTCTATGTGCTGGGCGCCGAGAGCGAAGGCATGTCCGAGGCGCTGGCCGATGCCTGCGACCTGCGCGTCTCCATCCCAGGCACGGGCGCCGTCGAAAGCCTCAACGTCTCCGCCGCTACCGCGGTGCTGCTCGCCCGTTGGTGGCAGGCGCGCGACTGAGGTTTCCCGGAGGGGTGGGGCCGGGAAAAGCTTTTGCCACGGATTTGCACGGATCGGCCGCGGATTTACACGGATCAGGCCGAAGCAAGGTCGCTGCCGGAAACCGTTCCCGAAACAAAAGTCGGCCAGAGCGTGATGCGGATGCTTGCCTTGGCCTGATCCGCGTAAATCCGCGTAAATCCGTGGCAAAAAAGCCCTTTGCCGTCAGGTCACGGCGTCACGGCCGGCGCGCTGCCGAAATCTCCTTCCGCATCCGCCGCCAGGTACGCGAACACCGCATACGCTGCGGCGTTCTGCGCCAGCGCCGCCGGGTCGATCTTGTCCAGGGTGTCGTCCGGCGTGTGGTGCAGGTCGAAGTAGTCGGTGCCGTCCTGGCCGAGCCAGGCCCAGGTGGCGCCGGCGCCGGAGATGCCGATCACGTCGGGACCGGGGCCGCCTTCGTCGGAGCGCTCGATGCCCAGCGGCGCGAGTGCCTCGGCGATGCGGGCCTCGGCGGCTTCGGCGTGGGCCGGCGCGCCGGTGTTGAAGGCGTAGATGCGGCCGGCGCCGAAGTCGCTCTCGGCGACCAACTGGTGGCGCGCGACGTCGGCGCCGTGCTTCTCCGCGTAGGCGAACCCGCCGAGCAGGCCCTGCTCCTCGTTGGCGAAGGCGACCACGCGGATGCTGCGTGCCGGGCGCCGTTCGAGCGCCGCGATGTGCACCGCCGCCGCCATGGTGATGCCGACGCCGGCGGCGTCGTCGACCGCGCCGGTGCCGAGGTCCCAGGAGTCGAGGTGCGCGCCGATCAGCACCACCTCGTCCGGGCGACTGGCGCCGGTCATCTCGCCGATCACGTTCTGCGAGGTGTATTCGCCGTCCCAGCCGCAGTCCAGGGCCAGGCTGATGCGCACCGGACCGCGCTTGAGCAGGCGCGTGAGCTGGTCGGCGTCGGGTACCGACAGCGCCGCGGCCGGTACCGGTTCCAGGCCATCGTCAAAGCGGGTGATGCCGGTGTGCGGGTTGCGGTGCGAGTCGGTGCCGGCCGAACGCATGATGAAGCCGATGGCGCCGGCGCGGATCGCCTCCGACGGACCGCGGCTGCGCACGCGCGAACCCGGGCCGTAGCCGCTGCCGTCGCGGGCGCGCTCCATGCGATAGTCGACGAAGGCGATTTTTCCGGCCAGCGACCCTGCCGGAGCCGCTTCCAGCTCCGCCAGGCCGGCGAAGCGCACGATTTCGCCCTCGACCGTGCCGCCGGGACTGCCGCCGAGCGCGGTCAGGGCCAGCGGCTGGGCGTTGGCGCCCAGGACCGCGGCGTGCTCACTGCGGCGCACCCACTTCGGGAACGTGACCGGCTCGGTCCAGACGCGGTCGAAGCCGAGCTCGGTGAACTTCGCCTTCGCCCACTCCACCGCGCGCGCATCGGCCTCGCTGCCGGCCAGGCGCGGGCCGATCTCGGTGGTCAGCGATTCGGTGATGTCCCAGGCGAGCGGGCTTGCCAGCGCGGCCTCGCGCAGTCGTGCCGCCGTCGCCATGGACGCGTCGGGAATGCGGGTTTCAACCGACGGCGACGTGGCGGTCGGGGCCGCGCCATCGGCGGCGATGGCGGCGGTGGCCGGGATCATGGACGCGGCGATCGCCACGGTGAGCAACATCGGGACCAGGCGCATGACGCTCCGCTGCACTGAAAGGACGAAGCCGCGAGCTTAACAAGCTGCGGCTCCGTGTCGATGTGCGTGAAGTCCTGCCCGGTGGGCGGGCGCGCTATCGCTTCAGCGAATCGCGGATCTCGCGCAGCAGCAGTACGTCCTCGGACGGCTCCTCGGGCGCAGCCGGTGCTTCTTCGGGCTTGCGGCTCATGCGGTTGATCGCCTTGACCACCATGAAGATCGCGAAGGCGACGATCACGAACTGGATCAGCGCGTTGATGAACTCGCCGTAGCCGATCACCACCGCCGGCACCACTTCGCCGGCGGCGTCCACGGTTTCGGCCTTGAGGGTGAGGACAAGCTCGGAGAAGTCGACTCCACCGATAAGCATGCCGATCGGCGGCATGATCACGTTGTCCACCAGCACGGTCACGATCTTGCCGAACGCGGCGCCGATGACCACGCCGACGGCGAGGTCGACGACGCTGCCGCGCATCGCGAACTCCTTGAACTCACTCATCATGCCCATCGCGTTCTCCCTGGTCTTGCCGTTGGTGGCGATGGTCAGACTACACGCGCCGGCGCGATCCGGCAGCGCAGCACGATGGCGTCGTCCAGGCGGGCCTCGCATTCGTCGCCCGGGACCAGGGCGGCCACCCCGGCCGGGGTGCCCATGAACACCAGGTCCCCGGCGCGCAGGGCATAGAGCTTCGACAGCTCGTGCAGGATGTCGGGCACGTCCCAGATCAGGTCCGACAGCGGCGCGGCCTGGCGCTCGACGCCGTTCACGGCCAGCGACAGGCGTCGCGAAGCCAGTTCGCCGATGTCTGCCGCAGGAACCAGTTCGCTCAGCGGCGCCGACTCGTCGAAGCCCTTGCCGGTGTCCCAGGGCAGGCCGGCCTTCTTGGCCGCGGCCTGCAGGTCGCGGCGGGTCAGGTCCAGGCCGACGCCGTAGCCGAACACAAGCGCCGTGGCGGTGGCGGGATCCAGCACGCCATCGGGCGCATCGCGGCCGAGCGCCACCACCAGCTCCACCTCATGGTGCAGGTCGGCAGTGGCGGGCGGGTAATGGATGGTGCTGCCGGTGGTCGCGGCATCGGCGGGCTTCATGAAAAACACCGGACTGCCGCGTTCGGCCTTCGAGGCCGGTGCCTGAGCGCCCATCTCGCGGGCGTGGTCGGCGAAGTTGCGGCCCACGCAGTACACGCGGCGCACGGGGAACTGGCCACCGCCGCGCACGGGCACGCGGACCGGCGCCGGCGCGGGGATCACGTCGGTCATGAATGGCTCCAGGAACGGGCGCGCGCTGGCGCTCAGTAGGGCAGGGTATGCGCTGGCTTGTCGACGACGCGGTATTCGGCGTCGACCACGGTACCCACGCGCGCCTGCGGCTTGCCGCGACGGCTGAAGATGCGCCGGACCAGGCCAGCCGCGAGCATCGCCGTGCCGACCACCACGCCAAGCACCAGCAGCATGGCCAGAAGCGCCAGGCCAAGCAGGCCGACCGCCATGCGCAACAGCGGATGCCGCGGCTTGCGCGGCGCGAACATGGCGCCGAGCTGGCTCGCATCAAAGCGGGCGTGGAAGGTGCGGAAGCTGCTGTTGATCATGCGGTAATGCCAGAATGTGAGGACTTGGTGATGACGTGAGTATCAGGGCCATGGCTCCGGAAGATGTAAGTGAAACGTTAACCGCCGGTGAAACCGCGCCGCTGCTGACGCTCGACGCGCTGGCCGCCGGGGGCTTCGCGGAAGCCGAGGCCCTGGTCGACGGCGCCGCTGAATCGGTCATCCTCCATCGCGATGCCGGTGGCGACGTGCGTGCCTGGCTGAACATCTGCCCGCATGCCGGGCGACGCCTGGACTGGGCGCCTGGTCGCTTCCTGGAATCGAAGGACGGGCTGCTGGTGTGCGCCGTGCACGGCGCCAGCTTCGAGACCGTGGGTGGCGTTTGCGAAGCCGGCCCCTGCCGCGGCGAATCCCTGCGCGCCGTGGCCGTCGAAGTGCGCTACGGTGCCGTCTGGCTTGCCGCCACGCCCTGACGCGCTCTTGTAGGAGCAGCTATAGCTGCGACCGGTCCCTCCGGAGACGCTGATCGCCCGGAATGAGGGGGGCAGCTACCGGTCGGGTCGCTCAGAAAATCAGGTTCACAAGCGTCACCACCACCGCCAGGTAAACCGCCGACAGTGCGGCGCCCACGCGCCACAGGTCGCGGGCGGAGTAGTCGCCGGGGCCGGTCACCATCGACACCACCGGGTTGGATGCGGTCACCAGGTTATTCGAAGCCGACAGGGCCACGATCAGCGCGAACGCGGTCGGGTCGCCGCCTGCGGCCAGCGCCAGGTTGATCGCCAGCGGCACCATCACGATGGTCGCGCCAACGTGGCTGATGACCAGCGAGAACACCGAGGTCAGCGCGGCCACGGTAAGCTGGATCACCCACACCGGCAGCCCGCTGGGCAGCTCTTCGATCGTGTGGCCGGCGATCCAGGCCGCCGCGCCGCTGGTGTCCATGGCCCAGCCCAGGGGGATCAGGCAGGCCATCAGGAACACCGTCTTCCAGCTGATCGCCGAATAGGCCTCGTCCATTTTCAGCACGCCGCAGACCAACATGCCGGCGACGCCGGTCATCAAGGCGATCGAGGTCGGCAGGTCCGAGCCCAGGGCGACCAGGATGGTGACCGCGAAGATCGCCATCGCGATCTTGAACTTGTGCGGCCGCTGCTCGCCCTTGGGATAGTCGGTGACCACCACGAAGTCGCGGTTGGCCGCGGTCTTGGCCAGGTCCTGCCAGATGCTGTGCAGGACCAGCATGTCGCCGGCGCGCAGCGGCAGGTTGCGGATGCCCTCGCGCAGCACCTCCTTGTCGCGGTTCACCGCCAGCAGGCTGATGCCGTAGTTCTTGCGCATGGCCAGTTCGGCCTGGGTCTTGCCGATGAATTTCGAGGTCGGTGGTACCACGGCTTCGGAGATGCCGGCGCGGCTGGGGTTGAACAGGTCGCCGAACTCGCGCAGCCGGCTCGACATGCGCAGCATGTTGTTCTGCGAGAAGTCCGCGATCTGCTGCCGCGGACCCATCGCACCGATCACGCTGCCGACCCAGATGCGGGCGTCCGCGGGCGGCGCCAGGCGCGAGTCGTTGCCGGTCTTCAGCGCCAGCAGCAGCGGCGCGCCGTGCAGGCTTTCGGCTTCGCCGAGCGCCATGCCGACCAGCGGGCTGTCGGCGCTGACGGTGAGTTCGAAGACGTCGCCCTCGATGCCGTAGGCGCGCGCAAAGTAGCTCTGCGTGCGCGCCGGGGTCACGCTGCCGTCGCTCTCGCCGCCGCCGCCCAGCAGCCTGTCGCCGAAGAAATGGAAATAGGCCAGCGCGAGCACCAGCAGGGTCAGGCCGATCGGCAGCGGCGCGAACATCGGCAGCGGCTCGAGCGTGGCCACGCCGGAGGGCAGGTTGGCATTGGCCGCGACCAGCAGGTCGTTGAGCAGGATCAGCGGGGAGTTGCCGACCATGGTCAGCGAGCCGCCCATGATGATCGCGGCGCAGATCGGCAGCAGGAAGCGCGACAGGCGCAGGCCGGTGCGCGAGGCCAGGCGCGAGGCGACCGGCAGGTACAGCGCCATCACCGACGGATTCTGCATGAACGACGAGTTGAGGCCGGCGATCGCCGAGGTGTAGAGCAGCAGCCGTTTCTCTGCGCCCTTGGACCGCCGCAGCAGCCAGGCCGCCAGGCGGTTGAGCGCGCCGGTGCGGTCCAGGCCCATGCCCAGGATCATGGTCGCGATGATGCTGATCACCGCGTTGGACGAGAAGCCGTTGAAGATGTCCTCGGGTGCGACCAGGCCGGTCAGGCCCAGCACCACCAGGACGACCAGCGCCACCAGGTCGGCGCGCACGCGTTCGAACAGGAACAGCCCCATCACCATCGCCACCAGCCCGAGGACGAGCTTCATGTCGGTGGTGAGGGCCAGCGTCTCCATGTCCTGCGTCTAGTCCCCGGTCCTGCCGTGCGGCCTGCTTTCGTCGAGCATCCCGTCGTGGGGCACCCTGTCATAAAGCAGGTCCCACACGCCGTGGCCGAGGCGCTGGCCACGGCTTTCGAAATGCGTCTGCGGGCGCCACATCGGCCGCGGCACGTGGCCGCGGGCGCCGGCGCGGTTGCGCAGGCCCTCCGTGGCGTCGAGTACGTCCCACATCTGCCCGGCATAGTCGTGCCAATCGGTGGCGAGGTGCAAGCGGCCATCGGGCGCGAGCTTGCGCACCAGCAGCGCGGCGAACGCGGGATTCACCAGCCGGCGCTTGTTGTGGCGCTTCTTGTGCCAGGGATCGGGGAAGTAGATGCGGACTTCGTCGAGGCCCGCATCGGCGACCTCGTTCTCCAGCACTTCCACCGCGTCGTGGTGGTAGACGCGGACGTTGTCGCTGCCGTCTTCGGCGAGCGCGTTGAGCAGGCGACCGACGCCGGGCGCATGGACCTCGATGCCGATGTGGTCGCGCGCGGGGTCGTGCGCGGCCGAATGGCGCAGCGCCTCGCCGTTGCCGAAGCCGATCTCCAGGATCCGCGGCGCGCTGCGGCCGAAGGCGGCGTCGAAGTCGCGCGGGGTGCCGGCGTAATCCAGCCCGAAGCGCGGCCACAGGTCATCGAAGGCGCGCTGCTGCGCGGGCGTGAACCGGCCTTGGCGTAGCACGAAGCTGCGCACGCGGCGATTGCCGTCTTCGACCGTGAACGGCTTCGGCGGCGCCTTGGAACCAGGGCTCGAGAACGGATCGGTCACGCCGCGGGACACCGGCTTTTGTGGGAGCGGCTACAGCCGCGATTGCCGGCTGTCCCGGACGGGAAGGCAATCGCAGCCATAGCTGCTCCTGCAGGGGCGGGAGCGAGGGTCATCAGCCAAGGAGACCGTCGACCGGGGACGAGGCGCTGGCGTAGCGCTTGCGCGGGATGCGACCGGCGCGGAAGGCGGCGCGGCCGGCCTCGACGGCGAGCTTCATGGCGTGCGCCATCAGCACCGGTTCGCGCGCGCCGGCGATGGCGGTGTTCATCAGCACGCCGTCGCAACCGAGCTCCATCGCGATCGCGGCGTCGGACGCGGTGCCAACGCCTGCGTCGACGATGATCGGCACTCGGGCGTTGTCGATGATTTCCAGCAGGCTCCACTTGTTCTGGATGCCGAGGCCGGAGCCGATGGGCGCGGCCAGCGGCATCACCGCCACGCAGCCTATCTCCTCCAGCTGCTTGGCCAGGATCGGGTCGTCGGAGGTGTAGACCATGACGTCGAAGCCGTCGGCGACCAGCAGCTCGGCGGCCTTCAGCGTCTGCACCACGTCCGGGTACAGGGTCTTCCGGTCGCCCAGGACCTCCAGCTTGACCAGCTTGTGGCCGTCCAGCAGTTCGCGGGCCAGGCGCAGGGTGCGCACGGCTTCCTCGGCGGTGTAGCAGCCGGCGGTGTTGGGCAGGATGGTGTAGCGGTCGGGCGGCAGCACGTCGAGCACGTTGGGCTCGCCCGGGTCCTGGCCGGCCGCGCGGTTGAAGAGCGGGGTGCGGCGGATGGCCACGGTGACGATCTCGGCGCCCGCGGCCTCGGTGGCCAGGCGGGTCTCGTCGAGGTCCTTGAACTTGCCGGTGCCGGTGAGCAGGCGGGAGCGGAAGGGCGTGCCGGCGATGACGAGGGCGTCGTCGCCGTAATTGTCTGGACTGGTCATTGCGCCATTATTGCGCAAGCGTTGCCGTTCAGCCGCCCCCCAGGGCGTGAACGACCTCGATCCGGTCCCCGGCCTTCAGCGCGTGTTCGGCGTGCAGGCTGCGCGGGATGATGGTGCCGTTCACTTCCACCGCCACCTTGCGCCCCGCCAGCTCGTTGGATTCAAGCAGGGCGAGGACAGTGCAGGGGCCGGGAAGGGTTTGGGCTTCGCCGTTGAGGATGATGTTCATGGCGGGCATTGTCGCCCGCCGGCGGTGCGATTGCATGTCCGCGCCCCGGTGTTGCCGCAGTGCACATTGAGTGGCACGCCGCCCGCGTGGAAAGATGGCGGATTCATATCGGGCGCAGGCGCCTTGATATCCCCCCCGCAAGGAATCCACGATGCCGAAGCCCCGCACCCTCCGTCGCACCCTGCTGACTGTCGCGCTCGCGCTGGCCGCGCTGCCGGTGGCCGCCGTCGCCAATGACCAGCCGTTCTCGCAGACGGTGTTCTTCGGCGACAGCCTCACCGATGCCGGCTATTTCCGGCCGCTGCTGCCGCCAGAAGTGCAGGCGGTCACCGGGCAGTTCACCACCAATCCGGGCCTGGTCTGGTCGCAGTGGCTGGCGCAGCACTACGGCACCGACGCCTCGCCCAACGGCAATGGCCAGTCCGGCGACAACTACGCTGCCGGTGGCTCCCGCAACGGCGTCGACGTCAACGGCGCGCTCGGATTCACGCCGTCGCTGGCGACGCAGGCCACGGCCTACCTCACCGCCAACGGCGGCCGCGCCGATGCGGATGCCCTGTATACGGTCTGGGGCGGTGCAAACGACCTGTTCGCAGTCGCCGCCGACCCGGCCAATGCCCAGGCGATCATCGGCGGCGCGGTGGCGGCGCAGGTCGGGATCATCGGCAGCCTGCAGGCTGCGGGCGCGCGCTACGTGCTGGTGCCCAATATCCCGGACCTCGGCCTGACCCCGGCGCAGATCGCCCAGGGCCCGGGCGCGCAGGCGCAGGCCACGGCGCTTTCGACCATGTACAACGAGGCCCTGTTCGGCGCGCTGGCGGCCAACGGCCTGAGCGTGATCCCGGTCGACGCCTTCAGCTTCCTGCGCGAGGTGACGGCCAATCCCGCCATGTTCGGGATCGGCAATGTCACCGGAACCGCCTGCATGCCGCAGATCACCGCGCAGTCGCTGACCTGCAACCCGACCAGCCTGGTGAGCCCGGACGCGCCGCAGACCTATTTGTTCGCAGACGGCGTGCATCCCGCCAGCGGCGCGCACCGCGCGCTGGCCGACCTGGCCATGGCCGCGATCGAAGGCCCGCGCCAGATGGCGGTCCTGCCGCATTCGGCCGCAGGCACCGGCCGCAACCGCGCCGCGCGCGTGGACGCGCAGATCGCCGGCCGCGGCGATGCTGCGGGTTCGCGCTGGTGGACCGACCTGCGCGGGGACTTCCAGCGCTATGCGCACGGCGACCACTACGACGGCGCCGGCCCGGCGCTGACGGTCGGCATGGACTGGGGCAACGACAGCCTCGTCTATGGCGGCTTCATCGGTTACGGCGCGCAGGCCAATGACTGGGGCAAGCGCCGCGGCGAATGGGACCAGGCCGAGATTTCGGTCGGCGGCTACCTGGGCTGGAAGAGCGACGCCGGCGGCTGGATCAACGGCCAGCTCAGCTACACCAGCCTGGACTTCGACATCGAGCGCCAGGTGACCCTGGGCCCGGCGCTGCGCACGCACACCGGCTCGACCGACGGCAGCAACCTCGGCCTGGCGCTGCAGGGCGGCTGGGAGTTCGGCGAAGGCGCGCTGCGCCACGGTCCGGTGCTTGGCGTGGTCATGCAGCAGATCGAGATCGACGGCTTCAACGAGAGCGACCCGGCGCTGTCGACCTCGCTGGGCTACCTCGACCAGGAATTCGATTCCACGGTCGGCAGCGCCGGCTGGCAGCTCGCCTACGAGATCCACGATCACCTGCAGCCCTACGCGCGGCTGACCGTCGACCGCGAATTCGAGGACGAGGCCACGCAGGCCTTCGCTCGCTCGCAGTCGGTCACCGGCTCGCTGCCCTACGCCGTGCCCGGCGTCGAGTACGACCAGTCCTGGGTGACCCTGACCTTCGGCGCGCGCACGCAGCTGTTCGGCATGGACGCCAACATCGGCGCCAGCGTCAACAGCGGCGAGAAGCGTGGCAAGCACGCGATGGTGTTCGCCAGCGTCGGCGCCGGCTTCTGAGTCCCGGCCCGCCGCGCGGCCAGTCCGTGCGGCCGGCCCGGCCGGCGTGCACGCGCGGCGTTGCCAAGGCCCGCGACCGGGCCCTAGACTTGTACCAGATGCGGGTGTAGCTCAATGGCAGAGCAGAAGCTTCCCAAGCTTACGACGAGGGTTCGATTCCCTTCACCCGCTCCATTTCCTCCCGGCCCATGGAACTCGCGGGCGACCTGCGGTCGCCGACGTGCATGCATCTGGTAATGGGATTCATTATCATCTGCTGTCCCCACGCCCGGAGTCACCATGAAAAACCTGTCCCTGTTGTTTGCCGGCCCCTTGCTTGCGCTGGGCCTTTGCGGCACCGCGCATGCGGACGAGCGCCCAGAGCATTTCGAAGGCGAGGCCTCGGCCACGCTTGACCAGGCGCTGGCCAACTTCGCGAATTACAACGCGCAGCTGGCCGCGGTCCTGGCCGAGGACGACATGCGGCCGGAACACACGGCGAAAATCCACGAGCTGACCTATACCCTCGAAAACGCGCTGGAGAAGATCGCGTCGGAGCTCGATGACCTGGCCGAAACGCTGGAAGCCGTGCACGTGGCGTCGGAGCGCTACGAGGTCGACACGGTGAGGGCGCAGGGCCGGAAGTACCTCGATACCGCGGCCAAGATCGCCCGCTGAGCCATTCCCCCACGGCCACGTCCAGGCGCCACGTCGATGAAGCTCGCCATCCTGTCGCGCAACGGCAAACTGTATTCGACCCGTCGCCTGGTCGAGGCCGCGCGCCAGCGCGGGCACAGCGCCCGGGTCCTGGATCCGTTGCGCTGCTACATGCGCATCGGCAAGGAGGGCTTCGCACTGCGCTACAAGGCGCAGTCGCTGGCCGGCTACACCGCCGTGATCCCGCGTATCGGTGCTTCGATCAACCGCTACGGCAACGCCGTCCTGCACCAGTTCGAACTGATGGGTTGCCATACGCCCAACCCGTCGGCGGCGATCATGGCCGCGCGCGACAAGCTGCGCTGCCACCAGCTGCTGGCAGCGCAGGGCATCGACATGCCGGTGACCGTGTTCGGCGACAACCCCGACGATACCGACGACCTGCTGGCGATGCTCGGCGCGCCGCCGCACGTGATCAAGCTCACCGAAGGCACCCAGGGGCGCGGGGTGATGCTGACCGAGAAGGCGTCGGCTTCGCGCGGGGTGGTTGATGCGCTGCGCGGCCTGTATGCGACCTTTCTGCTGCAGGAGTTCATCGCCGAGGCCGGCGGTGCGGATATCCGTTGCCTGGTGGTGGGCGACGAAGTGGTTGCGGCGATGCGGCGGCAGGCGCCCGAAGGCGATTTCCGCGCCAACCTGCATCGCGGTGGCAGCGCCGAGGCCGTTGCGGTGGATGCGGACGTGGCGGCGGTGGCCGTGCGCGCGGCGAAAGTACTGGGCCTGGGCGTGGCGGGGGTCGACCTCGTGTCCTCCGCGCGCGGCGCGCTGGTGCTGGAGGTCAATGCCTCGCCTGGCCTGGAAGGCATCGAGCGTTCCACCGGTGTCGATGTCGCGGGGAAGATCATCGAATTCGTCGCGGCGGCGGCCATCGGGGCGGGAATGGCCTCGCGGACGCGTGCGAGGCGAGCGCCCCAGAAACGAAATTTGACGGGAATTTAACGCCCCTTTAATCAATCCGCGAGTAGCTTTGCCCACGAGCAACGTGTTTCGCGTGCTTCGGAACTCTCCAGTCGTCAGCTGTGGATTGTGGTCAATCGGGTCAACACCTACTTGGGCCCGGGCGAAGTTTTCGCCCGGGCCATTTTGTGCCCGCAATTGTGCGAGTCTTGGCGGGCAGGCAGAATCAATCGGCCTGCAGCCCCACGGTACGGGGCTGTCCGCGTCCCACTCCAACATCACTTCGGGGGTTCGAAATGTACAAACCGGTTCTGTTGTTCCTTCTGGCGTTGCTCGTGTCGGCTCCGGCCGTCGCAAATATCAGTGCAGGCGGCGAAGCCTTCCAGCCCGGCAATGGGCTGGACCTGAGCAGCTCGTTCAATGCCCAGCGCGACGCCATCATCAAGGCCCTGGACGATGGCGAGACCTACAGTGAGATCGCGGCCGATGACGCGCAGGTCGTCAAGGCGTCGCTGGCACGCATCACCAGCCTGCTGGCCAGCAGTGCCGGGAGCGTGGACCAGCTTCCGCACAACACCAAAATCCAGGTGTTCAACGAGCAGGAGCGGATCAACACGCTGCTGTCGCGCGCCCATGCGGACAGCCGCATGGTCTGCAGGCGTGAGAAGGTCACCGGTTCAAACATGTCCACCAACGTATGCATGACCGTGGGCGACCGCCGTCGCGCCGCGGAGGCCGCCAGGGACTT
Source organism: Luteimonas sp. A501 (assembly GCF_054052085.1). Next base: position 365,601 of record NZ_JBSVRI010000001.1, read on the forward strand.
CATGAAGAACAATCCCAGGGCCATGTCCCGTCCCACCGAAACCTGAGGTTCCAGTGCGCATCCTCGTCATCGAAGACAACCAGGACATCGCCGCCAACATCGGCGATTACCTCGAAGACCGCGGTCACACGGTCGATTTCGCCGCGGACGGGGTCACCGGCCTGCACCTGGCGGTGGTCCACGACTTCGACGCCGTGGTGCTCGACCTCAACCTGCCCGGGATGGACGGCCTGGAAGTCTGCCGCAAGCTGCGCAACGAGGCCCGAAAGCAGACGCCGGTGCTGATGCTGACTGCTCGCGACAGCCTCGACAGCAAGCTTGCCGGCTTCGATTCCGGTGCCGACGACTACCTGATCAAGCCCTTCGCGCTGCAGGAGGTCGAGGTCAGGCTCAATGCCCTGGCGCGCCGCGGCAAGGGCGTGCAGACGCGCGTACTCGAGGTCGGGGACCTCGAGTACAACCTCGACACCCTCGAGGTGCGCCGCGGCGGCAAGCTGGTGCAGCTCAATCCCACGGCGCTCAAGATCCTGCAGTCGCTGATGGAGGCCTCGCCTGCGGTGGTCACCCGCCAGGAGCTGGAGACCCGCGTCTGGGGCGAGGAGCTCCCGGATTCCGACAGCCTGCGCGTGCACATCCACGGCCTGCGCGCGGTGATCGACAAGCCCTTCCCCACGCAGCTGGTGCAGACCCGCCACGGCATCGGCTACCGGATCGCCGTGCCCGATGTCCCAAGCTGAGGGCGACGCGCCTTCGCCGAAGGCATTCGGCCGGAGGCGCTACCGCCGGCGGCTGCGCAGCCGGATCATCCTCTCGTTCGTCCTGCTTGGGCTCGGCCTGACCGCGATGTTCGCGATCGCCGCCGTCTTCGTCGGCGCGGTGGTGGAGGACCAGACCGTCGGCAGCGTGCTCAAGCACAACGTCGACGAGTACGCCGAGCGCTTCTACAAGGACCGCAGCGCCGAGTGGGCGCCGTTGAGCAGCGTGCGCGCGATCGTCTATGGCCCCGGGCGGCTGCACAACGTGCCGCCGGACTGGGCCGAGCTCGAGACCGGCGTGTACAACATCACCGGCGAGGAGGACGGCGAGCCGTTCGTCTACCGGCTGGTGGTGAAGAAGGACGCGGAGTACTGGTTCTTCCTTGCCCAGGACATGACCAATACCGCCGAGGTGCGCGCCCGGATCAAATTGATCCTGATCGCCGCGGTGGTCCTGTTCACCATGCTGGCCGGCGTGATCGGCTGGTGGTCGGCATCGCGGGTGATGCGGCCGGTGTCGGAGCTGGCCAACCTCCTCGGCGCATCCGGCGACAGCGCACGCCCCGGCGCACTGGCGCCGCATTTCCCCGACGACGAGGTCGGCGAGCTGGCGACCGCGCTCGACGACTACGCCGCACGCCTGACCGAAGTGGTGCAACGCGACCGGGAGTTCAACGCCGACGTCAGCCATGAGCTGCGCACGCCGCTGGCGGTGGTCAAGGGCGCGGTGGAGCTGCTGCTGTCGCGCCCCGACGTCGACGACAAGACGCTGGCACGCCTGCAGCGCATCCAGCGTGCCGAACAGCAGTGCACGGACCTGATCAGCGCGTTGCTGCTGCTCTCGCGCGCCGAGCGCGGACATGGCAGCACCGATGTCTGCCGCGTTGCCGAGCAACTGCTGGAGGCCCATCGTTCGCAGCTCGGCGGCAAGGCGCTGGAACTGCGCCTGGAGGGCGAGGCCGGGCGCCTGATGGTGGACGCGCCGGAGGCGGCGGTTTCGGTTGCGCTGGGCAACCTGATCGGCAACGCCGTGAAGTACACCATGGCCGGCACGATCGTGGTCCGCCTGCACGACAACGCGGTCGACGTGATCGATTCCGGGCCGGGCCTCAGCGCGGAGGACGCCGCGCACCTGTTCGAGCGCGGCTACCGCGGCAGCCACGCCGCGCACACCCACGGCGGCGGCATCGGCCTGTCCATCGTGCGCCGCCTGTGCCGGCTCTACGGCTGGCAGGTGCGCGTGGTGCCGGGCGCCGAGCGCGGCGTGGTCGCCACGCTGTACTTCGATGCCGGGGACGCGGCGACCGGCTGATGCCGGCCCGGCACCCGCTTGTGCCCGGCGCCATGGCCGCCTATGAAGCCAGCGGTTCCAGCCAGCCGCGGGTATCCGGCGTGCTGCCCTCGAACAGGCCGAAGAACAGCTCCTGCAGGCGCAGCGTCACAGGGCCCGCGCGCCCGGCCCCGACCTGGCGACCGTCCACCGAGCGGATCGGCGTGATCTCGGCGGCGGTGCCGCACATGAACAACTCGTCGCACAGGTAGAGGTATTCGCGCGGAAGGTCGCGCTCGACAACGGCGATGCCGGCGTCCTGCGCCAGCTGGATGATCGAATCGCGGGTGATGCCGTTGAGGAGCGCGGCACTCACCGGTGGCGTGTGCAGCACGCCGTCGAAGACCAGGAACAGGTTCTCGCCGGCGCCTTCGCTCAACAGCCCGGTGGATGCCAGCGCGATGCCCTCGCCAAAGCCCAGGCGCCGCGCCTCGCGCGCCACCAGTTGGCCCGACAGATAGTTGCCGCCAGCCTTGGCGCCGGCAGGAATGGTATTGGGTGCGAAGCGCTGCCAGCTGGAGACGCAGGCGTCGATGCCTTCGCTGAGTGCGCCCTCGCCCAGGTAGGGACCCATGTGCCAGCTCGCCACTGCGACGTCGATCGGCGTCTCCGCGCTCAGCCCGAAGCCGCCCAGGCCGCGCCACGCCACCGGCCGCAGGTAGGCCTGTTCCAGTGCGTTGCGGCGGACGACTTCGTGGCAGGCGGCGTCGAGTTCTTCCAGCGTGTACGGGATCACCATGTCGTAGATGCGCGCCGAGGCGAACAGGCGGCGGATATGGTCCTGCAGACGGAAGATCGCGCTGCCGCCGGGGGTCTTGTAGGCGCGGATGCCCTCGAATACGGACGAGCCGTAGTGCAGCCCATGCGACATCACGTGGGTGTTTGCTTCCGCCCAGGGCTTGATGCCGCCGTTGTGCCAGATCCATTCCGGGTACTGCATCGCGTTGCTCCGCCTTGTGGAACCGTCATTGTGGCGCAGGCGGCCGTGCCGCTGTGCGCTCAGAGCGCGATCCACCAGCAGTCCATGTGCCTGCGCAGTCCGAAGGTGGTGCTGGACGGGGTGATGCCGTCGGCAAGCACCTGGTCGATGCGCAGCGCGACCGGGCGCCGCGGAGGCTCGGGCGTCGCAGGCGGTGACGGTGGAGCGGCCAGGGTCGCCGGCATGCCCCACGGCGGCTGTCCGGTGGGCGCGACCACGGTCCGGGCCGGGCGAAGGGCGGTGATGTTGAGCAGCGGGCGGCTGGCGATCGCGTCAAGCCGCTCGACCAGCGCATGGGCGCTGCGCGTGGACATGCCGGGCCAGTGGTAGCTGCGGGCCAGCCGGTTGGTGTCGCGGGCGTCGATGGCCGCGGTGACTTCGAACACAAGGTCACGCAGGCGGCGCGAGCAACCGCCGCGGTAGCGTGGCGCGGCGTTGGCACCGGTGCCGCCTTCGACCGCTGGCCGGCTCTCGATCGCGCCCAGCGAGTCGCAGCTGCGATCGGTGTACACGGTCCCGCCGTCGGGCGTGGTGCATTGCCGGATCTGGGCGTGGGCGGGCGTGGGCAGGGCTGCGGCCACAGCGAGCATCGCCATGGCCGACAACAGTGCAGCGGCCCGGGCGGGGTGTCGCAGGTACGGCATCGGGCAAGGGTACAGCGACAGGCTGCCGCGCAGAAGCGCGTGTCCGCGGACTCAGGACAGCCTGTCGAGGACGGCAGCGGTCGGGCGCGCGAGATTGAGCGTGTAGAAGTGCAGCCCCGGCGCGCCGCCGTCGATGAGGCGCCGGCAGAGGTCGGCGACGAAGTCCGCGCCCAGCTGGCGGATGCTGTCGGCGTCGTCGCCATAGGCGGCCATGCGTTTGGTCAGCCAGCGCGGGATCTCGGCGCCGCAGGCTTCGGAGAAGCGTCGGAGCTGGCTGAAGTTCACGATCGGCATCACGCCAGGCACGATCGGGACGTCCACGCCGGCCGACCGCACCTCATGCGCGAAGCGGAAGTAGGCATCGGCGTTGTAGAAGTACTGGGTGATCGCGCCGTTGGCACCGGCGTCGATCTTGGCCTTGAAGTTGCGCAGGTCGACGAGTGCGTCCTCGGCCTGCGGATGGATTTCCGGATAGCAGGCGACTTCGATGTGGAAATGGTCGCCGTGCTCGGCACGGATGAAGGCGACAAGATCCGCGGCGTAGCGGAATTCGCCGGGATGGCCCATGCCCGATGGAAGGTCGCCGCGCAGGGCGACGATGCGGTGGCAGCCGGTCTCGCGGTAGCGCGCCAGCAGGGCGGCAATTTCCTCGCGGGTGCCGCCCACGCAGGACAGGTGTGGCGCGGCATCAAGACCGTGGTCGTCGATCAGCATGCGCACGGTGTCGCCGGTGTAGCTGAGCGTGGAGCCGCCGGCGCCGAAGGTGCACGACACATAATCCGGCGACCAGGCCTTGAGCCTGGCCGCAGTGCGGCCGAGCTGGGCGCGCTGGGCGTCGTCCTTGGGTGGATAGAACTCGAAGCTGATCGGAGTCATCGGCGGGTGTCCGTCAGGGGTCGGTGGATCATATCGCTTTATCGCGATGGATGTGAAGAGTGCGGCGCGACTGTTAGAGTCACCGGCCTATTCAAGTCCAGGACAGTCGAAATGGCGGAAAGGCAGCACTTCCATCCCATCGGTATTCCCGGCCAGCCCTGGGGCGAGGCCGAGCGCGTGGCATGGCGCGCCGCGCAGCGACGCCAGCGCAGCTACCGCGAGGAGGTACTGGCCGCGATCGAGGGGCTGGTCACGGACTGGGAAGTGGTCGAATACGGCGAGCTCGCGTACGACACCGACCGTTATCCGCTGCTGGCGCTGCGGAGTCGCGATTGGGACGCGGCGCTGCCGGTGATGCTGGTCACCGGTGGCGTGCACGGATACGAGACCAGTGGCGTGCATGGCGCCCTGGAGTTCGCGTCGGAGCATGCGCGGGAGCATGCCGGCCGCGCCAACCTGACGATCGTTCCCTGCGTGAGCCCTTGGGGCTACGAGCATTTCCAGCGCTGGAACCCGGAGGCGGTCGATCCCAACCGTTCGTTCCTGTCCGACAGCCCGGCGCTTGAATCCGCCGCGCTCATGCAACTGGTGGCCGGGCTTGGCGGACGCGTGCTGATGCACATCGACCTGCACGAAACCACGGACACCGATGAATCCGAGTTCCGCCCGGCGCTGGCCTCACGCGACGGCAAGCCCTTCGAACCAGGCTCGATCCCGGACGGCTTCTACCTGGTCGGCGACAGCGACAACCCGCAGCCGGACTTCCAGCAGGCGGTGGTCGCGGCGGTGGAGCGGGTGACCCACATCGCAGCGGCCGATTCCAGCGGTGAAATGATCGGTTCGCCGGTCGTCGCCCACGGCGTGATCAACTATCCGGTCAAGGCGCTGGGCCTGTGCGCCAGCCTGACCGATGCGCGCTACGTCACCACCACCGAGGTCTATCCGGACAGCCCCTCGGCGACGCCGGCGCAGTGCAACGCGGCCCAGGTCGCGGCGGTACGCGCGGCGATCGACTACGCATTGGCGCACGTGGCCTGAGCGTTGGCGGCTGGCGGCAGGCATCGCACCGCAGGTCATCACGCTACCGGTTGCCGGATGCAAGGGGGAGCGCGGTTGATGCAGGCCGGGCCGATGCGCGATGCTGCCGTCCCCCACAGGATTGGCGGATGCCTCAAAGGACGGAGACATGGACGGAGACATGGACGGACACATGGACGGACACATGGACGGGACCAGCCACCTCGAGACCCTGCTGTCGCTGGGCCTCATCGACGAGCGGATCCACCGCCTGGCCGTCGCGCGCCTGCGCGATCCCGGGACCGGCGATCCCGGCTTCGCCAATGCGGGCCAGATGCTGGCATGGCTGAGGGACGAGGGCATCCTCGAGCAGGGTGGGGACGACGACGAATACCTGGCGCGGCTGGATGATCCCGGGAATGCCGAGGCGGTCGAGCAGGTCCTGCAGGATTTCCTGCACGCAAGCCGTGCATCGGCCCCGGACCCGTCCGGCCGGGGCTACGGGCTCCTGAGCCTGGTCCTTGGCGCGGTGGCGGTGGTCGTCCTGGGCGCTTTCGTCTGGGACCTGCTGGTAGCGAGCCGTACGCCAAGTTGCGGCGACAAGGGCATCCTGTCGAGCCTGCGTTCGGGCGCCTCCGCACTGGCGCGCGCGGAGGAGCGGAAGAACCCGCTCGCGGCAATGAACGACCGTGCGGCGGGGAACGGCCTGGGGCGTCAGGTCATGCGCGCCAGCTTTCGCCAGCCGCAGGAGATTGCCTACCTGCAGGAAGAGCGTGTCCGCCTGTGCAGCGTGACCGTGGTTCTCGACGACCAGCAGGATGAGATCGGCTACAGCATCACCCCCACCGAAGGCGGCTACGAGCTGCGGGGCGCTCACAGCGAATGGCTTCGCGCCAAGTACCGGCCGGTCGCCGACGCCGGCGCACCCCTGGGTACTCCGGTGATCACGGAGGCGTTCCGGGTGGCGTCGGACCGGCTGGAGGCTGGGACCGGGATGGCGCGCAAGCTGGCGCGGCAGGGGCCTGCATCGGAGCTCGACCGCGAGGTGCTGCCGCTGGGACCGTGTGTTGGGGGCGATGCCGGTGTCGTGACCTGTCCACTGCTGTTCCAGCGGAACGACCGCCTGATCCAGGCCCTCGGCGGCAGCGGCCTGCAGCTGGTGAAGGGTGACTTCGACTTCGTCAGCGAGGGCGCTGGCTGGCGCGCCGCGGATGGATTTGACGACAGGTACGTCGAGGCCGTGGCGAAGGGCCGGATCGATGAGCTGCTGGTCCAGCCGGGTGCCGAATAGGCGCTGCGGCGTTCACCGGTGCAGCACAGGGCCGGGCGCGCCAAAAGCAAGCGGGCGCCTTCCGGCGCCCGCGGCTGTCGCAACGACCGGCTTTCCCGGTCAGTAGCGGTAGTGCTCTGGCTTGAACGGGCCTTCCACCGGCACGCCCAGGTAGTCGGCCTGTTCCTGCGTCAGCTTGGTCAGCCTCACGCCGATCTTCTCCAGGTGCAGGCGCGCGACTTCCTCGTCGAGCAGCTTGGGCAGGATGTAGACCTTCTTCTGGTACGTGTCCTTGTTGGCCCACAGGTCGATCTGCGCCAGCGTCTGGTTGGCGAACGAGTTCGACATCACGAAGCTCGGATGACCGGTGGCGCAGCCCAGGTTCACCAGGCGGCCTTCGGCGAGCAGGAACATCGCGTTGCCGTTTGCGAACACGTACTTGTCCACCTGCGGCTTGATGTTGATGATCTCCACGCCGTCCACCGCCTTCAGCGCATCGACCTGGATCTCGTTGTCGAAGTGGCCGATGTTGCAGACGATGGCCTGGTCCTTCATCGCGGTCATGTGCTCGACGCGGATGATGTCCTTGTTGCCGGTGGTGGTGACGTAGATGTCGGCCTCGCCGAGGGTCTCCTCGATGGTCGCGACCTCGAAGCCCTCCATCGCTGCCTGCAGCGCGCAGATCGGGTCGATTTCGGTGACGATCACGCGCGAACCATAGGCACGCAGCGACGCCGCGCAGCCCTTGCCGACGTCGCCATAGCCGCAGACCACGGAGACCTTGCCGGCCAGCATCACGTCCAGCGCGCGCTTGAGGCCGTCGGCCAGCGACTCGCGGCAGCCATACAGATTGTCGAACTTCGACTTGGTGACCGAGTCGTTGACGTTGATCGCCGGCACCAGCAGCTGGCCGTCCTGGGCCAACTGGTAGAGGCGGTGCACGCCGGTGGTGGTCTCTTCGGAGACGCCCTTCCAGTCGCGGACCACGGTGGTCCAGAAGCCGGGGCGCTCTTTGGCGACGCGCTTGAGCAGGTTCTTGATCACCTGCTCCTCGTGGCTGGACGCGGGGGCGTTGACCCAGCTCTCGTCGCCCTGCTCGAGCTCGAAGCCCTTGTGGATCAGAAGGGTCACGTCGCCGCCGTCATCGACCACCATCTGCGGGCCGAGAAATTTATCTTTACCGTCGGCGCCCTTGCCGTCGGGGAAGCTCAGCGCCTCGAGCGTGCAGTCCCAGTACTCCTCCAGCGTCTCGCCCTTCCAGGCGAACACGGGAGTGCCGGTGGCGGCGATGGCGGCGGCAGCGTGGTCCTGGGTCGAGAAGATGTTGCACGAGGCCCAGCGCACGTCGGCGCCGATGTCCTTCAGGGTCTCGATCAGCACCGCGGTCTGGATGGTCATGTGCAGCGAGCCGGTTACGCGCACGCCCTTGAGCGGGGCGCTGGCGGCGTGCTTGCGGCGGATGGACATCAGTCCCGGCATCTCGTGCTCGGCGATGTCGATCTCCTTGCGGCCCCAATCGGCCAGGGAGATGTCGGCGATCTTGTAATCACCTTCCGTGGAGAAGGTCTTGGCAACGGCATTCATGGTGCAGCTCCGGTTTCTTGTGCCCGCTCCCGCTTGGGAGGGGGTGGGGTGGGGAACCGGGCGCCGTTCGGGTGCGATCCGCCGAGCCTGGCCGTGCTGGTTCCACGGTCGCAGCGCCCCTCGGCGGAGGCGCGGATTATATCGCCTGCGGCTCGCGGGCGAACTGCCGAGGCTGTCCCTGCCCCAAACGGCGGCTCCCGTGGCGGCCGGCGGGACCGCAACCTAGGGTCGCACCGGGTTCAGGGCGCGCCGTGCTTTCACTAGTCTGGGCCCATCCCCCGGAATGATCGGACGCGTGACCATGGCCATCACAGCAATCGGATACACCCAGCCCGCCCCGCCGCCGCCTGAGCCGCCGAAGCAGTACGAAATCGCGCGCGGCGACAGCATCGACAGCATCGCCAAGGCACATGGCACCACCCCGCAGGCGCTGATCGGTGCCAACCCGCAGCTGTCCAATCCCGACACGCTGTACCCCGGCGACATGCTCGACCTGCCGGCCGCCGCCGCCGAACAGGCCGACGCGGGCGGCTCGGCCAAGGTCACCGGCGACGAAACCGCGAAGACCGGCACCGAAGCCAACGGTACGAGTTCGAAGCGCGAAGCCAGCGTCGGCGTGTCAGACGACGGCGTGACCGTGGGCGGGAAGCAGACCGACAAGACCACCACCACCGATGCCGACGGCAACAAGTCCACCAGCGGCACCAGCGTGGGAGGCAGCGTCGCGGTCGATCCCGACAAGGGCACCCTTTCCTTGGCGGGCAACGCCGGGTTCACCGAGAGCGTCAAGAACTCGAAGGGCGTCGGCCTGAGCTTCGGCATCGACGGCAGCACCACGGTCGTGACCGGCCAGAAGACCGAGGACGGCGTCACCACCTACACCGCGTCCAGCGACGTGTCGGTGACGCTGAATGCAGGCGTGGACGTGAAGCAGGCAGGCCTGGAATACGGCCGCACCGACGGCATCAAGGCGTCCTACGAAGTCTCGATGCCGGAGCAGGCGGCGAAGAACACCGACCTGGCCAGCGTCAATCCGTTCGATCCCGCGTCGATGCCGACCGGCACGATCATCAAGATCGACGGTTCCAGCTATTCAAGCAACGAGTTCAAGGCCACCTTCCGGAACATCGCCGCCGAGACCAAGGTGACCAACGAGGAGGGCACCAGCCTCCTGGTGGAGAAGACCGGGGCCGACACCGTGCGGGTGACCGCCGGGCCGACCGAGGCCATCCAGGCGTACAACGGAGTGGGCCTGGATTTCGAGCAGGTCAAGGTCATGCTGGGCAATGACACCAGCCTGAGCAGCGCCACGCTCAAGACCGCGGAGTTCGACCTGTCCACGGCCGAAGGGCAGGCCGCGTACAGCGACTTCGTGGCCAACGGCAACATGCCTGTCGACAACGGCACCGGCGTGTCGGAAGTGAAGACCATCGAGAAGATCGACTATTCCTCGCAGGCCAAGGTCGACGTGAAGCTTGGCCCCGTGGAGCTCGGCCTGGACGGCGCGAAGAACACCGGCAATTCGGTGGTCACCACGTATCCCGACGGCACCATGGAGCGCACGTTCGACGTGCAGTACAGCGACAACGTGCCGATGACGCTGACGCAGAAGTACGATGCCGAGGGCGAGGAAATCATCGGCGAGCGGCAGTACGCATTCACCATGAAGGTCGACGAGAACACGGCGCAGATGATCAACGCCGCGCAGACCGGTGACGTGGACAAGGCGCATGACGGCCCGGTGCAGCCAGGCGACACCATCACCATCAGCTATACCGAGGCCGAAATGGCCGAGCTCCAGGGCCATGCCGAAGGCGCGCTCGAGGCTACCGACGGCATGGATTCCAGGCTGCGCGTCCTCACCCAGGACTACGATGGAAACCCGGTGGAGACTTTCGATTTCGCGCTGGGCCTGGCCCGCAACCTCGGTGGAACGGAGTACGGCAGCGCCGAGAGGCTGTTCACCATCTCGAGCTCGGCCGATGGCAATTACGCCGATGGCAACTATGTGCAGTTGCCGGGCACGGTGACGGTGCAGGACGGCTGACCGCATGCGATGGCAGTGCCGTGGCGGACATGACCGTCGCCACGGTACGCGGGGGTGGTGCACGGGCTAGGCTCGGGGTTTGCCTTGAGCAGGACCCACGCCTTGCATACGCCCGCATTGAAGTACCTCGCCGCTCCGTTGCTGCTCGCCTGCCTGGCGATGGTGCCGGCGCCATCGCAGGCCCGCGACACGGCTCCAGGCGCCGCGACCGCCAGCGACACCACCAGCGACACCAATGGCTACCGCCTGCCGGTGCCCGCGCTGCGCGCGATCGTCGACGCGCCACAGGTGCCGCGCCTGTCGCTGTCGCCCAAGCGCGACCTGATCGCCTACATGCAGGTGCCGTCGCTGCCGGGCATCGATGTCGTCGCCCAGCCCGAACTCAAGCTCGCCGGCCTGCGCATCCATCCGCGCACGCAGTCGGCCAGCGCCTTCAGCTTCATCGATGACCTCTGGCTGCAGTCCGTGGACGACGGCGCCGAGCGCCGCATCCAGGGCCTGCCGCAGCCGCTGGCGCTGGCGTCCCTGCAGTGGTCGCCGGACCAGCGCCACATCGCCTTCAGCCACGTCGACCAGCGCGCCGGGCACGTCGAGCTGTGGCTGGTCGACGTGGCCGCTGGACGCGCGCGGCGCTTGATCGAACAGCCGCTGGGCACAGTGGTCGGCAGCGGCTTCGACTGGCTGCCCGACGGCAGCGGGCTGATCGCGCTGCTGCGGCCCGAAGGGCAGGGCGCGGCGCCGGAAAGCGACGGCATTCCCCGCGGCCCGAACATCCAGCAGACCGACGGCGGCGGCCAGGTGCAGAGCCTGCGCACCTACCAGGACCTGTTGGGCAACCCGCATGACGAAGCCCTGTTCGCGTATTACATGACCCGCCAGCTGGCGCGGGTCGGGCTGGACGGGCGGGTCGCGCCGATCGGTGGGCCGGAGCTGTACGTGGGCGCATCGGTGTCGCCGGACGGCAGCCACTTGCTGCGCCAGCGCCTGGAGCGCCCGTTCTCCTACGTGGTGCCGTATTCGCGGTTCCCGCGGCGCATCGACGTGATCGGAATGGATGGCAGGTTGCTGCATACCGTGGCCACGCTGCCGCTGGTGGAAGGCCTGCCCACGGGCAATGACGCCGTGGCCACCGGCGTGCGCCGCATCGCGTGGCGCGCCGATGCGCCGGCGACGCTGGTCTGGGCCGAGGCGCAGGACGGCGGCGATCCCGCGCGCGAGGCGGCGGTGCGCGACCGCGTGTTCGCCCATGCCGCGCCCTTCACCGGCGAGCCCGGCGTGCTCGCCGACCTGTCGATGCGCTACGGCGGCGTGCGCTGGGGCCACGGCGGGTTGGCGCTGCTGACCGAATCCTGGCGGAAGACGCGGCAGACGCGCGAATGGCGGCTTGCCCCCGACAGCGCAGCCGCGCCCGTGCTGCTGCGCGAAGGCTCATACGAGGATCGCTATGCGGATCCCGGCACGCCGGTGATGCAGCTGGACGATCGCGGCTTCGCGCGACTGCTGACCACCGGCGGTGGCGAAACGATCTACCGCATCGGCGACGGTGCTTCGCCGGAGGGCGACCGGCCCTTCGTCGACCGGCAGGACCTGGCCGGTGGCGGCGTGGAGCGCCTGTTCCAGTCGGAGGCGCCCTGGTACGAAGCGCCGTTCGCGCTGCTGGATGCGGAGGCGTCGCGCATCCTCACCACACGCGAGTCCCCGGTCGAACCCGCGAACATCCTGCTGCGCACTCTCGGTGCCGCTGCGGATGCCGAACCGGTCGTACTGACCGACTTCCCGCATCCAACGCCCGAGCTGCGCGGCGTGAGCAAGGAGCAGATCCGCTATTCGCGCGCGGACGGCGTCGAGATGACCGCCGACCTGTACCTGCCGGCCGGCCATGACGCAAAGCGCGACGGCCCGCTGCCGATGCTGATGTGGGCCTATCCGCGCGAGTTCAAATCCGCGGATGCCGCAAGCCAGGTGCGCGGCTCGCCGCATCGCTTCAACCGCATCAGCTACTGGGGGCCGCTGGCCTGGCTGGCGCGCGGCTATGCCGTGCTCGATGGCCCGACCATGCCGATCATCGGCGAAGGCGACGCCGAGCCCAACGACACCTACGTGAAGCAGCTGGTCGCGAGCGCGCAGGCGGCCGTGGACGCAGTGGTGGAGCGTGGCGTGGCCGACCGCGACCGCATCGCCATCGGCGGGCATTCCTACGGTGCGTTCATGACCGCCAACCTGCTGGCGCACTCGGACCTGTTCCGCACCGGCATCGCGCGCAGCGGCGCCTACAACCGCTCGCTGACGCCGTTCGGCTTCCAGGCCGAAGAGCGCAACTACTGGCAGGCCACCGACGTCTACCACGCGATGTCGCCGTTCAACCACGCCGACAGCATCAACGAGCCGATGCTGATCATCCACGGCGAACAGGACAACAATTCCGGCACTTTCCCGATGCAGAGCGAACGCATGTACGCGGCGATCAAGGGCCTGGGCGGCACCGCTCGCCTGGTGATGCTGCCCAACGAGTCGCATGGCTACCGCGCGCGGGAGTCGATCCTGCACATGCTGGCGGAAACGGACGAATGGCTGGAAACGCACGTCAAGGACGCAGGGCCGAGGTAAGGCCGAAACGACGGAGGCGACGATGCAGGCTGGGCCGGCAGGCGTCCATCCATCTTCAACTGACGGGAGGACGGCCATGCCGTTGAGTGGGCGTATTGCAATTGTCACGGGTGCGGGCGGTGGACTTGGCCGCCAGCACGCCCTTTACCTTGCGCGCAAGGGCGCGCGCGTCGTGGTCAACGACATCGGGAGCGGGCAGGCCGAGGCCGTGGCCGCGGAGATCCGCGCTGCCGGCGGCGAAGCCCTTGTCGCGGCCGGTTCGGTTACCGACGAAGCCGCGGTCGCGGCGATGGTCGCGCACGCGCTCGAGACGTGGGGGCGCATCGACATCCTGGTCAACAACGCCGGCATCCTCCGCGACAAGAGCTTCGGCAAGATGGAGCTGGAGGCCTTCCGCCAGGTCGTCGACGTGCACCTGACGGGCGCGGCGATCTGTACCAAGGCGGTGTGGGAAACGATGCGCGCGCAGGGCCATGGGCGCATCGTGATGACCACGTCCTCGTCGGGGCTGTGGGGCAATTTCGGCCAGGCCAACTACGGCGCGGCGAAGATGGCGCTGGTCGGGCTGATGCAGACCCTGGCCATCGAGGGCGCCAAGTACGACATCCGGGTCAACTGCCTGGCGCCGACGGCGGCCACGCGGATGATGGAAGGCATCCTGCCGGAGGAGCAGCTGGCGGCGCTGGATCCGGCGCTGGTCAGTCCGGCGCTGCTGCCGCTGGTGGTGGAAGGCGCTCCGACGCGTGCGATCGTCTGCGCCGGCGGCGGGCATTTCGCGCGCGCGTACGTGACTCTCACCGAAGGCCGGTACATGGGTGCCGGCGACGATGCCGGTGAGCGCCTGATCGCCGAATGGGATGCGGTATCCGATCCGGCAGGCCAGGTCGTACCCGAGTACGGCTTCACCCAGGCCGAGCGCGAAGTGGCCAGCGCGCAGGCGCACGCGCCGCCGTCCGTGCCGGCCTGAGCGCCAATAAAACCTGTAGGAGCAGCTATAGCTGCGACCTGCGCCCCGTGACCGGTAGCGATCGCAGCTATGGCTGCTCCTGCAAAAAACGCGGGGAGGGGCTGCGGTCCGCAGCCCCCGGTCCTCAGAGCTTCGCGGCCTTGCGCAGCTCTTCGGCCTTGTCCGTCTTCTCCCAGGAGAAGGCGGTGGCGGTGTGCGTCTTGCCGGCGGCGTCCACATAGCTGACGTCCTGCGGCTTGCGGCCGAAGTGGCCGTAGCTTGCGGTGCGCTGGTAGATCGGGTGCACCAGGTCCAGCATCTTGATGATGCCGTAGGGGCGCAGGTCGAAATGGCGGCGGATCAGCTTCTCGATCACGTCGTCGCCGACCTTGCCGGTGCCGAAGGTGGTCACCGAGATCGAAGTCGGCTCGGCGACGCCGATCGCGTAGCTCAGCTGCACCTCGCAGCGGTCGGCAAGGCCCGCGGCCACCACGTTCTTGGCGACGTAGCGCGCGGCGTAGGCGGCCGAACGGTCGACCTTCGACGGATCCTTGCCCGAGAACGCACCACCGCCGTGGCGCGCCCAGCCGCCGTAGGTGTCGACGATGATCTTGCGGCCGGTGAGGCCGCAATCGCCCACCGGGCCGCCGATCTCGAACTTGCCGGTCGGGTTGATGTGGTACTTGGTGCCCTTGTGCAGCCACTTGGCAGGCAGCACGGGCTTGAGGATTTCTTCGCGCACGGCTTCGATCAGGTCCTTCTGCCTGATGCCCGGCGCGTGCTGGGTGGACAGCACCACGGCGTCGATGGCGGTGGCCACGCCGTCGTCATAGCGCAGGGTGACCTGGCTCTTGGCGTCCGGGCGCAGCCAGGGCAGCGGCGACTTCCTCTTCTTGCGCACCTTGGCCTGCTGCTCGACCAGCCGATGCGACAGGTGGATCGCCGCGGGCATGAAGCTCGAAGTCTCGTTGGTGGCATAGCCGAACATCAGGCCCTGGTCGCCGGCGCCCATTTCCTCGGGCTTCTTGCGGTCCACGCCCTGCGCGATGTGCGGCGACTGCTTGCCGATCAGGTTCAGCACGCCGCAGGTGGCGCCGTCGAAACCGACGTCCGAGGAGTTGTAGCCGATGTCCAGGATCACCTTGCGTGTCAGGGCCTCGAGATCGATCCACGCGCTGGTGGTGATCTCGCCGGCCACGATCGCGACGCCGGTCTTGACCATGGTTTCGCAGGCCACGCGGGCAGCCTTGTCCTGGGTCAGGATGGCGTCGAGCACGGCGTCCGAGATCTGGTCGGCGATCTTGTCGGGATGGCCTTCGGAGACCGATTCGGAAGTGAACAGAAAGGACGGGCTGGTCATCGCGACTTATATCCCTTGATGCGGATGAAAGGATGGGCGGGCATGATACACGGGCGTGGAGCCATGTGCATTCTGCAGGCTGGCAATGATCCGGACGTAAAGGCGCGGTCCGGGCGCGCTGGCGTCCCGGTTCACGCTGCGCCTGCCGCGCCTTGTCGCGCCATGCCACGGGCTACCATTCGTCGATGGATTCCCTGACCCAGATTGTCCTTGGCGGCGCCGTTGCCGCGGCCATCGCACCCGCCGCCCACCGTCGCGCCGCGCTGCTCGCCGGCGCCGTGCTCGGCACCCTGCCCGACCTCGATTCGCTGCCGCTCCTGTTGCTCACCGACGACCCGGTGGCGCTGATGACCCTGCACCGGGGCGCCAGCCATTCGCTGTTCGTGCTGCCCTTGCTGGGCTGGTTGATCTGGGCGTTCTTCCGCCGCCGCGGCGGACGCGTGGCGGACGCGCCGCGACGATGGTTCTGGGCGATCCAGCTGGTCCTGCTGACCCATCCGCTGCTCGATGCCTTCACCGTCTATGGCACCCAGCTGCTGTGGCCGCTGCCGCTGCCACCGGTGATGTGGTCGAGCATGTTCATCATCGATCCGCTGTACACGATCTGGCTGCTGCTGGCCTGCATCGCGGCGTTTTTCTTGCGTGAACGCGTCGCCGCCCAGCGCGCGCTTGCCGCGGGTCTGCTGCTGAGCACCGCCTACCTCGGCTGGTCGATGGCGGCCAAGGCCATGGTCGAGCACGAGGCCGAGCGCGCGCTCGCCACCGTCGGCCTCGCCGATGCTCCGCGCCTGTCGGTGCCGATGCCGTTCAACACGCTCCTGTGGCGGGTGGTGGCGATGACGCCCGATGGATATGTCGAAGGCTTCCATTCGCTGGTTGCCGACAAGGGGCAGATGCGCTTCCAGGCCTGTCGGTCAGACCACGCCGCGCTGGCGCAGGCCGCGGACATCCCTGCCGTCGCCCGGCTGGCCTGGTTCAACCACGGCTTCATGGGCGTCCGCGAAGTCGATGGCGAACTGCTGCTGGCCGATCTGCGCATGGGCAGCGAGCCGGACTACTTCTTCGATTTTGCCGTCGCCCGCCGCGGCAGTGGCTGGCAGGCGATCCCGCCGCGGCAGCTGCGGGTCGAGCGCGACCTCGGTGCCACCTGGGACGCGACCTGGCAGCGGATCTGGAACGAACCGGCCGGTGGTCAGAACGCCGCGGCGGCCTGCACCCGGATGTAGCGCTTCCAGTCTTTGCACGCGCTGCGCTGCCGGCCCAGTTCCGCGGTGGCCTGCCAGCGGCAACCGCCGATGAAGCGGCGCCGCGGGTCAGGCGGCCGCTTCGAGGCCCGGCGCCACGCCTGCGGCCAGCGCGTCGAAATAGTCCCGGGTCAGGTCGATCTGCGCGCGCGCGGTTTCGGCGCGGTTGACCACGGCGCGGAAGGCGGCGTTCTCCGGGCGGTCCTTCGCGTACCAGCCCAGGTGCTTGCGCGCTATGCGAACGCCGGACTGTTCGCCGTAGAACGCGTGCAGTGCTTCCAGGTGGCCGAGCAGGATGTCGCGCACCTCGTGCAGGCGGGGCGGCGGCAGGCGTTCGCCGGTGGCGAGGAAGTGCGCGATCTCGCGGAAGATCCAGGGCCGTCCCTGCGCTGCGCGACCCACCATCACGGCGTCTGCGCCGGTGTGTTCCAGCACGGCGGCGGCCTTGTCGGGCGAGTCGATGTCACCGTTGGCGATGACTGGGATGCGCAGCAGTGACTTGACCTCGGCGATGGTGTCGTACTCGGCGTTGCCGGTGTAGTGCTGGTCCCGGGTGCGGCCGTGCACCGCGAGCGCCGCGACGCCGCAGTCCTCGGCGACGCGCGCGATCGCCACCGCGTTGCGCTGGTCCGCGGCCCAGCCGGTGCGGATCTTCAGAGTCACCGGCACGTCCACCGCCGCGACCACCGCCGAAAGGATGCGCGCCACCAGCGCCTCGTCGCGCATCAGCGCGGAGCCGGCCCAGGCGTTGCAGACCTTCTTCGCCGGGCAGCCCATGTTGATGTCGATGATGCGGGCGCCATGGTCGACGTTGTAGCGCGCGGCGTCGGCCAGCTGCTCCGGCTCGGTGCCCGCGATCTGCACGCCGACCGGATCGGGCTCGCCGGCATGGTCCATGCGCCGCAGCGATTTTTCCGTTCCCCAGAACCGCCGGTCGGAAATGGTCATCTCCGACATCGCGAGCCCGGCGCCCAACCGCTTGCACAGCAGCCGGAACGGCTTGTCGGTGACCCCGGCCATGGGCGCGAGGACCACGTCGGGGGCAATGATGTGGGGACCGATGCGCATGACGTTATTGTCGCCGATCGCGGCCGGCGTGCCGGCCGCAGGCGATGCCGGGTCAGCGTTCGAGGTGATAGAGCTCGAAGCCGTTGCCGTCGGCGTCGAGCACCATCAGCAGCTCCCGTGGCCCGATCCGGAGCAGCAGGCCGGCGCTGTCGTGCTCGCCGGGCAGCGAGGCATCGGGCCGTGCGATCCGCGTGTATGTGCGTGGCGCCTCCTCGTTGACCGTGCGCGCGCCGAGGAACGCCAGGCCCGGCCCGTCCATCGGGTACAGGCGCCCGCTGCGGCGCTGGGAGCCGCTGGTCTTGGCGAAGCGGTGGCCCGTGCCGGCGCTGCTGATGCGGGCGTCGAAGAATGGATAGCCGTAGCCCCTGCCGTCGCTGATCTGGATGGAGCGCACGCGCCAGTTGCCGTCGATGTCGCCCGGTGGGAGCGGATCCTGCGCGCGCGCGAGCAGGGCACGCGCCTCGCGTGACGCCTCGTCGGCGCCGGAGGCCGCGCTCCGGGCACGGGCCAGCGCATCGTCGACCATCGCCCGGTGCGCAGGCAGGACCGCGGCGTCCCATCCGGTCGCCGGCGGCAGCTCGGTGGGCTCCTGCAGGGGCCGCGCACGCTCCTCCGGCGTCGGCTCCGGCATGGGGCGATCAGGGCTTGCCTGCGCAGGCGTCGACGTCGCTGGTGGATCTGCCGGCGCGGGCGCGCTGTTGTTGGCGCAGGCTGAAAGCAGCACCACGGTGGCGGCGAGCAGGGCGGTCTTCATCGGGCGGTCTCCGTTGGGCTCCGCAGGCACGCTGCCGCAGCGGGGATGAGCCTGCGATGAAACAGAATGCGTGGATACGGGAGCGGCCGGGCGTCCAGGCCTGGATCAGTCCGGGAAGCGGGCGGCGACGTCGCCTGCAGACGGCATCGAGTCGGCCGCGCCCGGGCGCTCGGTCGACAGCGCGGCGTAGCGCGTGGCGAAGGTGACATGGCCGGCGAAAGGCCGTGCCGGCGCCAGTGCCAGCGACGCCGCCAGCGCGCCGTTGAATGCATCGCCGGCGCCCGTGGTGTCGACCACCCGCACCTTGGCCGCCGGGCAGCGGTAATGGGGCAGGGCGTCGCCGCGCAGGCTGTCCTCGCGATGCGAGACGAAGCAGCCGGCGGCGCCGAGCGTCAGCACCACGGTGCCGCGCGGCAGCAGGGTCCGGCATTGGCGGTGCAGGCGTTCGCCATCCATCGCGGCAAGGCGTGCCGGATCGACGCCGCCGCCGCAGTGCCGTGCCAGCAGGGCGGCGAACTCGGTTTCGTTCGGAGTGAGCAGTTCGGCCACGGCCAGCAGCTCGCGGCTGCAGGCGGCATTGGCAGGCGCCGGGTTGAGGATGGTGTGGGCGCCGCTGGCGCGCGCAAGGCGCAGCGCCTCGACGATGGCCTCGACCGGCGATTCGATCTGTGCCAGCACCACGTCCGCGGCGGCGATCGCCTCGCCCTGCGCAGCGACGAATCCGGGCGTCAGCGTGGCGTTCGCACCCGGGCCGATGACGATGCTGTTGCGGCCGCCGGCATCGACGAAGATGCCCGCGGTGCCGGTTGCTGCCTCGCTGTCCCGGGCGCGCAGGTCGATGCCGTGGGCGGCGGCCAGCCGGCGCGCCAGGCGGCCACCATCGTCGTCGCCCAGGGCGCAGACAAAGGCGGTGTCGGCGCCGGCGCGTGCCGCGGCCACCGCCTGGTTGAAGCCCTTGCCGCCGGCGCCGGTCGCGTACTCGCCCGCGAGCGTTGCGCCTGCCAGCGGCAGCTCCGCGCAGTGCCAGACGTGGTCGACGTTGAACGAGCCGACGACGACGACGCGAGACACGGTCCTGCCCCGCTCAGGCGCCGATGTGCGTCAGCACGCCGGCGATGGTCGCGGTCATCAGCGTGGCGACGGTGCCGCCAAGCACCGCGCGCAGGCCGAAGCGCGCCAGGTCCTGGCGGCGGTCGGGCGCGAGCCCGCCGATGCCACCGATCTGGATCGCGATCGAGCTGAAGTTGGCGAAGCCGCACAGCGCGTAGGTGGCGATCAGCCGGCCTTCGTCGCCCAGGCTCACGCCCTCCACGCGGCCGTTCACGATGTCGGCCAGCTGCAGGTAGGCCACGAACTCGTTGATCACCACCTTCTGGCCGATCAGCGAACCGACGGTGCCGGCATCGGTCCAGGGCACGCCGATCAGCCACGCCACCGGTGCCAGCACGTAGCCGAAGATCGTCGAGAGATCCGTGGGCTTGCCGATCGCGGCCGCCAGGCCGGTCACGTCGCCCAGCCAGGTCAGCGGCGCATTGATCATCGCGATCAGGGCGATGAAGGCCAGCAGCATCGCGCCGATGTTGAGCGCCAGCTTCAGGCCGTCGCCGGCGCCGGCCGCAGCGGCGTCGATCAGGTTGCTGGTGGTCTTCTCGACCTCCATCTTCACCGTGCCGCGGGTCAGCGGCTCGCCGGTCTCGGGGATCAGGATCTTGGCGATCACAAGCGTCGCCGGCGCGGCCATGATCGAGGCTGCGAGCAGGTGCTTGGCGTAGTACGCCTGCTGCGCCGGGTCGCCGGCACCGAGCATGCCGACGTAGGCCGCGAGCACGCCACCGGCGATGTGGGCCATGCCGCCGATCATCATCGTGATCAGCTCGGACTCGGTCATGCGCGAGATGTAGGGGCGCACCGTCAGCGGCGCCTCGGTCTGGCCGATGAAGACGCTGGCGCAGACGCTGGTGGTCTCGGCGCCGGACACGCGCATCACCTTGGTGATCGCCAGCGCCATCACGCGGACGATGAACTGCATCGCGCCCAGGTGGTAGAGCACGGCCATCAGCGAGGCGAAGAAGATGATCGTCGGCAGCACCTGGAAGGCGAAGATGAAGCCGTAGGTCTGCACGTCCATCAGGCTGCCGAAGATGAATTCGGAGCCGGCGTTGACGAAGGCCAGCACCTGCACGAACAGCTGGCCCAACCAGTCGAAGACCTCGCGCCCGCCGGGCACCAGCAGCACCAGGGCCGCGAATGCGATCTGCAGGGTGACGCCGGTGCCGACCAGCTTCCAGTCGACGCGTCCCTTGTTGTTGGAGAACAGCCAGGTGATCCCGATGAGCACGGCCAGGCCAAACAGGCCGAAGCCAATCCGCGTCAACACTTCCATCGTGATCCCGATCCCCATGCTACGGCCGCGAGCGCGCGGCGACGGGGCAGCGTAGTGCAGGCCGGGGAGCCGGGCAACCGGAACTCAGGGATCGCGGGCGACGATCCGGTTGCCGCCGGGGGCCTTGGCGGACTTGAGCCGGCGGTCGGCGCAGCCGAGCAGGCCCGAGGTGCTGGCGCCATCCTGCGGCCAGGCGGCAAGGCCGGCGCTGAAGGTGAACGCGAAGGCGTCCTGGCCACGCTCGGGCAGGAACGGGCGCTCGGCCAGGGTGCGGCGCAGGCGGTCCAGGCGCTCCCACGCGCTGCCGACGGGGCAGTGCAGCACCATCACGAACTCCTGGCCGCCGATCCGGGCCAGGGATTCGTTGTCGGCAAGCATCTCGCTCATCGTCGAGGCGATGTGGCGCAGGGCCCTGTCTCCGGCCTGCGGGCCGGCCTCGTCGTTGACGCGCTTGAAGCGGTCGATGTCGAGCAGCACCAGGGTGAGCGAGGCGCTGGAATTGCGCGCAGTGGCGAAGACGTGCGGCATCCGCTGCAGCAGCCACGAGCGGTTGGGCAGGCCGGTCAGGCTGTCGTGTCCCGACAGCTCGACCAGCGACTGCATGCGACGGACGATCGCGACGGCCGTGCCGCTGGCGACCACCACCAAAAGCAGGCGCAGCGCGTGCGCACCCGGCGCGGCGGCGCCGGCGTCCGGTGGCACCAGGCCGTCGCCCGCCGAGGCGCGCATGGACAGCACCGCTGCCAGCGCCGCGTACTGCAGCAGGGCGAGTCCGCCGGCGAGCAGGGCCACGCGGCCGTCGGCACGCAGGGCGGTCAGGCCGATCGCCACCAGGTAGAACGACCAGGCGCCCACGTCGTGGATCCCGGTCGCAGCCTCCCTGGCCGCCAGCATCGCGAGCACCGTGGTGACCAGGGTGACGTCCCAGGCCGCGGTCGCGAACGGCAGCCACGGACGGTGCATGCGCGCGAGCACCAGCCACAGCAGCGACACCGCGCTGGCGAGCACCACCGCGCCCAGGTAGAAGAGGATCCGGCCCATGCCCGAGCCCGACGCCGCGGCGAGCAGTGGCAGCGGCAGCGCGAGCACGGTCAGCAGCAGGCGGATGCGCGCGACCAGGCGTTCGCCGCTCGCGGCCAGGTCGCGCATGACTTCGTCGGGCGGCGCCATCAGCTGCCGCAGCATGTCGCCGAACCTGCCTTCGTTGGCGTGCATCGTGCCGTGTCCCCTTGCCTGCGGGGTGAGGATAGCGCGGCGGCGCGCGTAGACTGCGTTCCCGGGCAGGCAAATGGAGTGACAAGCGATGGAATATCGCAGGCTTGGCGCCTCCGGACTGGCGCTGTCGGCGCTGTCCTTCGGCGCCTGGACGACGTTCGGCAAGGGGGTCGCGCGCGGCGAGGCGCGCAACCTGCTGGCCGCCGCCTGGGACCATGGCATCAATTTTTTCGACAACGCCGAGGGCTACGCCCACGGTGAGGCCGAGCGGGTAATGGGCGACGTGATCGTCGACCTGCGCCTGCCGCGCGACGGTTTCGCGGTGTCGAGCAAGGTGATGTTCGGCTCGGTCGCCGATCCGCGGCCGATGCAGAAGGGCCTGTCGCGCAAGCACGTGCACGACGCCTGCCACGGCGCGTTGAAGCGGCTGCGCGTGGACTACCTCGACCTGTACTTCTGCCATCGCCCCGATCCCGACGTGCCGGTGCTGGAAACGGTGGCGGCGATGGACACGCTCGTACGCCAGGGCAAGGTCATGTATTGGGGCACGTCGGAATGGCCGGCGGCGCTGGTCCGCGAAGCGCATGCGGCGGCGCGCGCCAACCACCTGCAGCCGCCGACCATGGAGCAGCCGCAGTACAACCTGCTGCACCGCCGGCGCGTGGAGCTGGAATACGCGCCGCTCTACGCCGAGCTGGGCATGGGCACGACGGTGTGGTCGCCGCTGGCCTCGGGGCTGCTGACCGGCAAGTACGACGGCGGCGTGCCCGAGGGGTCGCGGCTGGCGCAGGAAGGCTGGCTGCATGACCTGGTGATCGGCGAGGCCGGCGAGAAACGTCTCGAGCGGGCACGGTGCTTCACCGCGCTGGCCACCGAGCTTGGCGCGCGGCCCTCGGCGCTGGCCATCGCCTGGTGCCTGCGCAATCCGCACGTGTCCACGGTCATCCTGGGGGCAAGCCGCGTGGCGCAACTGCTGGAAAACCTCGAGGCGCTGGACCTGGAGGCGCGGCTGGAAGAGGGCGCATGGCGGCGGATCGAAGCCGCGACGGATGACTGAAACCCCCTGTTGACAGGCAAATGAGAATCATTAGCATTGGGTGCTCCCCTCGATGAGGAGCATTCGATGCTTGCCTCCCTTACCCACCCGTCCAGCTTCGACGGCGCCACCGACGCGCCGTCCTGCGAGGCGCCGCCGACGCAGTGTGCCCATCAGGAAGAGATGGACAGCGCCGTGCTGCTGCATGGCCAGCGCGAGGTGCTCATCCGCCATGGCAACGAGGTCTATCGCCTCCGCCATACGCGCAACGACAAGCTGATCCTGACCAAGTAGCGCGCACGTCGCCAACGCGCAGCTGCTCCCATACCCCGGCTCGGCGATAATGGCGGCCCGTCCTCCAGGAGCCAGCCGTCCATGACCCGCAAGACGATCCTCAACGATTCCCATCGCGCACTCGGCGCGAAGATGGTGGACTTCGGCGGCTGGGACATGCCGCTCAACTATGGTTCGCAGATCGAGGAGCACCACGCGGTGCGCCGCGATGCCGGCATGTTCGACGTCTCGCACATGACCGTGGTCGACCTGCACGGCGCGCGCGTGCGCGACTTCCTGCGCAAGCTGGTCGCCAACTCGGTCGACAAGCTCAAGGTCCAGGGCAAGGCGCTCTACACCTGCATGCTCGACGACCAGGGCGGGGTGATCGACGACCTGATCATCTACCACCTTGGCGAGGACTTTCATCGGCTGGTGGTCAATGCCGCGACCCGCGACAAGGACCTGGCGTGGATCAACGCCCAGGCCGAAGCCTTCGGCGTCGAGGTCCGGGTGCGCGACGACCTTGCGATCATCGCCGTGCAGGGCCCGCAGGCGCGCGACAAGGTGCTCGGCCTGGTGCACGGGGACGATCGTGCCGCTGCAGGCAAGCTCGGCAAGTTCGCCAGCCGCGACGTCCGTTCGGTCGACGGCGCGCCGCTGTTCATCGCGCGCACCGGCTACACGGGCGAGGACGGCTTCGAGGTCGCGTTGCCGCAGGAGCACGCCGTGGCGTTCTGGGATGCGCTGGTCGCCGCGGGCGTGCGGCCCGCGGGCCTGGGTTCGCGCGACACCCTGCGCCTGGAGGCCGGGCTGCCGCTGTACGGCCAGGACATGGACGAGTCGGTCACGCCGTACGAAGCCGGCCTCGGCTGGACCGTGGCGCTGGACGAGGGTCGCGACTTCAACGGTCGTGCCGTGCTCGAGGCCCAGCGCGACCGTGGCGACGCGCGCCAGGTCGTCGGCCTGGTGATGGACGAGAAGGGCGTGCTGCGCCACGGCCAGAAGGTGCTCGCCGCGAGCGGCGAAGGCGAGATTCTCTCGGGCACCTTTGCACCGACGCTCGGCAAGTCGATCGCCCTGGCCAGGATCCCCGCCGGCGAGGCGGGCGACGTGCGCGTCGACATCCGCGGCCGCGAGGTTCCCGTGCGCGTGGTCGCCTACCCGTTCGTGCGCGACGGCAAGGCCCGCGAGGGCATTTGATTTCCACCCCGGGCGCTTCGCTACACTAGCCGTCCACCCCAGCCACGCTGTTTCCGGAGTACCAGCAATGAGCGATATCCCCGGCGATCTGAAATTCATGAAGTCCCACGAGTGGGCCCGCGTCGAAGGTGACGGCAAGGTTACCGTCGGCATCTCCGACCATGCCCAGGGCCTGTTGGGCGACCTGGTCTACGTTGACCTGCCCGGCGTTGGTGACAGCGTCCAGGCAGGCGTCGGCTGCGCCGTCCTGGAGTCGGTCAAGGCGGCGTCCGACATCTACGCACCGGTGTCCGGCACGATCGTCGAGGTCAACTCCGCGCTGGCCGATACGCCGGAGACGATCAACGAAGACGCCTTCGGCGAAGGTTGGCTGTTCGTGATCGAGGCGAGCGAGCCGGGCCAGATCGACGAGCTGCTTGCACCGGACGATTACGCCGCCCTGATCGAGGGCGACGACTGACGCATGCGTCGCTGCGCGGATGCGCGGCATCGTCTCGTGGAACGCCGGGCATTGCCCGGCGTTCCTGTTTTCGGGAGCTTGAAATGGCTGCCAAAGACTCGCGCACTTCCGCGCAAAACGGTCATTGCCGCGCCACCAACGGCGTCTTCGCGTCGTGCGCGTACACAAGACCTGCACACCGTCGAACCGGTTGCCGGCATCGCGTCGACGCATGCCCCGTGTTGCGCCGCGTGCGTTGACGGTTCCGGTCGCGACGTTCTGATACCGCTTAAAACAAGTGCTTTTGCGCGTGCATCTCGAAGTCTGTCGAACGCCGGCCCCGGGCTTGCCGCGGCGGCATCGATCGCTTGCAACGCGAAGGCTGGCGACCTGGACGCTTGCACGCCGGCCTTCGGGCGACGACGGGTGTTGACAGGAAAAAAAAGCGTGATTAGGTTTCGGCACAACAACACGATGGTCACAGAAGAGAGTGAGTGCGACCCGGACAACAACGCGTGACACAACTCAGTCCTCCGCCCGGATGGTCGTAATGGTGGACTCAGGCGTTGTCTTCTTCGCGAAAACTCCAGGCCCATGCATGCATGCAACCCGCGGCGCGATGCGCAGCGGGTTTTTTCGTGCCAGGCAGCACCGGATCCGGAGCGACGCGCGCTGCGCGTCGTCGGTTGGCCGTGGGTCCGATACCCGCGGTGTGTTTCGTACTGGGCAGTAGTACCTGCAAGTTCCACTGACGAGGAGAGCCATCACATGGCCACTAAGAAAGTCGCAAAGAAGAAGGTCGCCAAGAAGGCGGCCAAGAAGACCGCCAAGAAGGCAGTGCGCAAGGCGGCACCGCGCAAGGTCGCGAAGAAGGCCACCAAGAAGGTCGCCAAGAAGGTCGCCAAGAAGAAGGTTGCAAAGAAGGTCGCCAAGAAGGCCGTGAAGAAGGCCGTGGCGAAGAAGGCCACCCGCAAGACCGCGAAGAAGGCGACCAAGAAGGCGGTGAAGAAGGTCGCAAAGAAGACCGCGAAGAAGGCCACCAAGAAGACCGCGAAGAAGGCGGTAAAGAAGGCCACCCGCAAGACCGCCAAGAAGGCTGCGAAGAAGACGGCCAAGAAGGCAGCGAAGAAGGTTGCCAGGAAGAGCCCGGCCAAGAAGGCAGCCAAGAAGGCCACCAGGAAGACTGCGAAGAAGGCGACCGGGAAAGCGGTGAAGAAGACCGCCGCGAAGAAGGCCGCTGCGAAGAAGGCTCCTGCAAAGAAGGCTCCTGCAAAGAAGGCGGCGAAGAAGACCGTCCGCAAGGCTGCGACCAAAAAGACCGCCAAGAAGGCGGCGAAGCGTGCGCCGCGCAAGGCGAAGGCACCGGCCGTTTCGATCCCCACGGCGCCCCTGCCGCTGATCTGACCAGTCCCCGATTGCCGTCGACATGACCCCTCTCCCCGCAGCCCAGGCGGGGGAGGGGTTTTTTCATGTGCGCAAGGTCAGTCCGGCTTTGCGGCGGACGTGGCGGAGCCGCCGCTGCCCCTGGAATCCGACGCGGACGCGCGGCCCACGGTAGTCGTGGCACGGTCGTGTGCCGCGGCATCGGCCAGCTGCAATTCGTCCACTTCCTCGAGGTCGACGTCCAGCCAACGCTGTGGACCCAGGCCGATCGCGCTGTCGAGGATCGTCGGCAGCAGGCCAGTGGGCAGGCTGCTCTCGCCGTTCCACAGAACCACCACGCCCAGGTCCCGCTCGGGCATCAGTGCCATCAGGCCGCGATAGCCCTGGACCGCGCCGGCGTGGAAGACGACGCGGTGCCCGGCATAGTCGTAAACGCGCCAGCCGAGCGCGTAGCCGGCGTCATTGAGGCGTTCGCGCCGCCAGCCCGAGCTGCGCATCTCGCGCGGCGTCGACACCAGGGGTTGCTGCAGGGTGGCCAGCAGCGGGGGCGGGAGCACGTCGGGGCGCCGCCCGGACTGCGCGATCAGCCATTGCGCCATGTCGCTGATGCTGGCGTTGACGCCTGCCGCCGGCGCGATCCGGTAGTAGGTGGGCTTGGGCGTGAGCGAACGCCAGCCGCCGCCGGCGCGCACGTGCGGCTTTGCCCAGCGCGGACTGGCCTGGATGCCATCGAGTCCGTAGCTCGCGTCGTCCATGCCCAGCGGCTTGAAGATGCGGCCGGTCACGGCCTCGCTGAAGAACTGGCCGGTAGCCGCGAACACCACGTCGCCGACCAGGCTGAAGGCGACGTTCTGGTAGCTGTAGCACTCGCCGACGCCGCAGGTCATGGGTGCGTCGGCCAACCGCTGCACCAGGTTGCGATAGTCCGCGTTGCGCTCGATGTCGCGATCGTAAGTGTTGCGGCCCAGTCCCACGCGGTGGCTGAGCACGTCGGCGACGGTCAGCTTGCCGGCGGCATCGGGCCGGGAGAAGCGCAGCGCCGGCATGAAGTCGGCGACGTTGCTGTCCCAGCGCAGCGAACCTTCGGCGACCAGCAGGCCGGTCACCGTGCCCGCGAAGGGCTTGGACAGGGAGGCCAGGCGGAAGACGGTGTGCGCGTCAACCGGCTCGGCGGCGCTGACGTCGGTGATGCCATAGCCGCGCGCGCTGATCACTTCGCCCTTGTGGACGATGGCCATCGCCAGGCCGGGCACGCGCTGGTTGGCGACCACCGCCTGCGCCATCGCCTCGAAGCGTGCGGCGTCGAAGCCGCTGGCCAGCGGCATGGATGCGGTGCCAGGCGGCAGCAGCGGCGAACTGCCGCCGGTCACGGGTGTCGAATGCGTGGCTGGCGCGGCCAGCGCATCGGCCGGCAGTTGCCACTGGAGCTCCGCCTGTGCCGCCGTCCCGGCCGCTATCGGGGTCAGGCATGCAAACAGGCCGGCAGCAAGGAGAAGGCGGCGAGGCGTTCGCGCTGCGTCTTTCATCGGGCGTTTTCCCTGCGTATGCTGCGAC
Source organism: Luteimonas sp. A501 (assembly GCF_054052085.1). The sequence goes on from NZ_JBSVRI010000001.1 coordinate 393,568, forward strand.
TGCGGGGTGATCATATGCCCCCGGTTCCGCATTTGCATGAACAAGGGGAGCTTTGATGTCCAGCCTACTGATCCTGCTCGTAATTGCCGCCGTGGTCGTGGTTGCGTTGATGTGGGGCGTCGGCATCTACAACGGCCTCGTCACCGCCCGCAACGCATTCAAGAACGCTTTCGCGCAGATCGACGTGCAGCTGCAGCGCCGCTTTGACCTGATCCCGAACCTGGTTGAGACCGCCAAGGGCTACCTCACGCACGAGCGCGAGACGCTGGAGGCGGTCATCGCCGCGCGCAGCGCCGCGATGTCGGGACTGTCGGCCGCCAAGGCCAATCCGGGCGATGCTGCGGCGATGGCCGAGCTCGGCCAGTCGCAGGGCCTGCTCAACGGCGCCCTCGGGCGGCTGATGATGGTTGCCGAGGCCTATCCGGACCTCAAGGCCAACCAGAACATGATGCAGCTCACCGAAGAGCTGACCTCCACCGAGAACCGCGTCGCCTTCGCGCGCCAGGCCTACAACGACTCGGTGATGGCCTACAACATCAAGCGCGAAGTGTTCCCGTCCAACATCCTCGCCGGCATGTTCAATTTCGATGCCGCGGCGCTGCTGGAGATCCCGGCCGACAAGGCCGAGGTCCGCGAGGCGCCGAAGGTCCAGTTCTAGCGCGCGATGAACTTCTTCGAGCAGCAGGCGCAGGCCCGCCGCAGCAGCACGCGCCTGTTCGTCCTGTTCGCGATGGCGGTGCTTGGCATCGTGCTGGCGATCGACGTCGCGGTTGCGTTCGTGGTGGGTCCCGACTGGGGCGTGCTCGCGTTCACCACCCTGGCCACGCTGGCGGTGATCGGGCTGGGCTCGATGTACCGGCTGGCCTCGCTGCGCGGCGGCGGTGACGTCGTGGCACTGCAGTTGGGCGGTACGCCGGTTCCGCAGGACTCGACCGATCCCTCGCTGCGCCGGCTGCGCAACGTGGTCGAGGAGATCTCGATCGCCTCGGGCGTGCCGGTGCCGAGCCTCTACGTGCTCGAGAACGAGGCCGCGATCAACGCCTTCGCCGCCGGCTACTCGACCAGCGACGCGGCGGTCGCGGTGACGCGTGGCGCGCTGGACCGCCTCAACCGCGACGAGCTGCAGGGCGTGATCGCGCACGAGTTCAGCCACGTCCTCAACGGCGACATGCGCCTGAACATCCGCCTGATGGGCGTGCTGTTCGGCATCCTCATGATCAGCCTGATCGGGCGCAAGGTGCTGTACCTGGGCGGTGGTCGCAGCCGCAACGCCGCGGCGGTGATGGTGGCGGCGCTGGTCGCGCTGGCGGTCGGCAGCATCGGCATGTTCTTCGCAAGGATGATCAAGGCCAGTGTCAGCCGCTCGCGCGAGCGCCTGGCCGATGCCTCGGCGGTGCAGTTCACGCGCCAGACCGCGGGCCTGGCCGGCGCGCTGAAGAAGATCGCCGGCCTGCCCGACGGCGCGCGCCTGAGCGACAAGGCCGATGCCGAGGAGGCGAGCCACATGCTGTTCGGCGACGGCGTCGGTTTCAGCGGCCTGTTCGCGACCCACCCGCCGATCCTCGAACGCATCCAGGCGCTGGAGCCGGGCTTCCGCGGCGAGCAGCTCGAGCGCATGCGCAGCCAGTGGGCGCTGGCGCCGCCGTCGGGCCTGCAGGAAGACCGGATGATGGGCCTGGACGCGCATGCCGGCGTGCTGCCGGCACGCGATGGCCTGCTCGACGTCACCCCGCCCATGGTGTCCGCCCAGGTCGGCAGCCCCGAAGCCGACGACTACCACCGCGCCGACGCGATCGTCCACGGCATGCCCGAAGCCCTGCGCACGCTTGCGCGTTCGCGCGAGGCGGTGCTGCCGCTGGTGCTCGGCCTGCTGCTTGATGGCGACGCCACCATCCGCGGGCACCAGCGGGCCGAGATCGCCGCGCGCCTGGGCGATGGGGTGGCCCAGGGGGCGCTGGCGCTGCACGGCGGCGACCTGGTCGCCCTGCACCCGATGCAGCGCCTGCCGCTTGCCGCGATCGCGTTCCCGGTGCTGCGGCGGCGGCCGCGGCCCGAACTCGAGGCCTTCCTCGATACCGTGCACGCGGTCGTCCACTGCGACGGACGGGTGTCGCTGTTCGAGTACTGCATGGCGCGCCTGCTCGAGGTGCAGCTGCGGGAGTCGCTGGATCCGCGGCGCCACGCGCGCTTCGGCCGCCGCAAGCCGGGCAGCGTGCGCCAGGAGTTCGCGACCCTGCTCGCGGTGGTGGCGCAGGCCGGCAGCCCCGACGACCCCGCGGCCGCGCAGCGCGCCTATCTCGCAGGCCTGCAGCGCGTGCTGCCGCGCGACCACGTGGCCTACGCGCCGCCGGCCGCCGGCGTGCTCGCGCTTGACGAGGTGTGGCCCGCGCTCGATGCGCTGGAACCGCTGGCCAAGCAGGTGATGGTCGAAGCGGTGACCGCGGCGGCCAGCCACGACGGGCGCATCTCGGTCGCCGAATCCGAGCTGCTGCGCACGATCTGCGGCGTGCTGCACTGTCCACTTCCGCCGGGGCTGGAAGCCGTGGCCTGAGGCGGGGCTGATGGCGCGCCGGCGCGCGCCAAGGTGGCGGCGACGGTCGCCGATCGGATAACGTGCCGCCACGACGGCGGCGACTGCAAGGCAAGGGTTCGATGATCAACGATCAGTCGGGTGCCGACAGGCAGCTGGGACGCTTCCGGGCCGCGCTCGTCGCATCGCCGCCGCTGTGGTGGGCGATGCTGTATTTCTTCAGCCTGCTGTGCGGCTACTACGTGCTGCGCCCGGTGCGCGATGCGATGGGGGCGTCGTCCGATGCCGCAGCGGTGTTCCCGCGCGGACTGATCGCACTCGGCGAGCGCTTCGGCATCGAAGTCGGCGAGTTCACCCTGCAGCTGCTGTTCACCGCCACCTTCATCGCGATGGTGCTGCTGCAGCCGCTCTATGGCGCGCTGGTGTCGCGCTTTCCACGACGGGTCTTCCTGCCCGCGGTGTACCTGGTGTTCATCGCCTGCCTGCTGGGCTTCTGGTGGGCGTTCGACAGCGGCATCCCGGGGCGCGGTGCGGTGTTCTTCGTCTGGGTGGCGGTGTTCAACCTGTTCGCGGTGACCGTGTTCTGGAGCTTCATGGCGGACGTGTTCGACAACGCCAACGCCAAGCAGTTCTACGGTTACATCGGGGCCGGCGGCACCATCGGTGCGCTGGTCGGCCCGGCGATCACCCGCTTCCTGGTCGGTCCGGTGGGCGTCGCCAACCTGCTGCTGGTGTCGGCCGGCTTCCTGGCCGTGTGCCTGCTGTGCATCATCAAGCTGCGTCCATGGGCCCTGGCGCGCGAGCGCAGCCACGGCGGGAGTGCCGATGGCCGGGCGATGGGCGGCTCGATCCTGGCCGGCCTGAGGCTGGTCTGGCAGCGGCCGCTGCTGCGCGCGCTGGCGGTGCTGATGTTCTTCGGAGTCGGCGTCGGCACCCTGCTGTACAACGAGCAGGCGGCGATCGTGCGCGCCGCCTTCGACACCGCAGAGGAGCGCGCGGCGTTCTACTCGATGCTCGACTGGGCGATCAACGGCCTGACCATCGCCATCCAGCTGCTGCTGACGCGCTTCCTGCTGCAGCGCTACGGCATCGCACCGCTGCTGCTGCTGCCGGCGCTGGCGATCGTGCTCGGCTTCGCGGCGCTGTCTGCGTCGCCGCTGCCGATGCTGGTGGCGATCGTGCAGATCGTGACCCGTGCCAGCGAGTTCTCGCTGGCCAAGCCGGCGCGCGAGACCCTGTACACCCGCGTGGAGCGCGAGGAGCGCTACAAGGCCAAGGCGGTGATCGATACCGCGGTCTACCGCGGCGGCGACCTCGCCTTCGTCTGGGTGCACAAGGCGCTGGCGGTGCTGGGCTCGGGCATGGTGTTCCTCGCCGGCCTGGGCGTTGCGCTTGGCATGGCCTACGGCGCATGGCGCGTGGTGCGCGCGGAGCGCGTGCTTCCGCAGGACCCCGGCGCGGGCCCCGTGGATGGACAGCGCAAGCCGACGTGATCTGGTCGAAGCCGGCCGCGCCTACGCTGCCGCGATGGAGACCGCGGCCTATCCGGTGAGCGCCGCGAGCGCGAACAGGGCTGCACCGGTTGCGAACGCCACGTTGAGCCCGTGGACCATCGGATGGTTGACGCGCAGCCACACGAACTGGGTGGCCAGGCGCAGTGCCCAGAATCCGGACATGCCGAGCAGCAGCGCGTGCCCCAGCGGCGTATCGGCCAGTTCGCGGGGATGCCGCAGGCACAGCACCGCGACGAGCAGGAACACCCAGACCAGCTGCACGTTGGCGATCTGCAGGATCGCGCGATTGGGCAGCGTGGTGCCTTCCAGCGTCCGCGGCCATTTGAAGAGGGCCCAGAACGCCAGGTGGAACAGGGCGAACCCCAGGCTGTGGATGGCGCACAGCAGGAGCAGCGTCTGCGTGGTCACGGCCGCGCGGGCTTCGGCGCAGAGGCCATCAGGCGCCCCCTGGCATGCATGGCTGCGGCTCAGGCCGCCTCGCGCGTCCCGTCCGGGCGATGCAGGTCGCGGTAGCCCGCCGAGCGCAGCTCTTCGGTATCGAAGTCGTCGACCGTGATCGCGTCGAGGGTCATCACGCGCAGCTCTTCCAGCTGCGTGCGCTCTTCGGCGGTGATCCAGCCTTCGCGTACGCCCTCGTCAAGCTGGCTGGCGAAGTCCAGGGCCTCGATGCCTTTGTTCTTCAGCGCCTTGAGGAACTTGCGCTCCACCGGCTCGGCGGCAACGGCCGCGGCCAGGTAGCTGTTGATCCGGCCCGCCGGGTTGTTCGCGCCCGGCGTGGTGAACACCCCTTGGGCCAGGCGATCGCGGGCTTCGTTGGGCGTCATCAGCAGCGCGGCGACGCGGTGGCCGAGGCGATCGCCGGGGGCTTCCGCGCGGCGTCCCAGCGGGAAGATCAGCAGCCACATCAGCCAGCCCACCGGCCGGATCGGGAAGTTCCGCAGGGCCGCGGAAAGCGCGGTTTCGATCTGGTGGATGCTGTCGTGGTAGGCCCAGGCCAGCAGCGGCCGGTCGGCCACGGGCGCGCCCTCATCGTGGTAGCGCTTGAGGATGGCGCTGGTCATGTACAGGTGGCTGAGCACGTCGCCCAGGCGGCCCGACAGGGATTCCTTGAACTTCAGCTTGCCGCCCAGCATCAGCATCGACACGTCGGCCATCAGCGCGAGGTTGGCGGAGTGGCGGTTGAGGCGGCGGAAGTAGCGCTTCGTGTAGTCGTCGCCCGGCGCCTTGCCGAAGCGCGAGCCGGTGACCGCGAACCAGATCGAGCGCACGGCGTTGGAGATCGCGTAGCGGATGTGCCCGAACAGGGCGGAGTCGAAGGCCTCCAGGCCCGCGCGCTCGTCGGGGTCCTGCGCCGCCTTCATCTCCTTCATCACCCACGGATGGCAGAGGATCGCGCCCTGGCCGAAGATCAGCAGGCTGCGGGTCATGATGTTGGCGCCCTCGACCGTGATCGCGATCGGCGAGGCCTGCCAGGCGCGGCCGGCGAAGTTGCGCGGCCCGAGGATGATGCCCTTGCCGCCGATCACGTCCATGACGTCCCTGGCGACCTCGCGGCCCATCTCGGTGCAGTGGTACTTGGCGATCGCCGATGGCACCGCCGGCACGTCGCCACGGTCGACGGCGGCGGCGGTGGCCTGCGACAGCGCGCTGATCGCATAGGCCTTGCCGCCGATGCGGGCCAGGGCCTCCTCGACGCCTTCGAAGCGGCCGATCGACAGGCCGAACTGCTTGCGAATGCGCGCGTACGCACCGGTGGTGATGGCGCCGGACTTGGCGCCGCCGCTGGCGGTGGAAGGCAGGGTGATCGAACGCCCGATCGACAGGCACTCGCTGAGCATGCGCCAGCCTTCGCCGAAGCCGTTTTCCTCGCCGATGATCTGGCTCAGGGGCACGAACACCTCGTGCCCGCGCACGGGTCCGTTCTGGAACGGCGAGTTGAGCGGAAAGTGGCGGCGGCCGACGTCCATGCCTTCGACCCCGCGTGGCACCAGGGCAAGGGTGATGCCGATGTCGCGCACGTCGCCGAGCAGGCCGTCCGGGTCGTACATGCGGAACGCCAGGCCGATCAGCGAAGCCACCGGAGCCAGCGTGATGTAGCGCTTGTCGAAGGTGAGCTTGACGCCCAGCACCCGGGCGCCGTCCCACTCGCCCTTGCAGACGATGCCGAAGTCGGGGATCGAGGTCGCGTCGGAGCCGGCGAACGGACCGGTGAGGGCGAAGCAGGGCACATCGCGGCCGTCGGCCAGGCGCGGCAGGTAGTGGTCCTTCTGCGCCGGGGTTCCGTAGTGCATCAGCAACTCACCCGGGCCCAGCGAGTTGGGTACGCCCACGGTGGAGCTGACCACGCTGGAGATCGTGGCGAGCTTCTGGATCACCTTGTGGTGCGCAAGCGCGCTGAAGCCGAGGCCGCCGTATTCCTTCGGGATGATCATCCCGAAGAAGCGCTGGTCCTTCATGAACTGCCACAGCTCCGGCGGCAGGTCGGCGCGGACGTGGGTGATGTCCCAGTCGTCGGTCATCGCGCACAGCTGCTCCACCGGGCCATCGAGGAAGGCCTGCTCTTCCGCGGACAGTTCGGGCTTCGGCTGCGACATCAGTACGTTCCAGTCCGGCGCGCCCGAGAACAGCTCGCCCTCGAAGCCGACCGAGCCGGCCTCCAGTGCGATGCGCTCGGTCTGCGACAGCGGCGGCAGGATCTTCCGGTAGAACTTCAGCAGGGGTGCGGTGACCAGCGGCTTGCGGATCATCGGCAGCAGCAGCGGCACCGCCACCAGCGCGGCGATGGCGATCGCGACCAGGGTGGCGGTGATGTTCGCGCCCAGCAGCCAGCAGGCGGCGAGGCCGGCGGCGGTGATCGCCGCCCAGGTGGCCAGGCGCATCCGGTGGTAGGCGGCGAACGCGCCGACCAGCAGCAGGACGAGGAAGGGGACGACGATACTCATGGCACGGTCTCCGCGAGCGTTGCGCTCGCCTTCGGCTGGTGGGAGCCAGTGTGCACCCGGCGCCAGGCGCGGGTTGCCTCACTGGCCATACGGGTCAGTATGGATTTTGCAGGAAGTACTGTCAACGCCGCGAGGCGGCCGATACTGTCCCGCACGCCGGCGTATGGATACACTCCGGGGAATGAAGAAAACCGCCGCGAAAAGCGAACGCAGCCGGCTCAGTGCCGAGGACTGGGCCGAGGCCGCGCTCGACCTGATCGCCGAACAGGGCGTGGCCGCGGTGGCGGTCGAGCCACTGGCCCGCCGGCTGGGCGTCACCAAGGGCAGCTTCTACTGGCATTTCCCCTCGCGCGACGCGCTGCTGCAGGCGGCGCTCGAGCGCTGGGAGGCCCATGAGGAGCATGACGTCTTCGGCAAGCTGGAGGCGGTGTCCGACCCGCGCGAACGCCTGCGCGCGCTGTTCCAGATGGTCGCGCGCGAGTTCAAGTCGCACGTGGTCTACAGCGCCCTGCTCAAGGCGCCGGACCACCCGGCCGTGCAGCCGGTGATCGACCGCGTCTCGCAGCGTCGCCTCGACTATCTCACCGCGTCCTTCCGCCAGGCCGGACTGGGCCGCACCGACGCCCGGCATCGCGCCCGGCTGACCTACGCCGCCTACGTCGGCTTCCTCCAGCTCAACCTGCAGCTGCACCAGGCGCGGATGCCGCAGGAGGAGTTCGACGAATACGTCGAACACCTGATGGATACGCTCGTCCCCCGCTGAGCGGCGTGGCGCGCCCGGCGGCCCGCGATGGGGATTGTCTTTGACGCACTGCAGCACGGGGGCGTGGGCTGCGCTGGATAGAATTGCGTGTCCAGCCTGAAAGCAGCGCACTTCGGAGGCGCGAGACATGAATGCAGTTCCCCAGCAGGGCGCGAACGCGACGCCCGGCACCCGGCTTGCGTCCCTGCAGCAATGGGTCGACGAAGTCGCGGCGCTGACCCGTCCCGACCGCATCGTCTGGTGCGATGGCAGCGATGCCGAAGCGGCCGCGCTGCAGGAGGCCATGATGGCCGACGGCACCCTGCTGCCGCTCAACCAGGACACCCATCCGGGCTGCGTCCTGCACCGCTCCAGTCCCGATGACGTCGCCCGGGTCGAACACCTGACCTTCGTCTGCCACGAGCGACGCGAGGATGCCGGCCCCAACAACCACTGGATGGCCCCGGCCGAGGCCCACGCCAGGATCGATGCCCTGTTCGACGGCTGCATGCAAGGCCGCACCCTGTACGTGGTGCCCTACTGCATGGGGCCGATCGACTCGCCGCTGGCGCGTTGCGGCGTCGAGATCACCGACTCGCCCTACGTCGTCGCCAACATGCGGGTGATGACGCGCATGGGCGCCGACGCCCTGGCGCGCATCGAGCGCGAGGGCCTGGAGCATGTCGCCCGCGGGGAGCCCGACACCTTCGTCCGTGGCCTGCATTCAACGGGCGAGCTCGACCCGAACCGCCGCTACATCATGCATTTCCCCGAAGAGCTGGCGATCAAGTCCTACGGCTCCGGCTACGGCGGCAACGCCCTGCTGGGCAAGAAGTGCCACGCCCTGCGCATCGCCTCGCACCAGGCCCGCAACGAGGGCTGGCTGGCCGAGCACATGCTCATCGTCGGCATCGAGAACCCGCAGGGCGAAGTCCATTACGTCGCCGCGGCCTTCCCGAGCGCCTGTGGCAAGACCAACCTGGCCATGCTGATCCCGCCGGAGTCCTACCGCGAGAAGGGCTGGAAGGTGTGGACGGTCGGCGACGACATCTGCTGGATGCATCCCGGCGAAGACGGCCGGCTGTGGGCGATCAACCCGGAGGCCGGCTTCTTCGGAGTGGCTCCCGGCACGTCGGAAAAATCCAACCCCAACGCCCTGGCTTCGATCCAGCGCGACACCATCTTCACCAACGTCGCAGTCACCGACGACGGCCAGCCCTGGTGGGAAGGCCTCGACAAGCGCGTGCCGGCGAAGGATTGGCAGGGGCGTGACTTCGACCCCGCCAAGGGTCCGGCGGCGCACCCGAACTCCCGCTTCACCGTCAGCGCGAAACAGTGCCCGACGTTCTCCCCGCACGCCGAGGATCCGCAGGGCGTGCCGATCAGCGCGATCGTCTTCGGTGGCCGCCGCTCGGGCCTGGTGCCGCTGGTCTTCGAGGCGCGCGACTGGGCGCACGGTGTGCTCGTGGGTGCGGCGATGGCGTCGGAAACCACGGCCGCGGCCACCGGCGCGGTCGGCGTGATGCGCCGCGACCCGATGGCGATGAAGCCGTTCTGCGGCTACAGCTTCGCCGACTACTTCGCCCACTGGCTGTCTTTCGACCAGCCGGGTGCGAAGCTCCCGAAGGTCTTCCACGTCAACTGGTTCCGCAAGGATGCCGGCGGCCGCTTCATGTGGCCCGGTTTCGGCGACAACATGCGCGTGCTGGAGTGGATCATCGGCCGCGTCGACGGCGGCGCGAAGGCCGATGCGGCAGTGATCGGCCACGTTCCGGCAGAGGGCGCGCTCGATCTCGATGGTGCCGACGTGTCCGCGGATGCGATGGCCGAGCTGCTACGGGTGGATGAAGCCGGCTGGAAGGCCGAGGCCGCCAGCGTGGCGTCCTACCTTGACGAACTGGGCGTTCCGGGCGATTCGGCGCTGCGCCTGAGCCTCGAGCCGTTGCAAGGCGTCGCGACAGCGAGCTGAGGCGGGCCGGACCCGTTGGCAGCGTGGCTGCCAACGGGCGGGGCCGCGGAGTGGCGGTCACGCGCAGTCGATGCCGGCCGCTTCCAGCATGGTCCTGAGCGGCCCGAGCCGGTGTTCGTAGCGTTTCCACCGCCCCAGCGCGGTGGTGTACATCGGTGCCCGTACCTGCACCGCGCTCGCAGTGGAGACGGGCGTGGTGTTCTTCTCGAACGCCAGGCAAGCGTCGTCCCATTCAAGCCCGCAGTGGGAGATGATCGCGCGGCTGTTCCGCTCCTGCTCCAATACCAGCGACTCGTACTGGACCTCGAAGATCCGTCCGGGGAATGCCGCCTTCCAGTGCGCCATCAGCCTGTCGAACAGGATGTAGTAGTGCCCGATGTCGAGCAGGTCGTAGGAATAGTCGAAATAGGGCGATTCCGGCGCGAACAGCTGCCTGAAGTTGCCGAGACAGGTATCGAGCGGGTGCCTGCGGACACAGATCAGCTTCGCCTTTGGCAGTGCGCAGGCGATGTATCCGAGGTACAGGAAGTTGTGTGGGAGCTTGTCGGTGAAATGGGGCGCGGAGCCCGTGAAAGAGCGGGTGCTGGCGACGTAGTCGTCCCCGAGCTTGCGCCAGTCCAGGGCATCCGTTCCCGCGCCGGCGATGTGTGCCGGGTTGAACATCTCGAACCCCGGGCCGCCCATGGCACGCTTCCAGACAGAGGCGAAATTGTGCAGTTCACCGGCGGACTGGACCTTGGGATGGCTGGACACGATGCGGTCCACGAGGGTGGTCCCGGTGCGCGGCATGCCGACGATGAAGATCGGGTCGACCGCATCGCTGCCGCGGATGGCCGGAACAGGGCAGGGGGGCGGGAAGGCCGAGGCCAGCGCATCGAATAGCGCTTCGTCCTTTGCCGTTGAATATTGCAGCAGGTGCCCTGGTGCGCCCTTGCCGGTGACCCAGCGATCAAAGGCGCCATCGTGGTCGCCGATGTCCTCGAGCTCCTTGGCCAGCGCCATGTTCAGGAACGTGGTCGCGGTGACCTTGCCCTCGGCAGCCGTGGCCAGCGCCGACAAGCGTTCGATGTGGTTGGACTCCGTCGTTTGCCTGCGCAGTTGCGACAGGGAATGGTGGGCCCGCCAGTGATGCGGATCAAGGCGGACGCTGGCCTCCAGCTCACGCTCGGCGCCATCGATGTCGCCCAGGAAGGTCAAGGCGGTGCCGAGGTTGAAGCGGAGCCCCGCATTGTCTGGATCCAGGCGTATCGCCTGTCGAAAAGCGGCTGCCGCACGTTCATGGGCGTTGCACTGGACAAGGACGACCCCGAGGGTGTCGAAGCCGAGCGCGTGCTCGGGATGAAGAAGGGCTTCGGCCTGGCCAGCTGCATCGAGGGCCGCATCGTAGTCCTGCGACGACGCGCAGGCCCTTGCCAGGTACAGGTGGAAGTCGGGGCGCCGCGGGTCGAGGGCGATGGCCTGCCTGAAGTGAGCCTGCGCGCCGATGGCGCCGTGCTGTTCAAGCAGGGCCACGCCGGCGATGAAATGGATTTCCGGGTCGGCTGCGCCAAGGTCGATCAGGCGCAGGGCTTGCGAATGCGCTTGGCCCCATTGCCGGCGGTTCAGGGCGGCAATCATCTGTTGCTTGGGGACGCCGGTGTCCATGGATGGTCGTTAACCTCGTGTTTTCAAAGGCGAAAAAAACTACAGCCCCTTTCGGGGCTGTAGCGTCAAGCGTAGCGGAAGTTCAGAGGATCAGAACTTCTGCTGGTAGCGCATGTAGATGAAGCGTCCGATGTCGTGGCCACCGTAGAACGCGAAGCCCGAGTTCGGAGCCGAGAAGTAGACCGGCGGATCCTTGTCCAGCACGTTGTTGGCACCCACCGCGATGCGGGCGTTCCACGGAGCATTCCAGCTGACCTGCAGGTCGTTGAACGTGGTCGAACCGACCTCGTTCTGCGACACGATGTTGCCCAGGGTGTCCGGAGCCTGATAGTTCGGGAGCGAGCAGTGCTCTGCGAAGTAGCAGCCTTCCTTGGTGCCCGAGTTGTAGCGCATGCCCCAGCTGACCGCGAAGTCATTCAGGGCCCAGCTCAGGTTGAGGTTCGAGCGGACCCGGAAGGTGCCGCCGAAGCCGTTCGCCTGGCCCGGGATGACGCCTGCATCGTCGGTGGACTTGACCTCATACAGGCTGACGTAGGTCGTGGCCCAGCGGGCACCGAACCGGCCGTAGTCGGTATCCATGCTGTAGTTCACGTCGAGGTCGAAGCCTTCGGTCTCGACGTAACCCGCGTTGCGCGAGCCGTACAGCAGCTCGGTGACGATGTTGCCCTGGCCGGGGTCACGCGAGAACAGTCCGCAGCGGCTTTCGATCAGGCTCACGTAGCAGTCGCTGAGGATGTCGTTCGGGTGGTCGCCAACCACCGTGTTCTCGATCAGGATGTTCCACCAGTCCAGCGCCACGCTCAGACCCTGCACCTGGCTGGGGCTGTACACGAGGCCGATGGTCTTGGACTCGGAGAACTCCGGCTGGAGCAGGGGGTTGGAACCCGAGGTGAACGCGACCGGAGTCTGAGCGCCAGGCGTGGTGGTGGGCACGAAGCCCTGCTGCAGCTGGCGGTAGCCGACGGGCACGTCCTGGAGGCAGCGGGCCGTACCGGCGGCGGAACCGTAGAGCGTGTCGCAGGGGTCGCGGAAACCGGTGGTGAAGGTATCCGACGTACCGCCGTACAGGTCGCCGATGGTCGGGGCGCGGAAGCCCTCGGCCCAGGTGCCCCGGACCAGCAGGTCGTCCATCGGACGCCACTTCACACCGAACTTGTTGTTGGTGGTGTCACCGAAGGTGTCGAAATCCGAGTAACGGCTGGCAACGTTGAGGCTCAGCTCCTTGGCGAAGGCCATATCGGCAAGGATCGGAATGTTCAGCTCGAGATAGACCTCGTCGACCGAGTACGAACCGTAGGTCGGACCCGACGCCAGGTTGGTGGAGTCACCCGACTGCGCGATGGAGTCCGGAGTGAAGCCGCCCTCTTCCTTGCGGTACTCGTAACCCACGGCGAAGCCCAGGTCGCCGGCCGGCAGGGTGAACAACGAACCCGCCAGGTTGGCGTAGTAGTTGTTGGTCTCGGTCTTGCCGCTCGCGTGCTCTTCCTTGAACAGATAGTTGACCAGCGACGGATCGTCCAGCGAGTTGGCCACGGCGCCCGTGCCGAAGCCGGCAAAGGGGTTCCACGGCACGCAGCCGGCGATGACGTTACCCGGGGTACCGCAGACGATCTGGCCCTGGCCGTTCATGAACGACGGACCCACTGCGTCGCGGACCGCGGGGATGTAGAAGTTGCCGTTGTTGGTGATGTAGGTGTCGGCCTCGTTGTACATGTAGCCGACGTCCCAATCGAAGTAGCGCTCGCCGATTTCGAACGAGCCTTCCAGCCCCGCGTTCAGGCGCCACGTGGTCTGATCGGTTTCGGTGGTGCGCGGCACTTCCCAGCCGCGACGGCGCCAGTTGACCGCGGACGCGCCGCCGGTCGGGTTGAAGTAGCTGTCCGCGGCCATCGGAGCACCGAGGGCCCCTGACTGGGTCGGGTAACCCGCGATCTGTCGGTCCGACTCGCGCTTGGTGTAGCCCATGTCGGCAACGAAGCGGATGTTGTCGGTCAGGTCATAGTTGGCGTTGACGAACAGCGCGCGGCGCTTGAGCGGCGTCATCGCGTGCATCTGGTCGGACGGGATGCTGGTGTCCGCATCGGTCTGGTCGTGCCAGCCGCCGGGACCGATGGTATCGCTGCCGCGGTCGGCAACCTGCCAGGGATCGGTGTTGGCGGCACTCGGGAGACGCCAGTTGCCCCACTGCCCGACGGGCGTGGTGCTGTACTGCGGATAGCCCGGGTAGCTGTCCTTGGAGAACCAGCGGTTGCGCGCCCACACGCCTTCTTCCTTGTGGGATTCGGCAGCGATGGTGACCGAGCCGCGGTCGCTGGTCATGCCGACCAGGAAGTCGTAGGTCTGCTTCGTGCCGTCGCCTTCGCCGTACTGGCCGAAGTAAGCGTTGGCCTCGGCACCCTCGAAGTTCTTGCGGGTGATGATGTTGATCACGCCGGCCATGGCGTCCGAGCCATAGATGGAGGAGGCACCGTCCTTCAGGACGTCGATGCGATCAACCATGATGGTCGGGATGGTGGAGATGTCCTGGAAGCCATCGGGGCTGATGCCCAGGCGCTTGCCGTTGACCAGCACCAGGGTGCGCTGTGCACCGAGGTTGCGCAGGTCGATGTACTGGCCGCCAGCTTCGGCGTTGGCGGTCAGCGGCGAGGTGCGGCTGAACGTCGGGGAACCGGCCGACGGGATGTTCGCCAGGATATCGGCAACGGTGTTGAAGCCGCCGGCCTGGATATCGTCGCGGCTGATGGTCATGACCGGCTGGGCGGTTTCAACGTCAACCTGGCGGATGCGCGAGCCGGTGACTTCGATGCGGTCCAGCGTGGTCGCCTGGTCCGTGGAGCTGGCTTCCTGTGCAAATGCTGCACCAGTGCCCACGAGCGTGGTGGCACCTGCAACGAGCGCGAAAGTGATCGCGTCGCGGAGCTTGGTGGTCTTAAAGGTCATCTCTCTCTCCGAGTGAGTCTTGGGTAAATCCCATGGGAACCCCACCGGTGGAGTCAAGACAGACACCAAGCCCGGCAAGGCCGCTGCCGATAGTAGCTCCGCCTGAGCAAAAATTAAAGTGTTGTTAATAATTGCGCGCTCCGCCAGGGAAGTCTGCGCAAAATCAAGGACTTAGAGGTCCTGCTCGTACCTGATGTAGGGCACGGTGCCTTCTTCGTCACGACCATTGAGGTTCGGCGAGAACGGATTCCGGCCCTTGGTGACGAGATTGTCGGCGCCCACGGTGAGCTGGCCGCTCCATGGCGTGCGCCAGGTGAGCCCCAATCCGACGCCTTCCCACCGGGGCTGGCCCGGGGTTTCGACGACATGGCCGACGATGCTGGCGCCGAAGCGGCCGTAGCCGCCGCCGATCGTCAGGCTGCGCGAGGTCCAGGCGTCGCCGATGCCGAGATGGGTGGCTTCGGCCGGGGTCATCAGCGTGGCTTTCGCCATGGTGCCGGCGATGGCGACCACGCCTTCGCGGCCGATATTGTGCTGCGCGAAGACGGTCAGGTCGTTGACGTCGACCGTGGCGGCGGCGCCGCGGTTGCCCGTGGCAAGCCATGGCGGAAGGGTGCCGTGGCCGCTGCCGGCGCTCAGGCCCAGGCGCGTGTTGGTGCCGGCCTGGAAGGCTGCGGTACCGCTGGCATGGCTGCCGGAGTCGTCTTCGAAGCTGGCGAGCATGCAGTTGTCGGCAAGGTTGCCCAGCGCGCTGGCCAGGCCGGTCTTGCGGTCGCAGAACACGCCCAGGGAATTGCCGGCATCCAGTCCGAAAGCAGCATCAAGCGCGCTGTCGCCGAAGCCCGCGGCCGAATTCGCCTCGGCGGGCTCAAGCAGGAGCAGGGCTTCGATCTTGCCGCTGGACTGGTTCCATACCGGCAGCACGGCCTGGCCGCGCTTGCCCTGCAACGTCTGCCCGTGCGCGCCCGCTGCCACGCCGAGGGCGAGGACAAGGGAGAGGGACAGCTGTGCAAGGCGCGTCTTCATGGCGTGCCGGATAGACCCCTGACAGATGGCGGAAGTTCCGCCTCGATGATGGCTCCGACTCTAGTCGATTCATGTTTTCTTAACAATCCCTCCGCAGTCACTGCAGTCCCGGCGGAGCAGCCATTGGGCTCAGCTTGGCCGTGAAGAGGGCGTGCAGGGCGCCGGCGTCGAATTCGTAGGCCTGGCCGCAGAACTCGCAGCGGACCTGTGCGGTGCCGTCGATCAGGGCGGCCTCGGCTTCGTCCCTGCCCAGCGAAACCATCATCGCCTCGACCCGCTCGCGCGAACAGGAACAGGCGAAGGCCAGCGGCTTGCCGCCTACCACTTCCGGTGACTCCTCATGGAACAGGCGGTGCAGCAGCTCCGCCCCCGGGGTGGCCAGGAGCTCGCCTGCTCCCAGGGTGGAGAACAGCGCGCTGGCACGGTCCCAGCCGTCATCGTCGCCTTCGTCGGCGGGGAGCTTCTGCAGCATCAGTCCGGTGGCGGCGTCCCCGCCGGCGGCGAGCAGGATCCGGGTCGGCAGTTGCTCGGACTGGATGAAGTAGTCCTCGAAGGCCCGCGACAGGTCGGCGGCGTCCAGCGGTACCAGGCCCTGGTAGCGCGCGGCGTCGCGGCTGCCGACGCCGGGGTTTTCGATGGTGATCGCAAGCAGGGCGCCCTCGCCAAGGCCGTCGATCCCGCTGATGTCGCCGGCATCCTCCGCCATGCGCGCGATGCCGCGCAGGGTGCCGGCAGCGGTGCATTCGGCGAACAGGGTGCGCAGCGCGCCCTCGCCGCGCAGCTGCACCGAGAGGCGGCCGTCCACTTTGACGTGGCCGGTGAACAGCGCCGACGCCACCGCGGCTTCGCCGAGCAGCCCGCGCGCCACCGGTGGGTAATCGTCGCTGGATGCGATGCGGCGCCAGGTTTCGCCCAGGTGCACGTGTACTCCGCGCACGCCGGCGCGCGGCAGCAGGAAGCGGGTCAGGTGGTCGTGGGGCTCGGGGGCGTTGGCGGCATCAGTCATGCGGGGGGATCCGTTGCGCGTTGTGGTGGGGCCGTGCGGCTGGATAATCGCCGCATCGACCCGTGCGGGCGAACCGTGGAGATGGGGATGGAGTCGGGAAGGAACAAGGATGACGCGACGCCGTCCGCGTCGCGCCACGGCCGCCGCCGGCGCAGCCGATGGCACTGGTTGTGGAAGCTGCCGTTGCTGCTGGCGCTGGTGAGCGTGGTGCAGGTGCTCGCGCTGCGCTTCATCGATCCGCCGTTCTCGACGTTCATGGCCATCCGCCAGGTGGAGGCGCTGCGCGCGGGGGATACCGGTTTCCGGATCGCCTACGAATGGCGCGACCTCGACCGGATCGCGCCGTCGCTGCCGCTGGCGGCGGTCGCGGCCGAAGACCAGAACTTCGCCGGCCATCGCGGCTTCGACCTCGAGGCGATTGAACGTGCGCGCGCCCACAACGCCCGCGGTGGCCGCACCCGCGGCGCGAGCACGATCAGCCAGCAGTTGGCCAAGAACCTGTTCCTGTGGAGCGGGCGCAGCTGGGTCCGCAAGGGGGCGGAGGCCTGGTACACGCTGCTGATCGAGGCGCTTTGGCCGAAGCAGCGGATCCTCGAGGTGTACGTCAACGTGGCCGAGTTCGGCGACGGCATCTACGGCGCGCAGGCGGCGGCGCGCAGTTACTGGGGCAAGGACGCCGACACCCTTACGGACAACGAGAGCGCACGCCTGGCGGCGGTGCTGCCGAGCCCGCGACGCTACAGCGCGCATCGCCCCGGGCCATACGTGCAGCGGCGCGCGCAGTGGATCGAACGCAACATGCGCAACCTCGGCGGCGAGGCCTGGCTCGGGGCGCTGGAGTGACGCCGGTGCACGCTAGGATGTCGGCATGAGCCGTGACCGACTGACCGTGGTGGTGGCCGCCTTCAACGAGGCGGCGGCGCTGCCGGAGCTGCATCGCCGCCTGGCGGCCGTGCTGGCGCGGCTTGCCGCCGCCGATGGCGTGGCCGGCAGCGTGCTGTACATCGACGACGGCAGTACCGACGGGACCTGGGCGGTGATGCGGGATCTCGCCGCCGCCGACGCGCGGGTGTCGCTGCTGCGGCTGTCGCGCAACTTCGGCAAGGAGGCGGCGCTGACGGCCGGGCTGGATCGCGTGGTTTCGGGCGCGGCCGTGATCCTCGACGCGGACGGCCAGGATCCGCCGGAACTCATTCCGGAGCTGGTCGCGCGCTGGCGCGAAGGCTTCGACGACGTGCACGGCACCCGGCTGGCGCGCGAAGGCGACGGCTGGTTCAAGCGCGCCTCGGCACACCTGTTCTATCGCGTGATGCAACGCCTGTCGAAAACCCCGGTGCCGGCCGACACCGGTGATTTCCGCCTGCTTTCCCCGCGCGCGCTGGCCGCGCTGCGCGAACTGCGCGAGCGCCACCGGTTCATGAAGGGCCTGTTCGGCTGGATCGGCTTCAAGCGCGTCAGCGTTCCCTACCGGCGCGAGCCGCGGCTGGCCGGGCGCAGCAAGTTCAACGCGTGGCGACTGTGGAACTTCGCGCTCGAGGGCATCACCAGCTTTTCCACCGCGCCGCTGCGGCTGGCCACCTATCTCGGCATCGCCACGGCGCTGTTGGCGTTCGGCTATGGCCTGTGGATCATTGCCAAGGCCCTGGTCTGGGGCGATGCGGTGGCGGGCTGGCCGACGATGATGTCGGTGATCCTGTTCCTTGGCGGCGTGCAGCTGATGGCGCTGGGCCTGATCGGCGAATACCTCGGCCGGCTTTACGAGGAGTCGAAGCAGCGGCCGCTCTACCTGGTCGATACCTGGTCCCCGGCCGAAGGGGTATGCTCGGGCGTGCCCCCCACGATCGACGAGCGAGGTCGCGATGCGCACGGTAAGGCAGCTGCTGGAATCCAAAGGTCCTGAGGTCCATGCGATAAGTCCGGATGCGGCGGTGATCGACGCCATCCGGCTGATGGCCGAAAAGGGTATCGGCGCACTGGTGGTGCTGGATGCGGGAGGCGGGCTTGCCGGAATCGTTTCCGAACGCGACTACGCGCGCAAGATCGTGCTCGACGGGCGCTCGTCCAGGGACACGTCGGTGCGCGAGATCATGACCGCCGACGCGGTGACGGTCGGTCTCGACGACGTCGCGCCGGCGTGCATGCAGCTGGTGACCGAGCGCCGCATCCGCCACCTCCCGGTGGTGGTGGACGGCAAGGTGGTGGGCCTGGTCTCGATCGGCGACCTGGTCAAGGCGGTGATCGAGGAGCAGCAGCTCGAACTCGATCACCTGCAGCGCTACATCACCTCCTGAGCGGTGTCCTGCGCCCCTGTGTGGGAGCAGCGGCTATAGCCGCGATCGCCTTGCCATTGCAGGAGCGGCATGGTCGACCGGTAAACAATTCGCGGCTATAGCCGCTGCCACAAATGCAGCTGCCACAAATGCAGCTGCCACAAATGCAGCTGCCACAAATGCAGCTCCTGCAAGTGCGCGCTACCGCGCGTACTCGCCGCCGCAGTCGCTGTCTTCGCCGCCGCCAAGCTCCAGCGTGGCCAGCAGTGCTGCCGGGGGCGCGATGCTGGCGAGCGTGAGCGCGATCGCGCCGCGGAGGCCGAGCCTGGCCATGTCGGGACGGAAGCCCGGATCGAGGAAGCTGCCATCGACCACGAGCGGCGAGCGCAGCGCGAGGATGCTGCGGTCCTTGGGCCTGGGCCTGAGCTCCAGGTCCAGCTGCTCCTCGCGCAGGTCGACAGTGCCCTTGCCGACGATGATGGTGTCGCTGGTGTCGAATGCGAGCGCGCGCGCCGTCATCACCCCGTCTTCGACCGCGAAGTCGCCGAAGGCGCAGCGGATCGCCACCTTGCGATCCTTGCCGATCAGGAACTTGAGTGCTTCATAGATATCCAGGCCGGCGAGTTCGACCAGCAGGTTGCTGATCTCGCCGCGGCCCATGCCCAGCGCGATGTCGCCGTCGGCGGTGGCGAGCATGCGGGCCACGGAATTGCCGCTGCCGGCGATGTCGATGTCTCCGCTGATGCTGCCCACCGCATCGGCGGCGAGCTCGGAGTCCGGGAACAGCCGCCCCAGCTCGAGTCCGCGGGCGCTGATCGCGGCGTTGGTGCGGATCGCATCCTTGCGCGCGTCCATGCGCACGGTCGAGCGTACGCGGCCACCGGCAACGCCGAAGTCCAGCGGCTCCAGGCGCAGCAGCCCGGCCTCGAGCACGAGATGGGCGTCCATGTCGTCCAGCGGCCAGCCCGGTGCCTCGATGCGGGTCGCCTTCCAGCGAACGTCCGCGTCCATCGTGCGCAGTTTGTGCAGGTCGTAGGGCGTGTCCGGCAGCAGGCGGCCTTCGGCGGCGCGGGCGGCGGCCTGCGCCTTGAGCTCGGCATTGCCCGATTCATCACCGTCGCTGTCGGGCGGTGCGCCGACGAAGCCGCCGAGATCGTCGAAGTCGAGCAGTTCGGAATGCAGGTCGCCCTCGAACAGCAGGCGCTCGCCGCCGGTGGTGACCTTCGCCGTGCCACCAAGGTCGCTGTCGCCGACGGTGCCGCTGAAGCCTTCGTAGCGCCAGACGGCGCCGTCGCGGACCAGGCGGCCGTCGAGCGCGTAGCGCGGCGTATGCGGCAAGGCGAGCCCGAGCAGCGGATAGAGGTCTTCCAGGTCCTTGCCCGAAAGCGCCATCTCTACGTCGAACGCGTCCAGCCCGAGCAGCCGGGTGATGGCGCCGCGGGCGTGTGCACTCGTGGCTCCGGCGGTTGCGCGCAGGTCGAGTGCGAACGGCGTATCGCTTGAGCTCAGTTCGAGCGGCGACGCGACCGCGCCGCTGAGTTCGAAGGCCTCGCCGCGCCAGTGGCCATCACCGTGCAGGGTGAGCGGGCGTTCGTCGACGTCTTCGCCCTCGTGGCTGGCTACGGCAAGGTCGATGTCGGTGCCGTTGGCCGCGTCGATGAAGCGCAGGCGCCCCTCGTCTACCAGCAGGCGGTCGATCCGCGGGCCGTCGCCGTTGCCCGGGGTGTCCTTGAAGATCCAGTTGCCGCCCTTGGCGCCGGTCTCCAGCAGCAGGTCGGGCCGGGCCAGGTGGAGCTGGGGAACGTGCGCGCTGCCGGTCAGCAACGAGAACGGGCGCACGTGCAGTTCGAGTGAATCGGCGGTCGCCATCTCGGGCGTGTCGGACCAGTCGGCGTTCCCCAGCACCAGCCTGTCGGCGCGGACGATCGTGGTGAGGCCCAGGTCGACATCGAGGTCTCCGCCGATGTCGAAGCTGCGCCCGGTCTGCGCGGACACCACGCGTTCCACCGGGCCCTTGAACCAGTTCCAGTCCCACAGCAGGAGCAGCACCAGCAGCGCGATGGCGGTCGCCGCGGCGGCGATACGCCAGGGATGCGCGCGGGCGCCGTCCAAGGCCTCGCGATATGCCTCGCGTTGCCGGGGCTCGGGTTGCTGGGGATGTTCCGTCGGCACGCGGCGTTCCGGTGTGGATGCCGGGCCACCTTCCACCGCGGGCGGTAAAACGACGGTGAACGGACGTGGGGGATGTTCAGCCGGGCAGCGTGACCTGGGCCATCACCGCGACGTAATGGCACACGCTGCCGGCGATGCAGAACAGGTGCCAGATCGCGTGCGAATAGGGGATCGATTCGCGATGGTAGAAGACCGTGCCCAGGGTATAGAACACGCCGCCGGCGACCAGCCAGCCGAAGGTCCAGGCGTCGAGTGCGGCCAGTACCGGCTTGATCGCCACCAGCACCAGCCAGCCCATGGCCACGTAGACCAGGGTCGACAGGCGCTTGAAGCGGCCGGTGTAGAACAGCTTGAACACCACGCCGGCAAGTGCCAACGTCCAGATCGCGGCGAACAGGCCCCAGCCCCAGGGCCCGCGCAGGCCGATCAGCGTGAACGGCGTGTAGGTACCGGCGATCAGCAGGTAGATCGCGCAGTGGTCGAACACCTTCAGCCGCCCCTTGAGCACCGGATGCTGGAACGAGTGGTACAGGGTGGAGGCGAGGTAGAGCAGCAGAAGGCTGCTGCCGAATACGATGGCCGCACCAAGCTGCCAGCCGTTGCCGTACAGCGCGGCCAGGGTGATCAACACCGCGCCGCCTGCAAGCGCGGCGGTCGCGCCGAGGCCGTGGGTCAGCGCGCTGGCGAGTTCCTCGCGCCTTTCGCGCAGACTCATGGTGGACACGATGGAATCCCGGGGGGATGAACGGGGTCGATCATGCCATGCGTTGGCGTATAGGAGATGCGGGCAGAAGAGAAAGGGCGAGAGCTTTTTGCCACGGATTTGCGCGGATTACGCGGATCAAGCCAAGACCATGGGTTGCTTCTCGCCTCGACTCACTCCGTCCCGCGAACGCGTGGCAGAACTTCTTGGGCCAGACCCGCGTAATCCGCGCAAATCCGCGGCTGAAAGCTCCTTCGCCTGCTGTGCTCTATCCGTGTAAATCCGCCCTGATCCGCGCAAATCCGTGGCAAAAACGCTCTTCCAGCCCCATCCGTGCGACAGACGCTCAGCCAGCGGCCTGGGTGTGGGCCTGTTCGCGGGTGGCCATGAACTCGACGTCGGGTGAGCGTTCGATGGCGAGCTGGAGGTTGACTCGGGTCGGGGCGAGATAGACCAGCTGGCCGGCGGCGTCGATGCCGAGGTTGGTCGCGTTCTTCTCGCGGAACTCCTCCAGCTTGCGTTCGTTGGCGCAGCGCACCCAGCGGGTGGTCACCACGCCCACAGGTTCGAAGATCGCATCCACGCCGTACTCGGCCTTGAGCCGGTAGGCGGCAACCTCGAACTGCAGCACGCCGATCGCGCCCAGGATCAGGTCGTTGGACATCAGCGGCCGGAAGAACTGCGTGGCGCCTTCCTCCGACAGCTGCGCCAGGCCCTTCTGCAGTTGCTTGAGCTTGAGTGGATCGCGCAGGCGGGCGCGGCGGAACAGTTCGGGCGCGAAGTTGGGGATGCCGGTGAACGAGAATTTCTCGCCCTCGGTGAAGGTGTCGCCGATCGAGATCGTGCCGTGGTTGTGGATGCCGATCACGTCGCCCGGATATGCCTCGACCGCGATCTCGCGGTCGCTGGCCATGAAGGTCAGCGCGTTGGCCAGCTTCATGTCCTTGCCCGTGCGCACGTGGAAGGCCTTCATCCCGGCCTCGAAGCGGCCCGAGCACACGCGCATGAAGGCGACGCGGTCGCGGTGCTGCGGGTCCATGTTGGCCTGGATCTTGAACACGAAGCCGCTGAGCTTCGGCTCACCCGGCGCGACGTCGCGGCCGGTGGTCGCGCGCGGCTGCGGCGAGGGTGCCTGGCGCACGAAGAAGTCGAGCAGCGGCTGCACGCCGAAGTTGTTCACCGCCGAGCCGAAGAACACCGGCGTCTGGCGCCCGGCCAGGTATTCCGCGGAATCGAAGCCGTGGCTTGCTCCCTGCACCAGCTCCAGCTCGTCGCGAAGTTCGCGCAGCATGTCGGCGCCGATTCGCTGCTCCACGCGCGGGTCGTCCAGCGACGGGAAGATCGTCGAGTCCTGGCGGGTGAAGTTGCGGCCCTGCTCGTACAGGTGGACCTCGCCGCTCAGCAGGTGGACCACGCCCTTGAGCCGCTTGCCCATGCCGATCGGCCATGTCACCGGCGCGCACTGGATGCCGAGCACGCTCTCGACCTCGTCCAGCAGCTCGATCGGCTCGCGGCCTTCGCGGTCGAGCTTGTTGATGAAGGTCATGATCGGCGTGTCGCGCATGCGGCACACCTCCATCAGCTTGATGGTGCGTTCCTCGACGCCCTTGGCGACGTCGATCACCATCAGCGCCGAGTCCACCGCGGTCAGCACGCGATAGGTGTCCTCGCCGAAGTCGGCGTGGCCGGGGGTGTCGAGCAGGTTGACGATGCGGCCCTCGTAGGGGAACTGCATCACCGAGCTGGTGACCGAGATGCCGCGCTCCTGCTCGAGCTTCATCCAGTCGGAGGTGGCGTGGCGTGCGGCCTTGCGGCCCTTCACGCTGCCCGCCATCTGGATCGCGCCGCCGAACAGCAGCAGCTTCTCGGTCAGCGTGGTCTTGCCGGCGTCGGGGTGCGAGATGATCGCGAACGTGCGGCGGCGGGCGGCTTCGGCGGAAACGTCAGGCATGGCGGTACGCGCCGCGCTGGCGCCGTCGGGTGTGCGGAAAGTCCGGGATTATACGGGGCTGGTGTGGGTCCAAAGAGCGTTTGCCACGGATTTGCGCGGATCAGGGCGGATTTACACGGATAGAGCAGAGCGGGAGAGAGAGCTTTCAGCCGCGGATTTACGCGGACTACGCGGATCTGGCCGGGGGACTTTTGCCACGCGTTCGCGGAAATGGAAGTAGATCAAGGCGAGGGGCAACCCATCGCCTTGGCTTGATCCGCGTAATCCGTGGCTGAAACGCCTTTTTTCCTTCGCTCTTTCCTGCCTTTGCCCTATCCGTGTAAATCCGCCCTGATCCGCGTAAATCCGTGGCAAAAATGCTCTCCGCTCTTCACTCCACCCCCGCCGCAGCCTCGCTGAAGCGGAGGATCCCGGCCGGGCCGAACATCTTGAAGGGCAGCGACACCAGGCGCATGCCGCGGTTGGCCTGGACGGCGAAGTGCAGGTGCGGGCCGCCGCTGTAGCCGGTGCTGCCGGAGCTGCCGATGCGCTGGCCGCGGCGCACGCGTTCGCCCTCGCGGACCTGCGCGCCGCCCGGGGCGAGGTGGGCGTACACGGCCATGGTGCCGTCGGCGTGCAGGATGCGGATGAAGTTCGCGCGCTCGGTGTCGGCGGGTGAGCCGAGGCCGCCGTTGCGGAAGCGGGCTTCCACCTGCATCACCACGCCGTCGCGCGCGGCCAGCACCGCGGTGCCTTCGGCGACGGCGAAGTCGACCGCATGGCGGTTCTCGTCGTCGCGGTGGCTGAAGGCGCCGCCCCAGCCCTGGCCGATGCTGAGCACGTGGGTCGCCAGCGGCCATGTGTATTCCACGTCACGCGGCTTGGCGCCCGGATGGCCGGGCACCACGTCCAGCAGGAGCAGGGCATCGGCGCGATCCACCCGCGACACCAGCACCCGGCCCCGCGATGGAACGGTGGCGCGTGCAGGCAGCGCGGGATGCGCCACGGGTGCACTGCCGCTGGCGCGCAGCACGACCTCGATGGGGCCGGAGAGCAGATTCTCCGCCCAGGCCTCGGGGCCGTGGCCGCGGTCCACCACGTCCAATCGCGCAAGCGGTGCGGGATCCTGGCGCGTGCCTGCAACGGGTTCGGCGGCCTGCGCGGCGCCTGACGGCACGCAGCCCGCGGGCACCGGAATGCACCCTGCAAGCAGGATCGCGGCGGCGAGGAGGGTGCGCATCGGTCAGTGCAGGCAGGCGGTGTCCAGGCGCAGCGCCTCGACGATGTCGCCGAGGTCGAACGCGGTGACCGCACGGTCGTCGTGCACCGCGTACAGCACGCCGCCGGGGAACCGCGGCGTGGCGGCGGCGTGCAGGGCGATGCCGTCGGTGCGCGCCGTGGTTTCGCCATGGAAGCTGCCGACCGGCTCCAGGCTCTCGCGGTCGAAAAGGTGGAAACGCGTCAGCGGCGCCTGCTGGTCCACCGCCAGCCAGTAGCCGGCGGTGGCGCTGCAGGCCCACAACACCACGCCCTCGGCCTCCCCGGTGAACGTGTCTTCGGGCAGGCTGCGTCCGCTCCAGCGGCCGGCGAAGTCGTAGACGTGGATGTTCGACGGGCCGGTCTGGTCCTCCTCGGCGACCAGCAGGCGTTCGTGCGCCGGGTCGCCGGCGATCGACTCGACCATGTTCAGGCGCGCCGGCCCCGCGGTCTCGCCGAAGGATCCGAGATGGGCGGCATCCAGGTGGCCCTGGTCGTCGAAGCGCAGGCGGTAGCGGCGTACGCGCTGCGACAGCTCCTGGGCCGGAGGCACCACGTCGTGGCGCTCGCCGTACATGAAGCTGTCGGTGACGAAGACCTCGAGTTCGCGTGGCGCGCTTTCGTGCAGCCAGATGCCGTAGGGGCTGCGCAGCTCGTCGTGGCCGAAGCTCGCCACAGGCGCGAAGTCCGGCAGCGACAGCAGCTGCACGCGATGGTTGTCACGCTCGACCACGAACAGGATGTCGCCGAAGACCGCCAGGCCGTTGGGACGATTGAACGTACCCGGTGTTTCCCCGCGCGCGCCGACCGTGCGCAGTGCCGCGCCGGACTCGCCGTCGAACACCGACAGGCGGTGGGTGGACTTGCCGGTGGCGAGCAGCCAGGTGTCGCCGTCCCCGGAAACCCAGGTGACCACGGAGTCCAGCTCTTCGCCGTGCACGTCGGGCGAAATCCAGGCCTCGGTGACCAGCACCGAGGCCGGTGTAGCCGGCGACGTCGCGGAAGACTGGTAGGACGGACGGGGCGAAGGGGCGCCGGCGCAGGCGGCAAGCAGCAGGGCGAGCGCACTCGCAACGATGGGTCTCGACATGGCTTGATTATGCGGTGCGCAGCACGCCTGCGGCGACCGGAAGAAGGACATCTCTTCATCCGCATAAAGCGATTGACATGTGGCGGATGCGCTGCCAAGCTGCCGCCATCCATCGAGACCGGCCGAGGGACAGGCCCGACGACGCCGGGGCAACTGGATGGGGCGCACGCCCCGTCCGCTGTGCCAAGTCCTGCGGGGACCTGTGTGTCCACCGGAAGATGGCTGCGGATCACCCTCGGGGTGGTTCGTCGCGTATTGCCGCCGCTGCGGCGATATCCATCGTTCGGCATGCCCCGCGGCATCGATGGCCTTGTCCACATACGGATATCGCCATGAGCCTCGAAGACCGCGTCGCCCCTGCCTCCACGCTTCCCGCAGCGTGTCCCATCGCACCCGTACCACGGCCTCTTCCCGCGGCCGGCGGGACAGGCCATGCCGCCCTGCGCGGCGAGATCGACGTGGTGCTGCCGATGCGCCATGCCGGTGCCCGCCGCCTTCGCCTGGCCTGGCAGCTGCTTGGGCCCGAAGGCGCGCCGGTGGTGCTGGTGTCGGGCGGCATCTCGGCTGATCGCCACCTCGCCGCCAGCGCCGCGTTCCCGCAGCGCGGCTGGGCAGAGGCGGTCGTTGGCCGGGGCCGCGCACTTGATCCATCGCGACTGCGCCTGCTCGCCTTCGATCACGTCGGCGCCGACGGCAGCCTCGATGCGGTGATCGACAGCGCCGACCAGGCCGATGCCGCGGCGGTGCTGCTCGATGCGCTCGGCATCGCGCGCCTGCGTGCCTTCGTCGGCTACTCCTACGGCGCCGCCGTCGCACTGCAGTTCGCGGCGCGACACGGCGGGCGCCTGGAGCGGGTGGTCGCGGTCAGCGGTGCGCATCGCGCGCATCCCTGGGCCGCGGCCTGGCGTGCGCTCCAGCGCAAGGCGGTCGCGCTGGGGGGATTGCAGTGTGCGGAAGGGCAGGGCCTCGCGCTGGCCCGGCAGTTCGCGATGCTCGGCTACCGCAGCGGCGATGGTTTCGCGGAGCGCTTCGACGCGCCGGCCGAAGTGGTCAACGGACGCGTCAGGGTGGCATCGGAGGACTATCTGGATGCGGCCGGCGTGCGCTTCGTGGCAAGGACCCCGGCGCTGGCCTGGCAGCGGCTGTCGGAGTCACTCGACCTGCACCGGGTGGCGCCAGCGGACGTGAGGGTGCCGGCCACCGTGGTGGCGGTCGAGGGTGATCCGCTGGTGCCGCTGTCCGACGCGGTGGCGCTGGTGGAGGAGCTGGGGGGGCCGGCCAGCCTTCGCGTAGTGCGTTCGCCCCACGGCCACGACGCGTTCCTGAAGGACGATGGCCGCATCGACGCGATCCTGCAGCGGGCGCTGGCCGCGGAGGTGTCGGCATGAGCCGGCACGACCACGGCCCGGGCCACGAACACGACCCGGGCCACGGCGATGCGACCCGTGCCGTGCGCGCGGGCATCGACCGCGACCAGGCCTTTGGCGCGGTGGTGCCGCCGCTGGTGCTGTCGTCGAACTTCAGCTTCGAAGGCATCGGCGGCAAGCGCGAGTACGACTACACGCGCAGTGGCAATCCGACCCGCGACCTGCTCGGGGCGGCGCTGGCCGACCTCGAGGGCGGCGCCGGCGGCGTGGTGACCTCCAGCGGCATGGCGGCGATCACCCTGCTGCTGCACGCACTGCTCGAACCCGGCGACCGGCTGGTCGTGCCGCACGATGCGTATGGCGGCAGCTGGCGGCTGTTCGAGGCGCTGGCGGGCAAGGGCCACTTCGAGCTGCTCACCGCCGACCTGACCGATCCACGTGCGCTGGCCGACGCATTGGCGACGCGGCCGAAGCTCGTGCTGGTCGAGACGCCGTCCAATCCGTTGCTGCGCGTGACCGACCTGCGCTTCGTGATCGAGACCGCGCACCGCGCCGGCGCCCTGGTGGCGGTGGACAACACCTTCCTGTCGCCGGCGCTGCAGCAGCCGATCGCCTTTGGCGCCGACGCCGTGCTGCATTCGACCACCAAGTACATCAACGGCCACAGCGACGTCGTCGGTGGCGCAGTGGTGGCGGCGACCCCGGAGCTGCATGAGCGCTTCACCTGGTGGGCAAACGCGCTCGGCATCACCGGGGCACCCTTCGACAGCTTCCTCACCCTGCGCGGCCTGCGCACTCTGGACGCACGCATGCGCGTCCACCAGGAGAACGCGGAGGCGGTCGCGCGCCGGCTCGATGCGCATCCGGCGGTGGCGCGGGTCTATTGGCCAGGCCTTGAATCGCATCCCGGCCACGCCGTCGCGGCGCGCCAGCAGAAAGGCTTTGGCGCGATGCTGAGCGTGGATCTGCATGGCGGCGAGGCGGCGGCGCGTGCATTCGTCGACGGGCTGCAGTGCGTCACGCTTGCCGAGTCGCTGGGCGGCGTTGAAAGCCTGGTCGCGCATGCGGCCACGATGACCCATGCGGCGATGACACCTGCGGCCCGCGAGCGTGCCGGCATCGGCGCCGGCTTGCTGCGCCTGTCGGTGGGCATCGAGTCGCTGGCCGACCTGCTCTGCGACCTTGATGCCGCACTCGCGCGCGTCGATGCGGTCCTTGGCGCGATCGCGCGCCGACGGGTGGATGCATGAACGCAGCGGCCATCCATCCACCGCCGGCACGCCCGGATGGGCGATCCGCGGGTGCCGCGCGCCCCTCGCCACGGCTGGCGCTGCTGGGCACGGGCACGGTAGGCAGCGCCTTCGTCGCACGCTGCGAACGCCTGCGTGGCGAAGGCGTGGATGTTCCCGCGTTTGCCTGGCTGTCCAACTCGCGTGCAGTGAGCGAAACCGGGGATCGGCCGCTGCAGGCGCTGGCCGAGATCGCCGCGGCGCCGGTGCGCCACGGCGCCTGGGCTCCATGGGTGGAGCGCGAAGGCCTGCGCCGCGGCGACGTCGTGGTTGACGCCACGGCGAGCGACCGCGTGGCCGGCTGGCACGGCGAATGGCTGGCACGCGGCGTCCACGTGGTGACCGCCAACAAACTCGGCAAGGGTTCGGAGCTGGCGCGGGCGGAAGCCATCGCCGTCGCGCAGGCCGAGGGCGGTGCGCACTATGGCGACAGCGCCACGGTGGGTGCAGGCCTGCCGCTGCTGCGCTCGATCGCGGACCTGGTGGCCGGTGGCGACCGCATCCACGCCGTGGAGGGCGTGCTTTCGGGTTCACTGGCCTGGCTGTTCGGACGCTACGACGGCTCCCGGCCATTTTCGACGCTGGTGCGCGAAGCGCGCGAACAGGGCTATGCCGAGCCGGACCCTCGCGTTGACCTGTCCGGCGAGGACGTGCGCCGCAAACTGCTGATACTGGCGCGCGCGGCCGGGCTGCCGCTGGAGCTGCGGCAGGTGCGGGTGGAGTCGTTGCTTGACGGTGCGCTGGCCGCGGCCGGCCCCGACGAGGTGGAGGCGCTGCTGCCAGTGCTCGATGCAAGCCTGCGCAGGCGCCTCCTGCAGGCCCGGGGCAGCGGCGCGCGGCTTTGCTTCGTGGGTCGATTCGACGCCGGCGGCGCGGAGGTGGGCCTGCGCGCGCTGCCCGCGTCGCATCCACTCTGTGCGGGCGCAGGCACCGACAACCTGGTGGCGATCAGCAGCTGTCGTTATGCCACGCAGCCACTGGTGATCCGCGGCCCTGGGGCGGGTGCCGAAGTGACGGCTGCGGCGCTGCTGGATGACGTGCTGAGGACTGTGCGGTCGCTCAGCACTCGATGACGTTCACCGCCAGCCCGCCGCGGCTGGTTTCCTTGTACTTGTCCTGCATGTCGCGGCCGGTGTCGCGCATGGTCTTGATGACTTCGTCCAGCGTCACCTTGTGCTTGCCGTCGCCGCGCATGGCCATGCGCGAAGCGTTGATCGCCTTCACCGAGCCCATCGCATTGCGCTCGATGCAGGGGATCTGCACCAGGCCGCCGATCGGGTCGCAGGTCAGGCCCAGGTTGTGCTCCATGCCGATCTCGGCCGCGTTCTCGATCTGGCTGGGAGTGCCGCCGAGCGCAGCGGTCAGGCCCGCCGCGGCCATCGAGCATGCGACGCCGACCTCGCCCTGGCAGCCGACCTCGGCGCCGGAGATCGATGCGTTTTCCTTGTAGAGGATGCCAACCGCGGCCGCGGTAAGTAGGTAGTCGAACACGCCCTGCTCGCTGGCGCCGGGGCAGAAGCGCTCGTAGTAACGCATCACCGCGGGCAGGATGCCGGCGGCGCCGTTGGTTGGTGCGGTCACCACGCGGCCGCCGGCGGCGTTCTCTTCGTTCACCGCCAGCGCGTACAGGTTGACCCAGTCGAGCACGGTCAGCGGATCGCGTATCCCGGCCTCGGGGCGTTCGGAGAGCTCGGCGTACAGCGCCGGCGCGCGGCGCGACACGCGCAGGCCGCCGGGCAGGGTGCCGCCGTTGGCGATGCCGCGCTGGATGCACGACTGCATGGCATCGTGGATTTCGCGCAGGCCGGCGCGCACTTCATCCTCGCTGCGCCAGGAGGTTTCATTGGCCATCATCAACTGGGCGATGCTGAGCCCGTGTTCCGCCGCCTGGGCCAGCAGCTGGTCGCCGCTGCTGAAGGGGTAGGGCACCGGCGTGGTATCGGCGACGATGCGGTCTTCGGCGGCCTCGTCCTGGTTGACCACGAAGCCGCCGCCGACCGAGTAATAGTCGCGGGTGGCGATCACTTCCTCGCTGGCGTCGTAGGCGGTGAAGCGCATGCCATTGGTGTGGTGGGGCAGCTTCTGGCGCTTGTTCATCACCAGGTCGCGCTTCTCGTTGAAGGCCACCGGGTGGCGGCCCAGCAGATGGACCTGCTTTTTACCGCGGATGCGTTCGAGCGCGGCGGGGATGATGTCGGGGTCGATGGTGTTCGGGTGCTGGCCTTCCAGGCCCATCAGCACGGCCTTGTCGGTGCCGTGGCCGCGGCCGGTCAGCGCCAGCGAGCCGAAGACCTCGGCGCGGATGCGGGCAACGTCCTGCAGGCGACCGGGTTCATCCAGCCAGTGCTCGACGAAGCGCGCGGCGGCACGCATCGGGCCGACGGTATGCGAGGAGCTCGGCCCGATGCCGATCTTGTAGAGGTCGAACGTGCTGACGGCCATGGCGTCCCGGAAGGGCTGGGGTATTGCCTATGATAGCCGTCGCCGCGTACGGGCCCGTGCGTCGGCGTACCCGAAGCGAGGCCTTGCCGCATGCCCCTGATCCTGTTCCAGCGCGACGACTGCCATCTCTGCGACCTGGCCCTGGAGGTGCTGGCCGCGGCGCGGGTGCCGGCGTTCGAGAGCGTGTTCATCGACGGCGACGAAGCGTTGGAGGCCGATTACGGCGACCGGGTGCCGGTGCTGCGCGACGATGGCGACGGGCGCGAGCTGGCCTGGCCGTTCGATCCGGCGAAGCTGGGGGATTTCCTGCGCCGCTGAGGCGCGGTGTACTTCAGCGAGTGGCTTCGAGTTCTATCCGCACTTCGACCGCATCGCCGATCATCGAATCCCATGCGGTGCTGCCGAAGTCCGCGCGGCTCAGCGTGGCGGTGGCGGAGAACCCGACGGTGTGGCGGAACGGCGGCAGCGGGTGGCGGCGCTCGGCGTTGCGGACGGCATCAAGCACCACCCCGCGGGTGACGCCGCGCAGCGTGAGCCCACCGTGGATGCGGGCGCGCCCGGCGTCCAGCGGTTCGATGCGCGTGGAGTGGAAGGCCGCGATCGGGTGCCGCCCGGTGTCGAGCAGCCCGCGCGCGGCGACCGCGCGGTTCCACGCGGCATCGCCGAAATCCAGCTGCGCGAGCGGGATCCCGACCTCCACGTGCGCGCCTTCCCAGGATCCAGGCACCAGGTGCAGCGTGCCCGTGGCTCCCGACACCGTGCCGATGGCCTTCGAGAATCCGGCGTGGTCGACCGCGATCGCGATCCTCGTGTGCACCGGGTCCAGCGTGTAGGCATGGGCATCGGGATGCAGCGCCGGGGCCGGGTTCGGAGGGGTCGGCACGGAACCGGTCGCGGGGTCGACTGCCGGCGACGCGCCGGCCACCGCTGCATCGCGCGATGGTGCTTGCGCACATGCGCCGGCCAGCGCGCAGAGCGCAGCCAGTGCCGCAGGTCGCAGGCCAGGTCGCCGGTGGATGGCAGGCATGGCGTCCCCAGGGTGTGGCCGCATGGACCGGTGGCCCGATTCTAGGCAGCTCCGGCGCGCGGCGAAACTTGCGCCGGCGCGCGGGCATTGCGAGGATGCCCCGGGGGTCGATCGGTGCCCGGCGCACCGTGGACATGGGGAGTTCAATGCGGGGTTGGGCAAGGGGCTGGTGGCTGTGCCTGCTGTCGCTGCTTGCGGGTGCGGCCGGCGCCAGCGTGCCGCAGCTGCCGCAGCCGCGGCAGGTCAGCGTGATCGACGGGCTGCCGTCCAACCGCGTCAACGCCATCGCCGAAGACCGGCAGGGCTATCTCTGGATCGCGACCCGCGACGGCCTGGCGCGCTACGACGGCGTCGGCTTCCGCATCTGGCGCGTTGGCGACGGGCTGCGCGACAACTTCGTGTGGTCGGTGCACGTCGACACCCGGGACAGGGTCTGGATCGGCACGGCGTCGTCCGGCCTGGCCATGCTCGACGTCGACCGCGAACACTTCACCTGGTACGACCGTGAAACGCAGCCGGAGATGGCGAGCAACGATATCTGGTCGATCAACGGCACGCCCGATGGCGACATCTGGTTCGGCAGTTCGGGGGGCGGCCTGCACCGGCTGTCCGCGGACGGCGCGCTGCGGCGCTATCAGCGCGATCCCGACGACGGCTCCAGCCTGCCCTCCGATGGCGTCTCGCACCTGGTCGTGGACCGCAGCGACGGCACCCTGTGGGTCGGCACCAAGGGTGGCGTCGCGCGCTGGAACGGAAGCGGCTTCGACAGGCTGCCAGCGGAGATGCTTGGCACGCAGATGGTCGACGGGATGGCCATCGACGACGCCGGCAGCCTGTGGATGGGCATCCACGGCGGCGGCATGGTCCGCCACGCCGACGGCCGCCTGGAACCCCTGCCGTGGACCGACCCGATGCTCGGCGAGGTGGCGCTCAACATGCTCATCCAGGACTCGCGGGGCGCGCGCTGGCTGGATACGCGCAGCGGGCTGGCCTGGGTCCACGAGGGACATGTCCGGAACGTGCCGCTGTATAGCACCACCAGCCGCGGCCTGGTGCGTCCGGCCTGGTCGAGCGCATACGAGGATCGCGAAGGCGGGCTGTGGTTCGCCAGCTCCGACTCGGGCCTGTGGCACCTGCCGGCCAACTGGCGGAACTTCACCGTGCTGCAGCGGCGCCTGGGCGATCCGTCATCGCCGGCCAACGCCTTCGTCTACAGCGCCGCGCCTGCGTCGCCGAACGCGGGCAACGGGCTGTGGCTGGTCGGCAGCGGTGGCACGCTCGACCACCTGTCGCCTGACACCGGCGTGATCGAACACCGGCTGGCGGCGGCCTGCGGCGCGCTGTTCATCACCGGGGTGACCGAGGCCACCGATGGCGGCGTCTGGCTCGGTTGCCAGGACCAGCTGGTGCACCTCGACCCGGACACCGGGAACGTGCGCCGCTGGCATGCCGACGGCAGCGCGGATGCGGCTCCGCCGGGGCGCATCGCCCAGTTCGTCGAACAGCGCGACGGCAGCCTGTGGCTGGCGAGCCACCAGAGCATCCAGGTGCGCGACGCGGATGGAACGGTGCTGGACACCCTCCATCGCGGCGACGGCCGCGGGCTGGCCGCGTCGACCGTGGTCGAGCACATGGTGCGCGCGCCGGACGGCGGGGTGTGGCTGGCCACCACCGATGGCCTGCTCGCCTGGAACGACGGCACGGCCCGGTTCGAGCGCGTGCGCGGCGCACCGGAGGCGGCGCTCTACAGCATCGCCTTCGATGGCCAGGGCGTGGCATGGCTGGCCGGCTATGGCGAGCTCGGTGCCTATGCCTGGGACGGCGACGCACTGGCCCCGATGCGCACATTCGGTGCCGCCGAGGGCCTGCCGATGGTCGCCCCGGGCGGTGTGGTGGTGGACGATGCCGGCGTGGTCTGGCTGACCACGGTACGCGGCCTGGTGCGCATCGATCCGGAGAGCGGCCGCCTTCGTGTCTATGGCGTGCACGACGGATTGCCCAGCCACGAATTCAGCGAATACCCCGTGGTGGTCTCGGCCCAGGGCTATGTCGCCGCCGGCACCGCGGATGGACTGCTGCTGTTCCAGCCCGGCCTGGTGCAGTGGAGCCAGCGCACGCCGACGCTTGCGATCGAATCGGTGGACCTGAGGCGCGGCGACGAACGCATCGTCATGCCGCCGCACGACGAGATCCCGCTGCGCCACGACGACCGCGACCTGCGGGTGGTCGCGCGGCTGCTGTCGTTCACCGATGCCCATGCCCACCGCTACCGCTTCCGCCTCGATGGCTACGATCCCGGCTGGGTCGAGACCGGTGCCAGCGGGGAGCGGATCTTCGCGCGGCTGGCGCCGGGCACCTACCGGCTCAGCGTCCAGGCGCGCACCGCGGACCAGCAGTGGACTCCCGTGCAGGGCCTGCAGCTGCGCGTGCAGCCGCCATGGTGGCAGGCCGCCTGGGCGGTGGTGGCGTTCGCGACCCTGGGCGCGCTGCTGGTGCTGTGGATCGTGCATGCCTACCGGTATCGCCTGAAGCGGCGGCACGCCTGGCAGCTCAACAAGCAGAAGCGCGAGCTCGCCGAGCACGCGTCGCAGGCCAAGACGCGCTTCCTGGCCACGCTGGGCCACGAGGTGCGCACGCCGATGACCGGCGTGCTGGGCATGAGCGAATTGCTGCTGGGAACGTCCCTGGACACGCACCAGCGCAGCTATGCCGATGCCATCCGCCGCGCCGGCGAGCACCTCATGCGACTGGTCAACGATGCCCTGGACCTTGCGCGGATCGAATCCGGGAAGCTGGAGCTCGTGGTTCAGCCCTTCGATCTCGTGACCCTGCTGGAGGAGGTCGGCGGCCTGGTCGAGCCGATGGCACGGCAGCGCGGGCTGCGCTTCCGCTGCCACGTCGATGCGGGCACGCCGCGCTGGCTGCTCGGCGATCCCGGGCGCGTGCGCCAGATCCTGCTCAACCTGCTCGGCAACGCGGTGAAGTTCACCGAAGCCGGGAGCGTCTCGCTGCAGGCCGCGCCGATCGCCTCCGGTGGCGTGCGCCTGGTGGTGTCGGACACCGGCCCCGGACTCAACGAGGAGCAGCAGGTGCACCTGTTCCGCCGCTTCGAGCAGGCCGAAGGCGCGCGCACCGCCGCGCGCTATGGCGGCAGTGGCCTGGGCCTGGCGATCTGCCAGGAGCTGGCGGTGGCGATGAAGGGGCGGATCGAACTCGACAGCACGCCGGGCCAGGGCACGGACTTCACCGTGGACCTGCCGCTGCCGGCTGCGTCGCCGCCGGCTGCGTCGCCGCCGGCGGCACCGGCCGCCGATGCCGCATCGCCCGCGCCGAGGGGCGCGCAGGCGCCGCTGTCGCTGCTCCTGGTCGAGGACGACCCCACGGTCGCGCGCGTGATCGCCGGGCTCCTGCGTGCGCAAGGGCACGAGGTCGTGCAGGTGCCGCACGGGCTGGCGGCACTCGGCGAGGTGGCGGGCACATCATTCGACATGGCGCTGCTGGACCTCGACCTGCCCGGGATCACCGGCCTGGCGCTGGCCAGCCAGCTGCGGGCGCGCGGGTTCGTCGCGCCGCTGCTGGCGGTCACCGCGCGCGCCGACGCCGAGGCCGAACCGCTGGCGCGCGAGGCCGGCTTCGACGGCTTCCTGCGCAAGCCGGTGACCGGCGCGATGCTGGCCGGCGCGATCGAACGCTTGCGGAACCGGGAGGGGGACTGATGGCGATATGGCAGGGGAAGCGCGGGCTGGCATGCGCCGCGATGTTGTTGGCCGTGTGCGCCTCGCATGCGGTGCTGGCCGCGACCGGAGAGGCGCAGGACGATGCCCCGGAGCCGTTCCTGGGTGGCTTCCTGAAGGAAACGCGTGTCGTCTATCCACTCGAAGTCGATGGCTGGCGCGCGCGGGACGAGAAGCTGTACGACGCAGCCGAGCTTGGCGCTTCGGTTCGCTACCAGTCCGGTGAGCGCCTGGACCGCTGGATCGACATCTATTTCTACCCGGTCGGCGTCGTGCAGCCGTCCCACCTCGACCAGGCCGCGCTGCGCACGCTGCAGGAAATCAGCACGGCCTCCGGCTACCGGGAGGTGGAGGCCGGAGCGTTGCGCAGCTTCGACGTGGAACTTGAGCGTGATGGTGAATCGACCGGCATCCCGGCGCGTTCTGCCGACATGCGGCTCATGCGCGACGAGGGCGCCTACCATTCGGCGATGGTGCTGCTGGTCGACCGCATGTACTACGTGAAGGGCCGCTACAGCGTTGCCGCGGCGGCCATGGCGCGCGATGAAGTGCGCTCCATGCTGGAGGTATTCGTCGCCGCGATGCTGCGCGACACGTACATCGGCAGCACCGGCAGCTGCGGGTCGCCGCTGGTCATCGAGGCGCTGCCCGCGGACGCCCCGGTGCCCACGGATGCGGGCCTCTCGATCACCTCGGACGGCGGCAACGGGGCCTGGGTGGTGGACGGCCGCGTGCTGGCGCGGGATCCGGCGAGTGATGAGGCGCAGGTGCTGGCCGTGCTCGCGATGAGCATGGACGGCCGTCCGTACCCTGGCTGCGTCGACGCCGAGCCGCACAACCCCGAGGTGCCCGAGGGGCACCGCGAGATCCGCTTCGAATACCGCGCGCCGACCGATACGCGCAGGCACGACGGCCGCATCCTGGCCCCCTCGCGCGCCGGCATCGGTCGAGCCGGCGCGCCCGGTCAGCGCCGGCTGTAGGCGTGCACCTCGTCCACCAGCACGCGCACGTGCTCCGGATCCATGCCCGGCGACATGCCGTGGCCGAGGTTGAACACGTGGCCCTCGCGCGAGCCGCCGTTGCCGTCGCGGTAGCTGTCGAGTGCGCGCCGCACTTCGCGGCGGATGGCGTCCGGCGTCCCGTACAGCGTGGTCGGGTCGAGGTTGCCCTGCAGCGCGACCTTGCCGCCGGTGGCGCGCGCGGCGTCGCCCAGTTCGATCAGCCAGTCGACGCCGAGGCCTTCGGCGCCCGAGTCGGCCAGTTCGCCAAGGTAGGCGGCATTGCCCTTGCCGAACACGATCAGCGGCGTGCGGTCCGCGCCTTCGCCACGCTCCAGCTCGCGCGCGATCCGGGTGAGGTAGGGCAGCGAGAACTCGCGGTACATCGCCGGCGACAGCACGCCGCCCCAGGTGTCGAACACCTGCAGCGCCTGGGCGCCGGCCGCGCGCTGCGCGGCGAGGTAGGCGATCACCGCCCGGGTGTTGACCTCGAGCAGCGCGTGCAGCGCCTTCGGGTCGGTGTGCGCCATGGCCTTGATGCGGGCGAAATCCTTGCTCCCGCCGCCTTCGACCATGTAGCAGGCGAGCGTCCACGGGCTGCCGGAAAAGCCGATCAGCGGCACGCGGCCGTCGAGCTCGCGGCGGATCACGCGCACAGCGTCCATCACGTAGCCGAGTTCGCCCTCCATGTCCGGCACGCCGAGCTTCGCGATCGAGGCGGCGTCGCGCAGCGGGCGCTCGAACTTCGGGCCTTCGCCGTCGACGAAGTACAGGCCCAGGCCCATCGCGTCGGGGATGGTGAGGATGTCGGAGAACAGGATCGCGGCGTCGAGTTCGAAACGCTCCAGCGGCTGCAGGGTGACCTCGCAGGCCAGCTCCGGGTTCTTGGCCATGGCCAGGAAGCTGCCGGCCTTCGCCCGGCTGGCACGGTATTCGGGCAGGTAGCGGCCGGCCTGGCGCATCAGCCAGACGGGGGTGTGGTCCACGGGCTCGCGGCGCAGTGCGCGAAGGAAACGGTCGTTCTTGAGTGCTTGGGTCACGTCGGGATCCTGTAGTGCCGGCGCGCGGGGCTGCTCTAGGGCCGGGGAACGTCGGCGCCCTGCGCGAACGTCACCTGGAACCCGCGCTTGAGCTGCTGGTCGCGCGCCTGTTCCAGCGCGTGTGTCGCGCTGGCCTGGTCGAGGAACTGCTCGCGGCGCACCGTGCTGCGGCCGCCGATCTGCCCGCTTTCGCGCACCAGCATCCAGCCACCCAGGAGGTCGGGCTGGAGCATGAGCTGCACGAAACGCGGGGCCTCGGGGCCGCCGGGTCGCTGTTGGAGGAGCAGGCGCATCCGGGGATTGTAGCCGGGCGGCGGTTCAGCCCGCCCGGAGCACGTCCAGCACCCGCGCCTCGGGAACGCCGGCCACGACCCGCGCCCGGCCCGGCCCGTCCCACAGCACGAAGCGCAGGCCGTCGGCCTGGGCCTTCTTGTCCAGGCGCATGCGCGCCACCAGCGCGGCCGGGTCCAGGCCGCGGGGAAGCGCCACCGGCAGCCCGAAGCGTTCGAGCACGCCGCACAGCGCGTCGGCATGGGCCGCGTCCGCGAGTCCCAGTCCGGCCGACAGCCGGGCCGCCAGCACCATGCCCACGGCCACCGCTTCGCCGTGGTTGAGGCCGTCGTAGGCCTGCTCGGCCTCGATCGCATGGGCGAAGGTGTGGCCGAAATTCAGCAGCGCGCGCTCGCCGTGCTCGAACGGGTCGCGCTCGACGATCGCCGCCTTGTGCGCGCAGCTGCGGGCGATGGCCGTGGCCAGCGCGGCGTCCTCGCGCTCCAGCAGCGCGCCGGCGTGGCCGCACAGCCAATGCAGGAAGTCTTCATCGACGATGGCGCCGTACTTCACCACTTCGGCCAGGCCGGCGCGCAGCTCGCGGTCGGGCAGGGTGCGCAGCACGCCGGTGTCGGCGAACACGGCGCGCGGCGGATGGAAGGCGCCGACCAGGTTCTTGCCGGCGGCAAGGTCGACCGCGGTCTTGCCGCCCACCGACGAGTCGACCATCGCCAGCAGGCTGGTCGGCAGCTGCACGCAGTCGATGCCGCGCATCCAGCAGGCGGCGGCGAATCCCGCCAGGTCTCCGACCACGCCGCCGCCGAGGGCGTAGACGCAGGCGTCGCGGGTGGCGCCGAGGGCGGCCAGGGCGTCGATGGCGGCGCTGAAGCCGTCGAGTGTCTTGCTCGCCTCGCCGGCGGGAAGCACGAAGGCGTCCACGCGCGCATCCGGGCGTGCATCGCGCAGGGCGTCGCAGACCTGGCGCGCATACAGCGGACCGACGTGGCTGTCGCTGGCCACCAGCGCCTGGCGCCCGCGCAGCGGCATGGCCAGTGCCGCGCCGTCGGCCAGCAGGCCGGGACCGATGGTGATGGCGTAGGGCGCCGGGCCGCCCACGTCGATGCGTTGGCGCGCGCTCACGCCGCCGGCTCCGGCGTGGCCCGCGTCGCCGCGGCCGCGGTGCCGCGGCGCCACGTGGACTCCAGCAGCGCCGCCAAGCGCTGTGCGGCGTCCTGGGCCGGTGCCGGGGCGGGCTCGAAGACGAGGTCCGCCACCTCCGCATAGAGCGGATCGCGCTCGGTGGCCAGGCGCGCCAGGATCGACGCGCGGTCGCCGTGCGCCAGCAGCGGGCGGCTGCGGTCGCGGGCCAGGCGCTGCAGCTGCGCGGGCACGTCCGCATGCAGGTGCACCACGAATCCGTCCCGGGCCAGGCAGCGCCGGCTCCCTTCATCCAGCACCGCGCCGCCGCCGGTGGAGATCACCGCGTCCGGCCCGGCCAGCAGGGCGGCGAGCACGTCGCGTTCGCGCGCCCGGAAGCCGGCTTCGCCCTCGCATTCGAAGATGGTCGCGACGGTGGCGCCGGTGCGCTGCTCGATTTCCTGGTCGCTGTCGGCAAAGGCAAGGTCGAAATGCCGCGCCAGGCAGCGCCCGATCGAGGTCTTGCCGGCACCCATGGGGCCGACGAGCACGAGATGGCGGGCGGGATTCATGGGCGTTGGCGTGGCGGCGTCCAGGGTGTGCCGATGCTAGCAGCCGGCCACCGGCGAAGGCATGCCCTTAACGGTCGCGAGCCGAGGATGGCGTTCGCCACCAGTCCGGTGGCCAATGCGAAAGGAGAACACCATGTCGGTTGCCAAGGTCATCGAGATCAATGCGTCCTCGCCCACCAGCGTCGAGGACGCCGTGCGCAAGGGGCTGGCCAAGTGCGCGGAATCGGTGAAAGGCATCAGGGGTGCCTGGATCAACGAAACCAAGGTCGTCACCGACGGTGACGGCACCATCACCGAGTGGCGCGTGAACCTGCGCATCAGCTTCGTGGTCGACTGACCGCGGAGGCCGCAGCGGTCGGCCGCCGCCGCGCGTCCAGCGCGATGACGTGGTCGGCAATGCCCGGCAGGGTGCGCAAGGCCTGGCGGCTGGTTCGTTCGTAGTGCTGGACGAAGCGTTCGACGCCTGCACGGTCCATGCCGCCGCCGCCGGCGCTGATCGCGTCGCGCAAGCCCTGTTCCGCCTGCCATCGCCATTCCGGCACGATCTCGAACGAGGGCGGCTGAAGCAGGAGCAGGCGATCGATTCGCTGCCACAGAGCGGGATAGTCGCGTGCCAGCGCGTTGTTGCACCAGCGCCGCCAGCGGCCATCGCCGTCTTCCTCGCGTTCCAGGGCGTTGACCGGCGCGGCCAGCGTCGCGTCGTCCTCTGCCGGGGTACCCAGGAACCAGCCTTCGAACACGGCCAGGTCCACTGCGCCCGACGCCGGCCATCGCGCGTCCGGCAGGCGGTCGTCGGCAAGCTTGTCGAAGCGTGGCAGGGCGACATCGCGGCCCTCGCGCAGGGCGTCGAGCACGTCGATCGCGAGCGTGACCTCGTGAGTGCCCGGCGGTCCCCGCGTGGCCAGCAGCGGATGGACCTCGCGCGCCAGGCGCTGCCGGTCCGCGTGGCCCAGGTAGACATCGTCGATGGACAGTACGGCGCAGCGCAGGCTGCGGCTCCGGGCTTCCGCGGCCAGCTGTGCGGCGAAGGTCGACTTGCCGCTGCCCTGCAGGCCGCTGATGCCGAGGATGCGGACACCCTGGCGCAGCGCGTCGTCCAGTGTCGTGGACACAAGGCGGCTGTCGAAACCCGGGGTGGGCCTGTGCATCGGCGTCGCCATCCGGGCACGATAGCCCAGGTGCGCACGCGTCCCGCGCACGCCGACGACAGCAGAACCGCGGAGCCCCCAGCTTATGACCGACCTTTACGCCGAAGCCCTGCACACCTTCGACACGCTCTTTGACGAGGCGCTGGCTGCCGGCGAACCCGATCGCACCGCCATGCAGCTGGCCACCGCCACCGGCGACGGCCGCCCCTCGCTGCGCACTGTGCTGCTGAAGGCGCACGACGCGCGCGGCTTTGTCTTCTACACCCACCTGGAGGGCCGCAAGGGCCGCGAGCTCAAGTCCAACCCGCGGGCGGCCTTGCTGTTCCACTGGCCGCGCGTACGGCTGGGGGTTCAGGTGCGCATCGAGGGCGGCGTGGTGATCGTGGACGAGGCCGAAGCCGACGCCTATTTCGCCAGCCGTCCACGCGGCAGCCAGCTCGGCGCCTGGGCTTCGCTGCAGTCCGAGCCGCTGGAGTCGCGGGAGGAGTTCGATCGCCGCCTGGCCGACTGCGAGCGCGAGTTCGAAGGCCGCGACGTGCCGCGGCCGCCGCGCTGGACCGGCCTGCGCGTGGACCCGGAGCGCATCGAGTTCTGGTACGCCGCTGAATACCGCTGGCACGAGCGCTGGCTGTACGAGCGCGACCTCGCCGGTGGCTGCAGCAAGCGGATGCTCTATCCGTGAGCCGCGCCGCCTCCGCCATGCGCGGCCCCAGGCGCATCGTCTGCCTGACCGAAGAGCCCACCGAAACGCTGTATGCACTGGGCGAACAGGACCGGATCGTCGGCATCAGCGGCTTCACCGTGCGCCCGCCACGGGCGCGCCGCGAGAAGCCGAAGGTCAGCGCATTCACCAGCGCGAAGATCGACGCGATCATGGCCCTCGCGCCCGACCTCGCGATCGGCTTTTCCGACATCCAGGCCGACATCGCCGCCGAGCTCGTGCGCCGCGGCGTCGAGGTCTGGATCAGCAACCATCGCAGCGTCGAGGGCATCGTCGACTACGTGCGTCGCCTGGGCGCCCTGGTCGGCGTG
Organism: Luteimonas sp. A501; assembly: GCF_054052085.1. Next base: position 435,359 of record NZ_JBSVRI010000001.1, read on the forward strand.
CCGGAGCGTGCCAACGACTATGCCGATGCCCTGCAGCGTGGCGTCGAGGAGGTCGAGGCCCGCGCGGCAACGCTGTCGCAGCGCCCGCGCATGTATTTCGAAGAGTGGGACGAGCCGCCGATCACCGGCATCCGCTGGGTGGCCGAGCTGATGCGCATCGCCGGCGGCGACGATGTGTTCCCGGAGCTTGCCGCCGAGCCGCTGGCGAAGCAGCGCATCCTCGCCGACGCGACCGAGGTGGTGCGTCGCGCGCCGGACATCATCGTCGGCTCCTGGTGCGGCAAGAAGTTCCGCCCCGACCGGGTCGCGGCGCGGCCGGGCTGGGACGCGATCCCGGCGGTCCGCGACGGCGAGCTTCACGAAGTGAAGTCGCCGCTCATCCTGCAGCCCGGCCCTGCGGCGCTGACCGACGGCCTGCTTGCGCTGGCCGACATCGTGCATGGCTGGGCAGAGCGACAGCAGGAGCGCGCCCGATAAGAGCGCGCTCGACAGGAGCACGCTCGACAGGAGCACGCCGGAATGCGGCCGACGTTCGGCAACGGCGGGCCGGCTCGCGCGACTGCAGCGGGCTGACGGCCGCGTGCGTGTCTGCCATGATCCGCGACTCCAGACAACGGGACCGGTCATGAACCAGGCTGCGATGCACGACCTCGCACGACTGCTGCTGCGCATCACCCTCGGGGTGTTGATCCTGCTGCACGGCATCACCAAGCTGCGCGGCGGCATGTCCGGCATCGAGGGCATGGTGGTGGCGCAGGGCCTGCCCGGCTTCCTTGCCTATGGCGTGCTGGTCGGCGAGGTGCTGGCGCCACTCATGCTGCTGGCCGGCTTCCACGCGCGCATCGGTGCCGTGCTGGTCGCGATCAACATGCTGTTCGCGATCGCACTGGCGCACCTTGGCGAACTCGGCCAGCTCAATGCCAGCGGCGGCTGGGCGCTTGAGCTGCAGGGCATGTTCCTGGCCACGGCCATCGCCATCGCGCTGCTGGGGCCCGGGCGCTACGGCATCAACCAGCGCTGAGCCGCCGTTTCAGTCGTTCGCGGCCGAGAGTTCACGGCCGCGTGCGGCGGCGGCATCGATCGCTGCCGCGACCAGCGTGCGCAGGCCGCCGGCCTCGAAGGTTTCGATCGCCGCCTGGGTGGTGCCGCCGGGCGAGGTGACGCGGCGGCGCAGCTCCGCCGGCGCTTCGTCGGAGCCTGTGAGCATGCGGGCTGCGCCGAGCAGGGTCTCCTGCACCAGGGTGCGCGCGGCATCCGCCGGCAGGCCCTGGGCGCGCGCCGCGTCCTCCATCGCTTCGGCAAGCAGGAACACATAGGCCGGGCCGCTGCCGGAAACCGCGGTGACCGCGTCCATCAGCGCCTCGTCCTCGACCCAGACCGTCTTTCCGGTGGTCGCCAGCAGCGCCTGGGCGCGTTCACGGCCGGCAGCGTCGACGGCGGCGTTGGCGTGCAGGCCGGTCACGCCGGCGCCGAGCAGGGCGGGGGTGTTGGGCATGGCGCGGACCACCGCGGCATCGCCGCCGAGCCAGGACGCGAGCTGGCCGGCGGTGATGCCGGCGGCGATCGAGATCGCAAGCGGGCGCGAGGCGCGGGCCTGGCCTGCCAGGCCTTCGCAGACCTCGCGCATCACCTGCGGCTTGACCGCGAACACCCAGGCGTCGGCGCCGGCCACGGCATCGGCCGCGCCGGCGTGGACCTGCACGCCGTAGTCGCGGGCCAGCGCATCGCGAAGCGCGTCCACCGGTTCGGCTACGTGGATGCCCGCCGGATCCGCGCCGCGGGACACCATGCCGCCGATCAGGCTGCGCGCCATGTTGCCGCCACCGATGAACGCGGTGGCCCGCGGCGTGGCGGATCGGGCATCGGTCCGTGGATCGATCATGGCGTGGCTCCTGCAGCGACGGGGCCGGCCATTGTCGCCGAGCGCCGGCGCCGCCGCGACCGTCGCACCCGGGCGGGCGTGGCCCGGCTCAGGCCGGCGTGCGCGGTCCGAACAGCGCGCTGCCGATGCGGACCATGGTCGCGCCTTCGGCGATCGCGAGTTCGAAGTCCCCGCTCATGCCCATCGACAGCGTGTCGGCGCCGGGATGCGCCGCCAGCAGTTCATCGTGCAGCACGCGCATGGCCACGAAGCCGGCGCGGCGGTGCCCCGGGTCGGGATGCGGTTCCGGGATCGCCATCAGCCCGCGCAGCGCGAGCGCGGGCTGCGCGGCGATGGCCCGGGCGAGTTCCGCCACGTCGGCGGGTGCGCAGCCGTGCTTGCCGGCTTCGCCATCGATGTTGACCTGGATGAGCACGTTCAGGGGCGGCCGCTGCGGATCGCGGGCCGCGGCCAGCGCCGCCACCAGCTTCGGGCGGTCGACCGACTGCACCCAGTCGAACAGCGCCGCCGCCTGTGCCGCCTTGTTCGACTGCAGGTGGCCGATCAGGTGCCATTCGATCCCGGTGCCCTCCAGGGCGGCGACCTTGGCCGACGCCTCCTGGACGTAGTTCTCGCCGAATGCGAGCGCGGCGCCGGGACGCAGGGCCGCCCACTCCGCGGCCAGGGCCGCGATCGCGCCGGCCTCGCGGGTCTTGCCCACGGCGACCAGGCGCGGCGCCGGCCGCGTTGCGCCGCGGATCGCGTTCTCTCCCGAAGCGGTCTCTTCCGAGGCGCGCGCCATGGCTTCAAGGACGCGCGCGAGGGGTCGATCCGGCATCTGCCTGCTCCTCCAGCACCGCTGGTTCTGTGACGCGTTTACGGGGCTATACTGCCTCCGGGGAGTACTCTGGCGCCAGCCGCGACGCGGTTGGGCGTCCCGCAATCAACTTGTGCACTGCCGCTGGGGAGCATGCATGGATATCGCCGAACTTTTGGCGTTCTCGGTCAAGAACAAGGCCTCGGACCTGCACCTGTCGGCAGGCCTGCCGCCGATGATCCGCGTCGACGGCGACGTCCGCCGGATCAACATCCCGGCGCTCGACCACAAGCAGGTGCACGCGCTGGTCTACGACATCATGTCGGACAAGCAGCGCCGCGACTACGAGGAATTCCTCGAGGTCGACTTCTCGTTCGAGATCGCCGGCCTGGCGCGCTTCCGGGTAAACGCCTTCAACCAGAACCGTGGCGCCGGCGCGGTATTCCGCACCATTCCGTCCGAGGTGCTGACGCTCGAGGACCTCGGCACGCCGCGGATCTTCAAGGAGCTGATCGACCAGCCGCAGGGCCTGATCCTGGTCACCGGCCCGACCGGTTCGGGCAAGTCGACCACGCTCGCGGCGATGGTCGACCACGTCAACAAGACCGAGTACGGGCACATCCTCACCATCGAGGACCCGATCGAGTTCGTGCACACCGCGCAGAAGTGCCTGATCAACCAGCGCGAGGTGCACCGCGACACCCACGGCTTCAACGAGGCCCTGCGCTCGGCGCTGCGCGAGGACCCCGACGTCATCCTCGTGGGCGAGCTGCGTGACCTCGAGACCATCCGCCTGGCGCTGACTGCCGCGGAGACCGGCCACCTGGTGTTCGGCACCCTGCATACCTCGTCGGCGGCCAAGACCATCGACCGCATCATCGACGTGTTCCCCGCCGGCGAGAAGCCGATGGTGCGCTCGATGCTGTCGGAGTCGCTGCGCGCGGTGATCTCGCAGGCGCTGTTGAAGAAGGTCGGCGGCGGGCGCACCGCGGCCTGGGAAATCATGGTCGGCATCCCCGCCATCCGCAACCTGATCCGCGAGGACAAGGTCGCGCAGATGTATTCCTCGATCCAGACCGGCCAGCAGCACGGCATGATGACCCTGGACCAGCACCTGCAGGACCTCGTCAAGCGCGCCATGGTGACCCGCCAGCAGGCCCGGGACTACGCCAAGGACAAGCGGCTGTTCGAGTAACCGGAGCACCACATGAGCGCCATCGACTTCACCTCCTACCTCAAGCTGATGGCCCATCAAAAGGCCTCGGACCTGTTCATCACCGCCGGCATGCCGCCGTCGATGAAGGTCCACGGCAAGATCTCGCCGATCACCCAGAACGCGCTCACGCCTCAGCAGGCGCGCGACCTGGTGCTGAACGTGATGACGCCGCCGCAGCGCGAGGAGTTCGAACGCACCCACGAGTGCAATTTCGCCATCGGCGTGTCCGGCGTCGGCCGCTTCCGCGTGTCGTGCTTCTACCAGCGCAACCAGGTGGGCATGGTGCTGCGCCGGATCGAGACCCGGATCCCGTCGATCGAAGAGCTCAACCTCCCGCCGATCATCAAGACCCTGGCGATGACCAAGCGTGGGCTGATCATCTTCGTCGGCGCCACGGGCACGGGTAAATCGACCTCGCTTGCATCGATGATCGGCTACCGCAACCAGAACTCCACCGGGCACATCATCACTATCGAGGACCCGATCGAGTTCGTGCACAAGCACCAGGGCTGCATCATCACCCAGCGCGAGGTCGGCATCGACACCGACAACTGGGAGAACGCGCTCAAGAACACCCTGCGCCAGGCGCCGGACGTGATCATGATCGGCGAGGTGCGCACCCGCGAGGGCATGGACCACGCCATCGCCTTCGCCGAAACCGGCCACCTGGTGCTGTGCACGCTGCACGCCAACAACGCCAACCAGGCGATGGACCGCATCATCAACTTCTTCCCCGAGGACCGTCGCGGCCAGCTGCTGATGGACCTCTCGCTGAACCTCAAGGGCGTGGTCGCGCAGCAGCTGCTGCCGACGCCGGACGGCAAGGGGCGCCGCGTGGCGATGGAGATCCTGCTCGGCACGCCGCTGGTGCAGGACTACATCCGCGACGGCGAGATCCACAAGCTGAAGGAAGTCATGAAGGAGTCGACCAACCTCGGCATGAAGACCTTCGACCAGAGTCTGTTCGAGCTCTACCAGGCCGGCGAGATCTCCTACGAGGACGCGCTGCGCTACGCCGACTCCGCCAACGAGGTGCGCCTGCGCATCAAGCTCGCCCAGGGCGGCGATGCGCGCACGCTGTCGCAGGGGCTGGATGGCGTCGAGGTGGCCGAGGCCAACTGATACGCAGTGTTTCGTGGTTCACGGAAAGGGCGCCCATGTGGCGCCCTTTCCCTTTGCGTACTTTTTACCTTGCAGCGGCGACAATGGCCGGCCGACCCATTCATCCTTGGAGATCCCCATGGCCTTCACCCTGCCCAAGCTTCCCTACGCCTACGACGCGCTCGAGCCCCACATTGACGCGCAGACGATGGAAATCCACTACACCAAGCACCACCAGGCCTACATCAACAATGCCAACGCCGCGCTTGAAGGCACGGAGTGGGCCGACAAGAGCGCCGAGGAGATCATCGCCAACCTCGACGCGCTGCCGGAAGACAAGCGCGGCCCGCTGCGCAACAACGCCGGTGGCCATGCCAACCACTCGCTGTTCTGGACGGTGATGTCGCCCAAGGGCGGCGGCAACCCGACTGGTGAAGTGGCCAAGCGCATCGACAGCGACCTCGGCGGCTTCGACGCGTTCAAGGAAGCCTTCACCAAGGCCGCGCTGACGCGCTTCGGCAGCGGCTGGGCCTGGCTGTCCACGGACGCGTCCGGCAAGCTCAAGGTCGAGAGCAGTGCCAACCAGGACAATCCGCTCATGAAGGGCGTCGGCTCGGGCAATACCCCGATCCTGGGCCTGGACGTGTGGGAGCACGCCTATTACCTGAAGTACCAGAACCGCCGTCCGGACTACATCGGCGCGTTCTACAACGTGGTCGACTGGAACGAGGTCGAGCGCCGCTACAAGGCCGCCGTCGCCGGCTGATCCGCGCCCGGTCGCAAGGCCCAACGGAAGAACCCCGCGATCCTGCGGGGTTTTTTCATGGAGCCGGTCACGCCGATGCGTATCCGGGCTTGCGCGGCCGCGTGGTGCTGGCGACGATGCTGCGGTACCCGAGGAGGATCGCGCCAAAGATGGACATCGCCGACAGCCGCATCGCCACCGTGCACTTCACTCTCACCGACGCTGACAGCGGCGAGCAGATCACGAGCACGCGTGGGCACGAGCCCTTGACCTACATGCACGGCAGTGGCGGCATCGTCCGCGGCCTGGAGAATGCGCTGGAAGGACGCAGGGCCGGCGACCGCTTCGACGTCATCGTGGCTCCGGAAGACGGCTTCGGCCCTCGCCACGAGGCGCTGCTGCAGACGCTGCCGCGAACGATGTGGCGCGCGCCGTCGGAGCCGAACGTCGGCGACCGGCTGGAGACCACCACCGCCAAGGGGCCGCTGGAGGTGGTGGTCACGGCGGTGGATGCCGATACCCTCACCGTCGACGGCAATCACCCGCTGGCCGGGCGTCGCGTCCGTGCCGAGGTCGAAGTGGTCGCCGTGCGGGTGCCGACGCCGGACGAGGTGCAGTTCGGCCTCGGCTGAGGCGCCACCGCTGCCAGCTCAGGGACCAGCGGGGCCGGCGTTGTCGAACTGCCTCGGCTGGTCATCGCCGATCCGCAGGTCGGGCCAGCGTCGCGGAACCGCCTGCACCCGGCCACCCAGAAGGTCACGGCGCAGCGCGCGACGCCAGGCCCGCTCCGATGTCCCCGGTGGCCACGCCTGCAGGTTGGCCGTGATGCTCCACTCGCCCGCGTCATCGCGGGCGAACAGCGCGCATCGCGCGCCATAGCCGTCCCCGAGCGTACACAGCAGCGGGTCGGCGACGCCGTCGCCGTCCAGGTCCGGGGTCAGCAGGATGCAGTCGTCGGCCACCCCGACGCACTCGTTCCTGCCCGGGCGTCCGGTGGCCAGCGCCTCCCACCAGTCGCCGTCGGGCGAATCCGCTCCCTCGGCCAGCTGGACCTGCGCACGCAGCTGCGCGATATCGCGCACCGGTCGTCCGGCGTCGTCGCTCTGCGGCGTGCCCCAGCGGCTGGTCCGCGCAATCACCCGCTCGAGCTCCGCGAGCCGTTCCTCGTTGCCTGCCCACGCGGCGTGGTCGCGCAGTGCAAGCGTGGCTTCGTAGCCGCGGCGGCCGCTGTCGTGACGCAACCAGTCGAGGTCGAAGTCGTCGGCTTCGGTACGGCCGTCGGCCAGGCGTTGCATCTGGCTGCCCACCGCGATCCGCTGCGCGTCCAGCAGCGGGGTATTGGCGAGGATCACCAGCGCCACCACGACCAGCGACATCATCCGGTTCACCGGCCGGATCGTGCCCAGCCAGTCGGAGCGGTTGCGCAGCGTCGCCCAGGCGTAGCCGAACGCGTAGCCGCACACCACCACCGCCAGCAGCACGGCCCAGAACCGCTCCGCGGTCCAGCCATGCTGGTGGATGCGCAACCACAGCGCATACAGCGCCAGCAGCGCGTACACCGGCAGCAGCACCAGGCCGGCATCGACCAGGCGCCGCAGCCAGCCCGGATAGGGGCGTTCGCCCTGGCCGTCCTGCAGCACCGAGTTGGTGAACGCCACCAGCAGGGCGACCACGGCAACCAGCGTCGCCGCCGCCGAACGCATGTCCCACAGCGGGGCAAGCCCGGTGAACGGCAGGCTGGCCACGAACAGCACGGCGATGAAGGCCAGCAGCGGCAGCAGGCCGGTGAAGATCGCGAACAGGATCTGTCGCGCCACCTGCACGGCGCGGTGCTGGGTCCGGCCGATAAGCACGCCCAGGCCGGCCATGGCGCCGGTGGCGAGATAGATGAAGGCGTCCTCGCGGAACAGGTCGCGGAAGAAGTCGATCTTCACCAGCGCGAACAGCGCGCCCCAGAGCCACAGGACCAGCCAGCAGATGCCGGTGAACAACCCCGCCAGCGCCAGCGTCAGCGCGTTCTGCCAGGCGTGTTCGAACAGGCAGGGGTAGGGTGCGCGCCAGTGGCCGTGGGCCAGACGGCACTGCAACCAGGGCAGGGCGACGAACAGGCCGATGGCCATCGAAGCACCGAATGGTCCCAGCACGCTGCCGGCGTTGATCCCGGACCCGCCGGTGGCATTCCACGACGCCCAGGTGGCCAGCCCGGCGAACACCACGGTCGCCGCGATCGCGTGCTGCCAGAAGCGCGCGTCGCGCAGGCGCACCACGCTCAGAGCCATCATCGTGGGCACGGCCAGCACCAGGGTGTACCAGCAGACCCGGCCGGCCAGCTCCGCGAACGGCCACCAGCCCGCGTCGTGCCCCTTCTCGGCGAGGTACAGCAGGCCGCCCTGGAGCACCGCCAGCAATACGATGAAGGCGCGCTCGTTGCGCGGCAGGGGGGCGTCTACGGACATGGAGGTTTTCCGCGGCGGTGGTGAAGGCGCCATGGTAGCCGGCAGCGCGCGCGTGGCGTCGCCACTGGATAGAATGACGCCATGCCGGTCCAGTCCACGCCACTCGCCAACCAGCTGCTGGTCGCGCTGCCCTCGCTGGCCGACGGCAACTTCGCGCGCACCGTATCGCTGCTCTGCCAGCACGATGCGGGCGGCGCCATGGGCGTGGTGGTGAACCGGCGCTCGGACTACACCCTGGGCGAGATTTTCTCGCAGATGGGCATCGCCTGCGGCGACGAGGCGCTGTGCGCGACCCCGGTGCTCGCCGGCGGCCCGGTGCACCCGGAACGCGGCTTCGTGATCCACGATGGCGAGCGCGACTGGGATTCCAGCCTCACCGTGGCCAACGGGCTGCGCGTCACCACCTCGCGCGACGTGCTCGAGGCGATGGCGCGGGGCGACGGTCCGGGCAAGGTCGTGGTGGCGCTTGGCTGCGCCGGCTGGAGCCCGGGGCAGCTGGATGCGGAACTGGCCGAGAACAGCTGGCTGACCGTGCCTTCCGATGACGAGCTCCTGTTCGCGCTGCCGCTTGACGCGCGCTGGCAGGCCGCGGCGGGCCGCATCGGCGTGGACCTGGCGCACATGCCCGGTTACGCCGGACACGCCTGATGGCCACCATCCGCCACGACGGCACGGTGCTCGGCTTCGACGTCGGCGCGCGCCGCATCGGCGTGGCCGTGGGCAGCGCCTTCGGCCACGGCGCGCGCGCGCTGGAAGTGGTCGACGTACATGCGGACAAGGTCGACTGGGCCGCGATCGACAAGCTGCAGAAGGAGTGGCGCCCCGATGGCTGCGTGGTCGGCGATCCGATGACCCTGGACGGCGGCGACCAGCCGATCCGGCTGCGCGCGCGTGCGTTCGCGCACGAATTGGCGCGCCGCTATGCGGTTCCAGTGGTGATGGTCGACGAACGATCGAGTTCGATCGAAGCCGCGCAGCGCTTCGCCGTGGACCGCGCCGAAGGGCGTCGCCGCCGGCGCGATGCGGCCGCGTTGGACGCGGTGGCCGCCGCGGTCATCGTCGAGCGCTGGCTGGCCGCGCCAGGCGACGCCACCGTGGTCGATCCCGACGCCGCCGAACCGGACGCATCCGCATGACCCTGCAGTCGACCGGCGACGGCCGCCTGCGCCACCTGCTGACCCTGGAAGGCATGCCGCGGTCGACCCTGGTCGGGCTGCTCGACCGCGCCCAGGCCTTCGTCGACCACGGCGGCGGCGCCGATCCGCGCACGGCCCTGGCCGGCACCGCGGTATGCACGCTGTTCTTCGAACCCTCCACGCGCACGCGGCTGTCGTTCCAGCGCGCGGCGCAGCGCCTGGGTGCGGACACGCTGGCCTTTGACGCCTCCACTTCGTCGACCAGCAAGGGCGAGACGGCGCTCGACACACTGCGCAACATCGAGGCCATGGGCGTGCGCGGTTTCGTGGTCCGCCATCGCGAAGACGGCGCGGTGGCGATGCTCGCGGCCTCGGCGCAGCCGGGCACGGCCCTGGTCAACGCCGGCGACGGGCGCAGCGCGCATCCGACCCAGGGCCTGCTGGACGTGCTGAGCCTGCGCCAGGCCAAGGGCGCGGACTTCAGCGGCTTGAAGGTGGCGATCGTCGGCGACATCCGCCATTCGCGCGTGGCGCGCTCGGAGCTGCATGCATTGCGCGTACTGGGCGTCGATGAGATCCGCGCCTGCGGGCCGGCGAACCTGCTGCCCGACGACGCGACCCTGGCCGGCTGCAGCGTCGGCAGCGACCTCGACGCCGCGCTCGAGGGCGTGGATGCGGTGTTCATGCTGCGCCTGCAGCGCGAGCGCATGGAGGAGGGCCTGGTGCCCTCGCTCGAGGCCTACCACTGCGACTACGGCCTGACGGCCGCGCGCCTGCGCCGAGCCGCGCCGGATGCAGTGGTGCTGCATCCGGGTCCGATGAACCGCGGCGTCGAGATCAGCGACGACGTGGCCGACGGCCCGCAGTCGCTGGTCCTGCGCCAGGTGGCGAATGGCGTGGCGGTGAGGATGGCCGTGCTGGAGGCACTGCTGGCCTGAGCTGGCGCCGCGATCCCGCCTGACGCGGCAATCTTCACTGTAGGAGCAGCCATAGCTGCGATCGTGGATCCCGGTCGCAGCTATAGCTGCTCCTACGGAGGGGGTTTCGTCAGCGCAGCAGGACGACTGTCGCGAGCCCCAGGAAGCTGAAGAAGCCCACCACGTCGGTCACTGCGGTGACCACCACGCCGCCGGCCACCGCGGGGTCGACGTCGGCGCGCTTCATCGCCAGCGGCACCAGCACCCCGGCCAGCGCGGCCGAGGCGAAGTTGATCACCAGCGCGGCGGTGATCACCAGGCCCAGCATCCAGTCCTGGAACCAGGCGAAGGCCACCAGTCCCACGAAGCCACCGATCAGCAGGCCGTTGATCAGCGCCACCCGCAGCTCCTTCCACAGCAGCACGCTGGCGTTGCTCGCACCAACCTGGCCCAGCGCAAGGCCGCGCACCATCAGCGTCAGCACCTGCATGCCGGCGTTGCCGCCGATGCCGGCGACGATCGGCATCAGCACCGCCAACGCCACGATCTGTTCGATGGTGGCCTCGAAGCGCCCGATCACCGCCGCCGCCATGAAGGCGGTGGCGAGGTTCACGCCCAGCCACACGATGCGCCCGCGCACCGCGCGCTTCACCGGCGAGAACAGGTCCTCGTCCTCGTCCAGGCCGGCGGCGCCCAGCGCCTGGTGCTCGGCCTGCTCGCGGATGATGTCGACCACGTCGTCGATGGTGATGCGGCCAAGCAGTACGTTGCCCTCGTCGACCACGGGCGCGGACACCCAGTCATGGTCGGAGAACTGGCGCGCGACCGATTCCGCGGACTCGCCGACGTGGATCGCGGTCAGCGCGTCGTCGATCAGCTTGTTGATCGGGCTGCCCGGATCGCGGGTCACCAGGTCCTGCAGCGCCACCCAGCCCAGCAGCTGGTGGCGGCGGTTGACCACGTACAGGTGGTCGGTGTGCTCGGGCAGTTCGCCGCGCAGGCGCAGGAAGCGCAGCACCACGTCGACCGTGGTGTCGGCGCGCACGGTGACCACGTCGGGGTTCATCAGGCGGCCGGCGGTGTCCTCGGCGTAGGACAGGGCCTGCTCCAGGCGCTCGCGGTTCTCGCGGTCCATCGACTTCAGGACTTCGTCGATCACCGTGTCGGGAAGGTCCTCGACCAGGTCGGCGAGGTCGTCGATGTCGAGGTCCTCGACCGCGGCGACGATCTCGTCGGGATCCATGTCCGCAAGCAGGCTTTCGCGCACCTCGTCGCCGACGTGGACAAGGACCTCGCCGTCGTCCTCGGCATCGACCAGGCCCCAGACCACCATGCGGCGGTCGGGCGGAAGCGATTCAAGCAGGTTGCCGATCTCGGCCGGCGCCAGCGTGTTGACCAGTCGTCGCACCGGCCCCAGGCGGCCGCTGTCGAGCGCATCGGACAGCAGGCGAAGCTGGCGCGCGGTCTTGTCGTGGCGGACGGCTTCGGCCATGGAATGCTTCCGAGGGGGCGCGTCGCGGAACGGTGATGCGCGACAGGGGTCAGGCGTTCATGCCTGCATTATCGCCCGCGCCGATCCCGCTGCCCACCCCGCGACCCGCTCGGCGATCCGCTCAGCGCCAGAGGCGTGCGCGGACCCGCCGCGCGGCGGCGAACAGCCGGCCCGCGAAGCTGCGGTCAAGCTCCGCCTGCAGTACACGCATGTCGCCGTACAGGCGGCGGTTGTGTGCGTCGCGACGCGCGAGCAGCTCGCGCAGCTCCTCGACGTCGCGACCGGTCAGCACGCGTCCCGGTGCGATGTGGGCAGGCAGCGGGCGATCGACATACATGGTGGAATGCGGCGATGCCGCCTCGTCCGCGGGCCGCTCGCGCGTATAGAAGTACAGCGCGATCGAGCGCCGGGTGAGCACGGCCCGCTCCGGCGGCAGGCGGATCGGCGGGAAGCCGTGCCAGCTGTGCTCGGTGGTTTCGAAGATCACGCAGCGGTTGTACGCCGGCGCGACCGAGACCACTTCGTCGGCCGCCGGGTCGTGGGGATCGCGATGGAGCTCGAGCGCGCCGCCCCAGTCGTCTTGCCACTCCGGGTTGAGGTACACGATCAGGTTCAGGCGCCGGTGCCAGCCGGTGGCTGGGTGGTGGTTGAAGTCGATGTGGTTGTCGAGGCTCTGGCCGTCGCGGTTCTCGTGGGTGCCGCCGCCGAAATAGCCGGGGTCGTAGAGCAGTCCGTCGATGCCGGTCAGGCGTCCGGCCAGCTCGAGGAACGCGGGCGACTGGATGCAGGCGTCCAGCCGGGCGTAGGCCTCGCCCAGCCCGCGGATCCGCTCGACCGTCGACTTGCCGCCGGCGACTCCGTCCTCGTTGAACGCGTTGCCGTGCTCGAAGGCCGGGAACTGCGCGAGCAGCGCCTCGACGAACGGGGGCGCGAAGAAGCCTTCGATCACGCAGTGGCGGAAAGGCGCGGCGGCGAGGAAGCGTTGCCGGATCGCGGCCGCCTCCGCGACGACGCCGGGCGCGACGATCCCGGCGAGGGCGTCGCCGGCCGTCACGGCGCGGCCGCCGCTGCCGCCAGCCAGCGCGCGATGCCGGCCTCGTCGCGCGCGCGCAGCAGCGCGGGTGTGCGCCGCCGCAGCCCGGCAAGGTCGAGCCTGCGGATTTCGCGGCGCACTTCCAGCAGCGTCGACGGATGCAGGCTGAACTCTTCCAGCCCCAGTGCCAGCAGCAGCGGGGTGAACAGCGGGTCGCCGGCCATCTCGCCGCAGACCGCGGCCGGCCGGCCGTGCGCCCGCGCGGTGGCCAGCACCTGGTGCAGCAGCTGGATCACCGCCGGGTGCAGCGGGCTGTGGAGTTCTTGCAGGGCGTCGTTGCCGCGGTCGGCCGCGAGCAGGTACTGCACCAGGTCGTTGGTGCCGATCGAGATGAAGTCGACCATGTCGATCAACGCCGGCAGCGCGATCGCGGCCGCCGGCACCTCGATCATCGCCCCCAGGGGAATGTTGTCGGCCACCGCATGTCCCTCGCGACGCAGGCGTGCGCCGACCTGGCGCACGAGGCGGCGTGCGGCGACCAGCTCTTCGCGCCGCGCCACCATCGGCAGCAGGATCCGCAGCGGGCCATAGCCCGATGCGCGCAGGATCGCGCGCAGCTGGGTGGCGAACACCTCGCGCCGGCGCAGGGCCAGGCGCACGCCGCGCACGCCCAGCGCCGGGTTGGGCTCGCCGGGCAGAACGAGCCCGCTGTCGTCGGCCTTGTCGGCGCCGACGTCCAGGGTGCGGATGGTCGCGATGCGCCCGGTCATGCCGAGGACCAGATCGCGGTAGGCGACGAACTGCTCGTCCTCGGAGGGCAGTTCGCTGCGCTGCAGGAACAGGTATTCGGTGCGGTAGAGGCCGATGCCGGCCGCACCGAGGGCGTGTGCTTCGGCCACGTCCTCGCGGGCCTCGGCATTCGCATACAGGCGGATGTCGACACCGTCCAGGGTGCGCGAGGGCTCGCGGCGCAGGCGGTGCAGCTGGCGCCGCTCGCGCTTGCCTTCGCGCACGCGTTCGCGGTGCGCAAGCAGGTCGTCGGCGCCGGGATCGACGATCACCAGCCCCGTCGTGCCGTCGATCATCAGCACGTCGCCGTCATTGACCTGCGCCAACGCCTGCGGCGCGCCCACCACCAGCGGGATGTGCAGGCTGCGCGCGAGGATGGCGCTGTGCGACAGCATGCTGCCGCCCGCGGTCACGATCCCGATCACGCCGCGCGCATGCAGCCGCGCGACTTCCGACGGCCCCAGGGCGTCGGACACCAGGATTTCGCCGGCCACGCCCGTCGGCCTGGCGTCGTGGCGGTGCAGCGCTGCATGGATGCGGCCGATGACGTGGTCGATGTCCTCGATGCGGCTGCGGAAATAGGGGTCGTCCATGCTCTCGAACACCGCGGCCAGGCGGTTGCGCTGCATGCGCAGCGCGTAATCGGCGCCGTAGAGGTCACGGGTGATGAGATCGTCCAGGCCCTGCAGCAGTTCGGGGTCGTCAAGCAGCAGGGCGTGCAGGTCGAGGAACTCGCCCACTTCCTTGGCGAGCGCGCCGTGCAGGCGCGAGCGCAGGTCGCGGAGATCGGCCCGCACCATGTCGATGGCTTCATGCAGGCGCGCCACCTCGCCGGGTGCCGCGGCGCGGGTGATGCGCTCTTCGGCGACTTCCAGCGCATGCGGCTGCCGCACCCGGGCGCGGCCCAGGGCGTTGCCCCGCGATGCGCCATGGCCGGGCAGCAGCTGGCGCATCAGCTGTCCTCGTCGAATCGCCGCTCGAACAGTCCGCACACGGCGTCGGCGGCGGCCACTTCGTCCGGCCCTTCGACGCCCAGCTTGACCGCGGTGCCGGTGCCGGCTGCGAGCAGCATCACCCCCATGATGCTCTTGGCGTTGACCTCGCGGCCCTTGGCGGTGAGGGTCGCGTTGACGTCGTAGTCCGACAGCAGCTGCACCAGGCGCGCGGTGGCGCGCGCATGCAGCCCCAGCCGGTTGGAGACGGTGAGTTCGCGTTCGATCATGGCAGTCCCGCCTCAGGCGTCATCGTGCACCACTCCATTGCGCGCGCCCGCGGCGGCCACCGCAGGCAGTTGGTCGAGCGGCAGCTCGGGATAGTTCAATACCCGCAGCAGCATCGGCAGGCTCAGCGCCGAGACGCGGCGCACCGGCGTGCCCAGGTGCGCCAGGCGCGCGGCGAGGTTGGCGGGGGTGGCGCCATAGACGTCGGTCAGCAGCAGCACGCCGTCGCCGCTGTCGGCGCGACGCAGGGCGGCGCTGGCGGTTGCCAGCATGGCGTCGGGATCGGCGTCATAGGACATCTCGAAGACTTCGATCGCAAGCGGCAGCGTACCCAGAAGCCGGCCCGCCACCGCCTTGAACGCGGTGCCGATGCCAACGTGGGTGATGAGCAGGATGCCGACGGCCATCGATACAAATTAACAGAGCCGCATGACCCTCAGGAAGCGGCGCGTGCGGAAGCCACGGGTTCCAGCGATGCGCAGGGCCGGTCCGCGCCGGGTCCGGAGATCAATCCAGCCCGCGGTGATGGGTGGCGACTTCCTTCCAGCCCTGCGCGCGCGCGTGTTCCGCGGCGGCCTCGGCCAGGTAGACCGAGCGGTGGCGGCCGCCGGTGCAGCCGAAGGCGACGGTGACGTAGCTGCGCGTGGACGAATGCATGCGCGGCAGCCAGGCGTCGAGGAACCCGTTGACATGCTGCAGGTACTCGGCGACCTCCGGCTGTGCCGCGAAGAACTCGCGCACCGGGCCGTCGCGACCCGACAGCGGCCGCAGGCGGGCATCCCAGTGCGGGTTGGTCAGGGCACGGGCGTCGAACACGAAGTCCGCGTCCGGCGGCACGCCGCGGCGGTAGGCGAAGGATTCGAACAGTAGCGACAGCGATGAATCCATGCTCAGCCCGAGGTCGGTCAGGACCCGGCGGCGCAGCTGGTGCACGTTCAATTCGCTGGTGTCGATGATGACGTCGGCCAGCGAGACCAGCGGGCGCAGCACTTGGCGTTCCAGCGCGATGGCATCCGACAGGGCCAGTCCAAGCCGGGTCAGCGGGTGCCGGCGGCGGGTGTCGGCGTAGCGCTTGAGCAGGATGTCGTCGATGGTGTCGAAGAACACCAGCTTCGGGTCGAAGCCCATCGCACCGACCGCGGACAGCCACTCCGGGATGCTGGCAAGGTCGCCGCGGCTGCGCACGTCGACTCCAACCGCGAGCTTCTGCGACGCGCGCTCGGGATGGGTGGCGCTGCGCACGAAGTCGGGCAGCAGCTCCGCCGGCAGGTTGTCGACGCAGTAGAAATCGAGGTCTTCGAGGGTGTTGAGGGCAACGGATTTGCCGCTTCCGGACATGCCGCTGACGATGATCAGCGAGTTGTTGGCGGTGTTCATTACATGCCCCGCTCAAGGAAGTGGGAGTGGCGCGCGAGGAAGGCCGAGGCCGGGTCCACGCCCTTGGCGCGCAGCACGTGCACGCGGGTCGCGGCTTCGGTCAGCACCGCGAGGTTGCGGCCGGGCATCACCGGCAGGGTGATCATCGGCACGTCCAGGTCCAGCACGCGGCGCGCGCCGAGGTCGCCGGTCAGGCGCACCATGCCGCTGGGGTCGCGTGCCTCGCGGGTGTCCTCGGGCCGTGCGAGATGGACGATCAGGCGCAGGTACTTGTTCCGCTTCACCGCGGTGTCGCCGAACATCTCGCGGATGTTGAGCACGCCAAGGCCGCGCAGCTCCAGCAGGTCCTGCAGCAGTTCGGGACAGGTGCCGTCGAGGACGTCGGGGGCGATCTGCGCGAACTCGGGGGCGTCGTCGGCGACCAGGCGATGGCCGCGGGTCACCAGCTCCAGCGCGAGCTCGCTTTTTCCGGTCCCGGACTCGCCGGTGACCAGCACGCCGATCGAGTAGATCTCCATGAACACACCGTGCAGCGTGACCCTGGCTGCCAGCGCACCGGCCAGGTGGTACTGCAGCACGTTGTACAGCTCATGGCCGCGGCGCTGCGACGACCACAGCGCGATGCCCGACTCTTCGGCCATCTCCACCAGGTCCTCGGGGCAGGGCTGGCCCTTGTTGACCACCAGCGCCAGCGGCCCGAACTGGAGGATCTTTTCCAGTGTTTCCCAGCGTTGCCTGGGTTCCAGGCCGTCGAGCCAGGCAAGCTCCTCGCTGCCGAGGATCTGCACCTTGTTGGGATAGATGATGTTGAGGTATCCGGCCAGCGACGGCCGGCGCGACACGGTGTCGACCGACTCGAGCTGGCGCGTGGCGCCGGCCCGGCCGGCGAGCCACTTCAGTTCAAGCCGTTCGCGGAGCTGGTCGAACAGCGCCTGCGCGGTGATCACCGCCTTCATGCCGATCGCGCCTCGGACGACCCACCCGAGCGCAGGAGCAGCGCACGCAGCGCGTTGATGTCCGGTGCGTGGCGTACTGACTGGCGGAAGTCGGTATCGGCGAACCGGCCCGCCAGTTCCGACAGGGTATCGAGGTGCTGCTGCGTGCGATCGCCGGGCACCGCCATGGCGAAGACCAGGTCCACCGGTTCGCCATCGCGCGCATTGAAATCGACCGGGTTCGCCAGCCTCAGGAAGGCGGCAAGCGGTTCGCTGCAGGAGTCGCTGCGGCAGTGCGGGATGGCGACGCCGTGGCCAATCGCGGTGCTGCCGACGGCTTCGCGGCCGCGAAGGCCGTTGGCGATCAGCAGGGTCCATTCCGGAGAGTCGCCGCCCAACAGGCGGGCGGCGACATCCAGGACCTGGTCACGGCTGCCGGGCGACACCACCTGCACGATGCGGCTGGCGGAGAGCAGGTCGGTGTATGGCATCCCCGGGCCTTCTGTGCCTCAGCCGAACTCGCCGTCGCGCACGGGATTCCCGCCGCGGCGATGGTGGTCGATCATTTTCTTCTTTTCCTTCACCAGCATCCGGTCGAGCTTGTCGGCGAGCAGGTCGATGGCCGCGTACATGTCGGCGGCGCGGGCATCGGCGTGGAGCGTCTTGCCGGCCACGCTGACGGTGGCTTCGGCGCGGTGGTCGGGCTTGTCGATGCTGAGCTGGGTGCGGACCTGCAGCGGCGGGTCATACAGCCGCGACAGGCGGCCAAGCTTGGTCTCGACGTAGTCGCGCAGTGCCGGGGTGACGTCCATCTGCTGGCCGTGGGTCTCGATGAGCATCGCAACCTCCTTCTCGGTGGGAGCCACAGCATCGCGCATGGCGGCGCAGTGGGTGTCATGGACAGGTTAACCCAGCCTCCGGGGGGCGGGAAGCGTCGACGTGGCGTTCAGGCGATCCGCACGCGCTCGTGCGAGGACGGGATGTTCAGCGCCTCGCGGTACTTGGCCACGGTGCGCCTGGCCACGGGAATGCCGCTGTCCTTCAGGCGTTCGGCCAAGCGTGCGTCGGAGAGCGGTTTGCGCGGATCTTCCGCATCTACCAGGCGCCGGATCATGTCCTGGATCGCGATGCTGGAGGCTTCGCCGCCGCCGCCGGTGTCGATTCCCGAGGCGAAGAATGCGCGCAGCGGGATGGTGCCGCGCGGCGTGTGTACGTGCTTGCGGGCAACCGCGCGCGACACGGTGGACTCGTGCATGCCGATCTGCGCCGCGACTTCGCGCAGGGTCAGCGGGCGAAGCGCCTGGGCACCGAACTCGAGGAAGCCCGACTGCTCGCGCACCAGGCAGTGGACCACCTTGAGCAGGGTTTCGCCACGGGCCGCGAGGTTCTTCAGCAGCCAGCGCGCTTCCTGCAGCCGTCCGCGCAGGTAGCCGGCGTCGGCGCCGACGGTGTGCTGCAGCATCTGTTCGTAGCCGCGATGGATGGTCAGGCTGGCGTGGCGGCCGCCGGCCAGCGACACCTTCCAGATGCCGTTATGGCGCGAGATGCTGCAGTCGGGCACCACGTAGGTGTCGTGCGGCATGCCGCCGATGCTGGAGCCGGGCCGCGGGTCGAGGCTGCGGATCAGCTGCAGCGCCATGTTGGCTTCGTCCTCGCTGCAGTGCAGGGCGTCGGCAAGGCCCGGGGCGCCGAGTTTGGCGATGCGTTCGATCAGGGTGGCCACCGCGCGCCGTGCCACCGCGTGGCCGGGCGTGTCGGGGGGCAGGGCGTCCAGCTGCAGCAGCAGGCACTCGCCGAGGTCGCGCGCGCCGACGCCGGTCGGGTCCAGTCGCTGCACCCGCTGCAGCACGGCGCTGATCTCGGCTTCATCGCACTGCAGGTCGGGGGCCATCGCTTCGGAGATGGCGGAAAGTGGCTCGCGCAGGTAGCCATCGTCGTCGATGGCGTCGACCAGGGCCTCGCCGATGGCGAGTTCGCGCGGCGACAGGTGGCTGAGGTTGAGCTGCCATGACAGATGGCCGCGCAGGGTTTCGGACTGGGCGATGCGCTCGGAGGCGTCGCTGCCCGCATCACCGTCGCCGCCACTGCTTCCACGCCCGCTGTCGGCCCATGCGCTGTCGCGCTCGACATCCCAGTCATGGTCGCTTGCCGCGCTTTCGGTCCCGGCGCGCTGGTCCTCGCTGCCGGATCCGTCTTCCGCCGATGCGGACAGTGGCGAGGATTCGTCCCATTCCAGCAGCGGATTGCTCTCGACGGCCGCAGTGATCTCGGCTTCAAGTTCGGGGATCGGGAGTTGCAACAGATGCAGCGCCTGACGCAGCTGCGGCGTCAGTACCAGGTGCTGTCCCAGCGATGTCTGCAAACGAGGCTTCACGGCGTTCCCGATCAAGCGGGGACGCACCCTCCGGTTTACAGTCGGAAGGACTCCCCGAGGTAGACCCGGCGCACGTCCGGGTCGGCCAGCAGCGCGTCCGGAGCCCCCTGCGCGAGCACGCCACCATCACTGAGGATATACGCGCGGTCGCAAATGCCCAAGGTCTCGCGCACGTTGTGGTCGGTGATCAGCACGCCGATGCCGCGATTTTTCAGATGGCGGACGATGCGCTGGATCTCGCCGACCGAGATCGGGTCGACGCCGGCGAAGGGTTCGTCGAGCAGGATCAGGCTTGGACGGGCCGCGAGTGCGCGGGCGATTTCCACCCGCCGCCGCTCGCCGCCGGAAAGGCTCGCGCCATGCTGGCCGGCCACGTGGGTGACCTGCAATTCGTCCATCAACGAGGCGAGTTCGGCCTCGCGGCCCTTGCGGTCCAGGTCTTCGCGCAGCTCGAGCACCAGCATGATGTTGTCGGCCACGCTGAGCTTGCGGAACACCGAAGGTTCCTGCGGCAGGTAGCCGACGCCCAGGCGCGCGCGCCGGTGCATCGGTTCGCCGGTGATGTCGCGGCCGTCGAGCACGATGCGTCCGGCATCGGCTGGGACCAGGCCGACGATCATGTAGAAACAGGTGGTCTTGCCGGCGCCGTTGGGGCCGAGCAGGCCGACGACTTCGCCCGCTTCCAGGGTCAGCCCGAACTCGCGCACCACTTCGCGCTGGCCATAGCGCTTGCGCAGGCCTTCGGCGACCAGCATCAGCCGCCGTCCTGGCCGTCCTGGCCGTCCTTGGCACCCTTGGGCAGGATGCGGGTGCGGATCTGCTGGCCGTCCTGGCCGCCACCCTGCACGCGGCCGGTGGCCATGTTGTAGACGATGCGACCGCCGGCCATGGTGCCGCGGCCGGGCTGGTTGATCTCGACGTTTCCGGTGAAGACCACGGTTTCGGTCTGCAGGTTGTAGTCGACGGTGCTGGCGGTGGCATCGATCGCGCCGCCGTCGTCGAGGTCCTGCTGCAGGCGCACCGGCGACCCCGTCAGGATCACCTTCTGGATGTCGCCACCGCCGCGACGCACGTCGGCCTTGGCGGCGCGCACATCGAGGGTGCCCTGCACGATGCGCACGTTGCCGGTGAAGACGCAGGGACTGCCGTCGTCGGCCAGCGAACAGTCCTGGCTGTTGGAGGTCAGGTCCATCGGCTGGCTGCGGTCGCTGGATTTCGCCCACGCGGGCGCGGCGGACATCGCCGCGGCGATGGCGAGAAGCGTCGTGAGGCTAGCGGCGCGTGGGGACATAGCGGGTCTGGACCTTGGAGGTGAGCTGGAAGCGTTTGTCGGCCAGGTCGGCTTCCATGCCCGTGCCGCGCATTGTAGTGCCGGGCTGGGTGATGGTCACGGCGGCGTCGCTGCGGGCCCGGCGCTGGCCCGGGAACACGTCCAGGGCCTCGGTTTCCATGCGCATTTCGCGGGTGCCGGCGGGGTCGGATACCACCACCACCTCGCCACGCAGGCGCATCTCCTCGCTGTCGGCGCTGATCCAGCCGGTGGCTGCGCGCAGGTCCCAGTACAACTCGCTGCCTTCTTCGGGCAGCAGGAAGACCGGTTCGCGCAGCGACATGGTTTCGTCCACGGGATTGCGATGCAGGTGCGGGGCGCGGAGGGTGAAGGCTTCCCGGCCATCGCTGTCGAGCGACACCAGCTGGAAGTCCTCGAGGATGTAGTCGGAGCGGTCGCTGGTCGTGGTTGCATCGTCGACTTCGGCGTGCTGCCGCCATGCCGACCAGCCGCTGGCGATCGCGGCAACCAGCAACACGAGGATCATCGCGGCGCGCCAGTTCATTGGCGCGCCGTCCCGGCGTCATCGACGGCGTCGTCGCTGCGCGCGGCCAGCAGCAGGTCGCAGAACTCGCGCGCCGCGCCGCGGCCACCGCGGGCCGAGGCCTGCCAGTGCACGCGGCCGAGGATCGCGGGATGGGCGTCGGCCGGCGCCGCGGCCAGGCCGGCGCCGGAGAGCACGGCGAGGTCGGTCAGGTCGTCGCCCATGAACGCCACCTCGTCGGCGGCCAGCCCCAGGCGCTCGCGCAGGCCGTCCACGCAGGCCTGCTTGTCCTTGATGCCGGTGTGGGCCTCGACGCCGAGGTCGCGGGCGCGGATTTCCGCCGCCGGGCTGGTGCGCGCGGTAACGAACGCGACCGCGATGCCGGAGCGGCGCAGCAGCGAGATGCCCAGGCCGTCATGGACGTGGAAGGCCTTGGTCTCGGTGCCGTCGCTGGCGATGTACAGGCGGCCGTCGGTCAGGGTGCCGTCGACGTCGAAACAGACCAGCCGGATGCGCGCGGCGCGCGCGAGCAGCGCGGGGGAGGGGGAGGCGGGAGGCGAGGTCGACATGGACGCGCGATCACACCACGCGCGCGCGCAACAGGTCGTGAATGTTCAGCGCGCCGACCGCGCGGCCATCGCCGTCCACCACCACCAGCCCGCCGATCTTGTGGGCTTCCATCAGCTGCGCGGCCTCGGCGGCGAGCGCGTCGGGACCGATGGTCCGCGGGTCGCGGGTCATCACGTCCGAGATCGGCGTGGTGCGCACGTCGATGCCGGCGTCCAGGCTGCGGCGCAGGTCGCCGTCGGTGTACAGGCCGAGCAGGCGGCCGTCGCCATCCACCACGGCGGTCATGCCCAGCATCTTGCGGCTGATCTCGGCCAGCGCTTCGCTCACGGTCGCGTCGGCGTGGATGCGGGGCACGGCGTCGCCGGTGTGCATGACGTCGGCGATGTGCAGCAGCAGGCGTCGACCGAGCGCGCCGGCGGGGTGCGAGCGGGCGAAGTCGTCGGCTGTGAAGCCGCGCGCCTCGAGCAGGGCCACTGCGAGCGCATCGCCCATCGCCAGCGAGGCGGTGGTGCTGGATGTCGGCGCCAGGTGCAGCGGGCAGGCCTCCTCGGGCACGCTGACGTCGAGGTGCACGGCCGCCGCCCGGGCGAGCGTGGAGCCGGGGCGCCCGGTCATCGCCACCAGTGCGTTGCCCTGGCGCTTGAGCACCGGCAGCAACTGCAGCAGTTCGTCGGATTCGCCCGAGTAGGACAGCGCCAGCACGATGTCGGCGTCGGTGACCATGCCGAGGTCGCCGTGGCCGGCTTCGCCGGGGTGCACGTAGAACGCGGGCGTGCCGGTGGATGCCAGGGTGGCGGCGATCTTGCGTGCCACGTGGCCGGACTTGCCCATACCCGTGCAGACCACGCGGCCGCGGCAGGCCAGGAGCAGGCTGCAGGCGCGCGAGAAATCGCCATCGATGCGCGCGGCCACGGCCGCGAGGCCGCGGGCCTCGATGGCGAACACACGGTGGCCACTGGCCGCGAAGTCATGCGCGGCCGCGGCGTTCTCGGACTGTTTTCTGGTGCCGGACATTACGGGCCGGGCCCTTATTCGTTATGCTAACCCGTTCATCTTACGCGGATTTGTCCCCCGGCCTGCGGCCACCCGCGCCGCCGGCGGCAGGCCGCTTACATGCCCTTCATGACCGGGACGACACCTTGAACGCAGACACCATCCGCAATCTCATCGAACAGGGCCTGCCCGGCGCGGAGGTCGAGGTGCGCGGCGATGACGGCGTGCATTTCGAGGCGCTGGTGGTGCATCCGGACTTCGCCGGTCGCCTGCCGCTGGCGCGCCATCGCATGGTCTACGCCACCCTGGGCGCGCTGATGGGCAACGAGATCCACGCCCTGGCGCTGCGCACCCTGACGCCGGACGAGCAGCGGCCGGCCTGATGCAGAAGATCGTTGTCGAAGGCGGGGTGCCCCTGGAGGGCGAGGTCCGCGTGTCCGGCGCCAAGAACGCCGTGCTGCCCATCCTGTGCGCGACGCTGCTGGCCGATGAGCCGGTGGAGATCCGCAACGTGCCGCACCTGCACGACGTGGTCACGACCGCGCGCGTGCTCGACGGGCTTGGCGCCGGCGTCACCCACGACGCCGACGGCAGCCACATGGTGGTCGACCCGCGCAGCGTCGACAGCCACATCGCGCCCTACGAACTGGTACGCACCATGCGTGCGTCGGTGCTGGTGCTGGGCCCACTGGTCGCCCGCCACGGCGCCGCCGAGGTCGCGCTGCCGGGCGGCTGCGCCATCGGCTCGCGCCCGGTCGACCTGCACATCCGCGCGCTGGAAGCGCTGGGGGCACGGATCACGGTCGAACACGGCTTCATCAACGCGCGTGCCGGCCGCCTGCAGGGTGGGCACGTGGTTTTCGACACGGTGAGCGTCGGCGCGACCGAAAACCTGCTGATGGCGGCGACGCTCGCGCAGGGCACCACGGTGATCGACAACGCCGCGCGCGAGCCGGAAATCGTCGACCTTGCCGACTGCCTGATGGCGATGGGCGCCGATATCGAAGGCGCGGGCGATTCGCGCATCGTCGTGCGCGGCGTCGACCGCCTGCACGGTGCGCGCCATGACGTGGTCGCCGACCGCATCGAGGCCGGGACGTTCCTTGTGGCCGCAGCCATCACCGGCGGCCGGGTCACGGTGACCCATGCGCGCCCGGACACCATGGACGCCGTGCTGGAAAGGCTTGCCGCCGCTGGCGCCGACATCACCATCGACGGTGACCGCATCACCGCCGACATGCGCGGCCGCCGACCGCGCGCGGTCGACATCACCACCGCCCCGCACCCCGGGTTCCCGACCGACATGCAGGCGCAGTTCATGGCCATGGACTGCATCGCCGGAGGCATGGCGACGATCGACGAGACGATCTTCGAGAACCGCTTCATGCACGTGAACGAGCTGATGCGCCTGGGCGCGGAGATCCACGTCGACGGCAACCGGGCCACGGTCACCGGCGTCGAGCGCCTGAGCGGCGCACCGGTGATGGCCACCGACCTGCGTGCGTCGGCGTCGCTGGTGCTGGCCGGGCTGGTGGCCGAGGGCGAGACCGTGATTGATCGGGTCTACCACCTGGACCGCGGCTACGAACATATCGAGCGCAAGCTGTCGGGGCTGGGCGCGCGGATCCGCCGCATCGATTGAGGGGATACGAAAGGTTTTTCTCCCGGTTGAGGGAGAGGCTTACGGCCGGCTAGGCGGAGTGGCTGGTTCTTCTCGAGGCTCTGCGGTGCTGACGTGACAGTTGGGGCGTTGTTGCGCCGGGAGCTGCTCCGTCCTGGTCCGCGCAGCCCGTCCCGCGCACAGGGGGTGTGCTCCCCCGGCCTGTCCGCGTCCTGCTCCCAAGGCCGGCCGCCGGCCATCCATGGCCGGCTGTACGCACACCCCCTGTGCATGGGACGGGCCGTGGCGTTTCTTGGCTTCGGGACGAAGGTCAAGAGCGGGCAGCGCGGACCCTCCCGAAGCAATCAACCGAAAGCCCCCTCAATCGGGATAAGAACCATACAAAAGGGCCCCGCGATGCAGGGCCCTTGTCGTATGGGTGCCGCGGCTTTTCGTCCAGCGGCGCCGGTCAGTCGACCGACGTCAGCTGCAGGTCCACATGGTCGCGACCATCCCGGCGCTGCAGCACCCGCGCCGGCACCGGCAGGCCATCCACGACCCAGGCGATGATTTCGCGCTTGCCGTCCTTGCGCACCACGCGCGTGGCCTGGTGCGATTTGCCGCCGACCTGGATGGTTTCTTCGCCGGCGACCTGGAAGGTCTGGCGCTTGACCCGGCCGTCCTCGACCAGCCGGTAGTCGAGTGGTTTGCCCGCGGCCACGTCGCGCACCAGGACCAGGTTCATCAGCATGCCGTCGAGATCGCCGGCGCGCAGTTTCACCGGCCCCGCGCGATCGTCCTTGACGTCGCCGGTCCAGCGCGCTTCGCCCCGGTCCCAGTCGTAGTCTGCGGTCACCGTCTTGCTCTTGACCAGCATCGCCGCAAGGCCGCTGGTGCCACGCTGGCTGTCGACGCTCTTGAGCGGGCGCCATTGCTTGCCGTCGACCTCGAACGTGGTGCTCTGTTCCAGCTCCGCGCCCATGCCGCCGATATCGATGCGGTATTCCCAGCGATCCTTGCCGACGCTGGCCAAGGTCATTTTCGCGGTCGCTTCCATGCCCATGTACTTGGCCTGGTAATCGGCGCTGAACGCTTCGATCGCGAGGGCGGGCGTGAATGCGAGGGCCAGCGACAGGCCGGCACCGATCATCGCGGCACGGCCGCGCAGGGATTTCATGTACTGCATCTATTGGACTCCTTGGTATTCGACCAGCCGCAGGTCGATGGCGTCTTCGCCGTTTTCCCTCTGCAGGATGCGGACCGGCGTGGGTACGCCGCGCGCTACCCAGAAGATCGTTTCATCATTGCCGCCGTTGGTGCGTGAAACCCGCAGGGCCTGGTAGGACAGACCGTCGACTTCGACGTGCTCGGGGACCCCGGCCACCGAGTACTGGTGGTCACGCACGCGGCCGCCGTCCACGAACCGGTAGCCAAGGCTGCGCCCGGGCTCGGCATCGCGGACGATCGCGAGGTTGATCAGCAGGCCACTCATGTCGCCTTGCTGCAGCGCCACCGGCTCCCGGCGGGTTTCCTTGATGTCACCGCTCCACCTGGCGACGCCCGCATCCCAGTCGTACACGCCCTCGATTTCGCGGCCCATGAACAGGGCCTTGCGCCGGGTGTTCTGGCGGAGTGGGCGGTAGCGATCGTCGACCACGTCGAACACGGTGCCCTGGTCGATATCCAGGCGCACCCAGCGCGCAAGGCCGCGGTTTCCTGTCACGTCGAGGTCGATCTGCCAGTGCCCGCCATCCAGGCGCGTGAGGCGCATGCTGGCGGTGCCGGCGGGCTTGCCCTTGTTCCAGGCGTCGTAGGTCGCGACGAAGGGCTGCAGCGCGGGTGGGCCGTGGTCATCGGGGGCCGCGGCCGCGTCCAGCGAGGCCGCCGACGCTTCGCGGGCAGGGACCTGGTTGGCCGCCGCGGGCGCTGGCACGCAGACGGCAAGCAAGGCCGCCAGCCCGATATGGAAGAAGGTGTTCATGACCGGCGGATCATGCCCACAGGCGGTTGGCTGCCAGCTGAAGCGGCGCCTGCAGGGCCTGGCCGTCGAGCTCGACCGTGGCGCCGCGAAGGCGGATGCGGCCGGAGCACAGCAGCTCCAGCGCCGAGATCATCAGCGGATGCTCGACCCCGAGGACCCGGCGCGCGAGGGCGTCGGCGTCGTCGTCCGGCAGCACCGGCACCCGCGCCTGCGCAATCACCGGGCCGCCGTCGAGGTCGGCGCTGACGAAGTGCAGGCTCGCGCCGTGCTCCGCCACTCCGGCATCCAGTGCCCGTGCATGCGTGTCCAGGCCCTTGAACGCAGGCAGCAGCGAAGGGTGGATGTTGACGATCCGTCCCTCCCAGGGCGCGATCGCGTCGGCCCCGAGCAGGCGCATGTATCCGGCACAGATGATGAAGTCCGGCTCCACGGCTGCAACCGCGGCGAACAGCGCAGCGTCGAACTCGCCACGGCTGGCGAAGTCGCGAGGGCGCAGCGCGCGCGCCGGGATGCCCGCGTCGCGTGCGCGTTCGAGCGCAAAAGCCCTGGTGCGGTCACCGAAGACTCCGGCCACCCGCGCATGCAGGCGACCGTCGGCGACCGCATCGAGGATCGCCTGCAGGTTGCTGCCGCGGCCCGAAGCCAGCACTGCCAGGCGGGGGGTTGCGGCCACGGATACTGCGCTCAGCCGATGCGCACGCGGGGCGTGCCGGCATCTGCCGGCACCACCGAACCGATCGTCCAGTGCGCGAGCGACAGCGCCTGGAGCGCGGCCGAAACCGCGGGCGCACGCGCCGGGTCCACCACCAGCACGAAGCCGATGCCGCAGTTGAAGGTGCGCCACATCTCTTCGGGAGCCACCGCGCCTTCGCGCTGCAGCCATTCGAACACCGCGGGCATCGCCCAGGCGCCGGCATCGATGTCGACGCCCAGCCCGTCGGGCACCACGCGCACGATGTTCTCGGTCAGGCCGCCACCGGTGATGTGTGCCATGGCGTGGATGGACGCGCCTTCGGCGCCGCGCAGCAGTTCCAGCACCGGCTTCACGTACAGCGCGGTGGGCGCCATCAGCGCGTCTTCCAGGCGCACGCCGCCGAGGTCGGTGTCGCCGGGGCGGCCGGCGCGGTCGTAGATGCGGCGGATCAGCGAATAGCCGTTGGAGTGCGGGCCGCTGGAGGCGATGCCGATGAGCACGTCGCCGGCGGCGACGCGGCCACCGTCGCGCAGTTCGGACTTCTCGACGGCACCCACGGTGAAGCCGGCCAGGTCGTACTCGCCGGGGGCGTACATGTCGGGCATCTCCGCGGTTTCGCCGCCGATCAGCGCACAGCCCGCCAGCTCGCAGCCCTTCGCGATGCCGCCGACCACCGCCACCGTGGTGTCGATGTCGAGCTTGCCGGTGGCGAAGTAGTCGAGGAAGAACAGCGGCTCGGCGCCCTGCACCAGCACGTCGTTGACGCACATGCCGACCAGGTCGATGCCGATGGTGTCGTGGCGGCCGAGCTGCTGCGCGAGCTTGAGCTTGGTGCCGACGCCGTCGGTGCCCGAGACCAGCACCGGCTCGCGGTACTTGCCCGACAGGTCGAACAACGCGCCGAAGCCGCCCAGCCCACCCATCACCTCGGGGCGGAAGGTGCGCTTCACCAGCGGCTTGATGCGTTCGACGACTTCATTGCCCGCGTCGATGTCGACGCCGGCGTCACGGTAGGTCAGCGGAGTGGGGCTGGTCACGATGGCTCGCCGCGCAGGAAAACGGCGATTTTAGCAGCCTCGAGGCCAACTTCATGGACGCGGCGGCGCGGCTGCGGCACCATTCCTGCCTGACACTGGTCCAGGGAACGACGATGCCCAAGGCGTTGCTGCTCGCGCTGCTCCTCGCACTTCTGCTCCCGGGCTGGGCCCATGCCC
This sequence comes from Luteimonas sp. A501, assembly GCF_054052085.1. Next base: position 463,694 of record NZ_JBSVRI010000001.1, read on the forward strand.
AGCGCGTGGAGGGCGATCGCGCCGGGGCCAGTGGCCTGTACCAGGCCGAAGTCACGGTTGGCAGCCAGGCGGAGGCGGCGCGGCAATCCGGCTTTTCGCGCGCGCTGGCGCAGGTCCTGGGCAAGCTTTCGGGCGATGCCGGCGTCGCCAGGCGCCCGGGGGTTTCGCGCGAACTGCGTCGCGCAGGTGATTTCGTCGAAGGCTACGACTACCGCCAGGACGAAGGCCGTTCGGCCGCCGGTTCGCCGACCTACAGCACGGTGCTGGTGGTGCGTTTCCGCGAGGACGAGGTCCAGGCCGTCGCCGGCGCGCTCGGCCTGCCGCTGTGGCCGGAGCCGCGGCCGAAGCCCGTGCTGTGGCTGGCGATCGACGACGGCAGCGGCCCGCGCCTGGTTGCGCTGGGGCAGAACAACGTGGCGCGGCCGGTGCTGGACCGGGCGATCGAGCGCGGCTACCGCCTCGGCCTGCCCAACGGCACGGCGGCCGAGAAGGCCGCAGTGGGCGCGATCTGGCGTGGCGATACCGCGGCGATCTCGCGCATTTCCGCGCGCTACAGCCCGCCGATGCAGCTGGTCGGCAAGCTCTATCGCGCCGGTGGCGGCTGGAAGGCCGACTGGACTTTCATCGACAACGGCCGCGTGCTCGCGACCTGGTCCGAAGAAGATGCGCAGGCGCGCCGCGCCATTGCCTCGGGCGCGGATGGTGCAGCCAATGCGCTGGTGCGTCGCTATGCCAAGGCCAGCCCCGTGGGCGAGCCCGCGGTCGAACGCGTGGTGGTGACCGGCATCAACAGCGCCAACGACTTCGTGCGCCTGTCCTCCTGGCTGCAGTCCACTTCGGTGGTGCGCGGCATCCGGCCGCTGCGGGCGACGCCCAACAGCCTTGAGCTCGAACTCGACCTGCTGACCGGCCTCGCGGGCTTCCGTCGCGTGCTGGATGAAGCGGTGCTGGTCGAGTCGGGCGGCAACATCGAGGGCGTGCCGCCCGAGTTCTACCTGCGCTGAGGACCTGGATCATGGACGAACACGCTGACGTGGTGGTTTCGCGCTTCCTCATGCGCCTGCAGTGGGCGCTGCTGCTCTGCGCCATCGGCTGGCTGGTGTGGCGGCTGGGCCCGGTGCTGACGCCGTTCGTGTTCGCGGCGCTGCTGGCCTGGATGGGCGACCCGCTGGTCGACCGCCTCGAGGAGGCCGGGCGCTCGCGCAACATCGCCGTGGTGATGGTGTTCACCGTGATGGTGCTGTTCCTGGTGCTTGCGCTGGTGATCCTGGTGCCGATGATCGCGGGCCAGATCAGGATCCTGGGTGAAGCCCTGCCGGGCTATCGCGACTGGCTGTTGCAGAGCGCCCTGCCGTGGCTCGAGGCGCGTACCGGGGTCGATATCGACGCCTGGATGGATCCGGCGCGGATGCTGGACTTCTTCCGCGAACACTCCGAGCGCGCTGGCGGCATCGCCGCGACCGCCTTGGGCGTGGTCTCGCGTTCGGGCATGGCGATGGTGACCTGGGCGGTCAACATCGTGCTGATCCCGGTCATCACCTTCTTCTTCCTGCGCGATTGGGACCTCATGGTCGAGCGCGTGGCCTCGGTGATCCCCCGTGACCATGTGGACACGGCGAGCCGGCTGGCGCGCGAGTCCAGCGACGTGCTGGGCGGCTTCCTGCGCGGGCAGTTCCTGGTGATGGTGATCCTGGGCGTGATGTACGGCCTCGGCCTGTGGCTCGTGGGCCTGGAGCTGGGCCTGCTGATCGGCCTGATCGCCGGCCTGTTCACCTTCATTCCCTACATCGGCCCGGCCACCGGCATCGTCCTTGGCATCATCGCGGCGCTGATCGAGTACGGGGACTGGCAGCACCTGCTGGGCGTGTCGGTGGTGTTCGGCCTGGGCCAGCTGATCGAGAGTTACTGGCTGACGCCGAAGCTGGTCGGCGACCGCATCGGGCTGCATCCGGTGGCGGTGATCTTCGCGGTGATGGCCGGTGGCGTGCTGTTCGGCTTCGTGGGCATGCTGATCGCGCTGCCGGGGGCGGCGGTGGTCAACGTCATGCTGCGTTTCGCGCATGAGCGCTACACCGCCAGCAAGCTCTATGCCGGCCGCGCCGCCGAGGCGGACACGGGCGTGCTGGTGGACACCAGCGTTGGCGTGGCCGGTGGGCTGCCGGCGCACCTGCTGGTTCCGGCCACGGCCGTGGCCGGGGCGCCGATGGACCCCGCCGACATGCCCGCGGGGGGTGTCGAGCCCGGGCCGGCCCGCGACGGCGCGTGAACCGGCAGCTGCCGCTGGCGCTGCGCTATCCCCCGGACCAGCGTTTCGACACCTTCGTGGATGCGCCGCCTGGTGCGATCGGGCAGCTGCGCATGCTGGTCGCCGGCAGCGGCGAGTGGCTGTATCTCGATGGCGCGGCGGGCACCGGCAAGACGCACCTGGCGCTGGCGGCGTGTGCGGAAGCCGACGCCCCGGGACGCCGCGCAACCTACCTTCCGCTGGCGCTGGCCGCGGGGCGCCTGCATGAAGCGCTGGAATCGCTGGGGGACGGCCCCGGGCTGGTCGCTTTGGACGGACTCGAGGCGATCGCCGGCCGGCGTGACGACGAGGTCGCGCTGTTCGAGTTCCACAATCGCGCCCGCGCCGCGGGAAGCAGCGTGCTCTACACCGCGTCCGCGGCCCCGGCGGCGCTGCCTCCGGGGCTGCCGGACCTGCGCTCACGCTTGGCCCAGTGCGTACGCATCCCCTTGCAGCCGCTGGACGACGCCGGCCGCGCCGAGGTGCTGCGCCTGCGGGCGCGACGGCGCGGCCTGCAGTTCGACGAGGCCGCGATCGGCTGGTTGCTCAGGCGTGCCGGACGTGACCTGGCTGGCCTGACGACCCAGCTTGATGCGCTGGACCGGGCGTCGCTGGCGGCGCAGCGGCGGGTGACGGTGCCGTTCCTGCGCGAAGTGCTCGGGCCGAATGTCGGCCACGGGCCGCTTCAGGAGTCGTGAGCACTCCGCTGGGGAGGATGCCTGGCAGGGGCCATGGCTCCGATGCGCGGACCGGTGCTCAGCGGTGGTATTCGCCCGCGCGCTCGGGCTGGTAGGTCACTTCCTCGATCAGCACCTTGATGGCGCCGCCGCCGGGCTTGGGCCATTCCATCTCGTCGCCCTGGGACAGGCCGAGCAGGGCGCTGCCCACAGGGGCCAGCACCGAGATGCGGTCGGCGCTGCCGTTGGCATCGCGCGGATAGACCAGGGTGAGCTGGAAGCTCTCATCCGGGCCCACGCGGAAGCGGACCGTGGAATTCATGGTCACCGTGGTGGAGGGGACGTCCTTGGGGGCGACCACGTCGGCGCGCAGCAGCTCGGCCTCGAGCGCGTCGCGGCCGGGGAAGGCGCCGTCGGGAAGGGATTCGAGCAGGCTCTCCAGGCGCTCGGAATCCAGCGTCGAGATGGTGATCTTGGGTCGGGTGTTCACGCGTGCGTCTCCTGACAATGCGCTTTCCGCCAGCAACGCGCCCCGGGCGACGTCTCGCGTCGGCCGGGGCGCGGGTGGGCTGGCGGCTATTGGTGTTCGTTGCCGTCAATGTAGCTGCAGCCGGCCACGATCTCAATCGGTCCGCGCGATCCCATCGTAGCGCCAATGCCAGGGCTCGTGGACGATGCCGTGCGGGTTGTCGCGCGGATAGCTCATCGTGAAGCCGAGCGCCGCGGCGTGGGAGCGGAGCCATGCGAACGCCGCGGTCTGCTCGAAGGATTCCTCGGCCGCCGGCTCGCCGGGCGCGCTGATGTCGATGGCGCGGCCCGAATGGTGTTCGGACCAGCCGGGGGCCGCGTTGACGGCGAGGATGTCGTCGATGGCGAGTCCGCGCGCGAGCTTTCGCTCGATGATGCCGGCCTGGTACGCGTGGCTGCGGTAGCCGGACACGGCGTCCAGCACGATGCCGTCGCGGGCCGCCGCAGCCTTCAGGTGGCGCCAGCCGCGGGCGGCGTCCACGCGCAGCCAGAGCGCCCGCCGATAGCGGTCGTGGCCGGCAAGGTCCAGCCAGGCGGGCTCGGCCTCCAGTGCCAGCCCGGTGCGCGCGGCATAGGCCTCGCCATCGATGCCCAGGGCCTCCAGGCGCCCGGCCAGGCGCAGGGGCGGCAGGGTCGGCACCACGTCGATGCCGGCGCGCAGGCCGGCGTGCGGTGGATGCTCAAGCGCCTCGAGGGCGGCATCGATCCCGGGTTCGCGCGCCAGGCGCGGGACCAGCGGCAGCAGGCCTTCCGGCAGGTCGGCGGCGAGCAGCGTGCCGTCGCGCTTGCGCCGCAGCACCGTGCGTGCGCGGGCCAGGGCGCGGGCGTCGCGGTTGCCGCGAGCGCGCAGTACGCCGCCCGGCCAGAGTTCGATGTCCGGGGTGTTGGCAAGGATGGCGTCGCGACCGCGCATGGCTGGAAGGCTAGCGCCTGGTGCCGGCGTCCGCCATGGCGCGCAGCCGATCGAGCAGCGCCTGCGGATTCACCGGCTGCAGCAGGAGCCCGTGCCCGGCGGCCGTGGGGATCCACAGCAGGCGCTTGCCGCCGGCGGTGGCCACCAACGCCCGTTCGCCGCTGCGCAGGCGGAACCAGCCGCTGCGGAAGCCGGGGATGGAGACGCCGTTGGTCCGCAGCATCGCGCGGAATTCGGGCCGCTCGTCGGGATCGACCACGCGCGCATGCGCGAGGTCCAGCGCATCGAGGCCGAAGTGCCGGCGATAGAAGGTGGTGGCGAGCTCCAGCCCGCCTGCGTCCAGGCGCAGGCGATGGCGGCGGACCAGCGCGGCCAGCGCGCCCCAGAGCACCACGCAGAGCGCAGCGACGCTGGCGAAGGCGCGGACCGCAAGCGCGCCCTGGCCATCGCCGCTGCCGCTGCCCGAAAGCTCGGTCAGGCCGACCAGCACCAGCGGCAGGCCCACCACCAGCGCGAACAGCCAGGCCTGCGCGCGCGCCGAGGCCGGCACCAGCGCCGTGGCGGCATCCTTGCCGTGAATCACGCCGTGGCGGCCGCGGTCATCGCTCACTGTCATTTGCCTTCCCTTTTCGTGGAGCCGGTTGCGGCCCGTTCCGGCAGCCGTCCCGCCTTGCGCAGCGCCTCGCGCAGCAGGTATTCGATCTGCGCGTTGGCGCTGCGCAGGTCATCGTCCGCCCAGCGCTGCACGGCCGCGAGGATCGCGGCATTGATGCGCAGCGGATAGGCCTTCTTCTCAGCCACGGCGCGCCATCAGTACAGCGAGCCGGAGTTGACCACCGGCTGCGCGCCGCGGTCGCTGCACAGCACCACCAGCAGGTTGCTGACCATCGCCGCCTTGCGCTCTTCGTCCAGCGTGACCACGCCGCTCTTCTCCAGCTCGGCCAAGGCCAGTTCGACCATGCCGCAGGCGCCGGCGACGATGCGCGTGCGCGCGGCGACCACGGCGTTGGCCTGCTGCCGCTGCAGCATGGCCTGCGCGATCTCGGGCGCGTAGGCGAGGTGGCTGATGCGCGCCTCGAGCACTTCGACGCCGGCCGAGCCCAGTCGTTCGTCCAGGTGCTGCTTGAGTTCGTTGGAGATTTCCACGGGATGGCTGCGCAGCGACATCTGGCCTTCCTCGTTCTGGTCGTAGGGGTGGGTGGTGGCCATGGCGCGCAGCGCCGCCTCGGACTGGATATGGACGAAGCTCTCGTAATCGTCGACGTTGAATACCGCCTCGGCGGAATCCACCACCTTCCACACGATCACCGCCGCGATCTCGATCGGGCTGCCCTCGAGCTCGTTGACCTTGAGCTTGCCGCTCTCGAAGTTGCGGATGCGCAGCGAGACCTTGCGCTTGGCGAGGAAGGGGTTGTTCCAGCGCAGGCCGTTCTCGTGGACGGTACCGACGTACTTGCCGAACAGGCTCAGCACCGCCGACTGGTTGGGCTCGACCATGTACAGGCCGGCAAGGCAGAACAGCGCGATGCCGCCGATCGCGATCGCCGCAGCCAGCTGGAGCACGGCGCCGCCGTTGACCAGCGCCTGGAAGAAGAACCAGCCGCAGGCCAGCGCGACCACGAGCAGGAGCAACAGCATCGGAATGCCGGGCATGGAGCGGATCGGGTTTTCCTTCATGGCGTTCTCCGGGGGCGGGTGGTGGGCTGGTGTCGACTAGTGATATCTAAATGATATCTATATGTCAAGAAGATCGCGGCCACGGCGGTCCGACCTGCGATGATGGCGGCCTTGTGATCCGAGGGAGCCAGCCACCGATGAAAGGCCGCGACGGCTATGCCGTGTTTTTCTTCCCGCAGGCGATCGAAGCCCTGGGGGATGCCATCAAGCCGTATATCCAGGACAGTCCGGTGGTCGGCGCGCACGTGCCCTGCGACGAAGTCGACACCGGCGGATCACTGATCGAGCTCACCATGAAAGGCCGCATGCCCACGGGTGACGATGTCACCCTGGAGCTGATGGTGCCGACGTCGATGGTGCGGATGATCGTGTCGCGGCAAAGCGGCGGCATGTTCGGCTTCGGGCCGCGCAGCCACGAGGCGGTTGCCCCGGTGGCGCTGCCGGTCATTGGCGCCTCGGCGCCGGCGGCCGAAGCGCCGACCGAAGCAGTGCCGGCAAGCGCCGGGACCGGCTCGCCGGCAGTGGCGGCCCCAGCCGAAGGGGATGCCGCCGCCAAGCCCGCGCCCTGAGGCCAGGCGCGGGAACGCTGGTCAGTTGCCGAGGTCGATCCAGACCAGGCGGTGGTCGCTGCCATCGACGATGCCGGCGCCGTCAGTGCCGGGGGCCGGCCAGTACACGCCTGAATCCAGCGCTCGGAAACCGGTGGACGGCAGGGCGTAGTCCAGCCGCAACGGACCCGTGCGCGGACCGAAGTCGCCAGTGGCATGGGCCACGCTGCCGCGGCGGCCGGAGTGGTCGGCACCGGCGGCGTGCGCCGCGCCTTCGCTGCGCGGGGTCGCCATGCGCAATACGCGCGGGTGTTCGAGCAGCTCGATGATGGCCTGATGGCGGCCGTCGCCGTCGACCGGATCGTTGTTGAGGTCGCCGAGGATCACGAAGCGCGCGTCTGCAGCCAGTCCGCCGCAGTGGCCCGCATCGTCGCAGAGCCACGACGCCTCGTCAGCGCCGATGTATTCACTCCACAGCCGGATTTCATCGTGGTTGCGCGCGCCGTTGCGGTCCTCCGGGCCGTCGAACACCGGCGGCGTCGGGTGCGAGGCCAGCATGTGCACGGTGCCAAGCGGGGTGCGTACCGGCACGTCCCAGTGCGATTTCGACGACAGCCGCAGCTGTTCCCAGATGGCGTCGGCGTACCAGGGCGCACCGGTTGCCGGATCCACCGGCCGCGCGGCGCCGGGCAGGGTGCTCCAGGGCAGGCGCTGGAAGGTGCGTGCGGCTCCGGCGTCGATGGGATGCATGGACAGCAGCAGCATCCCGTACTGCCCGGGATGCAGGCCATAGCCCCAGGCGTCGTTGCCGCGCCCGCGCGCGGCCGCCGCGTCTTCGCCCGGCGCGGGCAGGTCGGCGCCGACGTGTCCGCTGCGGTCGAGGTCGAGGCCGCTGGGCACGCCGGTGTTCACCGGCGCGATGTAGCGGTAGGGATAGTGCAATGCCTCGCCACCGCCGGGCTGCGGGACTTCCAGGTAGTCGCGCTGGAAGGCATCGGCCGCCAGGCCGCCGGCGTCGTAGTCGAACTCGTTGACCAGCACGACGTCGGGCCGGACCCGCTGCAGCACCGCGGCGACCTTGCGCGCATCGGCGTCGGCGGATTCGAGCCGGCGCAGCAGGCCGCCGGCGTCATCGGAATAGAGCGATGCGTTGTAGCTGGCGACGCGGAGGGTCTGGGGCGGGGTCATGGACTGTCCGGGATCTCCGTGGGTGTTGACGCGAACGCAGCCGGCAAGCAGCGCGCAGCAGAGCAGCGCGGCAAGGCGCGCGGTCATGCGTCACCCGCGCGGGCGAGTGCCTGCCAATCGCGGCCGTCAAAGCGTTCGAGGGGCTGGAAGCCGCGCTTGTAATCCATTTTCGTGTGTCCCTGAATCCAGTAGCCAAGGTAGAGGTGGCGGTAGACGTCGCGCCGGGCCCAGGCGAGCTGCTGCAGGATGGCCAGCGTGCCCAGGCCGCGCGCGGCCTCGTCGGGATCGTAGAAGGTGTAGACCGCCGACAGCGCATCATCCACCAGGTCGGTGACAGCCACCGCCAGCAGGCGCCCACCGGCGCGCAGTTCGAGGAAGCGCCCCTGCGACCAGCTGCCGACCAGGAACTGCGCGAACTCCGCCTTGCCATGATCGTCCATGCCGCCGCCGGGATGGCGGCCGACCAGATAGCGGCGGTAGAGCTCGAAGCGCTCGGCGTTCTCGTCGGCGGGGAGGATCCGCGCCTGCACGTCGGCGTTGCGCGCCAGGCAGCGGCGCTGGCTGCGGTTGGGCACGAAGTCGGCCACGGGGATGCGCACCGGCACGCAGGCGCGGCAGCCGTGGCAGTGCGGGCGATAGACCAGGTCGCCGGAACGGCGGAAGCCCCAGGCCAGCGCACGGGCATAGGATTCGGCCAGGCGCGGGTCGCCGGGATCGAGCACCAGGTCGCGTGCGGCGCGCTCCGGCCAGTAGCCGCAGGGGTGTTCCGCAGTGTGGAACAGGCGCAGGGGCGCGGGCTCAGCCATGGCGAACCCGGCGCGGAGATGCATGGACGGCGCGAAGCATGCAGGCAGGATACTGCGCCGTGTCGCAGCGGCTGCGAACCGGCTGCCAGCTGAATGCCGCCGGGCAACCGTCAACCGCATCCGGCGCCATGCGTTGACCGATGCACATGCAGCAATGCCGCTGCCAGCAAAGGAGTCACGCATGAAGCGTCATGCCCTGTTCTTCGCCACCGCCCTGGCCGTGGCTTCCCTTGGCGCCACCGGCCTGGCCGCCGCGCAGTCCGCGCCGGCCGCCAGCGCCACCCAGGCCACCGCCGCGGGCGAGGCCGGCAGCGATGCTCCGCGCGCCGCGAAGGGTGAGCGCCCGATGCGCCACGGCAAGGGCCACGCCGGCCACCGCGGCGGCCATGCCATGCGCGGCGGCATCGAGCGCATGGACAGCGATGAGGACGGCCGCATCAGCCGTGCCGAGTTCGACGCCGCCAAGGCCGCGGGGGAGGCCCGTCGCGCCGCCCGCATCGCCGAGCGCGAGCAGGCCGGTGCCGGCGAATCCCCGCGTCGCGCCCGTGCCGACCACGCTGGTCGCTCCGGCCGCGGCGGGATCGGCCAAGGTGCGCGCATGGGCTTCGATTTCGATTCCATTGATGCCAACAAGGACGGCTACATCGTCCGCAGCGAAGTGGCGGCCCACCGCGACCGCATGCAGGAGCAGATGCGCGGCAAGCGCGCCGAGCGCTTCGCCGAAGCCTTCGCTGCGGCCGATCTGAACAAGGACGGCAAGCTCAGCCGCGTCGAGATCGACGAAAAGATGCCGCGGCTGTCAAAGCGCTTCGCATGGATGGACGACAACCGCGACGGCTTCCTGAGCCGCGTGGAACTGGAAGCCGACAAGCGCCGCTGAGCCAGGCGTTCCACTGATGGGGTGGCGCCGGTTCCACCGGTGCCGGGGCCCGCGCCCATGGCGCGGGCCTTTTTCATGGTTCTTGTCCTGATTGAGGGGCTCCGGGAGGGTGCGCGCTGCCCCCCTGCATCCTCGGCGGGCCCGGACCTTCGTCGCGGTCGGGAGCCAGGCTTCGGTCACCAGCGAACCCGCTCGGATCGTCACCGGACAAGCGGCACGGCCACGCCAGGGCGACCCCTACGAGCGCGAGCGCGCCCGCTCCTGACCTTCGTCCCGAAGCAGAAAAACTCCACGGCCCGACCCGTGCACAGGGGGTGTGCGTACAGCCGGCCATGGATGGCCGGCGGCCGGCAGTGGGAGCAGGACGCGGAGACTGCCGGGGGAGCACACCCCCTGTGCACGGGTCGGGCAGCGCGCATCCCAACGGAGAAGCTCCCGGCCCAACTGTCACGTCAGCATCTCGGAGCCTCGAGAAGAACCAGCCACTCCGTCGAGCCGACCATGCGCCTCTCCCTCAGTCGGGAGAAGAACCCTTTTTCATGGCCTCAGCCCTTGAGATACAGCAACACCAGCCCGCCGATGATAGCCACGTTGCTGATCACCACGCCGCTGGTGCCGAAGGTCAGCCGATACAACAGCTGCCTCGAGCGCGCGCCTTCGGGGTTGCGGATGGCGTCGCGCCGCAGCAGCGGCTGCATGGTCCGCGCCAACGGACCGAGCAGCTGGTAGTTCAGCACCGCGATCGCGGCCAGTGCCAGTGCATAGGTCGGCACCAGGCTGTCGAAGGTGAAGGCCGAGGCCAGGGTCAGGCCGACGGCCAGCAACGAGCTCCAGATGTAGGTGTTGTAGACGCGAAGGATCCCGCCGCGCTCCGCTTCGTCGTCGGCGTATGCGGTGAGCATCTTCCGGCACAGCCATGCGGTGACGAGGCCGGCGAGCAGGCCGCCGCCAAGCGCGCCCGCGGTGCCAAGCACGCCCTTGCCGAACACGCTGCCGATGACGCTGCCACCGACCTTGGCGAAGCCGGCCGCGGCGACCGGGCGGCTGAAGCCGAGCATCGCCGTGATGCCCACCGCGAACGCGGTGCCGGGCGCGGTCGAGCGGGCGAATTCGCCGACGCGCGACAGCAGGTCTTCGCGCAGGCTCTTGCGCGCGCGGGAGAGGCGCTTGCGCACGGCGGCGTCGGACAGGCCCAGCAGTTCGGCCACCTGGCGCGAGTTCTGGCCTTCGCGGTAATAGAGCAGCAGCACTTCGCGACTCTCTTCCGGGAGTTCGGAGATCAATTCGGCGGCCATGCGCTCGCGCTCGGCATCGATCAGCTGCTCTTCCGGCAGCGCCGAAGGATCGGCGGCATGGTTGATGGCGATTTCCGCGGCCTCGCCGCCGATCACGCGCTGGCGGTGGCGACGCAGGTGGTCATAGGCCAGGTTGCGGGTGATCTGGCGCAGCCAGGGCAGGAAGCTTGACGGGTTCTGCAGGCGCTTGAGGTTCTGCCAGGCGGAGAGGAAGGCCTCCTGGGCGATGTCCTCGCTGGCGGTCGGGTCGCGGGTGATGGCCAGGGCCACCGCGGTCACCGTGTTCTGGCTGGCGACGATGATGCGGGTGTAGGCCTGCTGGCAGCCGCCGGCCGCGGCGGGCAGGTCGCGATGGATCAGGGCATCGATGGCGCAGGTGGTCATGGGCTGCTCGCGTGGCGGCACCGGTGGGGCGCCATCCTATCCAGACGCAGCCGCGCTGGAAACGTGACCTTCAGCGTGGGTCTTCGCGCATCCAGTCCTGGCCTTCGCGGCGCACGGCCAGTTCGCGCGGCTCGTCTCCGCCCACGGCCAGGTGCACGGTGCCGCTGCCGGAGCCGTCGGTGGCGTAATCGGATACCTCCACCGGCAGGCGTTCATCGCCGCAGTCCGAAGCCGGCGCCACGTCGAGGCCTTCGGTGGCCAGCGCTTGCAGGAAGGCGGGGTCCGGGTCGGCACCGTCGATGCCGAGGCAGCCGCGCCGCGTGCCGGCCGCGACCAGCGCTTCGCGCAGCAGGGTGGCCGCCAGCGCGGGCGGCGTGGCGATCACGAAGGCTTCGTCAGGCAGCGTGGCGACAAGCGGCATGTCGGGAGCGGACGCCGTCGCGGGAGCCTGCGTGCGGGCCGGCGTGGACGCGCCCGGGACTGATGTCGCCGCTCCGGAGGCCAAGGCATCGCCATCGCCACCACCACGACTGGCGCGGTAGGCGATCATCACCAACGCCACCATCACCGCCACCCCGAGCAGCAGCCCGTAGCGGAAGCGTCCGCCACCGCGCGCGGAGAGCGGTGAGCTGGTGCCTCCGGCCAGTGACGGCGGCGGCGGCATGAAGCTTTCGCTGCGGGGCGTGGTGTCCTGCAGCAGGCCGATTTCACGCAGCATGCGGCGCGCCTCGGGCTGCTGGTCGGAGCGGATGACCCAGACAGCCGGCCGCGGGCCGCTGTTGTTGCCGTCGCGATAGCTGAAGTTGCCCCGGATGGCGCCGCGGTAGGAGCGGCCGTTGCTGATCCGGACCTCGATGCCGGCCTCTTCAAGCAGCCGGGCCACCGCTTCGACGTTCTCGATGCGGGCGCTGGAAAACACCTGGCGCACGGCGTCAGCTCCGTGCCGGGACCTGCCCGGGCTGCCCTTCGACCACCCGGATCATCCCTTCCTGCGCGGTGCTGGCCACCAGCCGGCCGGCGCGGTCGTAGATCATGCCGCGGGCCAGCCCGCGCGAGCCCTGCGCGCTCGGGCTGTCGATGGAATACAGCAGCCAGTCGTCGGCGCGGAACGGACGATGGAACCAGAGCGCGTGGTCGAGCGAAGCCATCTGCACCTTCGGCTGGTAGTAGCTGATGCCGTGCGGGAACGTGGCCGTGCCGAGCAGGTGGAAATCCGAGGCGTAGGCGAGCAGCGCGCGGTGCAGCTCGGGCGCATCGCCGACCTTCTCGGCCAGGCGGAACCAGACCTGCTGGTAGGGCGGGCGCTTGGGCGGGTCGAGCTCGTCGCGCGGATAGACGTGGCGGAACTCGAACGGACCGCTACGGTCGAGCCAGCGCTGGATCTTGGTCGGGAGCTTCGCGAGCACCTTGTCCGGGATCGCGGGCGCGGGCTCCAGGTCCTCGGGCTGCGGCACTTCGGGCATGGACAGTTGGTGCTCGGCGCCGCCCTCCGGCTCCTGGAACGACGCGGCGCAGAAGAAGATGACCTTGCCGTGCTGGATCGCGGTCACCCGGCGCACCGAGAAGCTGCCACCGTCGCGGGTGCGGTCGACGTCGTAGACGATCGGATGCTCGATGTCGCCGGCGCGCAGGAAGTAGGCGTGCAGCGAATGCGCGCCGCGCGGCTGGGTCAGCGTGCTCTGCGCCGCCGACAGCGCCTGGCCCAGCACCTGGCCACCAAAGACGTACTTGGTGCCGATGTCGCGGCTCTGGCCGCGGAACAGGTTGTCCTCCAGGCGCTCGAGGGTGAGCAGTTCCAGGAGTTCGGACGCGGGGGCGGGGGTGCTGTTGGGCATCCGCCGATTATACGGTGGCGTGCGGTGAACCCCGGCCCTGCGATGCCCCCCCCCGCGATGTCCCCCGCGACTGCACTCCCTGTAGGAGCAGCTATAGCTGCGACCTCGACCCCGCGCCACGGCGGTCATGCAGTGGCGCGGTCGCAGCCATGGCTGCTCCTACAAAGGCAGGGGCAGGTGCAGGGGAAGGCGCTGCAAGGGCGTGGCTTCCAGCACGCACTGCCATGGGAACAGCGGTCCCGGGTCGCGCTTCCGGGGTACCTGCAGCGCCGGATCGTCGCTCGCGGCAACCAGACCCGCATCGAGATCCTCGTGGCCGGCGATCCAGCGCAGCGCGGGCAGGTCGCGGGCCAGCGCCGCCAGCAGCGCCACCAGCGCCTCGATCTGGGCCTCCGGATACGCGTCCTCCATCGCTTGGTGGCGCGAATCCAGCCAGTCCGGCCAGCGCCCGGTGTTCACCAGCTCGATGCCCACCGAGCGCGGGTTGAAGCCGCGGACATGGTGCGCGACCCGCGCCGGATCCACCCAGCGCTCGACGGCCCCGTCGCGGTCCACGTACCAGTGGCCGCTGTTGCCGGTGGCGCTGGCCGGGTACAGCACGCGTTCGCCGTACTCGCGCGCGGTGGCGAGGTCCGGCAGCTCGGTGCAGTGGATGACCACCAGGTCGACCTGCGCCAGCGGGCGCGCCTCAAGCAGGGACTCGTAGGGCAGGGGGTCGATGCGCACGTCGCGGCCGGGGCGGGGGACGGCGCGATGCTAGCATTCACGTTCCCCCGAACCTCCCCGGACCCCATGACCGCACGCGGCCATTGCATCCTCTCGCACGGCTTCGAAAGCGGCCCCGACGCCACCAAGGTCACCGCGCTGGCCGAGGTCGCCGAACGCCTGGGCTGGAGCCACGAGCGCCCCGACTACACCGGCTTCGACGCCATGCATGACGTCAGCGACCTTGGCGACGTCGCCAGGCGCCTGGCCCACCTGCAGGCGCTCGCCTCCGCACGCGCCGCCGAAGGCCCGCTCGTGCTCGCGGGTTCGAGCCTGGGCGCCTGGATCTCCGGGCGGGTATCGCTTGAAGTGCCTGCGCTCGCGCTGTTCCTGATGGCGCCGCCGGTGAACCTGGCCAAGGCCTACCCGCTCCAGGCCGCCGCGGTGCCGACCGCGATCATCCACGGCTGGCACGACGAGCTGATTCCGGCCGCCGACGTCGTCGCCTGGGCGATGCCGCGCCGCGACCGCCTGCTGCTGGTCGACGACAGCCACCGCCTGTCCGCGCATGTCGAGGCCTCGGCCGCGCTGTTCGCCGACCTGCTGGGCGCGCTTTCGCCGTGAAATTCTTCGCAAGCTGCGGCAAGGGCCTGGAATACCTGCTGGCCGACGAACTCGTCGCGCTCGGCTGCGCGCGGGCGACCGCCACGGTTGCCGGCGTCAATGTCGAAGGTGAGCTGGCCGACGCCCAGCGCGCGGTGATGTGGTCGCGCCTGGCCAGCCGCGTGCTGTGGCCGCTGACCGAGTTCTACTGCGACGATGAGGACACCCTGTATCGGAATGTCGTCGCGCTTCCATGGGCCAGCCACTTGGCGCCCGGCCGCACGCTGGCGGTCGATGCCCGCGTGTCCGGCGAAGGCATCACGCATGCCCGCTATGCCGCGCTGCGGGTGAAGGATGCCGTGGTCGACAGCCTGCGCGCGGAGACCGGCGCGCGCCCGGACGTCGACCTGGATGCGCCCGACCTGCGCCTGAACCTGGTGGTGCGCAAGGGCCGCGCAATCCTTTCCGTCGATCTGGGCGGCGGCTCCCTGCACCGTCGTGGCTGGCGCCGCGCGCAGGGCGATGCGCCGCTGAAGGAAACCCTCGCCGCCGCGGTCCTGCTGCGCGGCCAGTGGCCGCAGGTGCATGCCGAAGGCGGCGCGCTGCTGGATCCGATGTGCGGTAGCGGCACGCTGCTGGTGGAAGGCGCGGCCATGGCCGCGGACGTGGCGCCCGGCCTGCTGCGCCATGGCGAGGTGCAGCCTTCGCGCTGGAGCGGTTTCGACGCCGGCACCTGGACCACGCTGCGTGAGGACGCGCTGGCACGTGAGCGCGCGGGACGGGAGTCACTGCGGCCGGTGTTTTACGGCAGTGACGTCGATCCGGCCGCGCTGCGCGCCGCGCATGAAAACGCGATCGCCGCCGGCTTCGGTGACGTGCTGCAGCTGGAAGAGCGCCAGGTCGCCGCGCTGCGGCCAATGGCCCAGGTCCGCGGCCTGGTCGCAAGCAATCCGCCCTACGACGCGCGCCTGGCCGCCGACGCCCAGCTCTACCGCGGCCTTGGCGATGCCCTGCGCCGGATCGCGCCGTACTGGCGCGCGAGCCTGCTGTGCGGAAGCCCGGACTTGGCGCGTGCCACCGGCCTGCGTCCGCAGAAGGTCTACCAGGTGTTCAACGGTGCGCTGGAGTGTTCGCTGCTGGTTGTCGACCCGGTGCAGCCGCCGCTGCGCGAGGACGCCACGCCGCGCCCCCTGTCGCCGGGCGCGCAGATGCTCGCCAACCGCCTGCGCAAGAACCTGCGCGCGCTGAAGTCCTGGCGGGTGCGCGAGGGCATCGGTTGCTACCGCGCCTACGACGCCGACCTGCCCGAATACTCGGCCGCGATCGATGTCTACACCGAGGCCGACGACCCCGACGCCACCTGGCTGCACGTGCAGGAATACGCCGCGCCGGCCGATATCCCCGATGCCGACGTGCGCCGCCGCTTCGGCGAGGTGCTGTCGGCCGCGCGCGAAGTCTTCGGCGTCTCGCGCGAGCGCGTGGCGACCAAGGTCCGCGCGCGCGGCAAGGGCGGCAGCAAGTACGCCGATGCCTCGGCCCTGCGCCGCGGCGAGTACATCACGGTGCGCGAGGGCGCGGCGCTGCTGCGCGTGAACCTGTTCGACTACCTCGACACCGGCCTGTTCCTCGACCACCGCCCGCTGCGTGCGCGCCTGCAGCGCGAGGCGCACGGCAAGCGCTTCCTCAACCTGTTCTGCTACACCGGCGCGGCCACCGTGCATGCGGCGGTGGGCGGGGCGTCCAGCACCACCGGCGTCGACCTGTCGGCGACCTACCTGCAGTGGGCATCGGACAACCTGCGCGGCAACCGCGTCGACGGCCGCATCCTGGGCGGCAGCGCCCACCGCCTGGTGCAGGCCGATGCCGTTGCCTGGCTGGAGGCCGATACCGGCGAATACGACCTGGTGTTTTGCGACCCGCCGACGTTCTCGAATTCGGCGCGCGCCGACGACTTCGACATGCAGCGCCAGCACGTGCAGCTGCTGCAGGCCGCGGTGGCGCGACTGTCGCCCGACGGCGTGCTGTATTTCTCCAACAACTACCGCCGCTTCCGCCTGGACGAGGAGGCGGTGGCCGGGTTCGCCCTGTGCGAGGACATCACCGCGGAGACGATCCCGCCCGACTTCGCCCGCAATCCGCGGATCCACAAGGCCTGGCGGCTGACCCGGCGCGACGGTTGACCCAGGCCCTGGAGGCCCGGGCGTCGGCAGCGGAACCGCAGCGTTTCGCCGACGGTGCTGTGCCCGGGGGCGATGCGGCACCATGATTGGGGTAGTCCCGACGAGGAGTTCCCCATGACCGTTACCCCGTTCGATTCCACCCGTGTGGTGCGCAAGGTGCGCGGCCATGCCGCCTCCGATGGCGCCGGCGTGAAGCTGACGCGGGTGATCGGGAGCACCGAGCTGCCCGACCTCGATCCATTCCTGCTGCTCGATGAATTCGGCACCGATCGCGCCGAGGATTACATCGCCGGCTTCCCGGAGCATCCGCACCGCGGCTTCGAGACCGTCACCTACATGCTCGACGGCCGCATGCGCCATCGCGACAACCACGGCAACGAAGGCCTGCTGGTGCCCGGCAGCGTGCAGTGGATGACCGCGGGCCGCGGCCTGGTGCATTCGGAGATGCCCGAGCAGGAAGAAGGCCGCATGCGCGGCTTCCAGCTGTGGGTGAACCTGCCTGCGAAGGACAAGATGATCGAGCCGCGCTACCAGGAGTTCGCGCCCGACCGCATCCCCCGGGTCGCGCCGGCGGAGGGCGTGGACGTCCGCGTGGTGGCCGGGGAGATCGCCGCCGCCGATGGAAGCCGCGTGCGCGGGCCGATCGAACAGCCGGCCACCGACCCGCTGTACCTGGATGTGTCGCTGGCGCCCGGCGTGGCCTGGGAGCACCGGCTGCCCGAAGGCCAGAGCGCGTTCGTCTACGTATTCGAAGGCGAGGCCGGTATCGGCCGCGGCGAAGAGGCGCGCATGCTGGCCAGCCACGAGCTTGGCATCCTTGGCGGCGGCGATGGGCTGCGCGTGGAGGCCGGCGAGGCCGGCGCGCGCATGCTGCTGGTCTCGGGCCGGCCGCTGCGCGAGCCGGTGGCACGCCACGGGCCCTTCGTGATGAACACCCGCGAAGAGCTGATGCAGGCCTTCGTCGACTTCCAGCAGGGCCGGTTCTGAGGAGTACGGGGCGGCGGTGGGCCGCCGCCCCGGTCACGCTCGGGGATTGCCGGTGATCGGCGTGTCTTCGCGGCCCAGCCAGCCGTAGATCCCGCCACCAATGATCGCGCCGACGATCGGCGCCACCCAGAACAGCCACAGCTGGCCGAGCGCACCGGAGCCCGCGAACAGCGCCACCGCGGTCGATCGCGCCGGGTTTACCGAGGTGTTGGTGACCGGGATGCTGATCAGGTGGATCAGGGTCAAGGCCAGGCCGATCGCGATCGGTGCGAAGCCCACCGGCGCGCGGCCATGGGTCGCGCCCATGATCACCACCACGAACATCGCGGTCAGCACGACCTCGCAGAGCGCGGCCGCGGTGAGCGAATAGCCTCCCGGGGAGAGCGCGCCATAGCCGTTGCTCGCGAACGCGCCCGCCGCTGCCGGGTCGATCGCAAAGCCGGCGTTGCCGCTGGCGATGAGCAGCAGGATCCAGCCCGCGAACACGCCGCCGGCGACCTGCGCCAGGATGTAGGGCAGCAGCTCGGACGCCGGAAAACGGCCGCCGGCCCAAAGTCCCACGCTCACCGCCGGATTGAAGTGCGCCCCGGAGACATGGCCGAAGGCGTAGGCGCCGGTCAGCACGGTCAGGCCGAACGCCAGCGCCACGCCGTGGAAGCCGATGCCCAGCGGATTGCCGTCGCCTCCGAAATGCGCGGCCAGCACCGCGCTGCCACAACCGCCGAGCACCAGCCAGAACGTGCCGATGAATTCCGCTGCCAGCTTCCTGGTCATGCGTTCCTCCTCAATAGTGGTCGTGTGGCCGGGATGGCCACTCGCCTGCTGCAGAACGTCGGCGCCCGGCGCCGGAGGCCATGTCCGCGCTCCGTCGAACCGGGCGGCTGGACTCAGTTGGTCGAGAGGCGGATGACGTCGAAGCGCAGCTGCTCGGCCAGTGACATGGCCTCGGACAGCTGTGTTTCGTCGCCGCGCAACGAGATGTGGGCGACGCTGTCGCGATCCAGTTCGACCAGTGTCTCGCGCACTTCGATGCCGGAGGGTCCCGAGAGCTCGCTGCGGTACCACCAGGTGTCCTGGCCGTCGATCACGGTTTCCACCGTCCGGTTGCCACGGCGCGGGCGGAACGGCGCGTCGCCGGTGATCATCACCGCAAGCATTTGCGTGCCGTCGCTGGCGCGGATGGCCTTGCAGAAGGTGTAATCCTTGCCGTCGAGCTTTTCCCAGGCGAGGCCGCTGGTTGCCGGAAGCGCGGGACAGTCACTGCCGGACTGCGCATGCACGCTGCCTGCCGCAAGCAGAAAAGCCGTGGCCAGCACGGTGGTTGCTTTCATGGTTCCTCCCCCTTGGGCGGCACGGATCGATGTGCGCCTCGTTTGATCCTGTCTTGTGCGGCGCGACAAAATCCGTGACGTGCGTCACGTTTGCTGCATCCCGGAGGCTGTTTCCGTCGTATTCGTCACATCCCCGGTGGAAACAGGGCAGGCACGCGTGGACGTGAGCCAGGGGGTCACCCGTCCGCTTCGATCTCCCGCGTCAGCGCGTCCAGCCGCTGCGGCGTGCCGACATCGGTCCAGAGGCCGCGGTGGTGTTCGCCCGCGGCCATGCCCCGGGCCATCGCCGCGCGCAGCAAGGGTGCGAGCTTGAAGCGCGGCGGATGGGCATCCGCGCCCTGTGCATCGCCGATGACGTCGCGCCAGTCGCGAAGCAGCGCCGGCCGGTACACGCCGATGCCGGAAAAGGTCAGGCGCGGCGCACCGTCCGCATGCACCTGTCCTTCCGCGTCGAGCGCGAAGTCACCGCGTGGATGGTGATCGGGGTTGTCGACAAGCACCAGCCAGGCCTCGCCCTCGGGTGCCTCCGGCAGGCGCGCGAAATCGTAGTCGCACCACACGTCTCCATTGACCGCGATGAAGGGCTCATCGCCCAGCAGCGGCAGCGCGTGCAGCATGCCGCCGCCGGTCTCCAGCGGCGTGTCGCCCTCGTGGGAGTAGTGCAGGCGCAGGCCCCAGCGCGAGCCATCGCCCAGCACCAGCGGGAACTGCGGCGCCAGCCACGAGGTATTGATCGCCACGTCGCGTACGCCGGCGGCGGCCAGCTTTTCCAGGTGCCAGGCGATCAATGGTTTGCCGCCGGCATCAAGCAGCGGCTTGGGCGTGGTGTCGGTCAGCGGGCGCATGCGTTCGCCAAGGCCGGCCGCGAAGACGAGGGCTTTCAACGCGCCGCCCTCAGCCGGCCGCCGTCGCGGCCAGCGCGGGGCGTACATGGCGGTCGAGCACGCCGGCCAGCGGTGCGAGTTCCGGGTGTCGCGGCAGTACTTCGTCGAGGTAGGCGAGGAAGCGCGACGCATCGGCGAGGTATTTCGGCTTGCCGTCGCGGTGGTGGAGGCGGGCGAAGATGCCAAGGACTTTGAGGTGGCGCTGCACGCCGACGAGTGCGGCGTCGCGCAGGAAGCGCTCCCGTGACGCCGGCACCGGCACGCCTGCCGCCAGCGCACGCGCGTGGTAGCCGGCCAGCCAGCCATCGACCCGTGCCTGCGGCCAGCTGAGGAAGGCGTCCTTGAACAGGCTCACCGGGTCATAGGACACCGGGCCCAGCACCGCGTCCTGGAAGTCCAGCACGGCCAGTCCGCCGGCCACCGGCATCAGGTTGCGCGGCATGTAGTCGCGATGCACCAGCACGCGCGGCTGCGCCAGCGCACTGTCGATCAACACCCGGTAGACCAGGTCGAGGGCCTCCAGGTCGGCGCAGTCGAGGGTGGCGCCGAGGTGGCGGCCAAGGAACCATTCGTCGAACAGGTGAAGCTCCCGCGCCAGCAGGGCTTCGTCGTAGTCCGGCAGGTCGCTGGGCGCGGGGATCGCCTGGATGCGCAGCAGCTGGTCGATGGCGGCGTCGAAGTGGGCATCGGCGTTGCCGGTGTCGATGGCGTGGAGCAGTGTGTCCACGCCAAGGTCTTCAAGCAGCAGGAAGCCGCGCTCCACGTCGCGCGCCAGCACGCGCGGCACGCGCACGCCGCCGCGCTCGAGCAGTTCGTGCATCTTCAGCCAGGGCCGGACGTCCTCCAGCGCGGGGGGCGAGTCCATCACGATCAGGCTGGCGTCGCCGGCGCCAGCCGTGCGCCAGTAGCTGCGGAAGCCGGCGTCGGTGGACGCGCGTTCAAGCGCAAGGCCGGGGCGTCCGGCGGCCATGCGCGCCCAGGCCAGGCGTCCGGTCGCGTGCGTTTCGTCACTGGCTGTGGTCATGCGGGTTGCGGTCCGTGGCCGGCGGGGCGGCGGTGAGCACAGGGTAAACTTCGCGCTCCTCCTTAGACAGCCAGGCACCTTGCCATGACGCAGCTGCAACCCGTGCTCCTCTCCGGTGGCTCCGGCACGCGCCTGTGGCCGCTGTCGCGCGAGGCGTATCCCAAGCAGTTCCTGGCGCTGACCGGCGAGCACACCATGCTGCAGGACACCTGGCTGCGGGTGGCGCCGCTGGCTGCACTGGCGCCGATCGTGGTGGCCAACGAGGAGCATCGCTTCCTGGCCGGCGAGCAGCTGCGACAGGTGGGCGTGGAAGGCGCGGCGATCATCCTCGAGCCGGTCGGCCGCAACACCGCCCCGGCGATTGCCGCCGCGGCGCTGCAGGCCATGGCCGGCGGTGCCGATCCGCTGCTGCTGGTGCTGCCGTCGGATCATGTGGTGCGCGATGCCGGGGCGTTCCGCGCCGCCGTGGGCGAAGCGTGCGCGGCCGCCGAAGCCGGTGCGCTGGTTACCTTCGGCATCGTGCCGGAGGCGCCGGAAACCGGCTTTGGCTATATCCAGGCCGGTGCGGGCAAAGCGGGTGCGGGCAACGGCGTGCGCGAGGTGCTGCGCTTTGTCGAGAAGCCCGACGCCGCCACCGCCCAGGACTATCTGGATGCCGGCGGCTACTACTGGAACAGCGGCATGTTCCTGTTCCGCGCCTCGCGCTACCTGGAAGAGCTGGGCCGCTTCCATCCGGACATGCTCGACGCGGTGCGCCGCGCCAGCGACGGCGCCACCCGTGACGGCGACTTCGTGCGCCTGGACAAGGACGCCTTCGCCGCCGCGCCGTCGGACTCCATCGACTATGCGGTGATGGAAAAGACCGACCGCGCCATGGTGTTGCCCGTGGACATCGGCTGGAACGACGTCGGCTCGTGGTCGGCGCTATGGCAGGTCAGCGAGCAGGACGCGGACGGCAATGCCGGCCATGGCGACGTGATCGCGATCGGCAGCCGCAACAGCTATGCCTGGTCGCGGCGCCTGGTGGCGCTTGTGGGCGTGGACGACCTGGTGGTGGTGGAGACCGACGACGCGGTGCTGGTCGCGCACAAGGACCGGGTACAGGAGGTCAAGGACGTGGTCGCGCGGCTCAAGGCCGATGACCGCAGCCATGCCGTGCTCCATCGCGAGGTGCACCGGCCCTGGGGCAGCTACGATTCCATCGACCAGGACGAGGGCTTCCAGGTCAAGCGCATCAAGGTCAAGCCCGGCGGCCGGCTGTCGCTACAGTCGCACAGGTGCCGCGCCGAGCACTGGATCGTGGTCCGCGGCACGGCGCGCGTGACCCGTGACAACGATGTCTTCGAGCTGCACGCCAACCAGTCGACCTACATACCGCTGGGCGCGAAGCACCGGCTGGAGAACCCCGGCACCGAAGTGCTGGAGCTGATCGAAGTGCAGTCGGGCGACTACCTGGGCGAAGACGACATCGTCCGCTACGAAGACGTCTACGGGCGCTCATGAGCGACGGGGCTGCGATCGACCGCCAGCTCGACCGGCTCGAAGCCGAGAGCCTGCACATCCTGCGCGAGGTCGCGGGACAGTGCCGCAAGCCGGTGATGCTGTACTCGATCGGCAAGGACAGTTCGGTGCTGCTGCACCTGCTGTTGAAAGCTTTCGCGCCATCGCGGCCGCCGATCCCGCTGCTGCATGTCGACACCACCTGGAAGTTCCGCGAGATGATCGCTTTCCGCGACCGTCGCGCCGCGGAAACCGGCGTCGACCTGCGCGTCCACGTGAATCCCGACGGCGTGCGCGATGGCATCGGTCCGCAGAGCCACGGCGCCAGCCGCCACACCGAAGTGATGAAGACCCAGGCGCTGCGCCAGGCGCTGGACGCCGGTGGCTACGACGCCGCGATCGGCGGCGCGCGTCGCGACGAGGAAAAGTCGCGCGCCAAGGAGCGCGTGTTTTCCTTCCGCGACGCCAACCAGCGCTGGGATCCGCGCCGGCAGCGCCCGGAGCTGTGGAACCTGTACAACGCGCGGGTGAATCCCGGCGAGAGCATGCGCGTGTTCCCGCTGTCGAACTGGACCGAGCTCGATGTCTGGCGCTACGTCCGCCGCGAAGGCATTCCGGTGGTGCCGCTGTACTTCGCCGCAGAGCGCCCGGTGGTCGAGCGCGACGGCACCCTGGTGATGGTCGATGACGCGCGTTTCCGGCTCGAACCCGGCGAGGCGCCGATGCTGCGCCGCGTGCGCTTCCGTACCCTCGGTTGCTATCCGCTGACTGGCGCGGTCGAGTCCGACGCCACAGACCTCGACGCGGTCATCGCCGAGATGGAGGCGGGCACGCAGTCGGAGCGCGCCGGTCGCCTGATCGACCACGCCGAAGGCGACTCGATGGAGAAGAAGAAGCGCGAGGGCTATTTCTGATGGCGAGTGACTTCCTGCGCCTTGTCGCCTGCGGCAGCGTCGACGACGGCAAAAGCACCCTGATCGGGCGCCTGCTGGCCGAGGCCGGCCGCGTGCCCGACGATGAGCGCGCCGCGTTGGCGAAGGCCAGTGCAATGCACGGCACCCGCGGCGGTGACGTCGACTACGCGCTGCTGCTGGATGGCCTGGAAGCCGAACGCGAGCAGGGCATCACCATCGACGTCGCCTGGCGCCACCTGGACACGCCGCGCCGCCGCTTCATGGTCGCGGACTGCCCGGGACACGTGCAGTACACGCGCAACATGGCCACCGGTGCGTCCGTCGCCGACCTCGCGATCGTGCTGGTGGACGCCACTCGCGGGCTGCTGCCGCAGACCTTCCGCCACACCGCGATCGCGGCGATGTTCGGCGTGCGCCACGTGCTGCTGGCGGTGAACAAGATGGACCGCGTCGGCCACGATCGCGCCGCCTTCGAGGCGATTGCAGGCACGTACCGCGCGCACGCCGCGAAGCTCGGCATCGCGGATGCCGTCGCGATCCCGCTGGCCGCCGCGACCGGCGCCAACGTCACCGCGCGTTCGGATGCGATGCCCTGGTATGAGGGACCGACCGTGCTCGAACACCTCGAGTCCGTGCAGGTCGAACCACGCGACGCCGACCTTGCCGCGCGCCTGCCCGTGCAGCTGGTGCTGCGCGACGACGATGGCGGGCGCTGGCTGGCCGGCACCATCGCCTCGGGCACGCTGCGCGTGGACGATGCGCTGCGGATCGAACCCGACGGCGTGGCCGCGACCGTTGCCGGCCTGCGCCGCGGTGGCGTCGAGGTCGGCAGCGCCCATGCCGGCGACGCCGTCTCCGTGCGCCTGGCGGAGGACGTCGACGCCGCGCGCGGAGACGTGCTTGCCGCCGCCCGCGCGCCCCTGGCCGCCACCGACCAGTTCGTCGCCGACCTGCTGTGGTTCGATGAAGCCGCGCTGCTGCCGGGGCGGCGCTATCAGCTGCAGGCGGGGGCCCGCGTTGTCGGCGCGCGCGTCGGTGAAATCAAGCACCTGCTCGATCCCGAAACCCTGCAGCCGCTGGCCGCAAAGCGCCTGCAGGCCAACGATATCGGCGAAGTGGTGCTGTCGCTCGACGCACCGATCCCGTTCGCGCCGTTTGCCGACGAGCCGGCGATGGGCAGCTTCATCCTGGTCGATATGCTGAGCCGTGCCACGGTCGGTGCCGGCATGGTCCGCCACGGACTGCGCCGCGCCGACAACATCCACTGGCAGGTGCTGGACGTGGACCGCAACGTGCGCGCCGCGCTCAAGGGCCAGCGCCCGCGCTGCGTCTGGTTCACCGGCCTGTCGGGCGCCGGCAAGTCGACCATCGCCAACCTGGTCGAGCGCGGCCTGCTCGCGCGCGGCTGCCACACCTACCTGCTCGATGGCGACAACATCCGCCATGGTCTCAATCGTGACCTCGGTTTCACCGATGAGGACCGCGTCGAGAACCTGCGGCGCATCGCCCACGTCGCGCGGTTGATGACCGATGCGGGGTTGATCGTGCTGGTGAGCTTCATCGCGCCGTTCCGGGCCGAGCGCCGGTCCGCGCGCGCGCTGTTCGCCGAGGGCGACTTCATCGAGGTGTTCGTGGATACGCCGCTGGCCGAGGCCGAGCGGCGCGACGCCAAGGGCCTGTACGCCAAGGCACGCCGGGGCGAACTGCCCAACTTCACCGGCATCGACTCGCCCTACGAGCGGCCGGAAGATGCGGAGCTGGTGCTGGACACGATGTCCGGGAGTCCCGAGGCCCTCGCGGAACGCGTGATCGCCGCGCTCCTGGACTGAGGCCGGGCCGGGAAAGGAAAAAGCCGGGCGATGCCCGGCTTTTCCATGTGTGCGAAGTTCGCGCCGGCTCAGCGCCTGCGCTTGCCCTTGATGGCCTCGGCGATGAACAGCAGCACGATCGCACCGACCAGCGATGCGATGAAGCCGACCGGTTCGCCCTCCGCGTACCACCCCAGCATGCGTCCGACCCAGCCGGCGAAGAGCGCGCCAACGATGCCGAGCACGATCGTCATGATGATGCCGATGCCCTGCTTGCCGGGCTTGATCAGGCGCGCGAGTACGCCGACCACGAAGCCCACCAGGATGATCCAGAGCCAGCTGTCGCCACCGAATACGCCTTCCATGTGATCCCCTCGTTGTGGATTGAGCCCGCACTTTGGCAGGGCTCGCGCGCCTGCGCCAGCCCTCACCGGTCGCGCCACGAGGAGGGAGCGGGCAGGACCATGGCTCAGGACTGGGTGTCTCCAGGCGTCGGCACCAGCGCTATCCGTTCGACGTCGATCTCCTCGGTGTAATCCAGCCACACGCGAATCACCAGCTGGTCCGCTGTCGAATCCAGCCATAGCGGCAGGCGGATCCGGCCGCCGCGGCCGTGCGGTTCAACCTGCACCCATTCGCGCGCGCGGATCACCTTGCCGTCATCGGATACGGCTTCCAGCCAGAACGATTGCCCGGGTGGGCCGCGAGTGTGCAGGCGCAGCTGGTACCGGCCGGCCGCCAGCGGCTGGCTTTCCGCGCTCAGGGTCAGGGGCCGGCGTGGGCGCGGACGCGCGTCGGCGACCGTCTCCAGTGGCGCGTCGACCTGGATGCCCTGCTGCAGCTGCGTGTCCGGATACAGGGTCAGGCCGTTGCGGCGGTCCACCACCACTGCGCACCATTCACCGCTGGATGGATCGTCGAGGAATGCGGTGCAGCGGTCGACGTAGGCCAGGATGTTGTCCGGATCGCTGTCGGCGAACTGGCGCGGCGCGTCCTCCAGCACGATCGACTTGATGTTCCAGCTGGTGTCGTATTCGAGCATGACCGGTGGCTGGATCCGCTGCAGGCCAGCGACGACCAGGTCGTTTTCGATTCGCAGCGTGCGCGTCCGGGTGCCGGTCCACAGCTGCCGGGCGAAGCCCAGGTAGAGCGGATAGCGCGCGCCGTCGTCGGCCAGCGCTGCGCTGCTGGCGCTGGCCGAAGGCGTCTGCGCGAGCAGCGACCGGCCGAAGCCGAGCTTGCCCATTGCGGGGTCGAGCAACTGCAGCAGGGTTGCGCCCGAGTCCAGGGTGCTGCCAGCGCGGACGAGCTGCCGCGGCACCAATCCGGAGCCCAGGAACAGCAGCAGGTTTTCCCGGTCCAGCCCGGCCAGTACGTGGCTGAGATCGTTGGGCATGGCCAGGTGATCGGACGCCACCACGATCAGGGTGTCGTCAGCGTAGGTGCTGCCGCGGATCTTCCCGACCAGTTCGGCGATCAGCCGGTCGCTGCACGCCAGTGCGTGCAACAGGTCGATGTCGCCATGTTCGCTGTCGTAGCGGACGTCGTGGCATGCAACCGGCAGATGTCCGGCTGGATGGTGGGTGTCCATCGTCAGTGCGGTCAGCATGAACGGCTGGTCGGCGGCCGACAGCCGCATGAAATCTTCGAACACGTCCTCCAGCAGCACGTCGTCGTGCACGCCCCAGTTGGAGAAGTGCTTGCGTGCTACCCCCTTGTCGCGGAAATGACGCTGGTCCTTGACCGGATCGAAGCCATGGCTGGCAAGAAACTTGTCCTTGGCAGCAAAGGCGGTATCGGCGCCACCGCTGAAATGCACCGCATATCCCTGTTGCTTGAGGTAGTCGCTCAGGCAGTGGGCGCCGGGCAGGAAGCTCTCCATCCGGCCCATGCTGTTCTCGTCGCCACGGGCCGTGGTCAGCGGTACGCCGCATAGTGACGACACCATTCCTGCGATGGTCCAGCCGCTGCCGGGAGAAGATGCAAGACCGCGGAAATCCAGTGCTTCGCCGGCCAGGCGCGACAGGTTCGGCATCAGCCCGGGAAACGCCCGTGGGTCGAAGTAGGTGCGCTCCAGGCTCTCGGCATAGATCCATACGATGTTCTTGCGCTGGCGCAGTGGCCGGGCCGGGACCACGTATTCGGATGCCACCTGGGTCGGGTCGACGGGGCGCGACTCCTGGTACAGGCGCATCGCATCGTTGGCCAGCGGGCTGCCCAGCACGGCCATGGTGAATGCCGTCAGGAAGCCGGCGGACACCCAGACGTGGTGGCGGCGCTGTGGAGGTCGGCAGAGGCGCAGCCGCATGAGGGGCATGAGCGATAGCAGCGACAGCGCGATCAGGCCCGCGATCGGTCGTTTGAAGTCGCCGATCCCGGCGCCATCCATTCCGCTGGAGAGGTGGTACACCGTGGCGGCGTTGAAGCCATCGCCACTAAGCTGGTCAACGAACCACCACAGGCTCAAGGCCAACAGGAAGCTGCTGAGCAATGCCGCCTGCATCCGGGCACGGCCAGGGGCAATCAGCAACAGCGCCAGCATCAGGGCCACGCAGGTTCCCGGTACCCAGGTTGGCAGCGTCATGCCTCGCCGTTCCAGCGATGGCCGTTGGTTCGCAGCGGATGGAAGCTGCTCTTTCGTTGGGGACTCATGGGCAGTGATCGTCTTCAGCGCGGCCGGCGGACAAGCTGCCTGTCGCTTCCTGAATGGGATGTATTTCCATCGCGGCGCACCCGGTCGGGCGGACGCCGCCACGACATCGGCCGCCGGAGTCGCTGGACTCGAAGGCGGCCGAACAGCCGCCTGTCAGCAGCAACCGTGGTCGCCGTGCCGCGTGCCGCTGTCGGCGGCGACGGCCGCGCCCGTGGTCTCGCCGCGCGCGCTTGCGGCCTGGTGGGCGGCGATCACCTGCGCCACGCTGGCCGTCACCCGCTTGCCCATGTCGATGTGCAGGAACTCGTTGGGTCCGTGGGCATTGGAGTGCGGGCCGAGCACGCCGGTGATCATGAACTGCGCGCCCGGGAACTTCTCGCCGAGCATGCCCATGAAGGGGATCGAGCCGCCTTCGCCCATGTACATGGCCGGGCGCTGGTAGAAGGCCTGGCTGGCGGCGTCGATGGCACTGTCCAGCCATGGCACCATCGCCGGGGCGTTCCAGCCGCTGGATGCCTTCTCGAGTTCCAGGCTGAGCTTCGCGCCATTCGGCGGGTCGCGCAGCAGGGCCTCCTGCAGCAGCTCGCCGGCGCGCTTGCCGTCGAGCGTCGGCGGCAGGCGCAGCGACAGCTTCACCGCCGTCTCCGGGCGCAGCACGTTGCCGGCCGATTCCAGCGAGGGCATGCCGCCGATGCCGGTGACCGACAGCGCCGGGCGCCAGGTGCGGTTGAGCACCAGCTCGGTGAGGTCGTTGCTCATCGGCGTCATGCCGGGCAGGAAGGGGAACTTGTCGAACACGGCCGTGTCGAGAACTTCGGCGCATTTCCGCGCCTGCGCGAGCCGTTCGGCCGGGACCTCCACGTGCAGGCCGTCCAGCAGGATGCGGCCGGTGGCCTCGTCCTCGATCCGCGAGAGCAGCTGGCGCAGCAGGCGGAAGCTCGACGGCACCACGCCCGACGCGTCGCCCGAATGCACGCCTTCCTCCAGTACCTTGACCGTGAAGTTGCCGCCGGCCAGGCCGCGCAGCGAGGTGGTGCACCAGAGCTGGTCGTAGTTGCCGCAGCCCGAGTCCAGGCAGACCACCAGCGAAGGCTGGCCGATGCGGTCGGCGAGGTGGTCGACGTAGGCGGGCAGATCGTAGCTGCCGGATTCCTCGCAGGCCTCGATCAGCACCACGCAGCGCGCGTGCGGGACCTTCTGCTCCTGCAGGGCCATGATCGCGGTCAGCGAACCATAGATCGCGTAGCCGTCGTCGGCGCCGCCGCGGCCGTAGAGCTTGCCGTCGCGCAGCACCGGCTTCCACGGGCCGAGGTCGTCGTCCCAGCCGGTCATCTCCGGCTGCTTGTCGAGGTGGCCGTAGAGCAGCACGCAGTCGTCGGCGTTGCCGCCGTTGGTCGCCGGGATGTCGATGAAGATCAGCGGCGTGCGGCCTTCAAGGCGCACCACCTCCAGCTGCATTCCGGGGATCGACTGCGCGCGCGCCCAGTCTTCCATCAGCTTGACCGCGTCTTCCATGTAGCCATGTTCAACCCAGTCGGCATCGAACATCGGCGACTTGTTGGGAATGCGGATGTATTCCACGAGCTGCGGCACGATTTCATCGTCCCACTTGGCGGATACGAACTTCTCGGCGCTGTCGGGGTTGATCAGGCTGGTGTCCATCGCGGATGCCCTTTTTCGGGGGGAAAGCCCGATTCTACGCCGCCGGCGTCAGGGTTTCCGGACGATGCGATGCGTTGCAGGCCGGCGCTTGCGCGGGCGTCGTGGCGATGGCCATGGCCTGCGGCAGGCGTCGAGACTGGCCACGCCGGCGCCAGGATGGCCCGGTGGAAAGGAAATCCAACCATGCAAGGAGAGCGCCATGATTCCCCTGAAGTCCGTACTCGCACCCGTGCTGTTGTCGTTGCTCATGGCCGGCAGCGCCTTCGCCAGTGACAAGGTCAACATCAATACCGCCGACGCCGCGACCATTGAAAGCGTGTTGGTCAACATCGGCATGTCCAAGGCCGAGGCCATCGTCGCCTATCGCAAGGCCAACGGCGCGTTCAAGAGCGCCGACGAACTGGTCAACGTCAAGGGCGTGGGCTTGAAGACAGTCGAGCGAAACCGCGACCGCATCGTCGTCGGTGGCGACGCGGCCAAGGCTGCCGCGGCCAAGAAGCCGGCGCCCGCCAAGCCCGTCGCTGCGTCCACGCCCTGACACGGCTTCGTGTTCCGGGTGCAGGGACGCACCTGGCGCGGCAATGGCGTAGCGGGACGCAGGGACGCGTCCCGCGCGCCTTCGAAGGGCACGCAGGCGGCGCTACACTGCCGCCATGTCCAGCGACGCGGCCTTCGCACGCCACCTTCCCGCCAATGACTACCGGCGCCTGCGCTGGCGCAACGGCCTGGGCTGGACGCGCGAGATCCACGCAGCCTCTCGTGGCGCCGGCGAAGGCTGGGACTGGCGGCTGTCGATCGCGGAGATCGAAGCCGACGGGCCGTATTCCATCTTTCCCGGCGTGCAGCGCGAGCAGGTACTGCTGGCCGGCGAAGGCCTTGTGCTGGACTTCGGCGAAGGGTCGGAGCGCGTGCTGGCACCACCGCACGGACGCCAGCGCTTCAACGGCGAGGCCGCGGTGCAGGCCCGGCTGCAGGCGGGACGGGTCGAGGTGTTCAACCTGATGTGGCAGGACGGGCGCGTGGCACCGCAGCTGTGGCATCGGCCGCTGGTGGGTTCGATGCTGCTGTTCGTCGATCCGGGCGCCGCGTGGGTCGTGCACGTGATCGCGGGTCAGGCCACCGTCGGCGGCGACCATCCGATGCCGCTCCTGGAAATGGGCGACAGCGCCCTGCTGGATGCCGATGCCGCGCGCAGGCGGCGCTGCCTGATCGAAGGCGCCGGCGAGCTGCTGCTCATACGCATCGAGCCATCGCCGCCGAACAACATGTAGGAGCAGCTACAGCTGCGACCCGGACGGCCGCACCGCCCGCGGACCCTGCCGCAGGCATTCCAAGGGCACGACCCACGCACGGCTCGGGCCTCAATACACATCCCGCCGGTAGCGTCCGTCCACGCGCATCCGCTCCACCGCGGCATCGCCCAGGATGTCCCGCAGCGCGGCGTCCACGCCCGGCGCCATGCCCTGCAGGCTGCCGCAGACCAGGATCGTGGCGCCGTCGTCGACCCACTGGCGCAGGCGCGTGGATTCGGCGCGCAGGGCGTCCTGCACGTAGCCATGATGGATGGCCGCGGCGTCGCCGGCGACCGCCGGCGCGGGAAGTCCGGCGCCCTCGGCATCGCGCGAGAACGCAAGGTCCAGGCGCGCCAGCGCGTCGTCGCCGAGCCAGCGCAGGATGTCCTCGTGCAGGTGGAAGTCGCGGTCGGCGCTGCGCTCGCCGAACAGCAGCCAGCTGCGGTGGCCGCCGGCGGCGATGCGCTCGGCCAGGTGTGCGCGCAGGCCGGCGATGCCGGTGCCGTTGCCGACCAGCACCAGCGGCGTGCCGGCGCCGGGGCCGTGGAAGCCGGGGTTGGCGCGGATGCGCAGGTCGATCATGCCGCCAGGCTGGGCGTGGTCGCAGAGCCAGCCGCTGCCGATGCCCGGGCTGCCGTCCGGACGCAGCATGCGCCGCAGCAGCAGGCGCAGCCTGCCTTCCCCGGGGACCGATGCGACGGAGTATTCGCGGTGCGGCAACGGCTCCAGGCGTGAGGCGACGCCCTGGGCGTCGAGTCCCACGAGTTCGCCTGCATCGGGCAGGTGGGAGCGCGCGAGCAGGTCGCGCAGGGACACGCGTCCGTCGCCCACGCGCACCTGCGTCGCGGGATCCAGGCCGGTGGCGACGAGCAGGGCGACCACGGCCCGGGGTGCCTGGCGCGGACCGATTTCGGCGATGTCGCCGGCGCGCCACTGCGGGTCGCTGCCGGCGGGCGGCAAGAGCAGCACTTCGTGCACGGCGCCGCCGAGGCTGCCGGGATTGAGTTCGCGCCGCGCGGCCAGGCTCCAGGGCGCATAGCGTGCGGGCGACCAGTCCGGCAGCTCCGGGGCACCGGCCGCGACGCCGAGGTGGTGTTGCCAATGGCGCAGCGCGGCGGGATCGCCGTTGTCGACCTCGACGATGTCGAACAGCGGGCTGGCCCCCGCGTCGCGCAGCCACTGGTCCAGGGCGTGGCCGAAGGCGCAGTAGTTCTGGTAGCTGCGATCGCCCAGGGCCAGCACGGCGTAGCGGAGGCCGGGCAGGGCGATGCCGGCGTGCATCGTGTCGCGGATGAAGGCTGCCGCCGGGTCCGGCGCGTCGCCTTCGCCGGTGGTGCTTGCGACGAACAGCACCTGCCGCGTGGCGGCGAGCGAGGCGGCATCGAGCGTGGCGATGTCGCGCAGGCGGGGGTGCAGTCCGGCGCTGCGCAGTGCGTCCGCCGTGCGCCGGGCGAAGTCCAGGGCCTGGCCGGTCTGGCTGGCGTGGACCACGAGCCAGTCAGCGTCATCGGGCGCGTCGGCGCCAGCGGCTTCGGAGGCGACCTGCGCACGCGCGCTGCGACGGGCGTGGCGCAGCTTCGCGGCGCTGGCAGCCAGATAGGCGGCCGCAAGCAGGACGGCCAGCCATCCCTGCGTGGCGCCGGGCGGGCCGGGCCACCAGGCCTCGTCGTGCAGCGGGACGAAGGCCAGCGCGGCTGCGGACAGGGCGAGCAGGATGCCGGCCTGTGCGGCGCGCGCGCGCCGTGCGGCGGATGCTCTGCTCACTGCGGGAGTCGCCGTCTGAAGGCGTCCGTGGCGCGTTCGCGCATGCCCGTGGCGTCACGCAGTACGAAGCGCGCGGCCATGCCGCGGGCCTGCGCCAGTTCGAAGCCGCGCCCCGGCCCCAGCACGGTCAGCGCCGTCGCCCAGGCGTCGGCTGCGAGCGCAGTGTCGGCGACCACGGTCACGGCGGCCGGGGCGTGCTCGACCGGGGCGCCGGTGCGCGGATCGATCGTATGCGAATACAGGCGGCCGCCGTGCTCGAAGCGGTGCCAGTGGTCGCCGGAGGTGGCGACCGCGGCGGCGTCGAGCTGGATCACGCAGGGTGCGGCAGCGCCATCGTCATCCGGCCAGGCTTCGGCCAGGACCTTCCACGGCGTGCCGTCCGGCTTACGGCCGTAGCCGCGCAGTTCACCACCGACCTCGACCAGCGCGGCAGGCACGCCGCGCGCCTGCAGCCAGTCCACCACGGCGTCCACGCCATGGCCTTTGGCGATGCCGGACAGGTCGAGTCCGGCGCCACCGGGCTGCAGCGCCCGCTGGCCGGCCGGATCGAGAACGACCCGCTGCCAGCCGGTACGCGCGCGCGCCGCGGCCAGCGTCTCTGCGTCCGGCACGCGTCCGCCGCTGCCCCGGGGACCGAAGCCCCAGGCTTCGACCAGCGGCCCGACGGTCGGGTCGACGGCGCCGCCGCTGTCCGCGGCGATCGCCAGCGCCTCGTGCAGCACGTCGAAGAACGGCTGCGGCAGCGCTTGCCACCTACCCGCGGGCGCGCGGTTGTAGCGGCTGATGTCGGAGTCGCGCTCCCAGGTGCTCATCTGCGCGACCACGCGATCCAGGCAGGCCTGGATGCCGTCGTGCAGGACGTGCAGGTCGGCGCCGGAGGGCGCCGCCACCGACGCCCGCCAGAGGGTGCCCATGGTGGCGCCGCCCAGCGCGTGCACCGCGAGGGCGGGGCGCGCGTCGACGGCGCCGTGCGGACCCATTACTGCGGCAGCACTTCCAGGGTGGCGACGTAGCCGAGGCGGCGACCGGTGGCCTGCGGCAGGCTGGCCTTGTCGTCCTGCAGGCCGGTTTCCAGCCAGTAGATGCCGGCCTCGGGCCAGGTCACGCGGAGCAGGCCGCCGGCGTCGGTGGTCGCGGCAATGTCGTCCTGGGCATTGCGGTAGCGGGTGCCGCCGCGAACGATCTCGAACTCGAGGCCGGCGGCCGGCTTGCCGTCGACCAGGATGCGGAAGGTCGCTTCTTCGCCCGCGAACAGGTCGTTGGGATGGGTCACCGGCTCCAGCTCGATGCCCGTGCCGGTGGCGACAAGCGCGGTCGCGTTGGGCGCGCCGTTGGTGACGAAGGTTTCGACGCGGCGGACGGTCTCGGTGACCTGCAGGTTCTGCGCGTCCTTCGGCACCTTGGTGGCCAGGTCCTCGGCGGTGGCGCTGCGCAGGAAGCCGCCGCGCGCGGCGGGACCGGTGGCGGGCTTGCCTTCGGCCTCGGCTTTCGCCTTCGCGGCCAGGCTTTCGGCCGTGTCCCAGCGCGCCGACATGCCGCTGCCGGCGTTGGCGATGCGGTAGGTGCCCTGCTGCACGAGCTGCACGTCGAAGGTGCTGCGGTACTTGCCGGTGGCGCCGTTCGCCAGCTCCGCACTGCTGCCGTCGGGCGCGGTCACGGTGATGCCGTCCAGGCGCATCGGCACGTGGTCGGGGAAGAACAGCTGGTTGGACACCGCGGCGTCGAAGGTCACCCAGACGTCACTACCGTTGACCACGGCCTGCGACGGGATGATCCACTGCTTGTGCGCGGATGCGCTCATGGGCAGCACGGCGGCGAGTGCAAGGGCGAGTGCGATGGTCTTCTTCATCTTCGGTCTCCGGAAGGGAATGCGTGTCGTGTGGGCGGGTGGGTGGGATCAGGGCTTGATGGCGAGGCCCACCGCGCCGAGTTCGGTCTTGCCCTGGGCCTTGCCCGACTGCGCGGACGTCGCCGGCCAGTCGAAGGGGATCTTCAGCAGCTCGCGGCCGCCGACTTCGCGAACGGCTTCCACCACCACGCTGTAACGCCCCGGCGCGAGGCCGGACAGCCGCGGGTCGCGGGCGTTGAACTTCAGCGCATGGCGGCCCGCGGGACGGGTCGGGCCGCTGACGCCGTCCACCGGCATCTGCTGCGTGCGCCCGGACTTGCGCCACCACTGGCGCAGGTCGGGCAGCCACTTGGTGCCGTGGCCTTCGGCGGTGTCCTTCATCATGTACCAGACCGAAAGATCGGCCGCGGCCTTGCCGTCGGCACCTTCGACATAGACCGCGACGTAGGGACGGTGGTATTCGGCCACGGTCATCGACGGGACTTCGACCTCGACGGTCAGCTCCGCGGCGTAGACCGGCGTGGCCAGCAGGCCGCCGAGGACGATGGTCAGGGGAATGCGCATGCGTGGCCTCTCGTGGATCAATGGATGAACAGCAGGGCGAGCAGCACCGGCACCACCAGGCCCAGCCCCACCCAGGGCCAGGTGGAGGGGCGCTGGCGCGCGTGCATCTGCAGAAGGAACAGCCCGGTCAGCGTGAACACGATGCAGGCGATGGCGAAGATATCGATGAACCAGCCCCACGCCGGCCCGGAATTGCGGCCCTTGTGCAGGTCGTTGAGGTAGGAGACCCAGCCGCGGTCGGTGCGTTCGTACTCGACCGCACCGCTGGCCTTGTCGATGGCAAGCCAGGCATCGCGGCCGGGGCCGGGCATCGACAGGTAGACCTCGTCCTCCGACCATTCGGCCTCGCGGCCGCCGGTGGGTGCGCCGAGTTCGTCGCGCAGCCAGCGCTCGAGCTCTCGCGGCAGCGGCGCGTTGCCTTCGGCGTGGGCGTCGAGCTGCGGCAGCAGCGCCGCGGGCAACTCAAGCTGGCGGTTGTCGACCTCCGGGCTGCCCTCGATCTTCGCGGCGTGGTTGAGCGTGATGCCGGTGACCGCGAACAGCAGCATGCCGACCAGGCACACCGCCGAGCTGATCCAGTGCCACTGGTGCAGCGTGCGCAGCCAGAAGCCGCGGCGCTGGGCCGCGGCGTTGCCGGAAGGTGCGGAGGGTCGGGTCACGTCGGGCCGGCGTCGCGGGTCAGAACTGCACGTTCAGGCTGAGCCACAGGTTCCGCGACTTGTCCTTGTTGTTGTAGTCGTCGTAGTAGGTGGGCTCATAGGCGCCGGTCGGATCCTGCGTCCAGACGGTGCGGAAGCTGGTGAAGTCCTCGTCGAGCAGATTGTTGATGCGCGCGTTGAGGCGGACGTTCTCGCTGAAACGGTACTGCGCGCCGAGATGGAGGACG
Organism: Luteimonas sp. A501; assembly: GCF_054052085.1. The sequence goes on from NZ_JBSVRI010000001.1 coordinate 499,315, forward strand.
GTGTAGTCCTCGTAGTCGTGGCGGACGCCGTCGATCACGTCGCGGTAGCGCTTGGAGCGGGTTTCGGACAGCAGCTGCATGCTGAAGTCGTCGGTCGCCTGCCAATTCAGGCTGGCGTTGACCATGTGCTTCGCGGTGTTGGTCAGCGGCAGGCCCTTGTCCTCGCCGCTCAGCTGCTCGCTGTCGGTGAAGGTGTAGTTGGCGCGCAGCGACCAGGCCTCGCTGATGCCCCAGCGACCGGCGACTTCGGCACCCTGGATGCGCACCTCGTCGATGTTGATGTTCTGCGCGTACGTCGTGTAGCCGAGCAGCGCGAAGTCGCCGAGGTTTGCGCAGGGGCGGACGCCGCCGGTCTCCTCGCAGCTCTGGCTGGTCTCGCCGCGGGCGATCTTGTCGTCGAAGTCGTTGCGGAAGATGGTGATGTTGAAATTGTGCCCGCCCTCGGGCGCGGTCCAGTACAGCGCGACTTCGGTGTTGACGCTGGTCTCCGGCTCGAGGTCCGGATTGCCGACGAAGGGCGACGTGCCCTGGCCGCCGAAGCCGATGATGCCGTCGTACAGGTCGGTGGTCTTGGGCGTCTTGTAGCCGGTGCTGACGCCGCCTTTCAGGGTCCAGGCCGGGGCCAGGTCCCAGACCGCGTACGCGCGCGGGCTGAGGCGGCTGCCGAACATGTTGTGGTCGTCATGGCGCAGGCCGACGGTGATGGTCAGCGCGTCGACGGGATTCCAGTTGTCCTCGGCGAACACCGACCACATCTTGTGCTCCTGCACGGTACCGGCGCCGTCACCGCCGCCTTCCATGCCGAACACGCCGTCCTCGAGCTCGCCGTCGACGACCTGGCCGCCCACGATCACGTGGTGGTTCGCGCCCAGCGCGAAGTCGAGCTTGCCGTCGAGCGTGTACTGGCGGCTTTCCATGGTGCGCTTGGGGCGCGGCAGGAAGGCTTCGACCGCCAGTTGCTGGCGCTCTTCGCGGCCCATGCCGGCGTAGGGACCGGTTTCGCAGACGGCGGCGTTGTCGCAGTAGATGTCCTCGTGCAGCAGGCGCTCGGCGACGGTGAAGGGCAGGGTGCGGCCGTGGTTGGCGGTGTCGATATGCGACAGCGACAGGAAGCTGTTGCCGAAATCCCACTGCCCCTGGTGGGTCACGGACCACTGGTCGCGGGTGAACTCCTGGTCGGCGGCGTAGCCGACGCGCGGCGGGGCGCGCCAGATGCCGCCCAGCCCGTCCACCGTGCCCAGCGGATAGGTCTCGGTACCGAGGTTGTTGATGTACGGCGTGTTGTCGTACACCTGCTCGGATTTGTCGTATTCGAACACCACGCTCTGGAACTCGCCGGGCGTCCAGCTCAGGGTCACGCCGGCGCTCTTGTTGGTGTTGTCGACGGTCTTGCCGCCGCCGCCGAAGCCCAGCGAACGCTCGAACTCCGTGCCGTCGGGCGCGGTGATGACTTCGTACTCGGGCGTGGACGAATTGCGGTCGTACCACGAGCCGCGCACGCCCAGGCCCAGCGTGTCCTCGATCAGCGGACCCATCACCGCGAAGTCGAAGGTGCTGTCGCTGCCGAAGTCGTCGTTTTCCTGCAGGTTGTGCGACACGGTGGCCGAACCCATCCAGCGGTCACCGACCTTGCGGGTGATGATGTTGATCACGCCACCCAGCGCGTCGGCGCCATACAGCGTGGACGCCGGCCCGCGGATCACTTCGATGCGCTCGATCATGTCCAGCGGCGGCACGTGGTTGAACTGGTTGCCGCCGAAGTTGTTGGGGTAGATGTCGCCGTGGTTGTTCTGGCGCTTGCCGTCGATGAGGATCAGCGTGTATTCCGGACCCATGCCGCGCATGCTGACGGTCTTCTGCCCGGTCTTGTCCGAGGTCTCGCCGACGTCGACGCCCTCGAGGTCGCGCACGGCGTCGGTCAGGGTCACGTAGGGGCGCGTGGCCAGGTCCTCGCGGGTGATCACGCTGATGCTGGCCGGCGCGTCGGTGAGCTTCTGCTCGAAGCCGGCGGCGGTCACCACCAGGGTGTCGAAGGTGGTGGCGTCGCCGCCGTCAGGCGTCGCGTCCTGCGCAAAGGCAGGCGACAGCGGCAGCAGGACGGTGATTGCGGAAAACAGGGCGGTGCGCACGGGCGCGCGGCGCACGCTCAGGCGGGCGGCGAGGGTGGACATGGACGGGCGAGCTCCGGAAATCAGTGGGGGTCCACGTCTGGCGGCGGCTTGACGGGGAAGGCGTGCGCGGCAACCCGGGGGCCGTCCGCACGCATTCAGCGGACCGCCATGGTAATGAGAACCATTAGCAACCGCAACGGGGAATCATTCACCCCAGCTCCCACACCGGATCCCCACGAGGTGCATCAGGGACTCAGTCCCGGTCGTCCCTCGTCCACACCCCGCCATCCGCCTCCCGCTTGACCGGGAACTTCGCCACGGGCTCGTATGCAGGCGCGCACAGCGCACGGCCGTCGCGGACATCGAACTTCGCCCCGTGCAGCACGCACTCGATCGTGCCGTCAGCCGGTTCGAAGGTCCCGGCGGAGAGTTCGAAGTCCTCGTGGCTGCAGACGTCCTCCAGCGCATAGATCTCGCCGTCGAGGTTGAGCACCAGGATCGGTGCCCCGCTGACCTCGTCGAACACGGTCTTCATTTCGCCCGGCAGCAGCTCGGCGCCGGGGCAGACGAAGGTCCAGGCTTGGCTCACAGCATCTTCTCCAGAACCTCGAACCTGAGGTCGTCGCGACGGGGAACGCCGAAGCGGGTATCACCGTAGGGAAAGGGCCTGTATTCGCCGGTGCGGCGGTAGCCCAGGCGCTCGTACCAGGCGATCAGCTCGTCGCGCAGGTCGATCACCGTCATCCGCATGCGCGAAAGGCTCCATTCCGCGCGCGCGATGCGTTCGCACTCGCTGAGCACCGCGCGCCCGATGCCGCCGCCCTGCAGGGTCGGCTCGACTGCAAACATGCCGAAATAGCCGGCGCCGCCTGCATCGGCGACGTGCGCGCAGGCAAGCGGCGCGCCGTCGCGCAGGGCCAGCAGCACGCGGCTGCGCGGTTGCCGGATGTCGGCGCGCACCACGTCGGGGTCGATGCGTTCGCCATCGAGGAAGTCAGCCTCGGTGGTCCAGCCGGCGCGGCTGGCCTCGCCGCGGTAGGCGCGGGTGACCAGGCGCACGATGGCATCGATGTCGGCGTCCGTCGCCGCGCGGAAGCGGAGTTCATCCATGGCGTGATTTTGCCTGTTCGCGCCCGCGTCACGCCAGCAGCTTGCGGACCTTGCGCAGCGCGGCGATGAAGGCGTCGATCTCGTCATGGGTGTTGTAGAAGGCCAGCGAGGCGCGGCAGGTGGCGGTGACGCCCAGCCACTCCAGCAGCGGGTGCGCGCAGTGCTGGCCGGAGCGCACGGCCATGCCCTCGAGGTCGAGCAGGGTGGCGAGGTCGTGCGAGTGCACGCCGTCGATCGCGAACGAGACCACCGCGGCCTTGCCCGGCGCGGTGCCGAAGACGCGCAGGCCTTCGACCTTCGCGAATTCTTCGTCGAGGTGCGCCAGCAACGCCTGCTCCCGGGCCTCCACGCGATCCATGCCCAGCGCCGACAGGTAGTCGACCGCGGCGCCCATGCCGACGAAGCCGGCGATGTTCGGCGTGCCGGCCTCGAACTTGCGAGGCGGGTCGTTGAACACGGTGCCGCCGTCCAGCCGCACCTCCTTGATCATCTCGCCGCCGCCGATGAAGGGCGGCATCGATTCGAGGTGCTCGCGCCGCGCCCACAGCGCGCCGGTGCCCGTGGGCGCGCACATCTTGTGCCCGGTGAGCGCGTAGAAGTCGCAGCCGATGGCGGTGACGTCAACGGGGCGGTGCGGCAGCGCCTGCGAGCCGTCGACCACGGTCACGATGCCGCGGCGGCGCGCCTCGCGGCAGATGTCGGCCACCGGGTTGACGGTGCCGAGCACGTTGCTGACGTGGGCGACGGCGAGCAGCTTCACCTCGCCGGTCATCTTCGCGCGCAGCATGCCCATGTCGAGGCTGCCGTCGGGCAGCAGGTCGACGACCTCGATGCGCGCGCCGGTGCGCTGGGCGACCAGCTGCCAGGGGACGATGTTGGCGTGGTGCTCCATGCGCGTGAGCAGGATCACGTCGCCGGGGCCAAGGCGCGGCAGCGCCCAGGAGTAGGCCACCAGGTTGATCGCGAAGGTGGTGCCGCTGGTGAGCACCAGTTCGTCCGGCCGCACCTTGATGAAGCGCGCCAGCTTGCCGCGCGAGGCCTCGAAGGCCTCGGTGGCCTCGCTGCCGAGCTGGTGGACGGCGCGGCTGACGTTGGCGTTGTGGCGGCGATAGAAATCGTCGACGGCATCGATCACCACGGCCGGCTTCTGCCCGGTGTTGGCGGAGTCGAAGTAGACCAGCGGCTTGCCGTGGACCTCGCGCGCCAGCAGCGGAAAGTCCCTCCGCACCGCGGCCCAATCAGCCATCACACGAGTACCTGCGCTTCGACCGCCCGGTCCAGCCTCGCCTGCAGCAATTCCCGGTGCGCCGGCGTCTCCACCACCGCCAGCAGCGGCTCACGCACGAACGCCGCGGTCATCAACGCCCGCGCCTCCGCTTCCGGCAGCCCGCGTGATCGCAGGTAGAAGATCGCGGCGTCGTCGAGCTGGCCGACGGTGGCGCCGTGCGCCGCAGTGACTTCGTCGGCGTGGATCACCAGCACCGGCTGGGTGTCGATCTCGGCGGTGTCGGACAGCAGCAGGTTCTTGTTCGACAGCTGCGCGTCGGTGCCATCGGCGCCCTCGCGGATCTCGATGCCGCCGTGGAACACGGCGCGGCCGCGACTGGCGGCCATGCCGCGCCAGAGCAGTTCGCAGCGGGTGTCGCGGGCGATGTGCTCGATGCCCAGGCGCGTATCGAGGTGGCGGCGGCCGGCGGCCAGCAGCACGCCGTTGGCGATCAGCTCGGCGTTGTCGCCCTCCAGGCGTACGTTGAGCTCGTGGCGCGACAGCGCGCCGCCCAGCTCCAGGTCCAGGCGCCGATAGCTGGCGTCGCGGGCAAGCACGGCGTCGGTGCGGGTGAACAGCGTGGCGCGGTTGGACTCGTCCTGGATGCGCGCGTGGCGCAGCACGGCGCCGGCGGCGAGATGCACGTGGGCGATGGCGTTGCCGAGGTGGGCGTGGTCGCCGCCGGCAATGTGATGCTCGATCACCGTGGCCGAGGCGCCGCGGCGCAGTTCGATCAGGTGGCGTGCGTGCCAGGCGAGGTCGCCTTCAGCCGGCAGTCCCAGGAACACCAAGTGCACCGGCACGTCCACCGCCACGCCTTCGGCCACGCGCAGCACGGCGCCGTCGTCGGCAAGCGCGGCGTTGAGGCGCGCGAAGACCTCGTCGGCGCGCTCGTAGCTGCGGGCCAGCACATTGCTTTCGCGTGGATCGGGATCGGCCAGGGCCTCGGCCATCGACAGCAGGCGGGCGCCCTCGGGCAGGCCGGACGCGTCGGACAGCGCAGCATTGAAGCGGCCGTTGGCGAAGACCAGGCGCGGTGCCGGGATGTTGGCGAGGAGCGCCGGATCCACGTCCGCATGCGGCAACGGCGCCGGCGAGAAACCGCGACGCTCCAGCGCGCGCAGTGAGGTGTATTTCCAGGCCTCGCTGCGCGCGTGCGGCAGGCCGTCGCGCAGCGCGGCATCAAGCGCGGCGCGGCGTGCGCCGCTGCCGCTGAAGCCGGTCGAGAGGGAGTCGAGCAGTGCGGTCATTACGCCACCGCCTCCGGCACCTTGCGCTCGCGCAGCCACTCGTAGCCCTGGGCCTCGAGCTGCAGCGCAAGCTCGGGCCCCCCGGACTCGACGATGCGGCCATCGGCCAGCACGTGCACGTAATCAGGCTTGATGTAGTCGAGCAGGCGCTGGTAGTGGGTGATCACCAGGAAGGCGCGGTCGGGCGAACGCAGCGTGTTGACGCCGTCGGCGACCTGGCGCAGGGCGTCGATATCGAGGCCGGAGTCGGTCTCGTCCAGGATCGCGAGCTTCGGCTCAAGCACCGCCATCTGGAAGATCTCGTTGCGCTTCTTCTCGCCGCCGCTGAAGCCCTCGTTGACGCCGCGGTGCAGCAGCTTGTCATCCAGGTGCAGGACGCCGAGCTTCTCGCGCACCAGCTTCAGGAACTGCATCGAGTCGAGTTCGGACTCGCCGCGCGCCTTGCGCTGCGCGTTGAGCGCGCTGCGCAGGAAGTAGGTGTTGTTCACGCCCGGGATCTCGACCGGGTACTGGAACGCGAGGAAGACGCCGGCAGCGGCGCGCTCCTCCGGGTCCAGCGCCAGCAGGTCGGCGCCCTCGAACTCCACCGTGCCCGCGGTGACGTCGTAACCGTCCCGACCGGCGACGATGTTGCCCAGCGTGGATTTGCCGGCGCCATTGGGGCCCATGATGGCGTGCACCTCGCCCGGCTTCACCTCAAGGCTCAGGCCCTTGAGGATTTCGCGATCGCCGGCAACGGTGGCGTGGAGGTTCTCGATCTTCAGCATGTCGGTCTCTTGTGTGTGGGAACAGCCGGCCTGCGGGCCAGCCCTTCAGAATTTCGGGGAAGCGTCTGTAGGAGCAGCTATAGCTGCGACCCTGACCTCCGTTACCGGGGCGCGATCCGGGCGACCTCAGCCCACCGAGCCTTCCAGGCTCACTTCCAGCAGCTTCTTCGCCTCCACCGCGAACTCCATCGGCAGCTCGCGGAAGACCTGCTTGCAGAAGCCGTCCACGATCAGGCTGACCGCGTCCTCCTCGCCCAGCCCGCGGCTGCGGCAATAGAACATCTGGTCGTCGCTGATCTTGGACGTGGTGGCCTCGTGCTCGACGGTGGCGCTGGGATTCTTCACCTCGATATAGGGGAAGGTGTGGGCGCCGCATTCCTTGCCGATCAGCAGGCTGTCGCACTGCGTGTAGTTGCGCGCGCCTTCCGCCTTCGAGCCGATCTTCACCAGCCCGCGGTAGGTGTTCTGGCCGCGGCCGGCGCTGATGCCCTTGCTGATGATCTTCGACTTGGTGCGCTTGCCGAGGTGGATCATCTTGGTGCCGGTATCGGCCTGCTGGCGGTGGTGGGTCAGCGCCACCGAGTGGAATTCGCCCGACGAGTCGTCGCCGAGCAGCACGCAGCTCGGGTACTTCCAGGTGATCGCGGAGCCGGTCTCGACCTGGGTCCAGACGACCTTGCTGCGTGCACCGCGGCACTCGGCGCGCTTGGTGACGAAGTTGTAGATGCCACCGACGCCGTTCTCGTCGCCCGGATACCAGTTCTGCACGGTCGAATACTTGATCTCGGCGTCATCGAGCGTGACCAGCTCGACCACGGCCGCATGCAGCTGGTTCTCGTCGCGCATCGGCGCCGTGCAGCCCTCGAGGTAGGACACGTGCGAGCTTTCCTCGGCGATGATCAGCGTGCGCTCGAACTGGCCGGTATGCCCGGCGTTGATGCGGAAGTAGGTGCTGAGCTCCATCGGACAGCGCACGCCCTTCGGGATGAACACGAACGAGCCGTCCGAGAACACCGCCGAGTTCAGCGCCGCGAAATAGTTGTCGCCCACCGGCACCACGGTGCCCAGATACTGTTTCACCAGCTCCGGATGTTCCCTGATGGCCTCGGACATCGAGCAGAAGATCACGCCCTTCTCGGCCAGCTCCTTGCGGAATGTGGTGCCGACCGAGACCGAGTCGAACACCGCATCCACGGCCACGCCGGCAAGCCTGGCGCGCTCGTGCAGCGGCACGCCGAGCTTGTCGTAGGTGTCGAGCAGCTCCTGCGGCACTTCATCCAGCGACTGGTACTTCGGGCCCTTGGGCGCGGAGTAGTAGCTGATCGCCTGGAGGTCGATGGGCGCGATCGAGAGCTTGGCCCAGTGCGGCACCGGCATGGTCAGCCAGTGGCGATAGGCGGCCAGGCGCCACTCGGTCATCCACTCGGGCTCTTCCTTGATCGCGGACAGGGCACGGACGGTGTCCTCGTCCAGGCCGGGCGGCAGCGAATCGGACTCGATGTCGGTGATGAAGCCGGCGTCGTAGCGACGGCCGAGCTGCTCGTGGATCGCCTCGTTGGCGATGGGTTCGATGGGTTCGATGGGTGCTTCGATCTGGGTGGCCATGGGGGCTGCCTGGGTCTTCATATGGTGGCGAGGCGGGCGGGGATGCGCTTTGACGCACCGGGCCCGGCCCCGGGATGGGGATCGCGCGGCGCTTCGAGCATCTGCGCCAGGCTGACGCCGCGCAGGGCGTCGGCGACGATGTCGTTGATGCGCCGCCAGTTGGCGCGCGCGCCGCAGTGATCGGCGATGCCGCAGCTGGTGTCTTCAAGGCTGCATTCGGTCATTGCCAGCGGCCCTTCCATGGCCTCGACGATGGCGATCAGGCTGATCTCGGACGCCGGCCGCGACAGCCGGTAACCGCCGTGTGCGCCGCGGAAGGCCTCGAGCAGCCCGGCCTGTGCCAGGGGCTTGAGCAGCTTGCTGACCGTGGGCGGCTCCAGCCCCGCGCGCTCTGCCAGCTCGACCGCGCTCAGCACGCGCTCCGGCTCCGCGGCAAGCACGGTGAGCACCACGGTGGCGTAGTCGGTGAGGCGGGTGACGCGGAGCATGGGGGTGGCGATCCTCTAATCAGGACCGAAATTGTACCATTTGCGCCGGTCGCGTCCAACCCGCTTCCGCCGGCGCGCGAGGCACGCGAGATCGCAGCTGTGGCTGCTCCTGCAGGGGGTGGCGGCGCGTGTGCGATGGAAGAACGCACGCGCTTCCACCACAATGACCGTTTCCCAGCGAGACGATGCCGCAGATGGCCAAGAGCAAGGACAAGTCCGGCAAGAAGGACAAAAAGATCGAGGCCCGCCAATCGGAGATCCACGGCAACGGCGTGTTCGCCACCGAGCTGATCGAGAAGGGCGAGCGCATCGTCCGCTACAAGGGCAGGCTGCGCAGCCATGACGAGGTCGATTCCGAGTACGGCGAGATCGACGAGAACGGCCATACCTTTCTGTTCACGCTCAACGACGACTACGTCATCGACGGCAACATGGACAGCGGCGTCGCGCGCTGGATCAACCACAGCTGCGCGCCCAACTGCGAAGCGCTGGTGGAACAGGACGACAAGGGTCGCCCGCACAAGGACAAGGTGTTCATCGAAGCGCTGCAACGCATCGAGCCGGGCGAGGAGCTGACCTACAACTACGGCATCACCCTGGACGAACGCCACACGCCGAAGCTGAAGAAGCTCTGGGGCTGCCGCTGCGGCGCGTCGGAATGCACCGGGACGATGCTGCAGCCAAAGCGCTGATCCACCCCGGCGCGTCCATCCCGGCGCGCCTCAGGGCTGCAGTTCGCGCAGGTCCGCCGAGACGATGTGCCAGCCCGGCACCGCGCCTTCCACCACCGAGCTGCGCATGGCGAAGCTGCCGGCCTGGCGCTGCTCGCGGCCGTCCGCGCCGCGGCTGGTGATGGTCACCGGGACCTCCACGTAGCGCGAGCCGGCGGCGCCCTCGACGCGGCCCGGGGCGCCGATCGAGACGCGGATGACGCGGGTGTCCTGGAATGCCGATGCGAACTGCTCCGGCGTGCGGCCGCTGCTGCGACCGCCGTCGGACCAGGCGGCATATGCGCGATTGAAGTCGCCGGCGCTGATCGCGTCGTAATAGGCGCGGACCGCGGCGGTCGCATGCTCCGCGGACGCTTCGGTGGAGGGCTGAGCGGGCATCGCGGCCGCGCCTGGCAGGGGCTCGGCGCCCAGTCCTGTCTCGGGATTGTCTTCCAGCGGCGGCAGCGTGCCCTGGCCCACGCGGACGTCCGCGAAATGCGGCAGCGTCTCCTGGCCGGAACCCGCACCATTCGCATCCGGCAGCGCGGGAAGCGCCATGCCATTCGAGAACAACGCTGCGCCCGGCTCGGCGACATCGGCCAGCGGCGCGGCCGAACCGGCAAGCGGGACGGCGCCGGGACCGGGTGCATCGGGCATGCCGGTCACGCCACCGCTGCCCGGCTGCGCGGGCGCTGGCAAGGCTTCGAAATCCTCCTCTGTGACCGCGGCAGGCGTGACGGTCTCATCGCCGCAGCCCGCGAGGGCGAGTGCCAGTACGGCAATGGACAGCAGTTGCAGTGGGTACATGGCGGCGTGTACGTGTGCGGGGCTGCGCCAGACGATACGCGCCGGCGATGAACGCATCGTCAGCGCCCGCTGCTGCTCCGGGAGCGTCGCCTCAGGGCAGAGAGGTGAGCACCCGCCGGTGCGGCTGCAGCCACGCCAGCAGCATCCCGAGCAACACCATCGCAACCAGGTCCAGGGCCACCTGGAGCAGCATCAGCGATAGCGGCAGCGGTTGCCCGACGAAGGCGAGGATATGCCAGGGCACGTAGGAGACGAGGGCCACCGCCAGCCCGAAGCGCGCGCCGCGGCCGAGGTCGACGCCATCGCTGGCGGGCATGCGCCGGTACAGCCAGGTCATTGCCAGGCCGAGGGACAGATACGCGGGAATGATCCATGCGGCCTGCGCGTTCGCCTGCTCCGACGAGCGATAGAGCTGGGCGAGTGCCTGGTAGTCGGGCCGCAGCAGCAGTCCGTGGACCAGGAAGCCGAGCAGCAGGCCGGCCGCGCCGACCACGATCCCGCAGATCCAGAAGCGCTTGTCCATGCCGGTCCAATGGAGCGCGGCGTGCCGCGCGATGGCCAAAGCCTAGCGCCGTGCCGCGCAGCCGTCGATCACGGCCGCTCGACCGCCGCGTCCGGTGCCATGCCGCCACGTGCGTGCGCACGCAGCAGAGGCAGCGGATCGATGGCGCCGCCTTGGCCATAGATGCCGTAATGCAGGTGCGGCGGGGTGCCGCGCGCATTGCCGGTGTCGCCGACCATGCCCAGCGCATCGCCGGGCCAGACCACGTCGCCGACCACGACGCCTTCTGCCCAGTCGTCCAGGTGCGCGTAATAGTGGCGCTGCCGCGCCGGGCCGGTAACCCAGACCTGGCGGCCGCCGAGCCCGCCTTCGCGCACCGCGGTGACGATGCCGCGCGTGGAACTCGACACCACCGTGCCGCGCGCCGCGAAGATATCGACGCCCTCGTGCCTGCGGTCACGCCCGCGCGGTGCGCCAAAGGTGTCGGCAACCCGGTTGGCCTCCACCCCCTGCACCGGCATTGCCACCGCAACCGGCGGCGGCATGCGCGAGAGTTCCCATTGCGCGCGTGCCTTGGCCATGAACGGCTGGTCCCAGGCCCAGTACGCCAGTGCAGCGAGTGCCGCCAGGACGAACAGCCAGGCGACCAGGCGTGCAACCAGGCGGACGGGCGCGGGCACCGTCAGCTGCGCTGGAGCTCGTTCGACAGGCGCTGGCGCAGGTCCTCGTCGAGCTTGAGCTGGCGCGCGAGTTCGTCGAGGTAGGCGCGCTCCATGAAGTTCTGCTCGTCGACCGCCATCAGGCTGGCCAGGTACATCTCCGAAGCGATTTCAGGCGTGGTCGCTGCGCGGGCGACCTCGGCCGGGTCCAGTGGCTTGGCCAGCTCGGCGTGCAGCCACTGCTGCACTTCGCTGTCCGGGTTCAGGCGTGCGAACTCGCCCTCGATCACCCCGCGCTCGCGCTCGTCGATGTGGCCGTCGGCCTTCGCCGCGCCCACCAGTGCGCGCAGGATCGCCTCGCTGTGCAACGCAGCCTGCGGCGGCGGCAGCCGGTCGACGGTCTGCGGCGGCGCGGCCTGGGTGGTGCCCTGCTGCGTTTTGTAATCGCCGTAGGCCTTGTAGGCCATGACCCCGATCGCGGCCAGGCCGCCATAGGTCGCGAGCTTGCGCGTGGACTTGTTCTTGCCCAGCAGCAGGCCGAGCGCGCCGCCGGTGATCGCGCCCTTGCCGAAATCGGCGTTGAGCAGGCTGCCGCCCGCCGCTGGCTGCGCGCCCGATGCCTGGGTGGCGGACTGGGACTTGAGGAGGTGGTCGAGGAAGCCTTGCAGGTTCATGCGTGTGCCCTGGTGCTACGTGGAGGGGGCCGGCATGCCGCCGGCGAACGGACGAGGATGCGCCGAGACGTGTTGCGGAAACGTTGTCGTGGCTCTGAAACGACTCGGGACGGCAACTGCCGTCCCGAGCAGGTGAAGCATTGGAGCGTCGCGATCAGGCAGCGGCGTCCTTCAGCTTCTTCAGCGGACGCACCTTGACCTTCACCGAGGCAGGCTTGGCAGCGAACCACTGCTCTTCCTTGGTGAACGGGTTGATGCCCTTGCGCTTGGGCTTGGCCGGCACCTTGACCGAGGTGATCTTCAGCAGGCCCGGCAGGGTGAAGCTGCCGATGCCCTTCTTGTTGACCGAACCCTGCACCGCGCCCTCGAGCGAGACCAGCACGGCACGGACGTCCTTGGCTGCAAGGCCGGTGGCCTCGACGATGTGCGCGACAAGGCCGGACTTGGTCAGGGCTTCCTTGATCGGCTTCGGCGCGGCCGGCTTGGCAGCAGCGACTTTCTTCGGGGCGGCCTTCTTAACCGCCTTGGTTGCTTTCTTCGCCATGTTTTTGTGATTCCGTTTATCGGTAATGGAGTAGTCGGGCCGACCCCGTCGGCAACCGCAATGTAGGGCATGCCCGGGGCCACGCCAAGTGGAAAACGCAGTAAAACGCGATCTTTCCTGCGGCGCACGGGCCCGGCCCGTGCTCAATCGTCGTCCTGGCCGGGATGCCAGGCAGCGGCCAGCGCCTGCTGCAGCTGCGCCGGAACCGGCTCGTAATGGCTGAAATCAAGTGAGTAACGGCCCCGTCCCGCGGTCGCCGACTGCAGCTCGGCAGGATAGCCCTCAAGTTCCGACAGCGGCACCTGTGCCTTGACCACGATGTCGCCGCCGCGCGCCGCATCGGTGCCGAGGATGCGCGCGCGGCGGCCGGCAAGCCCGCCGCTGATGTCGCCCATGTGCGCCTCGGGTGAGGTCACCACCAGGTCGACGATGGGCTCAAGCACCCTGGGCGAGGCCTTCGCCACCGCGTCCAGGAAGGCCTTGCGCCCGGCGGTCACGAACGCGATCTCCTTGCTGTCGACGGGGTGGTGCTTGCCGTCGTGCACGGTGACGCGTACGTCCTGGATCGGGTGCCCGGCCACCGCGCCGCCGGCCATCGCCTGCTGCACGCCCTTCTCCACCGCGGGGATGAACTGGCCGGGGATGGTCCCGCCCTTCACCGCGTCGACGAACTCGAATCCGGTGCCGCGCGGCAGCGGCTCCACGCGCAGCATGACCTCGCCGAACTGGCCGGCGCCGCCAGTCTGCTTCTTGTGCCGGTAGTGGCCTTCGGCCGCGGCGCTGACGGTTTCGCGATAGGCGATGCGCGGCGGGCGCGTGGAGACGTCCACGCCGTGGCGCTCGCGCAGGCGCTCGAGCTGGATGCGCAGGTGCAGTTCGGAGAGGCCGCGCACCACCGTCTCGTTGGTCTCGGCGTCGTGCTCGACCCGGAAGCAGGGATCCTCTTCCGACAGCTTGTGCAGCGCGGTGGCGAGCTTCTGCTCCTGGCCGCGGCTGCCGGCCTCGACCGCGAGGCCGAACATCGGCCGGGGGAAGGCCATCGGCTCGAGATGGATGTGGTCATGCTCGTGGCTGTCGTGCAGCACGGCATCGAAATGCAGCTCCTCGACCTTCGCCACCGCGGCAATGTCCCCGGCCACCGCCTGCTCGATCTCGAGATGCTCCTTGCCGTGGATCCGGTACAGGTGCGCGACCTTGAACGGCTTGCGGGCGTCGTCGACGAACAGCTGCTGGTCGCGCCTCACCGTGCCCTGGTGCACCCGGAACACGCCGAGCTTGCCGACGAAGGGATCGTTGATGATCTTGAAGACATCGGCGATCACATGCGCGTCGGGATCGGGGCGCGACGCGACCGCCTCCGCGCCGTCGCCGCTGCCGCTTTCGAACGGTGGCGGGTTGGCTTCGCCGGGATGCGGGAACAGCCGGGCGACCACGTCGAGGAACTCGCGCATGCCGGTGCCGGTGCGCGCGGACACGAAGCACACCGGCACCAGGTGGCCTTCGCGCAGGCACTGCTCGAAGGCGTCGTGCAGCTCGTCGCGGCCGAGCGCGGACTCGCCGCCGTCCAGGTAGTGCTCCATCACCGACTCCTCCACCTCGACCACCTGGTCGAGGATGAGCCGGTGCCAGTCGGCGACCGGGCCGAGGTCGCTGTCGCCACCGTCGCCGCCGCCGCCGCCGCCGTCGCCGTCGCCGTCGAAGCAGTCGACCACCCGCGTTCCGCCGTCGGCCGGCAGGTTGACCGGCAGCACTTCGGGGCCGAACGCTTCGCGCAGCTCGTCGAGCAGGCGCGCGCAGTCCGCGGCCTCGGCGTCGATGCGGTTGACCACGATGGCGCGGCACAGGCCCCGGCGCGCGGCGTGCTGCATGATCCGCCGGGTGCCGTGTCCGATCCCGGTATCGGCGTCGACCACCACCGCGACCGTTTCCACCGCCGACAGCGCCGACAACGCGGCGCCGCGGAAATCCGGATAGCCGGGCGTGTCGAGCAGGTTGAGGTGGACGCGGTTGCCGTCCGCCGCGCGATGGTCGATGCCGGCGATCGCGGCATCGATGGAATGCCCGCGCGAGCGTTCCAGCGGATCGAAGTCGGAAACCGTGCTGCCGCGCTCGATGCTGCCTGCCGCCTGGATCGCGCCGCCGGCATGCAGCAGGGCTTCGAACAGCGTGGTCTTGCCGGCGCCGGGGTGGCCTGCGAGGGCCACGTTGCGGATGTCTCGGGTTGCATGGGACATGAGTCCGTTTCTCCCTTGTCTGGGCTGAAAGGACGTCATGGCTGTCCGTCGCATCCTGCGACCGGGCCTGCGCGCGGCGGGCGGTCATGGCGGAAAGGCACAGTAGCGCGGCGCGTGCGCGGGCGTCGCGTTGCGACGCAGCATGTGCGTTGGACAGGGCGCGCCGAACGTCGTCACCGCCAAACGCCGGCGTAACGATGGAGCCGCTAGCGTGTCGGGTCCATATGAAGAACGGAGCACGAACAATGGGCATCTCGCGCAAGGCCACCGCACACTGGGAAGGCGACCTCAAGTCGGGCCGCGGCAGCATCAGCACCCCCGCCAGCGGGCTGATGCAGGACACCCGCTACGGCTTCAACAGCCGCTTCGGCGACGAGAAGGGCACCAATCCGGAAGAGCTGATCGCCGCGGCGCACGCCGGCTGTTTCACCATGGCGCTGGCCAACGCACTGGCCGAAGCCGGGCATCCGGCCGACTCGGTGGACTCGCGTGCCGAGGTCGACCTGTCGATGGAAGGCGGGCCGACGCTGAGCGCGATCCGGCTGTTCACCAAGGCCAAGGTGCCGGGCATCGAGGACGCGAAGTTCCGCGCCATCGCCGATGACGCCAAGAAGAACTGCCCGGTGTCCAAGGCGCTGTCGGCGGTGCCGATCACGCTCGAGGCCGAACTCCTGGCCTGAGGGTCCGGAGCATCAGCGGTACGCGGCGGGCATCTGGCCGCAACGGCACGTTGCCCCGCCGCGCGATCGCGGACATAGTCGGCGCGGTCCATCCACGGAGCCCCGCCGCATGCGCCGCAACGCCACCACGATCCTCGCCCCCGCCATCGCAAGCGTGCTGCTTGCCTTGGCTGGCAATGTCCTTGCCGCTGATGGCGAACAGCTCCTGACCGCGGCGCGGATCCATACGTCCGACGCCGACATGCCCGTGGCCACCGCGATGGTCTGGGGCGCCGACGGCCGCATCCTCGCGGTCGGCGACGCTGAAACGCTGGCCGCGCGCCACCCCGAAGCCGAGCGCATCGATGCTGGCGACGCCGCGGTCATTCCGGGGCTGATCGACGCGCATGCCCACCTCATCGGCCTTGGCGAGGCACTGATGCAGGCAGATCTTGTCGGGGCGCGCAGCACCGGTGAGATCGTGGAGCGCCTGCAGGCCTTCGCGAAGGACCTGCCGGAAGGCGCTTGGCTGATGGGCCGTGGCTGGGACCAGAACCTGTGGCCGGACACCGCTTTCCCCACGGCCGCCGTGCTCGATGCCGCCTTCCCGGAGCGCCCGGTCGTGCTCGAGCGGATCGACGGACACGCGACCTGGGCCAACAGCGCGGCGATGCGCGCCGCCGGGCGCGATCTGTCTGGCGACTGGCAGCCCGAGGGCGGCCTGGTGCAGCGCGCAGACGGCCAAGCCACGGGCGTGTTCATTGATACGGCCTCGCGCCTGGTCTACGCGGCGGCGCCCTCGCCGGACGATGCGTGGCAGGACCGCGCCCTGGAGCGCGCGCTGCGCCACGTCGCAAGCCTCGGCCTGACGGGCGTGCACGACATGGGTACCTCCCGCGGCGGGCTCGAGCGGATGAAGCGCTTCGCCGACCGAGGCGCGCTCAGCTTGCGCGTGGGCGCCTACGCCCAGCGTGACAGCGGCCTGGTGGACGAGCTCTGCCGTGATGGTGCCTACAGCCACGCATCCGGCCGCCTGGAAATGCGCGGCGTGAAGCTGATGATCGACGGCGCGCTTGGCAGCCGCGGCGCGGCGCTGATCGAGGACTACAGCGACGATCCGGGCAACCGCGGCCTGCTGGTGCAGAGCGAAGAGGACTTCGAGGCCGCGGTGCGCCGCGCCCACGGCTGCGGCCTGCAGGTGGCCACCCATGCCATCGGCGACCGCGGCAACCGCCTGGTGCTGGATGTCTACGGGCGCGTGCTCGGCGACGATGTGGCAGGCGACCATCGCTGGCGCGTCGAGCACGCGCAGGTGATGGCGCCGGGGGACATCGGGCGTTTCGCCGGCCTGCACCTGGTCGCATCGATGCAGCCCTCGCACGCGACCTCGGACATGGCTTGGGCCGGTGAGCGCCTGGGCGAGGCGCGGCTTGCGGGTGCGTATGCCTGGCGCAGCTTCGAAAAGGCCGGCGTGCCGCTGGCGCTGGGCTCGGATTTCCCGGTCGAGTACGCCGACCCGCGCCTGGGCCTGCTGGCCGCGGTGACCCGGCAGGACGCGCAGGGCCAGCCGCCGGGCGGGTGGCTGCCGGACCAGGTGTTGACCGCGAGCGAGGCGCTGCATGGGTTCACCGCCGGCGCGGCGTGGGCGGCCTT
Organism: Luteimonas sp. A501; assembly: GCF_054052085.1. Next base: position 516,355 of record NZ_JBSVRI010000001.1, read on the forward strand.
CGACGAAGACGAAACCGGGCGTTTGGCGCCGGGCCTGCGCGCGGACTTCGTGGTGCTGGGCGAGGACCCGCTGACGATCGCCGGCAGCGAACTTGATTCGCTCACCGTGCGTTCGACCTGGGTCGATGGGCGACCGGTGTACGAGGCGAGGCCGAAGTCGCCGCTATAGCGGCTCCCACAAAAGCGGCTCCCACAAAGGAGGCTCCGTACAAGCGCGGCTTCCTACAAGCGCGGCTCCTACAGGGGGCGGCGGGGCTACCAGTCGATGCTGCCGCTGACGATGCTGCGGGCGCGGCCGCCGGACCAGACTTCGCCGGCTGCATCCACGCGCAGTTCGATGATGGCGTCGTGGCCGACTTCGCGGCCCTGGCTGATGCGGTAGAAGCCGTCGTCGCCGGGCAGGGCGTCACGCTCGGCCAGCCAGGCGGCGAGCGTCGCGTTCGCCGCGCCGGATGCAGCGTCCTCGAACGGCGCCGGCGAGCCCACCCAGGCGCGAACGGCAAGGTAGTAGACCGGGTCCTCGCTGCGCGCGAACGCGCACAGGCCCATGGTCCCGGTGGCTTCGGCCAGGGCCGTGATCGCGGTCCAGTCGGGAGTCGCCGAGCGCAGTTCGGCTTCGTCGCGCAGCTCGGCCAGCCACCAGCGGCGGCCGCCGTCCATCAGCACCGGCGGCAGCGCCCCCGTGGCGAGGCCGGCAAGCGCATCGCGCAGGCGCGGGTCGTCGGCGCCGGCGACCTCGACCACGCTCGCGCGCGGCGTGCGTACGGCGACGGTGCGCGAAGCGCCTTCGCCATCCACGCGCAGCGGCAGTTCGCCCACCGCGCAGGACTGGACCAGGATGCCGTCGCGCGGCGTGACCAGGCCGCGGTCTAGCAGCACGTGCGCGGTGCCGACGCTGGGATGGCCGGCGAAGGGGACCTCGCGGCGCGGGCTGAAGATGCGCACGGCGTAGTCGGCCGAGGCGGTGGGCGAGGGGAAGACGAAGGTGGTTTCCGGCAGCCGCGTCCAGCGTGCGATCGCCTGCATGGTGGCGTCGTTCATGTCGCCGGCGTCGGGAATCACGGCCAGCGGATTGCCGGCACCGGCGCGGTCGGAGAACACGTCCAGCTGGACATAGGGACGGGCGGTCATCGGGGGCTCCAGCGCGGGGCGCGCCAGTGTAGCCGCGGCGCCGCGTCGGGACGGTCCGCGCGCGCGGTCCGGGTGACCACCGGACGCGAGCCGGGAAGCGCCGGGACCTTGCACGCGGCTAGAATCGCAGGTCGTGCCCACGCCTCCCGCCATGACCTCCATCCCCGAATCCGCCGCCCGCTGGATCGTGCTCAAGTTCGGCGGGACCTCGGTGTCGCAGCGCGAGCGCTGGGACACCATCGGCCGCCTGTCCGCGTCGCGCGCCGCGGACGGCCGTCGCGTGTTGGTGGTGGTTTCGGCCCTGTCCGGCGTCACCAACGAGCTCACGGCCATCGCCGACGGCGCGGCCGACGCCCGGGTGCGGCTGCACGACCTGGTGGAACGGCACCGCGCCTTCGCGGTGGCGCTGGGGCTTGATCCGGATGCGGCGGTCGGGGCGCGGCTGGATGCCCTGCGCACCCTGGTGGCCGAGCCGCGCGCCGCCAGTCGCCCGCTGGCGTGGCAGGCCGAATTGCTGGCCCAGGGAGAACTGCTGTCGTCCACGCTGGGCGCGGCCTACCTGCGTGCCCAGGGCCTGGATTTCGGCTGGTGCGATGCTCGCGACTGGCTCCAGGCGGAGTCGCTGCCCAACCAGAACGACTGGGCGCGACGCCTGTCGGTGGCCTGCCGCCACGATGCCGTGGGCTCCTGGCGGCCGCGCTTCGACGCCCAGCCCACCGCCATGGTGCTCACCCAGGGCTTCATCGCCCGCCACGAAGACGGCGGCACGGCCACCCTGGGCCGCGGCGGCTCCGATACCTCGGCGGGCTGTTTCGGCGCCCTGCTCGGTGCCGAGCGCGTCGAGATCTGGACCGACGTGCCGGGGATGTTCAGCGCCAACCCGCGCGAAGTGCCCGACGCGCGCCTGCTGGCCCGGCTTGACTACGCCGAGGCGCAGGAAATCTGCACCACCGGCGCCAAGGTCCTGCATCCGCGTGCGATCAAGCCCTGTCGCGATGCCGGCGTGCCGATGGCGATCCTGGACACCGCGCGGCCGGATCTCCCGGGCACGCGCATCGACGGCGGCGCCGACACCGTGCCCGGCGTCAAGGCCATCAGCCGCCGCGACGGCGTGGTCCTGGTGTCGATGGAAACCATCGGCATGTGGCAGCAGGTGGGCTTCCTGGCCGACATCTTCGAATGCTTCCGCCGCCACGGCCTGTCGGTCGACCTGATCGGCTCGTCGGAAACCAACGTCACCGTGTCGCTCGACCCGAGCGAGAACCTGGTCAGCACCGACGTCCTCGAGCGCCTGTCCGCGGATCTTGCCCGCAGCTGCCGGTTGAAGGTGATCGCGCCCTGCGCATCGATCACCCTGGTCGGGCGCGGCATGCGCTCGCTGCTGCACAAACTGTCCGATGTCTGGGCCACCTTCGGCCGCGAACGCGTGCACCTGATTTCGCAGTCGTCCAACGATCTCAACCTGACCTTCGTCATCGACGAAGCCGACGCAGAGGGACTCATGCAGGAACTCCACGAAGAGCTCATCGCCAGCGGCGCGATGCCCGTGCGCGAAGCCGACGTCTTCGGCCCGCGCTGGCGCGAGATCCAGGGCGGCCTGCGCCGGCGCCCGGCGCCGTGGTGGCATGCGCGCCGCGATGCGCTGCTGGCGCTGGCCGCCGAAGGCACGCCGCGCTACACCTACGACCTCGGGACCGTGCGCGCCCGTGCCCGCCAGCTGGCGGCGGTGGCCGCGGTCGACCGCCGCTTCTATGCGATCAAGGCCAATCCGCACCCGGCCATCCTGCGCCTGCTGGTGGAGGAAGGCTTCGGCTTGGAGTGCGTGTCTGCCGGCGAGATCGCGCACGTGTTCTCGGTGCTGCCGGAGCTTGATCCGGCGCGGGTGCTGTTCACGCCGAGCTTTGCGCCCATGGATGAATACGCGCTCGCGTTCGAACGCGGCGCCACGGTGACCCTCGACAACATCGAGGCGCTGGACAGCCGGCCCGAGGTGTTCCGCGGGCGCGCGCTGTGGCTGCGCGTGGACCTGGGCCGGGGCGAAGGCCACCACGAGAAGGTGCGCACCGGCGGGCTGGCCTCGAAGTTCGGGCTGCACGTCGACCGGGTCGCGGACTTCGTCGCCGCGGCGCGCCGGATCGACGTGCGCATCACCGGCCTGCACGCGCACCTGGGCAGCGGGGTCGACACGCCCGACCACTGGCGCGAGGTCTGCGACGAGCTGGGCGGGATCGCCGAGCGCATCGGCAGCATCGACACCATCGACATCGGCGGCGGGCTGCCGATCCCCTACCGCGAGGACGATGAACCGTTCGATCTCGATGCCTGGGCCGCGGGCCTGGCCGAAGTGAAGGCGGCCTATCCCGGCTATCGCCTGGCGATCGAGCCGGGGCGCTTCCTGGTCGCCGAATCCGGCGTGCTGCTGCTGACCGCCACCCAGGTGGTGGAAAAGGGCGGCGTGCGCCGCGTGGGCGCCGACGCCGGCATGAACGTGCTGATGCGGCCGGCGCTGTACGAGGCCTGGCACGACATCCACAACCTGTCGCGGCCGGAGGGTGACGACACCCTGGCGTTCGACGTCGTGGGGCCGATCTGCGAATCCGGCGACGTGCTCGGCCACCAGCGGCCGCTGCCTCGCGACACCGCGCCGGGCGACGTGCTGCTGGTCGCCGACGCCGGCGCCTACGGCATGGCCATGGCCAATACCTACAACCTGCGCGCGCTGCCGGGCGAGAGCGTGCTTTCCGGATGCGCGCCTCTGGAAGGCGTACGCGGGGAGAGCGGGGAATGAGCATCGTGTTCGATCGCGAGGCGGTGGCATGCTTCCGCTTCGTCGACTGCGCCTTCGATCCGGGCACCGGCGTCGCGCGGCTTGTGTACGCGTTCGACGACGGGCCGGAGCTGGTGGAGACCGTGATCGTGCCCGGCGCGCCGTTCAGGCTCGAAGGCGCGCGGATGGAGGCGGTCACGCAGGCGCTTCGCCTGCTGCACCTGGTCGCCGGCGTCAGCTATTACAAGGCGGCGGTGCCGGAGGACATCCGCATCGATGGCTATGCGATCGATGACGACACGGCGATGCTGCTGGAAGAGATCTACCTGCAGGGCCTCGGCGAGTTCGCGTACCGGAACGGGCTCGACCTCCATGGCCGGATCCGCTTCCCCCGGCGCGCGGCGGACGAAGCCCGGAGCGCCGATGGCGAAGCGGGCGCGCCGGCGCTGGAGCTCCGCCGCCACGCGCTGGTGGCCATCGGCGGGGGCAAGGATTCGCTCGTGTCCATCGAAGCCCTGCGCGCCGCGGGCATCGACCAGACCGTGTCCTGGGTCGGCGGCTCGCAGCTGATCCGCGCCTGCGCCGAGCGCACCGGCCTTGCGACGCTCAACATCCAGCGCCAGCTTGCGACCGAGCTGTTCGAATACAACCGCCAGGGTGCGTACAACGGCCACATCCCGGTCACCGCCATCAACTCGGCGATCCTGGCCCTGGCCGCGGTGGTGCTGGGGGTCGACCAGGTGGTGTTCTCCAACGAGCGCTCGGCAAGCTACGGCAGCCTGATCGAGGGCACCGGCGAGGTGAACCACCAGTGGTCGAAGGGGTGGGCCTTCGAACAGGCCTTCGCCGGCCACCTCAAGCGGCACGTCGCGGCCGACCTCGGCTACTACTCGCTGCTGCGCCCGCTGTCGGAGCTGGCGGTGGCGCGCCAGTTCGCGCGCAGCGACCGCTACGACGCCTGGTTCTCGAGCTGCAACCGCAACTTCCACCTGCTTGGCGAGCGTCCCACCAGCCGCTGGTGCGGGGTCTGCCCGAAGTGCCATTTCGTGTTCCTGGCGCTGGCGCCGTTCATGCCCAAGCCGCGCCTGGTCGGCATCCTCGGCCGCAACCTGCTCGATGACCCGGCGCAGATCGCGGGCTATGACGCGCTGATGGAGTTCCACGACCACAAGCCCTTCGAATGCGTGGGCGAGGCGCGCGAGTCGCGCGCGGCGATGGCGGCACTGGCGGCGCGTCCGGAGTGGCGCGAGGACGCGGTGGTGCAGCGCTTCGGCCGCGAGATCCTGCCGCAGATCGATCCCGCTGAACTGGAGATCGCGCCGCTGCTGGTGCCCGATCCGGAACACGGCATCCCCGACGCGGTCTGGAGCCGCCTGCATGCGTATTTCGCAGCTTGAGGGCCGCCGGGTCGCGCTGTGGGGCTGGGGGCGCGAGGGCCGCGCTGCATACCACGCGCTGCGGGCCGGGCTTCCCGCGCAGGCGCTGACCCTGTTCTGCGGTGCTGGAGAGGCGGCGTCGGCAGACGCGCTCGGCGATGGGCTGCTGGCGGCCGAAGCCGAGGCCAGCGCCGGCCGGCTCTCGGCCTTCGACGTCGTGGTGAAGTCGCCCGGCATCAGCCCCTACCGCCCGGAGGCGATGGTTGCCGCGCACGCGGGCACCGCCTTCATCGGCGGCACCGCGCTGTGGTTCGGCGCACAGGCAGAGGCGGGCGGGGTCGCGCGCGGCGTCGCCTGCGTCACCGGTACCAAGGGCAAGAGCACCACCACCGCGCTGCTGGCCCACCTGCTGCGCGCCGGCGGCGTGCGCACCGCGCTGGCAGGCAACATCGGCCTGCCATTGCTGGAGCTGCTGGACGACCGGGCCGACGCCTGGGCGATCGAACTGTCCAGCTACCAGACCGGCGACGTGGCCGCGGGCGGCGTGCGCCCGGACGTGGCGGTGGTCACCAATATCTTCCCTGAGCACCTGGACTGGCACGGCAGCGAGGACCGCTACATCGAGGACAAGCTGGCGCTGGTGACGCGCGCGAAGCCGCGGATCGCCGTGCTCAACGCCTCCGACCCGCGGCTGGCGGCACTGGGTGCCCGGCTGCACCCCGATACCGAAGTGCGCTGGTACGGGCGCGAAGAGGGCTGGCACTTGCGCGGCGATGTCCTGCATCGCGGCGGCGAGGCGCTGTTCGACACCCGCGACGTGCCGCTGCCGGGGCGCCACAACCGCGGCAACCTGTGCGCGGCGCTGGCCGCGATCGAAGCCCTGGGCCACGACGCCGTGGCGCTGGCGCCGGCGGCGCACACGTTCCGGCCGCTGCCGCACCGGCTGCAGGTGCTTGGCGTGCGCGACGGCAGCACCTGGGTCAACGACTCGATCAGCACCACGCCGCATGCAAGCCTGGCCGCGCTGGAGGTCTATCGCGATCGCCGCGTGGCGCTGCTGGTCGGCGGACACGATCGCGGACTGGACTGGTCGGATTTCGCTGCGCAGATGCGCACGCACGCGCCCGCGGTGGTGGTGACCATGGGTCGAAATGGTCCGCGCATCCACGAATTGCTGGCGACCTTGGCCGAGGAAGGCGGCTTCGCCCTGTGCGAGGCTGCCGACCTTGCCGACGCCGTCGGCAAGGCGCGCGCGGCGCTGGCGACGGGTTCAAGGCCGGCGAGCGGCGATGTCATCCTGATGTCGCCCGGCGCGCCGAGCTTCGGGCCGTACCGCGACTACGTGGAGCGCGGCCGCGACTTCGCGCGGCTGGGTGGCTTCGATCCGGACGTGATTTCGGAGATCCCCGGGCTGGGCATTGCTTCGTCGAATCCGGGCTGAGAGCGCGGGTTCAGGCTCGGGCGCTGTGTGGGAGCGGCTATAGCCGCGATGCGGGGTGTCCGGTCGCGGCTATAGCCGCTCCCACATCAGGCGCCGCGGTCGACCGCGTGGCGGACCAGACCGCGGAGGGCAGCCACGGCCTGGTTGTCTTCAAGCCCCTCGAGCGCCGCCTCGGCCAGGGCGGCATATTCCCGCGCGCGCTCGATGCTGTATTCCAGCCCGCCGCTGGCATGGATCGCCGCGACCGCCTCGTCCAGCGCGTCGGCATCGCCCTGTTCGACGATGCCGCGCAGGCGCGCGCGCAGCGCCTCGTCGGCATGCGCCATGGCGTGGATCAGCGGCAGCGTCATCTTGCCCTCGGCGAGGTCGTCACCCAGGTGCTTGCCGAGCGCGGCCTCGTCGGCGCTGTAGTCGAGCACGTCGTCGGCGATCTGGAAGGCGATGCCCAGGTTGAGGCCGAAGTCGTGCAGGCGCTGCTGCACCTCGTCACTGGCGCCGGCCAGCAGCGCGCCCAGGCGGGTCGCGGCGGCGAACAGGATCGCGGTCTTGCGCTCGATCACGCGCAGGTAGGCGGCTTCGTCCACGTCCGGGTTGCGCACGTGCAGCAGTTGCAGCACCTCGCCCTCGGCGATGCGGTTGGTGGTATCGGCCAGGATTTCCTGCACCGGCATCGAGCCGAGCTCGACCATCAGCTGGAAGCTGCGCGAATACAGGAAGTCGCCGACCAGCACGCTGGCGGCGTTGCCGAACACCGCGTTGGCGGTGCTGCGGCCGCGGCGCAGGTCGGATTCGTCGACCACGTCGTCGTGCAGCAGCGTGGAGGTGTGGATGAACTCGACCACGGCCGCCAACTGGTGCGCGTCGGCGCCCTGGTGGCCGAGGGCGCGGGCGGCGAGCAGGAGCAGCATCGGCCGCAGGCGCTTGCCGCCGCCGGCGACGATGTGCTCGGCCACCTGGTTGACCAGGACCACGTCCGACGCCAGGCGGCGGCGGATCAGGGCGTCGACCGCGGCCATGTCGGGCGCGGCGAAGGCCTGGGTTTCCGGCAGGGGCAGGGCGGGGCGGGGCGGGGCGGTCTGATCCATGTCGTGCGCGGTTCTGGGGGCCGTCATTATAGGGTCCGGCGCCGGACTACGGACCGCGCGGGATTCGCCCGACGGGGCGCCGGGCGTCGGGCGGATGGCCACAGGGTGGCGGTTATACTCATCCTTTTCCTCCTGCCAATCCCGGCGGAGAGCGCAAGGAACCCAATCCATGGCCCGCGGAATCAACAAGGTCATCCTCGTCGGCAACCTCGGCAACGATCCCGACGTCAAGTACACCCAGAGCGGCACCACGATCACCACGATCAGCGTGGCCACCACCGATGCCTGGAAGGACAAGCAGTCCGGCCAGCAGCAGGAGCGGACCGAGTGGCACCGGGTGAAGTTCTTCGGCCGCCTGGCGGAAATCGCCGGCGAGTACCTGAAGAAGGGGCGCCAGGTCTATATCGAAGGGTCGCTGCGCACCGACAAGTACACCGGCAAGGACGGCATCGAGCGCTACAGCACCGACATCATCGCCGACGAGATGCAGATGCTTGGCGGTGGTGGTGAAGGTGGCGGCCAGCGGGGCGGTGGCGGCGGCGACTACCAGCGCGGCAGCGGTGGTGGCGGCGGCGGCGGCGGTGGCGATTACCAGCGTGCCCCGCGTGAATCGTCCGGCCAGGGCCGGCAGGGCCAAGGGGCCGGTGCTGGTGCTGGTGCGGCTGCCGGAGCGGCGGGCGCCCCGTTCGACGATGGCGGGTTCTCGGACGACGACATCCCGTTCTGAGCCACGCCCGAGCTGGCACGCCCCGGCAATGCCGGGGCCCGGCGACGCACGACGCCAGGCAGGACGGCCGAAGCCGGGCGCGGATTTGGTCGGGCAGGGCCTGCCCGCTATCCTAGGCGGATCAAGCCATCGTCCGCGGCCGCAGGAGCAGGCCGGGGTGGCTGGAGTTCCCGGAGGATTTCCCCACCATGGCCACTTGGCTAGTCACCGGCGGTGCCGGTTTCATCGGCGGCAATTTCGTGCTCGAAGCGGTCGCCGCCGGCGTGCGCGTGATCAATCTCGACGTGCTTACCTACGCCGGTAACCTGGACACCCTGTCCTCGCTGGAAGGCAACCCCGGCCACGTCTTCGTGCAGGGCGATATCGGCGATGGCGACCTGGTCGCCCGGTTGCTGGCCGAACACCGACCGGATGCCGTCATCAACTTCGCTGCGGAAAGCCATGTCGACCGCTCGATTGACGGCCCGGCCGCCTTCGTGCAGACGAACGTGGTGGGCACGCTGGCGCTGCTGGAAGCAGTTCGCGACTACTGGAAGGCACTGGAGGGCGAGGCGAAGGACGCGTTCCGCTTCCTGCACGTCTCCACCGACGAGGTCTACGGCACGCTGGGCGAAACCGGCTTGTTCACCGAGACCACGCCCTACGCGCCCAATTCGCCGTACTCGGCGTCGAAGGCCGCGTCCGACCACTTGGTGCGCGCCTTCCACCACACCTACGGGCTGCCGGTGCTGACCACCAACTGCTCGAACAACTACGGGCCCTACCACTTCCCCGAGAAGCTGGTCCCGCTGGTGATCGCCAAGGCCCTGGCCGGCGAGGCGCTGCCGGTGTACGGCGACGGCAAGCAGGTGCGCGACTGGCTGTTCGTCACCGACCACTGCGAGGCGATCCGCACCGTGCTGGCCAAGGGCCGCGTGGGCGAGACCTACAACGTCGGCGGCAACGCCGAGATGCAGAACATCGAGGTGGTGAAGACCATTTGCGCGCTGCTCGACGAGCGCCGGCCGCGCGAGGACGGCCAGCCGCGCGAATCGCAGATCGCCTTCGTCGCCGACCGGCCGGGGCATGACCGCCGCTACGCGATCGACGCCTCCAAGCTGCGCGACGAGCTGGGCTGGGAGCCGAAATACAGCTTCGAGCGCGGCATCGCGGAGACCGTGGACTGGTACCTGGCCAACCAGCCCTGGGTGCAGCGCGTGCTCGACGGCAGCTACCGGTTGGAACGCATCGGGGGCGCGGCATGACCGCGCGGCGCGGCATCATCCTTGCCGGCGGCTCAGGCACCCGGCTGTATCCGATCACCCGCGCGATCAGCAAGCAGCTGTTGCCGGTGTACGACAAGCCGATGATCTATTACCCGCTGAGCGCGCTGATGCTCGCCGGGATCCGCGAGGTGCTGATCATCAACACCCCGCACGAGCAGGCGCTGTTCCAGCAGCTGCTGGGCGACGGCTCGCAGTGGGGCATGGACATCCAGTACGCGGTGCAGCCGAGCCCGGACGGGCTGGCGCAGGCGTATCTCATCGGCCGCGAGTTCGTCGACGGCAAGCCGAGCTGCCTGGTGCTGGGCGACAACATCTTCCACGGCCACGGCTTCACCGAGATCCTCAAGCGCGCCGACGCGCGCCAGGAAGGCGCCACGGTGTTCGGCTACTGGGTCAGTGATCCGGAGCGCTACGGCGTCGCGGACTTCGACGCCGACGGCAAGGTGGTGGGGCTGGAAGAGAAGCCCGCCAACCCGCGCTCGAACTACGCCGTTACCGGCCTGTATTTCTACGACGGCCGCGCCAGCGACTTCGCGGCGTCGCTCACGCCTTCGCCACGCGGCGAACTCGAGATCACCGACCTCAACCGCTGCTACCTGGAGGAGGGCAGCCTGCGCCTCGAACAGCTCGGTCGCGGTTATGCCTGGCTCGACACCGGCACCCACCAGTCGCTGATCGAGGCCTCGAACTTCATCGAGACCGTCGAGGCCCGACAAGGCCTGCGCGTGTGCTGTCCGGAGGAGATCGCCTGGTCCAACGGCTGGATCGGCGACGAGGACCTGGAGCGCCTGGCCGCGCCGCTGGCCAAGAACGGCTACGGCCAGTACCTGTTGTCGCTGGCCAAGCGCGGGGTGGTGCGATGAAAATCGTGCAGACCGGTCTGCCGGGCTGCGTGGTGATCGAACCGCAGGTGTTCGGTGACGACCGCGGCTTCTTCTACGAATCCTTCAACACCGACAAGCTGGCGCAGCACGGGCTCACGCCCAAGTTCGTGCAGGGCAACGTGTCCTCGTCCTCGCGCGGCGTCCTCCGCGGCCTGCACTACCAGTGGCCGAAGCCGCAGGGCAAGTACGTGTCAGTGACCGAAGGCGAGGTCTGGGACGTGGCCGTCGACATCCGCCGCGGCTCGCCGACCTTCGGCAAGTGGACTGCGGTGGTGCTGAGCGCGGAGAACAAGCGCCACTTCTGGATCCCGGAAGGCTTCGCGCACGGCTTCGTTACCCTCAGCGAGCGCGCCGTGTTCACCTACCTGTGCACCGAGACCTACGACCGCGACGCCGACGCCGGCATTCGCTGGAACGACGCCACGCTGGCCGTCGACTGGCCGCTGGCCGCGCCTTCGCTGTCGGACAAGGACACGCGCGCGCCGTTCCTGGCCGACGTGCCCGAGGAACGGCTGCCGGTCTACGTGCCTTGAGGCTGCTTCTGCTTGGCGCCAACGGCCAGGTCGGCCATGCGCTGCGCCGCGCGCTTGCACCCTTGGGCGAGGTGGTCTGCACCACCCGCAGCGGCACGTTGCCCGACGGCGTCGCTTGCGAGCGCGCCGATTTCGACCAGCCGGGCACGCTGCCCGGACTGGTCGAGCGGATCGCGCCGGACGTGGTGGTCAACGCCGCCGCCTACACCGCGGTCGACCGCGCGGAGACCGAGCGCGAGTCCGCCTTCCGCGCCAACGCCGAGGCGCCCGGTGCCCTGGCCGAAGCCTGTGCCCGTCGCGACGCGCTCCTGGTCCACTATTCGACCGATTACGTCTTCGACGGCAGCGGCAACCGCCCCTGGCGCGAGGGTGACCCGACCGCCCCCCTGGGCGTCTACGGCGCGAGCAAGCTCGCCGGGGAGGAGGCCGTGCGCGGCAGTGGCGCGCGCCACATGGTGTTCCGCACCGCCTGGGTCTACGACGCCCATGGGCACAACTTCATGCGCACGATGCTGCGCCTGGCGGGGGAGCGCGACGAACTGCGCGTGGTCGACGACCAGCATGGAACGCCGACGGCGGCCAGCCTGATCGCGTCGGTGACGGCATCGGTGCTGGCCTCGACGGAACGCCCGTCCGGTCTCTGGCACCTCACTGCCTCGGGCGGTACCAGCTGGCACGGGTTTGCCAGCGCCATCATCGACAGCGCGCATGCCCGCGGCCTGCTGGCCAGACGCCCGCGGATCGTGCCGGTACCGACCAGCGAGTACCCGACCCCGGCGCGCCGCCCGGCCTGTTCGAGGCTCGACACCAGCGCGCTGCGTGCGCAGTGGGCAATCGAACTGCCCGAGTGGGACCGCGACCTGCAGCGCGTGCTCGACGGTATGGCTCAGGGCTGACGCGGGTATCGTCGGGACTGCTGGCGCTTCATAATGGCGCCGCCAGCGAGGGGCTGGCCGGATTTTCGGGGAAACAGGATGAAGCGTGGAAGTGGGTTCGCACTGGCTGCGATGCTGGCCATGGTGTCCGTGCCGGCGATGGCGGCGACGGGCATCGACCTGGATGCATACGTCAAGAAAGATGCCTTCGTCGACATCAAGCTCTCGCCCACTGGCGAGTACTACGCGGCGACGGTACCGCTGGAAGACCAGATGGGCCTGGTCATCATCAAGGCCTCGGACAACCAGATCTCGACCGCGCTGAGGCTTGGCAAGAACACGCACTTCGCGGGCTTCAGCTGGGTCAGCCCCGAGCGCGTGGTGCTCAGCGTGGCGGAAAAGATGGGAACGATGGACGCGCCGCAGCCCACCGGTGAGCTGTATGCACTGGATGCCGATGGCAGCGACAAGCAGCTGCTGATCGGCCAGCGCGTCGTCGGTTCGGGCTCGGGGACCCGCATCCAGACCCAGCGGGCCGATCGCGTGGCCGCCTTCCTGATCGATCCGCTGCTGGACGACGCGCGCTATTCGCTGGTGTCGACGGAACGTTTCGGCACCGATCCATATACGCGCGCCGAGCGCCTGGACATCTACACCGGCCGCCGCACCCTGGCGGCCACCGCGCCGATCCGGAACGCAAGCTTCACCACCGACAACACCGGGGCCGTGCGCTTTGCGCATGGCGCGGGCTATGACATCGTCAACAAGCTCTATTACCGTGCCGGCGCCGGTGCGGACTGGGTGCTGGTCAACGACGAGTCGGCCAGCGGGCGCGCGGAGTGGCCGGTGGGGTTTTCCGCCGACAACGCGATCGCCTACCTGAACGTCGAACAGGCGGAAGGGCCCGACCGGATCGTCGCGTATGACGTGGCGACCGGTGAGCGGACCACGGTCCTTGCCGACGCGACCGGCGACCCGGTGGTCCTCCATGCCCCGGGCACGCGGGTGCCGGTGGGCGCGCTGTTCGTCGATGGCCGGCCGCGGACTGCGTTCTTCGATCCACAGTCCGAGCATGCACGCCTGTACCGCAGCCTCGAGGCCGCGTTCGAAGGCCATGCCGTGTACATCACCTCCAGCACGGCCGACGGCCGCAAGGTGCTGGTCCAGGTCTGGAGCGATCGCAATCCGGGCGACTTCTACGTCTACGACACGGTCGACAAGAAGGCCGCACACGTCGTGGCGCGTGCGCAGTGGTTCGATCCCGCGATGATGGCCGAGCGCCGCCCGGTCAGCCTCGAGGCGCGCGACGGGTTGAAGCTGCAAGGCTTCGTCACGATTCCCGCCGGGTCGGATGGCCGCGGCCTGCCGATGGTGGTGTTGCCGCACGGCGGACCCTTCGGCATCTTCGATACCTGGGGCTTCGACAACGAAGCGCAGATGCTCGCGGACGCCGGGTACGCCGTGCTGCAGGTGAACTTCCGCGGCTCCGGCAGCCAGGGTCGCGCGTTCGAGCACGCCGGCGCGCGCCAATGGGGTGGTGCGATGCAGGACGACGTCACCGACGCCACCCGCTGGGCCGTGGCCCAGGGCATCGCCGACGCCAGCCGGATCTGCATCTACGGCAGCAGCTACGGCGGCTACGCGGCGCTGATGGGCGCGGCGAAGGAACCCTCCCTGTACCGCTGTGCGGCCGGCAACGTCGGCGTCTACGACCTGCCGACCATGCACACGCATGGCGACGTGCAGAAGCGCGGTTCGGGCATGACCTACCTGAGCGAATGGATCGGCGAACGTGACGCGCTCGGCGCCGTGTCGCCCACGCGCATGGCCGATCGCATCAAGGTGCCGGTGTTCCTGGCGGCGGGCGGCAAGGACGAGCGCGCGCCCATCGAGCACAGCAAGCAGATGGAGCGCGCCCTGGTGAACGCCGGGGTGCCGGTCGAGACGGCCTATTTCCCGACCGAAGGGCATGGCTACTACGACGACGCCAACCGCTACGAGTACTACAGCAGGCTGCTCGCCTTCCTTGGCAGGCACCTGGGCGGCAAGACCGCGGCCGAACGATAGGCCCGGGATGTTTCCTGCGCCCGCCGCCACTGCGGCGCGGCGCGGGGATCTGGACGCGTAGGCCCGGGAGGGCTAGCGTTGGGTCTTCTCCGGGGGATGAACCTTGATGACTGACCATGAACGTGGCTCCGTGCCCCAGCTGACCGTCCGTGCCGTGCTGCTGGCGATCGTGCTGGCGGTGATCCTTGCCGCGGCCAACGCCTACCTCGGCCTGTTCGCGGGCCTGACCATCGCCACCGCGATTCCGGCCGCGGTGGTTTCGATGGGCGTGCTGCGGCTGCTTGGCGGCGGCACGATCCTTGAAAACAACATCGTCCAGACCGGCGCTTCTGCCGGGTCGTCGATCGCCGCGGGCGTGATCTTCACCATCCCGGCGCTGGTGATCCTCGGCTACTGGGATGACTTCCGCTATTGGTGGGTGCTGGCGATCGCCGGTCTCGGCGGCCTGCTTGGCGTCCTGTTCTCGGTGCCGCTGCGGCGCACGATGATCGTCGAGGATCCGCTGCCGTTCCCCGAGGGCAAGGCCGCCGCTGAAGTGCTCAAGGCCGGTGAGAATCCCGGGCAGGGGCTGAAGATCCTGGCCCTGGCCGCCACCGTGGGCGCGGTGGTCAAGCTCGCGGCCCAGAGCGGCCTGCGCATGATCCCGGACAATGCCGTGGCCGCGGGCTTCATCGACAGGTACCTGGGCTACATGGGCACCAACCTGTCGCCGGCGCTGCTGGGCGTGGGCTACATCGTGGGCCTGAACATCGGCATCGTGGTGCTGTCCGGCGCGATCCTGTCCTGGAACATCGCCATCCCGCTGTATCACGCGTTCTTCCTCGGCAGCGACCCGGTGCTTGCCGCGCAGCTGGCCGGTGCGTCGGCCGCGGATGCCGCCGGCGCGATCTGGTCGACGAAGATCCGCTACCTGGGCGTGGGTGCGATGCTGATCGGCGGCATCTGGACGCTGTTTTCGCTGCGCAAATCGCTGCTGTCGGGCGTGAAGAGCGGCATCGCCGCCGCGCGCAAGGGCAACGACGGGGAGGTCCCCGAGACCGAGCGCGACCTGCCGATGAAGTGGATGCTGATCGCGCTGCTGCTGTTCGTGATCCCGCTGCTGGTGCTGTACCAGGCGATCGTCGGCAACTGGTTCGTCAGCGTGCCGATGACGATCATCATGATCGTGGCCGGTTTCCTGTTCGTGTCGGTGTCGGCTTACCTGGCGGGCCTGGTGGGCTCGTCGAACAACCCGGTGTCCGGCATCACCATCGCCACCATCCTGTTCGCCGCCGCGGTCCTGGTGCTGCTGCTCGGGCGCGACTCGCCGGTGGGCGCGGTGGCGGCGATCATGATTGGCGCGGTGGTGTGCTGCGCGGCGGCGGTCGGCGGCGACAACCTGCAGGACCTCAAGGCCGGCTACATCGTCGGCGCCACGCCATGGAAGCAACAGCTGATGCTCGGCATCGGCGCGTTCTCATGCGCGCTGATCATGGCGCCGGTGCTCAACCTGCTGGCCCAGGCCTACGGCATCGGCGCGCCGACGCCGGAACAGCCGAACTCGCTGGCCGCGCCGCAGGCGACGCTCATGGCCTCGGTGGCCAAGGGCATGTTCGGCGGCGAGCTGCCCTGGAACATGATCGCGATCGGCGCGGGCGTCGGCGCGGCGATCATCGCCTTCGACGAGTGGCTGAAGGCGCGCGCCTCGACCTTCCGCGTGCCGGTGCTGGCGGCCGCGATCGGCATCTACCTGCCGATCGAGCTGATGGTGCCGATCTTCCTCGGCGGCGTGCTGGCGTGGCTGGTGGAGCGCCGGCACGGCGTGCATGCCACGGACGAGGCCGGGCGCGATCGCGTCCATCGCCCGGGCACCCTGTTCGCGGCCGGGCTGATCACCGGCGAGGCGTTGATGGGCATCGCCATCGCCGTGCCGATCGTGCTCACCGAGCGCGCCGACGTGCTGGCGGTGGCGGAGTCGCTGCATTTCAACCAGTGGGTCGGCCTGATGGTGATGGCAGTGGTTGCGTGGCTGCTGTATCGCAGCAGCGGGAAGCGGGAAGCCTGACCTTCCGCCTTTGCGCCCGCCGCCGCCGGCCCCTACCATCGGGACTTTCCGTCCGGAGTCCCGATCCATGCCGCGCATCGCCCTGCTGACCCTGTGCCTGTTCGCCGCGCTGCCCGCGGTCGCCGATGCCCGCGGCCTCGAGGCGCGCGACCTCGCCGCCATGCAACGCGTGTCTTCGCCGACGCTGTCGCCGGATGGCAGGCACCTGGTGTTCGCGCAGCGCACCGTCGAGCTCGAGGCCAACAGCGCGTCTTCGGCGCTGTACGCGCGCAACCTGGTGACCCGCGACCTGGCGCCGCCCAAGCGGCTCACGCCGGAGGGCTGGAGCGTCAATTCGCCGTCGTTCTCGCCCGACGGCGCCACGGTCTACTTCCTCAGCGCGAAGAACGGCTCGCAGCAGCTCTACGCGATCCCGCTGGCTGGCGGCAAGCCGCGCCAGCTGACTGCGTTCGAGGCCGATGTCGGCACCTACCACGTCTCGCCGGACGGCAGCCGCATCGCGTTCAGTGCCGACACCTTCGGCGACTGCGGTGCGGACTTTGCCTGCACCAAGGCGCGACTGGACGAACGCGAGGCGTCGAAGGCCACCGGCGTGGTCTACGACCAGCTGTTCGTCCGCCACTGGGATACCTGGGCCGATGGCCGCCGCAACCGCCTCTTCGTCGCCAACCTGCCGGGCGGCAAGGGCAAGCCGGTCGTCGCCGCCACCGCGGTGAGCGGCGCGCTCGACGGCGACGTGCCGGGCAAGCCCTTCGGCGGCGCCGGTGATTACGCCTGGGCGCCGGATGGCGCAAGCATCGTGGCCAGCGTGAACGTGGCCGGCCGCGAAGAGGCCTGGTCGACCAACTACGACCTCTACCGCCTGGACGCCGCGGGTTCCGCCGCGCCGGTCAACCTGACTGCGGACAACAAGGCCTGGGATGCAGGCCCGGTGTTCAGCGCCGACGGCCAGACCCTGTTCTATCGCGCGATGGCGCGCGCCGGCTTCGAGGCCGACCGCTACGCGCTGATGGCGCTGGACCTTGCCAGCGGCGAGCGCCGCGAAATCGCGCCCGACTGGGACCGTTCGCCCAGCAGCATCACGCCGTCGCCCGACGGCCGCGCGCTGTACGTGGCCGCGCAGGACACAGGCGAATACCCGCTGTTCACCGTCGACGTCGCGAGCGGCGAGGTCACGCGCCTGGTCGATGGCGGCAGCGTGTCCTCGTTCGCAGTCGCCGGCGACAGCCTGGTCTTCAGCCGCAACGCCATCGACACCGGCGACGTCATCTACGCGGCCTCGCTTGATGGCCAGGGCCAGCGCGCGATCACCCCGACCGCGGCCGAGCGCCTGCCCGGGGTCGACTTCGGCGCCTTCGAGCAGTTCAGTTTCAAGGGCGCGGACGACGCCACCGTGCACGGCTACGTGGTCAAGCCCTGGAACTTCGAGGAGGGCCGCGAGTATCCGGTGGCCTTCCTGATCCACGGCGGCCCGCAGGGCAGCTTCGGCAACGGCTGGAGCTACCGCTGGAACCCGCAGACCTATGCCGGCCAGGGCTATGCGGTGGTGATGATCGATTTCCACGGCTCCACCGGCTACGGCCAGGACTTCACCGACGCCATCACCGGCAACTGGGGCGATGCGCCGCTGGTCGACCTGCAGAAGGGCTGGGCGGCGGCGCAGGAGAAGTACGACTACCTGGACGGCGACCGCGCCTGCGCGCTTGGCGCCAGCTACGGCGGCTACATGGTCAACTGGCTGGCCGGCAACTGGTTCGACCGCCAGGGCAACGCGCCGTTCAAGTGCCTGGTCAACCACGACGGCGTGTTCGACACGCGCTCGATGGGCTACGTGACCGAGGAGCTGTGGTTTACCGAGTGGGAAAACGGCGGCACGCCGTACGACAACCCCAAGGCCTACGAGAAGTTCAACCCGGTCAACCACGTGTCGAAGTGGAAGGTGCCGATGCTGGTGGTGCAGGGCGAGAAGGACTACCGGGTGCCGGTGGACCAGGGCCTGTCCGCGTTCACCGCGCTGCAGCGCCGGGGCATCGAGTCGAAGCTGCTGTACTTCCCGGACGAGAACCACTGGGTGCTGAAGCCGCAGAACAGCATTCTCTGGCACGACACCGTCAACGCCTGGCTGAAACAGCACATCGGCGAGTAGGCGTTACCGCGCGCGGCCGGCCCGGTGCCGGCCGCGCGTGACCCCGCATCCTTTTGATTCGCAGCTATAGCTGCTCCTACACGAGCGACAGGAACCCTGCCGATGGCACCTGCATCCACCGCGCCCGACGCCTCCGCCGAAGCCGCCGCCATCGACGCCATGGATCCGGTCGGCGCCGCCGATGCGATCGACGCCGTTGCACCGCTGATCACCAACGACATCGTCGTGTTCGGCCTGATCGCAGCATCCCTGGGGCTGATTTTCTGGTTGGCATCGGGCCCGACGCCGTTCTGGAAGAAGTTCTTCGCCTGGGTGCCGGCGCTGCTGCTGTGCTACTTCGTGCCTGCGATCTACAACACCGCCGGGTTGATCGACGGTGAGAACAGCGCGCTCTACAACCCGGTTGCCAGCCGCGTGCTGCTGCCGGCGGCGCTGGTGCTGCTGACGCTGTCGATCGACCTCAAGGGCATCCTCAGGCTTGGACCGAAGCTGCTGTTCGTGTTCTGCGCCGGCACCCTGGGCATCGCCCTGGGCGCCTTCGTCAGCTTCCAGCTGATGGAATGGTTCTGGCCGGCCGCCGTGGCCGGCGACACCTGGAAGGGCATGGCCGCGCTGTCGGGCAGCTGGATCGGCGGCGGCGCCAACATGGTGGCGATCCGCGAGATCTACGAGGTCGATGCGACCCTGTTCGGCCAGTTCGCGGTGGTCGACGTGGCCATCGCCAGCCTGTGGCTGGCCACGCTGCTGTTCCTGGCCAACCGCGCCCCGCAGATCGACGCGCGCACCGGTGCCGACACGCGGGCCATCGACGAAATGAAGGACCGCATCTCGGCCTATGAGGCCGCCAACGCCCGCATCCCCACGCTCACCGACCTGATGGTGATCGTGGGCGTGGCCTTCGGCCTGGTCGGCCTCGCGCACTTCATCGCGGACCCGGCCTCGGCCTGGTTCAAGGCCAACACGAGCTGGGCCAGCCAGTTCAGCCTCGACGCGCCCTTCGTCTGGGTGATCGTGTTGTCCACGCTGGGCGGCCTGCTGCTCAGCTTCACGCCCATGCGCCGGCTGGAGAACGCCGGCGCGTCGAAGATGGGTACGGTGTTCCTCTACTTCCTGATCGCCTGCATCGGCATGCAGATGGACTTCTTCAAGCTCGCCGAGCGCTTGGAGCTGGTCGTGATCGGCCTGATCTGGATGGCGGTGCACATCCTCGTGCTGTTCGCCGCGGCAAGGCTGGTGCGGGCACCCCTGTTCTATTTCGCGGTGGGCTCGCAGGGCAACATCGGCGCCGCGGCGTCCGCGCCAGTGGTGGCCGCCGCCTTCCATCCGTCGCTGGCGCCCGTGGGTGTTCTGCTGGGGACAGTGGGCTACGCCACCGGCACCGTGGTCGCCTATGGCATCGGGCAGGTGCTGAGGATGATGGCCGGCGCCTGAGCCGGGTGGGCGCGTGGATCATCGCGGCAGCAGCCGCGACGCGTGCCATGGGCGCTGGGTCCTCAGCAGCAGCGAAACCCGCCGCGCCCGCCGTAGCGGGCCTCCTGGCGTTCGCGGAAGAAGGTCGGGTAGTCCATCGGCTCGCGGTCCGGATGTTTCTCCAGCACGTGGCGCACGTAGTTGTCGTAGTCCGGGATGCCACAGCACAGCCGGGCGGTCTGCACCATCCTCCGCCACACACGCTTGTGCGTGGCGAAGTGGTCCAGCGTGACCAGCTGGCCGGCCATCAGAGCCAGACCTTCTGCTGCTCTTCGGTCAGCGCGACGTAGGGTGTCTCGCGATCGGTGCGCGCCGGGTTCGCGCGCGCCTTGCGGACCGCGAGCACCGAGTAGAACAGCACCGCCAGCACCACGAACATGAAGAGTGCCGTCAGGCCCGCGTTGACGTAGTTGTTGATCATGATCTGCTGCATGCCGCCGAAGTCCTTCGAGGGCGCGATCAGCTCGCCGGCATCCAGCGCCGCGCGGTACTTGTTGGCCTGCGCCATGAAGCCCACGCCGGGATTGCCGTCGAAGATCTTGATCCAGCCGGCGCTGAGCGTGCAGGCCAGCAGCCACACCGTGGGCACGATCGACACCCAGGCGTAGCGGTCCTTCTTCATCTTGAACAGCACCACCGTGCACAGCATCAGCGCGATGCCCGCCAGCATCTGGTTGGCGATGCCGAACAGCGGCCACAGCATGTTGATGCCGCCCAGCGGGTCGGTCACGCCCTGGTACAGGAAGTATCCCCACAGCGCCACGCAGCCCGCGGTGGCGACCAGGTTCGGCACCCAGGCGTCGGTCTTGCGCATGACCGGGACGAAGTTGCCGAGCAGGTCCTGCAGCATGAAGCGCCCGGCGCGGGTGCCGGCGTCGACCGCGGTGAGGATGAACAGCGCCTCGAACAGGATCGCGAAGTGGTACCAGAACGCCATCATGCCGTCGCCCGGGATCACCGCGTGGAAGATCTGCGCGATGCCCACGGCCAGCGTCGGCGCGCCGCCGGCGCGGGAAATGATCGAGGCCTCGCCAACGTCCTCGGCGGTCTGGATCAGCACCTCGGGCGTGACCACGAAGCCCCAGCTCGACACGATTTCAGCCACCGCCGCCGGGTCGGTGCCGATGACCGCCGCCGGGCTGTTCATGGCGAAGTACACGCCCGGGTCGATGATCGATGCCGCGACCATGGCCATGATCGCCACGAACGATTCCATCAGCATGCCGCCGTAACCAAGGTACGGCGCATGGCGCTCGTTGGCCATCAGCTTGGGCGTGGTGCCGGATGCGATCAGCGCGTGGAAGCCCGAGACCGCGCCGCAGGCGATGGTGATGAACAGGAACGGGAACATCGAGCCCTTCCAGACCGGGCCGGTGCCGTCGGTGAACTGGGTCAGCGCAGGCATGCGCAGCTCCGGCATCACGATCAGGATGCCGACCGCCAGGCCGATGATCACGCCGATCTTGAGGAAGGTGGACAGGTAGTCGCGCGGCGCCAGCAGCAGCCACACCGGCAGCACCGCGGCGACGAAGCCGTAGCCGATCAGCATCCAGGTGATCTGGACGCCGGTGAAGGTGAAGGCCGGACCCCAGGTCGGGTGCGCGGCGACCTGGCCGCCGTACCAGATCGCCGCCACCAGCAGCACCAGGCCGATGACCGAAATTTCGCCGACCCTGCCGGGCCGGAGGTAGCGCATGTAGATGCCCATGAAGATCGCGATCGGCATCGTTGCGATCACGGTGAACATGCCCCAGGGACTCTCGGCCAGGGCCTTCACCACGATCATCGCCAGCACGGCCAGGATGATGATCATGATCAGGAAGGCGCCGAACAGCGCGATGGTGCCGGGCACCTGGCCCATCTCCTCGCGCACCAGGTCGCCGAGCGAGCGGGCGTCGCGGCGGCTGGAGACCACCAGCACCATGAAGTCCTGCACCGCGCCGGCAAGCACCACGCCGACGATCAGCCACAGGGTGCCGGGCAGGTAGCCCATCTGGGCCGCCAGCACCGGGCCGACCAGCGGGCCGGCGCCCGCGATCGCGGCGAAGTGGTGGCCGAACAGCACGTGCTTGTTGGTGGGCACGTAGTCCAGGCCGTCGTTGTTGATCATCGCCGGCGTTGCGCGGGTCGCGTCCAGCTCGAAGACCCTGTCGGCGATGAAGCGCGCGTAGAAGCGGTACGCCACGAGGTAGATCGAGATCGCCGCGACCACGATCCACAGCGCGTTGATGGGTTCGCCGCGACGCAGGGCGATGGTTCCGAGGCAGAACGCACCGAGCAGCGCAAGCACCGCCCAGGCCAGTTTTCCGAGTCCACCCTTCATGTGATTCCCCGTCAGGTTGCAGGCTGCAACAAGGGTCTACCCATGGCCCGCCGGGGTCAATTGTCAATGCTGCGATGCGACACGATCGGGTCTACGACTTTGGTCGCAGGCCGCGGGCGTTGCTCAGAGCCACCGCACCTTGCGCAGGTACGAGTAGAGCGCGACCACCACCACCGCCACCACCCCCACCAGGACCGGATAGCTCCAGCGGCCCGACAGCTCGGGCATGTGTGCGAAGTTCATGCCGTACCAGCTGGTGATCAGGGTGGGCGCGGCCAGCAGCGCGGCCCAGCCGGCGAGGCGCTTCACGACCTCGCCTTGTGCCAGCGTCACCAGCGCCTGGTTGACGCTGATCGCCGTGCCCAGCATGTCGCGGAGCATGTCGATGCTGTCGTTGATCCGCACGGAATGGTCCAGCACGTCGCGCAGGTACAGGCGGATCTCGTCGTGCAGCAGGGGCGTGCTGCTGCGCAGCAGCTGCGACAACACGTCCTGCATCGGGGTCAGGGCCACGCGCATGTACGTCAGTTCGCGCTTGAGGTCGTACAGGCGGCGCAGGATGCCGCGGTGGAAGGTGTCGCGGAAGATGTCCTGTTCCAACGCCAGCAGCGTCGCCTTGAACTCGTCCACGATCGGCACGTAGTCGTCGACGATGGCGTCGAGCACCGCATACAGGGCG
Source organism: Luteimonas sp. A501 (assembly GCF_054052085.1). The sequence goes on from NZ_JBSVRI010000001.1 coordinate 539,168, forward strand.
AAGCCGGGACCCAGCCCCAGCAACCCCGGATTGCGCTCCACCCGCGCCCGCGCAGGGGTGTAGGACGCCGAGGCGCCATGGCGCACGGTCACCAGGTAGCGCGCGCCCAGGAAGGCATGGGTTTCGCCGTAGCGGATGCGTTCGTCGACCACCTGCGCGGTGTTGGTCGTGACGAACAGCGAGTCGCCATAGGCTTCCAGCTTCGGGCGCTGGTGGGCGTGGTGGGCGTCCTCGACGGCAAGTGCATGCAGGTCGAACTCCTCCTGCAGCTTGGCCAGCACCGCCTCGTCGGGCTCGAACAGCCCGACCCAGACGAAGCTGCCGTCATCGACGGCGAGCACATCGCTGATTTCGTCGAGGCTGATGTCGCGCCGCCGGCCTTCGCGGTCATATGCGGCGCTGTTGATGACGCAGGCGGGCAGCGGCGGCGCGGGGGCGGTCATCGCCGCATCATGCGCCTTCGCGCCGGGGGCGGCGAAGGACCGCCACCAGGGCCAGGTGCAGCGGCAGCATCAGGGCGATCCAGTGGCCGTTGCGTTGTGACTGCAGCGGCATCCACAGCAGGAACGGTGACAGCAGCACCAGCGCGGCGACGATCGCCGACAGGACCCGGAACGCCGTGCCGCCTTCGCCACCACGTGCGACGCGCCATGCGCCCGGGAGCAGCAGCAGGCACAGCGGATTGAACAACACCAGGTTGTGGTTGGCCCAGCCGAAGCGGTGCGCGGTGCCCAGCCAGATGTAAAGCATGAGTGCACCGACCAGGGCGCAGGCCAGCCATGTCGCCATCGCCGCCCACGCCACGGCGCGGGGGCGCCCGCGCTGCGACCAGGCGAACGCGGCCAGCGCGAGTCCTGCAACAAGCCACGGGACCCAGGCGACCCGGCGCGGTTCGGGCTCGGGGCCGATCCGGTGCGGCAGCAGCGCTTCCTCCGATGCCACCAGCGGCCGCCCGTCCGCATGGCTCACGTCGCGCAGTGCGGTGGCCAGTCGCATCGGCACGAAGGCATCGTCCCAGAGCGCGTTGGGGCGGTCGGCGGCGGGCCCCAGGCCGAGATCGAAGCCCAGCGCCATCCAGGCCGCGGGGCGTGCCAGGCGTACGGCTTCGCTGCGGTAGGTATTGCCCTGCGAACGCCCCTGCATATGGCGGCGCAGCGCACCGCCAAGGCTCTCGTCGATGGCGTCGCGCACGCGCGTTGAGCAGTTGTCGGTGAAGTAGTCGTAGGCGTACTCGGCGTTCTCGGGGCGCGCGTTTTCGGCGAGACGGGCGGCGAGGCCGGCGGCCTGGGTGGCGTCGAGATCAAGCCATTGGATCGAAACGCCACGGCCGACGTCGCGATAGTAGGCAAGGTCGTCGGCGAGCGGCAGGACGACCAGGCGGTAGCGCATGTCGCCGCGCGCGAACCGGGCCACGAAATCCGGCTCGGTTGGATCAAAGAAGCCGAAGTTGTAGGAGAGCGGCGGGCCGGCCGCCGGGTCGTCGACCACGATCGCGTTGTGGCCGAAGCGTTCGAAGAAGATCTCGCCCGGCTGCATGGTGGCCACGCCGATGCGCGGCGCCGCCAGAGCCGGCAGCGTGCAGGCGAGGAGCACCAGCAGCAGGGTGCGGGCCAGGCGCCGGGCAAGGGTGCGCATGGCGCGTGGCGTGCGATCGGGGCCCGCGGGCATGCCGGCGGCTGCCCGGCGGGACTCAGTCGCCATGGATCGACAGGTGCAGCGCATGCAGCCGGCGCGCGTCGGCGCTGGCGACGCGGAAGCTGAACCGGCCCAGCGTCAGCTCCTCGCCGGTTTCAGGCAGGTGGCCTATGGCGGCAGTGACCAGGCCGCCGATGGTGTCGTACTCGTCGTCGTCGAAGTCGGCGCCGAAACGCTCGTTGAAGTCGTCGATCGGGGTCAGCGCGTCGACGACGTACTGGCCGTCGGCCTGGGCGGCGATCTGCGCGTCAGGATCGTTGGCATCGTCGTGCTCGTCGTCGATCTCGCCGACGATTTCCTCGAGCACGTCCTCGATCGTGATCACGCCGGCCACGCCGCCGTACTCGTCGATCACGATCGCCATGTGGTTGCGCGACTGGCGGAACTCGCGCAGCAGCACGTTGAGCTTCTTCGACTCCGGGATCAGCACCGCCGGGCGCAGCAGCTCGCGCACCGTGCCCGGGCCGTTGTCGGCGACCACGCCGCGCAGCAGGTCCTTGGCCAGGAGGATGCCCAGGATCTCGTCCTTGTCGTCGCCGTGCACCGGGAAGCGCGAGTGGCCGGATTCGACCACGTCCTTCATCAGGTCGATGAAGCGGGATTCGACCGGCAGCGAGACCATCTGCGAGCGCGGGACCATGACGTCGCCCACGGTCATGTCGGACACCGCGATGGCACCTTCCATCATGCGCAGGGTGTCGGCTTCGACCAGGCCGTCGGCCTGGGCATCGCGCAGCAGCTCGACGAGGTCGTCGCGCGTGCTGGGATCACCGGAAATCGCGGAGCTCAGGCGCTCCAGCCAGCCGCGGCGCCGTTCCGGGTGATCCGGAGTGGCACCGTTGTTGCCCTGGCTACTACTGTCGTCTTCGGACATCTCGCTCGTGTCATCGCCCTGGGGGAAGGGCGGCCCTGCAGTTTACCGCGTCCGCTCAGGCCGCGCGGTAGGGATCGTCGATGCCCAGTCCGGCCAGGATGTCCCGCTCCAGTTGCTCCATCGCCTCGGCCTCGACGTCGTTGCCGTGGTCCCAGCCCAGCAGGTGCAGGCTGCCGTGGACGGTCAGGTGGGCGTAATGGGCGGCCAGCGGCTTGCCCTGTTCGCGGGCCTCGCGGGCGATGACCGGAGCGCAGAGCACCAGGTCGCCCAGCAGCGGCATGTGCACGCCGGGGGGCAGTTTGATGTCTTCGTCAAGCTCGGCCGGGAAGCTGAGCACGTTGGTGGCGTAGTCCTTGCCGCGGTAGTGGCGGTTGAGGGACCGGCCTTCCTTCGCGTCCACCAGGCGGATGGCGAGGTCGGCCTCGCGGATGCGTCCGGCCAGCGCCGCGGCCACCCATTTGCGGAAGCTCACCGCCGCCGGCAGCCCGGCGCGGGGCAGGGCATAGCCAACGGCGACATCGAGGCGGACCGGACCCTTGGTCATGGGCGCAGTCTACGCCGGGCCGCTGGACGCGTCCTGCGCGTCGCGGCGCTCGTAGGCGTTGACGATGCGCGCCACCAGCGGATGGCGGACCACGTCGCGCGACTCGAAGAAGGTGAAGCTGGCGCCTTCGACGTCGTGCAGCACCTCGACCGCGTCGCGCAGGCCCGACTTCACCGACTTCGGCAGGTCGATCTGGGTGAGGTCGCCGGTGACCACCGCCGTGCTGCCGAAGCCGAGCCGGGTCAGGAACATCTTCATCTGCTCGATGGTGGTGTTCTGGGCCTCGTCGAGGATCACGTAGGCGTCGTTGAGGGTGCGCCCGCGCATGTAGGCCAGCGGCGCGATCTCGATGACGTTCTTCTCCAGCAGCCGGAGCACGGTTTCCACGCCCATCATTTCGTAGAGCGCGTCGTACAGTGGGCGCAGGTAGGGATCGACCTTCTGCGACAGGTCGCCGGGCAGGAAGCCGAGCTTCTCGCCGGCCTCGACCGCCGGACGCACCAGCACCAGGCGCTGCACGCGCGATTCGTTGAGCGCCTCGACCGCGCTGGCCACGGCCAGGAAGGTCTTGCCGGTGCCGGCCGGGCCGATGCCGAAGTTGATGTCGTGGGTGGCGATCGCGTGCAGGTACTTCTGCTGGTTCGCGCCGCGGCCGCGGATGGTGCCGCGCTTGACCCGGATCGCGACGTCCTGGGGCACGAAATCCGGGTCGGCGTTGCGCGCGGCCCGGGCGCCGCTGCCGGCGTCCTGGTCGTCCTGGGCGGCGCGGACTGCGTTCAGGCGCAGGTTGATCGCGTGGCCATCGAAGGTTTCGGTGCCGGCTTCGCCATAGAGGTCGTGCAGCAGGCGCTCGGCGCCATCGACGCGCCCGGCATCGTCGCCGGTGACGCGGAATATGTTGCCGCGATTGGCGATCTCCACGCCAAGCGCCAGTTCGATCTGGCGCAGGTGGCCGTCGAAGGGCCCGCTGAGGTTGGCCAGCCGTTCGGTGTCGGCGGGTTCGAGGGTGAAGTCGCGCTGGTGTGTGCTGGCCATAGGCGGGGAAGGGTAGCGTGCCGCCCGTCCCGGGACCATGGTCGCGCTGTGACGGGTGGCTGGGCGCTGCACCGGGGATTGCGCCGGCGAACCCTGGCCCGGCTGGCTGCCGGACCCGATCCACGGCCCGGCCGATGCTTACCGCGGCGGTGGACGGTCCGTCCGGCCAGGCTGGGGGCGGGCAACGACCGGCAGGCCGCGCGCCAGCAGAACGAAGCCGATCACGGCCATCAGCAGCGATCCGCCAAACCAGATCCAGCCAACGGCGCCGGCCGCGCCGCCGTCGCGCACCAGGTACATCCAGGTGCGCGCCAGGCCCAGGATGGCCAAGCCGCAAAGCCACAGCCCCAGCGGGTCGAGCCGCCTGCGCGGTGGCGGCGCGTCCGGGTGCTGGCGCCGCGGGGCCACGGCGTCTCCTCAGGCCCCGACCGGTGCTTCGGCGGATGCATCGACCGTGGCCACCCGGCCGCGCAGCGAGTTGCTGAGTGCGCCGGTGATCAGCACGTCGACGAACTGGCCGACCAGTCGCGGCGGGCCGGCGAAGTTCACCGAGCGCATGTTCTCGGTCTTGCCGGTGAGCTCGTTCGGGTCCTTGCGCGACGGTCCGGTGACCAGCACCTTCTGCACGCTCCCGAGCATCGTCCGCGAGATGCCCGCAGCGTGGTCGTTGATGCGCGCCTGCAACCGAGACAGCCTCGCGTGCTTTTCCGCGGCCGTCACCTTGTCTTCGAGGTCGGCGGCGGGCGTGCCCGGGCGGCGCGAATAGATGAAGGAGAACGACTGGTCGAAGCCCACCTCCTCGATCAGCTTCATGGTCTTCTCGAAGTCGGCGTCGGTTTCGCCCGGGAAGCCGACGATGAAGTCGGACGAAATCGAGATGTCGGGCCGCACCGCGCGCAGCCTGCGGATCTTCTGCTTGAACTCCAGCGCCGTGTAGCCCCGCTTCATCGCCGACAGGATGCGGTCGCTGCCGGACTGCACGGGCAGGTGCAGGTAGTTGGCGAGCTGCGGCACGTCGCGGTAGGCCTCGATCAGTGAATCCGAGAACTCCAGCGGATGCGAGGTGGTGAAGCGGATGCGGTCGATGCCCTCGATCTCGGCGATTGTGCGGATCAGCAGGCCGAGGTCGGCGAACTCCGGCCCGCCCGCTGTCGGGTCACCGCCGGAATCCCCGTCCGCGGCGTCGGCCGCGGCGATCGGCCCGCGATAGGCGTTGACGTTCTGGCCCAGCAGGTTCACCTCGCGCACGCCCTGCGCGGCCAGCTGCATGACCTCGACCAGCACGTCCTCGAACGGCCGGCTGACCTCCTCGCCGCGTGTGTAGGGCACCACGCAGAACGAGCAGTACTTGCTGCAACCCTCCATGATCGAGACGAAGGCGCTGGGGCCATCGGCGCGCGGCTCGGGCAGGCGGTCGAACTTCTCGATCTCCGGGAAGCTGATGTCGACCTGGGGCAGGCCGGTCTCGCGGCGCCCGCGGAGCATCTCGGGCAGCCGGTGCAGGGTCTGCGGGCCGAACACCAGGTCGACGTACGGCGCGCGCTTCACGATCGCCGCGCCCTCCTGGCTGGCGACGCAGCCGCCGACGCCGATCAGCACCGGACGGCCGCCCTGCTTGAGCGACTTCCAGCGGCCCAGCTGGCTGAACACCTTCTCCTGTGCCTTTTCGCGGATCGAGCAGGTATTGACCAGGATCACGTCGGCTTCGTCGACGTTCGTGGTGAGTTCGAGTCCGTCGGAGGCGGCCAGCACGTCGGCCATGCGCGCCGAGTCGTACTCGTTCATCTGGCAGCCGTGGGTCTGGATGAACAGCTTGCGGGCGGGCGCGGCGGCGGCTTCGGGCGTGGAGCCCGGCGGGGTCTTGGTGGTCATGGTGGTTCCGGGGCACGGCGGTCAGTCCGGGCCGGATGGCAGATGCGGAGCCGCCAGTCTAAACCCCGCGAAAGCCACGCCGCAGCCCCGCTGTTGCAGGAGCTGCAGCCGCGAATGCGCCAAAGCCCCTCTGGCCCGGTCCTGTAGGAGCAGCTATGGCTGCGAAACGGGCGCCGCGGTCATCCCGAGGTGGGTCGGCACCCCTCAGGCAATGGCCGGAGGGGCGGTGGGTGGCCGTTTCCTTGGGTATGGTCACGGTTTCAGGCCTTGGCAAGGCCGCCTCAAGCATGGAGACTGCGCGCGATGGAGGGGCGGGGATGAATCGCTACGGCAAATTCACGGGTTTCGCCTGCGCGGCGACGATCGGCCTGGCCTGCATGGCGGCGGCCGGCCCGGCCGTGGCCGGCACCATCTACCGCTGCGACGCCGGTGACGGCGTGGCGAGCTATGTCAGCAAGCGCATCAAGGGCGCGAGCTGCACCGTTGCCAGTACCTACCGGCCCAGCCGACCGTCCCGTCCCAGCCAGCCGTCCACCACGCCGGGCGCCGTCGGGGCGGTGAACGCATCGACCGCGGTCCAGGGATCGCCCGCCTCGCTGGATGCCAACGCGCCGGCCAGCTTCATGGGCGCCGGTTCCACGGCACCCGCGGTGGTGCAGGTTCCGTCCGCGCCGTCGTCGGGCAGCGGCGCGCGGCGCCTGGTCCAGGGCCAGGTCTACTCCTACGTCAAGGACGGCGTGCGCCACTACACCAGCCGCAAGCCCGCTGGCGGCGGCGGCGCCTCGGCGCTGCGCTCGATCAGCTACAGCTTCTTCGAAACCTGCTACGCCTGCGGCTCACCTGGCCTGAACTTCGGCAACGTCCGCCTCAACACCAGCGCCTACGATGCCGAGGTCAAGGCGGCGGCGACGGAGTTCGGTGTCGAGGAAGCGGTGATCCGCGCAGTGATGCATGCAGAATCCGCCTTCAACCCGAATGCGCTGTCGCGCGTCGGTGCCCAGGGCCTGATGCAGCTGATGCCGGCCACCGCCGACCGCTTCGGGGTCACCAATGCCTTCGATCCCGCGCAGAACATCCGCGGCGGGGTCCGGTATCTGGCCTGGTTGCTCAAGCGCTTCAACGGCGACCTGACCCTGGCCGCTGCGGGCTACAACGCCGGCGAAGGCGCGGTCGATCGCCACAAGGGCGTGCCGCCGTACAAGGAAACCCGGCGCTACGTCGAGCGCGTGGGCGTCCTTGCGGCTCGCTATCGGGGGCAGTTGGCGGCCAATTGAGCGGCCGGCGTGGCGGAACCGCGTGTTCCACGTTGTCCCCTGAATCGGCGTTCCGCTACACTTCATTGTCTTTGGCGGCGGGCCGGCAGGCCGGGCCCCGCCGGGACAGCGACTTACACATGGCGACCGTACGATTTTTCGGAGTGGCGGATGGGCAATGAAGGGGTTCTGGATCCTGTCGAGGGGGGCACGGTCGATCATGGCCGCCGCCGCTTCCTGACAGCCACCACTGCGGTGGTCGGCGCCGCGGGCGCCGGCGTGGCCGTGGTTCCATTCGTCAAGACCTGGTTCCCGAGCCAGCGCGCGCAGCTCGCGGGCGCGCCCGTGACCGCGGACATCAGTGCGCTGGCCGAGGGCGAGCGCCTGGTGTTCGAGTGGCGCGGCCAGCCGATCTGGATCGTCAAGCGCTCGCAGGAAGTCCTGCAGTTGCTGCCGACGCTGGACGACCAGCTGCGCGATCCGATGTCCGAGAACATCGAGCAGCAGCCGGAGTACATCCGCGAGGCGAACCCCGAACTGCGCTCGCTGAAGCCGGAGATCTCCGTGCTCGTGGGCATCTGCACCCACCTGGGCTGCTCGCCGGAAATGGTCGCCGAGATCCGCCCGGCACCGTTCGACGCCAACTGGAAGGGCGGCTACTTCTGCCCCTGCCACAAGTCGAAGTTCGACATGGCCGGCCGCGTCTACCAGGGCGTGCCGGCACCGACCAACCTCGTGGTGCCACCGCACCATTTCGTCGACGACAACACCATCGTCATCGGCGTCGATCCGCAGGGGGCCGCGTAAGCCATGTCGAACGTGATCACGCGAACCGCCAACAACCTGATGGACTGGGTCAACGAGCGTGCGCCCGGCATGATGCCGATGTACCGCAAGCACATGACCGAGTACTACGCGCCGAAGAACTTCAACTTCTGGTACTACATGGGCTCGCTGGCCATGCTGGTGCTGGTCAACCAGATCGTCACCGGCATCTTCCTGACGATGCACTACAAGCCGTCCGCGGCCGAGGCCTTCTCCTCGGTCGAATACATCATGCGCGACGTCGAGTGGGGCTGGCTGATCCGCTACATGCACTCCACCGGCGCCTCGCTGTTCTTCATCGTCGTTTACCTGCACATGTTCCGCGGGCTGATGTACGGCAGCTACCAGAAGCCGCGCGAGCTGGTGTGGATCCTCGGCATGCTGATCTACCTGGTGCTCATGGCCGAGGCCTTCCTGGGCTACGTGCTGCCCTGGGGCCAGATGTCGTTCTGGGGCGCGAAGGTGATCATCTCGCTGTTCGGCGCGATCCCGATCATCGGCAACGGCCTGGTCGAATGGATCATGGGCGACTACCTGCCCAGCGATGCCACGCTCAACCGCTTTTTCGCGCTGCACGTGATCGCGCTGCCGCTGGTGCTGCTGCTGCTGGTCGTGCTGCACCTGGGCGCGCTGCATGAAGTGGGCTCGAACAACCCCGACGGCGTCGACATCAAGAAGGGCCCCAAGGGCAACCGTTGGGACGCGAACAAGCCGGCCGACGGCATCCCGTTCCACCCCTACTACACGGTCAAGGACCTGGTGGGCGTGGGCTTCTTCCTGATGATCGCGGCCTTCATCATCTTCTTCGCGCCGGCCTTCGGCGGCTGGTTCCTCGAGCATGACAACTTCACCGAGGCCAACCACCTGGTGACGCCCGAGCACATCAAGCCGGTGTGGTACTACACGCCGTACTACGCGATGTTGCGCGTGGTGCCGGACAAGCTCGGCGGCGTGCTGGTGATGTTCGGCGCCATCGCGATCCTGTTCCTGGTGCCCTGGCTCGACCGCGCCAAGGTCAAGTCGTACCGCTACCGCGGCCTGATGTCGAAGGTGCTGCTCGGCCTGTTCGCGCTCACCTTCATCTGGCTGGGCAAGATCGGCGCCGGCCCGGGTACCGACCCGGTCGAGACCATCATCGGCCGCTTCCTGACCTTCTTCTACTTCGCCTTCTTCATCACCATGCCGCTGTGGACGAAGCTCGACAAGACCAAGCCGGTGCCGGATCGGGTGACCACGCATGACTAAGCCCATGACCCTCATCAGCCGCGTCGCGGTGTTCGCGGCCTCCATGCTGCTCTCGTTCTCGGCCCTGGCCGCGGCCGGTGGCCCGGTGCAGCACGCCGGTACCGACCTCAGCGACAAGGCGTCGCTGCAGCGTGGCGCGCAGCTGTACATGAACTACTGCTCCTCCTGCCATTCGCTGAAGTACCTGCGCTACTCGCGCATGGCCGAGGACCTCGGGCTGACCGAAGACGAGGTGATGGCCAACCTCAACTTCACCGGCGCCGCGTTCGGCGAGCAGATCCTGACCGCGATGCCGGCCGAGCACGCCGGCGACTGGTTCGGGACCGTGCCGCCCGACCTCAGCCTGACCTCGCGCGTGCGCGGCGGAGACTGGATCTTCAGCTACCTCAAAGCCTTCTACATCGACGAGGAGCGTCCGCTTGGCTGGAACAACACCGTGTTCCCCAACGCGTCGATGCCGAACGTGCTGTGGGAAATGCAAGGCATCCAGCGCCCGATCTACGGTGGCAAGGACGAGGCCACGGGCGATCCGCTGATCGATCGCCTGGAAGTGGCATCGCCGGGCACCATGGATCCGCTGCAGTTCGACCAGGCTGCGCGCGACATCACCGCGTTCCTCGAGTACGCCGGTGAGCCGGTGGCGGTCAAGCGCGAGGCGATCGGCGTGTGGGTACTGCTGTTCCTCGCATTCTTCACCTTCCTGGCGTGGCTGCTGAAGAAGGAATACTGGAAGGACGTGCACTGAAGGGAGTTGTTCGATGATGGCAGCGAGTCCGCGCATGCGTAATGCACTCACGCTCTTTTCCTCCGCCGATGATGTCCTGTGCCACCGCGTGCGGCTGGTGCTCGCGGCCAAGGGCGTCACCTACGACCTGATCACCGTCGATCCCAAGGACCCGCCCGAGGACCTGCTCGACCTCAATCCCTATCATTCGGTGCCGACCCTGGTGGAGCGGGACCTGGTGCTCTACGCCTCGAGCGTGGTCACCGAGTACCTGGACGAGCGTTATCCGCATCCGCCGCTGATGCCGGTCGATCCGCTGTCCCGCGCGCGGCTGCGCCTGGCGATGCTGCGCCTCGAGCACGACTGGGTGCCCGAGGTGCGCATGATCCAGACCGGCACCAAGGCCCAGGCCGATGCCGCGCGCAAGCGCCTGAAGGACTTGCTGACCGCGTCCGTGCCGTTGTTCAAGGCCTACAAGTTCTTCCTCAATCCCGAAATGAGCCTCGCCGACTGCGCGATGGCGCCGATCATCTGGCGCCTGGAAGCGCTTGGCGTGCCGCTGCCGAAGGATGGCAAGGCGATCGAGGACTATGGCAGCAGGATTTTCCGCAACCCCGGGTTCACGCGCAGCCTGACCCCGCAGGAGCGTCATCTGCGCGAGCTGCCGGCCTGACCCCGGCTCGCGGTAGAATCCGGGCATGAATGACGTGTCCCGGATGACCAGCCACCGCCCCTACCTGCTGCGGGCGCTGTACGAATGGATCGTGGACAACGGGATGACGCCCCACCTTCTGGTGGATGCGCTCGGTCCCGGCGTGCGCGTGCCCCCGCATACCGTGAAGGACGGGCGCGTGGTGCTCAACGTCGCCGAGCGCGCGGTCTCCCGATTGCACATGGACAACGAGGCGGTGAGCTTCACCGCGCGCTTTGGCGGTGTCAGCCATCCGGTGACGGTGCCGGTTGGCGCAGTGCTGGCCATCTATGCCCGGGAGACCGGGCAGGGCATGGCGCTGCCCGATGACCAGGTGGGCGGTACCGCAGGCGGCACGGACGGCGATGCGGCGGGCGCCGACGAAGATGTCCGTGGAACGTCCGGTAGCGAAGTCGTGCTCGGCGTGGTGCCCGGCGGCGTGGATGACGAAGCCCCGCGCGAGGATCGCGGCGGCGACGGAAGCGATGACGGCGACGGTGACGACGATGGTTCACCAACCCCGCGCCGCGGTGCGCACCTGCGCGTGATCAAGTAGGCGATCCGTCAGGGCCAGGTCGGCGTGGCTCAGTCGTCGCCCTGCAGGCTGGACGCCACCGCCGGTGCCGGGCCGGTGAACGACACCAGCCGGTTTCCGTGGAAGACCATGCGGCCGCGCTGGCGGTCGGTGCCATCGTGCGAATACTCGAAGCGGAAGCTCCGCTCCAGCCCGAGTCGCCCGTCGCTGCGGCGGCGCAGGCGCGACCCGATGGCATGCACGGTCTGGTCGAGCAACTGCACGCCGGCAGTACGGCAGGCGGCGCGGCCGACGTCGATGGCGTGTTCGCTGGCCGCGCGGGCCGCGTTCCACCACGCGTAGGCGATGGCGCCGGCTATCATTAGCAGGATGAGACTGGGCATGGCTGTGCAATCTGGGGCCAACCCGCAGTTTGAGCAAGCCTTTGCGCGGGCTTCACGCACCACATCCCAGTTTCCACCTATGAACAGCCTCCGCAACGCAGATGAAACCCTCGGCCTGCCGACGCCGTCACCGATCGCGCGCGCGGCAACCACGGCCACCGTCGTGCGTCCGGCGCTGCCGCGCTACGTGCTGCGCGGCGTGGCTGGGGCGGGCTTCGGTCGCACATTCCCACTGGTGGGGCCAACGGTGCTCGGCCGCGCGCCGGACTCCGGGATCCACCTCGATCATCCGGGGATCTCACGCCAGCACGTTCGGCTGACGCCGACCGCGGAAGGCCTGCTGGTGGAAGACCTCGACTCCACCAACGGCTGGCTGCTCAACGAGGAGCCGCGGCAGCGCGCCTGGGCGCAGCATGGCGACGAGCTAGGCTTCGACGTGCTGCGCTTCCGCGTGGTGGCACCGGGCGCTGCGGTCGAACGCCCACGGCCGGGGCGCAAGCCAAGGCGTGCGGCGGGGGGCTCCGCAGTATCCGCATGGTGGTGGGTCGCCGCGCTCGCCGTGCTGGCCGCGGCGGCGTGGCTGTTGCTGCGCTAGCGCCAGCTAGGCCGGAACCGGCCCGAGCTTCAGCGAAAGGTCGATTGCCTGCACATGCTTGGTCAGGCCGCCGATCGAGATGCAATCGACGCCGTCGGCGGCGATCGCGCGCAGTGAATCCAGGTCGACCCCACCCGACACCTCGAGCGGAATCCGGCCCGCCGTGATGCGCACCGCCTCGCGGCGGGTGTCGGCGTCGAAGTCATCGATGAGGATGCGGTCGCAGCCGGCCTCGAGCGCGTCGCGCAGCTCGGCCAGGGTCTCGACCTCCACGATCAGCGGTAGCCGCGGCTGGCTGGCGCGCGCGGCCGCGATGGCCGCGGCGATGGAGCCGGCGGCGCGCACGTGGTTTTCCTTGAGCATCACCGCATCGTGCAGGCCCATGCGGTGGTTGTCGCCGCCGCCCACGCGTACCGCGTACTTCTGCGCGATGCGCAGGCCGGGCAGGGTCTTGCGGGTGTCGAGGATGCGCGCACGGGTGCCGCGCACGGCTTCCACGTGGGCGGCCACGGTGGTCGCCGTGCCGGACAGCGTTTGCATGAAGTTGAGCGAGGTGCGCTCAGCGCTGACCAGGGCGCGGGTGCGGCCCTGGAGCGTGGCCAGCACGGTGCCGGCGCGTACGTGGTCGCCGTCGCTGAAGCGCCAGTCGATGGCGATCTCCGGGTCCAGCGCGCGGTGGCAGGCGTCGAACCACGGCCGGCCGCAGACCACGGCGTCCTCCTTGCACAACAGGTAGGCCGATTCCGGTGCGTCCGGAAGCAGGGCGGCGGTGACGTCGCCGCTGCCGATGTCTTCGGCCAGCGCGCGCTCGACGTCGGCGGAGACGATGGCGGCGTCCGGACCGGTGCCGACGGCGCTCATGCGCCCGGGAAGCCGCCGACCTGCGCGGTGGCGATCGCGTCCTCGGCCAGCAGCACCGGGATGCCGTCGTCGATGCGGTAGACGGTGCGGCGATCGCGGGTCACCAGGGCTTCGCGCAGTGGCTCGGCCTGCACGGCCTCGTCGCCGCGCTGCACGCCACCGGCGTTGATGGCGCGGTTCAGCGCGTCGAGCCCTGCGGGTTCCAGCAGCGCCAGCGGCTGGCGGCTGGCGGGGCAGACGAGGATGTCGAGCAGCTTGCGGTCCATGGCGGTACGTCGCGGCGTGGGGCCGCTAGAATACGTCTTTGCCACCGGGGACGGCCAATGACCGCCACCAACAGTCCGCCCGTCGTCGGCGTCGTGATGGGTTCGCGATCCGACTGGGACACCATGCAGCACGCGGTGCAGAAGCTTGAAGAGTTCGGCATCGCGCACGAGGTGCGCGTTGTTTCCGCGCACCGCACGCCCGACGTGCTGTTCGAGTACGCGGCCGGCGCGCGCGACCGCGGCCTGAAAGTGATCATCGCCGGTGCCGGCGGCGCTGCGCACCTGCCGGGGATGATCGCGTCCAAGACGCCGCTGCCGGTGCTGGGCGTGCCGGTGCAATCGAAGGCGCTCAACGGCATGGACTCGCTGCTGTCGATCGTGCAGATGCCGGCCGGCGTGCCGGTGGCGACGTTCGCGATCGGCAATGCCGGCGCGGCCAATGCGGCGCTGTTTGCCGCGGCGCAGCTTGCCGCGGCGGGCGACGCGGACGTCAGGGCCGCGCTGGATGCCTTCCGCCAGCGCCAGACCGATGACGTCGCCGCCGGCGACGACCCGCGCCGATGAGCGCGGGCGTCCGGCCGGCTTCCGGCGCGAGGTGCGTGCGATGACCACCGTCGGCATCCTTGGCGGCGGTCAACTGGCGCGGATGATGGCCCTGGCCGGCGCACCCCTGGGCCTGCGCTTCTCGGTGATGGACACCAGCGCCGACGCCTGCGCCGGACAGCTCGTGCCCCTGCTGGTAGGTGACTACCGCGACGCAGGGGTGCTGGCGGAATTCGCGTCGGGCATCGACATCGCCACCTTCGATTTCGAGAACGTGCCCGCTGAGTCCGCGCAGTGGCTGGGCGAGCGGGTGCCGCTGTTCCCCAACCCGCGCGCGCTCGGCACCAGCCAGGACCGGCTGGCCGAGAAGACCCTGTTCCGCGAGCTCGGCATCCCGGTGCCCGGCTACGTGCCCGTCGATACCCGCGCCGACCTCGACGCCGCGGTGGCCGAACTCGGCGTGCCCTGCATCCTCAAGACCCGGCGCCTGGGCTATGACGGCAAGGGCCAGTACCGGATTCGCGCGGTAGCCGATGCTGCGTCGGCCTGGGAGGCACTTGGTGCCCAGGCAGCGACCGTGGGCCTGATCCTCGAGGCCTTCGTGCCCTTCGAGCGCGAGCTGAGCGTGGTCGCCGTGCGCGGCCGTGATGGCGAGTTCCGCACCTGGCCGCTAACCGAAAACTGGCACGTCGATGGCGTGCTGTCGGCCAGCCTTGCGCCGGCGCGCGTGGCGCCTTTGCTGGAGGCCCGCGCAGTGGAGTACGCCCGCGCGTTGGCGGAAGCGCTGGATTATGTCGGCGTGTTCGCGCTGGAACTGTTCTGCCGGGATGGCGAGCTGCTGGCCAACGAGATGGCGCCGCGAGTGCACAACTCAGGCCACTGGACGATCGAAGGCGCCGAGACATCGCAGTTCGGCAACCACCTGCGGGCCGTGCTCGGACTGCCGCTGGGCGCAACGCGCGCGCTGGGCCGGAGCTGCATGCTCAACTGGATCGGCGAGATGCCGGACCCCGTCGCGGTGCTGGCCGAGGCTGGCGGACACTGGCACGACTACGGCAAGGCCGCGCGTCCCGGGCGCAAGGTCGGCCATGCGACGCTGCGCGCGGACGGGGATGCGGAGCTGGCCGATACGTTGGCGCGCGTCGGCGGCGCGCTGGGCCGCGAGTCCCAGGTGGAACCCGTCATCGCCCGCCTTCGAAACGACCCGGCCCCATAGATTCCCGGGCCCTCAGCATGATGTAGGAGCAGCCCTAGCTGCGACCCGCGTCATGTAGGAGCAGCTATAGCTGCGATGGCGAGGTGTCCCGCCGCCGTGGCTCGCAGCTATGGCTGCTCCTACAAAAGCGGCTTCTGCAAAGGCTGCTTTTGCAGGGTCGTTATGGGCGGGGGCTATTTGAGGTTCGAGGCGACGAAGGTCCAGTCGACCAGGTTCCACGCGGCTTCGATGTAGCGGCCGCGGGCTTCACGGTGGTCCAGCAGGTAGGCGTGCTCCCACAGGCTCAGGGTCAGCAGGGGCCGATCGTCGCCGGTGAGCGGCGAGGCGGTGTTGGCCGTCAGCGCCAGGGTGAGCGAGCCGTCCGGCCGCTGCAGCAGCCAGATCCACCCCGACCCCTGCAATGCGCAGGCCATCGCCGCGAAGCGCTGGCGGAAACGCGCCATGTCGCCAAACCTGCGCACGAGTGCATCGGCCAGCTCACCCTGCGGCTCGCCGCCGCCGCCGGCCGCGGCAGGTTTCAGGCAGCGCCACTGGAACGCCAGGTTCCAGGCCTGCGCCGCGTGCTGCTGCAGCGCGCCCTGGGCGCGGCGCACCAGTTCATCGAGCGTGGCCGTACCCATGCCCGCCGCTGGCGCCAGGGCGTTGACGGCTTCGACATGGGCACGATGGTGGCGACCGTGGTGGAGGTCGAGGGTCTCGCCCGAGATGTACGGCTCGAGCGCGGTGCGGTCCCAGGGCAGGGCGGCAAGTTCAATGGCCATGGACGCTACAATAGCGCGATCCCCATCACGCGCTGCGTGGCCACGGCCCGCTGCACACCACGTCGGAGCCCCCATGGCCATCGTCGAAAAGATCCAGGCCGAAATCAGCGGCCACCCCATCGTCCTGTTCATGAAGGGCACGCCGCAGTTCCCGATGTGCGGCTTCTCCAGCCGCACCGTGGGCGCGCTGCGCGAAGCCGGCGCCGACATGGCGACCCTGCACAGCGTCAACGTGCTCGAGGACCCCGAAGTCCGCGCCAACCTGCCGCGCATTTCCAACTGGCCGACCTTCCCGCAGCTGTTCATCAACGGCGAGCTGATCGGCGGCTGCGACATCACCATGGAGCTGTTCGAGTCCGGCGAGCTGGCGCGCATGGTCGCGGAGACGCAGAAGGCGTGAGTACGCCCCCGGCCGCCGCGGAGGCGCCCGACGCGCCGGCCGCACTGGCCGGGCGCGTGGTGCTGGTGACCGGTGCCCACGGCGGCCTGGGCACGGCCGCGGCACACGCCTGCGCGCGCGCGGGTGCGACCGTGGTCCTGCTTGGTCGCAAGGTACCCAAGCTCAACCGCGTGTACGACGCGATCGCGCGCGCCCCGGCCGGGCTGCCGGAACCGGTCAACTATCCCTTCGACCTGGCCGGGGCGGACTACGGCGACCATGTCGAACTTGCCGGGCGCATCGGCGCCCAGTTGGGCCGGCTGGACGGCATGCTGCACTGCGCCGCCGACTTCACCGGCCTGACTCCGCTCGAACACACCGATCCGGGTGACTTCGCCCGCATCCTGCACGTGAACCTCAGCGCGCGCTGGTGGCTGACCCAGGCCTGCCTGCCGCTGCTGCGCGAGGCGCCGGATGCCTCGGTGGTGTTCGTGCTCGACGACGAAGCGCCGGCCGCCTACCGCGGCGCCTACGGCATCGCCCAGCACGGCCAGCGCGCCCTGCTCGACACCCTGCACGCCGAACACAGGAACGGCACCGTGCGTTTCCACGGCCTCCGCCCCGGCCCTTTGCGCACGCCGCTGCGCGCGCGCGCCCACGCGGTCGATGAAGACCGCCGCGCCCGCGATCCCGCCGCCGCCGCCGCTGCCTGCGTCACCCTGCTGTCGCCCGCGGGCACGGCCCATCGCGGGCAAGCCTGGGCGCCGCGCGCATGACCATCGCGTCCGCGGCCCTGCTGCTGTTCCTGATCCTGGATCCGCTGGGCAACATCCCGGTGTTCCTCAGCATCCTGCGCAACCTGCCGCCCAAGCGGCAGCGCATCGTCCTGGCGCGCGAGCTGCTGATCGCCCTGGGCGTGCTGATGGTCTTCCTCTGGGTCGGCAAGCACGCCCTGGAGGTCATGCACCTGCGCCAGGAATCGGTGTCGATCGCCGGCGGCATCGTCCTGTTCCTGATCGGCATCCGGATGATCTTCCCGCCGCCCGAGGGCCTGATGGGCGAACTGCCGGGCGGCGAACCCTTCATCGTCCCGCTGGCGGTGCCGCTGGTCGCCGGGCCGTCGGGCATGGCGGCGGTGATGCTGATGGGCACCCGTGAACCCGACCGGCTCTGGGAATGGAGCCTGGCGCTGATGATCGCCTGGGGCGCGACTGCGGCCATCCTGTTCTGCGCGCCCTACCTGTACCGGCTGCTCGGCGCCCGCGCCCTGACCGCCGTGGAGCGCCTGATGGGCATGCTGCTGGTGGCGATTTCAGTGCAGATGCTGCTCGACGGCCTGGCCAGCTATCTGGTCAGCATGCGCCCGGCCTGAAGTCGTCATCCGGCTGTCATATAGCCGGACTACCGTGTTAATCTGTTGTTAACCGCTGCCGCTCCGGCGGTCGCGGCGTGATCAGGACAACCCGAATTTTTCCTGCCGTGCCCCGGGGTGCGGTCCGTTTACTTGCCACCAAGAGTCCAGCCATGACCCGTCGCAACGTCTTCCGTGTGTCGAAACTTTCGCTCGGCCTGATCGCCGCGCTTGCCGCCGCACCCGTCTTCGCCCAGAGCGGCACGTCCGCCGGCGTGGGTGGTGTCGTCCTTGGAAGCGACGGCCTGCCGGTCACCAATGCAGAAGTCACCATCGTCCACGTCGAGTCCGGCACCACCAGCCGCGTGACCACCGACGCGAGCGGCCGCTACAGCGCCCGGGGCCTGCGCGTGGGTGGCCCGTACGAGATCATCATCACCAAGGCCGGCGCCGGCACCAGGACCCAAGACAATGTCTTCCTCGGCCTGAACCAGGCCAACACCGTCAACGCCCAGCTTGCCGGCGACGTGACCACCCTCGCCACCGTGACCGCGGTCGGCGTGGCAGGCGGCTCGGAGATCTTCAGCGCCAACAAGATGGGCACCGGCACCAACCTGGACAACGCGACCATCGAAGCGCTGCCCTCGGCCAGCCGCAACATCCAGGACTACATCCGCCTCGACCCGCGCATCTCGCAGGTCAGCAAGGCCGATGGCTCGATCTCGGCCGGTGGCCAGAACTCGCGCTTCAACGTGATCCGCATCGACGGCGTCAGCAACTCCGACCCGTTCGGCCTTGAAGCCAACAACATGCCGACCGAGCGCCAGCCGGTCTCGATGGACGCGATCGAAGAAATCCAGATCGACCTGGCCAACTACGACACCACCATCTCCGGCGGTACCGGCGCTGTGGTCAACGCCGTGACCAAGTCGGGCACCAACGAATTCCACGGCAGCGCGTACTACGCCCTGCGCGACGGCGACTGGGTGCGCAGCGACCTGCGCGGCGTCGAGTTCAACGGCTTCGACAAGGAAGAGACCTACGGCTTCACCTTCGGTGGCCCGATCATCAAGGATCGCCTGTTCTTCTTCGCCAACTACGAGCAGTTCAAGCGCGCGCGCCCGGGCACCAGCCTGTCGGGCACCCCGTACGGCGACGGTGACATCACCGATGCCGACATCGCCCGCGTGATCGCCGCCGCCAACAGCTTCGGCTTCGATCCCGGCACCATGAATCCGCCGAGCATTTCCGAGACCGACATCGAGGAATACGCGGTCAAGCTCGACTGGAACATCAGCGACAACCACCGCGCGGCCCTGCGCTACAGCAAGACCGAGGAAATCGTGCCCAAGCTGGTCGGCTTCGGCGGCAGCAGCATTTCGCTGTCGAGCTACTGGTACGACCAGAACAAGACCTTCGAGAGCACGGTCGTCGAGCTGTTCAGCGACTGGAGCGACAACTTCTCCACCGAATTCAAGGTCTCGCAGCGCGACTACTCGTCGATCGCCGCCACTTATGCGGACCTGCCGACCATCATCATCAACAACGTCGGCGCGGGCCAGGACACCATCAACCTCGGCACCGAGCGCAACCGCCACGTCAACGTGGTCGACACCGAGCAGCTGACCGTGTTCGGCGCGGGTACCTGGTACGTCGGCGACCACACCCTGAAGTTCGGCTTCGACTACGAAGACAACGACATCCTCAACTTCTACGGCCGTGACGTGAACGGTGCGTGGACGTTCGACAGCCTCGAGGCCTTCGAGGCGGGCAGGGCGCTGAACTACCAGCTGCGCGCGCCGCGTGCCGGCGGCAGCATGGCCGACATCCCGGCGGCCTACTCGTTCGAGAACCTTGGCCTGTTCGTGCAGGATTCCTGGGCGCTCAACTACAACCTGACCCTGATGTTCGGCGTGCGCGTGGACATGCCTGATTTCGGCAACTCGCCGATCTACAACCAGCGCATCCAGGACATCTACGGCCTCGACAACTCGGTGACCGTCGACAAGAAGCTGTGGCAGCCGCGCTTCGGCTTCAACTACACCTTCGACACCGAGCGTCCGACCCAGCTGCGCGGCGGCGTCGGCCTGTTCCAGGGCGGCAACCCGAACGTGTGGCTCGCCGGTCCGTTCCAGAACACCGGCCTGAACTTCGATTCCTACAACATCACCGGCGACGATGTTCCCGACTTCGATCCGACCGTCCCGCCGACGATCCCGGCCGGTGGCGGCGCCTCGGCACCGCGCATCACCGCCGACATCATGGAGCCGGGCCTGGCCCTGCCGTCGATCTGGAAGGCCAACCTGGCGTTCGACCACGAGCTGCCCTGGTACGGCCTGGTGGCATCGGCCGAGCTGCTGGTCACCAAGAACAAGAACGCCCTGTGGTTCGACCGCATCGATATCGGCAGGCCGACCCACTACGGCCAGGACGGCCGCGCGATGTACTGGAACGAAGCCGGCTACAACCCGGAAAATATCTCGGGCAATGGCATCAGCAACGGCCGCAACAATGCAGGCAACCGCGCCAACAAGCACCCCGAGGTCGACCAGGCCATCGTGATCCGCAACACCGACAAGGGTTCGGCCCGCCAGCTGACCGTTGCGCTGTCCAAGCCGATGGTCGACCAGTGGGCCTGGACCTTGGGCTACACCTACACCAGCGCCAGCGAGTTCAGCCCGGCGACGAGCTCGCAGAACTCGTCGAACTGGAACAACACCATGGTGTTCAACTCCAACGACCCGGTCAGCTACAACTCGCGCTATGCGATCAAGGATCGTTTCACCGCGGCCCTGACCTGGCAGAAGGCGCTGTTCGGCGACAACATGACCACCGCCGGCCTGTTCTATGAAGGTCGCTCGGGCCGTCCGTTCAGCTACATCTACTACAACGACTTCAACGGCGACAGCGCCGGCACCAACGACCTGTTCTACGTGCCCGCCGGCCCCGGCGACGTCGAGTGGGTGGGCGGCGCCGCGATGGAGCAGAACTTCTTCGACTGGATGGCCAGCGAGGGTTCCGAGCTGCAGCGCTTCCGTGGCCAGGTGGCCCCGGCCAACGCCTTCCGCACCGACTGGACCAACAGCTTCGACGTCCGCGTGAGCCAGGAAGTCCCGATGTTCTTCGAAGGTCACAAGGCCGAGATCGCCCTGGACATCATGAACGTCGGCAACCTGATCAATAAGGACTGGGGCCTGATCGACGACTACGGCTTCTTCTCCACCCGCCGCGTGGCCAACTACGCGGGCATCAACCCGGAGACCGGCAAGTACGTCTACAACTTCACGGGTTCGACCGACAACACCGGCATCCAGGAAAACAACGGCGACGGCATCAATACCGCTGTTTCCCGCTGGTCGGTCATGCTGAGCGTCAAGTACAAGTTCTAAGCGGCGACGCACAGCGATACACGGAACGGCCGGGGCATGCCCCGGCCGTTTCCTTTTTTGCGCTAGAGTCGACCACCGAAAACGACGACGACAACAAGAAGAAGAGAACACCGATGACCCAGGCAACAATGCCCGAAACCACCACGCTCCCCACCGTCGACGCCCGCATCTACCCGCGCGGCGGCCTGGACGTGCTCTCGCGCGAGGAAGTGGCCCGGCTCAAGGACGCCTCATCCGGCGGCCTGCACGACCTGCTGCGCCGCTGCGCGCTTGCCGTGCTGACCAGCGGCAGCGCCAACGACGACCCCCGCGCCGCGCAGGAGATGTACCCCGACTTCGACATCCAGGTGCTGCAGCAGGACCGCGGCCTGCGCATCGAGCTGGTGGCCGCGCCCGCCATGGCCTTCGTTGACGGCCAGATCATCCGCGGCGTGGCCGAACTGCTGTTCGCCACCGTGCGCGACCTTGCCTACATGGCGATCGAACTCGGCCCCGAGAACGCCGCCGACCTCGAATCGTCCGCCGGCATCACCGACGCCGTGTTCGGCCAGCTGCGCAACGCCCGCCTGCTGTATCCCGTGGAGCCCAAGCTGGTGGTGTGCTGGGGCGGACACTCCATCAACCGCGTCGAGTACGAGTACACCAAGCTGGTGGGCTACGAGCTCGGTCTGCGCGGCCTGGACATCTGCACCGGCTGCGGCCCCGGCGCCATGAAGGGCCCGATGAAGGGCGCCAACATCGCCCACGCCAAGCAGCGCCAGCGCCGCCCGCGCTACATCGGCATCACCGAGCCCGGCATCATCGCCGCCGAGTCGCCGAACCCGATCGTCAACCAGCTGGTGATCATGCCGGACATCGAGAAGCGCCTGGAGGCCTTTGTCCGCGTCGGCCACGGCATCATCGTGTTCCCCGGCGGCGTGGGTACGGCCGAGGAAATCCTGTACCTGCTGGGCTTGCTGCTGCGCGAAGAGAACGCCGAACTGCCGTTCCCGCTGATCCTGACCGGCCCGGTGGCGTCAGCGCCGTACTTCGAGCAGATCGACAAGTTCATCCGCCTGACGCTGGGCGACGCCGCGACCGAGCGCTACGAGATCATTGTTGGTGATCCGCAGGCAGTGGCCAGGCGCATGGCGGCGGGCGTGAAGCGCGTGCGCGAGGCGCGGATCGAGCACAAGGACTCGTTCTACTTCAACTGGGGCCTGGATATCCCGCTGCCGTTCCAGCAGCCGTTCGTGCCGACGCACGAGGCGATGGCGGGGCTGGACCTGCACCATGGGCGGAAGCCGCATGAGTTGGCGGCCGATTTGCGGCGCGCGTTCTCGGGGATCGTGGCGGGGAATGTGAAGGAAGACGGGATGCGCCGGATCGAGGCATTCGGGCCGTTCCAGATCCATGGCGACAAGGACATGATGGAGTCGCTGGATGCGCTGCTGCGAGCGTTCGTGGAGCAGCGGCGGATGAAGATCAGCGGGGAGTACAGGCCGTGTTATGAGGTGGTGACCTGAGGGGATAGGTCGGGCCGAAGTTCGACCGCTACGTGTCCCCGGACGACAGCTGCCTCAGGGCGCCGGGGCCTCCAACTGGAAGTACCCGACAAGCGTGCGGCCGTCGGCGCCCGGTTCGCGCAGGAGGCCGACCGCGATGGCGTCGTCGTCTCCCTGGTGGATGGCGAACAGATCCTTGCCAGGGCGCCGCCACGGCACGTCGTGCCTTGCGTAACCCAACAGGTGCCCGAGGGCGTTGGCGACATGGCTGTCCAGTGCCGTCCACCCGATGTCGGGAATGGTGAATGTCCGCTGCCCGGCAATCCTGTACTGCCCGCGCAGGTAGGTGTCCAGTTCGTCGTGCAGGCGCACGGCACCCGCATCCGCGCTCGACGCCGCCAATTCGGTGGCGCCAGCAGGGGCATCCAGTTGATCAATGATCATCGAAGTCTCGCTCGGCGGATTTGCGTGGGCGGTCGGATCATACAGGCACGACGTGAGGACCAGTCCCAGTGCGGCCAGCGCAAGCGCCAGGACAACACGCTTGCGCTTCGTGGCACCAGAGAGGGCGTCGACCAACGGCCCCATGGCGCCGGACCTAGCCTTCCGGCCCGATGTTGAAGTACTCGAAGCCGCCGTCCTCAGTGATTTGGGACAGCGGGACGGTCACGATGGCGCTGTTGTTGCTGTGTCCCTCGGTGTTGTTGTGCGCCCAGGGATTCCGGAGTTCCACCATGACCTCGCCGGTGTCCTCGTCCACGTAGATCCGTTCCACCTGGTACACGTGGTTGTCCGCCAGCCCGTCCTCGGCTGCGCCGACATTCTCCGGGTCGGTGGACAGGGTCACGCTGCGCCCGTCCTCCAGCGCCTGGTTGATCACAAACATCGTGAGGCCGGTGCCCCAGCGGTCCACGAAGGCGTTATCAATGTCCGTCCCCCGGGTGCCGGTGAGGTCGAACAGGGCATTGCGCGCCTTGCCGCCCTCGATCAGCTGGTAGCCCAGGTCCATCTGGCTGATCCCGGCCACTCCTGCGCCTATCTTCTCGGCGAAGGTCGCGTTCTCCCCCGCATGCTTGGCGTAGGCGGCCTCCATCACCGCCGGCCAGATCGGGCCGCTGCCCTGATTGTCTACCGTGCTGCCGCCGTTGCGGTCGATGTTGTCCTGTATATCCCCTTGGGTCACTTCGACCTGGACCGGCACCGGGATGCCGAGCGGCCCTTCCTCGAAGAACGTCACGGTGAAGGTGCCGGTGTCCTCGTTGTAGGTGATGCTTTCCTCGATGCGGGCATCACCCTCTGCGGAATTCGCGAGTCCGGCCAGCGTGGCGACGAAGTAGCAATCGCCGAGATCGTCCTGATCGATGTCCTGCGGCTCCGGCCCGTTGGGGCCGTACAGGTCGGCGTCCGTGAACGTGTCCCCGGTCGGCGTGGCATCGCCTGCGTCTTCGGCGCGACGCGCGCCACCAGGCAGGCCCAGCCCGGGCGGGAAGGGCGGCAGCTCGTGCAGTCCCGTGGGCTGCTCCGAAGAAGGTTGTTCGGCTTTCGGGGCCGGCCCCGGCAGTGGAACGGGATCGATGGGCGCTTCGAAAGAGGCCAGTTTTGTAAGGGCGGAGCCGATGTCCATGGGTGGATGCTCGCGTCGCGGCTGCGGTGGAAGCCACGCTAGCACCGCCTTCCGATGCGGCGTAGTTGGGGTTTTCCCGTGGTTTGCGTGCCGCGCAGGCCTGCAGAGGCGTATAAAGATCAGTGGGGAGTATCGGCGGTGCTATGAGGTGATGGCCTGAGGCGGCGGTCACGCTTCCAGACGTCCGTCCGCCGGAGCTGACCGCTTGTCGCGGGCTGGTTGCATCCAGCACCAGCCCGGATAGGCTTCCGATACTCAGCGGTAAAAGCGGGTAGGGGACATGCGCCGAAATCGTTTGTCGGGCTTCAGCCTGATCGAACTCATGATCACGATTGCCGTGCTGGCGGTGTTGCTGGCTATCGGCTTGCCCAGTTTCCAGGGGTCGATGCGATCAAACAGGGTCGCCACTGGAACCAATGAGTTGATCGCATCCATGTCGCTTGCGCGTTCGGAAGCCATCCGCAGCCCAGGCGGAGCCGCGCTGTGCCCGAGCTCCAACGGTACTACGTGCCTGCCGGACGCCTCGCCGTGGACGAATGGATGGATGGTCTGGGTGGATCAGGACGGTAACGGATTGCCTGGCGGAATCAACGACAGGGTGCTCCGGTACGTGGAGGGAATTGCGGACTTGGATATCAAGGCAAGCAGCAAGCAGGCGATCCTCCGGTTTGATCAGCGGGGGCGCGCTGTAACGCCTGTCGACTTCACTGTTGCGTCCATCAAATGCCCTGCCGGACACAGTTTGGTGCGTGAGCTCACCCTCACGGCGACGGGACAGGTCAGGACGGAGAGAAGCGAATGCGAATGAGCACTGGCCTTCGGAGGTCCGGGTTTTCCGGGCGCACTTCCAGTAGTGGTTTCAGCATGATCGAAGCATTGATCGCCTTGTTGATACTGGCAGTGGGACTGCTTGGGTTTGCCTTGCTGCAAACCATGAATCTGCGGTTCACGCAGAGCGCGCAGCAACGCACCCATGCCACCAATCTGGCTTACGACCTCCTGGATCAGATGCGCGCAAATCGTTCGCAAGCCGCGTGGTACGCGGGGGGCAGTGGCGCGGGATTCGAGGCCGGCGAGGTGGACCTGGCAGAGGTGGCGTGTCAAACCCGTCCGCTGGGCTCTGTGTCGTTGGCCCAGAGCATTGTCCGGTGGCAATGCCAGGTGGTAAGGACGTTGGGTGAGACGGCAAATGCCGCGGTTTTGTACAACAACAGTACCGTGACGGTCACGATTTCCTGGGGGGACCAGCGTTGGGATCCCGACAACCCGGATGCGGAAACCGACTTTGCATTGACTACGCGGCTATGAACGGACATCCCATGTACCTTTCCCTTCGGCGCAGTCAAGGCGTCACGTTGATAGAGCTGCTTGTGGCGCTCCTCATCGGCTCCCTGCTGATTCTGGGGCTGGTGCAGGTGTTCTCAGCGTCGCGCGCTGCCTACCAGATGTCCGAAGGCATGGCTCGAGTGCAGGAGAATTCCAGGTTTGCGATGGACTTCCTGCAGCGCGATATCCGGATGGCCGGGCACTATGGTTGCGTCAACGATCAGGCGCATCTGGTTCGGGGCGAAGGCGATCCAGTGAGTCATCTCGGAACATTTACCTCCGGGGCGGGGAATCCCCTCGATTTTTCCGTTTCCATTCAAGGATACGAAGCCGCCGAAACCGCACCTGGAGATTCGGTAACCATCGGGGGCGCGCCCGCCGCTGGATGGTCACCAACGCTCCCGGGAGCAATTCAGGACCTGGAGCCGCTGCCGGGAAGTGACGTGATCGTGCTTCGCTATCTTGGCTCCCGCGGAACCCCGGTCATGGCGATTGAAACCACGCAGCTGACCATTCCGGGCGCTCCAGTTGCCGTCGAGGACCCGCCGCCGGGTTGGCCGGTACTTACCGACGAGGGCGTTGCCAATCCGACATTGTTCGGTATGGCCGACTGCTCGCATGCGGATGTCTTCGCGGGCGCAGGCGATGGTGGCAACGTGAAGGTGGATGCGTCGCTCACGCCGGCGCTGGCTGCCAAGTACAACGCTCATCCCGCCGGCCAGACGCTGTTGTATCGGGCCAATTCGATCGTCTATTACGTCGCCGAAGGAGCGTCCAATGAGCCGGCGTTGCATCGGGCGAGGTACAACGGCGGAGCCTATGCGGTCGAAGAGCTTGTTGAAGGTATTGAAAGCCTGCAACTGCTGTATGGCCTGGACGAAACCATCGATATCTCGCCCACCAATCCACCGGTCGGCAATATCACCCAGCATCAAACAGCGGATGTGCTCGCGGCGGATGCGAGTGAGTGGCAGCGGGTGGGCCTCGTACAGATAGGAATGCTCGCGAGCAGTCCTGATCGCGCGACTTCGCCACAGGCGACCAGTGGCGTAGCGACCGATGTAAGGGTGCTGGGTCTGCGCTTCCTGCCTGCAGTGGACAACGATGGACGTTATCGCACGTCGTACGAAGCGACCATCGCCTTGCGCAACCGTTTGTTCGGGAACTGACCATGACGTCCTTCTGCATGCGAACCCACTCCGTCCGCCCGCCACAGGGCTTTGGCCGCCAGCGCGGCGCGGTACTCTACGTGGCGCTGATCATGCTGGTGCTGCTCGCACTGATCGGCATCGTCGGTATGCAGGTTGCGGGCATGCAGGAGCGGATGGCTGCCAACTACCGGGCCGTGAACATGGCCTTCCAGAACACCGAAGGAAACCTGCGTAGCACCGAGTGCACCATCCAGGACATCGAGGACGGCACCACGACGACAGGCTGCGATGTAATCAGCGAGGCCGCGATCAACCGACGTTGTGACGACGGTTTCGACGTGGGGCATTGGCTGGATGGACAGACGCTGGCTTCCGCCCCGGCACGGAGCGTGAGGCAGATCGACAAGTGCATCGTGGGCGAGTCGTCGATCGCGATGGGTATTGGCCCGGATGGCAGCGTAGCCCCGACCAAGATCTACCAGATCACCACGTACGACGCCGACTCGACCACCAACCCTAGTTCAAGCGCGGCGATCGACGCCGTGTACAAGCTTTGAGGTCCACGATCATGACAGCCCGTCGCAAAAAGCTGAATGTTGCTGCAGTTCTTGCGGTTCTTGGTGCAGGAGGATACTTGGCGTACTCAGCGTTCGCCGTGCAGGCTCATCCTGAAAAGCCTTTGGCACAGGCGCCGATGAATACCGAAGTGCAGGTGCCGGCAGCGTTCATCATGGCGGTTGATGACTCTGGCTCGATGACCTATCAAAACCAGTTCCCCGGAGCTGACGGTCGTGGCTGCTGGAGTGGGCCGAACAATAATAGTGCAACCGGTTGGAGCTTTTTTTCGGACGGAGCGTTGAGGACAGGACTGAGCGGTAGTCGTGGAAGCTGCAGCTATTACTACTCGTACATCGGGCCGCGAAGCGGGAACACCTACTACGGCATCCCGCCCGTGGACAATTATGGTTTCGCCCGATCACCTGACTTCAACCCTGCCTACTTCGACCCCCGCGTGCAGTACCAGCCATGGTTGAACAGCGACGGTACGCCGTACAGCAGTAACACTTCTAACCCCGCGGGAAACGCAAGCACTACTGCTACCCTCATCGACCCCAGGGACGATGACACTGTCAATCTTGCGTCCAACTTTCTCGGGGAGGCTTCCAGTTTCCGCTTCCAGGCCTACACCCACATGGTCCTCCCTGGTGGAACCCAGTATCGGCTGGTGTCGAACTCCGACTGTGGGGGGCTTGACTCCGGCGGAAGTGGCGGTAACCGCTGGCGGGAGGTTGGCAGCAGCGGCCACACGATGAGCGCGAACTGCGCGCTTTATATCCGCCATTATCCCGCTACCTTCTATCTGGAGGAAAAACTGCCCAGCGCACTGTCCGATTACGCGGGAATCACACCCTCCGAGGCTGTTGGTGCTTGTGGCGCCGATTGTAATCTCTGGAAGTACAGGATCACGTCTGCTGACACTGCGGCGCTCCAGAATTTTGCGAATTGGTTTTCCTACTATGGCAACCGCAACCGAGCGATGGTCGCGGGCATGACACGCTCGTTGGCGACTATCAACAACCTGCGGGTAGGCTACTTCACGATCAACGGCTCTTATCAGAATCTGGCAATGCGCGACATGTCAGACGCCACAGATAGATTGAACTTGTACGAAAGCATGATGAAGCTGCCAGCAAGCGGTAATACGCCCAACCTGCCGGCCGTGAACCACATGGGTGCCCAGTTCCAGCGTAGGGATGGCAACGCACCGGTCCAACTGGCCTGCCAGCGCAATGGAGGCATGCTTTTCACGGACGGATTCAGCAATGTCGCGAGCTCTGCGGGTGGGTTGGCGGAATTGGGTGCTCCATTTGATCCGACACCGGCAAACAGCATGGCGGCGATCGCCAGCCAGTATTACTTCAATGAAGGCAGCAATGCGGTTGGCGCTGGTGGCGTGTCCCCTTTGAACGACACGCTGGCAGCGGGCCAGGTGCCCGTACCTGCGGCGTGTTCGGGGCCCGATAGCCCGGAACGGCGAAAGTTGAACTGCCAGACCAATCTTCACATGAACTTTTACGGCGTGACCCTGGGAGCGCGAGGCGAGCGATTCGACCCGGATGCGCCGCAGGATCCGCATGACGCGTACGCTGGCTGGAGTAGTCCGAAGTGGCCGGGCTACTCATCCGGTGCGCGGAGCACTGTGGACGATATCTGGCATGCGACTGTCAATACTCGCGGTGACTTCATCAATGCGCGTACGCCTGCCGACATCGTGACAGCGATGCGGAGAATCCTGGCATCCGTCAGTGCCGGCGCATCGCCGTCTGGTGCAATAGCGCTCACCGGTGCCCGAATCGGTACCGGATCGCTGACGGTGACTCCGCGATATGAGGTGACCACCGAAAGTGATGGCACTGACTGGTATGGCGACATCGAAGCCCAGCAGGTAAGCGTGAACCCCGTTACCCGTGAGGCGACATTCGGTCCGGGCGGATGGAGCGCGAGTGCGCGACTCCCGCAGCCGGATGACCGTCGCATCTACTTCGCACGCGAAGGTGACGTGCTGCCCTTCGCGGCAGGCTCTCTCTCTCTGAGCGACCTTTGTGAGAAGCCGGCGGGCCTGTATTCGTCGATGTCCCTGTGCGCGCCTGCGCATCCCGGCGGAACGACGCACATCGAAAACATGGGCTTCGACATCGCTGATGCGGTCGACTACCTCAGGGGCGACGAGACCCATGAGGGCGTTGGGGCGGGCCACCTGCGCAGGCGGGTCAGCTCGAAGATCGGAGACATCGTCAACTCGACGCCGGTCATCAGTGCGCCTTCCGACGACTATGGCTATCGCGCGCTGGGATCCCACGACTCGATCAATTACGGCAGCAGTTATGCCGAGTATCTGGAAGATAAGGAGGACCGGCGCTACATGGTGTACGTCGGGGCGAACGACGGCATGCTGCACGCGTTTGATGGAGGAATGGACAGCGAGGGCGGGACCATCGACTCTGCCGGCGGGCGCGAGCGCTTCGCATACATTCCCGGTACGTCGCTTGGGCATATGGGCAATCTGCTGATTCCAAACGATCCGACCAATGAGAACGATCAGAAGTTCCAGCACCGCTACTACGTGGATGGTCCCGTTGTAGTCTCGGACGCCCACTACGGCGGTGGCTGGCATACGGTGCTCGTCGGCACGACGGGTGCTGGTGGGCGTGGGATCTATGCCTTGAACGTGGACAACCCTGCCGGGTTCGACGGAAGTGACCGTCTCTGGGAAATCAGTGACCTGAACACGTCTCTCGACGAGGATGTTGTCGACGACATTGGCTTCGTGCTCGGGAAGCCGGTGATCGTGCCGGTGAAGACGCATGACGATGATATCCGCTGGGTCGCTGTATTCGGCAATGGCTATCAGAGCAAGACCGGCGACGCCGTGCTGTTCGTGGTCGATATCGACGATGCGGCCAATCCGACCATCCGGACGGTTCGTGCCATAGAGGCTGCCGGCCCGAACGTGCCTACGGGGAGCAATGGGCTCGGCAACATTGTCGTGGTCGATCGCTGGGGCGGCTCCGAATTGACCAGCCCAGTTCGCGACGGCTTTGCGGATACTGTCTACGCTGCGGATCAGCGCGGTGCCATCTGGAAGTTCGACCTGCGCGACGAGGTGCCGGCAGAACCCGAACTGCCGGTATTTGTAACGCAGACAATTCCGGAAGGTGGCCGTGCATTCCGTCAACCGATCACCGGTGGCATGGCTGTGACCACCGGCGCGGGCGGCGGGGTCATGCTTTACTTCGGCACCGGCAGTTTCTCGTTCGAAGACGACGGCCGTGACGAGACGCCCCAATCCCTGTATGCGATCAATGACACGGTGCGTGGCCCGGTCACGGAGACCCTCAGGCTGAACCAGCTCACGCGCTATACGGTCGGGGCAGGGACCGATGCGCGTGGGTTGGCCATGGACACCGTGTCGCCCCTTTTCCCGCAGGGCTGGTACGTGAACCTGCCCGCGGGCGAGCGCTTCGTAGGGTATCCGAACATCGCGACTGGCATGGTGTTCATGCCGACCTACGTCCCCAATGCCGCCACTACAGGGTGTTCAACTGGAGGCAATAACTGGTTGTTCGGGCTCAATGCAAGGACCGGTGCGCCAGGTTTGTCGTCTGTGTACGGCTCTCCGCACAACCTGCCAAATCCCGATGTCGAGCCGGTTTACGAGGCGGGTACCGCTGCCGTCACTTTGGCAACAGGAGGAACCGCACCCGTGAAGGATGTTGGGGTGTTCGCATTGCCGGGCCTGCCTCCAGTAACTCCTGCAGCGCCAGGTGCCCCGGTGCCGGACCCTACTGGCAGGAACTGCTGGATGGCGGTAACCGTTGCGGGGACCGACCCCATGTATCTTCCGTATCCGTGCGGGCGCCAGTCGTGGAGGCAGGTGCAATGAAGCGCACGTATGAGCTTGCAACTACAGGTAGCCGCTCGATGGGTTTTACGCTTATCGAGCTGATGGTGACCGTGGCGATCGTCGCTATCTTGGCGGCGATCGCAGTGCCCAACTACCAGGAGCAAGTGCGAAAGGCCCGAAGAGGGCAAGCACAAGCGGACCTGGTGGAATTGGCACAGAGGGCGGAACGGCACCACACCGTCAACAATACTTACGAGACATTCTGGGCGACAGTGGAGCCGCAGGTCTCGCCCCGGGATGGAACGGCGTACTACAACCTCAACATGAGGACGCCAACCGCAAACACATTCGTATTGACGGCCACTCCCATATCAACGACGCCGCAGGTCAAGGACAGGTGCGGAACCATGACGATGAATCAGGCAAGCGTGAAGACCCATTCTGTCGGATCGGATTCAGACTGTCGGTTCGGCTCGACCCCCTGAGAGTCAGGCCCTCGGGCCGCGCTCTTCCCGCACCTTCGGCCGCCGATCACTAAACAGCACACTCAGCACGATCCCGAACCCCAACGCCGAAGCCAGCAGGAACATCCCCATCGCCACTGCCGGGTAACCAAACAACGTAGGTCCGGCCACATCCCCGCGCATCAGCATCGCACTCGCCAGGATGAGCGCAGCCACGATCACCCCCGCTGCCACCCGGTTGGCGATCTTCTGCAGGTTCTCCGTCAGCCGCGACTCCTGCAGCCCGACCATCCGCACTTGCAGCTTGTTCTCGGACACCAGCGACAGGATGTTCGACAGCTTGCGTGGCGCTTCCTGCAGCAGGTTCTGCAGTTCGATCGCGTCGCCGGCCAGCCGTGCTGGTGAGAATGCCTGGCGCACGCGCTGGCGCATCAGCGCCTGCAGGTGGCCCTCCACCACGCGCTTGACGTCCAGCTCCGGCGTCAGCGCATTGCACACGCCTTCAAGGTTCAGCAGGGTCTTGCCCAGCATGTGAAGTTCGGGAGGCGAGCGCAGCCCGCAGGCCACGCTCAGTCGCGCCAGCTCCATCATCAAGCGGCCTTCCGACAGCGCCTGCGAGCTGCCATGTGCCGCATAGCGCGCGACCAGGTGACTCACCTCGCGCACGTAGCGGACTTCGTCGAAGTCTTCGAGCAGGATCGACATCGCGATGGTCTCGTCCGCCACCTCTTCACCACGACCGTCGATCGCCGAGAACAGCAGCTTCAGCAGATGCTCGCGCTGCCTCGGGGGCACGTGCGCGACCATGCCGAGGTCGAAGATCGCGAGCTGCTCGTCCTCGGTCACCAGCATATTGCCGGGATGCGGGTCGGCGTGGATCTCGCCGTGCACGAAGACCTGGTCCAGATAGCCGCGCATCAGTGCGGCGGTGAGCGCTGCGTAGTCGTGCTCGGTGCGGCGAAGGCCGCTGAGTGCGGTGACCTTGGTGCCGCGGATCAGTTCCATGGTCAGCACGCGGCGCGTGCTCAGGTTGCGCAGCGGGGCGGGCACCAGGATTTCAGGGTAGTCGGCCAGGCGTTCGCGGAACCGTTCGAGGTTGTCGGCTTCAAGGTGGTAGTCGAGTTCGGCCAGCAGGGTCTTGCGGAATTCGTCGACCCAGTCGGAGAAGCGCAGGCGGCGTCCGATACGGGTGCTGGCATCGGCGCGGCGCGCGATGTTGGCAAGTGTGTCGAGGTCGGAGCGGATCTCGAGATCCACGCCCGGTCGCTGCACTTTCACGGCGACCTCGCGGCCGTCGTTGAGCACGGCACGGTGTACCTGCGCCAGTGAGGCGGAGCCCAGCGGCACGTCGTCGAACTCGCGGAACAGCTTGCCCAGGCGCACGCCCAGTTCGGCTTCGATCAGTTCGCGGATCGCAGCTGCGGGTACCGGCAGGACGTCATCCTGCATGCGTTCCAGTGCGACGAGATAGGGCGCAGGCACCATGTCCGGTCGGGTTGAAAGCGACTGGCCGATCTTGATGAATGTCGGCCCCAGGGCCTCAAGGTCGTCGACGAAGGCCTCCGGTCCGGTGGTGTCGTCGTTGGATGCCACCACCTCTGCGTCCAGATCGGCGATGTCCACGTCGGCACCTCCGAACAGGCCGGCACCGCGATGCTTCAACACGAACCGCAAGATCTGCGCGCTGCGCGCCATGCTGCTGTTTCCGGCCATGGGCCCCTCCTTGAATCGGGCCAAGGTAGCGGGAGCGATGTCAAGGTGGACTGAGGGCCGCAGCGGCCTGTTCACGCATCTCCTACGGACCGCGTTCTAGTGTCGACGCCTACCCCTTCGGAGGCACGCCATGAGCCGCTATACGATGATGCTTGCGCTGGGCGTCGGTGCCCTGGTCCTCGCGGGCTGCAACGATCGCAGCGACATGCGCACCGATGCGGGCGAGGCGCGAAGCGAGGCGGAGGACGGGCGCATGCCGCAGGAGTCGCTGCCTGCGGACCAAGGCCGTCCGAGCGGGACACCTGCGCCGATCCAGGGCTCCGGGATGCAGGAGGGCGCCGGCAACGCGAATGCCACCTTGGCGATGTCCGGCTCGCCGTCCTCGCACTTGGTGGATGGCGCTGGCAGTGCGGTCTATGTGCTGGCCGGCAATACCGATGGCAGCAAGTGCGACGCGGTCTGCGAGGAGGTCTGGCCGCCGGTGATGGCGCACGACCTGCAGCCCTCGGGGGGCGCCGGCGTGGAGTCGGCGCGGATTGGCACCCTTGAGCGCGAAGGCCGCATCCATGTGACCTATGGTGGCGAGCCGCTGTACCGCTATTCGGGCGATGCCGGTGCGGACCGCACGAGCGGTGCCGGTGTTGATGACCAGTGGGGAAAATGGTCGCTGGTGGGCCTGGACGGCCAGGCGTTGCCCGATCCTCAGTAGGGCGCAGCATCAGTCGTGCAAGCGCGTCATCAGTTCAATCGCCTGCATCGTTCTTGTCCGGCCCTTCCTTGCCGCTCCAGCGTTCGCTGCGTTCGTCGCGGTCATCCGTGCGCCATCGGCTGCGGTCCGAAGCCTCACGCTCGGCGGGCGACTGCCGGTCCACGTGTTCGCCTGCGGCCCGGCCGGCATGGTCGCCGCGCCCGGGGCCACGCTCCGCGTAGCCGCTGTGGTCCTGGTCCTGGTCGAGGCTCCGGGTCGCGTCCTGATGCGTCTCCGGCTGGACATCCGCATCGGCATCGGTTCGGGCGCGGTTGCGCGCGTCTTGCGCATCTTCGGGTCGTGTGGGCATGTCGTATCTCCTGCGTCTGGCGAAGTTATCGTGCGCCCGGGTAGGCGACGTGAAACCTCAGCGTTTGGCTTCGACGTCCGCGGATGTGCGCCTTCGCGAGATGCGCATTCAGGCGGTGCTTGGCGGAGTCATCAATGTGATTTTCGGTGAAGGAATTGTCGACACCGGATGGACGGGTAGCCGGGAACCAAGCGGGCCGGGCAAAGAAAAAGGTTCTTCACGGATTACCGGGGAAGGCGGCCTTGATCTTCAGGAAGAAGTAGTCGTGGTTGCGGTAGCCGTAGGCCATGCGCTTGATGACCTTGATCTTGTTGTTGATGCCTTCCAGCTGGCCGGTGTGCATCGGCCAGCGCACGCGGCTGAGGATCCCGCAATGGTTCTGGTTAGCCTGACCATTACGATGATTCGGCAGCGCCGGTTCCCACGGCCTGTGCGATTGGGCGGAGATGTTCGCGCTGGCCCATGGCGACTGCATTGGTTGCGAATTGGAGATATTTGGCAAATAATGAGCCATATGTGAATCAAATTGATAAATACGTCAAATGCAGACGGTTCTAGAGCTCGGTGAAGCAGTCGCGGCCCGAAGACGGTCCCTTGGCTTGAAGCAAGGGGATGTCGCCGCCCGCGCGGGCGTTTCCCAGGAATCCCTGTCCCGATTCGAACGCGGGAAGCTGGCCGAGTTCGGTTCGCGCAAGCTCCTGGCCGTGCTGGCGGCGCTCGGCATGGAACTCGAATTCGCCGAAGTGGGGGCGTCCGGGTCGCTGGACGAGCTTCGCCGTGAGCGCGGGGGCGGTGCGTGAGCCTGTCCGTATACGTGCTCGGCCGCGAAGTCGCCACGCTGGAAGCAGATGGCGACTTCAAGAGTTCGATGAGGTATCACGAAGGCGTGGCCGCGGACGATTTCGTTTCCCTGACCATGCATGTGCGTCCCGAGCCCTACATCTGGGACGATGTTCTGCACCCAGTCTTCCAGATGAACCTGCCCGAGGGCTACCTGTTGCAGATGCTGCAGGAGCAGTTCGGTCCCGTCATCGGCGCCAGCCCGATGGCGCTTCTATCTGTCATCGGTCGCAACATGATCGGACGCATCCAGGTGGCTCCGCCGGGGGCGAGCCTGGAGGAGCCGGCCCAGCCCGTAGACGTGGCTGGCCTGTTGCAGGGTGACAACTCCGAAGAAGCTTTTGCAGAACTCGTTCGCCGGCATGCCACCAGCGGTGTATCAGGCGTGGTGCCGAAGTTCCTGGACGTCGATGCTGAGAGGGTCGGCACCGGCCCGCATACGAAGTCCACGCTGTTCACCCACAAACACATCATCAAGGGCTCCTCCCGGCTCCTGCCGTTCGTATCCCTCAACGAGCACCTGTGCATGCAGGTGACCCGCCGGGTGATGCCTGCCGCGGAGACCGAAGTGTCCCGTGACGGCCAGGCCTTGGTCGTCCATCGCTTTGACGTGGACGAGAACGGCGCTCGCCTCTGCGGCATGGAGGACTTCTGCGCCCTGCTGGGCCTGCGGCCAGCGGCCAAGTACGAAACCACTTGGGAGCGCATCGCCAAGGCGGTCCGCGATCACGTCCCGGCCGCCAATCGGTCGGTCGTCTTCCGCGAGATGGCGACCATGCTGCTGCTGACCTACGCCCTGCGCAACGCCGACTGCCACGCCAAGAACGTCGCCCTGCGCTACACCCGTCGCGACGACGTCCATCTGGCGCCGGCCTACGACATGATCACCACCGCCGCGTATCCCGATTACGCCAGGAACCCCCCGGGAATAGCCTTCATGGGCAAGAAAACCTGGGATCCGGGCAAGCACCTGCAGACCTTCATTACTGCAACGTTCGGGTTGCAGCCGCGGGAGCAGGCGGAAATTGTCGAGCAGATCGGTCTTGCGATGGCCGAAGTGGGCCCCCAGGTCCGCGAAGCGATGGACGTGCATCCGGGCTTCGTGGAAATCGGCAAGCGCATGCTGCTCGCCTGGCAGGAGGGTATCGCTGGCCTGCGGGACAAGCGCATCTATGCCATGGCCGGCGCCGAACTGGGCGAGGCATTCACCAGTTTCTCGGATCCAAAGCCAATCAAGAACGAGCGTCAGGTGATCGGCCGCTCCGAATTGCTGGGAAAGCACTGAGAAGATCAGCTCCTGAGCGCAGGCCTCGCGAGACGTTGTTACGTGCGCTGTTACGTGGCCAAAAAAAAGGGCCTGCGGATTGCTCCACAAGCCCTTGAATTCTTTGGCGCCCGAAGTTGGACTCGAACCAACGACCCCCTGATTAACAGTCAAGTGCTCTAACCAGCTGAGCTATTCGGGCGGGGACGCACATTTTAGTGCTTGTTCCCGCCGGGTCAAGGAGGGAAGCACTGTTCCCGGCTCAGGGACATGCCGTTTCCTGCCGTGGCCGCTCGCTTCGCACCCTCCCGAGGCGGTTCACCACCACCTTTCCGCGCAGCAGTCCGCGGGCGCAGGCGTTCACGCTCAGGTTGCTGTGTGCGGCCATGCCGTTGGCCTGGTAGCGGAGCCAGGGGCGCGTGGAGGTGAGGCGGAGGCGCTCGGCGCCGCCGGCGGGGGCGTCGGTCGTGCGCAGGACATCGCCCGGCGCATCGGGCCGCCGGTTGCCATCCGGATCCCGGAACACCAGCCAGCCGCCGCTCCAGTCGTGGTCGCCGGCGCAGCCGGTCTCCGCGCGGCCCGGGCAGACCACGATCTGCTCGCGGCGCATGATCGCGCTGCTGCGGGCGCTGGCCATGTCGGCGGTGAGCAGGTGCAGGCTGGTGGCCAGGCGCTGGCGCTCCAGCGTGCCGCTGAAAGCAGGCAGGCCCAGGGCCAGGGCAACGGCCAGGATGGCCACCACGGTCATGGCCTCGATCAGGGTGAACCCGTGCGAATGGCGCCTGGGCATGTCCAGCCTCCTTGCCGGTCATGTCTGTATCGGGGCACCACGCTAGACCGAGCGTCCGGCTACCGCTGTCGGCGTCCAGCGCCGGCTGGCGTCGGGAAAGCGCGGAGGGCGGCGTCCGCGCAGGCGCACATGGATCGGCGCCGGTGTGCCAGGCCGCGTTCGCGGACCGTTCGCACGGCCCACCTACAATGGCCGCATGAGAGCAGCCGCACACACGCCTTTCCAGCTCGTCTCCCCGTACCAGCCCGCCGGTGACCAGCCGCAGGCCATCGCACGCCTGATCGCCGGCTTCGAGAACGGCCTTGCGCAGCAGACCCTGCTCGGCGTCACCGGGTCGGGCAAGACCTACACCATCGCCAACGTGGTCGAGGCGGTGCAGAAGCCGACCATCGTCATGGCGCCCAACAAGACGCTGGCGGCGCAGCTGTACGGCGAGTTCAAGTCGTTCTTCCCGCACAACGCGGTCGAGTACTTCGTCAGCTACTACGACTACTACCAGCCCGAGGCCTACATCCCGTCGTCGGACACGTTCATCGACAAGGACAGCGCGATGAACGAGCACATCGAGCAGATGCGGCTGTCGGCGACCAAGGCGCTGCTGTCGCGGCCGGACGCGCTGATCGTGGCCACGGTGTCGGCGATCTACGGCCTCGGCGACCCGGAGGACTACCTCAAGCTGCGCCTGATCCTGGCGCGCGGCGAGCGCATCGAGCAGCGCGCGCTGATCCGCCACCTCACCGAGCTGCAGTACACGCGCAACGACACCGAGCTGCGCCGCGGCACCTACCGCGTGCGCGGCGAGGTGATCGACGTGCATCCGGCGGAGTCGGAAGCCGAGGCGTTGCGCATCGAACTCTTCGACGGCGAGGTCGAGAACCTGGCCCTGTTCGATCCGCTCACCGGCGAGGTACAGCGCAAGGTGCCGCGCTACACGGTCTATCCCAAGACCCACTACGCCAGCACCCGCGAAAGCGTGCTCAACGCGATCGAGACCATCAAGGTCGAGCTCAAGGAGCGGCTGGAATACCTGTACGCGAACAACAAGCTGGTCGAGGCGCAGCGGCTGGAGCAGCGCACGCGCTTCGACATCGAGATGATGGCCGAGGTCGGTTTCTGCAACGGCATCGAAAACTACTCGCGGCACATGACCCGACGCGAGCCGGGCGCGCCGCCGCCGACGCTGTTCGACTACCTGCCGCCGGATGCGCTGCTGGTGGTGGACGAGTCGCACGTGACCGTGCCGCAGATCGGCGGCATGTACCGCGGCGACCGCGCGCGCAAGGAAACGTTGGTCGAATTCGGCTTCCGCCTGCCATCGGCGCTCGACAACCGGCCGCTGCGCTTCGAGGAGTGGGAGGCGCGCGCGCCGCGCAAGATCTTCGTCTCGGCCACGCCCGGCAAGTACGAGCTCGAGCACTCCGGCGACGAGATCGTGGAACTGGTCGTGAGACCCACCGGCCTGATCGACCCGGAGGTCGAGATCCGCCCGGTCGCGACCCAGGTTGACGACGTGCTCGGCGAGATCACCAAGCGCGTGGCCATGGGCGACCGCGTGCTGATCACCACCCTGACCAAGCGCATGTCCGAGAACCTCACCGAGTACCTTGGCGAGCACGGCGTGCGCGTGCGCTACCTGCATTCCGACATCGATACCGTGGAGCGGGTGGAGATCATCCGCGACCTGCGCCTGGGCAAGTTCGACGTCCTGGTCGGCATCAACCTGCTGCGCGAAGGCCTGGACATGCCCGAGGTGTCGCTGGTGGCGATCCTGGATGCCGACAAGGAGGGCTTCCTGCGCTCCACCGGCTCGCTGATCCAGACCATCGGCCGCGCCGCGCGCAACGTGCGCGGCAAGGCGATCCTGTACGCCGACAGGGTCACCGACTCGATGAAGCGCGCGATCGACGAAACAGACCGCCGTCGCGCCAAGCAGGTCGAATACAACACCGAGCACGGCATCACCCCGCGCTCGGTGGCGCGCCCGATCATGGACATCATGGAGGGCGCACGCAGCGATGCCGCGGAAGCCCGCAGCAGCCGCGGAAAAGGGGCACGCAAGGTGGCTGAAGCGGCCGACGACTACGCCCGGCTCGAACCGGCCAAGGCCGCGGCGCGGCTCAAGGCCCTGGAGCAGCAGATGTACCAGCACGCCCGGGACCTCGAGTTCGAGGAGGCCGCCGCCGTCCGCGACCGCATCCACCAGCTCAAGGAGGCCATGCTGGCCGTCCGCTAGGAAAAAGCCCCTGTCCGCCAGGAAGAGGCCTGTAGGAACGGCTATAGCCGCGACCGGAACTGGCGGCCGACCGGCGGTCGCGGCTATAGCCGCTCCTACAGGGCAGTTGGTGCGCCGGGCTTGCCGTGGGGCGGACCAGCCGCTAGAATTCCCGTCCCTTCGGGCGGTTAGCTCAGTGGTAGAGCATTACCTTGACATGGTAGGGGTCGGGGGTTCGAAACCCTCACCGCCCACCACTTAAGACCTTGAATTAACGGGATTAAGTGACGAAGGAACGAAACCCGGCCGCTGCGCCGGGTTTTTCGTGTTCGCTGCAAGGCCATGGGACGGCTTGTGACCAAGGCAGGCGCTCAGTCGCCGTCGGCATCCAGCGGGCCGGCGAGCTCCCTGACATCCTGATGCAGGATCCGCCTGATCTCCAGGATCGCAGGCGCGGACTCCTGGATGCTGTGCCCGCCGACGATCACTTTCTCCGACACCGCGCCGGGCAGGTGGGCGCTGGGGTAGGGCACCAGCCCGTCATCCGAGGCCTCGAGCGGCACCGCCGGGTCGGCCTGCGCGATGATGCTGTGGTACTTGACCTTGGGCGATATCGGCAGGTCGGCGGCGGCGCGGACGAAGGGGTCGCTTTCGCTGAGGTTCTCGATGCTGTTGGGCAGTGCGATCGGCTCCTGCGTTCCGTCTTCGCCGACCAGGAGTTCGCCCACCTCCTCCAGCACCGTAAGCGGCAGCCGGACCAGCTTCCCGATCAGGCGCCCCAGCCGGTTCCCGGCCACCTTCGTACCGCGATGCGGCGAGGCGATGAACACCACGCGCTCCACGCTCGGCAGCGGCTCGAAGCGCAGCATCCGGTCCAGCCTGGGGCCGGCGCGCTCCAGGCGCCCGTCGTCGAGCTCGTAGTTCTCCCGCAGCCAGGTCCACAGCTGGTCGTCGGCGGACGACACCAGCAGCCGCGACAGCACGCCGCCCATGCTGTGGCCGATCAGCACGGTGTCCTGCGACGCGCGCGCATTGCCTTCGGGATCGAAGTGCTGCATCGCGTCCACGATGATGCGGCGGATCGCGGACTGATTGAGCACCAGCGGCATATTGGTGGGGTAATAGATTTGCCAGATCTGGAATTCGCGGCGCAGCACGTCGTCGCCCAGCACTTCGTTGGCGACGTTCACCCAGGCCTCGGGGCTGCTTGCCAGACCGTGGATCATCAGCAGGATCCGGCGATCGGGGTCGTAGGGCTGCATCATGTAGAGGTGCGGGCGGGTGATGCCCTGCTCGCGCCCGAACAGGGTCTGCAGCGACTGGCGGTTGAAGCCGGAGCGAGCCAGCCACAGGCCGTAGCCGGCGCTGTAATTGGCTGAAAGGGGCACGCGCAGGCCGTGCAGGTCGATCGCGTCTTCGACGTATGGATCGTGGCCGCTGATGAGCAGCTCCCGCGTCGCCAGCACGCTCGCAAGGTCGTCGCCCGGGAAGCGGATCAGCAGGGTGAGCGTGGGCGAGGGCATCTCGCTGAAAGGGCGGGGGCGGTCGCCGCGCCGACGATCGGCTCCATCGCCGCGCGTGCGCTCGCCGGAGGCCGGGCCGGTGGCCTGCGCCGGCTGTGTCGCGGTGGTCACCGGGTCGTCGCCCATCACCGCAACCACGTCGGCGCCAAAGCCGTCACGCCGGTAGATGCTGCGCAGGCCGGCGAAGGAAATCGACGACGCAGGCACCAGCTCCCTGGGCAGCTCCACGCCTTCCGGCATGCGCATGCCGGACATGTCGCTCCTGATCGTCCAGCCGGCGATCGACAGGCTGGGGTCGACGCCAGCGTCTCCCGCGGCATTCGAGCCGGCCCCCGCCGCCACCGGCCGATCCTGCCAGCGCTGGAACAGCCCCGACGCCGCCTGCTGCACGGCGTAGTTGTAGTAGTCACGCACCTGCGTCTGGCGGTCCTCGAAGGCGCGCTCGCCGGGGGCGCGCTCGCTGAAGAACAGGTAGGCGTAGGCGTGGCGCGCGGCTTCCAGCCAGGCGTCGATCTGGGCATCGGCGGCGGGCACCGAGCCTGCCGGCGTCAGCGCGATGGCCTGTTGCGTCCAGAGCTCGGCCAGGGACGCCAGGCGGCGCTCGTCGGTCAGGCCCTGCACCTGCGCCAGCGCGGCCATGCAGGCGGGCGCCGGCGGTTCGAGGCAGGCGTTGTCATCGAGGCCGGCGACGCGCAGTGCTGCCTGGGTGGCCGGGCTGAGTTCATCGGTGGTGAGGATGTCGCTGCGCTTGATGGCGATGTACTCGCCCGGGCCCAGCTGCCCGGCTTCCACGCGCGGCGCGAATTCCTTGAGGATCGCGCAGCCGCCGAGCAGCAGCAGGCAGCTGGCCAGCGCCAGCGCGCGGGCTGCACGGTGCGCGGAGCCCTTCGTGGAGACCATGGGATGCGTAATGGTCATTGCCCCAGCTCCGCCGCCGTGACGCCGGGCACCTGCTGCCGGATGGCCCGCGAGAACGCCTGTGCATCGGGCGCATCCGCCGGTACGCGCAGGGCGCGCGGGTTGATGTAGCCGCGTGCCTGCAGTTCGGCGAAGTCGTGGCCGGGAACCAGTGCGCCCTGGTCATGGGCGTAGCGGGCGAAGTGCCCCGACAGCAGCAGGCGATAGTCCATCGGAAGTCCCGGGGCGATGTGGCGTGCGATCTCGAAGATGATGGTCGTGCAGTTGCTGGTCAGCGAATTGTAGAAGGCGGGCCGCTCCTGCAGTTCGCCGGCCTTGGCGACGTAGCCGAGGAACATGGCGCGCAGCGCTTCGCGTGGAATGTCCAGGCGGTACAAGTACACGTCTTCGTCGCGTGTGTTGCTGCGCGTGCGCACGATGTCGCGTTCGTCCGCGGCCACCAGTACCTGCTCGAACCTGCGGAAGAAGCCGCCCAGCGCGGAGAACGATTCGTGGCGCTCCTTGCGGATCTCCAGCGAGAACACCACCCGGCTGCCGTCCTCGAAGCCGAATGAGACCAGGGTGTGGGCGATGTGCGGCCCCATCCAGTACGACATCACCAGGTCCGCGCTGGCCAGTTCGGCGAGGTCGTAGCGCCGCGTTTCCCAATGGGACGTGTAGTCCTCTACGGTGCGCCATTCGAAGTTGCGGACGTTGTGCAGCACCACGGTGTCGCCTTCGACTTCGGCCT
Organism: Luteimonas sp. A501; assembly: GCF_054052085.1. The sequence goes on from NZ_JBSVRI010000001.1 coordinate 581,707, forward strand.
CGAGCAGCCGCGCGACGTCGTCGGCCCAGTCGCGGTCGTGGGAGGGCGCAAGGCTTGCCCACCAGGCGAACAGGCCCGCCAGCGCCAGGGTAAACGCCGCCAGCAGCAGGCTGCGGACAGGGCGCAGGCGCTGGCCCGCGAGCGACGCGATGGCCACGACGCCGAGCAGCGACCATGCGGCGATCACGATGCCGCGGACGATCCCGGGTCCGGGCAGCTGGTAGCCAAGCAGCAGGGCGCCCCAGCCCGTGGCTGCGGCCAGGCTCACCGCCAGCAGCGCGCCTGCGGTGCGTGGCAGCCAGCGGCTGCGCTGGCGCGCGGGTGCGCGGAAGGCGTGTTCGGGCATTGGAATCACGGGCTGGAGGAAGGGCGGAAGGGTACCCCGCCGCGTGGGATGGCGATGCAGCGGGCCGGCGGGCGCCCCCCGGTCGCGGCCAGGCAAGCAGCGTCGGAGTGGCGCCGCGGCTCCGCGCATGATTGACTGAGCGGTCATTCAAACGAGATTCCTGCGCGTCATGAAGACCCCGGGTGGCCTGCAAGCGCTGATCGACGACGGCGTGATCGACGAAGTGATGCGGCCGCTGAAAAGTGGCAAGGAAGCCGCGGTGTACGTGGTCCGCTCCGGCGACGACGTCCGCTGCGCCAAGGTTTACAAGGACATGGCGCAGCGAAGCTTCCAGCAGCGCGTGCAGTACCAGGAAGGGCGCAAGGTCCGCGGCAGCCGCGAGGCGCGCGCGATCGGCAAGGCGACGAAGTACGGCCGCAAGCAGCAGGAAGCGGAGTGGAAGAACACCGAGGTCGAGGCGCTGTACACGCTGCGCGACGCCGGCGTGCGCGTGCCGGAGCCGCACGGCTACTTCCACGGCGTGCTGGTGATGGAGCTGGTGGTCGACGCGGACGGGCATTCGGCGCCGCGCCTGGGCGAGGTGGAGCTGTCGCCCGACCAGGCCCGCGGCTACCACCGCTACCTGGTGCGCCAGGTGGTGAAGATGCTGTGCGCCGGCCTGGTCCACGGTGACCTGTCGGAATACAACGTACTGGTCGCGCCCGACGGCCCGGTGATCATCGACTTCCCGCAGGTGGTCAGCGCGGCCGGCAACAACGCCGCGCGCAGCATGCTGCTCCGCGACGTCAACAACCTCACCGCAAGCCTTGGCGCCTGGGCCCCCGAGCTGCTCGACACCTGGTACGGCGAAGAGATGTGGGCGCTGTTCGAGGCCGGCGAGCTGCGGCCCGACAGCGAGCTCACCGGCGTGTTCGTCCATGACGAGTCGGTGCCCGACATCGACGGCGTGCGCGATGCGATCAACGATGCGCGCGAGCAGGCGCTGATCCGCCAGCAGGGGCGCGAAGCGGCCGCCGAGGAAGACTGAGCGGCTTCACGGCGGTCACACCGTGCCGGACCTAGCCTCGTCCGAAGCCCGCATCCGCGGGTGGACGGAGTCAGACATGATCAAGTGGGCCATCATCTTCGCCGTCATCGGCCTCATCGCCGGTGCGCTCGGCTTCGGCGGCGCGGCGGGCGCGGCCATGGGCATCGCCAAGTTCCTGTTCTTCGCCGCGATCATCATCGCCGTGATCCTGTTCGTGCTGGGCATGACGATCTACAAGAAGGTCACCTGACCTCGGATGTGGCGACCTCGCGTACGAAGCAGGCCTGGTAGGTGGCGATGTCCGGCAGCCCGATGCCGTAGGGGTCACCCGTGACGTACAGCGTGACGTGGGGAATGCCGCAGTCCAGCGCAAGTCCGCTGGCCTGCGCCAAGTGATGGCGGAATTCGGCGAAGGCCGGCGCTTGCAGGTGCTCGATCAGCGACCAGGCCGGCAGCGGTCCGTTCCATTGATCCTTGATCTTGTGCACGAGGGCGTAGCGGCCGGTGCCGCGGGGGCGCCAGTGAAGCGGTTCGAACAGCCCACGGATGCGACCTTCGCCCAATTTCGTGCGCAGCGTGTCGCCGGCGTCGCGGCCGAGCAGGGTCATGTGCAGTTCGCGCTTGCGCTCGAGTACCTGGCCGTCCAGCCTCAGGCGCTGCGGCGAGCCGGTCGGCAGCAGCGGCAGCGGGTCGAGCGGCAGTACCAGGCTGCCGTCTTCGCGGAATCCGGGCCACTGCATTGCTGCGACTCCTCGTCAGGGGACCAAGCATCGAGCTTACGCCAGGCAGCGATGCCGGACCTGCAGGACGCTGCCACCCTGGTGCCGCACAAGCCTGACGACGCCATGAACGTGGATGTATCCGGGCGTGGGCGAGCCCTTGCGTGCAGCGTATCGTTGGGGGCTGCTCCCCCCGCAAAACCAACGAGGTGACCCATGAAGCACGTCTTCCTCACAGCAGCACTTGCCGCGATGGCCTTCGCCGCCGCGCCGATCGCCGTCCATGCCCAGGACGAGCCCGAAGAGGCCGCGCGTTCGCGGGCCAAGGACTCCCGCAAGGCCGATGACCGTTTCTGCATCGAGCAGACCGGGTCGCGGATCACCGCGGCACGCAACGCGCGCTCGAAGTCCGACCAGAAGGAATGCGTGACCGCAGGCGGTCGCGTGTATACCCGGGAGGACATCGAACGCTCCGGTTCGGTCGATCTGCAGGACGCCCTGCACCGACTGGATCCGTCGATCCGCTGACGCCTGCGCACGCAGCATCCGGACGCCCGGCACCGCCGGGCGTCCTCGGTTTGGAGGCCCAGCGTTGGCCTCCGGGACGCCCGGCCATATGTCGGGCGTCTTCTTTTCGCGCGATGCGATAATCCGGGGCCCAGTCCACCGGTGAGCCGCCCATGTCCACGCGCCACGACCCTTCCCGCACCATCCGCGCGCCCCGCGGCACCGAACTCAGCTGCCGCTCCTGGCTGACCGAGGCGCCGTACCGGATGATCCAGAACAACCTGGACCCGGACGTGGCCGAACGTCCGGAGGACCTGGTGGTGTATGGGGGCATCGGCCGCGCGGCACGCGACTGGGAGAGCTTCGATGCGATCCTTGAATCCCTGCGCACGCTTGGCGATGACGAGACCCTGCTGGTGCAGTCCGGCAAGCCGGTCGGCATCTTCCCCAGCCATGCCGATGCGCCGCGGGTGCTGATCGCCAACTCCAACCTGGTGCCGGCCTGGGCCAACTGGGAGCACTTCAACGAGCTCGATCGCAAGGGCCTGATGATGTACGGCCAGATGACCGCCGGCTCGTGGATCTATATCGGCAGCCAGGGCATCGTGCAGGGCACTTACGAGACCTTCGTGGAGATGGGGCGCCAGCACTACGGCGGCAGCCTCGCCGGGCGCTGGATCCTGACCGCGGGGCTGGGCGGCATGGGTGGCGCGCAGCCGTTGGCCGCGTCGCTTGCCGGCGCCAGTTCGCTGACCATCGAATGCCGCCAGGCCAGCATCGACTTCCGCCTGCGCACGCGCTACGTCGACGAGCAGGCCACGGACATCGATGACGCGCTGGCACGCATCGCGAAGTACACCGCCTCGGGCGAAGCCAAGTCGATCGCGCTGCTCGGCAACGCCGCTGAAATCGTGCCGGAGTTGGTGAAGCGCGGCGTGCGCCCGGACTGCGTCACCGACCAGACCAGCGCCCACGATCCCGTGCACGGTTACCTGCCGATCGGCTGGACGGTGGAGCAGTGGCTGGCGGAGCAGGAGGCGAATCCGGAGACGGTGCGCGACGCGGCCAAGCAGTCGATGCGCGTGCACGTGGAGGCGATGCTGGCGTTCCACGCCCAGGGCATCCCGACCGTCGACTACGGCAACAACATCCGGCAGATGGCGAAGGACGAGGGCTGCGCGAATGCGTTCGACTTCCCGGGCTTCGTGCCGGCCTATGTGCGGCCGCTGTTCTGCAAGGGTATCGGGCCGTTCCGCTGGGTGGCGCTGAGCGGTGATCCCGAAGACATCTACAGGACCGATGCCAAGGTGAAGGAGTTGATCCCGGACGATCCGCAGCTCCATCGTTGGTTGGACATGGCGCGCGAGCGCATCGAATTCCAGGGCCTGCCGGCGCGCATCTGCTGGGTCGGCCTGGGCCAGCGTCACCGCCTGGGCCTGGCGTTCAACGAGATGGTCCGCAACGGCGAGCTGAAGGCGCCGGTGGTGATCGGGCGCGACCACCTCGACAGCGGCAGCGTGGCCTCGCCAAATCGCGAAACCGAGGCGATGAAGGACGGCAGCGACGCGGTCAGCGACTGGCCGCTGCTCAATGCCATGCTCAACGTGGCCGGCGGTGCGACATGGGTCAGCCTGCATCACGGGGGCGGCGTCGGCATGGGCTACTCGCAGCACAGCGGCGTGGTGATCGTCTGCGATGGCAGCGAAGCGGCGGACCGCCGACTCGCGCGCGTGCTGTGGAACGACCCGGCGACCGGCGTGATGCGGCATGCGGATGCGGGCTATGACATCGCGGAGCAGTGCGCGAAGGAGCAGGGACTCAAGCTGCCGATGCTCTGAGCCGCCCGCGCGCGCAGCTTCAAGCGCATCGGGAAGGCGCCGGTGGCGATATAGTCGACGAAGCACTGGAGGCCGTGCGCGCCATCCTGAGTGAGGCCACGCTGCGTGGCTCACCCCACGCCCGGATACCGCTCGGCCCTCAGCAGGCGCGCCAGATGCGCGGCATTACTCGCCGCCATCTCCACGCTCTGCGTGACCTTTTCCGGCACCTCCGGCAAATCCTTGAAGTCCGTCTTTTGCATCGCTTCGCCCACCCAGTAGGCGCTGCCTGAGGCGGGAATGGTGAAGCCGACATCGGCCAGCGCCTGGTAGAGCTCGGCGGTGACGTGGTGGGCGCCGTCCTCGTTGCCGACCACGCCGACCAAGGCCACCTTGCCGAAGGTCGGGAAGCGGCCACGGTCGTCGCCTTCGCCGAGGAAGGCATCCATGCGTTCCAGCACGCGCTTGACGATGCTGGACGGCTGGCCCAGCCAGATGGGCGTCGCGAGCACGACGATGTCGGCCTCCATCACCTTGCCGCGCAGGCCGGGCCAGGCATCGCCGTCGCCTTCATCCACGCTGACGCCCGGCTTCACGTCGTGATCGGCCACGCGGGTGCTGGTCGAGGCCACGTTGTGCTTGCCCAGGGCCTGCAGCAGCAGGTCCAGCATCTTCTGCGTTGAGGATTCGCCAGGCGAGGATTTCAGGGTGCAGTTGAGGCAGAAAGCGCGCAGTGCCATGGGAGGCTCCGGGTGGACGAGGAGCAGTCCATCGTGGCCGCCATGGGGTGCAGGGCATGTCGCCGGCGGGGTTGGATGCCGCAGGCCCAAGCCGTCGCGCCGTTGGGCGCCAACGGCCTGCGCATTCGCGGTCAGCTGTTCGGGTCGTCGAACAGGGTCCGGTAGTTCTCGAGCGCACCGTGCATGTCGGCGACCGGCGCGGCGTCGGCCGGGTTCTCCTGCAGCGCCTGGGTGCCGGCCATCAGCCGCGCCAGGATCGCGTGCAGGGCGATGTCGGGTTCCGTGGGCAGGCTGCAGTTGGCGAACATGTATTCGACCGCGTCGTCGACGTCCGATGCACGGGCGATCACGGTGGCTTCGTCCGGATGGGCCTCAAGGCCAGCGACCGCGGTGCGGACGCGCGACATGCCTTCGATCAGGGGCGCATCCGGGGCCCAGGGCTGGTGGTTGTCGGGCACCGGGAAGTCGACGCCGAGGGCGTCCGCGGCGGCGTGTGCGTGGTCAGCATCATGTGCCGCATCGTGCGCGTCGTGCGCTTCGTCTTCCGCATGCGCGACCTGCTCGATGGCGCCGGCGTCCGCGGCGTTGGCGGCCGGGGTGCTGTCCCGGGCGCAGCCGGCCATGGCGGCGATCGCCAGCGTGAGCGCGAGGGCGAGGGGAATCTGCTTCAGGTTCATGGGGATCTCCAGTAGGGATGACCGACGCCGGATGTCGCATCCGGGGTGTCTACATGGAACATCGTAGGGGCGGCGCTCGAAGCGGGCCATGACCCGGGTCAAGCCTGCCGGGGCCCGGTACCGGGCGGCATCGCGGCAATGCATGGCGTTGCAGCTACCCGGTACATAGAACCGCCAGCCCTATTCATAAATGCGCCGATGTGTTACAATTCGCCTCGTAAGTTGTTGTAAACATTGAATTTATGGAGGAAGAAATCAAAAATTACCTGAAGCAGTCGTTCCTGTCCCTGATCCCCGGCAGCCGTCGCCGCCATCACGACACGCGCAGCCATGCGGCTCCCGCTCAAAGCATTACCCGCATCCAGGCGGGCATCCCACAGGCGCATTCCACGCCTGCGCACGTAAAGATGGCGTACCGCCGCCGCCGTTCGCTCCCCGGCTATACCCACGCCAGCTATCTGTCCCGGCCGCTCCGCGATTCGCGCGCGGGCCAGCCGATGTTCCGCATCAGCTGACCTGGCTGTAGGCCGCAACCGCCCCGCGCACGTACCGCGCGCCGCGCATGCATTCAGTCCGGCGCAATCCGCACCATCCTGTCCATCAGGTGTTCGACGATCGCGTCCATGTCGCCGCAGCGGCCCATGTGCACCGCCGAGGTCTGGATGATCGCGCTGCGCTTTGCGGTCAGCCAGTGGAAGCGGGCGCGCTGCGGCAGCAGGCCGATGGGGCCTGCATCCGGGCCGCCTTCGCAGATGCGCTGGATGGCGTCGAGGTGGCGCCGCAACGTGTCCAGGTCGATGCCGGGGTCCAGCGCCCGCAGGCGGGCATCGTCCGGTTCAATTACGGCCTTGAGATAGCCGGTCTTCTCGCAGGACACGATTACGCCGACGTTGATGAACTCGCCGCGCTCTACTCGGGGCACGACGCGGATCACCGCGTAGTCGTAGCTGTCAGGCGCGCGCACGTTCGGCCTCCTCGATGAAGGCATGCGGCAGTGCGAGGCGCTGCTGCAAGTAGCGCGTGTAGGCCGCGCGCTGCTGCACGGGAGTGCCGAAGGCGTCCCCGGCCTGCAGCCATGCATCCGGAATGTCTTCCACGATTCCAGCCAGTCGTTCCGGTGGCAGCAGCGCGGTGAGGCGTTCATCCGCCGCGGCGAGTTCGCTCGCCCACGGCAGCAACACGTGGTCGCGGATCAGCGGGAAGGGCTTGCCGGCGCCGCCGGTGTCGCCATCCCAGCCATGGTGGAAATACAGCGATGCGCCATGGTCGATCAGGGTGAGCTGGCGATGCCAGACCAGCAGGTTAGGGTTGCGCGCGGTGCGGTCGACGTTGCTGGTGTAGGCGTCGAACCAGACGATCGCCGACGCAAGCTCCGGCGTCGGCTGCGTGGCGACCGGGTCGAAGTTCATCGCGCCGGGAAGATAGTCGAGCGCCAGGTTGAGTCCGGCGCTGGCCTGGATCAGCGCCTGGATCTCGGGGTCGCCCTCGGTGCGCGCGAGTTCGGCGTCGAGTTGGATGAGCACGATCTCCGGCAACGGCAGGCCGAGCGCGTGCGCGATCCCGCCTGAGACCAGCTCCGCCACCAGCGCACGCGGCCCCTGGCCCGCGCCGCGGAACTTGAGCACGTACATGCCATCGTCGTCGGCCTCGACGATCGCGGGCATCGAGCCGCCTTCGCGCAGGGGCGTGACGTAGCGGGTGGCGGTGACGGTGCGCAGTTGCATTGATGAAGCATAGCGCCGTGCCACGTACCGCGGCCGCTTCGATGCGATCTTGCCCGGCCCTTTCGGCATTGTCCGGCCGACGCCGGCCGGCGTAGTCTGGGCGCTTCGTTCCGCGCCGCAGGGCCATCGAAGCCTGCTGCACGGACGGCCCACGCCTCCGCATGAGCGATCCAATGAGCCAGCAGCCCCGCGCCAGCAGCAGTCCGTCCCGCAGTCTCTTCCGCACCAAGTCCATCGAGCAGACCATCGCCGATTCCGTCGAGCCGGGACGCGAGCTCAAGCGCTCGCTCACCGCCTGGGACCTGATGATCCTGGGCGTGGCGGTGGCGGTGGGCGCAGGCATCTTCTCGGTCGGCGCGCGCGCCGCCGGCAGCTTCGCCGGCCCGGCAGTCACGGTGTCGTTCATGCTCGCCGCGCTTGCCTGCGCGCTGGCGATCATGTGCTACGCGGAGTTCGCATCCAGCATTCCGGTTGCAGGCAGCGCCTACACCTACACCTACGCGACGCTCGGCGAGTTCCTTGCCTGGATCATCGGCTGGGACCTGATCCTGGAGCTGCTGACCGCCGGCGCGGTGATCGCCAAGTACTGGGGCATCTATCTGGCGATGGTGTTCGAGCTGTTCGACGTGCACATACCGACCACGATCAGCGTGCTCGGGCTGGCCATGGACTGGGGCCCGCTTTTCATCGTCGGCGTATTCACCGCGCTGCTGATCCTTGGCACCAAGATGTCGGCGCGGGTCAACAACGTGTTCACCCTGATCAAAGTCGGCATCGTGGTGTTCGTGATCGTGGTCGGCCTGACTTACTTCAACGCCGACAACCTCACGCCCTTCGTGCCGCCGTCCGAGCCCGCAGGGGGCGCAGGCGGAGAGGTCTGGTCGCAGTCGCTGCTGTCCTGGCTCACCGGCGCAGCACCGGCGAAGTACGGCATCGCGGGCGTGCTGTCGGGCGCGGCCCTGGTGTTCTTCGCCTTCATCGGTTTCGACGTGGTCGCGACCTCGGCGGAAGAGGTCAAGGATCCGCAGCGCACCCTGCCACTGGGCATCTTCGGCGGCCTGGCCGTGGTCACGCTGCTCTACATCGGCGTCGCCTTCGCGCTTACCGGCATGGTGCCGTACACGGTGCTGGCCGAAGCGGAGAATCCGTCGCTGGCGACTGCGTTCGTTGCCGTGGGCGCGCCCTGGGCGGCGCAGGTGATCTCGGTCGGCATCCTGATTGGCCTGACCACGGTGATCATGGTGCTGCTGATGGGTCTGTCGCGGGTGCTGCTGGCGATGAGCCGCGACGGCCTGCTGCCGCGCTGGCTCAGCGTCACCTCTGAAACCCGCAAGACACCGGTGCGCCTGCAGCTGATCAGCGGCGTGGCGGTGGCGCTGCTGGCCGGCTTCACCCAGGTCGAGATCCTGGAAGAGATGATCAACATCGGCACGCTGTCGGCCTTCGTGCTGGTGAGCCTGGCGGTGGTGGTGCTGCGGCGCACGCGCCCGGACCTGAAGCGCGGCTATCGGGTGCCGTTCTCGCCGGTGCTGCCGATCGTCTCCGCGCTGCTGTGCTTCTACCTGATGCTCAACCTGACCACGCTGACCTGGGTGCGCTTCGCCGTCTGGCTGGCGATCGGTACCGTCATCTATTTCGCCTACGGGCGTCGGCATGCGCGCGTGGGTCATCTGGACGCGGCCGGAGAAGGTTGAGCGTGATCGAGGTTGCGATCCTCACGCCCGACCCCGCGGTCGGCGAATACGAGCAGCTGTGGCCCGTGGTGCTTGCGCGCCTGCAGGCCACGCTGCATGACGAAGGCATCCACGCAACGCCAACACCCTGGACGGCGCACGTGGGCGATGCCGCCCGACTGCGCGATTTCGCGCAGGTGCTGCCGCTGCTGGCCTGGAGCTACCACCTCGACCACGCGCGCTGGCTCGAGGCTTGCGTGACCTGGCGGCTCGCAGGCGTGCCAATGGCCAATCCCGCTGATGTGCTGGCGTGGAATTCCGACAAACGCTATCTCGTCGACCTGTCCGCGCGTGGCATCGCGATCCCGCACACGGTGTGGATGCAGGAGCCGTCGCGCGTCCAGCTCGAACAGACTTTCGATGACACCGGCGCCAGCGAACTGATCGTCAAGCCGTCGGTCTCCGGCGGCGCATGGAAGACGCAGCGCGTAGGCCGCGACGGCATCGATGAAGCCGTGGCCGCGGCCGCCGGCGGCGGCGACATGCTGGTGCAACCCTACCTGCCAACGATCGCCAGCGAAGGCGAAACCTCGCTGCTTTACTTCGGCGGGAAGCTCTCGCACGTGGTGAACAAGCGTCCCGTGCCCGGCGACTTCCGCGTGCAGGAAACCTTCGGCGGGCAGTACACGCTGCTGCCGGAGCCGCCTGCGGGCGCGCTTGAACTGGCCGGAAAGACACTCGCGGCCATCGACGCACCGCTGCTGTACGCGCGCATCGACGTCGTGCCCGGCGCAGACGGCCGCTGGCTGCTGATGGAAGCGGAGCTGATCGAACCCGATTTCTACCTGGGCGTCGATCCCCGGCGTGGCGCGGCCTTCGCACAGGCGCTGCGCGCCCGGATCTGAGCCCTGCTATCGTTCTGGCGCGACCGGTGGGGACCGGGCGATGAAGGGGGTGCGCATGCGGGTGGAAATGTCATCACGGCGGAGCGCTCGGGTGTTGGGCAGGCTGCTGCTCGCCGGCGTCCTGTGCCTGGGCGCCGCGGCGCTGGCCAATGGCGAAGCCCTTGCCGATGACCCCGCCGATGCCGTCGCGCGCGCGGAGGCCCTGGTCAACGCCGAAGCCCTCACCGAGGCCCGTGCCATCCTCGATGCAGTGCTCGAGGCCGATCCCGGCTACGCGCCGGCCCATCGCGAGTACGCGCGCATCCATATCAGCGAGGCCCACCTCTACGGCGAAGGCCATGACCCGCAGGGAATGACCAGGGCGGCGCAGGCGCTCGGGCGCGCGATCGAACTGTCGCCGCGGTTCGCGGAAGCGCATGTGCTGATGGGTCACGTGCACGCGCTCGAGGGCCGCAACGACGCCGCCCGCGTCTCCCTGACGCTCGCCGGAGACATCGGGGGGGCGAGTCCATGGCTGCACCTCAACTGGGCCACCCTGCATACGAACGAAGGCGACCACGAAGCGGCTCTCGAGCGTTGCAGGCGTGTGGACGTTGCGGCGGTGACGACACGCATTCTGTACGCCACCAACAGCTGCGTGATCAACGCGCTGATCTCCCTGGAGCGGCTTGGCGAAGCCGATGCCGCTTATGTCGAAGCCGTGGCTGGGGAGCCCGGCCATGCCTGGCGTCGCGGCAACTATGCTGCCTTCCTGCTCTGTCGCCGCGACCAGCCCCTCGAGGCTGCAGCGTACGCGCGCGAAGCGATCGATCTGGCGGACTCCGTCTGGGCGCGCGCGACGCTCTCGAGCGCCCTGTACGCGCACTGGGCGCGACAGTTCCGGTCGGGCGATGCCGATGCCGAGGCCGATGCATGGCAGCGCGCCATCGTGGCCTCGACCTATGAGCCGGTCGACGCCACGAACTTCCTGTGCGGTGGCCCCGCCACCATGGACCTCCTGCAGGCGCTGCGTGACAGTGGCCGCGGCCTGGCGGTGTCGCCCATGCTCGCGGTGCTGACCGCGGCCGAGGCGGCTGATGAGGGCGTGCCCGGGATGTTCGCTCTCACCGTAGCGGCGACGGGCAGCACCGAGAGCGGCTCCGTCTACCTCAATTCCGAGGAGGACTACCGTGACCAGCGCAACCTGACGATCCGGTTTTCCACCGCGGCCGCCGGAGCCTGGCGGACCTTGCATCGGGAAGATCCGCAGGCGCTGAAGGGCCGGCATGTCACCGTGATCGGCTATGTCTACAGGAAGCGCATCGACTTCACCGCGGCCGGCCTCCCTACCGGCAAGTTCTATTACCAGACCCACCTGATGGTCCACGAGGCGTCACAGGTCATGGTCGGCAGCCCGCCCGCGCCTCCCGCGCCGCGAATGGACCGCGACCGCATCTAGCCGCGGGGTGGGCTGCTACAGCGCAGCCACCCGGAACTTGCGGCCCTTGATCTTGCCCTCGCGCAGGCGTGCCAGCGCCTGCGGCGCCTGCGCGCGCGCGATCGCGACATAGGCGCGCGTGGCCAGCACGTCGATCTTGCCGATCGCCTTCGCCGACAGGCCGGCGTCGCCGGTCAGCGCGCCCAGGATGTCGCCGGGGCGCAGCTTGTCGCTCTTGCCGGCATCGATGCGCAGCGTGGCCATCGCGGCCTTGGGCACGCCCTTCGGCCGTCCTTCGACCGGCTGCGCGCGCTCGCGCGGCAGGGTGCGGAACTGGTGGTCCTCGATCGCCTCCATGCGCCGCAGCTCCTGCGGCGTGCACAGCGTCAGCGCCAGGCCTTCGCGCCCGGCACGCCCGGTGCGGCCGATGCGGTGCATATAGGTATCGGGGTCCGATGGCACGTCGTAGTTCACCACCGCGGCGAGGTCGTCGATGTCCAGGCCGCGCGCGGCGACGTCGCTGGCGACCAGCACGTTGCAGCTGCGGTTGGCGAAGCGCAGCAGGGTCTCGGCGCGGTCGCGCTGCTCCATGTCGCCGTGCAGGGCAAGCGCGTCGAAGCCGTAATGGTTCAGCGAGGCGGCGACTTCGTCGACGTCGCGGCGCATGTTGCAGAACACCACGCATGACTCGGGGCGATGCTCGAGCAGCAGCGACGCCAGCTGCGGCGCCTTGCGCTCGGGTTCGGCGTCCACCACCACCTGGGTGATGGCCGGCGCGCCGGCGCTGCCGCCGACGCTGACTTCCGCGGGGTCACGCAGCATGGTCCTTGCCAGCGCGCGGATCGTATCGGGGAACGTCGCCGAGAACAGCAGCCGCTGGCAATTGCGCGGAACGTGCCGGGCGACATCGCGGATCTGGTCCTCGAAGCCCATGTCGAGCATGCGGTCGGCTTCGTCGAGCACGAAGGTCTGGACGCCGCCGAGCTGCAGTGCGCCTTGGCCAAGCAGTTCCAGGATGCGTCCCGGCGTGCCCACGACCACGTGCGGCGCGTGAGCCAGCGACGCCAGCTGCGGCGCCAGCGGAATGCCGCCGCACAGCACCGACAGCTTCACGTTCGGAACCCCCAGGGCCAGCTTGCGCAGCTGGGCGCCGACCTGCTCGGCAAGCTCACGGGTGGGGCACAGCACCAGTGCCTGGGTGCGCACCTGCGCCGGGTCCAGCCGCTGCAGCAGGCCCAGCCCGAAGGCAGCGGTCTTGCCGCTGCCGGTGGGCGCCTGGGCGATGAGGTCGCGGCCTTCGAGGATCGCGGGCAGCGCCTGGGCCTGCACCGGCGTCATCGCGGTGTAGCCGAGCGCTTCGACGCCGCGAAGCAGGGCCGGCGGCACGGGGAGGGTGGAGAAGGCGAGGGGCTGGTCGATATCCATGGCGCCATGATCGCAGCATTCCCTGCTGTGGGAGCGGCCATGGCCGCGATTCGGCGATGCCGGTCGCGGCTGTAGCCGCTCCCACAGGGTCGTCGCGAGACGGTGGCTGTCGGCGCTGCTCGCGACCTCGCCGTCTCTGTCAGCGTCGCTCGCGTCCTTCGTCGTCGCTGATCGTGTCGCTGCGCACGTCATCGGCGAAGGAACGGCCGTCGGCATCGACATCGCCCGGCTGGTCGTCCAGGGCCACGTCCAGGAGGTCGGCGCCGGTGTCGACGCCGATGTTGTCCATCGCTGAAATCGCGCGCGGGTCTTTCAGCTTCGGGCCGCTGGTCTCGGGCAGGTCGGTGCCGTCGTCGAGGCTGGATTCTTCCGCCGGGGCGTCGGGTCGGGTGGGGTTGGACTTGGCCATGGGGACACTCCGCTGCGTGGGGGAGACCACTGTGGTCGCTGGCGCGTCAAGGCCAGGCAAACAGGGGCTGGGTCCTGCGCAGTCGCATGGGGTGAGACGCCGAACGTGCAGGCTGCGTGCCACGCCGCCTCGGAGCCCGCTTTGAACGCCATCACCCGGCCTGCCCAGGACATCGCGCCCATGGGCGGCAACACCCTGGCCGCCAGGCTCGAGGCCAAATACCCCGGCCGCGTCACCGGCAGCCTGCTCCTGCCCGGCCAGGAGGGTGAATACGAGCCGCTACCCGACGACCTGCCGGAGCAACTGGCCCGCGCCCTGCGCGCGCGCGGCATCGATCGTCTGTACAGCCACCAGGCCCGCGCCTGGAAGGCGACGCAGGCCGGCCGGCACCTGGTGGTGGCCACGCCCACGGCGTCGGGAAAGTCGCTGTGCTACACGCTGCCGGTGGTCGCCGGCGCGCTGCGCGAGCGCGGCAAGGCGCTGTACCTGTTCCCGACCAAGGCGCTGGCACAGGACCAGGTGTCGGATCTGCTGGAGCTCAACGCCGCCGGCGACCTCGGCCTGCGCGCGGCCACCTTCGACGGCGACACCCCGGGCGATGCGCGCCGCGCGATCCGCGTCAGCGGCGACATCGTGGTCAGCAATCCCGACATGCTCCACCAGGGCATCCTGCCGCACCACACCAAATGGGCGCAGTTTTTCGAGAACCTGCGCTACGTGGTGATCGACGAGATCCACACCTATCGCGGCGTGTTCGGCAGCCACGTTGCCAACGTGATCCGCCGGCTGCGGCGGGTGTGCGCGTTCTATGGCGCGTCGCCGACCTTCATCCTCTGCTCGGCGACCATCGGCAACGCCGGTGAGCACGGGCGCGCGCTGATCGAAGCCGCGATCGACGAAGTCGAGGTGATCGAAGACAGCGGTGCGCCGCGCGGCGACAAGCACGTACTGCTGTGGAATCCGCCGGTGATCAATCCGGACCTGGGTATCCGCGCGTCGGCGCGTTCGCAGTCGAACCGCATTGCGCGGCTGGCGATTCGCGCCGGGCTCAAGACCCTGGTGTTCTGCCAGTCGCGGTCGATGGTCGAGGTGCTGACCAAGTACCTGAAGGAAGTCTTCGACCACGACCCGCGCAAGCCGCGGCGCATCCGTGCGTATCGCGGTGGCTACCTGCCGACCGAGCGCCGCGCCGTGGAGCAGGACATGCGCGCCGGGCGCATCGACGGCATCGTCAGCACGTCGGCGCTGGAGCTGGGCGTGGACATCGGCAGCTTGGACGTGGTGGTGCTCAATGGCTATCCCGGAAGCATCTCCGCCACCTGGCAGCGCTTCGGGCGTGCCGGGCGCAGGCAGCAGCCGTCGCTGGGCGTGCTGGTGGCGAGTTCGGAGGCGCTGGACCAGTACGTGGTGCGGCATCCGGAATTCTTTGCCGCAGCCAATCCGGAGCAGGCGCGGATCGAACCCGACCAGCCGCTGATCCTGCTCGACCACATCCGCTGCGCCGCCTTCGAGCTGCCCTTCCGCGACGGCGACGGCTTCGGGCCCGTGGACCCGGGTCCGTGGCTGGAGGTGCTGGCGGAGAGCGGCGTGCTGCACCAGGAGGGCGAGCGCTGGGAGTGGATCGCCGACAGCTATCCGGCCCAGGCGGTGAACCTGCGCTCGGTGGCCGACGGCAACTTCGTGGTGGTGGACCGCACCGACGGCCGCCAGGTGATCGTGGCCGAGGTCGATTACTCGGCGGCCGCGCTGACGCTGTACGAGGGCGCGATCCACATGATCCAGTCCGAGCCCTTCCAGGTGGAGCGCCTGGACTGGGAGGGCCGCAAGGCGTACGTCAAGCGCACGCAGGTCGACTACTACACCGATGCCATCGACTACACCAAGCTCAAAGTGCTTGACGACATGGAGCAGGCGCCGGCCGGGCAGGGCTCTGCGCACATGGGCGAGGTGCACGTGCTGCGGCGGGTGTCGGGCTACAAGAAGATCCGCTTCCACACCCACGAGAACATCGGCTACGGGCCGGTGACGCTGCCCGACCAGGAGCTGCATACCAGCGCGGTCTGGTGGCAGCTGCCGCAGCTGGTGCTGGAGGATGCGTTCGCGATGCGCCACGAGGCGCTGGACGGCTTCCTCGGCGCCGCGCACGCGCTGCACCTGGTGGCGCAGGTGTCGGTGATGGCGGAATCGCGCGACCTGCTGAAGGCGGTGGGCAGCGGAGACGGGGCGTGGTTTGCCGGGCGCAACGCGAGGGGGCGTGGGCAGCTGCGTGGTGGTGATGGCGAGGCTGGAGACGGTGCAATGGCGCTGCGCGGCGACGCCAACTCCAACGTACATGTGCTTGATCCAGCCGGTCGTTTCACACCAACGCTGTATCTCTACGACAACTATCCCGGCGGAGTGGGGCTGTCTTCGCCGCTGTACGAACGTCGCGAGGAGCTCGTTGCGCGCGCACGCGCGGTGGTGTCGGATTGCGACTGCCATGCCGGCTGCCCGGCCTGCGTCGGCCCGATCCTCGAGGCCGACGAGGGTGGTAGCGGCACGCCGCGGCAGCTCGCGCTGCGGGTGCTCGACCTGCTGGTCGCGGCGTGAACGCGCTGGCCAGGAAGCTCGCGGGGCTGCGCAAGCAGGCGGGCGTCGCGGGCATGACGGGTGGGGCGGAACCGGTGTCCGAACGCGTCGCGGCTGCTCCGCACCGTCACGATGCCACCGCATCCGCGCGCGCGGCCAAGGCATCGCATGAGGCCACGATCGCCCAGCTCCGCACCCTGCTGAAGATCCGCGCGCCGGCGCCGGTCGCCGCCCCGCGCAGTATCGACCGCGCGCTGCCTGGCGAGGAGGTTTCGCCCGGTCTTCGCTATTTCGAGCAATGGGCGCCTTGGCCAGAGGGCGAGGATGTCCTGCCACTCCACGGCATCGGCCAGGACACGATCGCCCGCGAACACCTGCTCGCCTTCGACACCGAAACCACCGGGCTTGCCGGCGGCACCGGCACCCGCGCCTTCATGATCGGCGCCGCCGACTGGCGCGACGGCGGCCTGCGCATCCGCCAGCTGTGCATCACCCGGCTGGCGGCGGAAGAGGCGATGCTTCGTGCGTTCGCCGGCTGGCTGGACGAAGGCACTGCGCTGGTCAGCTACAACGGCAAGAGCTACGACCGCCCGCTGCTGTCCACGCGCTACCGCCTCGCGCGCCTGCCGGATCCGGTGTTCGGGCGCCGCCACATCGACCTGCTGCACCCGGTGCGGCGGCGCTACCGCGGCGTCTGGGCCAACTGCCGGCTGGCGACGGTGGAGCGGGAACTGCTCGGCGTGCTTCGCGAGGACGACCTGCCGGGTTCGGAAGCGCCCGGCGCGTGGCTGGGCTACCTGCGCGGCGGCAGCGCGTCCAAGCTGCGCCGCGTCGGCCTGCACAACGCCCAGGACCTGCGCAGCCTGTGCGGCCTGCTGGAAGCACTGCAGGACAAGGGCGAGGGCGAGTCGACGGTCGGCCCCCTCCCGGACATCGCCTGAGACGCCCCCACAAGAGCTGCTTCCCACAGGGCCGCTCCCACAGTGGGCTGCTCGGACGTCGCGACGCTGTTGCTCAGTGCCTCGCTTGCCGGCGCCGGATCAGCAGTCCCGCTTCACCGACAATCGCCGTCAGCAGGATCAGCGAATTGGTGACGATGAACACCCAGTTGTCGAGCATCCAGCTGTAGGCGATGAAGCCGACCGACGCCGCCATCTGGCCGAGGAACAGCCAGCGCGAGACGCCCTTGGCGTCCTTGTCCTTCCACTGGGTGACGATCTGGCGGCTGAGGGTGGCGAGCAGGATGGCCGAGGCCGCCCAGCCGATGATGTCGGGGTTCATGGGTGGAAGCGTCCGGGATCATGGGGATGGCCGGATCATGCGGCGCGGCGGGTCGGCCGCAGGTGAACCGGCCGCGACTGGTCATCGCGGCATCGCGGCCATGGCCGCTCCCACAGCGGAGAGCCCGGTCTCCGAAGCGGGCGCGCACGTCGTTGTCACCCGCGCGGTGATTACATCGGGGGCCGAACCCCATGTGGAGACGATCATGACCGACCCCCGCGAACTCGAAGAGAAATTCTGGAAGGCACTTGAGAGCGACCGCACGGTCATGCTGGGCCTGGATGGCCAGGAGGACGGCCACGCCAGGCCGATGACCGGGATGGCGGAAGAGCGGCGCGCGCCGATCTGGTTCTTCACCTCGGCCGACAACCTGCTGGTGAAGCAGCTGGGTTCCGGCAGCGGCCGCGCCATCGCCGGCTTCGCATCCAAGGGCCACGACCTGTTTGCCAGCATCCGCGGCGCCCTGCGCGTGGACACCGACCGCGCCGTGGTCGAGCGGCTGTGGAATCCCTTCGTCGGCGCCTGGTACCAGGGCAAGGACGATCCCAAGCTGCGCCTGCTGCGCCTGGATGCGGAGGACGCCGAGGTCTGGATCGATGCCTCCAGCATGGTCGCCGGCGTGAAGATGCTGCTGGGCATGGATCCGAAGAAGGAATACAGCGACAAGGTCGGCGACGTCGACCTGCGCTGAGCGGAGCGCGCAGTGGCCCGGGGTGATCTGGTGGTTTCGACGCCCGAAGGGCTGTACTGCCCCGCCGGCGATTTCCACATCGATCCCTCGCGGCCGGTGCCGCGCGCGGTGATCACCCATGGCCACGGCGATCATGCGCGTCCGGGCATGGGCATCTACCACGTTGCGGAGCAGGGGCTGCCGATCCTGCAGTGGCGGTTGGGCGAGCAGGACTACCGCGTGCACGCGCTCGGCGAGCGTGCAGCCGTCGGCGGTGCGCTGGTGTCCTTCCACCCGGCCGGGCACGTGCTGGGCTCGACCCAGGTGCGGATCGAGGCGGGCGGGGAGGTCTGGGTGGCGTCGGGCGACTTCAAGCGCGATCCGGATCCAACCTGCCTGCCGTTCGAGGTCGTGCCCTGCGACGTGTTCATCACCGAGTCGACCTTCGGCCTGCCGATCTATCGCTGGCCAGCGACGACGGATGTCGCGCGCGACATGGTCGAGTGGCGCGAAGAGTGCGCCGGCAATGGCGAAGCCGCGATCCTGTACTGCTACGCCCTGGGCAAGGCGCAGCGCGTGTTGGCCGAACTTGCGGCACATACCGATCGGCCGGCGTTCGTGCACGGCGCGATCGACGCCGGCGTGCAGGTCTATCGCCAGGCCGGCGTGGCGATGCTCGATACCCGCCGCGTCGCCGACGAGGCGCGCGGCTCGGACTTCGCCGGCGAACTGGTGATCGCGCCACCATCGGCGGCGGGCAGCCCGTGGATCCGCCGGTTCAGGCGCGCGCAGCAGGGCTTCGCCTCGGGCTGGATGCGCATCCGCGGCAATCGCCGCCGGCGCAATTACGACCGTGGCTTCGTCGTGTCCGACCATGCCGACTGGCCGGCGCTGCTGCGCACCGCGCACGAGACCGGCGCGCGCCGGGTGATCGCCACCCACGGCAACACCGACGCGCTGGTGCGCGTGCTCAACGAACGCGGCATCGACACCGGCGTGTTCGCCACGGACTACGGCGAGGACGACTGATGCGCCGCTTCGCCGCCCTTTACGAGCGGCTCGACCGCAGCACCGGCACGAGCGACAAGCGCCGTGCGCTGGTCGCCTACTTCCGCGATGCGCCGCCGCGCGATGCCGCATGGGCGCTATGGCTGCTGGCCGGCGGCAAGGTCGGCGGCGCGCGCGCGAAGATCGCCGGCACCGGCGAGTTGCGCGCTTGGATCGGTGAAGAAAGCGGCACGCCTGACTGGCTGGTCGAGGCCTGCCATCACCAGGTCGGCGATCTGGCTGAGACCTTGGCCCTGCTGCTGGACGACCCGCCCGTCGACCACGGGAGCGACGCCCGTGGACAGAGCCATGACGCGGTCGATACCGGCCGCGACAGTGGCAGCAATGGTGGCCCCGCGGAAGAGGCCGGCCTCGCCGACTGGGTCGAATATCGCCTGGCGCCGATCGCCAACGCCGAGCCTGAAGCACGCCGCGCGGTGGTCGTCGGCGCGTGGCGCAGCCTCGTGTTCCGCGAACGCCTGGTATTCAACAAGCTGCTGACCGGCGCATTGCGCGTGGGCGTGTCGCAGGGCCTGGTGCAGCAGGCGCTCGCCGAACTGTCGGGCGTCGACATCGCCCTGATCGCGCAGCGCATGCTCGGCCGCTGGACGCCGAGCGCCGCCTTCCTCGAAGGCCTGCTTTCCGCGGAGCCGCAGGCCGGCGACGCCGCGCTACCGTATCCCTTCTTCCTGGCGTCGTCGCTGGAGGTCGCGCCGGACGCGCTTGGTCCGATCGAAGAGTGGCTGCTGGAGTGGAAGTGGGACGGCATCCGCCTGCAGCTGATCCGGCGCGAGGGTGACGTCGCTCTGTGGTCGCGTGGCGAGGAGCGCATGGACGGACGCTTCCCCGAAGTCGAAGCCGCCGCGGCGCTGCTTCCGCGCGACTGCGTGATCGATGGCGAACTGCTCGCCTGGCAGCCGGGTGAAGCGGATCCGATGCCGTTCAGCGCCCTGCAGACCCGCATCCAGCGGCTCAAGCCCGGTCCGAAGTCGCTCGCCGCCGCCCCCGCCCGCGTGCTTGCCTACGACCTGCTGGAGCTTGAGGGCGAAGACCTGAGGACGCGCCCGCTGCACGAGCGCCGCGCGCTGCTGGCGGAGCTGATTCCCGATTCCGGCACCGGCCGCATCGCGCTTTCTCCCAGCGTCCCCGCCGACGACTGGACCCACGCCGCCACGCTGCGCGAACAATCCCGCGGCCGCGGCGTCGAAGGCCTGATGCTCAAGCGCGCCGACTCGCCTTACCGCCATGGCCGCAAGCGCGGCGACTGGTGGAAGTGGAAGGTCGATCCGCTCAGCATCGACGCGGTGCTGATCTACGCCCAGTCCGGCCACGGCCGGCGCAGCACGCTGTTCACCGACTACACCTTCGGCCTGTGGGATGGCGACGCGCTGGTGCCGGTGGCCAAGGCCTACTCGGGTCTTGATGACGCCGAAATACTGCGCCTGGACCGCTGGATCCGCGCGCACACGCTGGAGCGCTTCGGACCGGTGCGCTCGGTGGAGGCGGTGCACGTGTTCGAACTCGGCTTCGAGGGCGTGAACCGCTCCGCGCGCCACAAGTCCGGCATCGCCGTGCGGTTCCCGCGCATCCTGCGCTGGCGCGAGGACAAGCCCGCGAGCGAAGCCGACCGGCTCGACAGCCTGCGGGCGCTGGCGCGGTGATGGCGGCGGGCAGCGCCATCCGCGGGTCCGGCGCGAACGTTGGCCGCGGCCGCGCCGACGCAGCCCTCATCGCATGGTTCACGGCCCAGGGCTGGCGTCCCGCAACATTCCAACGCGAAGCCTGGCGCCGCTACCTGCGCGGCGAGTCCGGGCTGCTGGTCACGCCGACCGGCAGCGGCAAGACCCTGGCCGCTGCCGGCGGGCCGCTGCTGGAAGCTTTGCGCCTGGGTGATGTGCCGGCGCCGAAGCGCGCGTCCGCGTCCACGCCGCCGCGCCTGCGCCTGCTCTGGATCACCCCGCTGCGCGCGCTCGCCGTGGACACCGTGCGCGCGCTGCGCGAGCCGATCGACGCACTCGGCGTGCCCTGGATCGTGGCCATGCGCACCGGCGACGCCGGCGCCCGCGATCGCCGGCTCGCGCGCAAGGGCCTGGCCGACGTGCTGGTCACCACGCCGGAATCGTTCGCGCTGGCGCTGTCGTACCCGGATGCCGGCGACATCCTGTCCGGCGTGCGCGCGGTGGTCGTCGACGAGTGGCACGAACTGCTCGGCAACAAGCGCGGCGTGCTGCTGCAGCTCTGCCTGGCGCGGCTGCGCGCGCTGGCCCCGGCCGCGCGCACCTGGGGCCTGTCGGCAACGCTGGGCAACCTCGACGAAGCCCGCGACGTGCTGCTCCCGCACGCGCCGGCGTCGGCCATCCTGTCCGCGCCGCGGCGGCGGAAGATGACCCTCGAGACCCTGCTGCCCGGCGAGGGCGAACGCTTCCCCTGGGCGGGCCATCTCGGCCTGTCGCAGCTCGAACGCGTCGCCGCCGTGCTGCAGCGCGCCCGCAGCAGCCTGCTGTTCACCAATACCCGCTCGCAGGCCGAACTCTGGCATCGCGCGCTGCAATCGGTGTGGCTGGATGATCCGTCCACGCTTGCGCTCCACCACGGCTCGCTCGATGCATCGCTGCGCGCCGCCGCCGAGGCCGGCCTGCGCGACGGCAGCGTGCGCTGCGTGGTCGCCACCTCCAGCCTCGACCTCGGCGTCGACTTCCCCGCCGTAGACCAGGTGCTGCAGGTCGGCAGCCCCAAGGGCATGGCGCGGCTGCTGCAGCGCGGCGGGCGGGCGCGGCATCGGCCGGGCGAAGCCGGGCGCGTGGTCTGCGTGCCGACGCACGCGCTGGAACTGGCCGAGTACGCCGCGGCGCGCAGGGCGCTGACATCCGGACGCATCGAATCACGTCCGCCGCCGCGGCTGTCGCTCGACGTGCTGGCCCAGCACTGCGTCACCCTCGCGCTGGGCGGCGGCTTCGAACCCGACGCGCTGCTCGCCGAAGTCCGCGGCACCCATGCCTTCGCCGAACTGCCCGACGCCGCCTGGCAGGCCGTGCTCGATTTCATCGTGCGCGGCGGCAGCGCGCTGGAGTCCTATCCCGACTACCGCCGGGTGCTGCGCGACGACGACGGCGTCTATCGCGTGCACGACCGCCGCGTCGCCTTCCGCCACCGGCTGTCGATCGGCACCATCACCAGCGACGGCGGCGTGCAGGTGCGCTTCCTCAAGGGCGGCCACCTGGGCACGGTCGAGGAGGCGTTCGTCTCGCGCCTGCGGCCGCGCGACAGGTTCCAGTTCGCCGGCCGCACGCTGGAGCTGGTGCAGCTGAAGGACATGACCGCCTACGTGCGCATCGCCAAGCGCAGCGACGGCGCCGTGCCGCGCTGGCAGGGCGGGCGCATGCCGCTGTCGAGCGAGTTGGCCGCGGAGGTCGAGGCGATCCTCGGGCAGCCCGCTGCGAGTCCGGAGATGCGCGCGCTGGCACCGCTGCTCGCGCTGCAGTCGAAGCTCTCGGCGCTGCCCACGCCCGACACCCTGCTGGTGGAGGCGGCGAAGACCCGGCAGGGCTGGCACCTGTTCGTCTTTCCCTTCGCCGGCCGTTCGGTGCACGAAGGCCTGGCGCCGCTGCTCGCCCTGCGCTGGGCGCGCGAGGCGCCCAACACCTTCGCCTGGGCGGTGAACGACTACGGCCTGGTGCTGAACGCGCAGGCCGAGGCCTGGCCCGACCCGGCGCTGCTGGAACGCATGCTCGCGCCCGATCGCCTGCTGGACGACCTCAACGCCAGCCTCAACCTGGCCGAGCTGGCGCGCAGGCAGTTCCGCGAGATCGCGCGCGTGGCCGGGCTGCTGCCGCCGTCGCTCCCGGGGCGCGCGATCCGCTCGCTGCGCCAGCTGCAGGCCTCCAGCGGCCTGTTGTACGACGTGCTGCGCCGCCACGATCCCGACCACGTGCTGCTGGCCCAGGCGGAGCGCGAGGTGCTGGAAGCGCAGCTCGAGATCCGCCGGCTGGGCGAGGCGCTGGAACGCTGCCGCGGGCGCCGGCTCGACCTGCACCGGCCCCGCGGCCTGACGCCGCTGGCCTTCCCGCTGTGGGCCGATTCCCTGCGCGGGCAGCTCAGCACCGAGGACTGGCGAACGCGCGTGCGGCGCGCGGCCGGGCAGCTCGAGAAGCGCCATGGATGAAGCCATGGGCGATGTCGCCGACCTGCGCATCGCCGGCGAGCCGATGCGCCTGCACGCGGAGCGCGCGCTGTACTGGCCGGCACGCGGGCGCCTGCTGATCGCCGACCTGCACCTGGGCAAGGGCGACATCCTGCGCGCGGCCGGCATCCCCGTGCCCACCGGCGGCACCGGCCACGACCTCGCGCGCCTGGACGCGCTGCTGCGTGCCACCGCGGCCCGCGAGCTGTGGGTGCTGGGCGACTTCCTGCACGGCCGCCGCCATCCGCGCGTGGAGGCCGCCTGGCGCGCGCTGCTCGCCGCGCACCCCGGCGTCGTGGCCAGCGTGGTTGCCGGCAACCACGATCGCAGCCTCGCGCCTGAGGCCGTCGGCATCGTGTGCCTGCCCGATGATGTGCGCGATGGGCCATTCCGCTTCCGCCACGTGCCAGTGGCCGGCCCCGACAGCGATCCGGCCGGCTTTGATCGGGCGACGGGCTACGTGATCTGCGGCCACGTGCATCCGGTGGTGCGTCTGCCGGGTCTTCCGGGCCGCCATCCGGCGCTCGCGCTGGAGGCGCACCAGGCCATCCTGCCCGCGTTCTCGGCGTTCACCGGTGGCTGCGAGCTGGGCCCGGACAGGAGCTGGATCGCCTGCGCTGGCGGCGCGCTGCCTGGCCACAGGGCGCGTGCGTGGACTGCCGGCGCTGCGCCCTGATCGCCACGGCGCGCGCGCGTGGCGGGCGTGGCCGGCGGTCGGCCCGGCGTGGATTGGGCATACTCCCGGTCCCATCGAAGGAGACCGGCGCATGCTTTCCAGGGGTGCCAACCACCTGCGCGTTACCGCGCTGCTAGCTGTTTCGCTGCTCGCCTGCGCGGGCTCTGCCCAGGGCGCGCCCGCACAGGAGCCCGGCACGGACCCGGCGCCGCCGGCAACGGCCGCGACCGGCGCGCCCGCCGCCGATACGCCCGCAGGCGCGCTGCATGCGCTGTTCGACGCCCACGGCAAGTGGAACGAGCGGGAATACGGCTATGCACTCGTCGACGGGCGCTGGCGTGCACCTGGCCACCTGCCATCGAACACTCCGGAGACCTGGGAGCGCCGCGCCGCGTATTGGGCGGACACGCTGGCAAAGCTCGATGCGATCCCGGTCGATACGCTCTCGCGCGAGGACCGGGTCAACCTCGCCGTGTTCCGCGCCACCATCGAAGCCGACCATTCGAACGCCGTGCGCCGCACCTGGGAGGCGCCGTTCAACAGCGACACCTTCTTCTGGACCGGCTTCGCCCCGCGCGAACCCTGGCGTGAAGAGTCCGACTGGCGCAGCTACATCAGCCGCCTGCATGACTTGCCGCGCCACTTCCGCGAACACATCGACAACATGGAGCGCGGGCTGGCCCGCGGCTGGAGCGTGCCGCGGGCATCGCTGGACGACCGCGACAACACGATCGAGAGCTACACGCTCGAGGACGCGGGAAATCCCATTCTCGCCGCCTTCGACGCCATCCCGTCCTCGGTGCCCGAGCCCGCGCGCACGCGGCTGCGTGACGAGGGCAGGCGGGTCGTGCTGGAGGAGGTGGTGCCGGCCTACCGCCATCTGCTCGCTTACATGCGCGAGGACTACCTCCCGCGCACGCGCACCAGCATCGCGGCCAGCGCGCTGCCCGACGGCGCTGCGTTCTACCGCACGCAGATCCGCGAGTACGTCACCCGCGACATGGATCCGCGCGAGATCCACGAGCTGGGACTGGCCGAGGTCGCGCGGATCTCGGCGGAGATGCGCGAGGTGATGGCGCGCGCCGGCTTCGAGGGCACGTTCGAGGAGTTCCTGGCCTACCTGCGCTCGGATCCGGCGTTCTACGCGAAGACGCCGCGCGAACTCCTGGCCACCGCGGCCTGGGTCGCCAAGAAGGTCGACGGCCAGCTCAAGCACGTGCTCGGCACGCTGCCGCGCTACCGCTTCACCATCCTGCCGGTGGCCGACGACATCGCGCCCAACTACACCGCCGGCCGTGGTGGCCTGGACGCGTGCTGGTTCAATACCTACGACCTGCCGTCGCGGCCGCTGTACAACCTGCCGGCGCTGGTGCTGCACGAATGTTCGCCCGGCCACAGCCTGCAGGCGGCGCTCTCGCTGGAGGCGCCGGAGCGCCCGGCTTTCCGGGCAAGGACGTACTTCTCGGGCTACGGCGAGGGATGGGCGCTGTACACCGAGTGGCTGGGCACGCAGATGGGCATCTACGAGACGCCGTACGAGGACTTCGGCCGGCTCACCTTCGAGATGTGGCGCGCCGCGCGGCTGGTGATCGACACCGGCATCCACGAGTACGGCTGGAGCCGCGAGCAGGCGATCGAGTACCTGGCAAGCCATACCGCGCTGGCGCGGCACGACATCGTCAACGAGGTCGACCGTTACATCTCGTGGCCGGGGCAGGCGCTGTCGTACTACATCGGCTACAAGACCATCCGCGACCTGCGCGCCGAGGCCGAGCGCGAACTGGGCACCGGCTTCGACCAGAAGGCGTTCCACGACACCATCCTGCGCCTGGGCTCGGTGCCGCTGCCGGTGCTCGACGACGAGATCCGTGCGTTCATCGCCGGGCAGAAGCAGGCCGCGGCCACCAACTGACTCCTGCGGAAGCCACCGCCCGTGGGAGCGGCTAAAGCCGCGATGGTCGCAGGGTCGCGGGCTTTTGGTCGCTAGAGGTTCGCCGAGGGTCCGGATGCTCCGCTGGTGGTGGATGCGGCGCCAACCGACGGCGGCGGGCCGACCCGCAGCGCGTTTTCCACGTCGCGCACGCCGCCGCAGTCATCGGCCAGGTCCTCGGCCAGTCGCTTCATCATCCGGTGTGGAACGCTGCCGGCGAGTTTCACCACGCCGTCCTGCACGGTGACGGTGATGTCGCTGGCGTCCAGGGCATCGCTGTCGGTGAGGGCATCGCAGACGTCCTCGCGCACGCGTCCGTCGTCGCGGCGGTAGCCTCGCGGGCCGATGCCGCGGTAGCCGTGCACGGTCACGCCGGCACCGGCAGCGCCAGCACCAGCACCGCCTGCCGCGCGGCCCATGTTGAACTCTTCACGCTTCTCGCCCAGCCAGTCGCGGACGGCGCCGACGCAGCGGCCACCCAGCTTCATCGCATCGCGCGCCACGTCGCGGAATTCCTCGCTCGCGGGGCCTGTGGTGGATCGGGTCATGGGAATGTCTCCATCGGGGGAAGTCGCGGGCACCCGGCCCGCTGTGGGCAGTGTCCACGGGGAGACGTTCAAGCGGCGTCATGCCTGCCTGTCGCAGGTTCAGCTGGCGTCGTCCATCGGATAGACCGCGCGGATCGGGCAGCCGAATTTGGCACCCAGGATCTGAAGCTGGTCGGACCCGGTCATCAGGAAGTCCGGATGCCTGCCGCTGGCCGCCGCCAGGGGCAGGCCGCGGCCGCTGTCCATCGCGATGCCGCCGCCGCCGCGGGTCCCGGTCCTGATGTCGTCACCCGGATTCCCGCAGATCAGGCCGATGCCCATGCCCGAGTGGAAGGCGGCCTCGACCGGACCGGCAAGATGCGGGCAGGACCGCATCAGTTCCACGCGGTAGTAGCGGTTGCCGCCCGAGCGACGCGGATTCACTTCCACCACCACGCCCTTGGGATCCTCGGACCAGCCGCGCACGTGCCGGGGGTTGAAGCAATAGCTGTGCGAGGCCGCAAACCCGTGCCGGCGCTCGCCCTTGACCACGACCGTCGCCAGCGTGGTGCTGCCGTCGGCGCCGGTTTGGCTGGCGCGCGCATGCCGGGCATATTCGGCGGAGGTGATCGGTTCGACCTCGTTGACCGGGCAGCTCCGCTCATCCATCGCCACGTATTCGTTGCCGGTGCCGCACATCCAGCCATCGGCGGCCAGCAGCCGCGCATTGCCGGTATCGGTGGCGCCGGCACAGTCCGCGCCCAACCCGACGCGGAAGCGCCGGCCATCGGACTGCACCATCGCCAGGGTCCGCTCGTCGGACTGGAACACTTCGCGCACTTCGCGTGCGTCCAGGCACTGCGGCTCGGGCGGGGTGCGCGCCTGGGCGAAGGCGGAGGACGGGGCGAGCAGCGCGAATGCCGCGCTGATGAACAGCAGTGGCGGGGCGAGTGCTGTCATGGCATCCATACCGGCGCAGGGGTGCATTCGAGTGTAGCGCATGCATCGTTTCGGCTGGCCGCTTGCCTCGCGCGCACCGGCGTTCCACGATGGCCGCCATCGAACGGACGGAGCGCCCCATGCAGACCATCAACGTGCCGGTGTCGGTCGGCGAGCTGGCCGACAAGATCTCGATCCTGCAGATCAAACACGAGCGGATCGGTGACGCTGCCAAGCGCGCGCATGTCGAAACCGAACTGGGTGGACTGCGGCCGATCTGGCGCGCGCTGGTCGACGCGCAGCCGGAACTCGCCGGATGCTACGACCGGCTGAAAGTGGCCAATGAGCTGATGTGGGACGTGCAGGACGGCCTCCGCGCCAGGGAGGCGGCCAAGGCCTTCGACCACGAATTCATCGAACTTGCGCGCGCGGTGGCCGTGCGCAACGGCGAGCGCGTGGCGATCAAGAACGAGATCAATCGCCTGTCCGGCTCCGCGTTCGTCGAGGAAAAGCAGTACCAGGCCGGAAGCTGATCGGTGCCCGACCCGCAGTAGGAGCAGCTATAGCTGCGACCGGGGTTTCCCCAAGGGTGCGGGTCGCAGCTGTAGCTCCTACGGGGACTATTTCGGGGTCGGGAGGGACTTGCGGGGCATGCGCTCTTCGCGCATCGCGGCGTGGTACGCGAACGAGGCGACGATGGCCGCGGCTTGCTTCAGGTCTTCCGGCTCCACGTGGTCCCAGGTGTCCAGGTGGGTGTGGTGGACGTTGGTGAAGTAGTCCAGCCGGTCCTGGATGAACTGGAAGCCGGGCAGGCCGACGCGGTCGAAGGCGATGTGGTCGGTGCTGCCGGTGTTGCGGGTGGCGACGGTGGTGGCGCCGACGTCGTGGAAGGGCTTGAGCCAGGCCTCGAAGATCGGCATCGCCGCCAGGTTCTCCTGGGCATGGATGCCGCGGAAGCGGCCGGAGCCGTTGTCCATGTTGAAGTAGACCGAGAAGCGCTCGTAGTCGGGCATTTTCTGCAGCGCGCCGGTCGGCTCGCGCAGCGAGGCCGGCAGGGCCTTCTGCGCAGGGTCGGTGGGCTCGGGGTACTTGGCGAACTTGCGCGCGACGTAGTCCTGCGAGCCAACCAGGCCCTGCTCCTCGCCGCTCCACAGCGCGACGCGGATGGTGCGCTCGGGCTTCGCGCCGACCGCCTTGAGGATGCGCATGGCCTCCATCATCACCGCCACGCCGGCGGCGTTGTCGGCGGCGCCGGTACCGGTGTGCCAGGAATCCATGTGCGCACCGAGCATGACGATCTCGGCGGCCTTGCGCCCGCGCCCGGGGATCTCGGCGATGGTGTTGTAGCCGGGCTGGTTGGCCTCGTCGATGAAGCGCGCATCGACGTTCACGCGAAGGCGCACGGTCTGCTCGGCCTTGAGCGCGCGCACCAGCGGATTGAAGTGCTCGGCGATCATCGCCAGCTCCGGGATGCCCACCGGTTCGCCGGCCTTGCGCGAGCCACCACCGGCCACGCGGATGATGCCGTTGTCCCAGCTGCTGATGCTGATCGCGGCCAGGGCGCCTTCCTCGGCGAAGAAAGTATTGACCGCCCGGTTGAGCTCCTGGCGCTCGGCGTACTCCTTGACCCGCTTGGCACGGTCGGCGGCCGCGGTCTTCGGCACCGTGAACTGCTGCAGGCCCTCCAGTGAGGTGGCGTCGTGGCGGTGCGAGTCCGGCTCGGTGCCGCGCTTGTATTCACGCGCCTCGCCCAACAGCAGGATCTTGCCGCCCAGCTTGCCGCGGTAGTCCTCGATGTCGGCCAGCTTCTTGATCTCGACGTGCACCAGCTCGCCTTCCACCGGGCCGTTGGTGCCGGGGGTCCAGGCCTTGGGCAGGGCGTGCAGCTGCTGCGCGCGGTCGCTGAGCATTTCCACGCTGGCGGAGCTGAACTCCCAGCCGCGGCCGAAGTCGTCGAAGGCGTCGTCGTGGACCTTGGCCAGGCCCCATTCGTTGAACTTGCCGCGGGTCCAGGCATTGGCCTCGGCCATCTGCGGGGAGTTGGTCAGGCGCGCGCCGATGTTTTCGGTGAGGTGGCTGAAGGTCGCCATCACCTGGGAGTTGTGGAAGGCCTCCTGGCGGATCCGGCTGACCATGTCCAGGTCAACGGGCTCGTTTGCCACGGCCAAGCCGCTGAGGAGGGCCAGGCCGGCCACCAGTGCGCAACGCTTCAACATCGGGACTTCCTTTCGCGCCGCGGTGGGGCGCCTGCAGCGGGAAACTGTAGCGGCAGCGGGCGCCGGGCTCACCGGCCTTTAGTCACGGGGGCCGCCACCGGGCCCCCGCGCCCGCGCCGCGGACTCAGCCCCCCAGCGTCGCGCTGTCGATGACGAAGCGGTACTTCACGTCGCCCTTGAGCATGCGCTCGTAGGCGTCGTTGATCTCCTCCATGCGGATCATCTCGATGTCCGCGACGATCCCGTGCTCGGCGCAGAAATCCAGCATTTCCTGCGTTTCCGGAATGCCGCCGATCAGCGAACCGGCCAGCGAGCGTCGCTTCAGGATCAGGCTGAAGACGTTCGGCGACGGATGCGGCGTGGCGGGCGCACCGACCAGGGTCATCGCGCCGTCGCGCTTGAGCAGGGCGAGGAACGCGTCGAGGTTGTGCGGCGCGGCCACGGTGTTGAGGATGAAGTCGAAGCTCTTGCGGTGCGCGCGCATCTCGCCGGGGTTGCGCGAGACCACCACTTCATCCGCGCCCAGCGCCAGCGCCGCGTCCCGCTTGGATTCGGAGGTGGTGAACGCGACGACGTGCGCGCCCAGCGCGTGCGCGAGCTTGATGCCCATGTGGCCGAGCCCGCCGATGCCGACCACGCCGACCTTCTGCCCCGGACCGACCTTCCAGTGGCGCAGCGGCGACCAGGTGGTGATGCCGGCGCAGAGCAGCGGCGCCACCGCGGCCAGCTGGTCCTCGGGGTGGCGCACGCGCAGCACGTAGCGCTGGTCCACCACGATCTGCTGCGAGTAGCCGCCCAGGGTGTGGCCAGGTGCATCGGGCGTGGGCGAGTTGTAGGTGCCAACCATGCCGTCGCAATAGTTCTCCTGGCCGTCCTCGCACTCTCCGCACGTCCTGCAGCTGTCGACGATGCAGCCGACGCCGACCAGGTCGCCGACCTTGAACGCCGACACCGCGTCGCCCACCGCCGACACGCGGCCGACGATTTCATGGCCCGGCACGCAGGGGAACACCGTGCCCGCCCATTCCGCACGCACCTGGTGCAGGTCGGAGTGGCAGACGCCGCAGAAGGCGATGTCGATCTGTACGTCGCCCACGCCGGGGGCGCGACGGGTGATATCGATGGGTTCCAGTGGCTTGTCGCCGGCATGGGCGCCGTAGGCTTTGACTTGCATGGGAGTGTCCTCGTGGGTCGGTGTCAGGGGATTGTGCGCCGGTGGCGTTTTTACTGGCCAGCGCGGCCGCCGCTCAACCCAGGCGCAGCGCCAGGGCCGCCAGCGTGACCAGCAGCACCGGAAGCGTCAGCACCACCCCGACCCTGAAGTAATAGCCCCAGGTGATCCGGACGTCCTTGCGCGCCAGCACGTGCAGCCAGAGCAGGGTGGCCAGGCTTCCGATCGGCGTGAACTTCGGGCCCAGGTCGCTGCCGATCACGTTGGCATAGACCATCGCCTCGCGCACGCTGCCTTCGGCGTGGCTGGCGTCGATGGAGAGCGCGCCGACCAGCACCGTCGGCAGGTTGTTCATGATCGAGGACAGCAGGGCGATCAGCAGGCCGGTCCCGAATGTCGCGCCCCACACGCCGTATCCGGCGAACAGGTCCAGCACCTCCGCAAGATGGTCGGTCAGACCCTGGTTGCGCAGGCCGTAGACCACCAGGTACATGCCGAGCGAGAACACCACGATCTGCCACGGTGCCTCCCTGATCACCTTTCGCGTCGATATCCGGTGCCCGCGTGCCGCCACGCCCAGCAGGAGCAGGGCGCCGGCGCCTGCCACCGCGCTGATGGGGACGCCGATCCGCCCCAGCCCGAAGAAGCCCACCAGCAGCAGGGCCAGCACCGCCCAGCCGGCGTTGAAGGTCGTGGTGTCGACGATCGCCGAGCGCGGCTCCTTCAGTTCGGCAAGCTCATAGCGGTCCGGGATGTCGCGACGGAAGAACCACATCAGCATGCCCAGCGACGCCGCGACGGAGACCAAGTTGACCGGTGCCATGACCGATGCGTACGCGGCGAAGTCGATATCGAAGTAATCCGCCGAAACGATATTGACCAGGTTGGAAACGACCAGCGGAAGACTGGCGGTGTCGGCGATGAAGCCGGCCGCCATCACGAAGGCCAGCGTGGCCGCGGGGCTGAAGCGCAGCGCCAGCAGCATGGCGATCACGATCGGGGTCAGGATCAGCGCTGCGCCGTCGTTGGCGAACAGCGCCGCCATCGCCGCGCCCAGCAGCACGAGCAACGCGAACAGCCTGCGTCCGCTGCCCTTGCCCCAGCGCGCCACGTGCAGCGCGGCCCATTCGAAAAATCCGGCTTCATCCAGCAGCAGGCTGATGATGATCACCGCGATGAAGGTGAAGGTGGCGTTCCAGACAAAGCCCCAGACCGTCGGGATGTCTGACAGATCCACCACGCCGGTCAGCAGTGCGAGTACCGCGCCGAAGGTGGCGCTCCAGCCGACGCCGAGGCCTTTCGGCTGCCAGATCACCAGCACGATCGTGGCGACGAAGATCAGCAGTGCCGTCAGCATGGGTCAGGCCTTGGGCTTTGGAGGTATCGCCTCGGCCATGTCGGCCGCCTCGTCGTCGGCTTCCACGAAGCCGATGCGGTCGAGCGCCTGCTTCAGGGACGAACGGTCATCCCAGACATCGGCCGGCAGCGCCAACAGCGCCTGCAGGCGCGCCTTGACGATGCGGTGGGCCTGGCTGAAGGCTTCGCGCTTCGCATCATCGTCGCCTTCGACCGCCGCCGGATCCGGCAAGCCCCAGTGCGTGCGCAGGAAGTCTCCGAATACGATCGGGCATGCCTCGGCCGCGGCCGAGTCGCACACCGTCACCACCAGATCCATCGGTGCCGCATCCGCGGAGGCGAACTCGTCCCAGGACTTGCTGCGCAGCCCGGCAGTGGCGATGCCGTCGGCCGCCAGTTGGCCCAGCGCGTACGGGTTGACCGTGCCGGCAGGCTGGCTGCCGGCGCTGAAGACCTCGAAGCGGTGGCCGGCCCACGCGCGAAGCGTGGCCTCGGCCAGCACGCTGCGGGCCGAGTTTCCGGTGCAAAGAAACAGGACGCGACGTTTCATCGGTTGGATCCAGACGGTGGGAATGGGCAGTTGTTGCGATCAGCAGGCGCGGCCAACCGCCGTGCCCGGCGCGCAGGCTTCGTGCGACGAGTCCGCGCAGCAGTTGTGGGTCAGGTAGGCGACAAGCCCGTTCATGGCATCGAACCTGGCGCGGTAGCAGACATTACGGCCGCGGTTTTCGCTCTCGACCAGGCCCGCGTGCACGAGTTCCTTCAGATGGAAGGACAGAGTGGCGCCGGGCACGGTGAGGGCCTCGGCGATTTCGCCGGCCATGCGGCCGTCGGGGCCGGCTTCGACCAGCAGCCGGAAGGCCGCGAGCCGGGTCGCGTGGCCCAGCGCCGTAAGCGCCGCGATTGCCTGTGCCGTTTCCATTATTCTAGAATAGTCGAATGAATAACGAGCAGCAAGCACCTCAACTCCCCGACCTCCCCCATCTGGCGACCGGCCTGTTGCCGGCCCCGCGGCGCGACGTCCTCGGTACCGGCGCCGACGCGCACGGGCCCCGCATCCTGTTGTTGTACGGCTCGCTCCGGCCGCAGTCCTTCAGCCACAAGCTGGCGCTGGAGGCCGAGCGCATCCTGAAGCACCTCGGCGCCGAAACCCGGGTGTTCGATCCCCACGGCCTGCCGCTGCTGGACAGCGTCGACCGCGACCACCCCAAGGTCCGACAGCTGCGCGAGTGGTCGCAGTGGTCGGAAGGCCAGGTGTGGGTGTCGCCCGAACGGCATGGCACGATCACCGGCGTGTTCAAGAACCAGATCGACTGGCTGCCGCTCGAGGACGGCAGCGTACGGCCGACGCAGGGCCGGACGCTGGCGGTGATGCAGGTCTGCGGCGGCTCGCAGTCGTTCAACGTGGTCAACGCGCTGCGCGTGCTGGGGCGCTGGATGCGGATGGTGACGATCCCCAACCAGTCGTCGGTGGCCAAGGCCTGGCAGGAGTTCGACGACGCCGGCCGCATGCGCGCGTCTCCGTTCTACGACCGCGTGGTGGACGTCATGGAGGAGCTGGTGAAGTTCACCCTGCTGATACGCGGGCGCAGCGATTACCTGGTTGATCGCTACAGCGAGCGGAAGGGCGCGGATGAGGCGCGTCGCCTGGCCCGCGAGTCCGGTGCCGTCGAAGAAGCGACCGGGGCCGAGGTCCGGTGAGCGGTCAGGCCGGCCTCGCGCCGAGCATGATGATGCCCATGCCGACCAGGCAGAAGCCGACGCCGACCCAGTCGGTAAGCGTGGGCCGCACTGAATCCACCGCCCACAGCCACATCAGCGCGACGCTGATGTAGACGCCGCCATAGGCCGCGTACACGCGCCCCGCGGCCTGCGGATGCAGAGTGAGCAGCCAGGCGAACGCGGCCAGGCTGAGCGCCGCCGGCACCAGCAGCCAGGCCGAGCGGTCCTGCCTGAGCCACAGCCAGGGCAGGTAGCAGCCGATGATCTCGGCCAGCGCTGTGGCGATGAACAGGCCGAGGATTTTCAGGATGTCCAAGTGCGTTCGACTCCGTGTGGCCGCTGGGCCATGAGCGGGTGCGGCCGGGACGCATTGTCGGGCCTTTGCTTGCCGTATGCGTGCGGCACCGCAGGACGCGCAGGGCAGGGGGCCCCGGTGCCGGACGACATCAACCTTGCGCCCGCAGCCAGCAACGCTGCCGCGTCATGAATGAGCTTGGTCCCATCAGTACCATTACACCCGATTTTCCTTTGGCTACCGCCGCCATTGCCCCTTTGCGCGCCAAGGCCGAAAGCCGAGGCTCCGGTGATTTCTCACGTCTGTGGTCCGGTCAGAATGCGAGTGGATGCAAGGAGATGCCAGCCGCGCACCTCACCCGTGAATTGGCCGCGGGCTTCTAACAGTGGTTGCCGTGGCTGGACGCGCGCGCGCCGTGACGGATGCCTACGGCAACACCAACTATCGCCACAGCGATGGCTCGACGACCCGTGCTACGACCGATGTCTATGGCAATACCACCTACCGCCAAAGTGACGGCACGACCCGACGCTGCAGCACCGACACTTATGGCGACACCACCTGCCGCTGAGAATGCCGGCGCACGCCGGAGTTTATTGCGCCCCGCCACCGCGCACGACTTCGCCTTCTGCGAACACCTCAGCCGCACCAACATGGCCTGCTACCTCCGGGCCCGCGGCATCGCCTGGGACCCGGAGCGCTTCCGCGCCAGCTGGGCGGAGTTGGAGAACCTGGTGATCGTCGCCGGCGACGAGACCATCGGCCTGCTGCGCCTGCTCCCCGAAGGCGAGGCGCTGGGGCTGCGCGACCTGCAGATCGTGCCGTCACGCCAGCGGCAGGGCATCGGCGGCTGGGCGATTCAACAGGCGCAGGCCATAGCCGTGCGGCGCGCCCATCCGCGGCTGCAGCTGCGGGTCTATGCGGATAACCCGGCGCGGGTGCTGTATGCGCGGCTCGGTTTTGCGGTCGAGGCGGAGGTGGACGGCACCCTGCACATGGCCTGGTCGCCGCGTGCGGTGGGGTGACAGACATTGCCATAGGTGGACGGCGTGGCGACGCAGTACGCTTGCCGCTCCATCGCACGGGATCGAAGCCATGAAGCGACTGTTCGCAGCCCTGCTGCTGCTCGCGCTGCCCCTGTTTGCACACGGCCAGGCGGCCTGTCCTTCCGGCGAATCCTTCGACAAGGCGCGCGCGGTCGTCGCCGACCTGCAGCGCATCGTCACGCCCGACGGCGTGCAGGACACGTACGCCGCGCGCATCGGCGGCATCGACCAGTGGATCCAGGTGCGTGGCAGGGACCGTGCGAACCCGATGATCCTGTTCGTGCACGGCGGGCCGTCGTCGCCGGCGATGCCGAGCGCCTGGCAGTGGCAGCGGCCGGTGGAGGAGTACTTCACCATCGCGCACTACGACCAGCGCGGTGCCGGCAAGACCCACCGCGCGAACGACCCGGACGTGGTCGCCGGCGACATGGCCATCGACCGCTTCGTCGACGACGCCATCGAGGTGGCTGAACACCTGCGCGCGCGCTACGGCAAGCAGAAGCTGGTGCTGGCCGGCCACAGCTGGGGCACGGTGGTGGCGATGCACGCGGCGCTGCGGCGGCCGGACCTGTTCCACGCGTACGTCGGCATCGGCCAGGTCATCGACACCCGGCGCAACGAGCGGCTGAGCTTCGAGTACGGCCTGGAGCGGGCGCGCGCGGACGGCAATGTCGCGGCGATCGCCGAGCTGGAATCGATCGCGCCCTATCCGGGCGAGGCGCCGATCACCCGCGAGCGCATCATCGTTGCGCGCAAGTGGCCGCAGCACTACGGCGGCCTGAACGCGTACCGCGACGCGGAGCAGGAGTATTACTACGGTGCCTCGCTGCTCTCGCCGGACTACGACTGCGAGGACCGCCGCGCCTTCTTCGCAGGCAACGTGTTCACCCTGGACCACGTGCTCGACGAGTTCCTGCAGGTGGATTTCAGCGGCGTGCGCGAGTTCCCGATCCCGGTGGTGATGTTCCTTGGCCGCCATGACTACACCACGCCCTCGGCGCCGACCGCGGAATGGCTGGACCAGGTGCGGGCGCCGCACAAGCGCGCGGTGTGGTTCGAGCACGCCGCGCACATGATCCCGTGGGAGGAGCCGGGGCGGACGCTGCTGGCCTTGCTGGAACACGTGCGGCCGCTGGCGGTGGAGACGGCGGAGGGCGCACCGCTGCCGGCGGATGACCATGTACAACCCTCCCCACCCGGGTGAGTTCATTCGAAGGCGTGTTCAAGTCGATGTCGTATCTGGCTCATCAGCCAGCGGCAGCACAATTTTCAGCCGCTCCTGCTCCAGCTGTATCGGCTGGCGCGCCAAGTCCGCGGCCACGTTGTGCCAGCCGGCGCGCCGCGCCCAGCGCTGCATCGCGGCCAAGGTGGAGGCGGTCGGCTGGCCGGGCGCGGGATCGTCGAGTGACTGCAGCAGCGACACCATCGACATCCGCCACGGCTGCAGCGCACGCCCGGCGCTGGAGGCGACCTCGGCCAGCACGGCAGCGATACGAAAGCCGCCCTCGTCGATGTCGCCCCAGTGGTACAGGGCTGTGGTGGCCGGCAGGCCGTCGATGATCCGCCGGTAGGCGCGGCGCCAGGCAGGCGAGGGCATGCCGCCGGTATAGAGCAACAGGCCGTGCGCGGCGGCGGGATCGGATGCCGCGTCGTGGAAGCTGGCGAGGTTCTCGATCGTCAACAGGTAGCCGGCGCTGGTGGCCGCGCTGCGCAGGGCGTCCACGGGCACGCCCAGGTAGGGGCGCACCAGCGGCAGCACGATGCCGTCCAGGTCCACGTGGCCAGGGCCGGCCAGCAGCAGCGGCTGCGGTTCGCGGCGCAGGCCGATGGCCGACCAGACCTCTTCGCGCGCGAGCCCGGTCGCGGCGGGCTCGCCGGTGACCAGGAGCTCCAGCCAGGGCGTCAGCTTTTCCAGCCGCTTGCTGTCGTCGAACAGGCGCACGCTTTCGCGCCGCAGGATGCGTTCGCCGCCGGGGGCGTCCTGCAGGGCGGCAACGGCGCGTGCGGCATCGGCCAGGGCGGCGGCGGCCTCGGGGCCGTGGCCACGCAGCGTGCGGTCGCCGCGCCAGGCCTGCAGCACTGTGTCGAGGATCGGGAAGCGCGCCTGCCACGGCTGCAGCAGTAATGCCGCGGTCGCGGCACGGGCATCCAGCAGCTGCACGCCCAGGTGCGCAGCGAGCGCTTCCAGGTCGGCCACCGTGATCCGCAGCAGGCGTTCGCCGTCGCCGCGATGCCGATCGCGTTCCACGTTCACGGCCCCGATGCGCTCGGCCATGGCGATGCCGGCATGGAAGGCCTCGCGTTCGGCCAGTGTGCCCAGCGCCAGGTAGTCCTTCGCGCTGGCGGCGGTCGTCATCGGCAGGGACGCCGCTGATGCGTCGCCGCGCAGCCGCGCGCGCTCGCCCTTGCGCAGCAGCCGTTCCAGCGTGCCGCGCGCCGGGCTCACGCCGGCGGTGCCTGCTGCGCTTCGATCCGGGCCGTTTCCTCGGCCAGCAGCTCCGGGTGCAGGTCGAACTGATCGCCCAGCAGCAGTTCGCGCGCGGCTTCCTTCACCTCGATGCGTTCGGCCTGCAGCAGGTCCTCGTCGCGGAACAGTTCGATGTAGCTGTCGAGCACGCCGCTGAGCGTGCCTTGCGCGGTGTCGGGCGCGGCCAGCACCAGCTGCAGGCCGAGCGAGCGCAGGTAGTTGGTGGTGGCGCGCGCGTTCTGGGCGTCGATCTTGTCGCCGAATTCGTCAAGCAGGATCAGGCCGAGTCCGCCGGGACTTGCGTCGGACTTGCCGTAGGCGGCCGCCAGCGCGGCACCGGCGATCACGTACAGCGGGGCGCGGTGCTCGCCGCCGGAGCCCGAGCGCATGCGTTCGCCGAGCGTGCCGATCACGCGCTCGTCCTGGCGGATCTGCACGCCGAAGTGAAAGAAGCGGCGGTAGTCGTCCAGCGGCGAGTCGATCGCGCGTGCCGAGGCACTTTCGTCCATCAGCTCGCCGAACGCGGCCGGGACCTCGCCGGCGCTGCCGAACAGGTTGTCCTCGCCGCCGAGGTCGGCCACGCGCCTGATGAAGCCGTGCAGGTCGCGGTACTCCGGCAGCACCTCGTAATGGAAGCGGTAGCGCTCGTTGTTGGAGAACGCGGGGCTGCTGCGCAGGGTGCGGTTGAGGGCCTCGATCTGCGTCTTCAGGCGCACGAAGTTGTCGTGCAGGGTGTTGGCGACGTTGCTGCGAAAGGTCTCGACCGCGGTTTCGTAGGCCTGCCGGGCCTGCGCCTGGTAGTTCACCAACTCGCTTTCGCGCAGGCGGAACAGCTCCTGCTGCAGGAAATCGCGCGCCTTGCGCCACTGCCCGGAGTCGAACGGCAGCTCCACTCCGTGGCTGCCGGCGTACTTTTGGAGTTCGCTCCAGGCTTCGGGCAGCAGCTTCTGCAGCTGGTCGGCGTTGTCGCGGGCACGCTTGCCGCAGGCGGCGCCGCGCTCTTCCAGCGAGGGCAGCTTCTGGTCGAGCTCTTCGCGGTGGCGTTCGACCAGGTTGGCGTCGACGTCGGCGTCCTTGAAGGCGTCGACCGCGTTGCGTGCGGCGTTTTGCTCCTGCGCCTGCAGGCCTTCGAGCAGGCGTTCCTTCTGCGCAAGCCCGCTGCGCGCCAGCGCCTCGGCGCTGATCAGGGCTTCGACGCGGGCTTCGCCTGCGTCCAGCTCCCGCTTCAGCGCCGCCACGCGTTCGCTCATGCGCAGCAGGTCGGGGTCGAGCGCGGCCTCGCGGCTTTCCTGGCTGCTGCGGTAGCGGCCTTCGACCTGGCGATGTTCCAGCGCGTGGTCGTGCAGGGCCTGGGCCAGCGCGTCCGGATCGGCCAGCCGCGCGAGGCCGCGTGCGCAGGTCTCTGCGCCCTTGAGTTCGGGCTCGATGCGGCGCAGCGCGTCCTCGGCGGCCTGGACATCCTCGCGCAGCGCCCGCGCGCGCTCGCGGCTGCTGGAGGCGCCGATCTTCAGGTCGATCGCTGCCGGCAGGCGCAGGCGTTCGATGCTGCCGCCGCGGGCAAGCAGGCCGTCGCGGGCCAGGCCCTGGCGGCTGCGGAGCAGTTCGGCCTCGGTGTCCACGCAGCGCAGTTCGCCGAGCTGGCGGCGCAGGAAGGCGAGCGCCTCGGGGCTGTCGCCTTCCAGCAATGCGGCGACGCTGCCGGCCGCGGGTTCGGCGCTGCGTGATGCGCGTGCGTGGCTGGACAGCGCCAGCTTGACGCCGTACACGGCGCGGCCGTCGCGCAGCGAGCGGTAGAGTTTCGTCGCGCGTTCCTCGTCGGCTTCGGCGACCAGCAGCGCTTCGACGTTGCTGCGCAGGTAGGCCTCGATCGCCGGCTGCCAGGCCGGATCGGCCACCCGCACCAGGTCGCAGACCGGTCGGGCGGTGATGCCTTCGTCCTGCAGGTAGTTCATCAGCCGCACGGCGTCGGCGCCCAGCTCGGCCTGTCCGGCGGCCAGGCGTTTCAGGTTGCGCCGCGACGCCTCCAGCCGGTCGCGCGCGGCTTCGTGCGCGGCATGGCGCTCGCGCGCATGGCCGTTGACCGCGGCGACCAGCGGTGCGGCTGCGGCCGCCGCGGCCTGCGCCTGGGCGTGCAGCTGTTCGGGCGACCACGGCAGGGCGGCATCGCCCTCGAGCGCCGCCAGCGCCT
Source organism: Luteimonas sp. A501 (assembly GCF_054052085.1). The sequence goes on from NZ_JBSVRI010000001.1 coordinate 621,372, forward strand.
CGTACAGGGGTGTCCAGGCGGCCTGCGCGCGGGCCAGCACGGTGCCGTCGACGGTGGGCAGCCCGAGCCGGTCGACCGCAGCCAGCTGCTCGCGCACGGCCACGATGTCGCGCAGCAGGCCATCACGCAGCTGCAGCAGGCGGTCGCGGTCGCGGTTGGCCAGCTCGTCCAGCTGCGCCTGCCCGCCGTAGCCCTGGCTGCCCTGCAGTAGCGCCTGCGCGCGGCCGTGGTCCTCGCGCAGGCTTTCGCGCTGCACGCGCGCGTCCTGCAGCGCGCGCTGCGTGGCCGCGAGCGCGACGGTGGCGGCGTCGAAGTCCTCCTGCGCCTGTTCGGCCTGTTCGCCCAGCAGGTCGCGCTCGTACTCGGCGGCCAGCGCGCGGTAGGAGGCCGCGCGCACCGCCTGCGCGGCGATCCTCCCGTATTGCCCCTCGACCCCGGCCGCCGATTCGATGCGGTGCTGCAGCTGTTCGATCCGCTCCTTGATCTGGCGGAAGCTGTCGAGCAGGGCGCGGAAGCGGGCGACGTCGGTTGGCCGCTCCTCGGCCACCAGCGTGCGAACGAACAGGTCCACGTCCTCCACCCGCTGCAGGTTCAGCGCGTTCTGGAACGCCTTGCGGAAGGCGTTGAGGTCGGCGTGCGCGCCCGGCGCGGCGCGCAGGCGGTACAGCAGGTCCTTGACGAAGCGCTCGCCGCTGGCGTGGAACTCGGGGCTGGTGCCGGCCTCGCGGCAGCGCCGCCCGGCAAGCTCGCGGAAGCGGCTCCACTCCAGCGGCAGCTCGCGGCCGTTGATCCGTTCGACGTGGTCTTCCAGCTCAAGCGCCACGCCCGGCAGCAGGTACAGGCCGTGCTGGCGATGGTCGGGCTCGTCGATCGAGGCGCCCAGCGCGATGCCGGCGGTCAGCGGCAGGCCGCTGTCCTGGTCACGGAAGACCAGGCTGATGTAGGTGGTCGCGGTGCGGCGCTTGCGGCCGTCGTCGCCGCTGCGGTACACGCCCAGGCAGTAGTCGCGGATGTTGCGCGCACGCGCCTTGCCGCCGGCCTGGGCATTGAAGTGGATGTAGCGGCGGTCGCCGCCGAGCAACACGATCTGCAGCGCGTCGAGGAGCGCGCTCTTGCCGGCGCCGTTGGGCGCGATGATCGCGCTGGTGCGGTCGAACTCCAGCGTCTGCGATTCGAACAGGAAGAACTGCAGCAGGTGCATCCGTTCAAGCAGTTGCATCGTCGTCCTCCATGGCTTCGCCGGTGTCGTCGTCGCCAAGGGTGTGCTGGTCCAGGCGCTGCAGCCACTGCTCGCCGACGATGTCGACGATGGCCGGGCGCACCAGCAGGTGGAAGGGCTGCAGCTCGTCGGCCTCGCCCTCGACCAGGCGGCAGACGCCCCAGCGCTTCAGCGTGGCGGCCAGCATGCGCAGGGTGCCGGTCTCCGGCATGGGCCGGTCTGCCAGCGCGGGGTAGGCCTCCTGCAGATCGGGCAGTTCCACCACGACCTCGCCATGTTCCTCGACCAGGCCCTGGCGGATGGACTCGTCGTAGCGCTGGCGCAGGACCAGCAGCAGCAGGGTTTCGTCCAGCCGCACCGGCGTGCCGTCGCCGTGCCGGGGCAGGGCGACGATGTAACGGTGGTTGCCGTTGCGCTCCAGGCGGATGCCCAGTGGCGACAGTGCCGCGGCGAAGTCGGCGAGGAACTCCTCCACCAGGTGGTAGGCCACGCGCGTGCGGTGGTCGGCGGCGTACAGCACCTGCTCGGTCACCAGGCGGTAGGCCGCGCGCTCGAAGTCCTGCTCGGTGTACGTGCCGTTGGTGAGTTGGCTCAGCGTGCTCCAGCTGCGTTTCATGCGGTGGTCCGTTGCGGTGGCGCGAGGCGGTGGATGACGAAGCGCGGTGCGCGCAGGTGTGCGTTGTCGCCGGGTTCACCGGCGTCGAGCAGCTCGACGCGGAAGCCGTGCAGCAGGCGACCCAGCGGGTCGTCGCGGCGCAGGCCGCCGATGCGCCGGCTGCGCTGGGCCAGCGTCAGCAGGGTCTGGTAGGCGCGAAGATCCTGGATCGAGGCGATGTCCAGCTGCGATGACTCCACGCTGCCCGTGGCCGGCAGGTGGCGGCCGACGTAGCGTGCCATGTCCTCGGCGGTCACCAGGCGCGCGCGCTTCATCCGCCGCAGCAGGGCCAGCCGCGCGAGCTGTTGGGGCGTGGGGCGCTGCATGCTGTTGGCGCTGCGCGGGATCGGCCGTGGCTTGCGGCGCGGCTGGCGCAGCTGGTGTTCGTCCATCAGCGCGCCCGGTGCCACCGGCATCCGCAGCGCGTCCTCCGGTGCCCGCTGCACGCCGCGGCAGGCGCGGCGCAGCAGGACGTCGAGGCGGTCGGGCGCGCGCAGGCGATAGTCGAGGAAGGCCAGCGCGCGGCGGTTGGCCTGGCGCATGTCCTCGTCGAGTCGCGCCAGGTACTCGTCGATGCGGTCCAGCTCCTGCAGGCGGCGCACTCCGCGCTGCAGTCGCGCCTCGGCGCGCTGCGCGTCGCCGTCGGAGACATGTTCGCCGTACCAGGCCAGCAGGCGGCCGCGCAGCGGTTCGGCCTCGAGCTGTCGTGCCATCGCCAGGATCGCGCTGCGCCGCGCCAGCGGATGGTCGGCCTTGTGCAGGTCGGCGTAGTCGCCGATGAAGAAGCGGTCGACGTAGCGCTCGAACCACTGGCGGGCGAACTGGGCGGTGGTTTCCGAGCGGCTCAGCTCCGGCATCAGGTCGCGGACCTGCAGGCTCATCGAGGCCAGCGAGGCCAGCAGCCGGCGGGCCTGGTCGGCGGCTTCGTCCAGCGTGTCGCCGCCGGCGCGGCCTTCGAGCACCTGCTGCAGCTGCAGTTCGATCGAGCGGATGCGGGCCGAGACGAAGGTGGGGCCGCGCTCGGTGAACTCGATCAGCAACGACAGCAGCTGCGAGACCGTGGGCGTCATCGACGCCATCTCGCGCGCACCGAGCTTTTCCTGCCGCAGCCAGCCGGCCTGGCGGAAACGTTCGTAAATGGCGTTGGCGCGGATGGTGAGCGGCGTGTCCGGAGCCTGCCCGTCCTCGTCCTCCCAGGGATCATCTCCGAGCAGGTAGCGTTCGATCGCCGAAGTGATCTCGCGCCGAGGGTAGCCGTGGCTGGGCGGTGGTGGCGCGTCCGGACCGAAGAATTCGTCGAACAGGCGGCACAGTAGCAGCCAATAGTGCTCCCGGTTGGCGGAGGCCAGCGGTCCGAACACGCCTGGTGGGACCATCGAGAACAGGGCGGGCGGCGATGTCGTCAAGCAAGCTTCCTTGCCGGGTCGGCTCCCCGGGACTGCTTTGGTTCCCGCCAGTATCGTCGCGCGTGTCCCGGCACGCGAGACTCAGTCCAACCCTTTGATCTGCAACATCTCTCAGTCCTTGAGACCGCTTGGCGCTGGAATCCTCCGACAGCCGGGCTTGCTTATGTCCGCCAAGGTAAATAGATTTTTACCCATGACCGACGACCTCACTCCCCGACAGCGCGACGTGCTCGGCTTCATCCAGGCCCATTCCGGGGCCGAGGGCGCGCCGCCCACGCTGCAGCAGATCGCCGACGCCTTCGGCTTCCGCCAGGCCTGCGCGGCGCACAAGCACGTGCGCCGGCTGCAGCAGGCCGGCTACCTGGAGGTGCGGCCCAACGAGGCCCGCGGGATCCGGGTGGTCGGGGGCATGGTGCAGGACACCGCCGCGGCGGGTCGGGCAGGGCGCACGCGCCACGTCCCGGGCACGCGGCTGAAGGTCCGCGATGACAGCCTTGAGCTGCCGGTGCTGGGCCGGGTGGCGGCGGGTGCGCCGATCGGGGCCGATGCCGGGGTGGAGCGCCACGTGCTGCTCGACCGCGCGCTGTTCTCCAGCAAGCCCGATTACCTCCTGCGGGTGAAGGGCGATTCGATGCGCGACGACGGCATCTTCGACGGCGACCTGGTGGCGGTGCAGCGCGCCAGCGATGCGCGCAGCGGGCAGGTGGTGGTGGCGCGCATCGACGGTGAGATCACCATCAAGCGCCTGGAGCGCACGCGCACCCGGCTGCGCCTGTTGCCGCGCAATCCGGCTTACGCGCCGATCGAGGTGCCGCCGGGCGCGGACTTCGCCATCGAGGGGCTGTACTGCGGGCTGGTGCGCACGGAATGAGCGCGCTGTCTTCCATCGTGCCGCCGTCCATCGGGGCGCTGCCCGACATCGACGCCATGCTTTCGGCGCGTACGGTGTGGCGTGCGGGTCGTGCGCCGGCGGCGGCGGCCGACGGTGAACCCACCGGTCATGCGTCGCTCGATGCGCTGCTGCCGCAGGGTGGCTGGCCGCGCGCTGCGCTGACCGAACTGCTGTTGCCCGCTGATGGTGTCGGCGAGCTGTCGCTGCTGCTGCCCACGCTGGCACGGCTGACGCAGGCCGGCGGCATCGTGGCGCTGGTGGCGCCGCCCTACCTGCCGTATGCGCCGGCGTGGCAGGCGGCGGGCGTGGACCTGCGTTTCCTCGAGATCGTCGAAGCCGATGCGCGCGGCGCGCTGTGGGCCTTCGAACAGTGCCTGCGCAGCGCGGCCTGCGCGGCGGTTCTGGGCTGGCCGCTGCAAGCCGATGCGCAGGCATTGCGCCGACTGCAGGTTGCGGCCGACAGCGGGAACTGCCTGGGCTTCGCGTTCCGCGATGCGAAGCACGCGGCGAATCCGTCACCGGCCGTGCTGCGCCTGGAGTACGCGGCGGCTGGCGAGGGCGGCTGGTACGTGCGCAAGTGCCGCGGCGCGAATCCGCCCGCCCGCCCCTTCGCTACCCGGCGTGCAGACAGACACTCCATCGCGGCTATAGCCGCTCCCACAGCGTTTTCCTGAGGCGCCGACCGTGCTCTGGGCCTGCATCGCGCTGCCGCGGCTGGCGCTGGACGCCGTCCTTCGCCGGATGCCGGATCCGTCGCGGCCGCTGGCGCTGGTCTCCGGCCCGGCGCAGCTGCGCCATCTGCACGCGGTCAACGCCGCCGCCGCCGCCGCCGGGCTGAAGCCGGGCATGCGACTGTCGGCCGCGCACGCGCTGCTGTCCGACGTGGCGATGGTCGAATACGACCCGGCGTCGGAAGCGCGCTGGCAGCGGTTCCTCGCCGCCTGGGCGTATCGGCACAGCTCGCAGGTCAGCGCGCAGTGGCCGGGGGCGATCGTGTTCGAGGCGCGGGCAAGCTTCCGCCTGTTCGGGCCGTGGCCACGCTTTGAAGCGCGACTGCGCGAGGAACTCGACGGCCTCGGCTTCAGCCATCGCATCGCCCTGGCGCCGACGCCGCGCGCGGCGCTCGTGTTCGCAGGGCTGCGCGACGGCTTCGCGGTCACCACGGAATACGCGATGCGCGATGCGCTGGCGCGGGTCCCGGTGCGCCGCGCGGCGCTGCCCGACAATGCCGGCGAGCGACTGCAGCGCATGGGCGTGCGTACGCTCGGCGCGCTGCGCACGCTGCCGCGCGACAGCCTGCGGCGGCGCTTTGGCGTGGAGCTGCTGCAGCACCTCGACCGCCTGCACGGCGAGGCCGACGATCCGCTCGAGCTGTACGCGCCGCCGGACCGTTTCGACAGCCGCGTCGAGCTCGGTTTCGAAGTCGAAAGCCACCAGGCGCTGCTGTTCCCCTTGCGCCGGCTGATCGCCGACCTGGCCACGTACCTGTCCGCCCGCGACGGCGGCGTGCAGCGCTTCAGCCTGCGCCTGGAACACGAAGCGCGCCACGCGCTGCCCTCGCACGAGGCCGACCAGGTCCAGCAGGACGCGGTGCGCTTCACCGAGGTGCCGGTGGGCCTGCTCGCGGCCGAGCGCGATGCGGCGCTGCTGTTCGAGCTCACCCGCAACCGCCTGGAGCAGGTGGCCCTGCCGGCGCCGGTGGTGGCGGTGCGCCTGCTGGCGCGCGAGCTGCCGCCCTTCGTGCCGGCCGAGCGCGACCTGTTCGATACCCGCCCGGCGCAGGCGGTGCCCTGGCCACGGCTGCGCGAGCGCCTGCGCGCGCGGCTGGGTGACGAGGCCGTGCATCGCGTCGCGCCTTCCGGCGACCCGCGTCCCGAGCGCGCCTGGCGACGCGCCGGTTCGGGCGAGGATGGCGATGCGGCCTGCACCACGCCTGCACCGCTGCGCCCGCCGCGTCCCGCCTGGCTGCTGCCACGCCCGGTGCCGCTGCGCGACCCGCGGCTGCGCATCGTCTCCGGTCCCGAACGCCTGGAAAGCGGCTGGTGGGACGGCGACGACGCGCGCCGCGACTACTACGTGCTGGAAACCTCGCGCGGCCAGCGCGCCTGGGCCTTCGCCCCGCCGGGCGTGCAGGGCGACTGGATGCTGCACGGCTGGTTTGCATGAGCCGGGACGACGACCATCGCGACCTGCCGCCCGGCGTCGCCCCGGACACGCCCGGCGGAGGGCCGCCGCGCATCGTGCGCATGCAGCGGCAGATGCAGCTGCGGATGGAATTCGAAGCGGCTGCCGATGCCGCCAACGAAGCTCACCACGGCTCCGCCCCTCCCGGTTCCACCAAATCTGCTTCCGTGACGGTCGTTCCTTCACGACAATCCCTGCCGGCGTACGCGGAGCTGCACTGCCTGTCCGATTTCAGCTTCCTGCGCGGCGCAGCCAGCGCCGAAGAGCTGTTCACCCGCGCCGCGCAGTGCGGCTACGAGGCGCTGGCGATCACCGACGAGTGTTCGCTGTCGGGCATCGTGCGCGCGCACGAGGCGGCGAAGATCAGCGGAGTGAAGCTGGTGGTGGGCGCGGAGTTCCGTCTCGACGACGGCCTGCGCCTGGTGCTGCTGGTCGAGAATGCCGTCGGCTACGCGCAGCTGTGCCGGCTGATCACCGTGGCGCGACGCGCAGTGCCAAAGGGCGGCTATCGTTTGTCGCGCACCGACATCGAAGCCGGGCTTTCCCAACCAGAAGCCACCTGTGGGAGCAGCTATAGCTGCGACCAATCCTCAGCCGGCCTCTTTGCGCTGTGGCTGCCTGCTCGCGAACCCGATGCAGGCGAAGGCGCCTGGCTGCGCCGCGTTTTCGGCGACCGCGCACACCTCGCCGTCGAGCTGCACCGTGAACAAGACGATTCCGCGCGTCTCGCGCATCTTCTGTCGCTGGCCGAGGCACTCGAGCTCACGCCCTTGGCTGCCGGCGACGTGCACATGGCCACGCGCCGCCAGCGCGTGCTGCAGGACACCATGGTCGCCATCCGCCACGGCCTGCCGCTGGCCGAGGCCGGCGCGCATCTGTTCCGCAACGGCGAGCGCCACCTGCGCCACCGCTACACCCTGGGCAACATCCATCCGCGCGTGCTGCTTGCGAACGCCGCCGCGCTTGCGCGTCGCTGCCGTTTCTCCATGGCCGAGGTGAAGTACAGCTATCCCGCCGAACTCGTGCCCGAAGGCGCGACACCCGCCAGCCACCTGCGCACGCTGACTGAAGCCGGCATGCGCGCACGCTGGCCAGAGGGCGTGCCGCCGAAGATCGCCGCGCAGATCGAGGACGAACTCGCGCTGATCGCCGACCTGGCGTACGAAGCCTTCTTCCTCACCGTCGAGGACATCGTCCGCTTCGCGCGCAGCCAGGGGATCCTCTGCCAGGGCCGCGGCTCGGCCGCCAACTCGGCGGTGTGCTACGCGCTCGGCATCACCGCGGTCGACCCGGCGGAGAGCCGCCTGCTGATGGCGCGCTTCCTGTCGAAGGAGCGCAACGAGCCGCCCGACATCGACGTCGACTTCGAGCACGAGCGACGCGAAGAGGTGATGCAGTACGTCTACCGCAAGTACGGCCGCGAGCGCGCCGCGCTGGCCGCGACCGTGATCCGCTACCGGGGGAAAAGCGCGATGCGCGACGTGGCCAAGGCCTTCGGGCTGCCGCCCGACCAGGTCGCGCTGCTGGCCGGCTGCTTCGGCTGGGGCAACGGCGAGACGCCGATGGACAGGCGCCTGGCGGACGTGGGCTTCGACATCGACAACCCGCTCATCGCGCGCATCCTGGCGGTCACCGCGATGCTGCGCGGCAGGCCGCGGCACCTCTCGCAGCACGTGGGCGGCTTCGTGATCTCCGATGCGCCGCTGTGGCAGATGGTGCCGGTGGAAAACGCCGCGATGGCCGACCGCACCATCATCCAGTGGGAGAAGGACGACCTGGAGGCGCTGGGCCTGCTCAAGGTCGACTGCCTGGCACTGGGCATGCTGACCTGCATCCGTAAGGCCCTGGACCTGGTGCGTGCGCATCGCGGCCGCGACCTGGAACTCGCGACCATTCCGAAGGAAGACGGGCCGACCTACGACATGGTCCAGCTGGCCGATACCGTCGGCGTGTTCCAGATCGAGTCGCGCGCGCAGATGACGATGCTGCCGCGGCTGAAGCCGGAGAGGTTCTACGACCTGGTGGTGGAGGTCGCGATCGTGCGGCCCGGGCCGATCCAGGGCGGCATGGTGCATCCCTACCTGCGCCGGCGCATGGGCCAGGAGCCGGTGACCTATCCCTCGCCGGGCATCGAGGAGATCCTCGGTGCCACCCTGGGCGTGCCGCTGTTCCAGGAACAGGTGATGGAGCTGGTGATCCATGCCGGCTATTCGCCCGACGAAGCCGACGGCCTGCGTCGCTCGATGGCCGCCTGGCGCCACGGCGGCGACATGGAGCCGCACCGGCTGCGCATCCGCGAGTTGATGGAGAAGAAGAACTATTCGTCGGAGTTCATCGACCAGATCTTCGAGCAGATCAAGGGTTTCGGCTCCTACGGCTTCCCGCAGAGCCACGCCGCGTCCTTCGCCAAGCTGGTGTACGCCAGCTGCTGGCTGAAGCGCCACGAACCCGCGGCCTTCGCCTGCGCGCTGCTGAACTCGCAGCCGATGGGCTTCTATTCGTCGAGCCAGATCATGCAGGACGCGCGGCGTGGCAAGGCCGCGCGGCCGGGCGTCGAATTCCTGCCCGTGGACGTGACGCACAGTGACTGGGACAGCACCTTGGTCCAAGCCACCACCCCCCATTGTGGGAGCGGCTATAGCCGCGATGGAAATCCCGACCTTGCCCGGGATCGCAGCTATAGCTGCTCCCACAAGAGCCGCTCTTGCGAGGAATCAGCGGTGTGTGGGAAAGGGGTAGGGCCGGGAATCATCGAAAGTCCCGCCATCCGCCTTGGCCTGCGCGAGATCCGCGGACTGTCCGAAGCCGCCGCCCGCGCCATTCTCGCCGCCCGCGCACGGGCGCCCTTCCGCGGCATCCCCGATCTCTGCCGCCGCGCAAACCTCGACGACAAGGCCCGCACCGCCCTGGCCGAAGCCGGCGCGCTGCAATCCCTTGCCGGCCACCGCAACGACGCGCGCTGGCAGGTCGCCGGCATCGAGCGCCAGCGGCCGCTGCTGCCGGGGAGCCCCGTGGAGGAGGCCGTGGCCCTGCCGGTCCCCGGCGCCGGCGAGGACGTCCTTGCCGATTACCGCAACATCGGCCTGAGCCTGCGCGCGCACCCGCTGGCACTGCTGCGCGACCAGCTGCGCACGCGCCGCCTGCTGGCCTCGCACGAAGTGCAGGGGCGGCGCCACGGCAGCCACGTGGCGGTGGCCGGCATCGTCACCCAGCGACAGAAGCCGCAGACCGCCAGCGGCACCATCTTCGTCACCCTGGAGGACGAACACGGCATGGTGAACGTGATCGTCTGGCCACGCGTGGCCGAGCGCCGGCGCAAGGCGCTGCTGGGCTCGACCCTGCTGGCGGTGCGCGGGCGCTGGGAGCGTGTGGACGGCGTGGAGCACCTGATCGCCGGCGACCTCGAGGACCTGTCGCCGCTGCTCGGCGGCCTGCACGCCGAATCCCGCGATTTCCGCTGACCTTGTGGGAGCGGCTATCCCCACAGGAGCCAGCTACCTCCGCAGGAGTGGCCCCCACAGGAGCCGCAATGGCGGGTTCACGCGGCATTCCTTCCCCGTGAGCCGGCTGGCACTAGACTGGGGATAGACCCCGACCACGCCCGCCCATGCCCACCCTGTTCCGCGCGCTTGCCCTTTGTGCCCTGCTGGCCGGCTGCAACGCCCAACCCCCCGAACCGGCCCCCGAACCGGACTCCGCCGCGATCGCGGAGGCCAACGGCATGGGCGAATTCATCAGCGCCCCGGTGGACGCCCCGCCCAAGCCCTACGACGTCAGCAAGGGCACCGATTGGCCGGACGCAGCCCTGGCCGACGGCACCGCTTCGGTCAGCTGCGAACTCGACTACGCGACCGTGGGCGACGGCGAACCGCTCACCGACCTGTCCTTCCTCAACGTCGCCGACACCCTCCAGCCCTGCCAGGAAGTCGGCCTGCTGCGCCTGCGCTACGAAGGCAAGATCAACGCCGGCTTCACCGCTCTGGTCGAGCGGGTGGCGGCGATCGCCGACCGCATGGACATCGGCAAGCGCGTGCTCGACATCAACTCCAGCGGCGGGCAGGTGGAAGACGCGATCAAGGCCGGCGACGCCATCGGCGCCTCGGGCTGGACGATCTGGGTGCGCGAGGGCGCGAACTGCCACAGCGCCTGCGTGCTGATCCTCGGCGCCGGCGACGTGCGCATGATCTCGGGGCCGGTCGGCATCCACCGCATCATCCGCATGAGCTCCACCGCGACCTCGCGTGCGCAACTCAACGAAGAGCTGCAGGCCGTGTACGGGCGGGTCAAGGAATACCTGGCGCGCAACGGGGTGGCGGTGGCGGTGGCCGACATGATGATGGCGGTGCCCAACCGCAACCTTCGCCTGCTCACGGCCGAGGAACTGCTTGAACACGGACTGGACGGCACCAATCCGGCGCAGGACGACCTGGACCGGCTACAGCTGATGCGCAAGTGCGGCGAGGACTTCGTGCGCCGCCGCGACGGCTTCCAGCGCAACTTCGACCGCCAGTGCAAGATGCCCGATCGCGACCTCGAAGAGCTCAACGAGTGCGGCCTGGCCCTGCGCGATGAGTTCGGCTTCCCCGACGCAACCTGTCCGGACGACAGCCCGATGAGCGAGTTCGACGCTGTCCGCAGCGCCTTCTTCCAGCGTCGCGCGCCGGCGGAAAAATCGGGTGACGAACCGCAGGACAACGAGTCGGCATCGGCACGCATCGAAACCGCACCCGCCTCCGGCACCAGCGGCTCGCCGTAACGCTCCTGTAGGAGCAGCTATAGCTGCGACCCGGATCGCCAAGCGTCGCGGAGGCGTCGCGGAGGCGGAGGGTGGGCGGGTACTCCGCCGGCGTCGCGGTGGAGCTGCTCCTTATTGCCGGCGGAATACCCGCCCACCCTCCGCTGCCAGCGGCGCGGTGGGGTGGTGGGAAGAGCAGGGGCGTCGCGCTTTTGATTTGCTGCTTTTTACTGTGGCCCGCGGGAAGGCGCCCACGGAGTACCCACCGACCTGCCGTACCGCGCGCCGATCTCGCAGCCGCGCGGGGTCAGGCTTCGGAGTCGGTCAGGAAACCGCCGGACTGGCGGCGCCAGAGCTGGGCGTAGATGCCGCTGCGGGCCACCAGCTCGTCGTGCGTGCCCTGCTCGACGATCGCGCCCTGGTCCATGACCACCAGCCGGTCCATGGCCGCGATCGTCGACAACCGGTGCGCGATCGCGATCACCGTCTTGCCTTCCATCAGCCGGTACAAGTTGCCCTGGATCGCCGCTTCGACTTCCGAATCCAGCGCCGAGGTCGCCTCGTCCAGCACCAGGATCGGCGCGTCCTTCAGCAGCACCCGCGCGATGGCGACGCGCTGGCGCTGGCCGCCCGACAGCTTCACCCCGCGCTCGCCGACGTGGGCGTCATAGCCGCGGCGACCCTTGGAATCCGACAGCTCGAGGATGAAGTCGTGCGACTCCGCCTGGCGCGCCGCTTCAAGCATCTCGGCATCACTGGCGTCCGGACGGCCGTAGAGGATGTTCTCGCGCACCGAACGGTGCAGCAGCGACGTGTCCTGGGTGACCACGCCGATGCGCGCGCGCAGCGAATCCTGCTGCACGCTGGCGATGTCGATGCCGTCGACCAGGATCCGCCCGGCTTCGACGTCGTGGAAGCGCAACAGCAGGTTCACCAGCGTCGACTTGCCGGCGCCGGAGCGCCCGATCACGCCGATGCGTTCGCCCGGCCGCACGTGCAGGTCCAGGCGCTCGATCACCCCCGAACCCTTGCCGTAGTGGAAGCCCACGCCCTCGAAGTGGATGTCGCCCTTGATTGCCGGAAGCTCCGGCGCATCGGGCGCGTCGTCGACCGTCGGCGGCAGCGAGATCGAATTGATCCCGTCCTGCACGGTGCCGATGTTCTCGAACAGCGCGGACAGCTCCCACATGATCCACTGGCTCATGCCCACCAGCCGCAGCGCGAGCGCCAGGCCCACCGCCACCGCGCCGGCGCTGATCGCACCGCCCAGCCACAGCCACAGGCCGATCGCCGCGACCGCGAACACCAGCGCCATGTTGAGCGCGTAGTTGCCGGCGCCGACCCGCGTGCCCAAGCGCATCTGTCGGTACACGGTGCCGAGGAAGCCATCCATCGCCTCGCGCGCATAGGCCTGCTCGCGCCGCGAGTGCGAGAACAGCTTCACCGTCGCGATGTTGGTGTAGCTGTCGACGATGCGCCCGGTCATGTCCGAGCGCGCGTCGGCCTGCTCGCGCGAGACGCGCTCCATGCGCGGCACGAAATACAGCATCAGCAGCACGTAGCCGACCAGCCAGCCGGCGAAGGGCAGCATCAGCCTCCAGTCGGCGGCGGCCGCGGCCAGCATCGCGCCAAGCACGTACACCAGGATGTACACACCGACGTCAAGCAGCTTGACCACGGTCTCGCGCACCGCCAGCGAGGTCTGCATCAGCTTGGTGGCGATGCGCCCGGCGAACTCGTCCTGGAAATAGCCCATCGACTGCCGCAGCAGGTAGCGGTGCACGTTCCAGCGGATGCGCATCGGGAAGTTGCCGAGCAAGACCTGCAGCTGCACCAGGTTGTCGATCCACACCAGCAGCGGCAGGCCGATCGCGACCAGCGCCGCCATCCACGCCAGGCGCGTGCCTTCGACGGCAAGGAAGGTGGCGGGCGTGTGCTCGCCCAGGCGATCCACCAGCGCGCCGAGATAGACGTACATGCCCAGCTCGGCGACCGCGATCAGCGCGCCGAGCACGCCCATCAGCGCCAGCCAGCCGCCGGCGCTGCGGGTGTAGTGCAGGCAGAAGGCGACCAGCCCGCGCGGCGGCTGTTGCGGCGGCGCTTCGGGGAAGGGTTCCAGGCGGGATTCGAACCAGTCGAACAGCCCGCGCCGCCGCCGGCTGTCAGCGCCCACCACCGCCTCCACCACCGCCGCCGCCACCGGAAAAACCGCCGCCGCCCGCACCCGACGAACTTCCGGGCGGCGTGGACGACGATGCGATCTGCGAGCTGAGCGCGCCGCCGACCGCGCTGGTCAGGTTGCCGATGTTGCCGAGGCTGGCGCCGTGGTACCAGGTGATGGCCGCGGTCGCGGCAGCCGCGGCGGCGCTGCCGACGGCCACGGTGAACTTCTTCGTCCACGCGTCCTCGACGTCCAGCGCGACCGCGTACGGCAGCAGGCGTTCGAAGCGCCCGGCGTCGAGCGCGGGCTCGGGTGCATCGCCCCCGGCCGCCTCCGGCGCCTGCACGCGCGCGATGTCGTCCTGCTCGGCCACGCCGAGGTAGCGGCGGAAGCCTTCGATCTCGTCAAGCAGTTCGCGCCCGGCGGCCGTCGGCGCGCCGATCACCAGCGCGAACGCGATCGTCGTCGCCAGCATCAGGCCGAGCGGGAGGAAGACCCAGGGCAGGCCGCCGCCGTCGGTGAACACCATCGCGACCATGGCCAGCGCGCAGGTCGTGAACAGGATCGCCATCGCGATGCCGATGCTGCCTGCGTTATGGGTGAACATCGCCGGCTGGAAGCGATCGTCGAAGCCCTTGCGGTGCGCCTGCATTGCACGCTGGATGCGCGTGGCGTTCTTCTTGTCCAGGGTGAGCGTCGCGCCCGGCGTGGGAAGCAGGGCCTCCAGCAGCCCGCGCTGGTCCGGGTTGTCGATCCCGGGCGCGCCGTCGTCGCTGCGCTCGAGTTTCCACTTGTCGCCGAGCATGCCTTCGTCGCGATGGATTCCGACCGCGCCCTGCACCGCGCAGGCGAGCAGGTCGGCGGAGAAGCCGCGCGCATCGTGGTTGCGGCGCGTCATGTAGCGCAGCGCCGCCGGTGACTCGCCACGGGGCGGCTCGTACCGTGCGATCACCACGCCGGGCGCCGGATCGCGGCCGACCTTGCGCCAGCGCCGCACGCAGAACAGCAGCAGCCCCGCGAGCCCGGCCAGTGCGATAAGGATCGACAGGTTGTCGCGCAGCAACCAGAACGCGTGGCGCGTCGACGACGGCGGCGCGACGATGCCCTTGGGAAACGACAGCACCGTGGTCAGGCCTTCGCGCGGGGCCAGCGGCCGGGTCAGCGTCCAGCGCGCAACGCCGGGCGCCGCGATGACTGCCTCGAAATCCTGCCCGCGTGCGCCGCGGGCGCCGGAATAGCCTTCCACTGCGAGGTCGGCCATCGCCACGGGCTCGGGCAGCCGCACCTCGACCGTCCCGGTTTCGATCGGGAAATCCCATCCCTGGCCGATCGCATTCCAGTACAGCTCGTCGTGGTCTTCGAAGAAGCCGAGCTGGCGATCGGTGCGGTAGCGCAGGGTGTAGGTGTATTCGGCCGGCACCTGCAGCAGGTCGTCGTTGCCGGTGTTGACGCGCACGCCGTTGGCCACGCGCTCGGTGAACCAGGGCTCCTTGTGGCCGTCGCGCTCGACGCTTTCGACTTCGAAGGCGACCACGACGTTGTTGCCGCGGCGATCCTTGTAGCGGGTGGGGAAGTCGCGGGTGATGCCGCGGCGGATGCGGGACCCTTCCGCGCGCACGCGGATGTGTTCGGTCACGTCGAGGCTGCCGTCGGCCTGGACCTCGACCACGCTGTCATAGGCGAGGACGCGCTCCTTGGCCGCGGCCGCCGCGGGCGCGAGCAGCACGGACACCGCCAAGAGCCAGGCGCCGGCGAGGGTGGCCAGCCGGTTCACCGCGACAGCTCCACGACGGGCGCCGCACGGCTGTCGGCACCGGCCTGGAAGAACGCCGCTTCGCGGAAGCCGAAGCCGCGCGCCACCAGCACGTCGGGTACGCGCTGCACGGTGTCGTTGAGATCGCGCACGGCGCCGTTGTAATAGCGCCGCGCGTACTGCAGGTGTTCTTCCACCTCGACCAGGTCATCCTGCAGGCGGGCGAAGTTCTCGCTGGCCTTGAGGTCGGGGTAGGCCTCCTTCAGCAGCAGCAGTCGGCCCAGCGCCTGCTCGAGTTCGGCTTCCACGTGGCCGAGCTCGCCCGGATCCTGCAGGCCGAGCGCGCGCGTGCGCAGCGCGGTGACGGCCTCGAACACCGCGCCTTCGTGGGCGGCGTAGCCCTGCACGGCGGAGACCAGCTGCGGCACCAGGTCATGCCGGCGCTGCAGCTGCACGTCGATGTCCGCCCACGCGGTCGCCACCTGGTTGCGCAGGCGCACCAGGCGGTTGTAGGCGAACACGACCCAGGCCACGACCGCGGCCGCCAGCAGGGCGGCGGCGACCAGGGCGGTCACGGCGTCGTTCCCGCGACGACGTGGACCTCGGCGTCGCCCAGCGACACCACCTGTCCGGCGCGGATCTTGGCGGTCTTGCGCGACTCCTGCACGCCATCCACGCGCACCGCGCCCGACGCCACCAGGGCCTTTCCTGCGCCGCCGCTGTCGCAGAGACCGGCAAGCTTGAGCAACTGGTTGAGCTCGACGTATTCGCCCTCGAGTTCGAAATCGATGTGCTGCATGCGGATACCCCGGCGAATGGAAGCAGGAGCGTAACGCAGTGCGTGGAATGGCGTTAACCTCCGCGTGGAACGCTCCGCCGGGGCGCGAGGGAGAGGCCGACGATGGGCACCGAACTGCAGATGCTGGCCTGGGCGATCGCGCTCGGCCTGGTCCACCTGATGCTGGATGCGGGGATGAAGACCTCGGAGCGCGGCCTGGCGTGGAATGCCAGCGCGCGCGATGGCCAGTCCAAGCCGCTAGGCCCCGTGGCCGGGCGCGTCAATCGCAGCTGGCAGAACTTCCTCGAAACCTTCCCGATGTTCGCCGCCGCCGTGCTGGCGGTGGTGCTGGCCGAGCGCACCGGCGACCAGACCGCGCTTGGCGCGCAGGTCTATTTCTGGGCGCGGGTAGCCTATATCCCCGTCTATGCCTCGGGCATTCCGTACGTGCGCAGCCTGATCTGGGGCGTGTCGCTGGTCGGCATCCTGCTGGTGCTTGTCGCGCTGTTCTGATCCGCTCAGCCGGCTTCGAAGCCGGCGATCTCGTCGAGGATGCGCCGGCTGCGGCGGATGCCGTCGCCGCCGTCGCAGCGGGGCTTGGCAGGGTCATCCATCCGGGGCTTGCGCAGCCAGGCGTAAAGCCCCGTCACGACCAGGCCGGCGATGCCGACGCCCAGGCTGAGGGCGATCCAGCCGGGGGTGCCGCCACCCGCAGGCACGTCGCCGAGTCCGGCCGCTGCCACTACCACCAGTACCCACATGATCCACCACGGCAGCCCGCAGACGTTGGCGTTGAAGCCGTAAACGCGAAGCAGGCGTGCAAGCTGTCGCTGGATGTCGAGCACGGATGCGCCGTAGTCGATGCGTGTTGCCAGGGCGATGGTGATTCCCGCGAACACGAGGGTCACCAGGCCAAAGGCGTGGACCGCGATGCCGGCGGCGAGCAGCCCGGGAGTATCCAGGTTGCGCGTCCAGCAGGCCACGCCCAGTACCACCAGCGCCACACCGAGCACAGCCTGCAGCACCTGTCCCCAGACCAGTGGCCGCAGGCCCCGGCGTGCGGCGTCCAGCCGGCGCTCGCGGTGGATCTGCAGATGGATGCTGTCGTGGCGTTCCAGTTGGCGGCCCAGCGCCTGCCAAGCCTGCTTGAGTTCGTCGAGTTCCATGGTGATGTCCATTCAATGCGTGCCGGTGGATGCGACGTGGTCGCGGATGCGCTGCTTGAGGCGGCTGATACGGGTGGTGACGTTGCTTTCGGAGATGCCGAGCACCTCGGCCATGTCCCGCGTGCTGCGGTCCTCGAGGTAGAGCAGCAGCAGCGCGCGATTCAGCGGTTCGAGCGTGGCGATGAAGCCGTGCAGCAGGTGCAGCTGCTGGTCACGTTCGTGGTCGACGGTGTCGGGGGCGACGGGCACGTGCAGTCCTTCATCCAGCGACACCAGGTGGCGGCGTCGCCGGCCGTCGCCACGCAGGTGCGAGATGCCGACGTTCAGCGCCACCCGGTACATCCAGGTGGAAAAACTGCGGGAAGGGTCATAGCGTGGCCAAGCGCGCCAGAGCTGGGCAGCGATATCCTGCGCGAGGTCCTCGCGATCTTCCGCGCCGCGTGCGTAGGTGCCTGCGACCTTGAAGACGATGCCGCGATGCTGCTGCAGCAGCGCCGAGAACTCTTCGCCGTCCTCGTGCTGGCGGTGACTGCTGATGGCGTCCATCCCGGTGGCGGGTCCCTTGATTCTGCGTGACAGGGAGGTGATTCGCGGGCGGAGGGGATTTGTCACGCATTCAAGGCGCGCGGATGGGCGGATCCTTGTGGGGACGGCCAAGGCTCTTGAACCACCACCACCCGCTGGCCCCTTCCGGATTTCGCAGCGGTAGCCGCTCCTGCACGCTTCCCGGGATCAGGGAAGGGGAACGCGGATCGGGCGGCCGTCGAGTTCGAGCAGGATGCCATCGCGATCGATGGCGGTGACGCTGGCTTCACCGATGCGATCGCCCTCGGCCTTGCGTTGGCCGTCGATGACCACGAAGCGGCGCACGGGATCCTCGTTCCACATGTGCATGGTCAGCTTCATCGCCGGCAGGCGCTGGCGCTGGGCGGTAGGGAGTTCGGTGATGCGCGGAGCGTCGGTGGCAGGCCGCAGGGCAGGGCGCGAGGCTGGAGCGGTGTTTGCGGTCTCGCTGGCAGACGCAGGGAGCGCGGTTTCGGCCGGTCCGGCTTCTGGCGGAGTCGGCATGCGCGATGCGGGCTCCCGCGGCGTGATCCGGTCGACCTGCGGGAAGGCATCGGAATCGCCGGCCCTCGGCATGCCGGTCGATGGGGTTGCGGGCGACGGGACAGGTGCGGAGGTGGTGGCTGCCGGTGCGCCATCGTCGCCGACGCCGGTCCCGCTCCCGCGCGGCCACAGCGCGACGAGGAGAAGCACCAGCACGAGCGCCGCGCCGGCGATCCAGGTCCAGGTCCAGGCGGGCAGGTTGCGCCGGGCTGCGGTTGCCAGGGGCGGGAGCTCCACCCGCAGGCCGGGCGCTTCGCCGCGGCGACGTTCGGCTTCCGACTTGCGCAGGGCTTCAAGGATCAGTGACATGCGCGTACCTCAGTCCAGCTGCCGGAGCAGTCGCGGGCCGGCGTCGCCGGACGCCAGTGCGAACAGGGTTTCCGGACCCACCACGCCGTCGATGGCAAGTCCACGCGCACGCTGGAAGCGCCGCACGGAATCCGCCAGGGCGGCGTCGAAGGGCGTGCCTGGCGCTGCCGCGGCAGCTACGCCTTCGCGCACCAGGCGCTCGCGCAGCCAGTCGACGGATGTGCCATCCGCGCCGCGAACGGGCGCGGGCAGCAATCCCGCGGAGGAACGCCAGAGCGCGGCATAGCGCCCGCTCCAGGCTTGCTGCAGCGTCGCACGGTCGACGTCGGTGACCGCATCATCCAGCAGCAGGCGCGCGCGGCGGCCGTCGGAGCCCTGCAGCAGGGCCCAGGCGCTGGCGTTGCCGGCGTCGAGCTCGAGCAGCGCGGGACGTCCGATGGCGATCAGGCGGTCGAGGTGGGCGGTGCCGCGGACACAGTACGTACCCGCGGCGAGCTCCGGTGCGCAGCCGCTCGCGGCGCGCGCGTCTTCGACCGTGTGCGGCAGCGACCAGGCGGTGAGCAGGGCCTGCCACGGGGCGTCACGGGATGCGTGGCCCGCGGCGGCGATGCGGGTCGCGAAGCCAGCGGCGTCCGTGGAGGTACTCGCGAAGGAGTCGGCGCTGGCTGCCGGATCGCGGGGCGCTGGGGATCCGATCCCGGCGGAGGCGACGACAGCGTCCCCGTCGACCGCCTGCGGCCATAGCGCGGCCACCGCGATCGCCAGCACTGCCGCGGCGCCCACTCCGGCCATGGCAAGCAGCAGGCTGCCGCGCCGTCCGCCCGTCGTCACCGCTGGAGGCAGCGCTTCGCGTGCGGCTTCTTCGACCAGCGCGGCATCGATCGTGGCGCGATCGCGGGCATAGCCTGCCAGCAGGGCGCGTTCGGCAAGCACGTTGACCAGCCGCGGGATGCCGCCGCTGCGCAGGTGGATGCGCTGCACTGCGCCGGCATCGAAGGGGAAGTGCTGGCCGCCGGCGACGCGGAAGCGATGCCGCAGGTACTCCGCGGTGCCGGCCGCATCGAGCGGAGTGAGGTGGAAGCGCGCGGTGATGCGCTGCGCCAGCTGGCGCAGGCCGGGCTCGGCGAGCATGTCGCGCAGTTCTGGCTGGCCGATCAGGATGATCTGCAGCAGCTTCTGGGTGTCGGTCTCGAGGTTGGTCAGCAGGCGCACCTGCTCCAGCGTCTCCACCGGCAGCGCCTGCGCCTCGTCGATGATCAGCACCACGCGCAGGCCCTGCGCATAGGCTTCGAGCAGGTGTGCGTTCAGCGCGTCGACCAGCGCCTTGGCGTTGCCGCGGCGGCCGTTGAGCTCGATGCGCAGCTCCTCGCACACGGTCTCCAGCAGCTGCACCGGGTCCTGGCGCGGGTTGAGCACCAGCGCCACGCGGGCGTTGTCGGGGATCTGGTTCAGCAGCAGCCGGCTCAGCGTGGTCTTGCCGGTGCCGACCTCGCCGGTGAGCTGCACGAAGCCGCCGCCGCCGCCCTGGGTGATGCCGAACAGCAGGTGCGCGAGCGCGTCGCGGTGGCGTTCGCCAAGGAAGACGAAGCGCGGGTCCGGCGTGATCGAGAATGGCGGCTCGGTGAGCCCGTAATGCTCGAGGTACATGCGCTGCGCGGCGGGACGGGGTCGCCAGCCTGCCACGGATCAGTCGGTGACGTCGCGCGACTCCCCCACCGCCAGCGCCTCGGGATGGGTGATGCGGCGCGGTCGGGTGAGCACCGGATGCACCAGCACCGCCGCGAGGATGATCACCACGCCCAGGTAGAAGGGCAGGCGGAGCTCCTGCTGTTCGGACAGCAGCACGATCGCCAGCACGATGGCGTAGACCGGCTCCAGGTTGACCGCCAGCTGCGCCGAGAACGCGCTCATGTGGCGCAGCGCCACCAATGACAGCGCGAACGGGAACAGGGTGCAGGCGAAGGCGAGCAGCAGCAGGTAGCCGGCGTCCGACATGCCGGGCAGCGTGAACAGCGGCCCGGCAAGCGCCGGGAACACATACGGCATCAGCGGTGCGAGCAGGGTCAGTGCGAGGGTGCCGGCACCGAGCTCGACCGCGGTCACCACCAGCGGATCGGCGTGTTCGACCAGGCGCTTGTTGAGCGAACCGAACAGCGCGACGAACAGCGCCGATACCGCGCCGACCGCCACCCCGATGCGCATGTCGTCGGGGATGCCACCGACCACCAGCGCGACCCCTGGCAGCACGGATACGCCCAGCGCGAGCTCGGCGCGCGAGAAGCGCCGCTTCGCCAGCCTTGGCTCGATCATCGCCACGAACACCGTGGCCAACGCCATGCATGTGGCGGCAACGGACGCGTTGGCGAGCTTGACCGCGCCATAGAAGGTCAGCCAGTGCAGCGCCACCAGCACGCCGATGCCGGCGTAGGACAGCAACAGACGCCGCGGCATCGCACGCAGGCCACGCCATACCCGCGGAACCAGTGCCAAGGCGACGGCGACCAACAACATGCGCCACCAGACCAGCGGCAGCGCCGGCAGCGTGATCAGCTTGCCGAGGATGGCGGTGAAGCCCCACAGCAGTACGCAGAGATGGACCTGCAGCTGGGCCTTGGTGGTCGGTGTCATGGTGCGGCGTCGCGGATGGGGAGGGCGATCAGGTCGCGTCGGCAAGCCGCTCGTGCAGGGCCATCGCCGCGGCCGGATTGCGCTCCTTGGCGGCGGAGATGAAGAACACGAAGACGTCGCGCGGGACCGCTGCGCCGCCGCTGGCGGGTTCGACGCGCGGCAGGTCGCCGGGATCGCGGCCCGCGGCCCAGGTGCGGGCGCGTTCCGCCCAGCGTGCGAGCTCGGCCCCGGGATAGCCGGTGGGCGTTCCGGCCCGCGCGCGCATCAGCCGTGCGTAGACGAAGTCGGCGGTGACATCGGCAAACGAGGGGTGTTCGTCGGAGTCCGTGAACACCGTGGCCATGCCGTGCTGGCGCGCCAGCGCAAGGTAGCGCGCGTCGACGAAGCCGTGGTCGCGGACATCGAGCACATGCCGCAGGGGGCGGCCCTCCACTTCGCGCGGTAGCAGGGCGAGGAAGGCGGCGAAGTCCTCGCGCTCGATGCGCGTGCCGCGGTCGAACTGCCACACCAGCGGACCCAAGCGGTCGCCCAGCGTGGCGATGCCGCCGATGAAGTCCTCCACCTGTGACCCGGTTGTCGCCAGGGTCCTTGATTGCGTGATCCGCTTCGGCGCCTTGGCCGAGAACACGAATCCGGCCGGGGTTTCGTCGCGCCATTTCGCGTACGTGGCCGGCGTCTGCGCGCGGTAGTAGGTGCCGTTGACCTCGATCGCGGACAGTTTTCGGCTGGCGTATTCCAGCTCGCGACGCTGCACCAGGCCCTTGGGGTAGAAGTTGTCGCGCCAGGGCGCAAAGGTCCAGCCGCCGATGCCGGTGCGGATGCCGTCGACCGGCGCGATCGCGTTCTCGAACAGGGAGTCCATCGCGGCGGTGCCTTGCGCCGGAGCGCCCGGCCGAGGCGCGATCATAGCCCCGCGTGTTCCGGTGCGGAGCGCAGTCGCCGATACTGGCGGGCAGTCCAAGCCGGTAACCCCGCCAATGCGCACGCCAGACACCGTCCTCGCCGTCTCCCTGCTGCTGTCCTCGGCCATCCTCCTGTCACCGGGCGCGGCCGCGCAGGACGCACCGCCCGCGCCGCTCGGCGGCCTTGATGCGCAGGTTGAAGCAGTGCGGGACACCTTCAAGGTTCCCGGCATCGCGGTGGCCGTGGTGAAGGATGGCGAGGTGGTATTCGCCGGCGGTTGGGGCCAGCGCGAGGTCGGCAAGCCCGAAGCGGTGGATGCCGACACCCTGTTCTCGATCGCCTCGATCACCAAGGCCTTCACCTCGGCATCGCTGTCGATCCTGGCCGACGAGGGCAAGCTCAAGCTCGACGACCGCGTGATCGACCACCTGCCCTGGTTCCGCATGTCCGACGCCTACGTCACCCGCGAGATGCGCATCCGCGACCTGCTGGTTCACCGCAGCGGCCTGGGCCTTGGGGCCGGCGACCTGCTGTTCTGGCCGCCGTCGGACTACAGCACCCGCGACGTGGTCGAGCGCCTGGCGCAGGTGCCGATCGAAGGCGGCTTCCGCGACCGCTATGCCTACGACAACGTGCTCTACGCGGTGGCGCAGCTGGTGATCGAGGATGTGTCCGGACAGCCCTACGCCGACTTCGTGCGCGAGCGGCTCTTCACGCCGGTGGGCATGGCCGGCACCCGCATCGACAGCAACGCGCTGCGCCCGACCGACACCAACGTCGCCACGGGCCACGCGCGGCCGGGCTTCAGCGGCGATCCGGAACCGGTGCCGGCGATGTCCTGGTCGAACAACACCGCCGCCGGCGGCATCTACTCCAGCGTCAACGACATGGCGAAGTGGATGCGCGTGCAGCTGGACGGTGGCGTGCTTGAAGGCGAGGGCGATGATGCCAATCGGCTGTTCAGCGCCAAGCGCCACGAGGCGATGTGGTCGTTGGTGACGCCGATCCCGATCCGCGAGCCTGCGGTCCCTGAGCTGGCCGCCACGAAGCCGAACTTCGCCGGCTACGGCGAGGCCTGGAGCCTCAGCGACTACCGCGGCCAGCGCCTGGTCTGGCACACCGGCGGCTGGCCGGGCATGGTCTCGCGCCTGACGCTGGTGCCGGAGCTGGACCTGGGCGTGGTGGTGCTGACCAACCAGGAAGTCGGCGCTGCGTTCAACGCGATCACGATGCATGTGCTGGACGCCTACATGCAGGCGCCGGAGACCGACTGGGTCGCGGCCTATTCCGCGGCGATCGCCAAGGGCGGCGACAAGGCCGAAGAGGACTGGGCGAAGCACCAGGCCGCCCGCGACGCGCGTTCGAAGCCCTCGCTGCCGCTGGCCGGCTATGCCGACACCTATCGCGACCCCTGGTATGGCGACGTCATCGTGGCCGAAGGTCGCAAGGGCCTGGAAATGCGCTTCAGCCGCACTCCGCAGCTGGTCGGCGACCTCGAGCACTGGCAACACGACAGCTTCATCGTGCGCTGGCGCGATCGCACGCTCAACGCCGATGCCTTCGTCGACTTCAACCTCGATCACGACGGCAAGGTGCGTGAAGCGCGGATGGAAGCGGTGTCGCCGCTGACCGACTTCAGCTTCGACTTCCACGACCTGCGCCTGGTACCCGAAAAAGACTGACGGCCCAGCTGTTGTAGGAGCGGCTATAGCCGCGACCACAAGGCCAAGAAGTCGCGGCTATAGCCGCTCCCACAGGTTGGGACGCGGTCGCAGCCATAGCTGCTCCTGCAGGTTCGAGGGATCCGGGTCGCAGCTTTAGTTGCTCCTACAGGATCGGTTCGTCCAGCAGGAGCTGGCGGGTGAAGCGGACGGGTGGGGCGCCGGTGGCCAGGACGGCGTCGTGGTAGCGCTTCATCTCGAAGGCGTCGCCTTCCTTCTCTTCGACCGCGCGGCGCATGTCGAAGTGCTCCTGCGCGCCGACGAAGTAGGTGGCCAGCTGGGTCGATGACAGCTGCGCCCGGATCCACTTGCCCTCGGCCTCGCTCTGCTGCTGGAAGGTCTGGCGGACCATCAGGTCCATCGCCTGCTCCTTGGTCCAGTTGTCGACGTGGATGCCCTGGTCGAGGATCGCGTTGCCGACCGAGCGCGCGTAGAACTTCAGCTGCATCAGGCGGAATAGCGGGTCGTTGTCGAGGTAGCCGGCGTCGGCGATCACGCGCTCGGTGTACACCGCCCAGCCTTCGGCGAACGGACCCGAACGCAGCGCCGCGCGCAGCGTGGAAGGATGATTGGCCGAGTGCGCACCTTCAAGGTAATGGCCGGGCATCGCTTCGTGGATGCTGAGCACGTGGATCATGCGCTTGTTGTATTCGCGCAGGAACGAGGTCACTTGGGCGTCGTCCCAGCCTTCCGGGATCGGCGAGATCGCGTAATAGGTGTCCAGGCCCTTGTCCAGCGGACCCGGCGAGTCGCAATAGGCCACCGAGAAGCCGCGCTGGAACTCCGGCATCAGGATGATCTTCACCGGGTCGTCGGGCATGGTGACGATGTCGTGTTCGCGCACGAAGTCAGTGGCGACGTCGAGGGTGTATTTCGCAAAGTCCACGACCTCGTCCCGCCCCGGGCGGTCTTCGTTGGCAAGCTCCATCGCCGCTTCGATCGCGACCTGGCGCTGGTCTTCGGTGGGCTGCTCCGGCATGTCCGGCGCGCCTTCGCGATCCGTCAGCACGATCTTCGCCACGTCGTACATCTCGTCGCGCACGCGTGCCAGTTCGGCTTCGGCGCGGCTGCGGATCTCCTCGCGGCCCAGCGAGGAGTTCAGCGAGAAGCGCAGCTTCTGGTCGTAGCGTTCGGCGCCGATCCGGAACTCGCCCTTCGCGTTCGGCACCAGCGTCTCGTCAAGCCAGGCCTGGTGCTCCTCCACCGCGGGGCGCAGCGCGGCGATGGCCGCGTCCAGGCGCTCACGGTCGGCGCCCTGCAGCTCATCGGCATGCGGAGTGATGAAGGTGTCGATCAGGGTGAAGATGCCTTTGTTCTGGCTGGCGACGGTTTCGGCGTGGGTGCGGGGCACGCGCGCCGGATCGAGGTTCTCGCGCGCCTGCGCCAGCAGCGCCGGGATCTTTTCCATGCGCGCGGTCGCGGACTTCAGGCGCTCGGGCAGCGGCGCGAACTCGCGAGCCATCAGGCTGTAGATCGCGCCGCCGGCGAGGCCGCTGTAGGCCTGTGGATCCCAGGCCCAGCCCTGCATGGTCTCCAGGTCCCACAGCGAACCCTCAAGCATGTTGCGCAGGATCAGCGCGTCGACCTGGTTCTCGCGGGAGAGCGCGGCGGCATCGATCGCATCGAGCTCGGCGAGCATGCCGCGGGTCCAGTCGGCGGACTTCTTCCGGCCTTCGGCCCCAAGGTCGTCGAGTTCGGAGTCGAAGCGGTGGTCGCCGATCTGCGTGGCGGATACCGGGGACAGGGCCAGGCCCTCGTCGAGGAAGCGCGCGGAGACCGCGGCGAAGGCCTGGTCCTGCGCGCTGTCGGCGCCAACGGTGGAAACGGCCGCGGCGTCGCCGGACGGAGTCGCGGGAGCCTGGCCCTGGCAGGCGGCGAGGGCAAGCGCAAGCAGGGATGCAGCGAGCAGCGGTCGGGACATGGTGGGTCTCGTGGTGCGGTGGCAATCGCCCAGCATAGGGCCGGCGGGATGCCGACGCCCGGGCTGATGGTTTACCTTGCGATCCATCGCGCTCAAAGACCCCTGCAAGGGAAAGGACCCGTTGGATGGATAGTCGCGTGCTGCGGGGACTGTGTCTCGGTGCCGGTCTCCTGCTGGTGGTGGCCTGCTCGAAGGACGTGACACAGGCCGAACTGTCGGCTGTAGGCGCGGCGCAAACGGCCATGGCGCCGCCCGATACCGGTGACAATGCCGCTGCGGCCTACCTGGCGTATGAGCACACCGCCGGCGTCAGGGTGGCGGGCAGCCGCATTGCCGAACGCGTCGAGGCAGTGCAGGCGGCCTGCCGCGACGGTCGTTTCGGCCAGTGCGTGGTCCTCGATGTCTATCGCCAAGGGGGCGACCACCCTTCGGGCCGCATCGGCATGCGCATTGTGCCAGCGGGCGTCGAACCGATGATCGAACTGGCTGGCGACGGCACCGAGCCCGGCACGCGCAGCACGCGCGCCGAAGACCTGGCCGTGGTGGTGCGCGACAACTCTCTGGCACGGGAGCGGCTGCTCAAGGAGTCGGAGCGACTGGGCGAATTCCAGGCACGCGGCGACCTTTCGGTGGGCGACATGATCACCCTGTCGGAACGCTTGGCCTCGGTCGAGGCGCAGCTGGAAGGCGCCGAACGCGAGGCGGCGCAGCATCGCCGTCGTATCGACACCCAGCTGTTGACCATCGACTTCAATGCTACCCGCAGCCAGGCGGCGCGCGGCGAGGTTGCACAGGCACTGCGCGATTTCGCCGGCACCCTCGCCACCGGCACCGCATGGACGATCCGTGCGACGGCGTTCCTGCTGCCACTGTCCGGTGTGCTGCTGGGGCTGGTGGCGCTTGTCCGGCGCTGGCGGAGACGTCGTCGGGGCTGAGTTGCGGAACGGTCGCGGGTCGCCGCACTCCCGGACTCAGTCCTCGTCTTCTTCCTCGAACTCGACCAGCGCGTCGAGGTCGAACGCCAGCGCCTCGACGGCTTCGCGCACGCGACGTGCGGTCGACGGGTTGGGCGCATCGACCTCGATCGTGTGGCCTTGCGGACCGCCGACGTCGCTCAGGCCGGCCGAGCTCGAGTCGGCGTCGTCGAGCTGTGGCATGAGGTCGTTGATCTCTTCGACGTGCTCGATTCCGTCGAGGCTCTGCAGCAGGTTCATGACGGCGCGCGTGGTGTCGTCGCTGCCGGTGAGGCGGATTCGGAGCAGGGCCATCGCGGGCGATCCTCTGGGGTTTCGGTGGCCGTCGGGGGCCGGGACTGCAGGCTAGGAAGCCGCAGGCCAAGGCCGCGTGACGGGCCGCATGCCGCGCCCCTCAGGCAGCCGGCGGCGCACGCACCGGCACAGTGATGTTGCACAGGTCGATGTGCCCGGCCGGCTGCAGGTACCAGTCGTCGCGGCGGTTCCGGCGCGACTCGACCACGGCGTCGAACAGCGGCGTGTCGGTGCGCAGCACCTGGATGTCGGTGCGTTCGGCCGCGGGGATTTCGGACGCCAGGCGCACCGCCTTGATCGGCACGCGTTGTGCGGCGTACTCGTGGAAGCCGAGCGGACCGGTGCCGCGCGGTACCACGCTCAGCAACTCCATGCCCTGCAGCACCCGGCCGACCTGGGTGATGTTGCGGTCGAGCTGGCGCGGGGCCTGGCCGATGACCACATAGAGCTCGGTGCCGTTGCTGGAATCGGCGGCCATGTCGCGCCCGGCGCCGAGCGTGCCGTAGCAGTGCGCCATCCAGGCCTGGCCTTGAGCCGGATCGCGCGCGGCGGGGAAGCCGGCGGCGAACCCGGTCTCCGGCGCCCAGCCGTCGGGGTCGGGCAGGGCGTGGAAGGGGAGGCCTTCGCTCTGGCGCGAGAACTCCGCAGGCAGGACAGCCTTCGCGCTGCCGATCGGCTTCGGCACCCCGCCTTCATCGGTGATGTCGCCGAACTGGACCACGAAGTTGTCCTGCGAGCGGTAGATCGCCAGTCCGTCCCAAAAGCCTTCCTTCGCCAGGGTGCGGATGTTGGCGACGTGCTCCGGCGCGAAGTCGGGCGCGAGCTCGATCACCACGCGGCCGTCTTCGAGTTCCATGTACAGGGTGCTGGCGGGATCCGGGCGGCGCCAATCGGTGGGCAGCGAGGCATCGAGCAGCTCCTGCGTGGTCCTGGGGCGGATCGCCAGGGTTCCGGCCTGTGCCGTGGCGGCCTCCGCGCTTGCAGGCGCCGTGCCGGCCTGGGCCGGTTCGCTGGCAGGGTCGGAACCGGGGGACGCGGCGGCAGCGCTGCAGAACAGGGCGGCCACGAGGGCCAGGGGGCGGATGCGGTGGCTTCGGTGCACGTCGTGACTCCGGTCGGGTTGCCGCGATTGTTGCCGATTCGCTCGTGGTCCTGACTATCGGCACATTCACTATATGGAAGTTCGCACTAGCATCCAGCCATGGTCGAACAGCCGCCCCCACCCGACATCGACGCCGCGATGCGCAAGTTCCAGCGCGAGCTGAGCTCCGGCGTGGTCGCCCTGGCCCTTCTGGCCGTGCTGTCCCGCGCCGAGGAGCCGATGTACGGCTACCAGATCGCCAAGAGCCTGGAGCGCTTCGGCGAGGGCGTGCTCAGCGGCAAGCAGAGTGCGCTGTACCCGGTGCTGCGCAACCTGGAGGCGACCGGACTGCTGTCCAGCCACGTCGGGCCCTCGGAGTCGGGGCCGCCGCGGCGCTATTACCGCATGACCGAGGCAGGGCAGGCCGCCCTGCGCGAATGGGCCGCCGCCTGGCGCGCGACCCGCGATTCCGTCGATACCGTCCTGGAGGGGACCCCGTGATGAACAGCCTGCCGCACACCATTCCCGAATACCTCGAACAGCTGCGGCGCTCACTGGCCGGTGCCGACCCGGCGATGATCCAGGACGCGCTGTACGACGCCGAGGAATACCTGCGTTCCGAGCTTGCCGAGAACCCCGGCCGGTCGGAGGCCGAGGTCATCGCCGCGGTCGCGTCGACGTATGGCGCACCCGACGAAGTCGCGGACATCTACCGCGATACCGAGGTGACGGTGCAGACCGCGCTGCGGCCGCCGCGGCCGGTGGAGCGCAAGTCGGTGCTGGGCCGCTTCTTCGGCGTCGCCGCCGATCCGCGGGCCTACGCCTCGCTGTTCTACATGGTGCTGGCGCTGGCCACGGGTATCTTCTACTTCACCTGGGTGGTGACCGGGATCTCGATGTCGATCGGGCTTGGGATCCTGATCATCGGCATTCCGTTCGTGATCCTGTTCTTCGGTTCGATCCGCGTGCTGTCGCTGGTGGAAGGCCGGATGGTGGAGGTCATGCTGGGCGAGCGCATGCCGCGGCGGCCGTTGTACAGCGCGCGGGGACGCGGCATCTGGCGGCGGATCGGCGACATGTTCACCGACCCGCGCACCTGGAGCACGCTGCTGTACATGCTGCTGATGCTGCCCCTGGGGATCATCTACTTCACCATCGCGGCCGCGATGGTCAGCATCGGAGTGAGCCTGCTGGCGACCCCGCTGGCGCTGCTGCCGGGTATCCATCTGAACGTATGGATGTTCGGCATCGACGTTCCGGCCGACGCGCCCTGGCTGCTGCCGCTGCTCGCGCTGTCAGGCGTGCTGCTGCTGTTCGTGACCCTGCACGTGGCCCGGGGCATCGGCCGCGTGCACGGCCTGCTGGCCAAGCACCTGCTGGTGAAGACCGCCCAGTATTCCTGAGCGGTCGGCGCCGGTTTCAGCGGCGCTTCGCGCCGGTGCGGGTCGCCTTGGCGGCGCGTGCCGGTGCGGGGCGCTTCAGCGGTACGACCTGCTTGGCCGGCGCCGCGTCATGGCTGGCGAAGAAGTCGCGCACCTTCGGATAGACCTGGGTGCGCCAGCGGCGGCCGCTGAAGATGCCGTAGTGGCCGGCGCCATCCACGGTCAGATGTTCGCGGTCCGCGTCGGCGATGCCGGTGCACAGATCGTGCGCGGCGCGGGTCTGGCCCAGGCCCGAGATGTCGTCGAGCTCGCCTTCGATGGTCATCAGCGCGCAGCCCTTGATCGCCGACGGGTCGACGCGTTCACCGGCCACGTCCCACTCGCCGCGCGGCAGCAGGTGTTCCTGGAAGGCCACGCGGATGGTGTCGAGGTAGTACTCGGCCGGCATGTCGAGCACGGCGTTGTACTCGTCGTAGAACTTGCGATGTGACTGCGCGTCCTCCTGGTCGCCCTTGACCAGGTCCTGGTAGAAGTCCCAGTGCGACATGAAGTGGCGCTCGGGGTTCATCGCCACGAAGCCGGTGTGCTGCAGGAAGCCCGGGTACACGCGGCGGCCGTGGCCGGGATAGTTCGGCGGCACCACGTGGATCACGTTGTTCTCGAACCACGACAGCGGCTTCTTCGCCGCCAGGTTGTTGACCGCGGTGGGCGACTCGCGGGTGTCGATCGGGCCGCCCATCATCACCATCGAGCGCGGCAGTTCTTCACCGCGCGACGCCATCAGCGAGACCGCGGCCAGCACCGGAACCGTCGGCTGGCAGACGCTCATCACGTGCAGGCGCTCGGCGCCGATGTGGCGGATGAATTCCTGGATGTAGGCGACGTAGTCGTCAAGCGTGAACGTGCCGGCGTCCTTGGGCACCATGCGCGCATCGACCCAGTCGGTGATGTAGACCTTGTGGTCGGGCAGCAGCGTGCGCACGGTGTCGCGCAGCAGGGTGGCGTGGTGGCCGGACAGCGGCGCGACCACCAGCACGGTGGGCTGGTCCTTCATGCCGAGGATGTTCTGCGCGTCGTCGGTGTAGCGCTTGAAGCGCAGCAGGCGGCAGAAGGGCTTGTCGAGCGCGACCTTTTCCACCACCGGCACGTCATGCCCGTCCTTGGCCACCTGGTGGATGGCGAAGGGCGGCTTCTCGTAGTCCTTGCCGATGCGGTGCAGCAGCTCGTTGGCGGCCGCCATGCGCGGCGCGCCGGGGATCGAGGACAACCAGGTGCCGTCGGTGCCGAAGATCTTCGCGTTGGCCTGCGCCAGTTCCGTGAACGGGGCAAGCAGGGTGCGGTTGAATTCGTGCAGCTGGTACATCATCGGCGGGCGTGCTCGTTCATTGCGCGCTGCAGCATAACGCAGGCGGGCGGGGGCCGGTGTCGGCCTTTCGTCACATGACCCGGGCCCCTGTTCAGGCCAGTTCGAGCGCGGTTGCGCCGGGCACCAGGGCGGGGGCCAGCCAGCAGTGCGAGCCCAGTGCACGGAAGCCGGCGGCCTGGAAGCGGCGCCGGTAGAAGGCGCCGGGGCGGCCGATGAATCCGTCCTCGTCGCCCTCGGCGGCGTCCTCGCGGGCGAAGGCCTCGAGGAAGGCGACGCCGCCGCAGAGCTCCGCCAGGCCGGGCAGTCCGCGATCGATCTCGCGCGCCGGCAGGTAGTGCAGCACGTCGCTGCAGACCACCAGGTCGGCCGGCGGGCAGGGGCGGAGGTGTTCGAAGTCCGAAAAGCGCGCGAAGTGCAGGTTGCGGCGCGCGCCGTGGCGGCTGATCGCGTACTCGCTGCTGTCGAAGCCGATGTAGCGCAGCTTCGGGCGCAGCTTCAGCAGCGGCGCGCGCCAGGCGCCTTCACCGCAGCCGATGTCGAGCACGGTGCGCAGCGGGCGCTCGAGGTGGTATTCGGCGGTGGCCACGGCCAGCGCGATCTTGCGGGCCAGCCGCTGGCGTCCGCCGATGCCGCCCTGGCGGTACCAGCGGTCGAAATAGTCCTGGTCGTAGGTCTTGTCCATGGGCGCGCACGATACCGGCTGCGGCCGCCTCCGTGCGATCCTGTCGCGCATTACTCCAAGGGGTTTCAAGCAAATGCAGAGCTATTTCTGGGTCAAGGCCGTCCACATCGTGCTGGTGATGGCCTGGGTCGCCGCCGCGTTCTACCTGCCGCGGATCCTGATCAACATCGCCGAGGACGGCGGCAACGCTGCGGTGCGCGAGCGCCTGCTGCTGATGGGCCGCCGCCTGTACCGCTTCGGGCACGTGATGTTCGGACTGGCCGTGGTCGCGGGCATCGTGCTGTGGCTCGGTTACCGCGTGATCCCGGAGTTCCCGACCATGGTCGGCAGCGGCACGGGCTGGCTGCACGCGAAGCTGCTGCTGGTCGCGGTGATGTTCGCGATGTACATCTTTGAAGGTCGCCAGCTGAAGGCCGCCGCGCGTGGCGGCAGCCTTCCTTCCACGAAGATGCTGCGGATCCGCAATGAACTGCCGGTGCTGATCCTGCTGGTCATCGTCTGGCTGGTGCTGGCGAAGCCATTCTGAACTGTGGGAGCGGCTGTAGCCGCTCCCACAGGGTCGCGGCTAGTGTGCCGGCCAGGCTTCAACCTTTGGCAGCTCCACCGGTACGCCGTCGTCGTTGCAATGGCCTGCAGCGCACAGCTGCGCACGCAGCTTCGGGGTGGCCTGCACGATCACGTGATAGATGACGTTCTGCTCCAGCGTGCCGCGGAACGCGGCGCTGCCGGGGCCGCGTGCCCAGATGCCGACGTCATCGCCGCCGTGGGTTTCCGACCCCAGCGGCACCAGCGCTTCCTGCAGGTAGTCCGGGTGGGTGGTGTCGACCTGGCCCAGGTCCGGGCGACCGATGGCGGGCTGCGCGGCCTCGAGGTCGTGGTAATGGTGCTTGGGGCCCGCGGGTTGCGCGTTGCTGGCGCCCGCATAGCCGGGGCCGTTCGCATAGCTCAGCGTGGTGTAGGGCAGGCCCAGGGCATCCAGCGTGGGACCATCGCCCTCGCCCCGCACCTTGCCGAGGATCGGATTGCCGCGGCGCGGATAGCCGGCGAAGTTCAGCACGTGTGAGTGGTCGGCGGTGACCACGACCAGGGTGTCCTCCGCCGAGGTCATCTCCACCGCCGCCTGCACGGCGCGCGACATCGCCGCGGTCTCGTCCAGGGCGCGATAGGCGTTGCCCTCGTGGTTGGCGTGGTCGATGCGCGCGCCTTCGACCAGCAGCACGTAGCCCTCGTCGCTGCCAGACAGCGATTCGATCGCGAACCGGGTCATGGCCTCGAGATCGGGCTCGCCTTCGGGTCCACGGTCGCGGTCGTGCTCGTACTGCATGTGGCTGAGCTCGAACAGGCCCAGCACGGCCGGCGCACCACGCGCGGCTTCGAACTGCTCGGTGGTGTAGACGAACGCGCCGCCGGGATTCAGCGCCTTCCATTCGGAAACGAGATTGCGGCCGTCCTTGCGCTGGCCGCGAATGCCCGGCAGCACCTCTTCGTCGGGAAGGAACTCGCGGGCGCCGCCGGCAAGCACCACCTGCGGGCCGCCTCCGTGGCGCGCGAAGTTGATGAACTGGCTGGCGATGTCGGCGCAGCCGGCGTCGTGCATCCCGGCCGGCGTCGACGCATCGCTCTCCCAGCCGCGGTTCGGCACGTGGGCATAGGTGGCCGCCGGGGTGGCATGGGTCAGGCGCGCCGTGGTGACGATGCCGGTGGCGAGACCGGCTTCCTTGGCCAGCGAAAGCCAGCTCTGCAACCGGTTGCCCCTGGACTGCGCGCAGTCGTCGATATCGCCCGCGCTGACCCCGATCGCCCCGATATGGCTTTTGACGCCCGACGCCATGGCGGTCATGGTGCCCGCCGAGTCCGGGGTCTGTGCGTCGGTGTTGTAGGTCCTGGAGAATGCGGTGGCCGGGAAATGCTCCCAGGACAGCAGGTTCTCCTCGCCGGAGCCGCCCTCGCGCTGGCCGGCGTAGATCCGCGCCGCGGCCACCGTGGTCAGGCTCATGCCGTCGCCCACGAACAGGATCACGTTCTTCGCGCGCCCGGCCATGGCACCGTTGGCGGCCGCGTGCGCGGCGCCGCTGCGATACCACCATGCCGCGGTTTCGCCTTCGGGGCGGCTGATCGCGGGCACGTCGACGTGGAACGACGCCGGCGTCGCGGCGGCGCTGGAGGCTGCGGGAGCGGCGGTGCCGGCGGGCTGCGTGGCACAGGCGGTCGCGAGACAGGCCGCCATCACGGTCAGCATGGCGGGCAGGCGGTTGCGGATGGAAGCCGGGGAGAGGGGTGCGGTGCTGGTCATGGAGGTCCTGCGCGGTTCGGGCGGCCGATGGAAGGGACATTATGGCTGGCAGGCAGCGTCCCGGTGATGACACTCCGGCGTTCCGCCACGGTCATCGCTGCCGGGATGGCCATGGGCTAAGGTGCCTTACTGCCACTTTCGCTGGATGCC
The DNA here is from genome assembly GCF_054052085.1 of Luteimonas sp. A501. Next base: position 655,132 of record NZ_JBSVRI010000001.1, read on the forward strand.
GATGAAGCACCTCAAGGCCTGGTTCAAGATCCCGTTCTGGCAGCGGGTGGCCGCAGGCTTCGTGCTCGGCGCGCTTGCCGGCTGGCTGCTCGGACCGGCGGCGGAGACCTGGTTCGGCCCGCTGGGCACGGTCTACGTCAACCTGATCAAGATGATCGCCATCCCGCTGGTGTTCTTCGCGGTGGTCAGCGCCGTGGGTTCGCTGGCGGGCCAGCGCTCCATCGCCGCGCTGGCGGCACGCACCTTCGTCTGGTTCGCGATTACAGCCGTGCTGGCGGTGGCCGTCGGGCTGACCTTCGGGCTGGTGCTCAAGCCCGGCGTCGGCGTCGATGCGGCCAGCCTGCAGGTGGCCGAGACCTACCAGCAGCGCGACGTGCCCGGCCCGCTGGACGTGCTGGTCAACATCGTCCCGGAGAACCCGTTCCGCGCGATGGCCGCGCTGGGCGCCGGCCGCACCGAGGACGGGCAGCGCGTCATCGTCCCGAGCAACTTCACCATCCTGCAGGTGATCTTCTTCGCGGGCCTGGTCGGCTTCGCCCTGGTCAGGCTGGGCGCAAAGACGCTGCGCCTGCGCGCGCTGATGGACGAGTCGCGCGAGATGATGATCCAGGTCACCCGCTTCGTGCTGGAAGCCACGCCGCTGGGCACCTTCGGCCTGATCGCGGCGCTGGTGGGCACCTATGGCTTCGAACAGCTGATCCCGCTGGGCAAGTTCGTGATCGCCCTGTACCTGGCGTGCGCCTTCCACATCCTGGTGGTCTACACCGGGCTGCTGCTGGCGCACGGGCTCAACCCGCTGAAGTTCTTCCGCGGCGCGGCGCCGGCGATGCAGATCGGCTTCGTGGCGTCATCGAGCTTCGCCGCGCTGCCGCTGTCGCTGACCTCGGCCACGCACAACCTGGGCGTGAACAAGGATTACGCCAGCTTCGCCGTGCCGCTGGGCGCGAGCATCAAGATGGACGGCTGCGGCGCGATCTACCCGGCGCTGGGCGCGGTGTTCATCGCCCAGTTCATGGGCATCGAGCTGTCCACGGGCCAGTACTTCCTGATCGCGCTGGCTTCGGTGCTGGGCAGCTTCGGCACCGCCGGCGTGCCGGGCACGGCGGTGATCATGGCCACGGTGGTGATCAGCGCCGCCGGCCTGCCGCTGGAGGCGATTGGCATCCTCTACGCGATCGACCGCATCCTCGACATGATGCGCACGATGACCAACGTGACCGGCCAGGTGCTGGTGCCGGTGCTGGTGGCGAAGGAGACCGGGCTGCTCGACCGCGAGGTATATGAGCGGGCGTCGAGCAACGTCGGGATCGAGGAGGGCGAGGAGCCCGCGGAGCCGGAGCGCGCCGGCCAAGCGTAATTCGCTGCGGCCAAGCACTCTTTCGGTGTGGCGCGCGCAGCCCGTCCCGTCCCGTGTGCCCGCTCAGCGCCTGCCGCTCACCCGCTCGGACTCGAGCTGCTCTTCGAAGGCGCGCTCTGCGGCATCGGCGTACTCGATGCAGGTCATAGGCTTGGATGCCGCCCGGTCGGCGAAGTCGTGGCCGCTGGCGCCCGGATGCGGGGTCAGCAGCAGGTCGCAGGGCAGGGCGCGGACCACGTCGAAGCTGCGACGGTAGTCCTCGACGATGCGCGGATAGCGCGGGTTGCCGATCAGCTGGTATCCCGGAGCGCTCAGGCTGTCGGCGTAGGCGATGCGCAGGTCGCGGCCATCGTCGCGATCGGTCCAGGTCCAGGCCGTGCTGCCCGGCGTGTGCCCGGGCATGAAGTGCCCGGTGAAGCGCATGCCGCCGAGTTCGACGACTTCGTTGTCCAGCAGCAGGCGGTCCACCTGTACCGGCGGGAATGTGATGGCGTCGCCGAAGTGGATGTCGTTGCTGCCGCCGCGCGCCAGCAGCACCGCGGACTCGGCGTTCGCGGCGACGCGGGCCCCGGTGTTCCGGCGGATTTCGGCGAAGGGGCCAACGTGGTCGGCGTGGGCCTGGCTGGACAGGATCAGCTTGAGGTCTCCCGGCGCCACGCCCAGGTCGGCCATGTGCCGCAGCAGCATGTCCGCTGCCTGCGGCATGCCGCCGTCGATCAGCATCGCGCCCGCCGGGGTCTTTACCAGGATCGCGCTCAGGTTGGCCGTGCCGATGTACCAGGTGCTGTCGGCGATGCGCACAGGTGCGATGGGCTGGCGCCAGCTTTCGTGGACGGTGTAGGCCTCGAGCTGCGGCAGCGGCGGCTCCGCGGCGGCCCCGGCCCGGGGCGACAGGAGGACGGCGAGGGCAAGGGCGGTTGGCAGGGCGCGGAGGGGCATTGTTCACCGGCAAGGCAGGGAAAAGGCGGCAGTATCCACCGGATGCCGGCCCTGCGTCGCGGGCATGACGTCCGGCCGGCCACAGGCCCGGGCATCCGCGGTATGTTCGCGATTCGTTCAAAAGGGAGATGGGGGACAGATGAAACTGCCCAGGCATATCGCGTGGCTGTCCGCGCTGCTGATCGCGGCGCCGGCCTTCGCCGCCGACACCGACCGCTGGGATATCCCGGTGGCGACGAAAACCCTCGACAACGGCCTGACCGTGGTCGTGTCCGAGGACCGCAGCGCGCCCGTGGTCGGCGTCAGCGTGGTCTACGGCATCGGCATGCGGCTCGAGCCGCGCAACCGCACCGGCTTCGCGCACCTGTTCGAACACTTGATGTTCGAAGGTTCGGCCAACGCGCCGGAAGGCGTGTTCGACCGCGTGATCACGGGCGGCGGCGGGCGCAACAACGGCTCCACCCGCGCCGACTTCACCAACTACATCGAGATCGCGCCCTCGTCCGCGATCGAGCCGATCCTGTGGCTCGAGGCCGACCGCATGCGCATGCTCGACTTCAGCGAATCGACGCTGAAGAACCAGCAGGACGTGGTCAAGGAGGAGATCCGCAACAACGTGCAGAACCAGCCCTATGGCGGCTTCATGTGGATCGACATCGGCATGCATGCGTTCCAGAAGTGGGAGAACAACCACGATGGCTACGGCAGCTTCGAGGATCTTGAAAGCGCCAGCCTGGAGGACGTGAAGGCGTTCCACCGCGACTATTACGGGCCGAACAACGCGATCCTTTCGCTGGCCGGCGACATCTCGCCCGACGAAGGCTTCGCGCTCGCGGAGAAGTATTTTGGCGACATCGCGCGGCGCGAAACGCCTGCCGCACCCGATTTCAGCGAAGGCCTCAATACGCAGGAAAAGCGCCTGCAGCAGGGTGACAAGCTGGCCCAGGTGCCGGCGATCGCCGTGGCCTGGAAGATGCCCGACCGCGGCAGCGCCGACCAGGCGCCGATGGCGGTGCTGGGCGCGCTGCTGGCCAACGGCGACGCCTCGTGCCTGTACCAGGGCCTGGTGAAGGGCCGGGAGCTGGCGCTCAACGTCGATTCGCTCTACGGCCTGACCAGCGAGTGGGAGTACGACGGCCCGACGCTGTTCACCGTGTTCGCGCTGTACAAGCCCGACACCGATGCCGACGCCATGCTGGCCGCCATCGACGAGGAGATCGCGAAGGTGGTCGCCGATGGCGTCGACGACGCCACGCTGGCCCGCATCAAGACCCGCATGCTGGCCGACTGGTACGACGGCCTGGAGTCCTTCCTGTCCCGCGCCGACGCCCTGGCCAAGCTGCAGCTGATGTGGGACGACGCCCAAGTGGTCAATCGTATCCCCGGCTGGATCGATGCCGTGACCTCGGCCGACGTGCAGCGCGCCGCGCGCACCTACCTGACGCGCGACAACCGCACCGTCATCGACCGCAAGCCCGAAGCGATGCTGCAGGCCGCCACGGCCGGCACCGACGCCGCGGACGCGGACGCAGGCACGCCCGCCACCAATGGCCAGGACTGAGGAGACTTCCATGACCATCTTCTTCAAGCACAGCCTGCTCGCCCTGGCCGTCTCCGCGCTGGCCTGCGGCGCCGCCGTCGCCGGCCCCGCCGCCGACCTGCCGAAGGACCTGCCGCCGTACGCGGCCGACAAGCCGCTGCCGGTGCCCGAGATCGCACGCAGGACCCTCGCCAACGGCCTCGAGGTCTGGGTGGTGCCGCGCGACGGCATCCCGCGCGTGGACTACGTGCTCGCGGTGCGCAACGCCGGCTACGTGGCCGACGCGCCGGACGCGCCCGGCTTTGCTTCGCTGCTGGCCGGCCTGCTCCCTGAAGGCACCGCCGAGCGTGATTCGCGCGAGATCGCCGAATTCGCACAGGCCCAGGGCGGTGGCATCGGCGCCACCGTCAACAGCGACGGCGCCATCGTGTATGCCAATGCGTTGGCAGCCAATGCCGGCCCGATGCTGTCCCTGCTGGCCGAGGTCGCGCGCTCGCCGGCCTTCCCGGAAGGCGAGGTCAAACTGGCGCAGGCCAACGCCCTGCAGGCCCTGAAGGCGGCCGAGGCGCAGCCGGGATTCCGCGCCACCCGCGCGCTGCTGTCGGCGGTGTACGGCGACCATCCCTACGCGCGCACGCAGGCCACCGAAGCGTCGATCACGGCCGTGACGCCCGAAGCGCTGCGCAGCGAGCACGCGCGGCGCTTCCATCCCGGGCGCAGCCTGCTGGTGGTGGCCGGCCGGGTCGAGGCCGACGAGGCGTTCCGCCTCGCCGAGGAGGCCTTTGGCGACTGGAAGGCGCAGGGATCTGCCGACGTCGCGGCCACGCCCGCCGCCCCGCGCCAGGCCGAAGCCCAGCGCCTGCTGCTGCAGCGCGACGGCAGCGTGCAGTCGACCCTGCGGCTGGCGAGTCCGGCGGTGCCGGCCAGCGACCCCGACGCGATTCCGCTGCAGCTCGCGGGCACCGTGCTCGGCGGCAGCTTCTCCAGCCGCGTGATGCAGAACCTGCGCGAGGAGAAGGGGTATACCTACGGTGCCCGTGCCGGTGCCACGTCCTCGGCCGAGGGCGGCTACGTGGTCGGCTCCGCGGACGTTCGCAACGAGGTCACCGGCGCGTCGCTGACCGAGTTCTTCAGCGAGTACGCGCGCCTCGCCACCGAGCCGGTGCCGGCGACCGAGCTCGATGACACGAAGCGCTATGTCGCCGGCAGCTACCTGATCGGCAACCAGATGCAGGCATCGGTGGCTTCATCGTTGGCCTCGAACTGGCTGGTCGGACTGCCGCCGGAATACCTCGGCGGGTTCGTGCCCAAGGTGCGCGCGGTGACCGCCGGCCAGGTGCAGGCGATGGCGGCCAAGTACTTCGTGCCGGAGCGGCAGAGCATCATCGTGGTGGGCGATGGCGACGCGATCGCCGGGCAGTTGGCCGAGTGGGGCGAGTTCAAGACGGTGGAATGAGCGGAAGCGCCTTCCCCGCGCCTCGTCCCGCACGCCCGGGGACGAGGCGCGGAAGCCGGGTCAGGCCACCGCCGGGACCGCGCGGGGCCGGTTGAGCCACCAGGCGAACGCTGCCGCGGTGAAGAACATCAGCAGGCTGTACACCGCTGCGGGGATCGCCATCGCGGCGTTGCCCAGCACGTTGAGCGCGATGAAGATCGCCAGCGTGCCGTTGTGGATCCCGATCTCCATCGAGATTGCGACTGCCTGCGGCCGCGGCAGCTTCAGCGCCAGCGGCGCCGCATACCCTGTGCCCAGACTGGCCAGGTTGAACAGCAGGCAGGCCATGCCGACCACGGCCACCGACGACAGCAGCACCTGCCAGGACTGCGCCACCGCCACCGCGACCAGCAGTGCCAGCACCAGTACCGACAGCAGCCTCAGCGGCTTGGCCGAACTCGCCGCGAACCCCGGCGCGAAGTGGCGCACGGCCATGCCCGCAGCGACCGGCAACAGGATGATCACGCCGACTTCGACCACCTTCGCCACCGGCGGCGGGACGTACTGGCCGGCGCCCACGAAATACTCGAGCGACAGGTTGAGGATCACCGGCAGGGTCAGCAGGCAGAGCAGGCTGTTGATCGCAGTCAACGTGATGTTGAGCGCCACGTCGCCGCGTGCCAGGTGGCTGTAGATGTTCGCCGTGGCGCCGCCCGGTGAAGCCGCCAGCAGCATCAGCCCGACCGCGAGCGCCGGCCGCAGCCCGAAGCCCAGTGCCAGGCCGAAGGCCACCCAGGGCAGGATCAGGGTCTGCAGGGCCAGGCCGGTCAGCACCGCCTTGGGATAGCGCGCCACGCGCCGGAAATCGTCAATGGTCAGGCCCATCCCGAGCCCGAGCATGATCACCCCCAGCGCCAGTGGCAGCAGGAGGTTGGTCAGCAGCGTCGCCTGCATCGCCGTCCTTTATCGTGGTTTCCCCGGTGCCGAGCTTCGCCCGTCGGGCGGGGGCGTGCACGCCGCGCTGCAACGAGGTCCAGGCAGCGGAAACAGGAAGGCCGCCCGGGAGGGCGGCCTTCGGTTCCAACAGCAGGGCGTCAGGCAGGGGCTCAGCTGTGCAGACCGTCCACCCGGCGCGCCTGCAGGAACTTGCCGGCCCAGTAGCCGGTGTCCAGGCGCGATACCGTGACATCGCGGCCGGTGCGTGGCGCGTGCACGAACTGGCCGTCGCCGACGTAGATGCCGACGTGGTCGACGCGCTTGCCGCGGCGGCCGAAGAACACCAGGTCGCCGGCTACAAGCGCCGCGCGTTCCACCTTTTCGCCGTTGCCGGCCATCTCGCGCGACACGCGCGGCAGTTCGATGCCCAGCGCGGTGCGGAACACATAGCCCACCAGGCCGCTGCAGTCGAAGCCGGAGTCCGGCGACGTGCCGCCCCAGCGGTAGGGCGTGCCGAGCAGGCCCATGGCACGCTGCAGCAGGGCCTGGATCCGCCCATGCGGCTGGGCGTCGACGCTGGACTCGCCGGCTTCGATCAGCTGCAGGACGTCGGCGGCGCTCAGCATGTCGCGGCTCGGCGCGATGGCGCTGCCCGTGAGGGTCTGGCTGGTAGAGCCGGAAAGCATCTGGTCGGCGGAGTCGGCACCCAGCGGGGCGGCGAATGCCGGGGTCGCGCAGAGCAGCAGCAGGCCACTGAAGAGAAGCGATCGCACCCGGAAGGTGGAGCGGCTGGCGGAGGCGATTCCTGGAAAAAATGTCACGCGGTCTTCACAAGTCGACAACAGCAGCGCGTGATGGTGCCGTAGAGAAGCCTCCGGCTTGTTAGGATTTCATTAGCCGGGCGTGAAGGGCGCGGGACGCGTGTCCTCGATTCAGCGCAGGATGCGTTTTGCGCCGCTGTAGTTGCGTCGCCAGTAGCTTCCGTCGAGATGGTCCAGGCGGACCGTGCCTCCGGTGCTGGGGGCATGCACGAAGCGGCCTTCGCCGATATAGATGCCGACGTGGGTGACGCTGCCGCCGCTGCCGAAGAACACGAGATCGGAGGTCGCCAGCTTGTCGGGCTGGATCTTCGGCCCCTGGTAGGCGGCCAGGTCGCGCGAGGTGCGCGGAAGCTTGAGGTCCAGCATGTCCCGGTACACATAGTTGACCAGGCCCGAACAGTCGAAGCCGCCCTCGGGGGTATTGCCGCCGTAGCGATAGGGCGTGCCGACCAGGCTGATGGCGCGCATCAGCACCGCATTGGCCGCGGCCGGATCGGCCGGCGTGACCTGGGGCCACGCGCGCTCGGCGGCGGCCGGAGCCCGGGCCGGCGTCGGAGCGCGGACATTGTCGCGGCCGCAGCCGGCGGCGAAGGCCAGGATCAGCAATACCGCGGCGGCGATTGGCGCGCGGTGGCCGGTGTCTGGATAATGCATGTCCTTGCCCATCGGCCGGCATCTTGGCCGAGCCTCCGCATTCCTACAAGCGGCCGCGTGCCGCGCTTCCGGACCCCTTGCACATGAAGATCGAAAAAGACCGCGTCGTCCGCTTCCACTACACCGTCTCGCAGAAGGGCGGCGAACCGGTGGAGACGTCGAAGGACCGCGACGAGCCGCTGGCGATCCTGCACGGCCACGGCAACATCATCCCGGGCCTTGAGAAGGCGATGGAAGGCCACGTCGCCGGCGACAGCTTCAGCGCCGACGTGCCCTGCGCCGAGGCCTATGGCGAGCGTCGCGAGGGTATGACCCAGCGCGTGCCGAAGAAGCATTTCAGCGGCCAGAAGCTCAGCGTCGGCGACCAGGTGGTGCTGAACACCAACTTCGGCCCGCGCGCGGTGACCATCCAGAAGGTCGGCATGAGCGTGGTCGATGTCGACCTCAACCATCCGATGGCCGGCCAGGACCTGCACTTCGAGGTCGAGATCGTCGACGTGCGCGAGGCGCAGCAGATCGAAATCGAACACGGCCACGTGCACGGGGCGGGTGGCCATGACCATGGCGACGCGGCCGACCAGGAAGACGTGGCGGCGGCTCCGGCCGAAGCCTCCGGCAGCGACGACCCCACCGGCAAGGCCGGCTGACGGCCGCCTGCGCCGCTGGACTTCCGCATGGACGACCGCGTTGATGTGGTGGTGGTGGGTGGCGGCGTCATCGGCCTGTGCACCGCGCTGTGCCTGGTCGAAGCCGGGCGCAGCGTGCGCGTGCTGGAAGCCAGGACCGTCGGCAGCGGCAGTTCGCACGGCAACTGCGGGACGCTGACGCCCAGCCATGCCGCGCCGCTGGCCGCACCCGGCGCCATCGTCCAGGCGCTGCGCTGGATGTTGACGCCCGATGCGCCGTTCTACGTGGCGCCGCGGCTGGACCCGGGCCTGTGGCGCTGGCTGATGGGCTTTGCCAGGCGCTGCAACGCCCGTGACTGGCGCACGGCACTGGTCGCGCGCGCGGCCATCCTCAACGATTCGATCACCGCCTATCCCGATTGGGTGGCGCGCCATGCACCCGCGGCGGAGTATGCGTCGGAGGGCGTGGACTACCTGTTCCGCAGCGCGTCGGGTTTCGACGCGGCCGCGCGCGACATCCCGCAGCTGGCCGAAGTCGGCATCGGCGCAGAGGTGATCGAGGGCAGCGACTACGAGCGTTCGGACCCGGCGCTGAAGCCCGGCATCCACGCCGTGATCCGCTTCCCCGGCGATGCCAGCCTGCGGCCGGACCGCTATGTGAGCGGCCTGCTGCAATCGCTGCGCGCGCTTGGCGGCGTGATCGAGGACGGCTGGGACGTGCAGGGCATCGACGAGGATGCCGACGGCGTGACCGTGCACGGCAGCCGTGGACGCGTGCAGGCGCGCGACGTGGTCATCGCCACGGGTGCCTGGTCGCCGACGCTGATGCGATCGGCGGGCCTGGGCGCGCTGCCGGTCCAGCCCGGCAAGGGCTATTCGATCACCTACGACCGCCCATCGCTGGTGCCGCGTCGTGCGCTGTCGCTGCACGAGCCGGGGGTCTGCGTCACCACCTGGGGCAGTGGATACCGTCTCGGCAGCACGATGGAGTTCTCGGGCTACAGCACCGATCTCAACCGCCGGCGGCTCGATGCGCTGGAACGCGGCGCTGCGCAGTTCCTGCACCAGCCGGTAGGCCCGGTGAAGCACGAGGAATGGTACGGCTGGCGCCCCTTGAGCATCGACGACGTGCCGATCATCGGCCGCGTGCCCGGGCGCCGCCATGCCTGGATCGCGACCGGGCATGGCATGCTCGGGGTCAGCATGAGCCCCTCCACCGGACAACTTGTCGCCGACATGGTCTGCGGCCGCGCGCCGCGGATCGATCCCGCGCCGTATTCGCCGGCGCGGTTCCGGTGAGCGCCGTCCGCGGCATCGAGGTCGACCTCGCCGTCGTTGGCGGCGGCTCAGGTGGACTGGCCGCTGCCTTTCGCGCTGCCAGCCACGGCGCGCGCGTCGCGCTGCTTGAGCCGGGCGAACTTGGCGGCACCTGCGTCAACGTCGGCTGCGTGCCGAAGAAGGCGATGTGGCTGGCGGCCGATCTCGGCGCGCGCATCGGCATGGCTTCGGCGCTGGGCTTCCCGGTCAAGCGTGCCTACCCGGACTGGACGCAGCTGGTGGCCAGCCGCCAGCGCTACATCGCCAACATCCACGCCAGCTACCGCCGGCGCCTGGACGAGGCCGGGATCGTGCTGCTGCCTTCGCGCGGCCGGCTTGCCGGCGATGGCGTGGTCGAGTGCGGGGATGGCACCCGGGTGCGTGCGGCGCATATCGTGCTTGCCACCGGCGGCCGGCCGGTGCGGCCGGACATTCCCGGCGCGGACCTGGGCATCGATTCGGACGGCTTTTTCACCCTGTCGGAGGCACCGCGACGGGTGGCGATCATCGGCGGCGGCTACGTTGGCGTCGAACTTGCCGGGGTGATGCAGGCGCTGGGCAGCCACGTCGAGCTGTTCGTGCGCGGCCAGGGCCTGCTCAAGGGCTTCGACCACGAGGTGATCGAGCGCCTGCAGGGCAACCTGCACCAGTCCGGCATCGCACTGCACCTGGGCTATTCGCTTGCCGCGCTGGAGGCCGGCGAGGCCGGCGGCGTGCGTCTGCGCGAGGAGGCTGGCGATACCGGCCAGCCCTTCGACGTGGTGATCCTCGCCACCGGGCGGCGTGCGAACACCGACGACCTCGGGCTGCAGGCCGCCGGCGTGGCGACCGACGGCCGTGGCTTCATCAAGGTGGACGGGTTCCAATCCACCGGCGCCGACGGGGTGTACGCGGTCGGCGACGTGACCGGCCGCCTGGCGCTGACACCGGTGGCGATCGCCGAGGCGCGGCGGCTGATGGACCGCGTGTTCGGCGGCGAGCCGGACGCGCGGGTCGATCATGCGAACGTGCCGACCGTGGTGTTCTCGCATCCGCCGATCGGCAGGGTCGGCCTGACCGAGGCCGAGGCCCGCCAGCGCTTCGGCGGCGATGCGGTCAGCTGCCACCACACCACCTTCCGGCCGATGCTGCATGCCCTGGCCGACGTCCAGCAGCACAGCATGTTCAAGGCCGTCTGCGTGGGCGAAGAGAAGCGCGTGGTCGGCCTGCACCTGCTTGGCGAGGCCGCGGACGAGATCCTGCAGGGCTTCGCGGTGGCGGTGAAGATGGGCGCCACGCTTGCCGACTTCCACGCCACCGTCGCCATCCACCCGACCAGCGCCGAAGAGATCGTGCTGCTGCGCTGAGCGGTTAGGATCGGGGGATGGAGACCTTCACCCTGCACCGCGGCAGCGCGCCGCTGCTCGTCAGCCTTCCGCACGACGGCACCCATGTCCCGGACGCGATCGCGCGGCGCCTGACCGCCAGCGCGCGTGCCGTGCCCGACACCGACTGGCACGTGGCCCGGTTGTACGATTTCGCGCGTGAGCTGGGCGCCTCGATCCTCGTGCCGACGCATTCGCGCTACGTGGTCGACCTCAACCGCGACGAAAACGACACCTCGCTCTATCCCGGGCAGAACACCACCGGGCTGTGCCCGGTGCGGCAGTTCAATGGCAGCGCGGTCTACCTTGAAGGTCAGGAACCCGCGCCCGGGGAGGTCCTGCAGCGCGTCGACGCGTACTGGCGGCCCTACCACGCGGCGCTGCGCGGCGAGATCGATCGCCTGAAGCAGGCGCACGGCCGCGTGGTGCTGTGGGAAGGCCACTCGATCCGCGGCGAACTGCCCTGGCTGTTCCCCGGGCGGCTGCCCGACCTCAATCTCGGCACCGCCAGCGGCGCCAGTTGTGCACCGGAGCTGGCCGAGCGCCTGGCGCTGGTGCTGGCGAAGCAGGGCGGCTATGACTGGGTGGCCAACGGCCGCTTCAAGGGCGGCTACATCACGCGCCATTACGGCCGTCCCGAGCAGGGCGTGGATGCCGTGCAGCTCGAGATCGCGCAGCGCACCTACATGGACGAGACGACTTTCGACTGGCGGCCGGAGCGGGCCGCGGCGTTGCAGCCAGTGCTGCGCGCGCTGCTCGAAGCGAGCGGGTGCTGATCGCTGCGATGTCCTGTGGGCGGGCCAAACGTCGTCTCTTGGGTAACCGCGGACTGTCCGCGCACCCATGGAGAGGTCTTCAATGCGTATATCAATGGGGATGTTCTTGATTCCCGCCGTGCTGTTACTGGCCGCAGCATCGCCGCCTGCGTGGTCCGTCGAGGCCCAGACCATGGCGGCAGGGGCGTGCAAGAGTGCGCTGCCGATATTCGACGGCAATATCCGCAGCAGGCCGCTGGCAGTGCAGAACGAGGGGACGTCGTCCGCCTTCGTCACCTGCACGCAACAGGCTGAGCTGGGCAACGAGCCCAGGAGCATTGGGATCAGCCTGATCAACACGGGCGCGGCCGCCACGACCGTGAACTGCACCATGGTGAATAGGCCGCTTTTGTCGGAGTACTATCCCGAATCGATTCAAGTCGCCGCCGGTGCAATCACCTGGCTCATATTCACACCATCGGGTGCACCGACGTTCACAGGCACGCTGCATGCCTTCAGCTGCAATCTGCCGCCAGGTACCGGCGTCAATCGAATCGCCTACCTATACGATTGAGCCCCGGTCGCGTCATCCGTGCGATGCACGGGTGACGCGGACCGACCAACTTCAGACCTCCAGCGAAGCCAGGTCGCCCTTTTCCTCCAGCCAGGCCTTGCGGTCGGACGCGCGCTTCTTGGCCAGCAGCATGTCCATCAGCGAGCGCGTCTGGTCGGCATCATCGATGGTCAATTGCACCAGGCGGCGGGTGTCGGGGTGGATCGTGGACTCGCGCAGCTGCGGCGGGTTCATCTCGCCCAGGCCCTTGAAGCGGGTGACGTTGACCGTGCCCTTCAGCTTCTCGCGTGCGATCTTTTCCAGCAGCAGGCGCTTTTCTTCCTCGTCCAGGGCATAGAACACCTGCTTGCCGATGTCGACGCGGTACAGCGGCGGCATCGCCACGAAGATGTGCCCGGCGCGCACCAGCGCCGGGAAGTGGCGCAGGAACAGCGCCGCCAGCAGGGTCGCGATATGCAGGCCGTCCGAGTCGGCGTCGGCCAGGATCACGACCTTGCCGTAGCGCAGGCCGGAGATGTCGTCCTTGCCCGGGTCGCAGCCGATGGCGATGGCGAGGTTGTGCACTTCCTCGGAGGCCAGCACGCTGGTCGACGCGACCTCCCAGGTGTTCAGGATCTTGCCGCGCAGCGGCAGGATCGCCTGGAAATCCTTGTCGCGGGCCTGCTTGGCGCTGCCGCCGGCGGAATCGCCCTCGACCAGGAACAGCTCGGTGCGCGACAGGTCCTGGCTGATGCAGTCGGCCAACTTGCCCGGCAGTGCGGGCCCCTGGGTGACCTTCTTGCGGACGATCTGCTTTTCGGTCTTCAGCCGAGCGCTGGCGCGGTCGATCGCCAGCTGCGCGATCTTCTCGCCGATCTCGACATGGCTGTTGAGCCAGAGGGTGAAGGCATCCTCGGCGGCGCCCTCGATGAAGCCGGCGGCCTGGCGCGAGCTCAGCCGCTCCTTGGTCTGGCCGCTGAACTGCGGGTCGCTCATCTTCAGGCTGAGCACGAAGGCGACGCGGTCCCAGACGTCTTCGGGCGCCAGCTTGACCCCGCGCGGCAGCAGGTTGCGGAATTCGCAGAACTTGCGCAGGGCATTGGTGAAGCCCGAGCGCAGGCCGTTGACGTGGGTGCCGTGCTGCGGCGTCGGGATCAGATTGACGTAGCTTTCCTGCACCAGCTCACCGTCGGGGATCCAGGCCACGGCCCAGTCCACCATCTCGGTGTCCTTCTTCAGGCGGCCCAGGAACAGCTCCGGCGGCAGCGGCTCGCGGCCGGTGAGCTCGCCGGCCAGGTAGTCGCGCAGGCCGTCGGCGTAGTGCCACTCGTCGCGCTCGCCGCTGGCCTCGTCGAACAGGGTCACGGTCAGGCCGGGGCACAGCACCGCCTTGGCACGCAGCAGGTGGCGCAGGGCGCGCAGGCCGAACTTCGGCGTGTCGAAATACTTCGGGTCAGGCCAGAAACGCAGCCTGGTGCCGGTGTTGCGCTTGCCCACGGTGCCGACGATGTCCAGGCCGCTGACGGGGTCGCCGTCGCGGAACGACATCAGGTACTCGTTGCCATCGCGCTTGATATGCACCTCGACCAGGGTCGACAGCGCGTTGACCACGCTCACGCCCACGCCGTGCAGGCCGCCGGAAAACGCGTAGTTGCGGTTGCTGAACTTGCCGCCCGCATGCAGGCGCGTGAGGATCAGCTCGACGCCGGGGACTTTTTCTTCCGGGTGGATGTCCACCGGCATGCCGCGGCCGTCGTCGGAGACTTCGCAGCTGCCGTCGCGGTGCATGGTCACCGCGATCGCGCGCGCATGGCCGGCCAGGGCCTCGTCCACCGCGTTGTCGATGACCTCCTGCGCGAGGTGGTTCGGCCGGGTGGTATCGGTGTACATGCCGGGACGGCGCTTGACCGGATCCAGGCCGGACAGGACTTCGATGTCGGCGGCGTCGTAGCGTGAATTCATTGCGGAAAGGGCAAGGCCCGGAGAGCGTGGGGAGCCGACCAGAATGGCGTCGGGGCAGGGGCGGGTCAAGGCAGGTGTTGACGGGGGTCAATCCCGGTCCCGCGGGCCCGCGCGAGAATCGGCGCCCCCACCAGGAGACCGCCATGACCGCCGCGACCGACGCCTACGCCGACCTGCACCAGAGCTATGGCCGCTGCCTGCGGGACAAGGAGTTCATCGGCCGTTTCTACGACGTGTTCCTGGCCAGTAGTCCCGATGTCCCCGCGCTGTTCGCCCACACCGACTTCAACAAGCAGCGCATGGCTCTGCGCAAGGGCATCACCATGGCCATCTTCCATGCGGGCGGAAGCCGGGTCGTGGACCGCGGGATCGAGGAGATGGGCGCCGTCCACTCCCGCGACGGCCGCTGCCCGGTGCCTGCGGCGCTGTACCGGGACTGGATCGCCAGCCTGCTGCAGGTGGTGGAAGCGACCGATCCCGAGGCCGATCCGGCGCTGATGGCGCGCTGGCGCGAGGCCATGGCCGTGGTGGTGGATACCTTCACGGCACGCGACGCCGACCCCGCTGGGGAGATGGCCGCCCGGGAAGGGGCCCGAGGCCTGTTCTCGCGCGTCATGCAGGGGCTGCGGCCGCGACAGGGCTAAGGCAAGCGGCGATTGCGGCAGCGCGGCGGTGGCGGCAGGCGGCGATCGCAGCCATGGCCGCTCCCACAAAAGCAGAACACCCCGGGCGCGCTGTCAAGGTCGCCCCTGCAACCGCCAGCCGCTAGACTATGGCTTTCCTGCGGCAGCCTGATTCATGACTCCCCTGATTTTCGTCACCGGCGGCGTGGTGTCCTCGCTCGGCAAGGGCATTTCCGCGGCTTCGCTCGCGGCCATCCTCGAAGCCCGCGGTCTGCGGGTGACGATGATGAAGCTCGACCCGTACATCAACGTCGACCCCGGCACCATGAGCCCGTTCCAGCACGGCGAGGTCTACGTGACCGACGATGGCGCCGAGACCGACCTCGACCTGGGCCACTACGAGCGCTTCATCAACGTCCGCCTGTCGGGCAAGAACTCGATCACCACCGGCAAGATCTACGAGAGCGTGATCCGCAAGGAGCGCAGAGGCGACTACCTGGGCGCCACCGTGCAGGTGATCCCGCACATCACCGACGAGATCAAGCGCTGCATCGACACCGCCACCCAGGGCTTCGACGTCGCTCTGGTCGAGATCGGCGGCACGGTCGGCGACATCGAATCGCTGCCGTTCCTGGAGGCGATCCGCCAGATCCGCACCGAACGCGGCCCGGACAAGGCCATCTTCATGCACCTCACGCTGGTGCCGTATATCGCGGCGGCCGGCGAGCTCAAGACCAAGCCCACCCAGCACTCGGTGAAGGAATTGCGCTCGATCGGCATCCAGCCCGACGTGCTGCTGTGCCGCAGCGAGCAGCCGCTGCCCGACAGCGAGCGGCGCAAGATCGCCCTGTTCACCAACGTGTCCGAGAAGGCGGTGATCTCGATCGTCGACCTGGACAACATCTACAAGATCCCGGCCTGGCTGCAGAGCCAGGGCCTGGACGCGTTCGTTGTCGAGCGCCTGCGCTTGGCCGACAAGGCCGCGCCGGTGGCGGACCTGTCCGAATGGGCGTCGGTGGTCGACGCCACCCAGAACCCGATCGGCGAGGTCACCATCGCCGTGGTCGGCAAGTACGTCGACCACAAGGACGCCTACAAGTCGGTGGCCGAGGCACTGCGCCACGGCGGCATCCGCCAGCGCACGCGGGTGAACCTGAAGTGGGTTGAATCGCAGGACATCGAGCGCGACGGCGCCGCGGCCGCGCTGGCCGGCGTCGATGGCGTGCTGGTGCCCGGTGGCTTCGGCGACCGCGGCTTCGACGGCAAGGTGCTGACCTCGAAGCATGCGCGCGAAACCGGCCTGCCGTACTTCGGCATCTGCTACGGCATGCAGGCGGCCGTGGTCGACGTGGCACGCCATCTGGCCGGGCTGGACGGCGCCAACAGCACCGAGAACGACCGCCAGACCCCGCACCCGGTGATCGGCCTGATCACCGAATGGCGCACCAAGACCGGCGAAGTGGAACGTCGCGGCGAAGACAGCGACCTGGGCGGCACCATGCGCCTGGGCCTTCAGGAGCAGCGACTGAATCCGGGCACGAAGGCACGCGCGCTGTACGGCAAGGACGTGGTCGCCGAGCGCCACCGCCATCGCTACGAATTCAACAACCGCTACCGCACCCAGCTTGAAGACGCAGGCCTGGTAATCAGCGCCAAGTCGATGGACGACCTGCTGGTGGAGATGGTCGAGCTGGCCGACCACCCGTGGTTCATCGCCTGCCAGGCGCACCCCGAGTTCCTCTCCACCCCCCGCGGCGGCCACCCGCTGTTCATCGGCTTCGTCCGCGCCGCGCGCGAGCGCAAGGCTGGCGGGAAGCTGTTGAAAGAAGCAACGGCATGAGCATTTTTGGCCACGGATTTACGCGGATAAACGCGGATCAAGCGAAAACCCGTAGGAGCAGCTATAGCTGCGACCCGGGAGCTTGGTCGTGGGGCGGTGACAGTGGCTATCGCAGCTATAGCTGCTCCTACAAAATCATGGCTTCTGCTCTATCCGCGTTTATCCGCGTAAATCCGTGGCAAAAAAAGGCTTTTCAATGAACCTCTGTGGATTCAAAGTCGGCCTCGACCAGCCGTTCTTCCTGATCGCCGGCCCCTGCGTGATCGAGAGCGAGCAGCTGCAGCTCGATGTGGCGGGGCAGCTGAAGGAGATCACTTCGGCGCTCGGCATCAGCTTCATCTTCAAGTCCAGCTTCGACAAGGCCAACCGCACCTCGGGCACCGCGTTCCGCGGCCCGGGCATGGAAGAAGGCCTGCGCGTGCTGGGCGAGGTGAAGCGGCAGATCGGCGTGCCGGTGCTGACCGACGTGCACGAGTACACGCCGATGGACGAGGTCGCGAGCGTCGTCGACGTGCTGCAGACGCCGGCCTTCCTGGTGCGCCAGACCGACTTCATCACCAGGGTCTGCGCGGCCGGCAAGCCGGTGAACATCAAGAAGGGCCAGTTCCTGTCGCCGTGGGACATGAAGCCCGTGGTCGAGAAGGCGAAGGCCACCGGCAACCAGGACATCATGGTCTGCGAGCGCGGCGCCAGCTTCGGCTACAACAACCTGGTCTCGGACATGCGCAGCCTCGCAGTGATGCGCGACACCGGCTGCCCGGTTGTCTTCGACGCCACCCATTCCGTGCAGCTGCCGGGCGGGCAGGGCACCTCCAGCGGCGGCCAGCGCGAGTTCGTGCCGGTGCTGGCCCGCGCCGCGATCGCCGTCGGCGTCTCCGGCGTCTTCATGGAAACCCACCCCGATCCCGCCAAGGCGCTCAGCGACGGGCCCAACGCCTGGCCGCTGGACAAGATGCGCGCGTTGCTGGAAACCATGCTGGAACTCGACGCGGTGACCAAGCGTGGAGGCTTCCTCGAAAGTGAAGTTTGATTTTTTGGCCACGGATTTACGCGGATAAACGCGGATAGAGCAGGAGCTCTGCTTTTGTAGGAGCAGCTATAGCTGCGACCGGAAGGGTTGGGCCATTTGGCGGTCGCCGCTATAGCTGCTCCTACAGTTACCGGAGGTTTTTGCTTTATCCGCGTTTATCCGCGTAAATCCGTGGCAAAAAAGCTCTTCCCGCAATCCCACACCCACAAAGCGACACAGCGAGCCCATGACCAATATCGCCAAGATCCACGCCCGTGAAATCCTCGACAGCCGCGGCAATCCGACGCTCGAGGCCGAGGTGACCCTCGCCGATGGCGCGTTCGGCCGCGCGATGGTGCCCTCGGGCGCCTCGACCGGTGCCCGCGAAGCCGTGGAGCTGCGCGATGGCGACAAGACGCGCTACCTGGGCAAGGGCGTGATGCAGGCGGTGGCCAACGTCAATGGCACGATCGCGGATGCGCTCAAGGACTTCGACGCCGCCGACCAGGCCGGCCTCGACAAGCGCCTGATCGATCTCGACGGCACCGACAACAAGGGCCGCCTGGGCGCGAACGCGCTGCTGGGCGTTTCCATGGCCGCGGCACATGCGGTCGCGGCCTCGCGCCGGATCCCGCTGTGGCAGCTGCTGGCCGGCGACCGCGCGCCGGTGCTGCCGGTGCCGATGATGAACATCATCAACGGCGGTGCGCACGCCGACAACAACGTCGACCTGCAGGAATTCATGGTGCTGCCGGTGGGCTTCGACTCGTTCTCCGAGAGCCTGCGCGCTGGCACCGAGATCTTCCACGCGCTGAAGTCGGTGCTGAAGGGTCACGGCCTGTCGACGGCGGTCGGCGACGAGGGCGGCTTCGCCCCCGACCTGCGCAGTAATGTCGAGGCGCTCGACACCATCCTCGAAGCCATCGGCAAGGCCGGCTATCGCGCCGGTGATGACGTGCTGCTGGGCCTCGACGTTGCTTCCAGCGAGTTTTACGACAACGGCAAATACCACCTGGTGGGCGAAGGCAAGCGCCTGACCGGCGAGCAGTTCACCGATTTCCTCGCGTCCTGGTGCGACCAGTACCCGATCATCACCGTCGAGGACGGCATGGCCGAGGCCGACTGGGACAGCTGGAAGCTGCTGACGCAGCGCCTGGGCGATCGCGTGCAGCTGGTCGGCGACGACCTGTTCGTGACCAACCCGGCGATTTTCCGCGAGGGCATCGACAGCGGCACCGCCAACGCCATCCTGATCAAGGTCAACCAGATCGGCACGCTGACCGAGACCCTGGAGGCGATCGCCATGGCCGACGCCGCCGGCTACGCCGCGGTGGTTTCGCACCGCTCGGGCGAAACCGAGGACACCACCATCGCCGACATCGCCGTGGCGACCACTGCCACCCAGATCAAAACCGGCTCACTGTGCCGCAGCGACCGAGTCGCGAAGTACAACCAGTTGCTGCGCATCGAAGAGTCGCTGGGTGCGAAGGCGCGCTTCGCGGGCCGCGACGCCTTCGTCTCGCTGAAGCGCTGACGCGACCGCCATGCGCACGCTGCGGATCGTGCTGGTGGTGCTGGTCGCGCTGCTGGCGTGGCTGCAGTACCGGCTGTGGTTTGGCAACGGCGGCAACCAGGAGGTTGCCGACCTGCAGGCCCAGGTCGAGCAGCAGGCGCGGCAGAACAACGGCCTGCGCGACCGCAACGCCGCGCTCGCCGCCGAGGTCGCCGATCTCAAGTCGGGCGAGGCGGCGATCGAGGAGCGCGCGCGCGCGGAGCTGGGCATGATCCGGCCCGGCGAGACCTTCTATCGCGTGATCGATCACGCGCAGCCGGCGGCGACGGCGGCGGACACCGGAGAAGAAGCGCAGTGAACCGGATCATCCCCGGAAACGACAAGGACACCCGATGACCTGGGTGGTGATCCCCGCCGCCGGTCGCGGCGCACGCTTCGGCGGCGACGTGCCCAAGCAGTACCTCGAAGTCGCGGGCGAGCCGCTGATCGCGCACAGCCTGCGCGCGCTGTTCGCCCATCCCGGCGTCGAAGGCGCGGTGGTGTCCCTGGCCGAAGGCGATGCCCGCTGGCAGGGCTGGAGCGATGGCAGCGGCCGCCGCGTGATCGCCTGCGCCGGCGGTGGAACGCGTGCGGAATCGGTGTTGGCCGGTTTGGCCGCGCTGCCCGACGACGTGCGTGCCGACGCCTTCGTGCTGGTGCACGACGCGGCGCGCCCGAACCTGCGCCTGGCCGACCTGGCCGCGCTGCTGGAGCGCGGACGCGAGGATCCGGTCGGCGCCATCCTCGCCACGCCCGTGCGCGACACGTTGAAGCGCGCCGGCGACGACGGCGGCATCGATGCCACCGAGCCACGCGAGCGCCTGTGGCGCGCGCAGACGCCGCAGCTGTTTCGACGCCTGCAGCTGCGCCGCGCGCTGGAAGCCGCCGCAGCCGACGGCGTCGAAGTCACCGACGAGGCCATGGCCATGGAGCGCCTGGGCGCGCGCCCGCTGCTGGTCGAGGGTGCCGAGGACAACATCAAGGTGACCACGCCGGCCGACCTGGCCCACTTCGAATTCCTGCTCGCGCGACGCGCGACGGGGGAGGACGCATGACCATCCGCATCGGCAACGGCTACGACGTCCACGCATTCGGCGAGGGCGACCACGTCATGCTCGGCGGCGTGCGCGTGCCCCACGGGCGCGGGCTTGTCGCGCACAGCGACGGCGACGTGATCCTGCATGCGCTGTGCGATGCGATCCTCGGCGCGTTGGCGCTGGGCGACATCGGCGTGCATTTCCCGCCCTCGGACGATCGCTGGAAGGGCGCCGACAGCCGCGCGCTGCTGCGCCATTGCGTGGTACTGGCCGGGGAGCGGGGCTGGAAGATCGGCAATGTCGACGCCACGGTGATCTGCGAGCGGCCCAAGATCGGCCCGCACGCGCAGGCGATGCGGGAGGTGATCGCCGCCGACCTTGGCGTCGCGCTCGATGCGGTCAGCGTCAAGGCCACCACCAGCGAGCGCCTGGGTTTCGTCGGGCGCGAGGAAGGAATCGCGGCGCAGGCCGTGTGCTTGCTCGTGGCCGGCTGACGAAATGCGTCCGCATCAGAGGCCGGACGCGGGAGCGGGCGTGTGCCGGTGAACAACCCGCCACCCCGCGCCCACGGCGCGCCGGTGCTTGCGGCGCGTATCCGCGTCGCGCCGGAAGATTTCGACGTCACCGAGCTCGATGGCTTCGAGGCCAGCGGTACCGGTGAGCACCTGCTGCTGACGATCGGGAAGCGCGGCATGAACACCGCCTTCGTCGCGCGCCTGCTGGCGGAATGGGCGGGCGTTGACGAGCGCGCGATCGGCTATGCCGGGCTCAAGGATCGCCACGCGCTGACCCGCCAGCGTTTCAGCGTGCACCTGCCGGGGCGCGCGGCGCCCGACCTTGCCGCGCTTGAGCGCGACGATCCCGCCACCGGGCAGTCGTTGCGGGTGCTCGACCACGCCCGGCACGCGCGCAAGCTGCCGCGCGGTGCGCTTGCGGGCAACCGCTTCGTGCTGGTGCTGCGGGAGCTGGAGTGCGATCGCGCAGCGGTCGATGCGCGCCTGCAGGCCATCGTTGCGCGTGGCGTGCCCAATTACTTTGGCGTACAGCGCTTCGGCCGCGGCGGCGCCAACATCGACAAGGCCCGGCACATGTTCGCCGGCCAGCGCGTGCGTCGCGACGAGCGCGCGATGCTGTTGTCGGCGGCGCGCTCGGCGCTGTTCAACCGGGTCCTGGCCGCGCGCGTGGCCGATGGAAGCTGGGACCGTGGCCTGGAGGGCGAGGCCTGGATGCTTGATGGCAGCCGCAGCGTGTTCGGGCCGGAACCCTTCAGCGATGCGCTGGCGGAACGGCTGGCGGCCTTCGACATCCACCCCAGCGCACCGCTGTGGGGGCGCGGCGAACTTCGCAGCACCGACGATGCGCGCGCGCTTGAGCTCGCCGCACTCGCCGATGACGACAGCCTCGCGCTTTGCGCTGGCCTGGAAGGCGCGGGCCTGAAGCAGGAGCGGCGCGCGACCCGCCTGCGTCCCGACGGACTGGCCTGGCGCTGGCTGGATGGATCCGCGGTGGACGGACCCGCGCTGGAGCTGGCGTTCGCGTTGCCGCCCGGCACCTATGCCACTTCGGTGCTGGCTGAACTGGGCGAGGTCGTCGACGCGGGCGCCCACTCCGGCGCGGACCGGGCGTAGCCGTCAGCGCCGGTCCAGCAGCACCAGTACCGCGCCGGTCCCGCCTTGGGCGGCAGGTGCCGAATGGAAGGCCAGTACGTCCGCGCGGTGGCGCAGGATGCGATCGACCACGTTTTTCAGCACCGGCAGGCTGTCGTCGGAGTTGATGCCCTTGCCATGGACCACGCGCACGCAGCCGTGGCCGGCGTCGCGCGACTCGACAAGGAACCTTCGCAGCATGGCTTCCGCGGTCGCGGCATCCGCATGGTGCAGGTCAAGCTCGTCCTGGGCGGCATAGAGCCCCTGTGACAGCCGCTTGAGCGTGCGTGCCGGAATCTGCTCGCGCCGGTGCGAAAGCACGTCGCCGCGCTCGATCGAGAACGCGTCCCCGCGGCCAAGCCGGAAGTCCTCGCGCGCCTGGGCTTCGTCGCGCTCGGCCATGCGTGCCCTCGGGCGTGGCCGCGGGCGCTCGGGCGGCGCCGGCGTGGCGGGCAGCTCGCGCACCGGGCCGACGGCGGCGCGGAACAGCGCCGCGTCGTCATCGTCGTCGTGTTTTCCGCCGGTTCCTGCCATCACGCAAGCCTAGCGCGCGGGACCCGCCGCGTCGCCTTCCGCTATCATTGCGGCAATGAAAATCCTCGTTAGCAACGACGACGGCGTCGACGCCCCCGGCATCCGCGCACTCGCCGCAGGCCTGCGCGCCGCTGGCCACGAGGTCACCGTCGTCGCCCCCGATCGCGACCGTTCCGGCGCCAGCAACTCGCTGACCCTGGACCTGCCGCTGCAGGCCGTGCAGCTGGATGCGTCTACCTGGCGCGTGCACGGCACGCCGACGGACTGCGTGCACGTGGCGATCACCGGCATGCTCGAGGACGAGCCCGACATCGTGGTCTCGGGCATCAACGACACCGCCAACCTCGGCGATGACGTGATCTACTCCGGCACCGTGGCCGCGGCGATGGAAGGCCGCTTCCTGGGCCTGCCCGCGGTGGCGGTGTCGCTGGTCACCGGTGGCAAGCCCGGCCAGCACTACGACACCGCCGCGCGTGCCGCGGTCGAGATCGTGGCGCGGCTGAAGGCCGACCCGCTGCCGGCCGACACCATCCTCAACGTCAACGTGCCCGACCTGCCCTGGGCGGAGATCGAAGGCTTCGAAGTCACGCGCCTTGGCAACCGCCATCGCGCCGAGGCCTGCATCCCGGCGCAGGACCCGCGCGGCCGCCATTTCTGGTGGATCGGCGGCGCCGGCAAGGAGCAGGACTCCGGCCCCGGCACCGATTTCCACGCCGTGCGCACCCGGCACATCGCGATCACCCCGATCCAGGTCGACCTGACGCGCTACCAGGCGCTGGAGCAGGTCGCCGCATGGGTCGGCGGGCTGGAGCTGGCGCTGCGCAACGGAGCCACGCCGTGACCCCGCGGCTGCGCCTGCAGCCCGAGGCGCTGGGCATGGGCATGACCTCGCAGCGCGTGCGCGACCGCCTGATCGAGCGCCTGCGCGACAACGGCATCGCCGACGAGCGCGTGCTCAACGCCATCCGCACCGTGCCGCGCCACCTGTTCATCGACGAGGCGCTGGCCACTCGCGCCTACGAGGACACGGCGCTCCCGATCGGCCACGGCCAGACCATTTCCCAGCCCTGGGTGGTGGCACGGATGACCGAAGCCCTGTTCGCCGACGGCGCGCATCCCGAGCGCGTGCTCG
Source organism: Luteimonas sp. A501 (assembly GCF_054052085.1). The sequence goes on from NZ_JBSVRI010000001.1 coordinate 678,764, forward strand.
AAGTCGGCACCGGCTCGGGCTACCAGGCCGCGATCCTCGGCGCGCTCGGCCTGAAGGTGTACACCGTGGAACGCATCGGCGACCTGCTGCGGGTGGCGCGCAAGCGCTTCCGCTCGCTGGGCCTGAACGTGCGCAGCAAGCATGACGACGGCCGCATCGGCTGGCCGGAGGAGGCGCCGTTCGACGGCATCCTGGTCACCGCCGGCGCGCCGGCCCTGGTCGATGCGCTGACCGCGCAGCTCGCCCCCGGTGGCGTGCTGGTGGCGCCGGTCGGCGCCGGTGGCGCGCAGTCGCTGCTGCGCCTGCGCAAGGATGCCGACGGCCGTATCACCCAGGACACGCTGGCGAGCGTCGCCTTCGTGCCGCTGCTTTCCGGCCTGGTGGACTGACCCGCATGGCTGATCCAATGCAGGACTCCAGGCGCGCGCCGGACCCCGCCAGCGACACCGCCGGCGACGGATCCCTCCGCACCCAGCTCGAAGGGATCATCGCCAGGCTGCCCAGCGGCTCGATGACCCTGGGCGAGCTGCTCGCCGTGATCGGCGACGAGGGCCTGCTGGTGCTTTCGATCCTCTTGACCCTGGTGTTCCTGATCCCGGTGTCGATTCCCGGCGTGAGCACGGTGTTCGGCGCCGCGATCCTGCTGGTCGGCCTCAGCCGGCTGTCGGGCCGCCCGCTGTGGGTGCCGCGGAAGCTGGCCGAGCGCTCGCTGCCCGCCGACCGCCTGCGCCCCGCGCTCACCGGCGGCATGTCCTGGGTGCGCCGGCTTGAGCGCATCAGCCGCCCGCACCGCATGGCCGGCGTGGTCGACGGACGCGCGCAGCAGCTGTTCAACAACCTCGCCTTCATTTTCGCCGCGCTGCTGCTGATGGCGCCGTTCGGATTCGTTCCATTCAGCAACACCATCCCCGCGATCGCACTGCTGCTTTACGCTGTCGGCTTCATCCAGCGCGATGGCGGTGCGGTGCTTCTCGGCCATCTCGCCACCATCGGTACCGTGGTCTACTTCAGCGTGCTGATCGGTGGCAGTGGATTCGCCCTACAGCACATGTGGCAGCGTTTCGCCGGCTGATGCGTCCCGCCATGCCCAACCCGGAGGTCCACTCGCGCATGCCCCCGATCCGTCGACTTGTCCGCATCGCCCTGGTTCCCGCCATCGCCGCGCTGCTGGTGCTTGCCGGCTGCGGAACGAGCAAAGTGGTCCGCGAAGGCGGAAGCGCCAGCGCGCGCAGCTCCACGCCCAAACCGGGCCAGACCATCACCGTGCGCAGGGGCGACAACCTCTATCGCCTGGCCACCAGCAACGGCATCAGCGCGCTGGACCTGGCGATGTGGAACGGCATCGCGGCGCCGTACACGATCTATCCGGGGCAGACCCTGCGTCTGTACCCCTCCGCGGGCACGCGCACGTCCACTGCGTCCAGGGGGCGCACGGGAAGCACGGCGCGCCCACCCACCGACAGCCGCGGGCGGGTGGTCAGGCCCACGCAGGCACCGCCGCAGCCCACTGGTAGCGCCCCGCTCAAGAGCGCCGTGGCCTGGCGCTGGCCAGCCGAGGGCCAGCTGGTCAGCCGCTTCACCGAAGGCGACCCGACCCGGCAGGGCATCGGCGTGGCTGGCTCGGCCGGGCACGCGGTGCGCGCGGCCGGAGACGGGGTGATCGTGTATTCGGGCTCGGGCCTGGTCGGCTACGGCGAACTGATCATCATCAAGCACGACGAACAGTGGCTGTCGGCCTATGGCCACAACCGCAAGCGCCTGGTGGGCGAAGGCGATCGCGTGAAGGCGGGCCAGCAGATCGCGGAAATGGGCCGCACCGGCGCCGACCGCGACATGCTGCACTTCGAGATCCGCTACAACGGCAAGCCGGTCGACCCGCTGCGCTATCTGCCGCAGCGCTGAGCGCCATACCCGAGCCGCCGTAGACCACCCCTGCAGGAGCAGCTATAGCTGCGACCACCGCCAGGCTCGCGCCTGAGCCGCCGGCATGTCCCGGCTCAGTCGCTGGACAGGATGAACCCCGCCACCACCCGCCGGCCCTCGCTGGCCAGCACGTTGAAGGTGCGCGCGGCGGCGGCGTTGTTCATCGATTCCAGGCCCACGCCGCGCGCCAGGCACGCGGCCAGGGTGCGCGGCGGCGGGAATCCCTGGCTGTCACCGGTGCCGATCACCAGCACTTCGGGCTCAAGCGCGAGCAGCGGCTCGAGGTCTTCCGGCGTCAGTCCGGCAACCGCGGTGGCCGCCCAGTCCTCGACCAGGCGGTCGGGAGCCAGGATGAAGCTGGCCTGCAGCTGGCGGTCGTTGACCAGCGCCGAGCGGCCGTTGGCGGCGCGCAGCACGTAGTCGTAGTCGGGGCGTTCCTGGACGAGATCCATGGCGAACCGGGCCTCAGGCCCGCGGCAGCACGATCTGGCGCTTTTCGCTGTTGGCCCGGTACAGCACCGCCACGTGGCCGATGCGCTGCACCAGCGTGGCGCCGGCGCGCGCGACCAGGGCGTCGATCAGCGCGTCGCGCTCCTCGCGATCGGCGGCAGCCACCTTCACCTTGATCAGCTCATGGTGTTCCAGCGCGCCGGCGACTTCGGCGACCACGGAGTCGGTCAGGCCCTTGCCCCCCAGCTGCAGCATCGCCTTGAGTCCGTGGGCCTGGCCGCGCAGGAAGCGGATCTGGGCGGAAGTAAGGTCGACGGTCATGGGGGTGGCGGTCATGTTCGGAAGGGCACGCAGGGTATCATGGCGGCCCGCATGCGCCCCCACGAAGCGATGGCCACCCGCAGCAGAAGCAGCCAGCGCTGGCTCCAGGAACACTTCGCCGACCCCTTCGTGAAGAAGGCGCAGGCCGAAGGCATGCGTTCGCGGGCGGCCTACAAGCTTGAAGAACTGGTCGATCGCGACCGCCTGCTCAGGCCCGGGATGACCGTGGTCGACCTCGGCGCCGCCCCCGGGGGCTGGTCGCAGTGGGTCCGCCAGGCGCTGGGCGACAGTGGCCGGGTGGTCGCGCTGGACATCCTGGAGATGCCGCCGCTGGCCGGCGTCGAGTTCATCCATGGCGATTTCCGTGAAGATGCGGTGCTCTCGCAGCTGGAATCGGTGCTGGACGGGGCATCGGTCGACCTTGTGTTGTCCGACATGGCCCCCAACAAGAGTGGTGTGAATGCCGTAGACCAGCCGCGGGCCATGTACCTGGCCGAGCTTGCGATGGATTTCGCCGATCGGCACCTGAGGCCGGATGGCACATTCCTGATCAAGCTGTTCCATGGTGTTGGGTTCGACGACTACGTGCGCGAGCTGCGGCGGCGCTATGCGAAGGTCGTGATCCGCAAGCCGGCGGCCTCGCGCCAGCGTTCGCCGGAAGTCTATGCGCTGGCGCAGGGCAAATTGGCCCACCCCAAGTAATATGGCGGCATTGCCGCGGAGCAGAGCTGAATGAATGACCTGGTGAAGAATCTGATGCTGTGGGTAGTGGTCGCCGTCGTGCTGATGGCGGTCTTCAACAGCTTCAGCCCCAAGGTGGCCGGCAGCCAGGACGTCATGTACTCGCAGTTCATGACCGATGTCCGCAACGACCGGATCAAGGCCGTGGACATCGCCAGCGACGAGCGCTCGATCCAGTTCCAGCGCAAGGACGGCAGCGCCGGCATCACCACCGCGCCGCGCCGCGACGAGCGCATGGTCGACGACCTGATCAACCACAACGTGGAGATCAAGCAGGCGCCGCCCGAGTCGGGCATCACGCTGTGGTCGCTGCTGCTCAACTTCCTGCCGGTGCTGCTGATCATCGGCTTCTGGTTCTTCATGATGCGGCAGATGCAGCAGGGCGGCAGCAAGGGCGCGATGTCCTTCGGTCGCTCGCGCGCCAAGCTGCTCAACGACGATCAGATCAAGGTCACCTTCGCCGACGTCGCCGGCTGCGACGAGGCCAAGGAAGAGGTGTCGGAGCTGGTCGAGTTCCTGCGCGATCCTTCGCGCTTCCAGAAGCTCGGCGGCAAGATCCCGCGCGGCGTGCTGATGGTCGGCCCCCCGGGCACCGGCAAGACCCTGCTCGCCAAGGCGATCGCCGGCGAAGCCAAGGTGCCGTTCTTCTCGATCTCCGGTTCCGACTTCGTCGAGATGTTCGTCGGCGTCGGCGCAAGCCGCGTGCGCGACATGTTCGAGCAGGCCAAGAAGCACGCGCCATGCATCATTTTCATCGACGAGATCGACGCCGTCGGCCGCCACCGCGGTGCCGGCCTGGGCGGCGGGCACGACGAGCGCGAGCAGACGCTGAACCAGTTGCTGGTCGAGATGGACGGCTTCGAGGGTGGCGAGGGCGTGATCGTGGTCGCCGCCACCAACCGTCCCGACGTGCTTGATCCGGCGCTGCTGCGCCCGGGCCGCTTCGACCGCCAGGTCATGGTGGGCCTGCCCGACGTGCGCGGCCGCGAGCAGATCCTGCAGGTGCACATGCGCAAGGTGCCGCGGGCCGACGACGTCGAGCCGATGGTGGTCGCGCGTGGCACGCCGGGCTTCTCCGGCGCCGACCTCGCCAACCTCGTCAACGAGGCGGCGCTGTTCGCCGCGCGCGAGAACGCCAAGGAAGTGCGTATGGATCACTTCGACAAGGCGCGCGACAAGATCCTGATGGGCTCCGAGCGCCGCTCGATGGCCATGAGCGAGGAAGAGAAGACCAATACCGCCTACCACGAGGCCGGCCACGCCATCGTCGGTCGCCTGGTGCCCGACCACGACCCGGTCTACAAGGTCACCATCATTCCGCGCGGGCGCGCGCTGGGCGTGACCCAGTTCCTGCCCGAGGGCGACCGCTACAGCTCCACCCGCGAAAGCCTGCACAGCCGCTTGGCCACGCTGTACGGCGGCCGCGTGGCGGAAGAGCTGATCTTCGGCACCGACAAGGTCACCACCGGTGCGTCGAACGACATCGAGCGCGCCACCAAGATGGCCCGCAGCATGGTCACCAAGTGGGGCCTGTCGACCGAACTGGGCCCGATCGCCTACGGCGAGGAAGAGGACGAGGTCTTCCTGGGCCGCTCGGTCACGCAGCACAAGAGCGTGTCCGACGAAACCGCGCGCAGGATCGACGAGGAGGTGCGCGACATCCTCGACAAGGCCTACAACCGCACCAAGGGCATCCTCACCGAGAACCTCGACAAGCTGCACACGATGGCCAAGCTGCTGCTCGAATACGAGACCATCGACGTGCCGCAGATCGACGCGATCATGGAAGGCCGCGACCCGCCGCCCCCGATCGGTTGGAACAAGCCCGCGGCAAAGGGCGATGACGGCGACGGCGACGGCGGCAAGCGCCCGCTGCCGATCTCGCCGGATCCGGCACCGCAGGCCTGAGTCACCCGGAAGGGGCGGGAAACCGCCCCTTCTTCATTTTTCTGTGGGAGCGGCTGCAGCCGCGATCACCACCACGAAAACGCTGGAAGGCCGGGCTTCGAACCCGGCCTTTTTTTGGCCACGAAAATCCGCGTCATCCGCGTCATCCGCGTCCAAAAAAGCTTTCGAACCATCCCCACCACAGCCACCCACCGCCCCGGGCGATAATCCGGTTTTCCCCACCGGAGTGCGCCATGTTCGACACAGTCCCGACCATCGACTGCGCCGGTCGCCCGCTGCGCCTCGACCGTCCGCGGGTCATGGGCATCGTCAACGTCACCCCGGACTCCTTCTCGGACGGTGGCGACCATTTCGATGCCGACGCCGCGATCGCCCACGGCCTGCGGCTGGCGGAGGAGGGCGCGGACATCCTCGACGTCGGCGGCGAATCCACCCGCCCGGGTTCGGACAGCGTCGGCGCCGAGGAGGAAATCCGCCGCGTGCTTCCGGTGATCGAGCGCCTGCTGCGGGAGACCGCACTGCCGGTCAGCATCGACACGTGGCGCCCGGAAGTGATGCGCGCTGCGGTGGCCGCCGGCGCGGGCATGATCAACGACATCCGCGCACTGCGAGCCGAAGGCGCGCTTGACGCCGCGGCCGGACTTGGCGTGCCGGTAGTGCTGATGCACATGCTTGGCGAGCCGCGCTCGATGCAGGAGTCACCGGAGTACGACGACGTGGTCGGCGAGGTCCACCGTTTCCTTGCCGAACGCATCTTCGCCGCCGAAATGGCCGGCATCCCGCGCAGGCAGCTCATTGCGGATCCGGGCTTCGGCTTCGGCAAGACCACCGCCCACAACATCAGTCTGCTGGCGCGATTCGAGCGCTTCACCGAACTTGGCGTGCCCGTTCTGGCCGGCCTGTCGCGCAAGCGCAGCATCGGCGATCTCACCGGGCGCGAGGATGCGAAGGCGCGGGTGCATGGTTCGGTGGCCGCGCACCTTATCGCCGCGCAGCGCGGCGCGATGCTGCTGCGCGTGCACGACGTCGCCGCCACCGTCGATGCGCTGAAGGTATGGGCGGCGGTGGATGCGGTGCCGGCGCCGCGCGCCGCAACGCCGGCGCCCGCGATCTCCTGGCCGGACGACGCCTGAGCCCGGGCCGCCCGGGCGCGGACGCCACGCGTCCGGCCAGGCAATGGCACCAGCCACTGCGGTGTGCATCGCGGGATGCCTGCGTTAGGCTGGGCCACCGCTGGCGCCGGACGGGCGGTGGCACCGACCGGGGAGTCCTGCGCCCATGCTCCAGACCAGCACGCCGCTCATCATCACGTTCCTTGTCTATCTCGCCGGCATGGTGCTGATCGGTTTCTACGCCTGGCGCTCGACCAAGAACTTCGACGACTACATCCTTGGCGGCCGCAAGCTCGGCCCCACGGTGACCGCGCTGTCGGCCGGTGCCTCGGACATGAGCGGCTGGCTGATGATGGGCCTGCCGGGTGCGCTGTACGCCAGCGGCCTGGCCGAGGCCTGGATCGCGATCGGCCTGACCCTGGGCGCCTGGTTCAACTGGCGCTACGTCGCCGGGCCGCTGCGCGTGTACACCGAACGCACCGGCAATGCGCTGACCCTGCCCGACTACCTCACCAACCGCTTCAACGACCGCAACCGCTCGCTGCGGGTGCTGGCGGCGCTGATCATCCTGGTGTTCTTCGCGGTGTACTGCGCCTCGGGCGTGGTCGCCGGGGCGCGGCTGTTCGAGAGCGTGTTCGGCCTGCCGTACGCCCAGGCGATCTGGTGGGGCGCGGCGGTGACCATCCTCTACACCCTGGTCGGCGGCTTCCTCGCCGTCAGCTGGACCGATGTCGCGCAGGGCACGCTGATGCTGTTCGCGCTGGTGCTCACGCCGGTGATGGTGCTGATGGCCAACGGCGGCCTGGACGACAGCATGGAGCTCATCCGCGAGGTGGATCCCGCGCGCCTGGAGTGGGTCGGCGCGGGCGGGACCATCGCGATCGTCTCGGCGATTGCGTGGGGCCTGGGCTATTTCGGGCAGCCGCACATCCTGGCGCGCTTCATGGCCGCCGAAAGCGTGCAGTCGATCCCGAAGGCGCGGAAGATCGGCATGGTCTGGATGATCCTTTGCCTGGTCGGCTCGCTGATGGTGGGCTTCTTCGGCATCGCGTTCTTTTCGCTCCATCCAGATGCGGTCGCGCCGGTGGACGCCAATCCGGAGCGCGTGTTCATCACCGCCGTGGAGATGCTGTTCAATCCCTGGATCGCCGGCGTGATCCTCTCGGCCATCCTGGCCGCGGTGATGAGCACGCTGTCGAGCCAGCTGCTGGTGTGCTCCAGCGTGCTGTCGGAGGATTTCTACCGCGGCTTCCTGCGCAAGCAGGCCAGCCAGCGCGAGCTGGTTTGGATCGGGCGCGCGAGCGTGCTGCTGGTCGCGCTGGTGTCGCTGTGGCTGGCGCGCGATCCGGAAAGCCGCGTGCTGGGCCTGGTGTCGTACGCCTGGGCGGGCTTCGGCGCCGCGTTCGGGCCGGTGCTGGTGCTGTCGCTGTTCTGGGGGCGGATGACGCGCGACGGCGCGCTGGCCGGCATGGTGACCGGTGCGATCGTTGTGATCGCCTGGAAGCAGGTCGCGGTGGTGCGGATGGGCTTCGAGCTGTACGAGATCGTGCCCGGCTTCGCCGCGGCCACGCTTGCGATCGTCGCGGTCAGCCTGCTCGGGCGCGAGCCCGCGCAGGACATCCGCGACACCCACGACGAGGTGCGCGCCTCGCTGCGCGAAACCGGGTACTGAGCCGGCGGGCCGGCGCGACCGTGGCCACGCGGCCCGGCCCCGCGCCGCGTCGTGCGGGATAATCCGCGCATGATCGACACCCGCCCGCCCGTCATCGCCCTGATGGGCCCGACCGCGTCGGGCAAGACCGCGTTCGCCATCGACTGCGCGCAGCGGCTGGGCGGGGAGATCGTCAGCGTCGATTCGGCCCTGGTGTACCGCGGCCTGGACATCGGCGCCGCCAAGCCCACGCCGCTGGAGCAGGCCGGTGTGCCGCACCATCTGATCGATATCCGCGATCCGTGGCAGCCGTATTCGGCGGCCGGGTTCGCCGCCGACGCCCGCGTCGCGATCGACGCCATCGCCGCGCGCGGCCGGATGCCGATCCTGGCCGGCGGCACGGGGCTGTATTTCCGCGCCCTGCTGCAGGGGCTGTCGGCGATGCCTTCGGCCGATGCCGCGCTGCGTTCGCAACTGGCCCAAGAGGCGGGCGAGCGCGGCTGGGCGGCGCTGCACGCGGAGCTGGCGCAGGTCGACCCGGTGGCCGCGCGGCGCATCCACGCCACCGACGCGCAGCGGATCCAGCGCGCGCTGGAGATCCATCGCCTGACCGGCCGCGGGATCAGCGAGTGGAACGCGGATCCGTTGCCGCCGAGGCTGCCGTACCGGGTGCTCAAGCTGGTGTTGGCGCCACGCGATCGCGCGGTGCTGCACGGGCGCATCGCGGGACGCTTCGATGCCATGCTCCGGGCCGGCTTCCTGGCCGAGGTCGACGCCCTGCGCGCGCTTCCGCAGCTGCGCGACCATCCCGCGCCGCTGGACCTGCCCGCGCTGCGCGCGGTGGGCTACCGGCAGGCGTGGGAGCACCTGGAGGGCGCGACCGCTGCCGATGCGTTCCGTGACCGCGCGATCGCCGCCACCCGGCAGCTGGCCAAGCGGCAGATGACCTGGCTGCGCGGCGAGCTCGACGCCCGCTGGTTCGATCCGGCCACCGACACGGACCCGCTGGGGCGCGCACTCGATGGATTCCTCGGCTGAATGCCGTGCCGGCCGTCACGCCACCGCGCCACGCGCCGGCCACGGCGGCCCGGGTCGTATAAGATCGGCGCGTCGCCCCCGGGGAGCGGTTGGGCGACGCGGCATCCGCACCATTCCATAACAACAATAAATCAGCTGGGGAACACCGAATGTCCAAGGGACAGTCCTTGCAGGATCCTTTCCTGAACGCCCTGCGCCGTGAGCGGGTACCGGTCTCCGTGTATCTGGTCAACGGCATCAAATTGCAGGGAACGATCGAATCGTTCGATCAGTTCGTGGTGCTGCTGCGCAATACCGTCAGCCAGATGGTCTACAAGCACGCGATCTCCACCGTGGTGCCGGCGCGCAACGTGCGCGTGGGCCCGGGCGGCGGGGTGGTGCAGGCCGCCGACGAGGATGACGCGCCGGGCGCGGGCGCCGACGAGGCCGAATGATGCTTGCGTCGGCGGCATCAGGCCCCATGTCTGGGACCATGACATCCAGCCGACGACCGAATGCCCACTGAGCTCTTCGAGCGATCCCGCGGAGGCGAGAACGCCCTCCTGGTCCAGCCGCACTCCGGAGGGCCGCCCGACGAGGGCGTGCTCGAGGAGTTCGCCGAGCTGGCGCGCTCGGCCGGCGCCAAAGTGGTGCACGTCATGCCCGCGCGCATGGCGCGCCCCAATCCCGCGACCCTGCTTGGCAGCGGCAAGCTCGACGAGATCAAGGCCGCGGCCGAGGCCACCGGCGCCGACCTGGTGCTGATAAACCATCCGCTGAGCCCCGGTCAGGAACGCAACCTCGAGAAACTCCTGGAGCGGCGGGTCGTCGACCGCACCGGGCTGATCCTCGACATCTTCGCGCAGCGCGCGCGCAGCCACGAAGGCAAGCTGCAGGTCGAACTCGCCCAACTGCGCCACATGGCCACCCGCCTGGTACGCGGCTGGAGCCACCTGGACAGCCTGCGCGGCGGCTCCATCGGCCTGCGCGGACCCGGCGAGACCCAGCTCGAGACCGACCGCCGGCTGCTGCAGAAGCGCGTCGAACAGCTGCAGGCCCGCCTGGACAAGGTGGACGTCCAGCGCACCCAGATGCGCCGCTCGCGCGTGCGCAGCGAACTGCCGCGCGTGGCCCTGGTCGGCTACACCAACGCCGGCAAGTCGACGCTGTTCAACGCCCTGACCGGCGCCGACGCCTATGCCGCCGACCAGCTGTTCGCGACCCTGGACCCGACGGTGCGCAAGATCACCCTGCCGGGCGGCCACGTGGTGCTGGCCGACACCGTGGGCTTCGTCCGCGACCTGCCACATGAACTGGTGGCGGCCTTCCGTTCGACCCTGAGCGAGGCCCGCGAGGCCGATCTGCTGGTGCATCTGATCGACGCTTCCGACCCGCTGCGCGACGAGCGCGTGGCCCAGGTGGACGCGGTCCTGGCCGAGATCGGTGCCGGCGACATCCCGCAGCTGCTGGTCTACAACAAGATCGACCGGCTTGGCGTGCCCGCGCGCCACGACCAGCCGCACGCCGGCGACCATGCCGACGAAGCCGCGGTCCGCGAGCGCGTATGGATTTCCGCCCGCGACCACGAGGGCATGGACCTGCTGCGCGCCGCGCTGGGCCGCCGCCTGGGCCTGCGCAGGCTGCACGGCGAAGTGCGCCTGCCGCCCGATGCCGGCCGCCTGCGCGCGCACCTGCACGAGATCGACGCCATCCGTGCCGAGGCACACGACGAGCACGGCTGGACGCTCGACATCGATCTTCCCCTGAGCGACGCCCGGCGGCTGGCGGCGCAGGCCGGCGGCGAACCCCTGCGGCCGCTGCTGCCCGCGGCCTGATGACGAAAGCACGCGCGCGGCCGACTTGCCGCACGCGCACCTTGTAGAATGTCCCTTCGCTGCCGGTCCCGGTGGCGGGATCCCCAGACTGGAGCCAGCATGGCCTGGAACATCCCCGGCAAGAACAACGACGACCGCGGTTCGGGCCGCGATGGCGACAACGGTCGCCGCCAGAATCCCTGGCCGCCGCGCCGCAGCAGCGGCGGTGGCCGCGGCCGTGGTCCCTTCGACGGCATCCTCGAACAGCTTCGCGGCATGTTCGGCGGCAGCGGCGGCGGCAACCCGCTGCGCTGGATCGGCATCGCGCTGGTGCTGTGGCTGGCCTTCAACTGCTTCGTTCTGGTCGGCGAACAGGACCGCGGCGTGGTCCTGCGCTTCGGCAAGTTCGCGCGCGTCATGCAGCCGGGCCCCAACTTCAAGCTGCCGTGGCCGATCGAAAGCGTCACCAAGCTCAACACCACCGGCGTGCGTACCTTCAGCAACGCGCTGCCGGTGCTGACCCGCGACGAGAACATCGTCACCGTGTCGTTCAACGTGCAGTACCGCATCAGCGATCCGCAGACCTACCTGTTCGGTTCGCGCGACGCCGACCGCGTGCTGGAACAGGTGGCGCAGAGCGCCGTGCGCGAGCAGATGGGCCGTGCCAACCTGGACTCCGCGCTCAACGCGCGTGGCCCGCTGTCCGCCGCGGCCGCCACGTCGCTGCAGGCATCGCTCGACACCTACCGCACCGGCCTGATCGTGACCGAGCTCAGCCTGCAGGACGCGCGCCCGCCGGAGGCCGTCAAGCCGGCCTTCGACGAGGTCAACAGTGCCCAGCAGATGAACGAGCGCCTGGTGAACGAGGCCCGCGCCTACGCCGCCCGCATCGTGCCCGAGGCACGCGGCCAGGCGCAGCGCGTGCGCACCACCGCCGAGGGTTACAAGACCGCCGAGGTCGCCCGCGCGACCGGTGACGCCGAGCGCTTCACCCTGCTGGTCAACGAGTACGCCAAGGCGCCGGAAGTCACCCGCAAGCGCCTGTGGCTGGAGACGCTCGAAGATGTGCTGGCCGACAACCGCAAGGTCGTGGGCGGCGACGGCCAACAGCTGATCTACGTGCCCATGACCGGGCAGGGCGGCACGCCGCAGCAGCCGTTGCTGACCCCCGACATGGTCTCGCCGACCGTCAACGCCGCGCCTGAGCTTGATCCGAGGCCCGCGGCGGCGCCCGCCAACCTGCCGCGCCCGCCGCGCGAGGGAGCCACCCGATGAAGCCGCAATTCCTCGTTCCCATCGTCCTGGTCGTGATCCTCGGCCTGCTCGGCTCGATGTTCATCGTCCGCGAAGGCCAGGTCGGCCTGGTGCTGAACCTCGGCCGCGTTGCGCGCACCGATCTCGGTCCCGGCCTGCACTTCAAGATCCCGATGGTGGAAAGCGCGCGCGTGTTCGATCGCCGCTTCACCGCCAACGAGTTCCCGCCCGAGCGCTCGCTGACCTCCGAGCGCAAGGACGTCAGCGTCGACTTCGTCGCCATCGGCTTCATCGTCGACGTGGCGGACTTCTACCGCGCCACCGGTGGCAACGAAGAGCTGGTGACCGACCGCCTGGCGCCGATCATCAAGGACTCGCTGCGCAACGAGATCAACTCGCAGACCCTGACCCAGCTGGTGTCGGGCAATCGCGCCGAGCTGATCGACCGCCAGCTGCCGGGCATCAACGAAGGCGCGCAGACGCTGGGCATGCAGGTGGTCGACATCCGCTTCAAGCAGATCGACCTGCCCACCGACAGCGAAGTGATCGGCCAGGTCTACGACCGCATGCGTGCCGAGCGCCGGCAGGTGGCAAGCGCCCTGCGCGCCGAGGGCGAGGAGCAGGCGCGCATCGTCCGCGCCGAGGCCGACCGCGAGCAGACCGTGCTGCTGGCCGAGGCCGAGCGCGACGCGCAGATTTTGCGAGGCGAGGGCGATGCCGAGGCGGCGAGCATCTACGCCTTGGCTGCGAACCGCGACCCCTCGTTCTTCGCCTTCCAGCGCAGCCTGGACGCCTACCGGCACGCGTTCTCCTCCGGTGAAGCGGTGATGGTTCTGGAGCGCGACGACCCCTTCCTGCAGTACATGCGCAGCGACCGCTGACGCGTGGGTGCCCGGCATGAGTGACCTGTGGGCCGCCCTGTGCCTGGTGGCCGTGTTGGAGGGGCTGCTGCTGTTCGCCGCCCCGGGCGCCTGGAAGCGGGCCATGGCGCAGATGCTGGCCACGCCGGACGGGCAGCTGCGAAGGATCGGAGGCGTCGTGCTGGCCGCCGGCCTGCTGGCCCTGTGGTGGCTGCGCCAGGGCTGAATCGCGCCACGGCAGCATTCCGGGCTGGCCCCCGGCGCCGAAAGCCGGGATAATCCACAAAAGCCGGAAGGGCCCGCTGCACAGCGCGGACCTCCGGCTTTTTCCCGTTCAAGGAGCAGTGTCATGGGTCAGTCGGTGGTGGTGCTTGGCGCCCAGTGGGGCGACGAGGGCAAGGGCAAGATCGTCGACCTGCTGACGCAGGACATCGGCGCGGTGGTGCGCTTCCAGGGCGGCCACAATGCCGGCCACACGCTGGTGATCGGCGGCAAGAAGACCGTGCTGCACCTGATCCCGTCGGGCGTGCTGCGCGATGACGCGCTGTGCCTGATCGGCAACGGCGTGGTGCTGTCGCCGGCGGCGTTGATGAAGGAAATCGGCGAGCTTGAGGAAGCCGGCGTCGAGGTGCGCTCGCGGCTGAAGATCAGCCCGGCCACGCCGCTGATCATGCCGTACCACATCGCCCTCGACCAGGCGCGCGAGAAGGCCGCCGGCGGCAAGGCCATCGGCACCACCGGCCGCGGCATCGGCCCGGCCTACGAAGACAAGGTCGCCCGCCGCGGCATCCGCGTGGCGGACCTGCACTACCCGAAGCAGCTGGAAGAGCTGCTGCGCACCGCGCTCGATTACCACAACTTCGTGCTTACCCGGTACCTGGGCGTGGACGCGGTGGACTTCCAGCAGACCTATGACGAAGCGCTGGCCTTCGGCGAGTACGTCGAGCCGATGAAGTCCGACGTCGCCGGCATCCTCCACGACCTGCGCAGGCAGGGGAAGAAGGTGCTGTACGAAGGCGCGCAGGGCTCGCTGCTCGACATCGACCACGGCACCTATCCCTACGTCACCAGCTCCAACACCACCGTTGGCGGCGCGCTGGCCGGCACCGGCGTGGGTGCGGACTCGATCGACTACGTGCTGGGCATCTGCAAGGCCTACGCCACCCGCGTGGGCGGCGGCCCGTTCCCGACCGAGCTTGACGACGAGGACGGCCAGCGCCTGCGCGACCGCGGCCAGGAATACGGCGCCACCACCGGCCGCCCGCGCCGCTGCGGCTGGATCGACATCGTCGCGCTGAAGCGCGCGGTGGCGATCAACGGCATCAGCGGCCTGTGCATCACCAAGCTCGACGTGCTGGACGGCCTGGACAAGCTGAAGATGTGCATCGCCTACCGCTATCGCGGCAAGGAAACCGAGTACGCGCCGCTGGACGCCCAGGGCTGGGCGGAATGCGAGCCGGTGTACCTGGAGTTCCCGGGCTGGACCGAGGACACCCACGGCATCACCGAGTGGGACAAGCTGCCGCCGGCGGCGCGCGCCTACCTGCGTGCGCTGGAGGAGTTGGCCGGCTGCCCGCTGTCGATCGTGAGCACCGGACCGGACCGGAAGCACACGATGGTGCTGCAGGATCCGTTTGCTTGAGCGAGCGGCTTTCTGCATATGAAGGAACCCCGCTGCTGCGGGGTTTTTTCTGATGGACGCGCTGAAGTACCTCGGCGGTTATCCGCTGGAGGTGCAGGCGAAGGTGCGCGCGCTGATCGAGCAGGACCGGCTGGGCGCGCTGCTGGCCGCGAAGTACGGCGAAGGCCACGCGGTGCGCAACGACAGCCAGCTGTACGGCTACGTCCAGGACCTGAAGGACCGCCACCTGCGCAAGTCCGCGCCGCTGGGGAAGGTGATCTACGACGGCAAGCTGCAGGTGGTGAAGCACGCGCTCGGCACCCACACCACCATCTCGCGCGTGCAGGGTGGGAAGCTCAAGGCGAGCCGCGAGATCCGCATTGCCAGCGTGTTCCGCGACGCGCCCGCCGAGTTCCTCAAGATGATCACCGTGCACGAGCTGGCACACATGAAGGAAGCCGAGCACGACAAGGCGTTTTACCGGCTGTGCATGCATATGGAGCCGGATTACCACCAGTTGGAGTTCGATACGCGGCTGTATCTGACGCAGCTGGATCTGGTGGGGCGGGGGAGGGCGGGCGTCGCCGAGGCCTAGCGCGAGCGACCCTGCGCGAACTCCGGGAAGGTCTCCGCGATCGACGCCTCATCCGGAAGGACGTAGAACACCCCGCCCCCCTCGAATGTGGGGCGGATGATCCCCTCGTAGAATCCGGGCGCGACGTTGATGCAGCCATGCGTGACGCGGTTGTCGTCCGGTGCAGGCGACGCAAGGCGTTCGGCGCGTTTTTCGGCTGGAACGCCGGTGGCGGTCGGGTGGATGGAGACCGCGGATTCGTAATCCACCCACAGCACGCGCCCGGCGTCGATCGACGGACCGTAACCGCCGACGAAGCGGCCGGCAGGCGTCGTGCGATCCCGGCCCGGGATCTCGCGAAGCGCGAGGCCTGCGACGCCGGGGGCTGTGTGGTCGCCGACCGCCGAGCCAAACAGCCCGGGCGCCGCGCCGCGAAGCCGACCGTCGCCGCCGAACACCAGGATCTGCGCGGCGGCCTTGTCGATGATCGCGAACGGATAGCCCTGGCTGTCCTTGGCCGCGACCACCCAGCCGGCGAGGTCGATCACCGTGTCGGAGACCTCCTGGTCTCGCGGAAGCTGGTCGAAGGTGGCGGCCGCCTGCGCCGCGGCATCCTCTTGGGCGCCGGCCACGCCGGTGAAGCTTGAAAGTGCCAGCGCCAGCGCCAAGGCGACCTGGGCGGTCCGGATCGGACGGTGTGTGATGTGATGGATGGGATCGGTCCTGGAACGGAGACAGGTAAAGGCGGAAAAACCGGTGGCCAGCACGGCCACCGGTCCGGAGTCAGGCCGCCTCACGCGGCCCGGTCCGGCGTGCACTCAGCCGCGCGGCACGCGGCGCGGCGACGACTCCAGCTGCTGCACGCGGCCTTCGATCTGGTCCAGCCGCTGGTTGGCCCGCTGCGAAGACTGGTTGGCGGATTCGGCGCTCTGGGCCGCACCCTGCACCTGCGTGTCGAGGCGGTCGAGGCGCGAGTTGATGCCTGCAAACTCGTCGTCGTAGGTGGCGCAGGCGGAAAGGCCCACGGCGGCGACGATCGCCACGCCGAGCGTACGCGCCATCATCAGATGTTGCCTGGTCGGGGACATGGCAGTTCTCCTTCGTCCGGGGGTGTCCGAATATAGCGGCCTTTATGGTGGGGCCACGACCCGCCTTCAGCTGACGTTGGACTATGTGGATCGGCTGTGAAGAGAAATCGCTGCCCTTGGGAGTTGGGCAATGAAGCAGCCTTGAAGCCCCTTCCTCCAATTCATGTTCGCCAGGGTCACCCCCATGGCTGCGTGCTGCCGGGCCCCCGGCCGGCGGCTTGCGCGCGAATGAGGTCGTACGCTTCAAAAATCGAGCCGAGCTCGACACTCCGGTCAGTGACTCCGCATGCTGCGTGGAGTGCATACTGGCTGCCGCCGGGGTGGGGATCGCCGGTGACCAGGACCAGGGGGGAACAATGAAAGTACAGCAGGAAGCAGCCGCGACCGCCGCGGCGGATGTGACCAACACGAAGCGCCCGAATCTTCTGGTGCGCTTTCTCCACTGGTACTGGGGAAAGCGCGAGGAAGGCGAGAAAGGCAATCCGATTGCGCGCACGTTGATCGCACTTGTACTGATTGCGGCCGGTGTGGCGGGCAGCGAGTTCTACCAGTGGGCCCGCGGCCAGCTGGTTGGCCCCGACGAGTTCCTGGTCGATATCAAGGAGCAGCAGGAGACGTCGTTCGACAAGCTGCAGAAAAGCCTCGATGCGCTCACCTCCTCGGTAGAGGGCGGCAACCGCAATGCAATGTCCGAAGTCCGGGGCGCGGTCAGTGAGATCCGGGGACTCAGCAGCAGCCTGATTGCCCAGCTGGAGCTGGCCAACAGTGAGAATCAGCGGCTGTCGCAGGTGGTCGGGGTTCCAGGCGGGCTGGACATCATCCTGACGGCGCACACCGGAATGCCGCTGGACTCGCACTCGGAGGTCGCCGTCCAGAACATCCAACCCTATGGCGCGATGGTTGCCGTGACCCCGCGGGAGGGCCCCACGGAGCGCGAATTCCTGCAAAGCGGTGAATCCATTGCCTACGCTGGTGCGGATGGTCGAAGCTGCCGGGTCATCCTCCGCTCGATCGAGCAGGACCGCGCGGTCTCGCTGGCCAACCGCTGCACCTGACGGTGCAACGCGGGCGTAGCGGCGGGTAGGCAGGCTTGGAGCCGGGACGGCCCTTCAGGGGCCGCGCTGACGCAGGCTCGACTTGGGGCTGCGTCCCCGGCTCGCCAGCTTCGAGACTGACTCTTGGGCGCCCACTCCTCGCAGGGTCGCTAACATAGCCCCGAACGCGTCGCGTGCGGCAGGACGGTGTCGTGCCGCGGCGACCACAACAGGGGATATTTTTGAACCAAGCCAGCCTTTCCGCCTTCATCTGGTCTGTCGCCGACCTGCTGCGCGGCGACTACAAGCAATCCGAGTACGGCAAGGTCATCCTGCCGTTCACCGTGCTTCGGCGCCTGGACTGCGTGCTGGCGCCGACCAAGACCAAAGTGCTGGCCGAGCACCAGAAGAAAGCCGCGGCCGGGATCAACCCGGACCCGTTCCTAAAGCGCATCGTCGGCAGCGCCGGGTTCTACAACACCAGCCTGTTGGACCTCCCTAAGCTGCTCGGCGACCAGGACCACATCCGCCAGAACCTGTACCAGTACGTGCAGGGCTTCTCGCCGGAGGCGCGCGACATCTTCGAGCGCTTCGACTTCCACGCCCAGGTCGAACGACTGGCCAAGGCCAACCTGCTGTACCTGGTCACCGAAAAGTTCGCCGGCATCGACTTGCACCCGGACCGGGTGGACAACGCCCGCATGGGGCACGTGTTCGAGGAGCTGATCCGGAAATTCTCGGAGCTGTCCAACGAGACCGCCGGTGAACACTTCACCCCGCGCGAAGTGATCCGGCTGATGGTCAACCTCATCTTCACCGAGGACAGCGACGTGCTCACCCCGGGCAATGCCGTGGTGCGCACCGTGTACGACCCCACGGCTGGCACCGGCGGGATGCTCTCGGTGGCCGCCGAGCACCTGTTGGCGCACAACCCGGCCGCGCGCCTGAGCCTGTACGGGCAGGAACTCAACGACGAGTCCTACGCCATCTGCAAAGCGGACATGCTGATCCGTGGCCAGCCGGTGGAGAACATGGCCGCCGGCAATACCCTCAGCGATGACGGCTTCCCCACGCGCAAGTTCGACTACATGCTCTCCAACCCGCCGTTCGGCGTGGAGTGGAAGAAGGTCGAGAAGGCCATCCGCGCCGAGCACGAGCAGCAGGGCTTCGCCGGCCGCTTCGGCCCCGGCCTGCCGCGCGTGTCCGACGGCTCCATGCTGTTCCTGCTGCACTTGGTGGCGAAGATGGCCGCAATGGTCAACGGCGAGGGCGGCAGCCGCTTCGGCATCGTGCTCAACGGCTCGCCGCTGTTCACCGGCGGCGCCGGCAGTGGCGAGAGCGAGATCCGCCGCTACCTGCTGGAGAACGACCTGGTCGAGGCGATCATCGGCCTGCCCACCGACATGTTCTACAACACTGGCATCAGTACCTATGTCTGGATCGTCTCCAACAAGAAGGCCGACGAGCGCCGCGGCCATGTGCAGCTGATCGACGCCAGCGGCTTCTGGCGCAAGATGCGCAAGAGCTTGGGCTCCAAGCGCAGGGAGATGGGCGAGGCGCACATCGCCACCGTCACCCGCCTGTTCGGCGAGTTCACCGAAGCCGAGCTGGTCACCGCGCTGGATGCCAAGGGCCAGCCGGTGGGCGAGCCGGTGCTGGTCACCGCCACCGGTGCCGAGACTTCGCCGGTAGCGCCCGAAGGCGGCCGGCTCACGCGCGTCCCGATCAGCCGCGTGTTCGCCAACGAGGAGTTCGGCTACACCACCATCACCGTCGAGCGCCCGCTGCGCGACCAGGCCGGCAACATCGTGCTGGGCCAGAAAGGCAAGCAGAAGGGCAAACCGCAGTCGGACAGTTCACTGCGCGACACCGAGAACGTGCCGCTGGGGCAGGACATCCAGGCGTATTTCGAACGCGAAGTGCTGCCGCATACGCCGGATGCCTGGATTGAGGAGGCCAAGTCGAAGGTTGGCTACGAGATCCCGTTCAATCGCCACTTCTACGTGTTCGAGCCGCCGCGCGCGCTGGAGGTGATCGATGCGGAGCTGAAGGAGGTGGCGGGCAACATCATGCGGATGCTGGGGGAGATGGCGGAATGAGTCTGCCGAGGTATCCGAAGTACAAGGACAGTGGTGTCGATTGGATTGGGTCGGTTCCAGCTCACTGGCAGGTACAGCCATTAAAGAGAGGCTATGCGGTTGTGGGCGGTTCCACCCCAAAGTCGGACGTGCCTGCTTACTGGAACGGCGATATCGATTGGGTGACGCCTGCTGATCTGTCCAGGCTCTCTGGTTTCGAAATTCGTGGATCGCTACGCAGGATTACAGAGGTGGGACTCGAATCTTGCGGCACCTCGCTCGTTCCTCCCGGAAGCCTGATCCTCTCCACCCGAGCGCCCATCGGCTCATTGGGTTTGGCAATTTCACATGTGTGCACCAACCAAGGCTGTAAAGCGCTTGTCCCGCAAGCGGATCAGCGGTCGAGATTCGTGGCATACGCATTAAGCATCGCGGGGACCGCACTCAATGTGCGTGGCAAGGGGACGACCTTTCTGGAGCTATCGCGCGACGAGCTCGGAAATTTTCCGCTTGCCCTGCCAGAGGCAAGCGAGCAGGACGCAGTCATTGCCTTCCTGGATCGCGAAACGGCCAGAATCGACGCGCTGATCGCCGAGCAGGAAAAACTGCTGGCACTGCTGGCCGAGAAGCGTCAGGCCACCATCTCCCACGCCGTCACCCGCAGCCTCGACCCCAACGTCCCGATGAAGGACTCCGGCATCGCCTGGCTGGGCGAAGTGCCGGCGCATTGGGCGGTGAAGCGACTCAGACTGGTCGCCGCCGTGCAGACCGGTATCGCCAAAGGCAAGGATATGGCGGACAAGTCAACCATCCGGGTGCCCTACCTGCGGGTTGCGAACGTGCAGGATGGATACCTTGCACTGAGCGATATTGCAGAGATCGACATTGAGCCAGAGCAGCTGACCCGCTATCGGCTCAAGCCCGGTGACGTGTTGATGAACGAAGGCGGCGACTTTGACAAGCTCGGCCGAGGCGCCATCTGGAATGGTGAGGTAGAGAACTGCATCCACCAGAATCACGTCTTTGCTGTTAGGCCGCACGGTGCCAGCCCCGAATGGCTGACCCTGGTGATCGGGTCGGCTTACGCGCAGTTCTATTTCAAGGGTCGATCCAAGCAGAGCACAAACTTGGCGTCGATCTCATCGACAAACGTGATGGAGTTGCCTGTCGTTCTTCCGACAGCGGAAGAGCGCGGTGTGATTGTTGAGTTCGTCCGTGATTCAGTAGCCGGAATTGAAGCGCTCACTGCGGCGGCCCGTCGCGCTGTGGATACGCTCCGGGAACGTCGCAACGCCATGATCTGCGCTGTCGTCACTGGCCAGGTCGACGTGCGAGGCCTGGCATGAGCGGGACCTCGGAGGCCGAGTTCTATCTGATCGACGTAGATGGCAACCGGCGGGTGCCATTCAAACAGCGCAACCGTGCGGATGGCCGCTTTGGCTATTCGATCCTCCCATCCGGCAAGGGAAATGATCCGTCTACTGGCGAGTATACCGAGGACGTCGCGCGGCTGATTCAACGTGTAGTGCTGGACGGTCAGCTTGTGCGTGCCAAGGTGGTCGGCGGAAACAAGGATGGGCAGGTCAATTCCGTTGGGGTTGAACGACGCGTAATCCGGGGTTACTGGGTGGCTCCGTCCTTGCGCCACCTGATCGAAGGCGGAGGCGGAGCCTTGGCCAACCCGGTCCACGAATTCGATGCTGAGGCCCGTGTATTCCTCGATGGCTTCCTAGCCGCCGACAACCCGCAGTTCGTGCATTGGCTGCCGCGGTACCGCGAGACGCTTCGGGTGGTTGGCGAGACGTTGGAGCGGGAAACGCCGGAGGCGGTGTTCGACCTGATCTGGAAGTCGGTCGATAACGCCGTCAGCAATGCAGGCCAGGGCGTCCTTGGCTTCGACGCCGCGGACCGTTCCCGCCATGCATTGGTTCAAGTCATTCGTGAGATTGGCGGTGACGGCAGCGCCGCTCAGTTCGACCAGTTGATGGCCCGGCTGGAGCGGTGGAAGCAGGCCGGCGAGTTGCCCAAGGTGCCGCGCCTGATGCTGGCGCGTGCGTTCTCCGCGATCCACCCGGACCGCTACCACACCACCGTGGACGTCGCGAAGCAAGACCGGCTCCTGCCCTGGTTCGAGGCGCATTCCGGATTTGTGGCACCGCCCGGCAACTGGGCAGTGCGTGCCGAGGCGCTGACCCGGCACCTGGACCGCTGCGGCGTGTTTGATGGCGACAGGGAACTGCGCAACATGTTTCCTTGGTATGTGTTCGAGCAATTGCGCGATGCCAGTGGGAAGCTGCTGTTCCGCCCTGGGCATACGCCACGGCCGCCGATAGGTCAGGCGCGGGGCACGGGCGGGACACGTTCCATCGAGTACCGCCATAACGTGATCCAGGACGCTCTGGTCGCGTTGCTTCGCGAACGTCATGGCGAGGATGCCGTGGCCAGCGAGCACTCCACCGGTACGGGAGGACGGGCGGATGTGCTGGTGAGGCGGGCAGACGGCCGCTACGAGCTGTATGAGATCAAGCCCGCCGCCACCGCCGCGGATGCGGTCAGGCAGGCGCTGGGGCAACTGCTGGAATACGCGTACCGTCGTGGCGGCTTGGAGCCGGCAGCGTTGCACGTCGTGTCCAATGCGATACTGGACGAGGGTACCTCGAGGTACCTGTCCCGGCTCCAGTCCGGATTCGGCCTGCCGGTCAATTACCTGCAGATGGCCTGCAACACGGAGGGCGCGTGAGCGATATCCAGCTGTTCCGTCTTGGGACTGGCTCGGCCACCGAGCTTCCCGGCCGCGCTGCCGCCATTGAAAGGCAGTTGCAGTCGCTGATCGAGGCACAGATGCCTGCATTCCTCGGTGTGCGCTTCCTTGCCAGCGAGTACACGACCGGAAAGACCCACAAGGGCCGCATCGATTCTTTGGGGCTTGACGAGAACAACTGCCCGGTCATCGTCGAGTACAAGCGCCACAGCAACGAGAACGTCATCAACCAGGGCCTGTTCTACCTGGACTGGCTGCTCGACCACCAGGCCGAGTTCCGCTGGCTGGTAATGGAGAAGCTGGGCAAGGACGTCGCCGATGCCATCGACTGGGCAGGCACCCGCCTGCTGTGCATCGCCGCCGACTTCACCCGCTACGACCAGCACGCCGTGCAGCAGATTCCGCGCAATGTCGAGCTGATCCGCTACAAGCTGTTTGGCGAGGACCTGCTGCTGTTTGAACTGGTGAATGCGGTGAGCGTCAGCGATGCCACCGCCGGCAAGGCCGAGGCCGTTGCGGTGCCCGGCAAGTCCCGCGTGGGCGGCAAGGACAAGACCGCGGAGGAGCAGCTTGCGCAGGCACAGCCCGTGATCCGCCAGCTGTACGAGTCGCTGGCCGGTTACGTGGTAACGCTGGGCGACGACGTGCAGGAGAAGCACCTCAAGCTCTACGTCGCCTTCCGGCGACTGAAGAATTTCGCCTGCGTGATCCCATACCGCGACAAGCTGCTGCTCATGTTGAAGCTGGATCCGGACACAGTGGCGCTGGAAGAAGGCTTCAGCCGCGACACGCGCAACATCGGCACGTGGGGAACCGGTGACCTTGAACTGACGCTGCGGACGGCTGCGGACCTGGACAAGGCCAAGGCGCTGATCGACCGCAGTTATGCCGAAAGCTGAAGCGCAAACCGATGGCGCGCCCGCACAAGGCTGTTTCGGGGCGGCAGCAATCGGATCCATGGTCAAGCTGCCTATCACATGGCGCTGGATCCTCCCCATGTTCAAGTGAGGGTTGCCGACGAGCAGATCGGATCCCCCAGCCTGGGCAGGATCCGCAGCCACGGCCAATAGCTTCGTAGGCTTGCGCAGGGTTGCAAGAAGGCAACAATCGTTGCCATATGAGCAACACCTCAGCCCTCATGAACCTGCTGTTCGGCCAGACCCGCCAGGCAGTGCTGGCCGTGCTCCTGCTGCAGCCGGAGGCGAACTTCCATCTGCGCGAACTCGCGCGGATGACTGGGAGCCATGCCGGCACCCTGGGCAGGGAGCTGGACAAGCTGGTTGCTGCCGGCCTAGTGCTGCGCCGCGAGCAGGGCAACCAGGTGCGTTACCAGGCCGATCGGGCATGCTCGCTGTACGGCGAGCTGGCAGCGATGTTCCGCAAGACCCATGGCGCCGTGCCGGTGTTGCGCGAGGCGCTCGCGCCGCTGGCGCCCGTCGTCAAGGCAGCCTGGATCTTCGGCTCGGTGGCACTGGGTGCGGAGGTGGCGGGGAGCGACGTTGATCTGTTCGTGATCGGGGATGCGGGCTTCGCGGACGTCGTCCGGGCCATCCACCCGGCGCAGGTTGAACTGGGTCGGGAAATCAATCCTGTGGTGTACTCGGCCACGGAGTTCAGGCGGAAGCTGGCAACGGGTGATGCGTTCGCCAAGCAGCTGCTGGACGGTCCGATGCTGATGGTGATGGGGGACAGGGATGACATTGGAGAACCTGCTGGCGATCCGCCAGCTGCAGCCGCACACGGCTGATCCTGCGGCAATCCGGAAGCTGGGCCGCCAAAATGGCTTGCTTTTTTCGGAAGGCGATTCGGGGGCAGTTGCAATCCATTGATGGTGCTGTAAATTCGCTATTCGCGAATAGCGAATACGGGCACACCCATGGAACTTAAACCGCAGGACATGTTGGTGCTGCTCAAGGCAGCGGCGTATCCGGGCCGACGCTGGACCTATGCCGCGTTGGCTGAGGCGCTGTCCATGAGCGTGTCCGAGGTCCACGCCAGCGTGAAGCGGTCGGCCGCGGCGGGGCTGGCAGTGGTGCATGGGCGCGGTGACTGGGCGCCGGTGGTGCCGGCCCTGCTGGAGTTCGCCGTGCATGGCGTGCGCTATGTCTGGCCCGCAGTCGCGGGGCCGGCGAAGCGGGGGGTGCCGACATCTTTCGGAGTCGAGCCGCTCGCATCCCGCCTGGCGGCAGCCGCTGGGGAAGCGCCGGTCTGGCCGCATCCGGCCGGCAGTGCCAAAGGCCCCGGACTGGCGCCGATCTATCGCACGGCACCGGAGGCGGCGCTGGGTGATCCCACGCTGCATCGCCTGCTCGCGTTGCTGGACGCGTTGCGTGCCGGCCGCGCGCGCGAGCGGGCCCTGGCTACGGAGTTGCTGAAGCAGGAGCTCGAGGTCGCCCATGCGGCCTGACGATCCCAATCTCCCCAACCTCCGCACCATTGCAGAGGCGCTGGGTGGGCTTCGGGAGCAGATGGTCTTCGTCGGTGGTGCGGTAGCCGGATTGCTGGTCAGCGACCCGCTGGCAGACACGGTCCGGGCAACGGTGGACGTGGATGCGGTGGTCCGGGCGCCGCTCGGCCGGTTCCACCAGATCGAGGAAGACGTTGCGTCGCGCGGATTCGTCCGGGACATCCACAGCGGAGTGATCTGCCGCTGGCTGCATCGCTAGTCCGGCGTGGTGTTCGACCTTATGCCGGTGGAGGCGAACATCCTCGGCTTTACCAACCGGTGGTACGCCTACGCCGTGGAAACGGCGGTGTCGATCGAGCTGGGGCCTGGCCTGTGCATCCGCTGCGTGTCGGCGGTGGCGTTCGTGGCCACCAAGCTGGAGGCGTACGCGGGGCGGGGCGCAGGGAACATCCTCGGCAGCCATGACTTGGAAGACGTGCTCAATATCGTGGACGGTCGCGAAGAGCTGGCGGACGAACTGGCTGCCGCACCCGTGGACGTACGATCGGCGGTGGCGTCTGCGTTCGCCGGCCTGCTTGAACACCGGGATTTCGCCAATGGGCTGCCCGGAATGATTGCCGAGCCGGAACGTGCCGGCATCGTACTGCAGCGACTCAAGGGGATGTCGCAATGAACCTGCACCAGGAACACCACTTCGAGCGCGAGATCTGCGAACGCCTGGCCGCCAACGGCTGGCTTTACGCGGAAGGCGACGCGGCGCACTACGACCGCCAGCACGCGCTGTATCTGCCTGATCTCAAGGCCTGGCTTGAGGCCACGCAACCCGACAGCTGGGCAGCCCTGGTGAAGGCGCACGGCGCGCAGGTGCAGGCCGTGCTGGCGCAGCGCCTGCGCAAGAACCTGGACGAGCGCGGCACGCTGGAGGTGCTGCGCCGCGGGGTGGAGATGGTGGGGCTCAAGCGCCCGCTCTCGCTGGTGCAGTTCCGCCCCGCGTTGGCGCTGAACCCGATGATCGAGCAGCACTACGCGGCCAACCGGTTGCGCGTGGTGCGCCAGGTCAGGCACTCGCCCAACCGGCCCAACGACTGCATCGACCTGGTGCTGTTCGTCAACGGCCTTGCGGTGGCGACGGCGGAGCTGAAGTCGGATTTCACCCAGTCGGTCGGCGATGCGGTGGACCAGTACCGCTTCGACCGCGATCCGCATCCCAAGGCCGGGCTGGCCGAGCCGCTGCTGGCGTTCCCCGGTGGGGCGCTGGTGCACTTCGCGGTGAGCCAGGCCGAGGTGATGATGACGACCCGGCTGGCGGGGACAGACACGTTCTTCCTGCCGTTCAACCGCGGCAACGCCGGTGGTGCGGGCAACGCGCCCGATCCCGATGGAACGGCCACCTGCTATCTGTGGGAAGAAGTGTGGGCGCGCGACAGCTGGCTGGAGATCCTGGGCCGCTACCTGATCGGCAAGCGCGACGGCAAGAAGCAGCTGAAGACGGTGATCTTCCCGCGCTACCACCAGCTCGACGCGACCCGGAAGCTGGTGGCCGACGTGCGCGCCAGCGGCCCCGGACAGCGCTACCTGGTCCAGCACTCGGCCGGCTCCGGCAAGACCAATTCGATCGCCTGGTCGGCGCATTTCCTTGCCGACCTGCACAGCTCCGACAACACAAAAATGTTCGACAGCGTGCTGGTGGTCTCCGACCGCACCGTGCTGGACTCGCAGCTGCAGGAAGCCATCTTCGACTTCGAGCGCACCACCGGTGTGGTGGAGACGATCACCGGCGAGCAGGGCAGCAAGAGCGCGCAGCTGGGCGAGGCGCTGAAAGCGGGCAAGAAGATCATCGTCTGTACCATCCAGACCTTCCCGTTCGCGCTGAAAGCAGTACAGGAGCTGGCCGCCACCGAGGGAAAGCGCTTTGCGGTGATCGCCGACGAGGCGCACAGCTCGCAGACCGGCCAGGCAGCGGCCAAGCTCAAGGAGCTGCTGAGCGCGAAGGAGTGGGAGGAGCTGCAGGACGGCGGCGAGATCGACACCGAGACCCTGCTGGCCGCGCAAATGGAGGCGCGCAGCGCGCAGTCCGGCCTGACCTATGTCGCTTTCACCGCCACGCCCAAGGCCAAGACGCTGGAGCTGTTCGGGCGCCCGGGGCCGGATGGCCTGCCGCAGCCGTTCCATGTCTATTCGATGCGCCAGGCGATCGAGGAGGGCTTCATCCTCGACGTGCTGAAGAACTACACGCCCTACAGCCTGGCCTTCCGGCTGGCCCACAACGGGCAGGAGTTCGACAACGCCGAGGTCGAGCGCAGCACCGCGATGAAGGGAATCATGCAGTGGGTGCGTCTGCACCCCTACAACATCGCCGCCAAGGTGCAGATCGTGGTGGAGCACTACCGCGAGAACGTGCTGCCGCTGCTGGAGGGTCGTGCCAAGGCGATGGTGGTGGTCGCGTCCAGGCGCGAGGCGGTGCGCTGGCAGAAAGCCATCCGCGGGTACATCGAACGGCAGGGATACCCGCTGGACGTACTGGTGGCGTTTTCCGGCGAGGTGGACGACCCGGACAGCTTCCCCGAGCCGGTCACGGAGGCCAGCGCGCTGCTCAACCCCGGGTTGAAGGGCCGCGACATCCGCGAGGCCTTCGCTCGCCCGGAGCACCACGTGCTGCTGGTGGCCAACAAGTTCCAGACCGGCTTCGACCAGCCGCTGCTGTGCGGCATGTACGTCGACAAGAAGCTGGGCGGCATCCAGGCGGTGCAGACACTTTCGCGCCTCAACCGCGCCCATCCGGGCAAGGACACCACCTACATCCTCGACTTCCAGAACGAGACCGACGACATCCTTCAGGCCTTCCGCACCTACTACGAGACGGCGGAGCTGGAGGCCACGACGGACCCGAACCTGGTCCTGGACCTGCGCGCCAAGCTGGATGCCGCCGGTCACTACGACGACTACGAAGTCGAACGGGTGGCGAAGGTGGAGCTGGACCCGCATGCGAAGCAGTCGCAGCTGGTTGCCGCCATCCAGCCGGCGGCGGATCGGCTGCTCAAGCGCTACAAGGCGGCGGCCCAGGCGCTGGCCGCCGCCGAGGCGGCCGGACAATCGCAGCCTGCCGCGGAAGCGAAGGACGTGCTCGATGCGCTGCTGCTGTTCAAAGGCGACATGGGCGCGTTCAACAGGCTCTACGCCTTCCTGTCGCAGATGTTCGACTACGGCAATACTGACATCGAGAAGCGGTTCCTGTTCTACCGGCGACTCCTGCCACTGCTGGAGTTCGGCCGCGAGCGCGAGACGGTGGACCTGTCGAAGGTCGTGCTCACTCATCACACGCTGCGCGATCGCGGCAAACAGGCGCTGGTCCTGGGCGGCGAGGGCTACACGCTCCAGCCGATGGCGGAGGTGGGGGGCGGGCAGGTGCAGGAGAAGCAGCAGGCTTACCTCGCCGAGATCATCGAGCAGGTCAACGGCCTGTTCCAGGGCGACCTCACCGACGGGGACCAGCTGGTCTACGTCAACGGGGTGATCAAGGGGAAACTGCTGGAGAACGAAACACTCATCGAGCAGGCGGCCGCCAACAGCAAGGAGCAGTTCGCCAATTCCCCCGACCTCAAGAAGGCGATGATGGACGCGATCATCGATGCGCTGGATGCGTACACAACCATGAGCGGCCAGGCGCTGGCGTCGGAGCAGGTGCGCGACGGAATGAAGGATGTCCTGCTGGGGCCGGGGCAGCTTTACGAAGGGCTACGTTCGCGCAGCGTGGAGAGTCAGGTTGGCGCTTCGCGCTAGCGACGAAGTCGGCGCAACTGAAGGTTGCAAAATGGGAATCGTTCGCATTTAATGCACTGATTCGCACGGTCCACGCCGCCGCGAACTGCCACCCGATCCGTCCCGCCAGCCGAGGTCGCCAGCGGACACAGGGCTCGTCCCTACGTCTGACAACCAGCGACCCTCAATGCACCCCACCTGCCAGATCTCTCCGCGGCCCGCCTGCGCTCGCATCGCCGATCCCGCGTTTCGCGCCAGCCCGCTCCGCAGCGCCATCGCGCTGGCCCTGCCGCTCATGCTCGCCACGGCCCCCGGCCTGGCCGCAGCCCAATCCGCCGAACCCGACGCCCAGCCCGCTGCGGAGGCCACCATCACCACCGGCGCCGTCGGCGTCGCCGCCACCGACCTCGACACCATCCGCGTCGTCGGCCAGCGCGCCAACCGGGTCAGCAACGGCGCGACCAACCTCGACCTTTCCATCCGCGAGACCCCGCAGTCCATCAGCGTGGTCACCGCGGAGCAGATGCGCCAGTTCGGCGCCGACAGCGTCAACGAGGCGCTGCGCCTGGCCACGGGCGTGCGCGTGGATGAGTGGGAGACCAACCGCACCAGCTACAGCGCGCGCGGCTTCGACATCCTCAACACGCAGGTCGACGGCATTGGCCTGCCCAACGGCTGGGGCGTGACCACCGGCGCGGTCGATGCCGCCGGCTACGAGAAGGTGGAGGTGATCCGCGGCGCCAACGGGCTGCTGACGGGCGTGGGCAACGCGGCGGGCACGATCAACTACGTGCGCAAGCGCCCCACCAATGAGCGCGAGGGCAGGGTGGGGCTGTCGTACGGTTCGTGGAACACGCTGCGCGCGGAGGTCGACTACTCGACGCCGTTCACCGCCGACGGCACCTGGGCCGGGCGCGTGGTCGCGGCTCACGAGCACGGCGATTCCTGGCTCCAGGCGAACGAGAACGCGCGTGATTTTTTCTACGGCGTGGTCGATGGCCAGGTCGGCGAGAAGGGTACGCTGGCCTTCGGCTATTCGTACCAGCGCGCGGAGTCCGACGGCATCATGTGGGGCGCGCTGCCCTTCACCAACAGCGACGGCACGCAGCGGGCGTGGCCGCGCGGCGCCAGCACCACGCAGGACTGGACGTACTGGGATACCACCGCGCACGCGGCCTTCGCCGAATACACGCACGACGTGGCTGGCGACTGGGAGCTCAGGCTGTCGTACAACTGGCGCCGCAACACCGGCGACGACCGCATGTTCTACGCCTTCGACGGGCCGGGCACGGGGCTCGATCCGGAGACCGGCCTCGGCCTGGCGGGCTACCCCTGGGCCGGCGACGACGAGGCCACGGCGCACCTCGGCACCGCCACGCTCAACGGCACGTACCGCATGTTCGGCCGCGAGCACGAGGCGATGGTCGGCCTGAGCCGCGCGCGCAGCACCACCGACAACCGCGAGCGCACGGCGGACGCTTCGTCGCCGGCGTGGGGCCCGCTGCCGCCGTTCCCGTATCCGACAGACGCGATCCCCGAGCCCGCCTGGAGCGATGCCAACCTCTATTCCGAACTCGACCAGGAGCTCACGCGCGCCTTCGCCGCCACGCGCATCGCGCTCACCGACCGCTTCAAGGCCATCGTCGGCGCCAACCACTCGCGCTACCGCCGCAGCGGGAATTCCTATGACCTGAGCTTCGACCAGACGACGAAGCACACCAGTCCTTACGGCGGCCTGACCTTCGACTTCAGCGACCGGGTGCTTGGCTATGTCAGCTATTCGGACATCTACCAGCCGCAGGACCAGGTGGATGCCAACGACCGCTACCTCGACGCCAGTCAGGGCGTGAACTACGAGGCCGGCATCAAGGCCGACTGGCTGGACGGGCGGCTCTTGACCACCGTGGCGGTGTTCAAGGCCGACCAGGAGGGCCTGGCCACGCCGACGGGTGAGTACAACGAGTTCGGGATGGCGATCTATGCACCGGTGGACGTGCGCTCCAAGGGCGTGGAGCTGGAGGCGGTCGGCCGGATCAACGACAACCTGGACCTCGTCGCCGGCTACACCGCGCTGCGCCTGGACGGCCTCAACGGCCGCGACACCTATCCCTGGGTGCCGCGCCACACGGCCAACCTGCTGCTGAGTGGGCGCTTCCCGACCTACGAGGCGCTGTCCTGGGGCATCGGCGGACGCTGGCAGGGCGGCATCTTCAACACCGAGGCCAGCGGCTACCGGGTACGGCAGGACAGCTATGCGGTGGTGAACGCGTTCGTGGCCTGGGACATCGCGCCCGACGCCACGCTGCGGCTCAACGCCAACAACGTCACCGACGAGAAGTACATCAACACCCTGCGCTACAGCGGGTACTACGGCGCGCCGGCCAACTACACGGTCAGCCTCGACTGGCGGTTCTGATGGTTGCCATGCAGTCCACCACGAGCGTGCTGTCGCGCATCGCCGCCGCGGTGCTCGGTGGCTACGGCTTCGCCTGGGGCGTGGTGGCCGCGGCCACCGGCCTGATGGTCGCCGCCGGCATGGGCTTCCACGACGCCGAATTCCTGTCGAGCCTGCTCGGCGTGCTGGCCTTCCTGTGCGCGCTGCTGTGGGCGGTCGCGGCGCGGCGGCTGTGGCCGGTGTGGGCGGTGCTGGCGATCGGCGGCGCGGTGCTGGCCGGCACGGGATCCGCGGTGCAGGCCGCGCTGACCTGAGGAGGACGCAGCCGATGTTCGCAACGTTCCGCCAGGCGATGGCCTGGCTCCATACCTGGTTCGGCCTGGTGCTCGGCTTCGTGCTGATGGCCGCGTTCTTCTTCGGCGCGCTGTCGGTGTTCGACCGCGAGTTCGACCGCTGGGCGATCCCGGCCACGCGCATCGAGCCGCAGCCCATGCCTTCGTACGAGCAGGTGCTGCGCCCGGCCTTCGAGCGCATGCAGCCGACGGCGCAGGCCATCGATGCGATGCGACCGCAGGTCGACGGGCCCATGCCGGAGCGCTTCGACACCGTCGCCTACTGGAGCGCCTACACCACTCACCGCGATCCGGTGGTGGAGCTGTTCGCGGGTTGGGAGCTGCCGAACGCGAAGCACGATGGCGAGCAGATCTACGCCGAGGCCACCGTCGACCCCCGCGACGGCCACGTGCTGCCGGACGACCAGCTCAAGATCGGCAGCGGCTTCTTCTATCCGATGCACTACGGCCTGACGCTGGACTGGAAGAACCTCGGCGTCTGGATCGTCGGCTTCTCGGCGCTGGTGATGCTGGCGGCGCTGGCCAGCGGCGTGGTGATGCATCGCAAGCTGTTCCGCGAGTTCTTCACCTTCCGCCCGGGCAAGCAGCGGCTGCGCAGCGTGCTCGACCTGCACAACCTGACCGGCGTGGTCGCGCTGCCGTTCCACTTCTTCTTCGCGCTCACGGGCCTGCTGATCTTCGCGGCGACGTACTACTTCCCGCTTGGCCACACCCAGCTGCACGCGCTGCACGACCGTGCCGCGGCGCTGGAGGCGCAGCAGACCGGGCTGCCGCACACGCGCGCCGGCGTGCCGGCGGGCCTGGCCAACGTCGATGCGATGGTGGCCGACGCCCGCGCGCGCTGGGAGCAGGCCGGCAAGGCCGGCGACGTCGGCTTCCTGGTGCTGATGCATCCCGGCGACGCCAATGGCTATGTGAGCGTGTACCGCGCCGGCACCGACCGCATCGCGCTGGTGGGCGACGGCATCCACTTCAAGGCATCGAGCGGCGAACTGATCCGCAAGGACCCACCGCCGACCGCGGTCGGGCGCATGGCCGAGTTCCTCACCGGCCTGCACCTGCAGCATTTCCGCCACTGGCTGCTGCGCTGGCTGTACGTCTTCGGCGGCCTGGCCGGGGCGGTCTGCATCGCCACCGGCTTCGTGTTCTTCGTCGAGAAGCGCAAGCGCCAGCACGCCGCCCGCGGCCTGCAGGGCGCGCGCGTGGTCGATGCACTGGCGGTGGCCTCGGTGACGGGCATGGTGCTGGCCGCGCTCGGCATCCTCATCGCCAATCGCGTGCTGCCCTGGGACCTGCCGGCACGCGGCGACTGGGAGCAGCGTGCGTTCTGGGCCACCTGGGTGCTGGCGCTGCTGCATGCCGCGTGGCGGAGCGCGCCGGTGGCGCGCGGCCTGCCCAATCCGGCGTGGCGCGAGCAGGCGTGGGCGATCGCCGCATTCGCCACCGTCGCGCCGCTGCTCAACTGGGCGACGACCGGGGACCACCTGCTGCGCACACTG
Source organism: Luteimonas sp. A501 (assembly GCF_054052085.1). Next base: position 711,384 of record NZ_JBSVRI010000001.1, read on the forward strand.
TCCGAAGGCTATTGGCCCGTTGCCGGCGTGGACCTGGCGCTGCTGGGCGTGGCCGCGGTCGCCGGTCTCGCGGCGCGCCGGCTGGGCCACCGCGCGAGCGTGCCGGCGCGCAGCCCGCCGAGGCCGGCCGCGGAAGCGCGCCATGCATGACCCCGCCGCGGCTTTCTGGCTGCTGGCCGCGGCGGCGTGCGCCTTCGCCGGCATGGGCTGGCTGGCGCTGGCCATGCCGCCGCACGCGCTGCAGGCCTGGGGCGAAGTGCCCGCGCCGGCGCAACTCAAGCGGCTGCGCGTGGCGGGCTGCGTTGCCATCGCGCTGGCGCTGGCCTGCTGCCTCGGCTGCGACCACGCCAGCATGGCGGTGCTGGTCTGGCTGATGCTGCTGGCCGCGGCCGCGGTGGCGAACGCCTTCCTGCTGGCGAGCCGGCCGCGGCGGCTGCGCCTGCTCGCGCCGTGGCTGCAGTAGGGGCGGATCGCCGACATGGATCGTATCCGCCACGCCGCTTTTCGTGGCTGCGTCTCAGCGTGGCGTAAGTCGCCTGTCACATTCCGCAACGACAATCTCGGTTCCGCATCCACGCGCTGGATGCGGAACGCGGTTGGCGCGCCACGCGCCTGATTCCGGTCTCCAGGAACGCCGCGCCCTCCCCAGCCTGAAGAGATAGTCGTCCATGTCCGTGATCAAGAATACGGCGCTGTACAGCGCCGTGATGGTGGCCCTGTGCATTTCGCCGGGTGCGTTGGCCAATGAACGGGTCGCCGCCCAGGAGCAGTCACCTGGCAACGAGTCGGTCGGCACCGGCACCGTCCTCGGCCGCGTGCTCGACCCGGCCACTGGCGAGTACCTGCGCAATGCGCGCATCAGACTGGACGGGCGTCAGGTGACCACCTCCGGCGACCGGGGCGAGTTCCGCATCACGGATGTCCCCACGGGCGGCCATGTGATCTCCGTCGAGTTCACCGGCTTCAGCCCCGATGAGCAGCAAGTCGAGGTTCGCGCCGGCGAAACCAGCGAACCCGTGTTCGAGATGTTCAGCAGTATCAGCACCGCGCAGGACGCAACACAGCTGGATACAGTGCAGGTGGTGGGAGCCCGCGAAGGCGATGCCAGGGCGATCATGGAGCAGCGCGCTTCGATGAACATCACCAACACCCTGTCGGCGGACAGCTTCGGCGAGATCGGCGACGGAAACGTCGGCGAGTTCCTGAAGTACATGCCTGGTGTGGACTTCGACGTCGTCGCGGACGATGCACCCCGCAATATTTCCCTGCGCGGACTGCCGGCCAAGTACACCGGCGTGACCGTGAATGGCGTCAGGCTTTCCGGAATCGACGCCAACTCGTCCAGCTCGCGGACCTTCAGCTTCGAGCAGATCGCGCTGGCCGGCGTCGACTCGATCAACATCTACAAGACCACCAGCGCGGACATGGACGCCAACGCGCCCGCCGGAACCATCGACATCCGCACCAGGAAGGCCTTCGACCGCAAGGGCCGCAACATCACTTTGAAGCTCGGCCTCACCACGCATTCCAACCTCTGGGACAGCTATGACAGCGGCCCGATCGAGGGCGGCTATGACAAGAAGTTCCTCCCCGTCAGCGAACTCGGCTTCTCCGACGTGTTCCTCGACGGGCGGCTGGGCGTGGCGGCCGGGATCAGCAGCACGACCAACCTGGTCGAGCAGGAACAGGTCACGGCCGGCCGCAACTACGTGCCGACTGCGGCCAGTCCACATGCATATGCGGTCCCATCGATCTCCGCGAACAACTATGGCCGCGAGTACAACCGCCGCGTGGCGCAGGTGGGCCTGGATTTCAAGGCCACCGACCAGTTGATCCTGTCGTTCATGGGCTCGGTCAGTCGTGGCGACATCGAACCGAACATCATCAATCCCGCGCTCACCACGCATGCGCGCTCGCGCGGCGTCATCGGCGATCCATCGCTGGACTTCACCACCCTGGCCGCGCCGACCGCGAACACCCTGAACGTCAACCACACCTACAACTACAAGGTCGGCTACACCCGGAACTTCATCCCGAGCTTTGAATTCAACAGCGAGAACTTCAAGCTCGACGGCAACCTGTTCTCGTCGCGCTCCAACAGCCGCTACGACGCCGGCAAGATGGGCCAGGTCGCGGACCTGCTCAACCCGGTGACTTCGCGCGGCAACTTCTCGGCGTCGCGCGACAGCTGGATGACCCAGGACTGGGACATCCAGCAACTGGATGGCTCGGACTGGTCCGACCCGGACAGTTTCGCCCTCGGGAACTGGGAGGGCTCCACCCGCCCGGCGGTCCGGACGAACTCCGGCAGCAGCGCCGAGCTGGACCATCGCGGTGGCGCCTTGAACTTCACGTTCTATCAGGACATCGGCGATGTGCCTGTGACCTGGAAGACGGGCTTCAAGGCGACCCGGGCCGACTATGGGTTCGACAACAACTCCGACGCCCTCCACTGGACTTACAACGGACCACTGAGCAATGCGGAGTTCCTGCGTGCCGTGCAGAGTGGCAATCAGTTCTCCGCGGGCGACACCGGCATGCACATCAGCACGTTGGGCGGTGGCCACGTGTACGTCCACAGCCTGACCAAGATCTACCAGATGATGAAGGACAACCCGGACGAATGGACGCACGCGATCACCCCGGACAAGTGGTACAACGCATACGTCGCCAACGTCCGTGAAATCGAAGAAAGCGTCAGCTCGCTCTATTTCATGGGAACGGCCGAGTTCACCGGCAAGCTCACGGGCCAGGCGGGCCTGCGCTGGGAGAAGACCGGGACCAGCAGCTTCGATTTCGATCCGCTGAGTCCCGAAGAAGTCATCGCCGCCGGCTACGACGTGTCGCCGGGAAGCGGCCGCGCGACGACCATCGACGGCCTGGAGTACCAGTACCTGACCCGGCCGAAGGTCGAGCGCAAGGGCGACTACGACCAGTTCTTTCCAAGCGCGTCCATCAAGTACAGCGTCACCGACAGCTTCGACGTGGTCGCGGGGTACAGCAAGACCATCCAGCGGCCCGAGGTCGGCGACCTGGCTGGCGTCTGGTCGATCGATTACGAAAGCGAAGACGGCGTGGTGCTCAATGCGCCAAACCAGAACCTCAGTCCGGAGATCTCGGACAACTTCTCCATCCGCGCAGTGAAGTACTTCGAGCCGGTCGGCTTGCTTTCGGTCAACTACTTCCGGAACAAGATCGACGGCCTGATCAATGAAGTCACCCTGAGCCCGGAGGACTTCGGATACATCGGCAATGATCCGGTCGACCTGGTCGTCACCAAGACCAACCTCGACGACTCGATCGAGATCGACGGCTATGAGTTCGAGTTCAATCACGCGATGGACTACCTGCCCGGCATGCTGCAGGGGCTCACCGTGCGTGCTTCGTATACGCACACCAACTCGGACTTCGTCCTGCCGCGCGTTGCCACGCAGGTGGCCAGCGTTGGCCTGGCGTGGAGGCATGGCCGGGGGCGCCTCAACCTCAACACGGTCTGGAGCGATGAGAAGGACCGGGGGCTGACGGGCAGCATCGTCAACGCCCATGGCGTCCGGATGAATCAGAAGCAGCCCTTCGACGACTACATGGAGGTCAACCTGTCCGGCAGCTACACCTTCATCCCGAAGACCAAGGACAACTTCATCGGCCTTGAGGCGTACTTCTCGGCGAACAACCTCTTCGACCAGAACCGGCACACCGTGTACTCGAACGGCGAAACCGGCTTGAGTGACAAGGGGCATCACAGCCAGATCTACATCCACAGCGGACGCCGGGCGGCATTCGGCATCCGTGCCCGCTTCTGACGATGGTCGGGAAGTTGACCAGGATCGTCGGAAGGCAGGGGCATCCCGTGCTCGATCGTCGCAAGTTCCTGATGGGCGCTGGTGGCCTGGTCCTGTTCGCGGGTCTCGGTCGCAGCGGTCACCTGTGGGCGGACCCGAAGTTCAGCGTCTACCCGTTCTCGCTGGGGGTCGCTTCGGGCGACCCCTGGCCGGACGGCTTCGTCATATGGACGCGGCTCGCGCCGGAGCCGCTTGGCGAACATGGCGGCATGCCGATGCTGACGGTGCCGGTGCGATGGGAGGTGGCGGATGACCCGGCGTTCGCCCGCGTGGTAGCGCGGGGCGAGGCGCTTGCGCGGCCGGAGCTGGGCCACAGCGTGCACGTCGAGCTCGAAGGTCTCGCGCCCGCGCGCCCCTACTGGTACCGGTTCATCGTCGCAGGATCGGAGGCCAGCCCGGTCGGCGTGGCGCGGACGGCTCCCGCAGCCAATGACATGCCCGGACAGGTGCGCCTCGCCGTGGCCGGATGCCAGGCGTACTACCAGGGCTGGTTCGACGCGTATCGCCACCTGGGCAGGGAGCAGGACCTCGACGCGGTTTTCCACTACGGCGACTACATCTACGAGGGGCCGGCCGGCCGCCACAAGGACAGGTTCCCGACCTGGGACGCGGATGGCGGACTCGTGGCCGAGCGTGACCACGTTGGCGGCGAGATCCATTCGATCGACGACTATCGCCGGCGGTATGCGCTGTACAAGTCCGATCCCGACCTGCAGGCCGCGCACGCATCGGCGGCCTTCGTGATGTCCTTCGACGATCACGAGGTCGATAACGATTGGGGCGGCGCGTGGGACCAGGACGGTACGCCGCCCGAGGTCTTTGCGCTTCGCAAGTTCGCGGCCATGCAGGCCTGGTACGAGAACCTGCCGGTACGGAAGGCCCAGTTCCCGCGCGCGGATGGCGGCGCACGCCACTTTCGCCGCCTCGACTACGGACGGCTGCTGCGGATGCACGTGCTGGATACGCGAAGCCATCGCTCCAACCAGCGCTGCCTGGATCCGCGATCCGCGCGATGCAGGCATGAGGACGGCAAGCCGTCGAGCATCCTGGGTCAGGCACAGGAGGCCTGGTTGGATGAGGGACTGGGGACCGATGCGCGCTGGAACCTGATCGCCCAGCAGGTGTTCGTGATGCCGCTGAAGTCACGCAATGCCGATGGCAGCGAACAGCCATGGTTCCCGGACAAGTGGGAAGGCTACCCCGGCTCCACCAGCCGCATGATCGATTCGATCACCGACAGGAAGCTGAGCAACGTCGTCATTGCCACCGGCGACGCGCACATGAACGCCATCGGTGAAGTGCCCCTGCGCAGCGACGAACCGGATGGCGCGGCGGCGGCAGTCGAGTTCCTGGCGACCTCGATCTCCTCCAACGGCGACGGCGCGATCGACTCGCCGAACGCCAAGCGGTTCCTGGACGGCGACAATCCGTTCCTGAAGATGGCGGACAACCTGCGCGGCTACCACACCTTCGATATCACGCCCCAGGAATGGCGTGCGGAGGTGAAGGTGATGGACCAGGTGCAACGCAAGGGCGGCACGCTCCGCACCCGGGCGCGATTCGTGGTGACCCCGGACCGCGCGAAGTTGCACGAGGCATGAGCGCCGCCATCGCAACGCAGTGTCGGCGACTGCTACTGCTGTTGGCCGCTGCCCTGCTGGCCGTCGGCCATGCGCTGGCGCAGGCTGGCCCACCGGTCCCCGAGCTTGGCCTGCCGATGCCGCCATGGTCCAGGGGCGAGCTTGATATCCACCACATCAATACCGGTCGTGGTGAAGCGCAACTGCTCATCCTTCCCGATGCCACGAGCCTGCTGGTGGACACGAGCGGCAAGACTCTGGAGCTGCCCCCGTTCTCGCTGCCAACCAGGCCCGATGCTTCGCGTCCGCCCGGTGAATGGGTGGCACGGTACGTCGAGCGCGTGTTGCCGGGACCGGAGAAGGTGATCGACTACGCCGTGCTGAGCCACTTCCACGGCGACCACATGGGCGCGGTCGTTGCGGATTCGCCGGCATCGGGGCTCGGCGATTACCGGCTCAGCGGAATCACCGAGATCGCCGAACACCTGCCCATTGCCAGGATCATCGATCGGGGCTGGCCGGACTACGACTTCCCGGCGCCGATCGCGACGCCGACGATGGAGAACTATCGCCGGTTCCTGACATGGCAGGCCGCGAACCGCGGACTCCAGGTCGAGCGCTTTGAAGTCGGTCGCGCCGATCAGTTGAAGCTGCTGCGTGATGCCGGCGCCTGGCCGCAGTTCCAGATCCGCAACCTGTATGCGAACGGCGTCCTCTGGTCGGGTGTCGGCGAGGGCACGCGCGCCCTGTTCCCGCCCTTGGACAGCCTGGAGCCCGGCGACCGCCCGACCGAGAACACGTTGAGCATCGCGTTCCGCGTGACGTACGGCCAATTCGACTACTTCACCGGTGGCGATCTGTCGTCCATCGATGCAGAAACGGCGTTCTCGCCAGCGCCGTGGAAGGACGTGGAAACTCCGGTCGGGCAGGCCAGTGGCCCCGTGGACGTGATGAAGGCCAACCACCACGGCAGCTGGGATGCCAACAGCATTTCCTTCCTCGCTGCGCTGCGCCCGCGCGTCATCGTCGTCAGTGCGCGCGCCGAAGGGCATCCGGCGGTCAACGCCTGGAGGCGCATGACTTCGAAGAAGGCATGGCCCGGCGAACGCGACATCTTCGTCACCAACGCATCCGAGGCGACGTTCCGGACCACGTATGGCCTGGACCAGGCCCGCAGCACCCGGGGCCACGTGGTGATCCGCGTGGCCGAAGGTGGCCACAGCTACCGCGTCTTCGTCCTGGACGATGAAGACGAACGGATGACCGTCAAGGCGGTGTCCGGCCCATACCCCGCACGCTGACAGAGATCGTTCCCACATGAATCCCACTGTTTTTATTTCGAGCAAGCTGCTGGCCGTCGCCCTGGCAGCGGGCATTTCGTCGCTTTCGGCCGCGCCGGCGCAGGCTTCCGGTTACAGCAATGGCGACTGCGGCACGTTCACTGTCGCGGTGATCCCGGACACCCAGAACTATGCCGACTACCGCCACCAGAAGTGGTCCGGATTCCCGTTCGACGGGATCGAGCAGTATTACGGGCAGATGCAGTACATCGCTGCGAACGCGCGGAGCAACGGCGGCGACATCGTGTTCGCCACCCACGTCGGTGACCTGTGGCAGCACTACTCGGAGTGGATGGACCCGGAGCACGAAGCCCGCGGCTTCAAATGGAAGCCGAACCTGCTCGGCTCGGACGTGGCGCGGTCGCCAAAGGTCCATGTGCGCGGCTACGAGATCCCCGCCGTTGCCCAGGGCTTTGGCCTCATCCAAGGCAGGCTCCCGTTCTCGGTGGTGCCCGGAAACCATGACTACGACGCGCTGTGGACCGATCCTGCGCAGCCCTCTTCAGTCGACCCGGAGACCGGCAAAGTGACAAACGGCGTTCGCCATGTTGGCGGACTGAGCGGCTACAAGACCGTGTTTTCCGACCAGTCGGTCTTCTTCAAGGACCAGCCCTGGTACGTGGGTTCACACGACGACGGTGCCGACAGCGCGCAGGTCTTCGCCGCGGGCGGGTGCAGGTTCCTGCACATCGGCCTCCAGTACCACGCTCCGGACTCGGCACTGGAATGGGCGGCGGACATCATCGCGCAGCATCCCGGCCTGCCGACCATCGTCACCACGCACGATTACCTGGACCGCAACGGCGAACGCAACGTGCGCTCGAATCCGCAGAACAGCGTGCTCGACCCCGAGGACAACAGCCCCGAGATGATCTGGGACGGATTCATCAGCCGGCACGACCAGGTGTTCATGGTTCTGAGCGGCCACATCGGCGGCCAGGGCTACAGCGTGGACCGCAACCGTAACGGGCGCGAAGTGCACCAGGTGATGGCCGACTACCAGAGCCGCGGCCAGACCATCAAGGATGCCGGCGGCACCGGCTCCCTCGGCGACGGCTGGATGCGCCTGCTCGACTTCGACCTGGACGGCCCGCAGCCGCAGGTACGCGTGCGCACGTACTCGACCCATTACGGCAAGCACGCCCACGAAATCCCGGAATACGCGAGCTGGTACAAATCGCGCGAAGGGCAGGCGCAGGTGGTCGATGCGGATTTCCTGGCGCGCGACGAGTTCATCATTCCACTGGCGGATTTCAAGCAGCGGTTCAGCGACCAGACCGCCGAGTGACGATGGTGCTGCGCGCGCCCACGGCGTGCGCAGCACCCCTGAACGCCCGCAGGCGGGTGGTGAGTCGCCTCGACATCCGGCCTTCCTCCATCACCCGTGGATTATCGGTACGCTGATATCTTGCCCGCCGTCCCGATACGAGCCCGTGAGATGCCGATCCATCTTCGACTGCTGGCACTTTCCAGCCTGCTTGCCCTGTCCGCCTGCGCCGACACCAGCGCGCCGGAGGCCACGCCCAGCCTGACCGTAACGCTTGCCACGCCACAGCATCGGGAGGTGGCGCGCGAGGTGGTGGCCTCGGGCGCCGTGGCGGCCTGGGAAGAGGTGTCGATCGGTGTCGAACTCTCCGGCCTGCGCGTGGCCAGCGTGGACGTGGAGGTCGGCAGCGTGGTGGCGCAGGGCGACGTGCTGCTGCGCGTGGACGATCGCACCATGGCGTCGCAGCTGGCCCAGGCCGACGCCCAGGTCAAGGAGGCCGCGACCAACCTCGAGACCACGCGCCGCAAGGCCGCGCGCGTGCGCGAGCTCGCCGATTCGCAGATGGTGTCGCTGCAGGATGCCGAAGAGGCCGAGGCCGCGCGTGACAACGCGCAGGCACGCCTCAACACGGCCATCGCCAGCCGCGATGCGGCGCGCGTGCAGCGCGACTTCACCGTGGTGCGCGCGCCGGTGGCCGGGGTGGTGTCGGCGCGCAGCGTGCAGCCAGGGCAGGTGGTGGGCGCCGGCGGCGAGCTGCTGCGCCTGATCCGCGACGGCCGCCTGGAGTGGCGCGCCGAGCTGGCCGAGGCCGACCTGATGCGCGTGGACGTGGGCACGCCGGTGCGGGTGGAGTCGGCGGCGGGGCTGGTGGACGGCACCGTCCGCCGCGTGTCGCCGGCGCTGGACGTGCAGAGCCGCACGGGCACGGTGTACGTGGACCTGCCCGAACCGGGCGCGCTGCGGGCCGGTATGTTCGCCCAGGGCCGGATCGCGCTCGGCCGGGTGCAGGCGCTGCTGGTGCCGCGCGATGCCGTGGTGCGCCGCGACGGCCGCGCCTATGTGTTCACCGTGGCCGACGGCGGCCGCGTGCGCGAGGTGGGCGTGGACGTGGGCGGCTCTCACGGCGACATGGTCGAAGTGCGAGAAGGCCTGGCGGAATCCGACCGCGTGGTCGCGCGCGGCGCCGGCTTCCTCGGCGATGGTGATCTGGTGCGCGTGGTCAGCGAAGGCGAGGCCGATGCGGCCGCGCCGGGGCCTGACACCCGATGAACTTCTCCGCCTGGTCGATCAATCGCCCGCTGCCGGCGATCCTGGTCTTCATCCTGCTCACAGCCGCGGGCCTGGTCGCGTTCAACAAGCTTGCCGTGTCGCAGTTCCCGGACCTCACCGTGCCCGTGGTCAACGTGACCGTGGTCCTGCCGGGCGCAAGCCCCAGCACGCTGGAAACCCAGGTCACGCGCAAGGTCGAGGACGCTACCGCCAGCATCCCCGACCTGCGCAACATGGCGTCCATCGTCAACGAAGGCGTGTCGACCACCATCCTCACCTTCGAGATCGAGAAGGACGGCACGCTGGCCAAGGACGAGGTGCGCGACGCCATCGACCGCGTGCGCATCGACCTGCCGGCCGACGTCGAACCGCCGATCGTCTCGCTGGTCAACGTGACCGGCGGCGACATGCTCACCTATGCCGTCACCGCCGACGGCTGGAGCGACGAGGAGCTCAGCTGGTTCATCGATGACACCGTCTCCAAGCGGCTGTTTGCGGTGCCCGGCGTGGGCTCGGTACGGCGCATCGGCGGCGTCGACCGCGAGATCCGCGTGGCCCTGCGTCCGGAGGCGGTCCAGGGCTTCGGCGCCAGCCCGGCGCTGATCAGCCAGCAGCTCGCGCGCATCCAGCAGGAGCAGCCCGGTGGCCGCACCACCGTGGGCGGCAGCGAGCAGGCCGTGCGCACGCTGGGCACCGTCGACACCGCCGCGGACCTTGCGGATTTCCCCATTTCGATGCCCGACGGCCGCAGCGTGCGCCTCTCCACCCTGGCCACGGTGAGCGACGGCAGCGCCACCATCAGCCAGCGCACCACGCTTGATGGCCGGCCGGTGATCGGCTTCGCCGTGCAGCGCACCACCGGCACCAGCGAGGTCGACGTCGGCAACGCCGTGCGCGACAGCGTGGCGACGCTTCAGCAGGAGCAGCCGCGCGTGCGCATGGTGGAGGTGGCCTCCACCACCCAGGTGGCCGAGGACTCGTTCGAATCCTCGATGCACATGCTCTACGAGGGCTCGGCGCTCGCGGTGCTGGTGGTGTTCCTGTTCCTGCGCGACTTCCGCGCCACCTTCATCAGCGCCATCGCGCTGCCGCTGTCGATCATCCCGACGTTTGCGGTGATGTACTGGCTGGGCTTCAGCCTCAACATGATCACCCTGCTGGCGCTCGCCGTGGTGGTCGGCATCCTGGTGGACGATGCGATCGTGGAGGTCGAGAACATCGACCGCCACCTGCGCATGGGCAAGTCGCCGAAGCAGGCCGCGACCGAGGCCGCCGACGAGATCGGTCTCGCGGTGATCGCCACCTCGTGCACGCTGGCGGCGGTGTTCATCCCCGTGGCCTTCATGCCCGGCATCCCCGGCAAGTTCTTCCGCGAGTTCGGCTGGACCGCCGCCGCCGCGGTGATGTTCTCGCTGCTGGTGGCGCGCCTCATCACCCCGATGATGGCGGCCTACATGCTCAAGCCCATGCCCGAGCACAAGGGCGACTCGAAGCTGATGCAGTGGTACCTGCGCTTCGTCGACAACTCGCTGAAGCACCGCAACCGCACGCTGCTGATCGCGCTGGCGATCTTCATCGGCTCGCTGGCCCTGCTGCCGCTGCTCAAGGTCACCTTCATCCCGCCGACCGATGGCATCCAGAGCAACGTGCTGATCGAACTGCCGCCCGGCACCGCGCTCGCCACCACCGAAGCCGTGGCCGAGACCGCGCGCCAGCGCATCGCCGACATCCCCGAGATCGAGCACGTGTTCGTGACCGCCGGCAGCAACTCCGGCGCGAATGGTCCGGCCGGCGACCTCACCAGCGCCGAGCTGCGCAAGGCCACGCTCACCATCCGCTGGACCGACGACCGCGACCTCACCCAGTACGAGCTGGAAACGGTCGTGCGCGAGCGTCTGGCCGATCTTCCCGGCGTGCGCCTGAGCTTCCAGGGCGGCGAACCCGGCCGCGCGCTGCAACTGGTGCTGGCCGGCGACGACCCGGTGAAACTGGCCGCCACCGCACGCGACGTGGAGCGCGAGATCCGCCAGCTGCCGGGCCTCGGCACCGTCGGCTCATCGGCCTCCCTGGTGCGCCCGGAAGTGATCGTGCGCCCGGACCCCGCGCGTGCAGCGGACCTGGGCGTGTCCACCGCCGACATCGCCGCCGCCACCCGCGTCGCCACGCGCGGCGACTACGAACAGTTCCTCGCCAAGCTCAACCTGCCCGAGCGCCAGGTGCCGATCCGCGTGCAGCTGGACGAACGCGCGCTGTCGGACCCCTCACTGCTCGGCCAGCTGCGCGTGCCCACCGCCACCGGCGGCAGCGTGCCGTTGTCGTCGGTGGCCGAGATCACTACCGCCAGCGGCCCCTCGCAGATCGACCGCTTCGACCGCCGCCGCAACGTCACCATCACCGTGGACTTGAACGGCATGGCCATGGGCGAGGTGGAGAAGCAGATCGATGCGCTGCCGTCGCTCATCAACCTGCCCGTGGGCGTGGACCGCCAGGCCGCCGGCGACAGCGAGATCTTCGCCGAGATGTTCGGCGGCTTCGCCATGGCCATGGTGGCCGGCATCTTCTGCGTCTACGGCGTGCTGCTGCTGCTGTTCAACCACGCCAGTCAGCCGCTGACGATCCTGGTGGCCGTACCGCTGGCGGCGGGCGGCGCGTTCGGCGCACTGCTCATCACCGGGCTGGACATCTCGCTGTCGGTGCTGATCGGCCTGATCCTGCTGATCGGCATCGCGGTGAAAAACTCGATCCTGCTGGTGGACTACGCCGTGATGGCCGAGGACAAGGGCATGGGCCGGCACGAGGCACTGATGGACGCCTGCCACAAGCGCGCCCGCCCGGTGATCATGACCACGATGGCGATGGGCGCCGGCATGATGCCGATCGCGCTGGGGCTGACGGCGGATGCGAGCTTCAGGATGCCGATGGCGGTGGCGGTGATCGGCGGGTTGATGACGTCGACGGTGCTGAGCCTGATCGTGGTGCCGGCGGCGTTTACGTTGGTGGATGATGTGGAGGAGTGGGTGGTTTCGAAGGTGCGGCGGGGGAGGGCAGGAGACACCGCAGAGGCGTAGCGTGACCGCGTGCTGACGACTCCTTTCGGCCAAAAGCAGACATTCGATGGCCCCAACGACGGATCCGTGTCGTCCCCGAAGTCGGCTTAACTGTTCAATCTCTTGCCATCTCCGAAGACAGCCTCTTTAGCCGAACCATGCCGCATCCATTTCCGGATGTAGACGATCTTATGGCCCGGAGGGCCGGCGCGCTTCGCTAAAATGATCTGCGATGTACGCGATTACCTGCCGAGTTCCCAATTGTTCGGTCTGGGGCCCGGTTCGAACAAAGAAGAGATCCTGATACTGAGATTCACCAGGCGACTTCCACTTGGCAAAAACAGGTCTCGTGCTCGGTCTGCAAGAAACCATAAAGACGGAGTGCGAGTCTAGTGGCACGCATTGCGAGGCGATGAATTCGCAGAACTCAACGCCCACCGAATCTCGAATAATGTTCCAGAAGTGCAGTTGGAATTTGTCTGAGGAAGAAAATCCGTCTGCGGATAGCCCGACAGTCTCACCGCGATCAGAGACGCCGATCAGCAACGTGCCCCCCTCTGAGTTCAAGAACGCGGCGATCGTCTTTATTACCGCAAGTTCCATCGCGGGATCTGGCTTCTTCGTATGTAGATTAATCCTAAGAGTGGACTTGAACTCAACCAGCCTACTTTCGCCAGACCGAATTAGCTCCCTGAGCTCGCTGGCCTCGCGAAGCCCACTCTTTTGCTTCGCGGCCTTAATTTGCGGCCCAAGCTCTTCAACTACCCGCTCCTTCATTACGTAATCGATCGCGCCAAGCCGAATAGCTTGGATGGTTTCCGATTGAGAGCCTTCGCCGGATATGACGATTGCCGGAGGAGCAACGCTAAGCAGCGACAATCGCTCCAAAAGCCAAAGTCCTCCCCATCGACCAGGAGGCATTGCCAGATCAACCAGAACAAGGTCGAAACTCTCAGCCTTCAACATCTCCAGTCCAGTTTCTCCGTCAGGCGCGAATTCAAACTGAGCAGCGGGGTCGGCCGAGTTACGGGCAAAAGCCTTGGCCACGTCCACTTGGTCGTCCACCCACAAAATTCTCATGGCATTTAAGCTTCTCTTGAGGTTGATGACTGTGTTTGAACAGCCTGACGTAGCGGCTCCGCACAAGGCATCTTTAAGTTAAATCGAGTGCCACCAGCGGCATTTCGCTCGAATCTAATGCTCCCGCCCACGTCGCGAGCGAGCATCAGTACTGTGAGCAACCCTATACCTGGACCGTGTCGCTTTGAAGATTCGATGGGAATGCCGCTATTGAGCAAACGTAGCTGTTCATCCGTAAACCCGGGGCCGGTATCATTGACTTCGAACTCGGCCCAACTCGAATCATCCGCGATGATGTAATCAAGATCCAGCTTGCCGCGGCCGCTCATTGCATCCACCGAGTTGCGTGCAATATTCGAAAGAATGGATCGCAAAACCTCCTCGCTCGCCCAGATGGGGCACTCTCCAATAGGTTGGGGCGGTGTAAATGCGATTTCGCTAGGCATCCATTCCCATAGCTCCCGTGACAACGAACGCATTGTGCTATCGACACTAAACTTGGCAATCTCAATCTTTCTGGCGTATCGGATCAGTGCACGTATCGCCTCCAACCGCAAGTTTGCTTGATCCGCATGACGGGTCGCAGTAGACGCTAACGAATATTTATCTTGGACCGATCGCGAGGCTTGAGCTTCCCTGGCGATTGACTCGAAGGCAAGAAGCTCGTTCTTGACGTCATGAAGAACTGAAGCGATTGCGTCCTTCGCGACTGTTTCGAGCTGTCCCTGCATCTGATAGCTGAGCCAACTTCTCAATGCAAACCGGGAGACGCCGCTCTCACAAACGCTCGCAATGTCAACTATGACAGCGCCCCCCGCAGACCTGTTCTGAGTGATTGGTAGCAGCTTGACCAGTACACACCACAGTGAATTGGATTGAAGCGCTGCAAGATAAGATGCCGCGCGTTCCCCCGCATTTAGAGAAAGCCTCAAAACCCCACCTGAGTGTGTGATGGCGAGAGAGTTCTCGGGCAAAGCCTCGTGGCACAAGAGATCGATCAAGTATAGATGTGCACCCTGAACCTCAAGAACGCGCGCAGGCGCGTCACACTTGAAAGAAACGGCCATTCCTCTGCGCCGAAGAAGTAATTCTGCTTGGCTTCCAATCTCTTCTAAAGAGGCCTCGACAACGGCGCCACTAGCAAGTCTGCAGGAAGTGGCCTGAGCAACCAACGAGCGAAACTCAGACGTCTCGCGCAGAGACTCGACTAGGAGGAGAGGGTCTAGGTCCTGCAAGAAGTCTTGGAGCGCGGTTAAGTCTGAAATCAATCGCTCTTGCAGGTCTGCAGTCGCCTTGGAGCTTCGCCCAGCGTTTTCGTAGAAGCGGTAGAGGCTTTCAAGAATGGTGGTGTCCAAATCGGCTGCAAGCTCATAGATGCCAACCAAGAATGACCGATAGCTGAAAAAGTCCTGCTTGTGTAAATATCGAATACCGAGTAGCTCCAGGTTTCCGATTCGGGCAGATCGGGCATTCTGGCTCTGCTCATCTGAGAGGTTGGAAAGCACTTGTGAGATCAGCCATTTTTCAACGGGATCGCGTTCCGCATTACTCCTTCTTGTTGGGGAGCTTGCCAAGCCTAAGGATGCGTCAAACTGGCTCACAATCATCTCCGCCAAGTCACCTTCGATGTCTTTGACCGTTCGGATATCGTGGAGCTTCCCTTCGACTTTTTCCGCATGGATCGAAAGAGAGCTGCCCGTCCGCTCCGACGTGAGTCGCACGCGGGGTGTGACGACAAGCCACGAGCCCACGGCTTCTCTCTTCGTCTGATAAGCAACTCGAACTCCAACCGCCTGACAGCGCTCTTGCAGGCGAGTCTTTGCATCGGTCAGTTGATCTTTAGTTTCGCCCCTGGAAGCTACACGCTCGAAGTGCCCCTGAAGCGAAGGAATACCAGCGATCACGTCCTCGCCAGAGACCAGGCTTGATTCGCGAGACAAAAACAAGGTGCCGAACAGTGCTTGCACCATCTCTGCCTTGACGCCGAGTCGAAGGCTCGTTTCCCCTGGCCCGACCAGTGGAAGACCGCCGTCAAACAAGTCTCGGCAAGCTAGTACAAGAGTTTCGTCTTTGACGGCTATTTTCACTAGCTGAGAAATTCCACCTTGTTCGAGAATTTGCGAAGGCGACTTGAGGCGGAGCAAGGCGTCGGAGCTTGCCCATTGGAGTACTTGGCTCCCAAGAAGAGCCAACAGCTTGTTGTCCTTGCCAAGCCGAGAGCGGGGCTTCTCAGCGCCTACGTAGCTCGAGTGTACGAAGGCATGGGAAATGAGGCGGTCGGTCCAGTCATCCAGCGCAGCGGCCCGTGCCAGGTTCTGCGCTTCTGGAACATTGGGGAGTCTTGAAAGTCTCAGAGCTTCGGTCTTTGGATCAAAGTCCTGCGAAAGTACTTCCGTCCGGTGGGGCAGCTCTTTCGTAAAATGCAGCCTGATGAAGTTTCTGGCGGCCGCCTGCTCTGCCAAGCGCTTTGACGCACCTTCGGCCGTCGCAGATTTTTGCCTGAGGTCGGATACCCTCACCGTAAAGATTTGGTCGTGCTGTGGTCCTTCTCGGGCAATGGTCTCGTACTTAGGAACGCTCCACTTGTGCCGTTGATAGAGTTCTTGCAGATCTGTCTTCGCGTCGTAATCGATTGGAACCTCGAGTTTTCCGCCGATAATATCCTGATGAAGAAGCAGCTTCTTGGTCTCGGCGAACCCGTAACGATGGCAATACGCCCCGATGACCTGGTGGGCCACACTCCGTGCGGTTTGCGGAAGCAATCTCTCCTCCGCGGTCACGCCCGCGCCGTACTGAACCAGATTTTCTTTAAGGAGCTGTGCTGAAAGTCGCTCACTCAGAATCGCTCGTAATGAGGAAATCGCGGTGGTCGCTGAGCCGACTGAACTGCCGGCCGCAGAGCCGAGAATGGAACGCGCAGCAAGCGCGGCGACAGTGGCCTTACCGAGGCTTTCCCAGTTCTCCAGCATTGAGCTCGGAAGCCCTGCTTCGCTGAGAATCGCCTGGGCGTTCGTTCTTGCCGAACGATGATAGAGAGCCGCCCTCAACTCTTGCGGGCTTCGGAGAAGCAGTGAAAGGTCTGGTGGCATAAGAAAGCTCTGTCGGCTTCTGGTTCCTCGCCTGTCCTCAAAAAAATCAAGAGTTGGGCAAAATATGAGGGGCGGATGAAGTCTAACCTCAGCGCGAGAGAATTGGTCCGTATTAGACCTTCGGAACTCTCTAGGAATAGCTATTTCACAGAGCTTCGCCCCTCTTGGCATACGCATAGGCCCCGCGACAACATCAGGTCTGTCGCATCTAGAGAACATGCGCATGGGCCAATGCAATCCGTGCGCTCGGTTGAAGAATGTCCGCTCTGGGTCGGAAGCGGACTTTGCGAATGACGCCTATCTTGCGATATGGATGTAACACCCCTTCATCCCCCGGCTCATCAGCGTCTTGTAAGTATTGCGCACGATGATCTCCAACCGAGCGCGCGTGGCATCCGGGTCTTCCTTGAGTGCTTTCTTGTACCCGCGAACCGTACGGTCCATGGATGACCGCGCCTCAGGGAAGACGCTTGGCACACCATCGACCCACTGCAGGTCTGGCCCGATGATCACGCCGACATAGTCCAGTTCCAGCCCTTGGCAGGTATGGATGCAGCCAACTTCCTCCACGGAATCCGGCGCCACGATCCAGAGGCTCCCGTCCTTGTCCAGGTTCCACCTCGCCCGATAGCCGAATTCCGGGAGTTCGATATCCCACGCGTCCGGGTTCTTTTTGCTCTTCCAGTCCCAGCAATACCCGGCAACCACGCGCGCCTTGTTGTTGAGCTTGTTCTTCTCCCGGATCAGGTCATGCAGCTCGACGGGTGAATCAACAATGCGGAAGTCGAACGCATCGCGGTCGAAGTCCGTATTGGCGCTCTCGCGGATTCCCAGGAAGTTGTCCAACCAGGCGATGTAGCCATCCGAGCCTCCGCAGCGGAACTGCGATGCCAGCTCCAGTCGGGTGACCTCCGCCCCCATCTCCAGCGCCCAGCGCTCCAGTTCAGCGATGCGGCCGACGTCAGAAAGCGTCACGATCTGATCGTCATCAGCGAAGAACACCGTGCAGCGGGCGCTGCGGATCAGCTCCATGATCTGGTTCTGGCCGAGGTTGCCGTACAGGCCGCTCTTCTCGTTGAGGCGGTGCGCCTCGTCCACAACCAGCGTATCGAAGGTGTTGGCTTGCGCTTCGTGGAAGGCGCCCGAGCCTCCGAACAGATTGCCGATCTCTACGCGGCGCAGCGTTCCTGCCAGCTTCTGCGCATAGACCGCCCGCGGCGCGGCGTTCTTGGACACGTATTTCGTCAGCTGGCCGCGCTTGGTCAGTTCGACCAGCAGGTTCACCGCCACCACCGACTTGCCGGTTCCCGGTCCGCCCTGGATGATCACCACCTGCTTGCGCGCGTCGCTCGCCTGCTGGGCCTTGGCGAGGCAGGTCTCGTAGACCACCTTCTGGTCGTCCACCAGCACGAACTCGCGGTTGCCCTTGAGCATCTTGGCAAGGCTGTCGGCCAGCATCTTCGATGGGCGGATTCGGCCTTCGGCGATCTCGTACAGCAGCTTGCCGCGGTCGCCCTTGCGAACATGCTGCTTGATGAAGGCCCGCAGCTTCTCCAACTCGTCCGTACCGTCGAGAAAGACCGGCGCTTTTTCCAGATAGGCCGCGTAGTGCGGATGGCGGATGACGCCGTCATCCTTGTAGTTGTGCAGGTAGGCGCAGGGCCGCAGCTCGGTGCCGGACTCGTACACGGCCTCGTTGAAGCCGTTGAGCAGCGCGGCGTATGACCACGCTTGATAACTGGGATGGGGACCTTCGATCTCGGCCTTGCCGCCGCGGTTGGCGATGATGATTCCGTCTTTCTCGCTGATGCGCGAGTTGGACCACTGTTTCAGCTCGACGATGACCAGGTGCGGCGTGTCGTCATCGGCGGCGCCTGAGATCACGAAGTCGATTCGCTTGGCGGTCTGGGCGATGCCGAACTCGATGCCCACGCCGATGTCGTCCGGAATGTCGCGGTCGCGAAGCACGCGCGCCATGGCCGCCAGCGAATGGCGCCACGACTTGAACTCGCCCTGCGAGACGTAACGACCGACCTTCTTGACGAACGCGCGCTGCACCTCGTCCTCGATCTGCGCGTGATCGTTGTCGTGCAGGAATCGTTGCTTGGTTGCCTGGTAGACGATCACGACAGCCTCCCTCCGTCGTTCGCGGGGTTCAGAGCTCGGTGTATTTCCGGCTCGTGCCCCTGGCCTTGTCGGCGGGGTAGCGCTCGGCATTCAGCGCGAGCTTCTGGCGGGCGGCGTCCAGCGGGTCGATGCCAAGCCGGTCGGACAGCTGCAGCAGGTACAGCAGCACGTCGGCGATCTCGTGCGCGACTTCCTGGCGGCGGGCGTCATCGAGGTTCCGGCTCTGCTCGTCGGTCAGCCACTGGAAGTGCTCCAGCACTTCCGCGGCCTCGATGGACAGGGAAACGGCCAGGTTCTTTGGCGAATGGAACTGGCCCCAGTCGCGCTCCTCGGCGAAGCGGCGCAACGCGGCCTGCAGTTCCTCGATCTGGTGTGCCATGCATTCCCCCTGGTCGGGTCGAGTATAGGGGCGGTAGACCGCAGCTGCCTCGCTGTTCACGATGGTCTGACGCTGCGCTCAGCAACCTGCAGCCCCCGGGGCCTTGCGGCCGCTCCACGCCATGCACCTCATCGAACTCTTCCCCCCTCCACGACAACGCCGGCGCCGCGTTCCCCAATGCGCTCGACAGGCGCATCATGGCCATCGTGGTCCACGAACCCGCACCGCGCCAATGACGATGGAGCCTGCCATGTCCGCAAGATCCCGCATGCTGCCGTTGGCCGCCGTACTGCCCATAGCGATGGCCCTCGCGCTCGCCAGCTGCGCCACGACCGAAAAAGCGCCGGCCGCGCCGGCGCCCGAGGAGGTCACCATGCAATCCCCGCTGCTCGAACGCTTCACGACGCCCGCCGAAGGCATCCGCTCCGGCGGCCGCATCACCGCCGACGACCTGCCCGCACTGCGCGCGGCGGGCATTCGCCACGTGATCGACCTGACCCCGGACTCGGAGACGCCCGGCTTCGACGAGGCGGGCGCCGTACGCGCGGCCGGCATGGGCTACGACAACCTGCCCATCGCCGGCGCCGGTGACCTGGACCGCGAGGCCGTGGTGGCCTTTGACCAGTTGCTCCGGACAGCCGACGGGCCGACGCTCGTGCACTGTGCCAGCGGCAACCGCGTGGGCGCGCTGGCGGCGCTGCGTGCCGCGTGGCTGCAGGGTGCCGACGAGGACGCAGCCGTGGAAGAGGGGCGGCGCTGGGGGCTGCGCGGGCTGGAAGACGAGGTGCGCGGGCACCTCGCGCGCGAGCGCTGCCTGGCCGACGTGCGGGGCAGCGACGGCGCGGCGCGCTGCGATGGGGGCAGCTGAGGCCATGTCCGCCACGCCCCTGATGCCTGCCGCCTTCCTCGGCCACGGCAGTCCGATGAACGCGCTCGAGCGCAACCGCTACACCGAAGCCTGGCGCGCGTTCGGCGCCTCGGTGCCGCGGCCGCGCGCGATCCTGGTGGTGTCGGCGCACTGGTACGTCAACGCCACCGCGGTCACGGCCATGCCACGGCCGCGGACCATCCACGACTTCTTCGGCTTTCCGCAGGCGCTGTTTGACGTGCAGTACCCGGCGCCGGGGCTGCCCGAACTGGCGGAGGAGGTGGCCGATGTCGCGAAACCCGACTTCGTCGGATCCGACATCGACGGCTGGGGGCTGGACCACGGCACCTGGTCGGTGCTGGTGCATGCGTTTCCCGATGCCGACATCCCGGTGGTGCAGCTGTCGATCAACGCGCAGAAGCCGGCGGAGTTCCACATCGAACTTGGCGCCCGCCTGGCCGCGCTGCGCGCGCGCGGCGTGCTCGTGGTGGGCAGCGGCAACGTGGTGCACAACCTGCGGGCGATCGACTGGAAGCAGCCGGATTCCGGGTTCGACTGGAACCAGCGTTTCGATGCCGATGTGAAGCAACTGCTGGCCGAGCGTCCGGGTGATGCGGCCGGACTCATCCGGCACCCGGACTACGCTGCCTCGGCACCGACAGCGGAGCACTTCCTGCCGCTGCTGTATCTCGCCGGGATCGCTGCGGCGGCGGGCAAGGGCGCCGACGTGCTGGTGGAGGGGCCGGCGTATGGGTCGCTGTCGATGACGTCGTACACCGTGGGCGCGCAGTGCCCGCCGGAGAGTGGCGTCACCGCGGGCGCGGCACCGCTGGCCGCCAACGTGCCCGCGGACGAATCCAACCTGTAGCGCGGCCTTGTCACAGCACGCAACGGGCCTGACCCGCAAGGCCATCGCGCGCCAGGCCTGGCCGATCATCCTCGCCAACGCGGCGGTGCCAAGCCTCGGCCTGGTCGACACCGCTGTCATCGGCCACTACGGCAGCGCGGTGGAGCTGGGCGGGCTGGCGCTGGGCGCGCTGCTCTTCAACTTCGTCTACTGGAGCTTCGGCTTCCTGCGCATGGGCACCACCGGCTTCGTGGCGCAGGCGGCGGGCGCCGGCGACGAGGCCGAGGTCCGCGCCACGCTGGCACGCGCGGTGCTGCTGGCCGCGGGCCTGGGCGTCGCGCTGTTGCTGCTGCAATGGCCGATCACCTGGCTCTACTTCGCGCTGATGGATGGCAGCGCCGGGGTGGAGGCAGCGGCCGGCGACTACTTCCGCGCGCGCATCTGGGGCGCGCCGGCGGCGCTCGCCCTGTTCGCGATCAGCGGCCTGCTGATCGGCCTTGGCCGCAGCCGCGAACTGCTGCTGGTGCAGCTGCTGCTCAACGGTCTCAACGCCGGCCTGGACATCTGGTTTGCAGGCACGCTGGGCATGGGCATGGGCGTGCGGGGCATCGGCCTGGGCACCGCGATCGCCGAATGGAGCACCTGCGCCGTCGCCATCATCGTGGTGCTGCGCGTGTTGCGTGTGCGCCACGGCGATGCCGCGCCGTTCCTGCCCTGGGCGCGCATCGCCGACTGGCAGCGCATCCGCGCGTCGCTGGCCGCCAACCGCGACATCCTGGTGCGCACGCTGTGCCTGCTGCTGGCCTTCGGCTGGTTCGCCAACGCCGGCGCGCGCTTCGGCGACGTGACCCTGGCGGCGAACCACATCCTGCTGCAGCTGGTGTCGTTCAGCGCGTTCTTCCTGGACGGCTTCGCGTTCGTGGCCGAAGCGCACGTGGGCGCGGCATGGGGTGCGCGCGACAGCGGCAGGTTCAGGCGCGCGGTGCGGCTGAGCAGCGAGCTGGCCGGAGGCACGGCGCTGGTGCTGGCGGTGGCGGTCCTGTTGCTGGGCGACGCCGCGGTGATGGCCCTGACCAGCCTGCCCGCGGTGCGCGAAGTGGCCGCGACGCACCTGCCATGGGCCGCGCTGTACGTACTGCTCTCGGTGGCCGCGTTCCAGCTGGACGGCGTGTTCATCGGCGCCACCCGCACGCGGGAGATGCGGCATGCCGGCCTGGTGTCGTTGGGGGTGTTCCTGCTGGCCGCATGGCCGCTGGCGGCCCTCTGGGGCAACCACGGTTTGTGGGCGGCGTTCGTGGTGTACGTGGTGGCGCGCGCCGCGGCGCTGCTGGGGTATTACGGCCGTCTCGTCAGGCGAGCGGAAGCCGCATCCTGAAGGTGGTCCGCCCCTCGGCGGACCCGGCCTGGATCGTGCCCTCGTGCTCCATTCCCCGTCACGCCACCGGGGCCAGGTGGTAGCGGTTGCGCCCGGCTTTCTTGGCCTCGTAAAGGGCGGCGTCCCCCGAGGCCATCAGGCCTGCCGCATCGGCCGCCTGCCGCGCATGGGCGACGCCGATGCTGGTGCTGACCGTGAGCCGGGTGTCACCGACGTCGACCCGCTCCGCCATGGCGGCGAGCACCTTGCGCGCCACGGCCTCGGCGGCTTCGGCCGATGCGTCCTCGATCAGGATCACGAACTCGTCCCCGCCCAGGCGGGCGACCAGGTCGGTTTCGCGCACGCTGTCGCACAGCCGCTTCGCAAAGGCCTTCAGCACGATGTCGCCGGCGGCGTGGCCGTGGCCATCGTTGACGTCCTTGAAACGGTCGATGTCCATGCACAGCAGTGCGATCGGGATTGCGTGGCGCTGCTGGCGCTTGAGCGCCAGCGCAAGGCGCTCGTCGAACTGGCGGCGATTGGCCAGGTCGGTGAGCGGATCGACGCGCGACAGCCGTTCCAGCTCGCGCCGGCTTTCCGCCAGGGCGTGCTCGGCGGCCACGCGGCGGCTGATGTTGCGGGCGGCCACCATGATGTCGACCGCGCCGCCGCCGTCATCGGCGGGTATGCAGCGCAGCACGCCCTCGACCCAGACGTAGTGGCCGTCTTTGTGCCGGATGCGGTATCTCTCGGTGCGCGTGTCGCCCGATGCCAGGACATCGGCCATCGCCTGCGCCTGCCGCGCGCGGTCGTCCGGATGCACGAAATTCCAGCGCGTGCCGGTCATCTCGGTGGGCGTGAAGCCGAACATCTCCACTGCCGACGGCGAGACGTAGAGCAGCGCCCCGTCGGGCCCCACGCGCGCGATGACGTCGTGCGAGTGGTCGGCAAGCATGCGGTAGCGGCGTTCGCTTTCGCCCAGCCGCGCAGCCAGCCGGTTACTTTCGGCCATGACCAGGCAGACGGGGATCGTCATCAGGCAGCCGCCCGCCAGGTAAAGCTGCAGCAGGGCCAACCGGCCGGCGTCGCCCAGGCTCGGGTGCGACAGTGGGCCGTAGTCCAGCGCAGTGGCGGTGGCGACGACCAGCCCCAGGGCGATCACTCCCAGCCCCACGCCGGCGAACCCATGGCGAACTGCGACCAGCAGCAGCGGCGGATAGGCCAGGAACAGCAGCGGATACCTGAAGAAGGCGACGCCCACCGCCACTGCGATCAACAGTCCCATGGTAGTCACCAGGCTCCAGCCACGGCCGGGCTCCACGAACAGTCCCAGACCCTTGCGCTGTACGACCAGCGTGGTCGTCGCCAGCACCACCATGCCGACGACGTGCGCCGCATACCAGCTGCCTGCTGCGCGCAGGAAATGCTGTCCGTGCATGAAGTAGGCCAGGGTCGCCGCCATCAGTCCCGTCAGCGCGCAGGCGACCAGCGTGGCCGCTGTCGCAACCCCTCCCAGGGTGAGCCAGTCCGGATCGCGGATGTCGGGAATACGGATGCGGACGAGCCAGGCCACCGCCAGCGCTTCCACGAGGTTGCACATCGCGATGGCCAGCGCGTACGGGGGCTGGTCGCCGGCCAGGATGCGCGCGGAAAGCTCGGCGAAGAACGCCACTGCCAGGTAGCCCGGCCAGGTGGCAGTGCGGCGGGACAGCAGCCAGCCGGTGAGGATGCCGTTGCCGATCCAGATCGCGGAGAGTTCGCCGGGCCCGCGGGCCAGCGTGAACGAAAGCCATGCGGTCCCCGCGATCAGTACCGCCAGGACGGTCCGGTCGGCCCGGTAGGTGCGTGGCAATCTCAAGCGATGGGCCATGGCGGCCTAGTCTAGCCGCAGGTATGCGCGGCCGCCCTGCCGCAGGTCACGGGATGTTGATCGCCGGTCCGGGAAGGTGGAAATCCCGATTGAAACGGAGATATCCATGACGCTGGTCCCCTCCGACACTCTGGTCGAGTCGCCGACGGCTCCGGCGCGCGCCTGTTCCGCAACGCCACTGTGAGCTGCGAAGCCCGCTACTCGGCGGTGGAACCCGCGCGTGCGGAGCTCGATGCCATGGAAGGCACCCTGCTGCTGGAGTTCGGCACCGACTGGTGCGGGCACTGCCAAGCGGCGCAGGCGCCGATCCAGGTGCTGCTGGGTGAGCACGCGGGCGTCGTGCACCTGAAGATCGAGGACGGTCGCGGCCGGCCGTTGGGCCGGGCGTTCAAGGTGAAGCTGTGGCCGACGCTGGTGCTGCTCCGTTCCGGCCAGGAGCTGGGGCGGGTGGTGCGGCCGGTGTCCAGCGCGGACCTGGAGCCGCTGCGCGACGCGTTGGCCCGGATCTAGCGGACCGGCGGGCGGAGCTCAGGTCCGGAGCAGGTCCCAGCTTTCGATTTCGGCCAGCACGAACGCCGGCCTGCGCGCCGCCAGAGCCGGCTGCGTGCGCCATGCGGGCTGCGTCTCCAGGCCGGGTCCGCTGCCCGGGTCCGCACTCCAGCGCGACAGGCCGGGAAGGCCGGCCTCCCCGGCGGCATGCAGTGGCACGTCCGCCAGCTGGACGTCGCCCCGGGCAAGGCCCACCAGCAGTTCGATGGAATGGCCATCCAACGGGCGGTAGGCCGCCATGCGCAGGCGACCGTCGGCGCGCTGCACGATCGCGGCCAGGAGTGCGTCGTCGCGCTGCAGGGCCACGACCGCGCCGCCAAGGTCGACCGGGCCGATTTCGATCCACCAGCCCGCGCCTTCGGCGGCCAGGCATTCGCCGGCATCGTCCGGTGCCAGCAGTTCGGCCAGGCGCGCCATCGCCGGTTCCATGGCCTGCCAGTCAGCTGTTTCACGGGCGGCGCGCAGCTGCAGGCCGTGCAGCATGTCGGCCAGCGGCAGTTCGCCGTCGTTGGCAACGGCGGCCTGGAAGGCGGGGAGTGCAACCGGGTAGGGAATGGCGGGCAGGCCGAGGCCGGTCAGCGCGTCGGCCGTGGGGTGGAGTTCGATCATCTGGTGCATGGCGCATATTGTCCGTGTCTTCGTCGCACCAGGCGTGACTGCGGCATGACCCTTATGTGCAATCGCGGCGCCGAATGCACTTGACTTCGCACACGAAAACGGCCCCGCCGGGGCGGGGCCGTTGCCTGCCGTCTTGCGCCGCCGGCGTCAGTGGCCGGACGCTGCGTCGATCGGTTGGTCGCTGTTGAAGATCGTCGAGTCGGCTTCACCGTTCACCGTGAGGATGCCGGTCAGGCCCTTCTCGGCGCGCGACAGTGCGTGGTCGACCAGGATGTACTTGCCCGGGTAGTCGACCTTGAACTCGACCATGGTCGCGCCGCCCGGAGGCACGATCGTGGTCTGCACGTCCGTCAGCGGCGGGCTGGTGAACGAGGCCAGGTCATAGACCCGGTCGAACACTTCGCCGATCAGGTGGAAGCTCGAAATCAGGTTCGGGCCGCCGACGCCGAAGAAGATGCGGACTTCCTCGCCCACGTTCGCGTTCATGTCGTAGGTCTTGGTGAGCGCGTCCATGGAACCGTTGAACATCAGGTGCTCGGGCTTCTCGTCAAGCAGCTTGTCGACCGAGAACTCCTGCAGGCCGCTGGAGCCGTGCTTCTGGGCGGTATAGAGCTCGCCCTGCATCACGTAGTACTCCTTGTCGACCGCCGGCAGGCCGCCTTCGGGCTCGACCAGGATCATCCCGTACATGCCGTTGGAGATGTGGTGGGCGATCATCGGCGTTGCGCAGTGGTACACGAACAGGCCCGGGTGCAGCGCCTTGAACGTGAAGCTCTTGGTCTCGCCGGGGCGCACCTGGGTCACCGCCGCGCCGCCGCCGGGGCCGGTCACGGAGTGGAAGTCGACCGAGTGGATGTTGACGCTGTCTTCGGCGTTCTTGAGGTTGATCGTGACCGTGTCGCCCTGGCGGATGCGCAGGAGCGGACCCGGGACCGTGTTGTCGAAGGTCCAGTAGCGGTACGTGCTGCCGTCGGACAGGCGGCCTTCAACCTCGGTGGTCAGCAGGTCGTAGGTGACATGCTCGGCGGCGCGGTCACCGACGGGCGTGCCGACTTCGGCCGGGTTCTTGGAGACATCCAGCGCCGTGCTCACTTCTTCCTTCACGTCGCCGACGATCAGCTTGCCGGCCATGCCCGCGAGCTTGTGCCCGGGGATGGTGCAGATGTATTCGAAGGTGCCGCCCTTGGTGGCGCGGAACACGATGGTGGTCGAGGAGCCGACGCCGACCAGCTGGTCGGACTGGGCGCCGAACTCGGGCACCGCGATGTCATGCATGGCGCCGTCGTTGTTGGTGATCGTGATCGCGACCACCGAGCCTTCGGGCACGCGCAGGTCGGGGTTGACCACGTCCTTGATCGCGCCGGAGTTGCCGATGAAGACCATCTGGCCACCGGTGATCTCGGTGCGCAGGCTGAAGTTGACGTCGGCGATCATGTCGACCGATGCCGATCCCTGCGCGGCGACGTCGGCCGGGACGAATCCGCCAGCGGCGGCGAGTGCAAACAGCAGTACCAGGTTTCTCATGGTGATGACCTCAGTGATTAAAGGGCTTGAATAAAATCGGGGGCCGATGATGCGTCGTGGTGCCCGGCCGTTGGAGCGCACGTTACCGTTGTGCAGCGGTGAGCCAAATGACCTGGATCAAGTGCGTACGTTTGCGTATGGAAAGCGCCCGGCCTTGACCTGCGTCAGATCCATTCCGGTGCCTGGCGCCGACAATCCGCACTGAAATGAACGCGAAGGCATTCCAGCACTGGATGGGGCGGATCGGACTGGCGGCAGCGCTGTTGCTGATGCTGGTGCCGACCACGACGCGACTGCTGGAAGCCACGGGCGAGGCCCGCGTCGTGCATGGCCCTGCCCACGATGGCGGACACGGCCGGCATCGCCTGCACGATGGAGTGGATCCGGGCGATGCGCGTCCCGCGATCGGTGATCCGGACTGCGATTACTGTCCGCTGCTGGCAGCGTTCACGCACTCGGCGCCGGTGGTGTTCAAGCTCTTCGCATTGCCGGCGGCGACCGCGCCGGCGCTCGCGCCAGCCGCACCCAGCGTGGCATGGCTGCACCCGAACGGACTGGGCTCGCGCGGACCACCGCGCATCGGCTGACCCTCGCCACGCCGCCCGGCATCCGCCACGCGGCACCCCATCGCATTCCGCTCCATGGAGTCACGCCATGTCGATCCCCCGCTGCCCGGTGATCCGTTCGTCCTGCCTGTTCGTGGCGATTGCCGCCGCTCTTGCCAGCCCCTTCGCCCATGCACTGGACGCCGCGCCCGACACCCCGTCGGACGCGACGCGCACGGTGGATTTCGAAGCGCTGGTCGTCACGGCCGCCGCGCCGGTGTCCGCACTCACCTGGGAAACCAGCCCCAAGCTTCCGCGCCAGCCGGTTCCGGCCAGCGACGGTGCCGACTACCTCAAGACCATTCCCGGCTTCAGCACCGTGCGCAACGGCGGCAGCAATGGTGATCCGGTGCTGCGCGGCATGTTCGGCTCGCGCCTGAACCTGCTGACCAACGACGGCGCCATGCCCGGTGCCTGCCCTTCGCGCATGGACAACGCGATGTCCTACATCGCGCCGGAAACCTATGACGCGCTGGTGGTCACCAAGGGTCCGCAGACGGTGCTCTGGGGTCCGGGCGCATCGGCCGGCACGGTGCGCTTCGAGCGCGACCGCGAGCACTTCATCGAGCCCACCTGGAAGCTCGCCGGCAGCGCGCTCGCCGGCAGCCGGGGCCGCAACGACCAGGTGGTCGACGTGACCCGGGGCGCGCCGCTCGGCTACGCCCGCATCAGCGCCAACCGCTCCGAGTCCGGCGACTACGACGACGGCAACGGCGCCCGCGTCGGCTCGGCGTGGAAGAAGTGGAACGCCGACTTCGCGCTCGGCTGGACGCCCGACGAGGACACATTGCTCGAACTCGGCGTGGGCATCGGCGACGGCCAGGCGCGCTATGCCACCCGTGGCATGGATGGCAGCAGCTTCGACCGCAGCAACTACAGCCTGCGCTTCGAGAAGGCGAACATCGGGCTCGGCGCGCTGCAGGAATTCGAGGCCAGCGTCTACCACAACGTCGCCGACCACGTGATGGACAACTACAGCCTGCGCGACCCGAACCCGAACGGTTCGATGCCCATGCCGATGGCGTCCAACGTCGAGCGCAGCACCAGCGGCGGGCGCGCGGCGGCCACCTGGCGCGGCGCCGCGTTCGAGCTTGTCACCGGCATCGACGCCCAGGACAGCCGCCACCGCCGCCGCGCCGGCATGGGCCGCAACGCGTATCTCGCCATGCCATGGGTCGTGGACGCGCGCTTCGACAACCTCGGCCTGTTCGCCGAAGGCACCTGGTTCCAGGGCGACGACAGCCGCTGGATCGCCGGCGCGCGCGCGGACCGCGCAGGTGCCGAGGACGGACGGCTGACGGTGGCCGGTGGCCACGGCCACCCGGCAATGCCCAATCCGACAGCCGGCCGGTCGCGCGAGGAAACGCTGAAGGCGGGCTTCGTCCGCTTCGAGCGCGACGTCGACAAGGCGCTCAGCTGGTACGCCGGCATTGGCCACACCGAGCGCATGCCCGACTACTGGGAACTGTTCTCCGCGGACATGGGCCCGATGGGCTTCGCCAACGCCTTCGCCGGCCTCGATACCGAGAAGACCACCCAGCTCGACGTCGGCCTGCAGTACCGCGGCGAACGCTTCGATGCCTGGATCTCGGCCTACGCCGGCCGCGTCGATGACTTCATCCAGTTCCGCTACATGGACACGATGATGGGCGCGACCTCGATGGTGTCGAACATCGATGCGCGGACCAGCGGCGCCGAGCTTGGCGGCGAGTACCGGGCGAGCGAGGACTGGACGCTCGGCGGCAGCCTGGCCCATGCCCGCGGCAAGGACCGCGACAGCGGCCGCCCGCTGCCGCAGATGCCGCCGCTGGAAGGCCGCTTCAGTGCCGACTGGGACAACGGCACCTGGTCGGCCGGCGCGCTGGTCCGGCTGGTCGACGGACAGGACCGCGTCGCCGAGGGCTATGGCAACGTGGTCGGCCAGGACATCGGTCCGAGCGCCGGCTTCGCCACGCTCGCGCTCAACGCCGGCTACCGCTTCGCCAGCGGCGTGCAGCTGACCGCCGGCGTCGACAACCTGTTCGACCGCGCCTACAGCGAGCACCTCAACCTCGCCGGAAACGCCGACTTCGGCTATCCGGCGGATGCGGTGCGGATCAACGAGCCGGGACGCACGCTCTGGCTGCGGGTCGGCTACACGTACTGAGGGCAGCCGCAGGCGGGAGCGGGTGGCGGCGCTACTTCGGCGCCACCACGTCGCCATCTTCCTTGGTGAACGACGCGCTGATTGGCGGCAGGATCTCGAGCACCGTTTCCGACGGCCGCGCCAGCCGCACGCCCATGTTGGTGCGCACGAAGGGCCGGTTGACAAGGATCGGATCCGCGAGCATCGCATCGAGCAACGCGGCCTCGGACAGTGAAGGATCGTCCAGGCCCAGTTCCGTGTACTTCGCCTCCTTGGCGCGGATTGCATCGCGAACGCCGATGCCGGCCTCGCGGATCAGCGCGATCAGCTCCTCGCGCGTGGGCGTGTCCTTCAGGTATTCGATGACCTCGGGCTCGATGCCGGCATGACGGATCAGTGCCAGCGTGTTGCGCGACGTTCCGCAGCGCGGGTTGTGATAGATCGTGGCGTGCATGGTGGGCCTCGCTGGGGGCGCTCCACTGTAGCGGTGCGGGGAAGGCGAGGCACCCGTGCGCGCCTGCAATCCGCTGGGCCCGCAGCCGCCGCTGCTGGAACGCGAGCTGCACAGCCTGCAGGAATGCCTGGCGCGTGAGCCCGGCGCCGATGCGGGATTGATCCGCAGCAGCTGATCGGGGCCCGGTCAGCGTCTCCTATTGGCCCATCGACGAGGCCGGAGCTTCGTCACCGTGCGTGCCCAGGCGATCGACCAGTGACTGGCTCGCCCGGTTCAGGCCGACCACTTCCACCGTCGCGCCGTGCTTGCGCAGCTTCAGCACCACGCGGTCCAGGGCGCCGACCGCGCTGGTGTCCCAGAAATGCGCATCGCGCAGGTCGATCAGCACCTTCCCGGGCGCGTGCAGGTAGTCGAAGCTGTTGGCGAACTGGACGGCGGATGCGAAGAACACCTGGCCGGTGACACGGTAGCTGCGGCGGCCATCGTCGTCGCGGTGTTCGACCTGCAGCATCGAGCTCACCCGGCGCGTGAATGACAGCGCGGTCAGCAGTACGCCGGCCAGCACGCCCTTGGCCAGGTCGTGGGTGGCGACGGTGACCACCACGGTGCCGAACATGATCAGGCTGGCGCTCTTCGGGTGGGTCTTCAGCTCGCGAAAGCTCTTCCAGTGGAAGGTGCCGATGCTGACCATGATCATCACCGCCACCAGCGCCGCCATTGGGATCATCGATACCCAGTCCGACGCATAGACCACGAGCAGCAGCAGAACCACGCCGGCGACCATGCACGACAGCCGCCCGCGGCCGCCGGAGCTGACGTTGATCACCGACTGGCCGATCATCGCGCAGCCGGCCATGCCGCCGAACAGCCCGGCGACGATGTTCGCTGACCCCTGGCCAGCGCACTCGCGGCGGCGGTTGGTGGGCGTGTCGGTCATGTCCTCGACGATCTGCGCGGTCATCAGCGACTCCAGCAGGCCGACCACGGCCAGCGTGGCCGACACCGGCAGCAGGATCCACAGCGTGTCCAGCGTCCACGGAATGTCCGGGAACAGGAACGTCGGCAGCGCGTCCGGCAGCTCGCCCATGTCACCCACGGTGCGGATGTCCAGGCCCAGCCAGAGGCTGAGCGCGGTGAGCAGGATGATCGCCACCAGCGGCGAAGGCACAGCTTTCGTGACCAGCGGCAGCAGGTAGATGATCGCCAGTCCCGCCGCGCATACGGCGTACACCGTCAGCGGCATGCCGATCAGCTCCGGCAGCTGCGCCATGAAGATCAGGATCGCCAGCGCGTTGACGAAGCCGATCACCACCGAACGCGACACGAAGCGCATCAGCGTGTTCAGGCGCAGTACGGCGGCGAGGATCTGCAGCAGGCCGGCCAGGATGGTCGCCGCCAGCAGGTACTGCAGCCCGTGGTCGCGCACCAGGTCGACCATCACCAGCGCCATCGCCCCGGTGGCGGCGGAGATCATCCCCGGTCGGCCACCGGCCACTGCCGTGACCACC
This sequence comes from Luteimonas sp. A501, assembly GCF_054052085.1. Next base: position 742,726 of record NZ_JBSVRI010000001.1, read on the forward strand.
GCGATGCAGAACGAGGCATACAGGCCGACCCTGGGATCGACGCCGGCGATGATCGAGAACGCGATGGCCTCGGGGATCAGCGCCAGTGCGACCAGCACGCCGGACAGGACATCGCCACGGATGTTGCCGAACCACTGCTCGCGCAGCGGCGGATAGATGACGGACATGGAGCGGCTCCGTGGGCGTCGGCGACGACGCGCACTGCAAGGGTGGAAGGGTGGAGGACGGACCCTGGGGGCGGGTGCAGCTCAGCGTGCGTGGCGCGCCTTGGGCTCGTGTACGTCGATGCCGGCCTTGTGCTGGATGCGGTCGCGCAGCCACGCGGCGAATTCGATTTCGGGGAGGCTGCCCTCGGCAAGGGCGAGATAGACCGGGTACAACTCGAGGTCTTCGGCTTGTAGTGAGCCGCCGTTGAGCACGATGAACACTTCGCAGGCCACGGCCGCAGTGCGCTTGTTGCCGTCAATGAAAGGATGGTTGCGTGCCAGGCCAAACGCCAGGCTCGCGGCGAGATCGGCAAGGTCCGGCGGCGGGTCGCCGTACGCGTACAGCTGCTGCGGACGGGCGAGGGCGGAGTCCAGCAGGCTTTCGTCACGCACACCGCCGTTCCCGCCGTGCTCGCTCAGTTGGCGGTCGTGGATGGCAAGTGCAAACGGCTTCCCGATCCAGGTGATCATGGCCGCCACTACTGCGCGAGCTTGTTGAGCAGTGCACGGCGATCGCGCATGACCTGCTCCGCGACCTCCATCTGCTCGGCCAGCGTCGGATCGAACACGGTCAGCTTGATGCCGTCGGGTGTTTCCAGCGCGAACAGTTCGTCACCCTTCTGCAGGCGCAGCCGGGCCAGCAGCTCCTTGGGCAGGATGACCCCGGCGGAGTTGCCGATGGTGGTGATCTTGAGCTTCATGACCGGTATCCCTGGGCGGTTATAACCAATGTTATACCGCCCGGTCCGGTCGGACAATGTTGCGGGGTTCGGAGTCCGTGGTTTCAGCGTCCCGAGTGCTTCTTCACCCAGGCCACGTAGCCGTCTACCCAGCCCTGCAGGAAGCCGCGACTGGCTTCGCCGACGCTGCCATCGGCTTCGAACAGCCCGTCCTTGGCCTGCAGGAAGATTTCCGGCTGGCCGTAGGTCGGCATGTCGAGATAGCCGGCGATGGCCCGCAGGTGCTGCTGCGCGCAGGCGGTGCCGATGGCGCCGATGGAGATGCCGACGATGCCCGCGGCCTTGCCCGCGAACGCGCTTTGCCCATACGGCCGCGATGCGTGGTCGATGGCGTTCTTGAGCACGCCTGGCACCGAGCGGTTGTACTCGGGGGTCACGAACAGCACGCCGTCGGCCTCGGCGATCAGCGCCTTGAGCCGCTTCGCCGGGGCGGGCTGGTTGTCGTCCTCGTCCTGGTTGTAGGGAGGCAGGTCGTCGATGCGCGCGTACTCGAAGCTGACGCCTGCCGGCAGCAGCTTTTCGAGCGCCTGCGCGAGTGAACGGTTCAGGGATTCCTTGCGGATGCTGCCGACGAGCACCGCGATCTTGAGGTCGGCCATTGGGTTGCGCTCCGGTCCAGGGTGGACCCCATCATCCAAGCGTTGCCGTTAACAGGCTGTTGCTGCGAGGTGGACGCGTTGCGCGGCCGCCACCGCTTGCGCCATGATCGGGCGATACCGGGGAGGAGAGGATTGATGATGGATTGCACGCAGCGCGGCACGGTGGGCAGGTGAGCATGGAGATCGTGCCGGTCTGGAAAAAAGTGACGCCCGAACTGTCGTCGGAGCTCATCGCCATGTGGGCGCGCAACGGTGCGCTGCCGGATCCAACCAAGGCCGCCGAGCGGGCGCAGCAGGCGGTGGCGGTGGGCCGCGATGATGAAGGCCGTATCTGGGGCGTCGGCACCGCGGTGCTGGGCATCGTGCCGTCCTTCGGCCAGCCGACCTATCTGTACCGCCAGTTCTTCGACGTCGGCGCGCGTGGCCTGAAGCAGACCATGCCCTTCCTCAACGCCATCCGCGACACGCTGGAGGCCCATAACGCCTCGCTGCCGAAGCCGGAGTCGGTCGGGGTCATGATCGAGCTGCAGAACGACGACATGGCCGTTCGCTACCAGGACATGTACGAGGCCGAGGCCAAGGCGCACTTCATCGGCTGGTCGCCGCGCGGGCGGCAGCTGCGGATGATGTACTTCAAGGATGCCCGGATCATGCTCCCGTTCGATGCCGTGCCGCGGCAGCGTCCGGCTGCCGCGTCCTGAGGCCGCGCCGGCTTCACCGCACCGCGACGCGCACGGTCGGATTCTGGGCCGTCCCACTCCGATGAGGTGTTCCAGATGGCACGCGGAAGCTATGACGAGGCGCAGCTGCACGAGCTGCTGTACCAGGGCATCGAGACCGAATTCGGTGGCGAACAGGTCTACCTGAAGGCGATCGAGTGCGCGGTCAATGACGACCTGCGCAAGGAGTGGAACGATTATCTCGACGAAACCCGCAACCACCAGAAGGTGTTGCTGGGGGTGTTCGAGAAACTGGGGCTGGATCCCGACGTCCGCACGCCCGGCCGCGAGGTCGTGGCGCACCACGGCAAGTCGCTGGTGAAGGCGATGGAGATGGCGCAGGCGGCTGGTGATCCGGTGGCCGCCGAACTCGTCGCCGCAGAGTGCGTGGTCCTGGCCGAGACCAAGGACCATCTCAACTGGGAACTGATCGGCTACGTCTCGAAGAAAGCCACCGGCGATGTCGGCAAGGCGCTCAAGGACGCGTACGAAGAGGTCGAGCAGCAGGAAGACCACCACCTGTACCACACCAAGGGCTGGGGCCGGGAGCTGTGGCTGCAGTCGCTCGGTCTGCCGGCGGTGCTGCCGCCGCCCGAAGAGGTCAAGAAGGTCGAGACCGCGATCGGCGCGGCGCGCGCGGAGAACGCCCGCGACCAGATGCGCAAGCAATAGTGCAGGTTACCGCGTGACTGGATGAAGGCGCGTCGCGACCGCAAGTCGCGGCGCGCTCCTGCTTCAGGCCCGCCGCAGCAGGCGCAGCCCGAACCAGTCGCAGGCATCGTTCCAGCCATCGACCACTCGCAGGCCGGCCTCCAACGCCAGCGCGCCAATGCGCGCGTCGGTGTACTTCTGGCTCTGCTCGACCTGCATCGGCTCGCCGCGCGCGAAGGCGAAGCGCTGGTGTTCCACGGTGACGACCTGCTCGCGCAGGCTTTCCAGCGTGGTCACGATGCGGCCTTCGGATTCCACGTAGCGAGCGCGGTGAACAAAGCCCGCGAGGTCGAAGTCGCTGCCGAGGTCGCGGTTGAGGCGGCCCAACAGGTTGAGGGTGAACTCAGCGGTGATGCCCGCGGCATCGTTGTACGCGGCCTCGATGATGGCTGGCTCCTTCTCGAGGTCCAGGCCGAGCAGCGCTGCGCCGTCGCGGCCCATGGTGTTGCGCATCGCGGCAAGCAGGCGGACCGATTCATCGCGGCTGAAATTGCCCAGCGTGGAGCCCGGGAAGAACACCAGCGCCGAGTCGGCCACGCGCGAAGGCCGGGGCAGGGGCACGGCCTGCGTGAAGTCGGCCAGCACCGGCAGCACTTCCACGTCGCCGAACTCGCGGTCCAGGCGCTCCGCGCTGGCGGTCAGTGCCGAGCGCGAGATCTCGATCGGCGTATAGGCCACCGGGTCCTCGAGTGCGTCCAGCAGCAGCCGTGTCTTGCGGCCGCTGCCGCTGCCGTACTCGACCACGTGCGTGCGCGGGCCGATCGCCGCGGCGATCTCGGGGCCGCGGTCGGCCAGCAGCGCCAGCTCCACGCGGGTGGGGTAGTACTCGGGCTGGCGGGTGATCGCCTCGAAGAGTTCGGAGCCGCGCTGGTCGTAGAAGTATTTCGACGGCAGGTACCTGGGACTCGAGGAGAGGCCGCGCAGTACGTCACCGGCGATATCGTCGGCGCTGGGATGGAGGTCGGTGAGCTGCAGCTTCGAGGTCAAGCGATGTCCTTTGCCAGGCGCAGGCCGGAGAACTGCCAGCGCGCGTGCGGTGCGAAGAAATTCCGGTAGCTGGCGCGCGCGTGTCCCGGCGGAGTGGCACAGCTGCCGCCGCGAAGCACCAGCTGGCCGCTCATGAACTTGCCGTTGTATTCGCCCAGCGTGCCGGCAAGCGGGCGGAAGCCGGGGTAGGGCACGTACGCGCTCGAGGTCCACTCCCAGGCCTGGCCGGTGCCGGCAAGATCGGCGGCTGAGGCTTCCCATTCGGCTTCGGTGGGCAGCCGGGCGCCGGCCCAACGGGCGAAGGCATTGGCCTCGTAGTGGCTGATGTGGCGGATGGCGGCCCCGGGATCGCGTTCGCGCCAGCCTGCCAGGGTGAACTCGCGCGCACCGTCCTGATGCCAGTAGAGCGGGCGCCGCCAGCCTTCGCGGTGTGCGAGATCCCAGCCGTCGCTCAGCCACAGGGCGGGCGTGTCGTAGCCGCCGTCGCTGATGAAGTCCGCGTAGTCGGCATTGCTGACAGGGCGGCGGGCGATGGCATGGGCAGCGATCAGTACGCGGTGGCGCGGAGTTTCGTTGTCGTAGGCGAAGCTGGTGCCAGGACCGGGCCAGGCGGGCGCGCCGATTTCGGCGATGGTTTCCGGGCGGGGAAGCCACCGGGGAGCCGGATCCGCGACGTGTACGGCTCGCGCAGCGTCGCGGCCATGGCCGCTCCCACAGTCGGGTCCGCCGTCGGTCCGGTAGGCGGGCTGCAGGGGGTTGCACCAGAAGGCGTGCTTGATGTCGGTCAGCAGGAGTTCCTGGTGCTGCTGTTCGTGATGGGTGCCGAGGAGCAGCACGTCGAGCGCGTCGGAAGCGAAGCCGCCGGCGTCCAGGTGCTCGAGTACACGTGCGTCGATGGTTTCGCGCCACGCCAGCACCTCGGCCAGCGTCGGCCGCGAGACTTGGCCGCGCTGGGCGCGCGCGTGCCGTTCACCGGCGCCCACGTAGTAGCTGTTGAACAGGTAGTCCCAGCCGGCGGGCATCGCCTCCGGTGCGTCACCCAGCACGAAGCGGGAGAAGAACCAGGTGGTGTGCGCAAGGTGCCACTTGGCCGGACTGGCCTCGGGCATCGACTGCAGCTGCGCGTCTTCGGCCGTAAGCGGTGCGGCAAGCGATACGGTGCGCGCACGCACGTCGGAGTAACGGGTGGCGCGATCGCATGCCATGTCGGCAGGGTAATCGCTGTCAGGTGCAGGTTTCAAAGCGCACACCCTGCGCGTGCGCTGCGCCTGGGGTGCACACGCTCAGGCGCCGGCACGCGCGGCCGGTGCCTGGGCGCGGATACGGAGGCCGGCCATATGTTCAGGCCAGCGTCCGCAGCTGGTCTCGGCGAAGAAGTTGTCCGGCCAGCGGTCGAGCACCATGCGCCCGACCACCTGCAGCGGCACCAGCGCCTGGGGAATGATCTTGGTGGGATCGAGGTGGTCGAAGGGGGGGGGTGCGCTCGTGGTCGAAGTGCATGATCTTTTCGCGCCCGACGTTGCCCGCGGGCTTGGGCCGGGGCGGCTTGGGAGCGGTGGGCGGCTGCGCGCCAGGTAGCGTCGTGGTCGGGGTCTTGGGCCTGGCCATGGGCTGCTCCGCTGCGGGGGAGCAGCCATCCTGTGGCCGAGGGCGTAAAGCCGGCGTGGTCGCGGATCGGATCGCGGCTATAGCCGCTCCCACAGGGCAGGCATGCGTGTCGTGGGAGTAGCCATGGCCCAGCCGATCGCGACGTGCAGTGGGAGCGGCCATGGCCGCGATTGCGACCAGGCCTCCTTGCCCCGGCGGTGCTTACGCCACGTCAGGCTCGCTGAATGCCTCCGGCTCGTCCTCGGCCGACCCGATCGGGATGCAGCTGCAGAAGACATTCTTGTCGCCGTGCACGTTGTCCACGCGCGCCACCGGCGGCCAGTACTTCTGCTGGCGCAGGCTGGGCAGCGGGAACACCGCCAGTTCGCGCGGGTAGGCGTGGGTCCACTCGCTGGCCGAGGCCTGCGCCGCGGTGTGCGGGGCGTGCTTGAGCGGGTTGTCCTCGCGGTCCATGCGGCCGTCCTCGATCGCCCGGATCTCCTCGCGGATCTGGATCATGGCGTCGATGAAGCGGTCGAGTTCGTGCATCGACTCGCTCTCGGTCGGCTCCACCATCAGCGTGCCCGAGACCGGGAAGCTCAGCGTGGGCGCATGGAAGCCGAAGTCGATCAAGCGCTTGGCCACGTCCTCGGCGCCGACGCCTGTGGCGTCCTTGAGCGGGCGCAGGTCGAGGATGCACTCGTGCGCGACCAGGCCGTTGCGGCCGGTGTAGAGCGTCGGATAGTGCGGTTCCAGGCGCTTGGCGACGTAGTTGGCGTTGAGCAGCGCGACCTGGGTGGCGCGGCGCAGGCCTTCGGCGCCCATCATCACGATGTACATCCAGCTGATCGGCAGGATGCTGGCCGAGCCGTGGGTGGCCGCCGACACCATGCCGACCTCGCCCTCGCCGCCGAAGGCGCGCGGCAGGTAGGGCGCCAGGTGCGACTTCACAGCGCATGGGCCCACGCCCGGGCCGCCGCCGCCGTGCGGGATGCAGAAGGTCTTGTGCAGGTTGAGGTGGCTGACGTCGGAGCCCCACTTGCCGGGGCGGGCGACGCCGCAGAGCGCGTTCATGTTGGCGCCGTCGGTGTACACCTGGCCGCCGTGGGCGTGGACGATCTCACAGATCTCGACCACGTCCTCCTCGAACACGCCGTGCGTGGACGGGTAGGTGATCATGATCGCGGCCAGGCGGTCGGAATGCTTCTCCGCCTTGGCGCGGATGTCCTCGACGTCGACGTTGCCGTTGGCGTCGCAGCGGGTCACGACGACAGTCATGCCGACCATCTGCGCCGAGGCCGGGTTGGTGCCGTGCGCGGACTCGGGGATCAGGCAGATGTCGCGGTGGCCTTCGCCCTTCGAGGCCAGGTACGCGCGGATCGCCAGCAGGCCGGCGAACTCGCCCTGGGCGCCGGAGTTGGGCTGGAAGCTGACCGCGTCGTAGCCGGTGATCTCGGCCAGCATCGCCTCCAGGCCGTCGATCAGCACCTTGTAACCCGCGGTCTGGTCGGCCGGCGCCAGCGGGTGGATCTCGCTGAACTCCGGCCAGGTGATCGGGATCATCTCGGCGGTGGCGTTGAGCTTCATGGTGCACGAGCCCAGCGGGATCATCGTGCGGTCCATGGCCAGGTCCTTGTCGGCCAGGGCGCGCATGTAGCGCAGCAGCTCGTGCTCGCTGTGGTGGGTGTTGAACACCGGGTGGGTCATGAACGCGGTATTGCGCTCGAGGCCTGCGGGCAATGCGTCGGCAGCCTCGGCGTCGAGCGCGTCGATGTCGTTGATCGCGGCGCCGAACAGCGCGGCCAGCGCGGCCACGTCATCGCGCGTGGTGGTTTCGTCCAGGCTGATGCCGACGCTGCCAGCGTCGATCGCGCGCAGGTTGATGCGCGTGTCGCGGGCCTTGGCATGCACCGCCGCGGCGTCCAGGCCGCTGACGTGCAGGGTGTCGAAGAACGCGTCGCCAACGGTGGCGCCGGCACCGCGCAGCGCGGTGGCCAGGATCGTGCTGAAGCGGTGCACGCGGCGCGCGATCCGCACCAGGCCCTCGGGGCCGTGGTAGACGGCGTACATCGACGCCATCACCGCCAGCAGCACCTGCGCAGTGCAGATGTTGGACGTCGCCTTTTCGCGGCGGATGTGCTGCTCGCGGGTCTGCAGGGTGAGGCGGTAGGCGGCATTGCCCTCGACGTCGACCGAGACGCCGATCAGGCGCCCCGGGATCTGCCGCTTGAACGCGTCGCGGCAGGCCATGTAGCCCGCGTGCGGGCCACCGAAGCCGAAGGGCACGCCGAAGCGCTGGGTGTTGCCGATGACGATATCCGCGCCCCATTCGCCGGGTGCCGCGATCAGGGTCAGTGCCAGCAGATCGGCGGCCACGGTGACCACGCCCTTGCGCGCGTGCACGGCCTCGGCCACCGCGCGGTAGTCGTTGATGCGGCCGAAGGTGTCGGGGTACTGCAGCAGCACGCCGTAGCTGTCGACGGTGGCGGCGTCCGCATCGTCGCCCACGTGCAGTTCGATGCCGAGGCCGCCGGCGCGCGTGCGCAGCACTTCCAGCGTCTGCGGATGCACGTTCTTCGACACGAAGAAGACGTTGGACTTCGACTTCGCCGAGCGCTTGGCGAGCGTCATCGCTTCCGCCGCCGCGGTGGCCTCGTCAAGCAGCGAGGCGTTGGCGATCTCCATGCCGGTCAGGTCGGCCAGCATGGTCTGGAAGTTGATCAGCGCCTCCATGCGGCCCTGCGAGATCTCCGCCTGGTAGGGCGTGTAGGCCGTGTACCAGGCCGGGTTCTCGAGGATGTTGCGCAGGATGACGTTGGGCACGTGGGTGCCGTAGTAGCCCTGGCCGATGAAGCTGCGGAAGACGGTGTTGCGGTCGGCGATGGCGCGGATCTTCGCCAGCGCGTCGACCTCGGTCATCGGCGGTGGCAGGTCGAGCGCATCGCCGGAGCGGATCGAGCCGGGCACGATGGCATCGGTCATCGCATCGAGCGAATCGTGGCCGATCACGCGCAACATCTGCGCGATCTCGTCCTCGTTCGGGCCGATGTGGCGTTCCACGAACGCGTCGTGGTGCTCGAGCGAGCGGAGGGAAGCGGGCTGCTTGGACATGGCGTTGGACTCTGGCGGGCGCGGGTGGGCCGCGTGCACGCACGCGGGGCGCCCCTCTGTCCTTTTGCCTGAGAGTTCAGGGCGGGCGCTAACCCACCCCATGCACCTTCGGCGCCGGGTTTGACCGGTCTCTCCAGAGTTGTCCCCGCCAGCGGTACGTGGGCCTGAGCGATTACGGGCGTTGCGCCTTCGGCAGCCGGCCCCGGTTGGCTGGGGCGGCTTCTCCCGCTGGTGGGTACTGCCTGCCGATTATAGCCCGCCCCCGGCCGCCTGACCGGTATCCTGATGCGGTGCAAAACTCCCTGATCGAAGACCGGCTCCGCGCCGCCCTGTCCGCCGCGGGGCCCTGCTGATGGCCGCGCCGCACCTTCCGAAGTCCACCGGCCGGCTGGCGTTGCTGCTGGCGGGCCTGTCGATGTTCGGTCCGTTCTCGATCGACGCGATCTTCCCGGCATTCCCGGTGATCGGCGAGGCGCTGGGCGCCGACAAGCTGGCGATGCAACAGACCATCAGCGTCTACCTGGTGGCCTATGCGCTGATGAGCCTGGTGCATGGCCCGATGTCGGACGTGTTGGGCCGCCGCCGGGTGATCCTGGTCGGGCTGGTGGTGTTCATCGCTGCGTCGGTGGGCTGCGCGCTGTCCAACGACCTGGCAACCATGCTGGTCTTCCGCGCCCTGCAGGGCCTGTCGGCGGGCGTGGGCCTGATCGTGGGCCGTGCGGTGATCCGCGACCTGTTCGATGGCGACGACGCGCAGAGGCTGATGAGCCAGGTGTCGATGATCTTCGGCATTGCGCCCGCCATCGCGCCGGTGATCGGCGGCTGGATCCTCGGCTGGGGCCACTGGCACGACATCTTCTGGTTCCTGGTCGGCTTCGGCGTGCTGCTGCTGGCGGCGACCTGGATGTGGCTGCCGGAAACCCATCCCGTGCAGAACCGGAGCACACCGGTGCCGCGGCGGATGCTGGCGGACTACGTGCTGATCTTCACCAACCGGCGCTTCCAGCGGCTGGCGGCGGCCGGTGCACTCAACTTCTCGGCGCTGTTCCTGTACATCGCGTCCGCGCCGGCGTTCGTGCTCGACCTGCTGCGGCTCGACGAGCGCAGCTTCGGCTGGTTCTTCGGGCCGATGATCGGCGGGATGATGCTCGGAGCCTTCACCTCCGGGCGGGTCGCCGGGCGCATGCCGCACGTCGTGCAGGTCAACATCGGCTTCGCCTGCTGTGGGCTGGCGGCGGTGGCCAACGTCACCTACGGCCTGCTGGTGGACGTGCCGTCGGTGCCCTGGGCCGTGCTGCCCGCGGCGCTGGGCGCCTTCGGCGTGGCCATGGTGTTCCCGGTGCTGACCCTGGCGATCCTCGACATGTATCCGCGCCAGCGCGGCTCGGCGTCATCGCTGCAGGCCTTCACCAGCCTTGCGCTGAACGCCGTGGTCGCAGGGCTGCTGTCGCCGATGGTCAGTGGTTCGATGCTGACGCTGGCGCTGGCCGGCGCGGCGTTCACGCTCGCCGGCTGGCTGGTGTGGCGCTTGGAGCGCTATCGGACCAAGCGACTGCCGGCGGGGCAGTGCGAGCCGGGGATGCCGGATCCGGCCGAACACGTCTGAGGTCCGGTGGCCCGGGCGGGAAGCCGAGGTCCGGCTGGAAAGCTCTCGGCGCGATGCGTAGTATCCGGCTTTTCCAAGGAGGGGAAGACATGAGCCAAGCCATTCCGGATGTTGCGCTGGTCGACAACTCCGAGCAGCGCACGCCACTGGTGCTGGTTCTGGATTGCTCGGGCAGCATGGGAGGGGCGCCGATCACCCAGCTCAACGAGGGTCTGCAGATCCTTCGCGACGAACTGCAGGGGGACATCGTCGCCGCCAAGCGCGTGCGCGTGCTGGTCGTCACCTATGGCGGCATGGACGGGGCTGAAGTCTCCGATGACTGGCGGGATGCCATGGATTTCCAGGCGCCGGCACTGTCTGCCAGCGGCACCACGCCGATGGGGCACGCGGTGGAGCTCGCGCTGGACGAGATCGAGGCCGAAAAGGCGCGCTTCCGTCAGGCCGGCATCGCCTATACGCGCCCTTGGATGTTCCTGATGTCCGACGGAGTGCCGACGGACGACTGGGAGCAGGTCGCAGACCGCTGCCGCGCTGACGAAGCGGCCAACAGGGTCGCCGTGTTCCCGATCGCGGTGGGCGAGGCCGACACTGCGGTGCTGGGGCGCTTCAGCCAGAACGGTGGTCGCGCGGTGAAGCGCCTGAACGGCCTGCAGTTCCGCGAGCTGTTCGTCTGGCTGAGCGCAAGCATGCAGGTCGTTTCGCAGTCCACTCCAGGTGGGCAGGCGCAGCTTCCGTCGACCGACACCTGGGCGCTCGCCCCGCTCTGATGGCCTGGCGCGTGGTGGGCGCCGCAGCCATCGGCCGCGCGCATATCGATTCCGGCACGCTCTGCCAGGACGCCTTTGCACACAGGGGCGATGGCGAGGTGCTGGTCGCCGCGGTCTGCGATGGAGCAGGGTCCGCGACACTGGGCGGCACGGGTGCGCGCCGCATCGCCGATGGCGTGGTGGACGCACTGTGGCGGCAGCTCGAGCGCCATGGCATGCCCTGCGAAGCCGCGTCGCGACAGGCGATGGCCGCGGATGCGGTACGTAAGGCGCGAGGAGCGCTGGAGGCGGACGTCGCCGCGGGCGGCGGGAAGCTTGGCGACTACGCCTGCACGCTGGTGGCCGTGGTCGCTTCCTCCAGCGGTGGCTGGTTCGTGCACGTCGGGGACGGCGTGGGCGTCCGCGAGGCGCCGGGAGCCGGTGGTACGGTGCTGTCGCTCCCGGAAAACGGCGAGTACGCCAACGAGACCTGGTTCGTCACCATGCCCGGGTGGGAAGCGCGGCTGCGGATCACGCCTTTCGAGGGCGCAAGCACGCTGCTCGCGCTGATGAGCGATGGCACCCAGGCCTTCGCGATGGCCAGGGATGGCGGCGGCCTGTTCCAGCCTTTCATCACCCCCGTGATGCGCTTCCTGCACGGCGTGGACGAGGCGCGCGGAGTGGAGGCACTGAAGGCCACCCTGGCCGACCCGCGCACCGACGCCATCACCACCGACGACAAGACGCTGCTCCTGGCTTGGCCGGCTCCGGCTGGCGGAGGCTGAGGTGCCTTCGCGCCAGGGTCAGCGCATCCGCGACAGCCGCGGTCGCAGGCTGAAACTCGGCCGCCTGCTCAAGAGTGGCGGCGCCGGCAGCGTGTTCCTCCTCGAAGACTCGAGTGACGAGGTGGCGAAGCTCTACCACCCGGGCGTCGACCTGGCGGTCTACCAACGCAAGCTGGAGGCGATGCTTGGGCTGTGTCCGGACCTTCCGGACCGGATCGAGGGCGGCAGGCGCCACGTGCAGATCGCCTGGCCGCGCGCAACGGCACTCGATCGCGCCGGCCGGTTCATGGGCTTCGTCATGCCCAGGCTGCCGCTGGAAAAAACCAGCGACCTGGAGCACGTGCTGCTGGAGCGGCAGGCACGGGCCGCCGGCTTGCCGACCGGGCTTGGCCCCAGGGTCACGCTGGCGGCCAACCTGGCCACGACGCTCGCCGCACTGCACGGGCGCGGGCATTACGTTGTGGACCTGAAGCCGCTCAACCTCCGCTTCCATCGCGAATCGCTGCACATCGCGATGCTCGACTGCGACGGCTTCAGCATTCTTGGCGAAGGCGAGCGCTTTCCGGCGGGCCAGGTCACACCGGACTACCTGGCGCCGGAATTCCAGCGCGGCGGCGTCGCGACCGGCGGCGAAGAGGCCCAGGACCGCTTTGCGCTGGCGGTGATCGTGTTCCAGCTTCTCAACCACGGCATCCATCCCTACAGCGGTCGTCCGGCCACCACCACGCTGCCGTCCGACCTGCCGGGTCGCATCCGCGAAAACCTCTACGCATACGGATTGCTGCCCAACCGGCGTATCAAAGCATCTCCGGCCAGCGGCCACGACTGCATGCCCGAACGCCTGCGGCGGCTGTTCGACCGTGCGTTCGCGCGCGATTCGCGGCAGCGCCCCCCGGCGAGCGAGTGGGGCGCGGTGCTCGTCGAGTACGCGCAGCGGCAGGGCGGCCTGCTGGTGGCATGCGCGCGCAGCAGCGAACACCAGCATTTCCGCGACGAGGCCTGCACCAGCTGCCGCCGCGAGGGCCTGGTAGAGGCCGCGCGGAAGCGGGCGGAGCGCGCGCCGAAACCAGCCCGACGTCGCAGGGGCCAGCCGCGTCCGCGGCGGGCCGCGCCCGCGGCCGCGACAGGGCGCCCGCCTGCCATGACGGCCCCCGCGCAGCCGGTGCCGCTTTCCCACCGTACGCAGCGGTTTGTCCACGCGACCCTCTACGCGCTGGTGGCGCCGTTGATCCTTGGCTGGGCGCTGGGGTGGGGTTTCGAAGAGTTCCGGCGCTTCGAGTTGGTGTCCCGGGCCGGGAGCTACATGTCCCTGATCCTGCCGAGCGCAGGGCTGGTCATCATGAGCCTGCTGATGGGGCTGGTGTGTGTGCTGGTGCTGGCGGGCTTCGTGCTTTTCCTGATACGGGGCCGCTCGCCATGAAGAGCGTGTGGTGGGGCTTCCTGGGGCTTGTCATCGTTGCGACAGGATTTGCCGCGGCGCCGTTGCTCGCGATGGTCGCCGCGCTTCCCTATCATTTCGTCGACTGGGCCGGCGGGCTGCTCGGCGCCGGGGGCTGGTCCGACACCCGCATGGCGTTTCGCGTCGGAGTCATCCTCGGCAGCGGCCTTTCGGTCTGCATGCTTCTGGGGCTGGGAGCGCGCGAGCTGGATGCGCGCTACCTGCTGTCGGCGGTCTGCGTCATGTTGGCGTGCATGTTCTTCGGCGCGCTGGCGATTCCGCTGAAGCCGATTCCAACGCCGGCTGGCCCGAGCAAGCCCACCCTCGTCCACGGCGAGGGCAGGGAGCCACGGTACCCGGGCGGTGCCGGCGTCCTCGAAATGCCCCCGGCGCCGGCGCGGGCGCCTCGGCCCTCAGCGTTGCCGGGCACCAACCTTGGCGCAAGCGTGGATCCCGCCTCGCGCAACATGAGGCCGCCCCGCTATCCGCCGGAAGCGGCGCGCGCCGGGATCGGCGGTGTGGTCATGCTGCTGATCGACCTCGACTCCAGCGGCAATGTGACCCATATTTCGATTGAGCGCTCCAGCCACGATCGCAATCTCGACCGCGCCGCAATCGAGGCGGTACGCCACTGGCGATTCAATCCCGCCATCGAGGATGGCGTCCCCGTCGCCGCGCGCGTCAGGGTTCCGGTGAAATTCCGCCTCGACTGAGGCGGCGATGACCTGCGCGCGCCCGGCTCACCGGGCGGCGCGCGTCCAGGCGGTTCGATGGCGGCTCAGCTGCCCGCCGCTGCCTGCCAACCACAGGTCTTGCCCTCGTTCTGCTCGACCAGCCAGGCCTGCAGTGGCTCGAAATACTCCAGCACCGCTGCCGCGTCCATGGTTTCGCCGCCGGTGAGTTCCTTCATCGTCTGCTGCCAGGGCTGGCTGTTGCCCTTGGACAGCATCGCCTGGAACTTCTCGCCCGCGGCCTGGTTGCCGGCGAAGGTGCACGCGGACAGCGGGCCGTCGTGGCCGGCGGCATCGCACAGCGCCTTGTAGAACTGGAACTGCAGCACGTGCGAGAGGAAGTAGCGCGTGTAGGGCGTGTTGCCCGGCACGTGGTACTTGGCGCCCGGGTCGAAGAACTCCTCGCCGCGCGGCGTGGCTGGTGCCACGCCCTGGTAGCGGGCCTTCAGGTCCCACCACGACTTGTTGTAGTTGTCCGGGGTGATCGAGCCGTCGAACACGCCCCAGCGCCAGCGGTCGATCATCAGGCCGAAGGGCAGGAAGGCGACCTTGGACAGTGCCATGCGCATCTGCGCGTTGATCAGCGCTTCCTCGCCCGGCGCCTGGCCTTCCACCAGTCCGATCGACTGCAGGTAGCCGGGAGTCATCGCCAGTTCGATGGTGTCGCCGATGGCCTCGTGGAAGCCGTCGTGCGCGCCGTTCTGGAACAGCGGCGGCTGCTTGCCGTAGGCCAGGTAGTAATAGACGTGCCCCAGCTCGTGGTAGATGGTGGTGAAGTCTTCCTCGTTGGGCTTGATGCACATCTTGGTGCGCACGTCGCTGGCATCGGCGTTCATCTGCCAGGCGCTGGCGTGGCAGACCACGTCGCGGTCGCGCGGCTTGATGAACTGGGTCTTCTGCCAATAGCTTTCCGGCAGCGCCGGCATGCCCAGCGAGGTGTAGAACTCCTCCGCCTGGCGGGTCATGGCCTTGGCATGCTCGAGACGCGCGGCGTGGGCGATCTCGGCGCGCTGGTCGGTTTCCAGCAGCGCGTTCTCGCGCACCAGCTGATCGTTGAGGGTGGCCTGGTACTGGCGCTGGAGCGCGCTGGTGACGTCGAGCTGGCCGGCTTGCGGATAGGGCGCCAGCAGCGACCAGAGGTTGCTCCAGTCCTGCTGCCACATGTTGCCCATCAGGTGCGCGGGCAGCATGCCGTCGATCGAGCCCCGGCCGGGATACTCGGCTTCAAGGCGGGTGCGCGCGTAGCAGTGCAGCTGTTCGTACAGCGGCTCGACCTGGCTCCAGAGGCGGTCGGTCTCGGCGGAGAGTTCGGCCGGGGTCATGTCGTAGCCGGCGCGCCAGAGTTCGCCGGCGTCGGCGAAGCCGAGGTCGCGCGCGCCTTCATTGACCAGCCCGGCGAAGCGCACGTAGTCCTCGCGCATCGGCATCGAGATCGTGTGCCAGCCCTGCCAGGCGTCGAGCTGGGCATCGTAGTCGCGGTCGTTGCGCAGCACGTCCTCCAGCGCACCAAGCTGGCGGCAGGAGCGGGCTTCGCCCTCGCCGGTGCAGTACTCGCCGCGGCCGTAGGTGCCTTCCATCTTGCTGGCCAGGCGGGTCAGCTCGGACAGCTTGGCCGGGTCGCGCGGCGGCGGCATCGACGTGCCGAGCTTGAGCAGGCTGATCGCGCGCTCGGTGTCCGGCGACATCTCCTTGCCCTCGAAGCGCCGCGACTGCTCGACCCATTGCTGGGTGCGGGCGAGGTAGCGCTCGTTGCCCTTCGACGCGAGCAGCTCGCTGTCGTCGTTGCTGTAGGTGGAAGCGACCCACTGCGAGGCCGTCAGTTCCGGCATCAGCTGGGCGAGTTCGTCGTTGACGCGCGCGATGAATTCATCCGCGGTCTCCTTCTCCAGCTGGGCCTGTGACGGTGTGCCGTCCGGGCCGGGGGCGGTGGAGGGCGTCCGCGAGCAGGCGGCAAGGACCAGCGCGGTGGCGACGGCAAGGGCAAGGCGGGTGCGTGGCTTCACTGCGGATCTCCGATGGCGCCTGCTGGCGGCGCGAAACCCCCGCAGGCTAGTGGGCGGGTGAGGCGCCCGCAAGTGGCGGCTCAGTCCGGCAGCAGGCCGCGGGCGTCGAGCCAGGCGCGGGCGTCGTCGGCGTCGCGTTCGAACCAGGCGCGGGTGGAGCCGAGGCGGAAGGTGTAGCCCCAAGCATCCATGTCCGCCATCAGGCGGTCGCGGCCGACCTCCGGGAGGGCATCGGCCAGGAGGATCTGCAGGTAGCAGGTCGCGTCTTCCTCGGCTACCGAATCGGTGGCGTCGGTATGCACCCGGGCGCGGCGTTCGGGCGGCAGCACGATCAGGTGGCAGGCTTCGTGCAAAAGCGAGTGCACCGGCGTGTCGGCGCGCGCATAGACGGTCGAGCCGATGATGCCGGCCTCCGGTTCGCCCCAGTAGCTGCCGGGAATCGGCGCCCCATCCTCGACGCCCACCAGCTCCAGTCCGTGCAGCGAAAGCAGCCGCGCCACCTCCGTAGATGCAATCCCGCCCAGGACCAAAACCCCCGCCGCCCCCACAGTGGGAGCGGCTACAGCCGCGGTGTCCACAAGGGCACGCTCAGCCGGTCGCGGCGCGTTCGTCGGTCAGGGCGACGGTGATGTCGAGCACGTCGTGCTCGCCATCCTTGGTCAGGTCGACCTTGACCGCGTCGATGTCGACGCTGACGTACTTGCGGATCACCTCGAGCAGCTCGCGCTGCAGCAGCGGCAGGTAGTCCGGGGCGCCGCGGGAGCCGCGCTCCTGGGCGACGATGATGCGCAGCCGCTCCTTGGCGATCGATGCGGTGTTCTTCTTGACCTTGAGAAAATCAAACATGCCCATGCCTCAACCCCCGAACAGCTTGCTGAAGAAACCCTTTTTCTCCAGCTGGGTGAAGCGCATCGGGCGTTCTTCGCCGATGATGCGCGCGACGGCGTCGTCATAGGCCTGGCCGGCATCCGACTCCATGTCCAGGATCACCGGCTCGCCCTTGTTGGACGCGTTGAGCACGTCGCCCGACTCCGGAATCACACCGATGGTCGTCAGGCCCAGCACGTCTTCAACGTCGGTGATGGAAAGCATTTCCCCGGTCTCCACGCGCACCGGGTTGTAGCGGGTCAGCAGCAGGTGCGAGGTGATCGACTCGCCGGCCTCGGCCTTGCGGGTCTTGGAGTCCAGCAGGCCGATGATGCGGTCGGAGTCGCGCACCGATGACACCTCGGGGTTGACCACGACCACCGCCTGGTCGGCGTAGTACATCGCCAGGAACGCGCCCTTCTCGATGCCGGCGGGCGAGTCGCAGACGACGTAGTCGAAGCCCTCGGCGTCGAGTTCCCTGAGCACCTTTTCCACGCCTTCGCGGTTCAGCGCGTCCTTGTCGCGGGTCTGCGACGCGGCGAGCACGAACAGGTTGTCGAAGCGCTTGTCCTTGATCATCGCCTGCTTCAGCGTGGCTTCGCCCTGCGTCACGTTGACGAAGTCGTACACCACGCGGCGCTCGCAGCCCATGATCAGGTCGAGGTTGCGCAGGCCGACGTCGAAGTCGATGACGGCGGTCTTCTTGCCGCGCCGGGCCAGGCCGCAGGCCAGGCTCGCGCTGGTGGTGGTCTTGCCGACGCCGCCCTTGCCGGACGTGACTACGATGATCTCGGCCAAAGTCTATCTCCTGTGTGCGCGCTGCTCAGTCGAGCGCTGCTATTTTCAGCTGGTCGCCATCCAGCCACACCTGCACGGCCTTGCCGCGCAGGTCGGCGGGGATGTCTTCCAGCACCTTGTAGTGTCCGGCGACCGCCACGAGTTCGGCATGGAACTCGCGGCAGAAGATGCGTGCCTTCGCGTTGCCCTGCGCGCCCGCCAGCGCACGCCCGCGCAGCGCGCCGTAGATATGGATCGAACCGTCGGCGATGACCTCGGCCCCGGCGCCCACGGCGGCCAGGACGGTGAGGTCGCGGTTGTCGGCGTAGACCTGCTGGCCGGAGCGTACCGCAGTGGTCTGGACCACGCCGGGGCCGCCCTGGGCCGCGGCCGCCGGCGCGGCGGCTTCCGGCCGGTCAGGGGCGGCGCGCTGCCGGGCGACCGGCTCGGGCCCGGCTGCAGGCGGCGCCGACCCGCCGAGGGGCTCGTACTGGGCGCGGAACCGCGCCAGCAGCGGCAGGCCCAGCTCGACCGCCAGCTGCTCGTTCTCGCTGTTGCCCCAGGCCAGGGCCACCGGCAGCGCCCCGGCCTCGCGCAGGGCGGCGAGCAGCGCGCGCGCGGTGGCCGGGTCCGGAAGCGCGGCCAGGCCGCCGAAATCGAGCACGACCGCGCCGCGGGCGAACAGCTTGGGCGCGCGCTGGACGCGCTCGCGCATTTCCGCGGCCAGGCGCTCGATGTCGAGGGTGCGGATGCGCAGGTTGGCGATGCCGACCTGGCCGATCTTGAGCTCGCCGGCGGGTTCGAAGTTCGCGGCCGGTGCGCCCACGGTGCCCGCCATCAGCGGGTGCCCGTCGCGAGGCGGGCCTGGCCGACGGGCCGCGGCTGCACCAGCCAGGGGACGTCGGGCAGGTCGTCGCCGTAGGCGTCGCGGACCCAGGCGTAGCTGCAGAGTTCCTTGGTCAGCATCGAAGCACGGATGCCGGTGTCGGGCATCACGTGCTGGCCGACCTCGCGGAAGCCGAAGCTGCCGTGGAAGATGCGCGCGGGATCGCTGTCGTGCTCGATGAGGACTTCGCAGGCCAGCACCGGATAGCGCAGCTCGGCGTAGCCCTGGACGTCGGCATAGATGGTGCGGCCGACGCCGCCACCGCGACGGCGGCTGGCGACCACCACCCGGTCGATGTACATGAATTCCGGATGGCGCTGGGCGAGCCAGTCGAAGTTGCTGCTGTCGTGCCCGCGCCGTGAGCCGAAGCCGATCAGGAAGCCGGCCAGGGTGCCGTCGCGTTCCGCGACCCGGAAATAGTCGGCGTTGTCGTGGAAGTGGTGCACGCGGGCCGAATCCAGGGGAAGGATCGACGGACCGGCGGCATTGTTCAGGGCAAGGACGGAATCCAGCTCGTGCTCGCGCACGTCGCGGATGACAATCGACATTCCAGACTCCGTGGTGTGGCCAATGACCGCAACGTGGCGCGCGCGGCGCATGGGCCAGCGGCGCCCGTCCGGCGACAGCGGCCATTATCGCATGGCGCGATCGCGTGGCCATACCCGGATGGCCGCCGGCGCGGGCATGACTTCCGGACCGTAGCCCCGGGGGCGCTTGCGCCTACCATGCAGCCATGCTCCAGCGCTTCGACCACAACCGGCTGCTACGTTACGCGGGACTGTTCACCTGGGCGGTGATCGGCCTGCCACTGCTGCTGCTGACCATTCCCCAGACCGACCGCGAAGGCCTCTCCGTGCCGGCTGCCCCCGGCGCCATCCGCGCGTGGTTGGCGTGGGCGGTTTTCGGCGCCAGCTATGCCTGGTTGACGCGGGGCCTGGGGCGGCACCGGGTCGGGGCGGTGGACCGGGTGCTGCTGGCGGGCCTGGCCGGCGGCGCCATCGCGATCAGCTATTACAGCCAGAGCGGGCTGGGCAGCATCCTGTTGATGGTGGTGGCCAGCGTGCTGCCGTGGCTGCTTCCGGTCTGGCAGGGCGTGGCCCTGCTGGTGCTGTGCGAATTCGTGATCGTGCCGGTCTATGTGCGCGGCTTCGACTTTTCCTGGGGCGAAGCCATCCTGCAGGCCAGCCTCTACGTCGGCTTCACCGGTTTCGCTTTCGTCACCGGCCTGGTGGCCCGACAGCAGGCCCAGGCCCGCGACGAACAGCGCCGGCTGAATGCCGAGCTGCGCGCGACCCGGGCCCTGCTCGCGGAAAGCGTGCGCGTCAACGAGCGCACGCGGATCTCGCGCGAGCTGCATGACCTGCTCGGCCACCACCTGACCGCGCTCAGCCTGAACCTGGAGGTGGCCAACCACCTCACCAGCGGAAAGGCCCAGGAGCACGTGGGCCAGGCGCACACCCTGGCGCGGCTGCTGCTGTCCGACGTGCGCGAAGCGGTCAGCCAGATCCGCGGCAACGAGACCATCGACATGGCCGCCACCCTGGAGCCCCTGGTGGGCAACGTGCCGGGGCTGAAGGTCGAGATGCGGCTGCCGCGGCCGTTCCCGATGGAAGATCCCGAGCGTGCCCACGTGCTGCTGCGCTGCACCCAGGAAATCATCACCAACGCCGTGCGCCACGCGCAGGCGAACGTGCTGCAGCTGCAGTACCGGCTCGACCGCGGCGCGGTGTACCTGGTGGCCCGTGACGACGGTCGCGGCGCCGACGGCTTCACCGCCGGCAACGGCCTGCGCGGCATGCGCGAGCGACTGTCGGCGTATGGTGGCGAAGTCGACGCGGAGACCGCGCCGGGGCAGGGCTTCACCCTGCGCCTGCGGCTGCCCACCGACGACGTCCCAGACATCGCGATGCCCGTGGCGGGACCGCCTGCGGCGTCGTCAATCACCACGGAGGCTCCATGACCACCGGTACCAGCGATCCCCAGCGCGCCATCCGCGTGTGCCTGGTCGATGACCAGACCCTGGTACGCCAGGGCATCCGCTCCCTGCTCGCGCTTGATGGCGGCATCGAAGTGGTGGCCGAGGCCTTTGACGGCCGCCAGGCGGTGGAGATGATCCCGCAGGTCGCCCCGGATGTCGTGCTGATGGACATGCGCATGCCGGCGATGTCGGGCCTTGAGGCGCTGCAGGCGCTGTCACAGGCCGGGACCCTGCCGCCCACGATCATCCTCACCACCTTCGACGACGACCAGCTGGTGCTGGCCGGGCTCAAGGCGGGGGCCAAGGGCTACCTGCTCAAGGACGTATCGCTGGAGCAACTGGTGGGGGCCATCCGCACCGTGGCCGGCGGCGGCTCGCTGGTGCAGCCGGCGGTCACCCAGCGCCTGCTGTCGGGCCTGGAGCACATGCGCAACGATTTCGTCAGCCTCGACCGCCCGGATCCGCTGACCGATCGCGAGACCGAGATCCTGCGCCTGATGGCCTCGGGGTTCTCCAACAAGGAGATCGCGAACTCGCTGGGCGTGGCCGAAGGCACGATCAAGAACCACGTGTCCAACATCCTCAGCAAGCTCGGGGTGCGCGACCGCACGAGGGCGGTGCTCAAGGCTTTCGAGCTCCAACTGGTCTGAGTCGACGCGCGCGCGGTGGCCGCGGCGCACCCGCGAAGCCGGATATCGAAAAAAAGCGCGCTGCGAAGGTCGCGGCGGCGGCGGCAATCTTGCTAGGATTGCCGGTCTGCGCCCCGGCCTCGGCCGGTCCTGGTCCCGGAGAACCCTGAATGACCCGTTTTCTTGAGCTCCTGATTTCCCTGGCGATTGTCGCCGTGCTGTTCATCGTCGTCGGCGTGCTGCTGCCGTCCAGCCGTTCCCTGACCGAAAGCGTAGAGACCAATCGCAAGCCGGCGATCGTGTTCGACACGCTCAACAGCTTCAAGCGCTTCGACGACTGGCATCCCTTTGCGCTGGGCCAGGTCGCGCTGAACCGTTCGGGCCCGGATTCGGGCGTCGGCGCCCGCATCGACTACGACTCGGAAGTGTCGGGCGTGGGCAAGGGCAGCTGGGAGATCGTCGAGTCCGACCAGGACGCGCGCGTGGTCTACAAGATCGAGGACATCAAGCGCGGCTCCAACAAGCAGACCAGCTTCACACTGAAGCCGACCGGTCGCGGTGGCCGCAACATCGAGATCACCCAGCACTACAGCGTCGACTACGGCTGGAACCTGCTCGGTCGCTACGCTGGCCTGTATGTCAGCCGCAACACCGGCGACACCATCAAGCTCGGCCTTGGTCGCCTGAGCAACATGCTGGCCTCGGTGCCCAACTTCGACTACCGCGTGGAGGGTTCGACGCTGACCGGCCTCGAGCTCGCCGAGATCCCGGCCGAGAACCTGCTGGTGGTCAACGCCGGCGCGATCGAGCGCAACAACGACGTCATCAAGAAGGCGATGAAGGACAACGTCGAGTGGATCAACCGCACCATGGCCGAGAGCGATCTCGAGCCGATCGGTCCGGTGCGCATCGTGACCACCGAGTTCGCGAGTGCGACCTACACCTTCGACGTGGTCCAGGCCGTGCGCCGCAAGGGCACCGGTGCCGCCGATGACGATGCCAATGCCGCCGCGGACGACGAAGCCACGGGTGAAGGCGAGGATGGCGAGCAGGCACCTGCCGCCCCGGCCTTCGCGGTGACCGAATCGGAAGCCATCGACGAGGATTCGCTCAAGCTGCTGGGCCCGGTGACCTATGTCCGCAGCGAGCCGCTGTACGTGGTCCGCGGCGACTACAAGGGCTACATGGCCGAACTCGACGCTGCGCGCAACGCGACCCGCGCCTGGGCGCTGACCCAGGGCGAGGAAGCCATCGGCCGGCCGTACGAGTACTACGTCAACGGCATCGATGCCGCGTTCACCGCCGAAGGCCAGTTCAAGGTGTTCTGGAACCTGAAGCGCTGAGCCGCGAGGCCGGATGAATGATGTGCCACGCAGAACGCCGCATCCCTGGATGCGGCGTTCTGCTTTTACGGAGCAGCACGCGATGATCAATGCCGATTTCACCCAGGCGCGGCCTGCGGGCCTTCGATCCCTTGCTGCCGCGGGCGCGCTGCTGGCGGCGGTTGCGGTGGCGCTGGCCGCATACGCGTCGCATGCCGCGGGTCCGGAAGCCGGAATGCGCCTCGGCTTGGCCGCCGCGTTCGCCTTCGGCCACGGGCTGGCGCTGGCGGCGCTGGCGCCACGCGCGCGCGGACGCCTGGCCACGGCGGCCCTGTGGGCGCTGCTGCTGGGCGTGCTGCTGTTCGCGGGTTCGCTGGCCGGCGCACATTTCTTTGCTCTGCCGACGCGGTTGGCGCCGGCGGGCGGGAGCCTGATGATCCTCGGCTGGCTCGCCCACACCGTCGCCGCGCTGCGGGGCTGAGGCGATGCCCCGGTTCTCGCGAGGCTACGACACCCTCGAGGCGGAAGCCTGGCTGGCGCGCCGCGACCGCCGCCTGGGCACCTGGATCCGGCGCCTGGGTCCGATCGACCCTGATCCGAGGTGGCGGCGTACGTTCGACCCGGTCGATGCGCTGGCGCGGGCGATCCTGTTCCAGCAACTCAGCGGCAAGGCGGCCTCGACGATCGTGGGGCGGGTCGAGGCGGCCATCGGCAGCGCGCGCCTGCACAGCGACACCCTCGGCCGCATCGACGATGCGACCCTGCGCGCCTGCGGCGTCTCCGGCAACAAGGCCCTGGCCCTGCGCGACCTGGCGGCACGCGAGGCCCGGGGGGAGATTCCCGACCTGCGGCGGATGTCGGTCATGGACGCCGACGCCATCGTCGCGGCGCTGGTGCCGATCCGCGGCATCGGCCGCTGGACGGTCGAGATGATGCTGATGTTCCGCCTTGGCCGCCCGGACGTGCTGCCGGTCGACGACCTGGGCATCCGCAAGGGTGCCCAACTGGTGGATCGCACGGAGGACATGCCCAAGCCGCGCGAGCTCGCGGCCCGGGGCGAGCGCTGGGGGCCGTACCGCACGCATGCGGGCCTGTACCTGTGGCGCATCGCCGACTCCGCCGCTACCGCCACCCCGACCAATCGCTCGCAGGGCTGACGCGGAAGCCTTTGCCACGGATTTGCGCGGATAGGGGCGGATTTACACGGATAGGGCAGAAGCTTTTTAGCCACGGATTTACGCGGATTACGCGGATATGGATCAGGCCAACGTGTTGCCCCTGGGCTCATCCAGCCCGCCTCGTCCAGTAACCGTTTGGAAGAAAGGAGCCCCGTACGGAGCGCCTTGCCCGCGCTGGCCCCGCTCCGATCCGCGTAATCCGCGTAAATCCGTGGCAGAAAGCTCTTCGCTTTTTCCGCCTTTTCGCTCTATCCGTGTAAATCCGCCCTTACCTGCGCAAATCCGTGGCAAAAGCTTTTGCTATCGCCGCCATGGCCCCTCCCGCCGCGGGTCAGCGGCTGGGCGCGAGGACGGACAGCAGGCCGCGGGCGGCCTGGAGGCGCTCCTCCGGCGTCGGCAGTTCCAGGGTGAGGCGGAGCTTGTCGGGGCCGTCCATGCGGTAGTTCTTCGGCTGGCCCTGGACCAGGTTGATGATTGCCATCGGATCGATCGACGGCTTCTCGACGAACTGCACCCGCCCGCCGCTGGCGCCGATGTCGATCTTGCGGATGCCCAGGTCGGTTGCCCGCTGCTTCAGCTCGGCGATCGCGAACAGGTATTTCACCGGGTCGGGCAGCAGGCCGAAGCGGTCGATCATCTCCACCTGCAGCTCGCGCAGCGCCTCGGCGTCGCGGGCCGAGCTGATGCGCTTGTACAGCGTCAGTCGCGCATGCACGTCGGGCAGGTAATCGTCCGGGATCAGGGCCGGCGTGTGCAGCTCGACCTCGGCGCCGCGCGCGGCGGTGCCGTCGACGTCGGGCAGCTCGCCGCGCTTGATCGAACGCACCGCGCGCTCCAGCAGTTCGGTATAGAGGCTGAAGCCGACCTCGGCCATCTGTCCGCTCTGGTCCTCGCCCAGCAGCTCACCCGCGCCGCGGATCTCGAGGTCGTGGGTGGCGAGCGTGAAGCCGGCGCCCAGCTCGTCCATCGATGCGATCACGTCCAGGCGCTTGCGCGCGTCCGAGGTGATCGAGCGCTTGTCCGGGATCACCAGGTAGGCATAGGCGCGGTGGTGCGAGCGTCCGACGCGGCCGCGCAGCTGGTGCAGCTGTGCCAGGCCGAACTTGTCGGCGCGGTTGATGATGATGGTGTTGGCATTGGGGATGTCGATGCCGGATTCGATGATGGTCGAAGCCAGTAGCACGTTGAAGCGCTGCTTCTGGAAGTCGAGCATCACGCGTTCCAGCTCTCGCTCGGGCATCTGCCCGTGGGCCACGCCGATGCGCGCCTCGGGCACCAGCTCCTGCAGCTGGCGCAGCATGCGGCCGATCGACTCGACGTCGTTGTGGAGGAAGAACAGCTGGCCGCCGCGCGCGAGCTCGCGGTCGAAGGCCTCGCGCAGCTGGGCATCGTCCCAGGGCACGACGAAGGTCTGCACCGCCAGCCGGTTGGTCGGGGCGGTGGCGATGATCGACAGGTCGCGCAGCCCGGCCATGGCCATGTTGAGCGTGCGTGGGATCGGGGTGGCGGTGAGCGTGAGCAGGTGCACGTTGGCGCGCAGCGCCTTCAGCGCCTCCTTCTGGCGCACGCCGAAGCGCTGCTCCTCGTCCACGATCACAAGCCCGAGGTCCTTGAAGCGCACGTCCTTCTGCAGCAGGCGGTGGGTGCCGACGATGACGTCGATCGTGCCCTCGGCGACCTTCTCCAGCTCGGCCTTGATCTCCTTGGTGCTCTTGAAGCGCGACAGCACCTCGACCCGGATCGGCCAGTCGGCGAAGCGGTCGGCGAAGTTGCGGTAGTGCTGCTCGGCCAGCAGCGTGGTCGGCACCAGCACCGCGACCTGCTTGCCGGCGGCGGCGGTGGCGAACGCCGCGCGCACCGCGACCTCGGTCTTGCCGAAGCCGACGTCGCCGCAGACCACGCGGTCCATCGGCTGCGAGGACTGCAGGTCGCGCAGCACGGCCTCGATGGCGGCGTGCTGGTCGGGCGTTTCCTCGAACGGGAAGGTGGCCGCGAAGGGCTCGTACATGCCGCGGTCGACGTCGATCGCGAGTCCGGCGCGGGCCTGGCGCTTGGCCTGGATCTCCAGGAGTTCCGCTGCGACGTCGCGGACCTTCTCGGCCGCCTTGCGCTTGGCCTTGGTCCACTGTTCGCCGCCCAGCGAATGCAGCGGCGCGGTCTCCGGCGAGGCGCCGGAGTAGCGGCTGATCAGGTGCAGCTGCGCGACCGGCACGTACAGGCGGTCGCCCTTGGCGTATTCGATCTCCAGGTACTCGGCGGGCATGCCGCCGGCTTCCAGCGTCACCAGCCCGCGGTAGCGGCCGACGCCGTGGTCCTCGTGCACGATCGGCGAGCCTTCGGACAGCTCGCCGAGGTCGCGGATGATCGCTTCGGGCTCGCGGCCGACGCGCTTGCGGTGGCGTGGCTGCGTCGCGCGCTCGGGGAACAGCTGGCGCTCGGTGAGCACTACCAGCGGCTCGCCGCCGCCGGCCGCGTCGCCGTCAAGCGCGAAGCCGTCCTCCAGCGGCGCGACCGCGATCGCGAAGCGCGCGACGCCGGTGGCGAAGCTGCGGAAGTCGGGCAGCACCTGCGGCCGCAGGGCGGCGGCGTCGAGCACCTCCAGCAGGGCTTCGCGACGGCCGGCGCTGTCGGCCGACACCAGCACGCGGCCCGGATAGCTGCCGAGGAAGTCCTTCAGCGGCGCGGCGGCGGCGTCGTGGCGCGCGGCCACCGGGAGTTCCGGCGCGGGCTGCTCGCCCAGGCGCGCGGCCTCGGCGTGGCGCGGATGGTCGGCGCCCGCGAGCTCGATCCGCGGCGCGTCGTTGAAGCGCGCGCGCAGTTCGTCCGGCGCCAGCCACAGCGCGCCAGGCGGCAGCACGGGATGCTCGACGTCGTGGCGCCGCTGCTCGTGGCGTTGCTCCGTCTGGGCCCAGAAGTGATCGGCCGCGGCCGGCGCGCCCTCGTCCACCAGCGGCAGGGTGGCCTCGCCCAGGTAGTCGAACAGGGTGGCGGTGGCGCCGTCGGGGAAGAACAGCGGCAGGTAGTACTCGATGCCCGCCGGCGCCGCGCCGGCCTTCAGGTCCTGGAACAGCGCGCTGCGCCGGGTGTCGATGTCGAAGCGTTCGCGCAGCGCGTCCAGGGCCCGCCCGCGCGATGCCTCGTCGAGCGGGACCTCGCGGCCGGGCATCAGCTGGATCGCCTGGACCTTGTCCAGCGAGCGCTGGCTCTCGGGGTCGAAGACGCGGATGGTGTCGATCTCGTCGTCCAGCAGCTCGACCCGGAACGGCGCCGCCTCGCCCATCGGATAGACGTCGAGCAGGGCGCCGCGCACTGCGAAATCGCCGGGATCGTAGACCTGCGGCACGTTGCGGTAGCCGGCCGCGTGCAGGCGGCGCTTCTCGGCGTCGAGGTCCAGGCGCTGGCCCACGCGCAGGTCGAAGCTGTTGCCGATGACGTAGGACAGCGGCGGCAGGCGCTGCATCAGCGTCTGCACCGGCACCACCAGCACGCCGCGCGTCATCGTCGGCAGCCGGCGCAGGGTGGCCAGGCGCTGCGAGACGATTTCCGGGTGCGGGCTGAAGCGGTCGTAGGGCAGGGTCTCCCAGTCGGGGAAGCCAAGCACCGGCAGCGTGGGGTCGGCGCCGAGGAGCGTCTGCAGGTCGGCCTCTATCTGGGTCGCCGCATGGTTGTCGCGCGCCACCGCCAGCAGCACGCCGTCGTGGGCGCGCGCGGCCGCGGCCACGAACCAGGCCAGCGCCGAGCGCGAGGCCGGTGCGCGCCACCACGCCCGCGGGCGCCCGGGACCGGGCAGCGGGGGACGGGGCAGCAGGAGGGGGGCGGAGCTGGCTGGGGGAGTCTTGTCGGTCATTCAACGCGCGGAAAGGCGGCGGCGCCGACGGCGTGGCGCCGCCGGTGCGAGGGCGCGCAGTTTAACCCGTGGTCCTGTCGACGCCGGCAACCGGCGTGGTCGCGGCCAAGGGCAGGCGCAGGCGAACGAAGCCCGGGTCGGCGCCCTCGACCAGCTCGAAGCCCATGGAGCGCGCCAGGTCCAACAGGGGACCGTTGTCCTCGAGCACGTCGCCGTGCACCGCATCGAGCCGCTTGCCGCGCGCCCAGCGCGTGACGCGGCGCATGAGGTGGCGGCCGAGCCCCATGCCGGCGACGTTGCGCCCGACGAGGATCGCGAACCGCGCCTCGCGCGTGCCGGGGACCACGGCGGCGTGGGCCAGGCCGGAGAGCATCGCCTCGCCCGGCGGCAGCGGCTCGGACACGACCAGGGTGAAGGCGGTGCGCGCATCGGGCTGGGCGAGGCGCATGGCCTCTTCCGCGCCCATGGCATCGGCGCCGGCAAGCAGGTGGCGACCGAGTTCCCCGGGCTCCATCAGCTCGAAGCCGGCACGGAGCACGGGCGCATCCTCGGAGCGGATGGGGCGGATCAGGACGTCACGGCCGTTGCCGAGGCGGATCTCCTCGTGCCACGGCGGAAGGCGGTTTCTTGCGACCATGGAGCGGATGCTGTCACGGTCGAAGTGAAGCCGGCCTCTACATCCCGGCCCCGACGGCCGGCAGCGGGCGTGCATGCGGCCGCGGCCGGTGGGGTTCAGGGGGG
The DNA here is from genome assembly GCF_054052085.1 of Luteimonas sp. A501. Next base: position 770,920 of record NZ_JBSVRI010000001.1, read on the forward strand.
GCTGCGCAGCCAGTGCAGGCGCGCGCTCGCGCCGCGTTCGCCCAGGGCCCGGGCCAGGGCTGCCAGCGCCGGCTCCAGCACGGCGTCCAACTGCCATGGCGGATTGACCACCATGAGGCCGCTGCCGTTCATGCGCAGCGGCGAGTCGTCCGGGCGCACCATCAGTTCGGCCAGCAGCGCGGACTTCGCCGGCAGGTCGGCGGCGCGGCGCTGGAACGGCCCAAGCGTGCGCCGCAGCTTGATCGGGTACCAGAGCGCGAACACGCCCTGCGGGAAGCGCCGCAGGCCGTCGCGGATCGCGGCCAGGGAATCATCGAACTCGGCCAACTGGCTTTCGTAGGGCGGGTCGACCAGCACCAGGCCGCGCCCGATGCGGGTGTCGCCGTCGCGCGGCGGCAGCAGGGCGCGCATGGCGGCATAGCCGTCGCCGGCCTGCACGCGCACGCGGCGGTCGTCGGCGAAGGTGGCGCCCAGGACCTTGACTTCCTCCGGCTGCAGTTCGCAGCAGGCGATGCGGTCGTCGGCGCGCAGCGCGTGCGCGAGCAGCCATGGCGAGCCCGGGTAGGCATCGGCGCCGTGCAACTGGCGGCAGGCGCGGACGGCGTCCAGGTAGCGGCGCAGCAGCGGGTCCTTCGGCGTCTCGGCGAACAGGCGGGCGATGCCGTCGTCGGCCTCGCCGGTGCGCTTCGCGCTGGCGCCGGCAAGGTGGTACAGGCCGCGGCCGGCGTGGGTGTCGAGCGCGAACAGCGGCGCCGGCTTGGCCACCAGTGCATCGCACAGGGCCAGCAGGACGACGTGCTTGAGGACGTCGGCGTGGTTGCCGGCGTGGAAGGCGTGGCGGTAATTCATCGGCGAAGGATACCGGTCCTGCGCCGGCCCGCGGCCCCGGTATGCTGCGCGCCATGCCCGCGCACGCGCCGACGACGCCATCCACCCTGCTGCTGGTCGAGGACGATCCGGCGATTGCCGAGGCCGTGCTTTACGCCCTGCGGGCCGAGGGCCACGTGGTCGAGCATCTTCTGCTGGGTGGCGGCGTCGCCGTACGGGTGCGCGCCGGCGGCATCGACCTGGTGCTGCTCGACGTCGGCCTGCCGGACATCGGCGGCTTCGAGGTCTGCCGGCAGCTGCGCGCCTTCAGCGCGGTGCCGGTGGTGTTCCTGACCGCGCGCGGCGACGAGGTCGACCGGGTGCTGGGCCTGGAGCTGGGCGCGGACGACTACATCGCCAAGCCGTTCTCCCTGCGCGAACTGGCGGCGCGCGTGCGGGCGCGATTGCGGCGGCATCCGGCGGCCGCAGACGGGCGCGGGGCGCAGGCCGAGTCCGCCCTTGCACCCGCCAGGCATGGCCGCTTCGAACACGATCCCGCCGCGCGCCGGGTCCGTTTCACGGGCGTACTGCTGGACCTGACCCGCTACGAATACGCCCTGCTCGCCGAGCTGCTGCGCCGCCCCGGCGCCATCCTCAGTCGCGCGCAGCTGCTCGACCGCGCCTGGGACGACGCCCTCGACAGCGGCGAACGCACCGTCGATACCCACGTCAAGACGCTGCGCGGCAAGCTGCGCGCGGTCGACGCCGGCGTCGAACCGGTGCGCACGCATCGCGGCATCGGCTATTCGCTGGACGTGGACTGAGTCCGGTGCGCATCGGCCTGCGCATCCTGTTGGGCTATTTCCTGATCGTGGCGCTGGCGGCGCTGCTGCTGGGCCAGGTGTTCCTGCGCGAGGTGAAGCCCGGCGTGCGCCAGGCGATGGAGGACACCCTGGTGGATACCGCCAACGTGCTGGCCGAACTCGCCACCGACGACCTGCTGTCGGGCCGCATCGATGACGGCCGCTTCGCGACCCGCATCCGGGCGCTGGCAGGGCGCGACATCGGCGCCGGCATCTGGGGCTTCGAGAAGCGCGACGTGAACTATCGGGTGACGGTGACCGACGACCGCGGCATCGTGGTGTTCGATTCCGCCGGCCGCGACCTGGGCGCCGACTACTCGCGCTGGAACGACGTCCACCTGACCCTGCGCGGGCGCTACGGCGCGCGCTCCACGCGCAGCGACCCGGATGACGACGCCAGCTCGGTGATGCACGTCGCCGCGCCGATCCGCGACGGCGCGCGCATCGCCGGCGTGCTCACCGTGTCCAAGCCCAACCGTGCGATGGCGCCGTTCATCGCCCGCAGCGAAGCGGTGATCCTGCGCTGGGGCATGGTGTTGCTGGGCAGCGCGCTGCTGGTGGGCCTGTCCGCGGCCTGGTGGCTCTCGCGCCAGCTCGGCGGCCTGCGCGGCTATGCCGACGCGGTCACCGCCGGGCGGCGCGCGGTGCTGCCGCGCTCGGCGGGCGAGTTCGCCGACCTCGGGCGCGCGCTGCAGACCATGCGCGAACGCCTCGAAGATCGCCGCTACGTCGAGCGCTACGTGCACACGCTGACCCACGAGCTGAAGTCGCCGCTGGCGGCGATCCGCGGCTCGGCCGAGCTGCTTGAGTCACCGCTGCCCGAAGCCGACCGCCGGCGCTTCGCCGCCAACATCGGCGCCCAGAGCGAACGCATGGCCGCAATGATCGACAAGCTGCTGGCGCTGGCCGCGGTGGAGCACCGCCAGCGCATCGAGGATCCGGCGCCGGTGGACCTGGCGTCGATCGCGCGCGATGTCGCTGAAGCAGTCGCGCCCCGGCTGCGTGCCGATGGCGTCGTGCTCGAACTCGAGGCCGATGAACCGCTGCCCTCGCCGGTCGGGGATGCGTTCCTGCTGCGCCAGGCGCTGGAGAACCTGGTCGACAACGCGATCGCGTTCTCGCCGCGCGGCGGCAGGGTCTTGCTGGCGCTGCGCGCGCGCGACGGCGGCGTGGCGGTGGACGTTTCCGACGACGGCCCGGGCGTCCCGGACTACGCGCTGGACCAAGTGTTCGAGCGCTTCTATTCGCTGTCGCGCCCGGGCGATGCCGGCCGCAGCAGCGGCATCGGCCTGACCTTCGTCGCCGAGGTCGCCAAGCTGCATGGTGGCCGGGCGTCGCTGCGGAATCGCGACGGCGGCGGTGCGCTTGCCGGCATCGAACTGCCCGCTGGCTGATCGCCGACTTCACACTCGCCTCACCGTCACCCCGCACTCCACACACGCTGTCCCGCCAGGCTGCCCGCACTTCCCGGGAGGACTGGACATGAGACTGTGGTTGAAGATCCTGATGGTTGCGGCGATGACGCTCGCCATCCTGGTGCCGCTGGCGATGGTGGGCGGCGTGGTGGAGGAACGGCAGTCACGACGCGCGGAAGCGGTGGCGAGCATCGCGGCCAGCTTCGGCGGCCGCCAGGTGGTGTCGGGGCCGGTGCTGGTGGTGCCCTATACCGAGAACGTGCGCGAGCAGGTGGCCGACGCCGCCGGCGTCATGCGCACCACGCTGCGGCGGCGCACGCGGCACTGGACGTTCTTCCCCGAGACCCTGGTGGTGGACGGTGAACTGGTGCCCGAGACCCGCAGGCGCGGCCTGCACGAGGTCCGCGTCTACCAGTGGCAGGGCGCGGTGCAGGCGCGCTTCGACGCAAGCGTTCCCGATGACGGGCCCGAGGGCGCCGAGCGAAGCATCGGCGAACCCTGGCTGGCCTTCGGCATCGCCGACGTGCGCGGCCTGCGCGAATTGCCGCGGATGCAGTTCGGTGGTCGTGCGCTGCCGCTGGCGCAGGGCATCGGCCACGAGGACGGTCCCGGCGTGCATGCGCGCCTGCCGGCCCCGGCGGCGGGCGCACGGCTCGCCTTCGAGACCCGGCTGGACATTGAACTGCGTGGCACCGAGTCATTCGCGATGATGCCGCTGGCGCGCGACAACGACCTGCGCCTGCGCTCGAGCTGGCCGCATCCGCGCTTCGAAGGGCTGTCGCCGGTGCACGACCGCGACGGCGCCGGCTTCCGCGCGCAGTGGAAGGTGGCGTCGCTCGCCACCGACGCCCAGCGCCGCTATCGCCGGCATGCGTCATTGGGCGACGCCGGTCCGTCGCTGCACTGGAGCCCGGATCCCGACGCCGCCGGCATCACCCTGGTCGACCCGGTGAACGCCTACCTGCAGGCCGAGCGGGCGACCAAATACGGCGTGCTGTTCGTGCTGCTGACCTTCGTCGCCTTCTTCATGTTCGAGCTGATCCGCCAGCAGCCGATCCACCCGATCCAGTACGGACTGGTGGGCCTGGCGATCGCGATCTTCTTCCTGCTGCTGGTCAGCCTGGGCGAGCACATCCCGTTCGGGTTCGCCTACCTGTCGGCGGCGGCCGCGTGCATCGGGCTGATCGGCTTCTACCTTGCGGCGGTGCTCGGTGGTGCGATGCGCGGCGCGGGCTTCGCGGCGATGCTGGCCCTGCTCTATGCGGCCCTCTATGGCCTGCTGGTCTCCGAGGACAATGCGCTGGTGCTGGGTGCCGGCCTGCTGTTCGTGGTGCTGGCGGCGATCATGGTCCTCACACGCCGGATCGACTGGTACCGCGTGGGCGCGGCGCTGCCGTCCTCGGGCCGCTGAACGCGTGCGCTCAGGACAGGCCCGGGACGTGCGAACCCAGCCACAGCGCGCCGCCGCCGAGCAGCGAGCCGATCACGGTGGCGGCAAGCACGTCGCTGGGCCAGTGCAGGCCCAGCACCACGCGCGACAGGGCGACCATCGCGGTGAACGGCAGCAGCAGCCAGGCCAGCGGCGGGTAGTAGGCCAGGGCGACGATGGTGAAGGCGACCGCGTGCAGGGTGTGGCCCGACGGGAAGCTGAACTCGTCCAGCGGCGCGATCCAGGCGCGGATGCGGACGTCGGCGGCATAGGGCCGCGGGCGCCGCGTCCAGCGTTTGAGCCCCTTGTACAGCAGCAGCGCGACGGCGCCGGTGGCGGCCATGTGCGCCGAGGCGCGCAGGCCGTCCAGGCCATCCACCAGCACCATCGCCGCCATCAGCAGGTACCAGGCCACCCCGTCGCCGGCGCGGCTGACCGCTGCGAAGACGCGAAGCACGCCGCTGCGCGCGCACCAGCCGTTGGTGCGCAGGCAGAGGAAACTGTCGGCCCAAAGCCGGCGGTCATGCGAGGGCAGGGTGGACATCGGCGTGGCTCCGGTCGCGGGCGATTCCCCGCAGGATGGCGTCGAAATCGGGGGCGACCTGGGCCGGCCGCAGCGGCTGCACCGCCATGCGCGCGCCCTGGCCCATGTCGCGACGCGAACGGTCCTCGAGCGAAAGCCGGCAGGCGGCATCGATGAAGGCGGCTTCGTCGTGCAGCTCGATCGCCGCGCCGTGCAGCCCGTGGCGCAGGTGTTCGGCGGCGGCGCCGTAGCGGAAGGCGACGGTCGCCACGCCGCTGGCCATGGCCTCGATGGTGACGTTGCCGAAGGTCTCGGAGAGGCTCGGGAACAGGAACAGGTCGGCGCTGGCGAAGTGGCGGGCAAGGTCGTCGCCGCGCTGCAGGCCGCAGTAGATGAAGTCCGGGTTGGCCTCGCGGATCCGCGCGAGCTCGGGGCCTTCGCCCACCCAGACGAAGCGCGCGTCCGGCCGCAGTTCCTGCAGCCTGCGGAAGGCGCGGACCGCGAGGTCGAGGTTCTTTTCCGCGGCCACTCGGCCGATGTAGGCCACGGCGAGGTCGTCGGGGCCCAGGCCCCAGCGGGCGCGCAGCGCGACGTCGCGGTGCGCCGGGTCGAAGCGCCGGGTGTCGACCGCGCGCGGCAGGTGCACCACGTGTTCGAAGTCCAGGCGTCCAAGCTCGGCGCACAGCTCCCTGGTCGGTACCAGGGTGGCGGCGGAGCCGTTGTGGAAGCGCCGCATCCAGGCCAGCGCGAGCGGCTGCATGAACGCCACGCCGTAGTCGCGCATGTAGTGGTCGAAGCGGGTGTGGAAGCCCGAGGCCACGGGGATGCCGAGCGCCTTGGCGGCGCGCATCGCCGACCAGCCCAGCGGGCCCTCGGTGGCGATGTACACCGCGTCGGGGCGCTGCCGGCGCCAGCGGCGGCGAAGCTTCGCGACCGAGGGCAGGCCAAAGCGCAGGCCGGCGTAGAACGGCACCCGGACGCCGCGGGCCAGCACGTGGCCGGCGGCCCCGGTTTCACCCCGATGCTGCCGCGGGCGCACGACCTCGACCTCGTGGCCGCGGGCGCGGAGTCCGCGCTCCAGCTCCTGCACGGTGAGCGCTACGCCGTTGACTTCGGGCGGATAGGTCTCGGTGACGATGGTGTAGTGCATGCGGGGCTCCGGTTTGACCGAAGCCTGGCGCCTGGCGGTGTCGCGCCTGTTGCAGGAATATGACCGCGGTGTGACCCGGTTCGATGCGTGCCGCGGGCCCGCGCGCGAGTCGCGCTACCAGTGCAGCTGCACCCGCGCTTCGACGATCGACGGGTCGTCGCTGACCACGGCGCCGCTGGCGGCGTCCGTGCGGCGGCTGGCGACGTCGACGTAGTTCAGGGCCAGCTTGGCGTTGCTGCGCCAGTACCAGTTGACGCCCACGGTCCAGGCCTCCATGCGGCCGCCGCGCACGGCGCCGTCGTCCAGGTCGAGCTGGTCGTAGCGAAGTCCCAGCTGCCAGAGCCCGCTGTCGCCCACCTGGGTGCGCGGCAGGCCGCCGCGGTAGTCCCAGGTGGTACCGCCCGGTGTCCACATCGCGCTGGCGTAGCCGCCGCTGGTGTCGTAGGCGGATGCATCGATGCGATCGCCGCGGGCGAGGAAGTACTCGCCCTGCAGCTTCAGCGGGCCGCGGATCCACAGCGCCTCGAGTCCGGTGGTGGCCAGGCGGTCGACGTCGGCCATCGGACCGCTGTCGACCAGGCGTTCGGCGAAGTCGGCGTTAGGGCGCGCGCGCAGGCGCAGCTGGTCGCTGTCGGTATCGCGGTCGACGTGGCTGAGGCCGAGATGCAGCACCTGGCCTTCGTCGCGGACTGGTGCCCACCAGGTGCGCAGGCCGTAGCCCGCACCGTGGGCATCGTGGTCGAGGTTGCGTCCGAACCAGCCCAGCGTGGCGCCGTGGCCGCCGGCGTCGTAGCTCCAGGTCGCGCCCAGGCGGCGGCCGGTGGCGAAGGTGCCGGTGGCGGCGGCCTTGGCGATGAAGTCGTTGTTCTTGGCCGAGGACAGTTCTTCCAGTCCGTTGAGTTGCTTGGACTGGCCGAGCAGCAGGGTATGGCTGGGGCCGTCGTCGCCGCCGAAGCGCCAGGACAGGTTGTTGTCGAGGTAGCTTTCGCCTTCGACGTCGTAGCCCAGCACCCAGGACAGGTTGCCGGGGCCGCTGCCCTTGAGCACCAGTTCGAAGCGGCGCACGCCGGTGGCGCGGTCGCGGCCGTCGTCGCGGCCGTCCAGGTCCATCAGGTCATTGTCGAACCAGTAGCCGTCGACCTGGAACATGCCTTCGAATGCGACGTCGGAGCCGGCGACGGTGCCCAGCGGGATCTCGGCGTGGGCGGGAAGGCAGCAGGCGGCGGCCAGGGCGATCGGCAGCAACAGGAATTTCATCGGGACGTCACGATCCGGTCATCAGGGGGGCGATGGAGTTTAACGCGCGCACCGTGAGCGGCCTTGGAACGCAGCGTATGGCGCCGCCGCGGCCTGGCCGCCAGAACACCCGCCAACCCGCCAACCCGCCAACCCGCACCCGCACCCGCGGCCGCGGCCGCGGCCGCGGCTCAGCCGCCCAGCTGGCCCGTGTCCACGCGGCTGAGGCCGCCCGGAGCCTCCTGGAAGCCGGCGGCCAGCAGCGCCAGGCGCAGCGCGGGCTCGTCGCTGCGGGCCAGCGTCTGCAGGGTGTAGCGTCCGTCGGCCTCGATGGCGAAGGTGGCTTCCAGGTGCAGGCGGCCGCCGGCATCCTCCGGAAGCAGGGCGAGCGAGCCGGTGCGGCCTTCGCAGGCCGGGCTGCCGCTGAGCAGCATCGGCGGAAACGCGTGCCCTGCAGGACCGGTCCCGGGCAGCGTGGCTTCGATCCGCACGCGGCCGCCGGCCTCGCGACAGGCTTCGCCGTCGAACAGCAGCCGCACGTCCTCGAGCGAGGCGCGCAGGCCGAGTCCCGGCGGCGCCGGCAGGGGCAGCACGCCGTTGCCGCCGTCGATGCCGCGCAGGCGCCCGCCTTCGAGCACCAGCAGGGCCTCCGGCGTGTGCAGCCGCAGGCGCTGGCGGCCGGCCAGCAGCGGCAGCGGCGACAGTCGCGTGCCGACGTCGCCGAACGCCGCGCCGTGCCAACGCAGCTGGCGCAGTTCGCCGCGCCACAGGCTGCCGCCGGCGTCCACCGCCGACAGCCCGGGCGGCAGCGGCAGGCGTGGCAGCACCAGCTGCAGCGGCACCGCGAGCAGCAGGGCGACCGCGAAGGCCCCGGCGAACCACGCCGCCAGGTGACGGCTGCTCATGGCGCCGCCCCGCCGAAGCCGACTTCGGCGCGCAGGCCGCCGTCGGCACGCTCGACGCGCAGCGACGAGGGGGCGATGCCATCGCGCCCGGCCAGTTGGCCGAGCCACCCATGCAGCGCGGGCGAGGCCACGCGCTCGAAATCGAGCACGAAGGCGCCGTCGGCGGCGCTGCGCTGGCGGCTCGGGGCGAGGCCGGCTTCGCGCACGCTGTCGAGGATCCGCCGCTGCAGGGCTTCGCCGCCGGCAGGTGGCGATGAGCCGCGGGAACCGGCCAGCATCGCGACCTCGGCTTCGACCTGCTGCACGCCGGCGATGGCGCGCGCGTGGCGGTCTTCGGCGCCTTCGCGCAGCGCCTGAAGTGGCCACAGCAGGCCGTACCACCAGGCGAAGGCCGCCAGCAGCGCGGCCATCACCGCCAGCATCACCCGCTCGCGGGGTTCGCGGCCCCGCCACCAGCTCCGGATCCGGGTGTCGATGGTCATGCCGAAGGCTCCAGGGCCAGGCCGGTATGCAGGCCGCCGGGGGCGTCGCCGCTGCCGCCCTCCACCAGCGTCCACCCGTCGGCGGCAAGTGCGCCGCGGATGGCCTCGATGTCGTCGGGCGCGGCGTGGAACACGACCGCGCGCAGGCGGTCGCCGCGCAGGTATTCGAGTTCGACCAGGTGGGTCCCGGCGCGGCCGGCGACGGCGGCGAACAGCGCGCCGCTCGCGGCCGTGAACGCATGCGGCTCGCGCACGGCCTGGAGCTGGCGCGCGAGCGCGTCTGCGCCGGTGCCGGTGCCGGTGCCGGTGCCGGCGGCGTGGCCAGGCAGGGCGTCGCGCACCAGGGCCCCGGCGCGCGATTCCAGCGCGTGCGCGGCCAGCTCCAGGCGCAGCGCCTGCGCCGCCACGAGGACCAGGGGCGACGCGACCAGGGCGGCGGCAAGCCAGGCCAGGCGCCGCCACGTCGCATGCCCGTCGTGCACGGAAGCCGGCGCGAACGCGCCCTGCAGCAGGTCGACTTCCGGATTCAGCGCGCGCGCGGCGCAGGCCGCCAGGTCCCCCGGGAGCCGCAGCTGCTCCCGTCCGACCAGCACCTGCGCCGCCAGCGCCGGCGTGGTGCAGAAGGCGAGGCCGGGGCCGCGCACCAGCCAGCGCTCGCCCGCGTCCAGCACCTGCACGGGGTCCGCGTCGCCGGAGGGCGGCGGCAGCAGCAGCTGCTCCGGGACCGCGGCGTCGGCGCGCAGGCCGAAGCCCGCCGCGCGCGCCAGCCACTCGCGCAGGGCCGCGGGCTCCACGGACGCGATGGTGCGGGTTCCATCCGCGGCGCCGGCGTCGAGAGCGACGTGCAGCGCGGCGGGGCGCGCCAGCCGCTCGGCGAGCAGGGCCTGCGCCGCCGCGCGCGCCTGGGCCGCGGTGTGCGCCTTCAGTGCGATGCGGTCGATGCGCACGGCGTCGCCAGGCACCACCAGCACGGTGCGCGTCGCGGTGGCCATCGCCGGCGCCACGGTCCCTGGCGGCATGTCGGTCCGCGACAGCACGCGGCCATCGTCGGCCAGGCCCAGGCAGGTGGCCGACGCCGCGGGATCGGCGGGCAGGAACAGGATGCGATTGCTCATTCGTCGTGTGTCCATCGGCGCGCCACCAGGCGCGCGGGGCCATCGGAGTCGCTGTCGAGCAGCGCGCTCAGCACCACTTCGGCGCCGTTGTATTCCACTTCCGTGCGGAGCTTGAAATAGCGGGTGCGCACGCGAAGCTGCTCCAGCACGGGGTTGGACAGCCGCGCCGCCAGCACCGGCGGCTGGGTCGCGAACGCGGTCACGTCCAACCAGCCGCCGGCCGGGCGCGCGGCGATCACGCGTCGCGCGGCGCCGATGTCGAGGGCGTTGTCGCTGAGCATCGCCAGCACCACGGCGTCATCGTCTTCCAGGGTGTTGACGTTCACCGGCGCCAGCGTGCTGTCGGGCAGCGCGCAGACATGGGGGCGCAGGCGCGCGTAGGCCGCGGCGTCGTGGCCGGCGATCGCGCGCAGCTCGCTGGCTTCGGCGAGCAGGGCGCCGGCGGTGCGATGGCCGGGGCCACGCGTGGCATAGGCCGCGTCCTCCGCTCCCGCCGGCCCCGGCAGCTGATCGCTGTCGATCCAGTCCACCAGGGCGTCGGACAGGGTGGCTGCCTGCACCGGATCGAACTCCAGCGCCCGCAGCAGCGCGAGGTACTGGCGCACGCCCGCCTCGCGCCGCGACCATTGCCCGGCCACGCCTTCGACCACGCTGTTGAGGTTGAAGCAAGCGGTGCCGTCGTCGATGCGCACGCGCATCGCGCCGCCATCGATCGGGAACACGAAGGGCCGGCCGTTCCAGTTTCCAACCAGGGTGGTGCGGCGGTCGCCGGCATCAAGCTGCGCGATGCGCGAGCGCGCCAGCGCCTCGCTGCCGAGCGCGTACCACTGGGCCTGGACCAGCGCCTGCGCGTTGCCGGTGCGGCGCAGGCCGAAGCGGATGTCGTCCAGCACCGCCACCAGCAGCACGGCCATCACCGCCACCAGCAGCAGCACGGTCAGCAGCGCGGCGCCCCGTTCGCACACGATGGACGCAGTGTGCCCGCGGCCTGGCCCGTGCCGGCAGGAACGGTTCACTGCGCGATCCCCGGAAGCAGGAATCGCTGGCGCACGCCGCCGATGCCGTCGAGCTCGAGCTCCAGTTCGATCGCCGCCGGCAGGTCCGTGGTGCCGCCGTGCCAGCCGTCGTTCCAGCGTTCGCCGGAAAGGTAGGCCACGCGTGCAGCCGAAATGCCGTCGATCAGCACCCGCGCCGATGGCGGAACGGCGCCGTCCACGGCCGTGCGCGCGCTGCGCTCCAGGCGGCCGTCGACGATGCGGTATTCGACGTATTCCAGCGATGCGCGCGGGCTGCCATCCGGATTCTCCAGGCCGCGACGGACGAAGGCGAACAGCGGCCCCGGTTCACCCGGGCGACCACCGGTGAAGGCGTCGCGTGCGTTGCTGCCATCGGCGCGCCGTACCATCCGCAGCGCGGCCTGCGAGAGGTCCGCGCGCAGCAGCGCACGCGCGCGCTGGAACTCGCCCAGCCGGTCCATGCGCGCACGCAGCACGCCTTGGCTGTCGACGGCGTAGGCCATGGCGGCGACGCCGGCGGCCGCGATCAGGCCGAACAGCGCCAGCGAAACCATCACTTCGAGCAAGGTGAAGCCGCGCTGCCCGCGCATGGCGGGGGCCGCACCGGGCGCACGAACGGGACGCGCGCCACCTCGCGGGGCGGCGCGGCTCACTGCGGCACGCTCCGGAACAGCGACACCTCGGCGGCCACGCGCTCCCCGCCGGGTGGCGACACCCTGATGTCGACGCGCAGCAGCGCCGGATCGGCGGTCGGCGTGGTGCTGCGGCTCCAGCGCCAGGCGACGCCGCCGGCCTCCTCGCTGCCCGCGGCGTCGCCGGCAAGCGCGCGCAGGTCGAGCGTCGCGGCGTCGACGGCAACGTTGTCCGCGACCACCGCGGCCAGCACCTTCTCCTCGATCGCGACCGCGGTCCGCGTGCTTTCGCCGGCGAGGTTGAGCAGGCCAAGCACGGCCAGCGCGAACACGGCGAGCGCCACCAGCATCTCGATCAGCGAGAAGCCGGCGGCGCGTGGGTCAGCGGGCGACGCCATCGATCTCCACCTCGCCGCCACCGCCCACCGCCACGCGCGCGCGCCGCCCTTCGCGTAGCAGCACCAGGCTTTGCGGCGTCGTCGCGCCAGTGGGGTCGAAGCGGAACGAGACCCCGGCCTCGCGCCGCGGAAGCCGCGGCTGAGTGCCCGGCGCCCAGTCCACGCTGGCGAAGGCGCGGCCGTCGAGCGGCTGCCAGCCATCGAAGCGCCGGCGCGAGAATCCGTAGCCACCCGCCGTCACGCGGACCTCCACCGTGCGCATGCCGAGGATCGCCTCGTCGCGGGCGTGGGCCAGGCGCGCGGCGAAGGTTTCCGCCTCCTTCGCCAGGGCGTCGTCGCTGGAGGGCAGCGTCAGCGCCACGGCCGCGCCGGCCAGGCCGATGACCAGCAGCACCACCATCAGCTCGACCAGGGTGAACCCGCGCGCGCGCCGCATGCCTTCGCCTCAGCGCCAGTTGCCGATGTCGGCGTTGTCGCCTTCGCCGCCCTCGGCACCGTCGGCACCGAAAGAGAAGACATCGAAACCGCCACTGCGGCCGGGCTGGCGGTACTGGTAGGCCTGGCCCCAGGGATCGTCGGGCAGGCGGCGGATATAGCCGCCCTTGCGGTAGCGCTCGGGCCGCGCGAGGCCGGACGGCGCGTCAAGCAGGGCGTCGAGCCCTTGCCCCGTGTTCGGGTAGGCGAGGTTGTCCAGGCGATAGGTCTCCAGCGCCTGCTCCAGCACCGAGATGTCGGCGCGCGCCTTTTCGGTCATGGCGCGGTCCTGGCTGGGCATGACGTTGATCATCACCACCGTCGACAGCAAGCCGATGATGACGATGGCCACCATCAGTTCGACCAGGGTGAAGCCGGCGGCGCGATGCCGGCCGCCGGTGCCGGAATGGATGGGAGTGCGTGTGTCGCGGCTTTGCATGTGGTCCTCCGTCAGCCCGCCACGAGGGCGTTGAATTGCAGGATCGGCAGCAGGATGGCGAGCACGATCACCGCCACCGCCGCGCCGAGCACGATGATGATCAGGGGTTCGAGCAGGCTCATCGCCGCCGTGGTGAAGGTGTTGAACTCGCGTTCCAGGTAGTCGGCGGCGCGGTCGAGCATCGCTGCGAGCCGCCCGCTATCCTCGCCGCTGGTGGCCATGTACAGCAGGGTCGGCGGGAACACCGCGGCGCGCTTCATCGCGTGCGACAGGCTGCCGCCTTCGCGGATGACCTCGACCATCGATTCCGTGGCTTCGCGCAGCACGGTGTTGCCGACCGTGCGCGCGGTGATCGCCAGGCCTTCGATCAGCGGCAGGCCGCTTTCGGACATGGTGGCCAGCGTCCGCGCCATGCGCGCGGCGTGGACGTCGCGCAGGATGCGGCCGAGCAGGGGCAGGCGCAGCAGGGCGGCGTCGAAGCGGCGGCGGACAACGGGCCTGCGCAGCAGCCGCACCGCGGCGAACCCGGTGGCCGCCAGCAACACCAGCATCGGCAGCCACCACGTCGAAAGCAGGTCGGAGATGCCGATCACGATGCGCGTGAGCAGAGGCAGCTCGCGGCCCATCGACTCGAACTGCTCGACCACCTTGGGCACCACGAAGACCATCAATGCGATCACCACCAGCACCGCGGTCACCGCCAGCGCCGCCGGATAGACCAGGGCCGAGACCAGCTTGCTGCGCACCTGCTGGTCGCGTTCGTGCAGGTCGGCCAGGCGTTCCAGGATGGCGGGCAGGGCACCGGTGCCTTCGCCGGCGGCGACCATGGCGCGATACAGCGGCGGAAAGGCGCGGCCTTCGCGCGCCATCGCATCGGACAGGCGGAAACCTTCGACCACGCGCGCGTGGGTGGCCATCACCACGCGCCGCACCGGCGCGCGTTCGGACTGGCTGCCGATCGTGCGCAGCGCTTCTTCCAGCGGTGCCACCGCCACCAGGGTGGCGAGCTGGCGGGTGAGGAGGGTCAGGTCCTTGGCGCTGAAGCGGCCGCCAAGGCGCGCCGTCTTCTCCGCGCGCTCGGTGGCGGGTTCGACCCGCACCGGCAGCAGGCGCCGGCCTTCAAGCAGGCGCCGCGCTTCGGACGCGTTGCCGGCGTCGAGCACGCCCTCGCGGTTGCGGCCCTGCACGTCGAGCGCGGAGTACTCAAACGCCGCCATGGTCCTGCAGCTCCTGGCGGGTGACGCGCATGGCTTCCTCGAGCGTGGTGTCGCCGCGCAGCACGGCGTTGCGCGCGGCGTCGCCAAGGCGGCCGGCGGTGGCGAAGGCCTGTGCCGCCAGCGCGTCCTCGTCGGCACCGGAGCCGATCAGCTGGCGCATGGGTTCATCGATCTCGAGCGCTTCGTGGATGCCCAGGCGCCCGGCATAGCCGGTGTGGCTGCACTGCGCGCAGCCGGTGGCGCGGTAGAGCGTGGCGCCGGCCGCCGAAGGACCGAGCAGACGGATCGCGGCCGGGTCGTCGACCATCGGCTGGCGGCAGGCCGCGCACAGCCGCCGCAGCAGGCGCTGCGCCAGTACCAGGCGCAGGCTCGACGCCAGCAGGAAGGATTCGATGCCCATGTCGCGCAGGCGCGTGACCGCGCCGGGCGCGTCGTTGGTGTGCACCGTCGACAGCACCAGGTGGCCGGTCAGGCTGGCCTGCACCGCGATCTGCGCGGTCTCCGGGTCGCGAACTTCGCCGACCATCACCACGTCCGGATCCTGGCGCAGGATCGCGCGCAGGCCGGCGGCAAACGTCATGCCGACCCGCGCGTTGACCTGGGTCTGGCCGACGCCGTCGACGGCGTATTCCACCGGGTCCTCGACGGTGAGGATGTTGCGGCGGCCGTCGTTGAGCGCGGCCAGCGCCGCGTACAGGGTGGTGGTCTTGCCAGCGCCGGTGGGACCGGTGACCAGGAGGATGCCGTTGGGCACGCGCAGGGCGCGTTCCAGCGCTGCGCGAACCGGCGGTTCCAGGCCCAGGCCGTCGAGCGTGAGCGTGTCCTGGTCTTTGTCGAGGATGCGCATCACCACGCGTTCGCCGCCGCGCGCCGGCAAAGTGGACACGCGCACGTCCAGCGCCTTGCTGCCCATGGCCAGGCCGATGCGGCCGTCCTGCGGCAAGCGCTTTTCGGCGATGTCCAGGCGCGCCATGACCTTGACGCGCGACACCAGCAGCGGCGCGATACGCGCCGGCAGGCGCAGCGCTTCACGCATCACGCCGTCCACGCGCATGCGCACCACCAGCGCGGATTCGAAGGATTCGATGTGGACGTCGGAGGCGCCGATGCGCGCGGCCTCGGCGATCAGGCCGTTGATCAGGCGGATCACCGGGGCATCGTCCTGCGCGTCGAGCAGGTCGGCGGTGGCGGGGATGTCGCCGGCCAGGGCGTCGAGGTTGCCGGGAAGCTCGAACTCGCCGCCGCCGGCCAGCGCGGCGTCGGCGTAGAGCTCCGACAGCCGGCGGTCGAAGGCGCTGCGCGGCAGGACTTCGACCTCAAGCTCGACCCCGAGGCTGCGCCGCGCTTCCAGCAGCGCGGCGGGATCGGCGTCCTCGCGCAGGCCGACGCGTGCATGCGCGCCCGATTCGCCCATGCCGAGCAGCACCACGCCGTGATGCTTGGCGAAGCCGTAGGCGAAGGCAGGTAGCGCTTCGCTCATCGCGCGTGGTCGCCGGTGGCGTCGTCGTCGCCGGATGCCGGCAGGGGCGTCGCCGTGGCACCGGGCGTCGCGGCAGGCGCCGGCATCATCGGCGGCGCAGTACGCAGGTATTCGCGCACCAGCTCGTCCAGCGCGTTATCGCGCTCGCCCATCACCGGCAGCTGGCTGCGCATGTAGTCCCAGCGCCCGGCACTCATCGCCTGCGCGTCCGCCGTGCTGCGCACGATGGTCGGGCGGATGAAGACCATCAGGTTGGTCTTGTCGCGCGAGCGCGACCTGTGGCGGAACAGGTGGCCGACGATCGGAATGTCGCCCAGCAGCGGCACCTTGGACACGGTGTTGCGGTCGCTCTGGTCGAGCAGGCCGCCAAGCGCGACGATCTCGCCGTCGTCCACCAGCACCCGCGTCTCGACCTCGCGCTTGTTGAGCACCAGTTCGGCGAAGTCATCGCTCACCGGCCCGGCGATCGAGGACACCTCCTGGCGCAGGGTGAGCGTGATGCCGCCGCCGGCGTTGATCTGCGGCGTGACCTCGAGCTGGATGCCGACATCCTGGCGCGCGGTGGTCCGGAACGGGTTGCTGTTGGAGTCGCCCAGCACCTCGCCGGTGGTGATCGGCACTTCCTGGCCGACAAGGATCCGCGCCTCTTCGTTGTCGAGAGTGAGGATCGACGGCGTCGACAGCAGGTTCGACGCCGTGTCGCTGTTCACCGCGTCGATGATCAGGCCGAAGGTGGCGTTGTCGTTGCTGCCGGCGATGCCGCCGAGCGCGCCGTTGATGCCCAGGAGCGACTGCACCGCGGCCTGGCGGGCGAGGTCGAGCACGCCGTTGTCGTCATCGTCGTCATCGCCGCGGCGCTGCTCCGCGTACCAGCCGGCGGCCAGCGGCATGATCCCGGGATTGGCACCTGGGTGCTGGGTGGCGAGGAAGGGGATGTTGCTGCCTTCCTTGCCCGCGATCAGCAACTGTGCGCCGAGGCGCTTTGCGGCGTTATCGGAAATTTCGACCACGATCGCCTCCACCAGCACCTGCTCTCGGCGGGTGTCGAGCTGGGTGATCACGTCGACCAGCAGGCGCTGGGTCTCCGGATCGGCGTTGATGATCAGCGAGTTGGAGCCGGGGTAGCGGACGATGGTTGGGCGTTTGCCGGGCACGGCGGTGATCAGCTGTGCGGCGTTCGCATCGGTGGCGACCCCCGTGGCGCTCGCCGCGCTGCCCGTTGCCGACTCCTCGCCGTCGGGCGTCTGCCCGACCAGCTGCTGCAGCACCGGCAGCAGCTGCTCGGCGCTGGCATGCTGCAGGCGCACCACGCGCACGCCGCCGGTGCGCTCGGCGCGGCGGTCGAGTTCGAGGATGGTCTGCACCACGCGCTGCACCGCGGTCGGCGCGCCGCGGACCACGATCGAGTTGCTGCCTTCCACCGGCTGGATCGAGAGTTGGCCGCCTCGGCCTTCGCCGCCGCCGAACAGCTGGTTGACCGTCGCCGCCACTTCGCGCGCCGAGCTGTTGCGCAGGGTCACGGTGTCGATGCCGGCGGTGTCGCTGTCGATCTGCGCCACCAGGCCGCGGATGCGGCGGATGTTGTCGGCGTAGTCGGCGATCAGCAGCGCATTGCCCTGCGGCGTCGGCACCACCACGCCGCCGCGGCCGATCAACGGCTTGAGCGTTTCGGCGGCGATGCGGGCGTCAACGGTTGAAAGCGGCAACACCTGGGTGGTGAACGCCGAGCCACCGCTGCCGCCGCCGGGCAGCTGCGCCGCGTCAGTGTCGGGCACCACGCGGTAGGCGCCCGGCCCCGCGCTCACCGCCACCAGGCCGTTGGCGCGCAGCACCGCGAGCAGCACGCCCAGCAGCTCGGCCTCGTCCATGGCCACGTCGCGGGTGATGTTGACGCTGCCCTGCACTGCGGGATCGATGATGAAGGTGGTGCCGGTGGCGCGTGCGACGTCCTGGATGAAGGCGCGGATATCGGCGTCCTGCGCGCTCACGCCCGCGGTGTCCTGGGCGAAGGCGAAGGGCGCCGGGTGCGCGACCAGCGCGAGGGCGAGTGCGATAGCGAGGAGTCGCTGCTTCACGGTGTCTTGGCCTGCAGGGTCGCGCTGCGGATCTGGCCGTCGCGCCGGTAGGTGAGGGAGATCGAGGACGCGCCGGAGAGGCTGTTGGCGAGCTCGGCGTAGCGTTCGGCGTCCAGTGCCTCGTTGTTCACCGACAGCAGGACGTCGCCTGCCTGCAGTCCCGCCTGGCGCAGCACGGCGCCGTCGCCGCGCGGGATCACGGTGTAGCCGGTGATCCGGCCATCGGTTTCGTCCGGGCGAAGGCCCATCTGGGCGAGCAACTGCGCCGGGTCGATCGCCGGGTCGGCCGTGTCCGCGGCCGGTGCGGATGTTGGTGCTGTATGCGCGAGTGGCGGGGCTGCATGCGCCGCTGTCGGACGGGCTGGCGTGGGGCGTGCGTCGGGCTTCGTGAAGCGGAGTTCGCTGCGACGCCCGCCGCTGTCGAGTACCACGTGGTCGGCTTGCACCTCGGCCAAAGCCACGCCAGGTGCCACGGCTTCGCCGGTGCTGTACGAGCGCTGCGGGCCTTCGCGCATGGCGATGATGGCGCTGCCGCCGGCGGAGGCGGGGCGGACCGCGAACAGGCGCAGGCCGGAGGCGTCGGCGCTGGCGGCGATGCCCGCGCTGTGGTCGGGGTAGAAGGCATCGATGGCCAGGCGCCCGGGCTGCTCGCGGATGACCGTCGCAGCGTCGATCGCGGGCGCGCCCGGCGGGGCGGGCGGCAGCAGCAGCCAGGCCAGGCGCGCCGCCTGGAAGGCCAGCAGCACGACGATGGCGACCTCGACCGCCCGCCGCAGGCCATCGGGCCTGCGGAAGCTGTCAAGGGCGGTGCGAAAGTCGGGAAGGGAATGGAGTGCGGGCACGGGCAAGGGCGTCGTGGCGCAGGATGCTGCGCCCTCGCGACAGGATGCGAAGCTTTCGTGACAGGCTTGTTGCAACTGACACATTCGTGTCGTTTTGCGGGGAGTGCCTTGACGGGACACTCCCGCACGTTGCCCCCATTTGCCCGTCGCGCCTCTTCCCCCGCGGGCGGAGGAAGAGGGCTCTCACGTCCGGACACTCCCGCAGACGGGGGAAGAGGGTTCGTCAGAACTCGGTCGAGATGCTGAACGAGTACGACACGCCCGGGTCGTAGCGCAAAACGTGGATCTTCTGGCCGCCGCCGCCCTCGATGTACTCGTCGTACTCGGTGTCGAGGATGTTGCGCGCCGCGAAGCCCAGGGTCACCGGCGTTTCACCAAAGCGCATGGTCTTGCGCAGGACGAGGTCCAGGGTCAGGCCCGGGTCTTCCATGACGTCCTGGCGCAGGTTGTTGCCGCGGGCCGAGATGCGCTCGCTGACGTAGTTGGCGATCAGCGTGGCCTGCAGGTCCCTCGCGGTGTTCTCGATGCCGAACTGCAGGTTGGCGATGTGCTCCGACTGGCCCTGCATCCGGCTGCCGTCAAGGATCAGGCTGCGTGCGGGCTGCGTGGTGCCGCTGCCGCCGTCCAGGGCGACCGTGTCGTTCGCGCCTGCGTTCACCTCGGAGTCCGTCCAGGTGTAATTGGTGGCCAGATACAGGCGATTGCCGTCCCACCATTCCGCGGCGATGCCGGGGTCGAAGTACTTCTTGAACTCCAGCTCGGCGCCATACACCGTGGCCTCGGGCGCGTTGACGAAGGTCTGCCACAGCTCGTCACCGCCGCCGGTGAACATGATCGATTCGATCGGCTTGTCGATCTGCTTGTGGAACAGGCCGGCGGTGAAGTATTCGCCCGAGCCGAAGAACCACTCGTAGCGGACGTCGAGGTTGGTCAGTTCGCTGTCGACCAGATAGGGATTGCCGTAGAGCTGGCGATCCTTGTCGGGATCGGTGTACAGCTGTGGCGAGAGCTCGCGGAATTGGGGCCGGGCGATGGTCTGCGAGGCACCGAAGCGGACCTGCCGGTTCTCCGCGACGTTCCAGGTCAGGGTGAGCGCGGGCAGGATGTAGTCGTTTTTGAGCGGCGCCACGGCCTCGGCGCGTGCACCGGTGTAGATGTTGTACGGATGCACCGCCTGGGTGGCGTCCTCGTAGCGGACGCCGAGGGTGCCGCGCAGCTTGGGGGTGATCTCGCCGTCGACCTGCAGGTAGGTGCCGAGCACTTTGAGCGTGGCGTCGTAAGCGGCCTGGCCGGCTAGGCCGGTGGTCTCCTCCAACCGCAACCAGCCCTGGCTCAGGTTGTAGTCGGAGAACAGGTAATCGGGGCGCTGGTACGGGAAGTAGTGGGGCAGGGTGGCGCCGTTGCCGGGGCCGTCTCCCGCGAAGTACCTGAACTCCCGCGACCAGGCGTTGCGGTCGTTGTCCATGTACGAGGCACCGCCGCTCAGCGTGACGTCACGCTCGATTGGCAGGCGCCAGGTGACGTCGACGCCGCCGCTGGCGACCTCGTCCTCGACCTTGCTGAAGCGGGTGTAGTTTTCCTGGTTGCCGACCGAGTAGGCCCAGTAGCCGTCGCCTTCGTCGCGGAAGCCGATCATCTTCTCGTAGGGCACGTCACGGGTCGCCTGGGCCCGGGCGGCGCGCCACTCGACCTTGAGGTCGCCGTACTCGCCGAACTCGTGCGAGCCGCTGATCTGGTTGTTGACCATCCCGCGCTCGAACCAGCGGGTGTCGTCCCTGCGGTAGCCGTAGTTGCTGATGTAGTCCATGCCGCCGCGGCTGCGGGCTTCCTTGAGCGTGTCGTGCACGTACAGGGTCGTGAGATCGATCCTGTTGTTCCCCCACTCGTAGCCGGCGCCGAGCAGCGCGTTGACGCGGGCGTTGTTGCGGGTGGAAAGGAACTCGTAGTCGTTGCCGTAGGCAAGCGTTTCCAGGTCAGGGCCGAGGAATACGCCCTGCTCCTGGTCGCCGAAGATGGTGCGCCACTCGTTCTCGAAGCCAGCCACGGCGACGAAGCCGATGCGGGCGTCGTCGCCCATGTCGGCGGACCAGCCGGCGCTGAAGCCGAAATTGACGTCCGGGTCGATGCTGTCGTTTTCCTGCAGCACGTTGACGCTGGCGTTCTCGAGGCTGCGGCCGATCGTCGCGAGTTCCTGGTTGCTGAAGTTGTTGCGGTCGACCCGCTTGCCGGTGCCGATGGCGTCCTGGAGCGCGCGCGGCATCTTGCGGGTGCCGTCGTCGTAGCCCCAGAAGTCGTCGCCGCCGCCGCCGTAATAGGTCAGGCCCTTCTCCATGGTGGTGTTGTCGTTGAAGCCACCGCCCACGCTGAGCTTGAAGAAAGGCTCGTCGGGGATGTTGAGCGACTGCAGGTCGATCACGCCGCCGCCGAACTCGCCGGGATAGCGGACCGAATAGGTCTTCTGCACGGTCATGCCCTGCAGCACTTCGGCCGGGAACAGGTCCAGGGGCACCACGCGCTGCATGGGCTCCGGGCTGGGCAGCGGCGAGCCGTTGAGCAGCGCCGACGAATAGCGCTCGCCAAGGCCGCGGACGTAGACGAACTTCTCGCCGACGATGCTCACGCCGGACACGCGCTGCAGGGCGGCGGCCGCGTCGGCGTCGCCGGTGCGCTCGAAGTCCTCGCGCTGGACGAACGACGCGACCTCGGCGGTCTGCAGCATCGGCTCGGGGATGTATTCGCCACGTACTTCGACGGCGTCGAGCTGGACCGCCTGGTCCGGCGCCGGCTGCGCGGCCACGGCGCCCGACTGCGCGATCGTGGCCTGCACGATCGTGGCCTGCGAAGGCACCGCGGCGTGGCCGCCGGGCGCTTCAGGCTGCTGGGCCCACGCGCCCTGGCATGCGATGAGTGTGGTGATCGCGACGGACAGGCCGCTGCGTGACGGTGTGCGCTTCATAGTGGGACCTTGGACTGTGCGGATGCGGTGGTGCCGGACGTAGGGAGGGGCGGCCATCGTGGCCGCCCCTTTTTTCTGTTGCGGCAGGTGCGCCGGTCAGCAGGACGAACCGGCCGTCAGGCCGCAGGTCCAGCCCTGCCACCAGGTGTCGTTCGCGTCCCTCACGCCGCCGATGTAGTCGACCTGCTCGAAGAAGCTGTGCTTGCCCGGAAGGTTCGCGACCGCCGGGACCGCGCTTTCGTTGGCACCGTTGACGAACACGCCGGTCAGGGTCGAGTTGCCGGCAACGGTGTTCGTGCCCGCAGCGAAGGCGGCTTCCGCGTCGGCGTTGTTGAAGTTTTCCGGGCAAGCGAAGAACACCGACTCGAGGATCGCGCTGCTGCCACGCTCCGGCACCTGCTCGATGCTCAGGCAGGTCAGGCCCTTGCCGGTGCCGCCGGCCTTGCGGGTGACCACGGTGTTGTAGATCTCCGCGCGGCTGCCGAGGTTGACGGTGAAGCCGGAGCCGTTGCCGCTGCTGCCACCGGCACGGCCGACGTAGGTGAAGTTCGCGACCTGCGGGTTCGAGTACTGCCCGGCGGTGAGCGGGATGGGATTGCTGCTGTTGGTACCCGACCACTCATTGAGGTTGTCGCCGGTGCTGTCGCGCTGGACCACGACGCCGAACTGCACGCCGCCGTTCCAGCCAGAGTCGATGTCGAGGCTGTCGTCGCTGGCGCCGGTGACCACGATGCGGCGGGCGTTGACCGAGCCGCCGAAGATCTCGATGCCGTCATCGGAGCTGTTGTGCACCTGGACGTACTCGACCGTGGTGCCGCTGCCGACGCCGCCCATGGTGAGACCCTGCAGTTCGTTGCCACCGGAGAACGCGAAGCCGGAGTAGCGGATCTGCATGTACTGCACGGTGCCGGAGTTGTCGGTGGCCGCGTTGCCGCCGTACATACCAAGGTCACCGCCCTCGATCCTGGTCTCGCAAGCTGCGCTGCCCGGCTCGAAATCGCCGATGCAGGTGTTGACCGGCGCGCGGCCGGCGAGCACCAGGCCGCCCCAGCGGCCATCGGTTTCGGCGTCGGCATTGCCTTCGACGTCGATCTTCGCGGTCAGGATGATCGGCTCCTCGGCGGTGCCGAGTGCATAGATCTTTGAACCGCGGTTGACGACCAGGGCATCCGGGCCGGCGGAGGCATACACGGTCACGCCCGGCTCGATGTTGAGGATGCCTTCGCGCGCACCCGCTTTCGGCGCGGCGGGGTCGCCACCCATGTCCTCGCCGACGTGGACGGCGCCATTGATGGCGTAGACGGTGCCGGCTGCCTTCGGGACCGTGAGTTCGCCGATGATGCGCTCGGGCAGCTCGCAGGCGCGGAAGTCGGCGATGGTGCCGATGTTCCTGAAGCCTTCCGGGCAGTTCTCGGCGGGGCCACTGGTCGGCGGCGGCGGAGGCGGCGGGGGAGTGGTCGGCGGCGGAGGCGGCGGGGTGGTCGGCGGCGGTGGGAATGCGCCTTCGCCGGGCGACGCGACGCGGTCGGCGCCGCCACCGCAGGCACTGAGCGCGAGCACCGCGCCAAAGGTCATGAGGAGGGCCTTGGAACTATGGCGCATGGACATCGGTTGGGTCTCCGGGAGGAATGGACTGCGAACGCAGCGATGGAACCGCGGCCGTTGCTCGCCCTCGTTGGGCGGCGTCCGCTGCGTTCCGGATGAATCGGAAATGAAGGCTAGATGCGTGCCGTTACAGCTTTCTTTCAGGGAGAAGTCGCACGGCGGCGAGTTGGCATGCATGGCAATCGCGTGACATCCGGAAGACGGCTGTCATCGCGCGGTCATGTGTCCGGTGTCTGCTTCACTCGGGCGATTCCTCACGGGCATGACCATGGACACACCGGTGATCGATCACGCACTGCTGCAGTGGCTGCTTGAGCAGGTGCAGTCGGGCGCGTCGCCAGAGGACGTGGTGGTCTCGATGGTCGCGCGCGGCTGGGCGGAGGACGATGCCGTCGCCGCGCTCGAGGATGCGATGCGCGGACACCTCGACGCCCATGCGCTTGCGAACGACCTGCCGCCGCCGGAAAAGGTGCCGGCACCGATCGTTATGAATGGACCGTCGGTGATCGATGCCGGGGACCGGCGCGTGCGGGTGCTGGCGAACATGCTGCATCCGCGCGTGGTGGTGTTCGGCAGCGTGCTGTCGGATGCGGAGTGCGACGCCCTGGTGGAGATGGGGCGACAACGCCTGCGACCCTCGGCGGTGTTCAACCCGGACACCGGCGCCGACGAGTCGCACGAGGCGCGGAGCAGCGAAGGCACGTTCTTCAGCCGTGGCGAGAATGCGCTCTGCGCGCGCGTCGAACGCCGCCTGGCGGCCCTGGTCGATTGGCCGCTGGAGAACGGCGAAGGCCTGCAGCTGCTGCGCTACGGCCCGGGCGCGCAGTACAGGCCGCACTACGACTACTTCGATCCCGACCGCCCCGGCGCACACGTGGCGCTGTCGCGTGGCGGCCAGCGCGTGGCGTCGATCGTCATGTACCTCAATACGCCCGACTGCGGTGGTGCGACCACCTTTCCCGACGCCCGCTTTGAAGTCGCGGCAGTCAAGGGCAACGCGGTGTTCTTCGCCTACGATCGACCGCATCCGATGACCGGCAGCCTGCATGGCGGCGCACCGGTGATCGAGGGCGAAAAGTGGGTGGCGACCAAGTGGCTGCGAGTCGGGCCGCACACCTGACTGACCGCATGTCGGAGTATTTGCACCGCTCATCAATTGAAAGATGCTTTGTCATCGAGGTGTAACCCAACGCAGCGCCGCGCGTAGTGTGATCACTGCATCACCTACAGGCGCTTCGTGCGCAGGAGCACCGACATGCAGCGGATCGCGATCCCCCTTCTCCTCTCCGTGGCCCTTCCGTTCGCCGCCGCCGCGGCCGAGACCGCGCCGCAGTCGACCCAGCAGGTCTACACCTACGCGCTCGAACTCGACGCCGACGGCCGCATCGCGAGCCTTGAGCCGCACGGCAGCGCGCCCGGGCCCACCACCTCCGCCCTGGCCGCGGAGATCCGCGACTGGGTGTTCAACTCCGGCGCGGCCGCCGGCGCCTCGCGCACCTTCCTCCGCGTGGTGGTCGACGAGGCGGCCGGCGGTGGCCACGAAGTGGTGTCTGCCACCACCGGTCCGGCGCTGGCGGCGATGACCCCGCCCGACTACCCGATGCGCGACCAGCTCGCCGGCCACGAGGGCATGGTGGTGCTGCGCCTGGAAGTCGCCGCCGACGGCTCGGTGAAGGATGCAGGCGTGCACGCGGCCACCGGCACCGTGTCGCGGGCGATGGCCGATGCCGCGGCGGAAGCGTCGCGCCAGTGGCGGTTCTCGAGCGAGCAGGTCGGCGGCGAGGCGGTGGCGTCCACGCTGCTGTGGCCGGTGTGTTACCTCGGCCCCTGGTCGTCGCCATCGGCATGCAGCTGGACCGGACCCGATGCCCAGCGCTTCTCGAGCAAGAGCGTGCTGCCGCTGCAGCCCAACGTCACCGTGTCCTGGACGGCGGCACGCTGAGCCGGGCGCCGGCGGCCGTCGCTCAGGCGGTCGCCCCGCCGGCATGCGCCGCGTCGCCAGGCGCCTTGCCGGCAGGCGTCTTGTCGGGATACGTGCACAGATCGCGGATGACGCAGGGCCCGCACTCCGGGCGCCGGGCCTTGCACACATAGCGCCCGTGCAGGATCAGCCAGTGGTGGGCGTCGAGCAGGTAGTCCGCCGGTACCCGCTTCACCAGCCGGTCCTCCACCGCGCGGACGTTGCCGCCGTGGGCCAGGCCGGTGCGGTTGGAGACGCGGAAGATATGCGTGTCGACCGCCATCACCGGCTCGCCGAAGGCGGTGTTGAGCACCACGTTGGCGGTCTTGCGGCCCACGCCCGGCAGGGCCTCGAGCTCCGCGCGCGTACGCGGCACTTCGCCGCCGTGGCGTTCGATCAGGAGCTTCGCCATCGCGACCACGTTGGCGGCCTTGGCGTTGTACAGGCCGATGGTGCTGATGTAGCGCTTCAGTCCGTCCTCGCCGAGCGCTGCGATGGCGGCGGGCGTGTTGGCGACCGGGAACAGGCGCCGGGTGGCCTTGTTGACGCCGACGTCCGTGGACTGGGCCGACAGGGCCACCGCCACCAGCAGTTCATAGGGCGAGGCGTACTCGAGCTCGGTGACCGGCTTCGGGTTCAGCGCGGACAGGCGCGCGAACATCTCGCGCACGTCGGCGTTGGGCATGATCCGGCCGCGCCGCTCGGGAAAGGCGCTCAAGGCTGGTGACCCGATGCGCGCGCCCTGGCGCGTGCCAGCGCCGCGGCTGCGGCCGCGGGCAGGGTGGGGCGGGAGGGCGCCGAGAGTGTGCCAACGCCAGTGTCGGTGCCAGCGCCCGTGTCGATGCTCATGCCGTGCGCTGCACCGCCGGCAGCTGCTTCGCCCGAGGCTGCCTCGTTTGGAGGATTGCCTGCCGGCAGCCCCCCGCGGGCGCGCAAGCGCTCATTGGCGATGCGATCAAGGCGTGCATCTCGGGCGCGATAGCGCTCGCGCGCCGCCCACGCCGCGAGCAGCCGGTCGCGCGCGGCCGACAGCACGTGGTTGCCTTCGGCGTCGAGTCCGGACAGCGGCTTGAAGCGCGCCAGCCCTGCCTCGATCGCTGCGTCGAGATCGTCGTCGCGCAGCAGGTCGAGAATGCGTCGTGCCTGAGCGGCATCCAGTGCACCCGCGCCCATGCCGCCATCTCCTCCGCTCGACATGCGTCCGCTCAGCGGCCGTTGAACGCCGGCTTGCGGCGCTCGAGGAACGCGGCCATGCCTTCGCGCGCGTCGTCGGTGGAGAAGGCGAGGCCAAACTGCGCGCTCTCGTACTCCAGCCCGTCGTCGATCGCGCACTCGCCGCCGACATGGATCGCATCGAGGATGCCGCGCATCGCCAGCGGCGCGTTGCCGGCAAGCTTCGCGGCCAGCGCCATGGTTTCGGCTTCCAGCTCCGCCGCCGGCACCACGCGGTTGACGATGCCCAGCTGCAGGGCGCGGGCCGCATCCACCGGCGCGCCGAGCAGGGTGAGCTCGAGCGCCGCCGCGCGGCCGGACAGGCGCAGCAGGCGCTGGCTGCCGCCGAAGCCCGGCAGCAGGCCCAGGGTGACCTCGGGAAGGCCGAGCTTCGCGGTGTCGGCGGCGATGCGCAGGTGGCAGCACATCGCCAACTCGAGCCCGCCGCCCAGGGCGAATCCGTTGACCATCGCCACCACCGGCTTGGGCATGCGCTCCATCCGCCGCATCAGGCGCTGGCCGACCAGCGAGAAGTCGCGCGCCTGCACGGCGCTCAGTGCCGACATCTCGGCGATGTCCGCGCCGGCAACGAAGGCCTTGCCACCGCTGCCGGTGAGCACCACGGCGCGGACGCGGTCGTCGGCCGCGGCGGCATCGAAAGCAAGCTGCAGGGCCTCGAGCGTGCCCCGGTTCAACGCATTCAGCTTGTCGGGGCGGTTGACGGTGAGCACGCGGACGGCGCCATGGTCGGCGGCCAGGATGAGTTCGGACATGGAATCCTCGGTGTCGGGCCGGGCGGAACTTCCGCCGCCGGGCAGGGTCGGAATGGGTGGTGTCAGTGGCGGTTAAGCACTGGGGCCGGTATCCTAACGTGTCCAGACGGGGCGGCCAGGCCGCCCCGCCGCATCTTGGACCCAACCAATCGGCAATTCCGGAGAGTCCCACGAATGAAGTTGCGCCTGCTCGCTATCGCCCTTGCGGCCACAACCCTGGTTGCCGGCACCGCCGCAGCCCAGGACACCACCTCTGAGAAGGGAAAGCTCAGCTATGCGATCGGTTACAACACGGGCGCGGAGCTCGCGGAGCTGACCGAGCGGGGCGAAGCCATCGACGTCAACACCGTCGTCAAGGCGCTGCAGGATGCCTACGGCAAGAAGGATCCCGTGGTCGCCGTCGACCAGCTCCGCACTGCGGTCGAGAACATGCAGAAGCGGCAGCAGGCGAAGATGGAAGCCGAGTTCAAGAAGGTTTCCGACGCCAACAAGGCGGCGAGCGACAGCTTCCTTGCCCAGAACAAGGCCAAGGCAGGCGTGAAGACCCTGGCCAGCGGCGTCCAGTACCGCGTGATCGAGACCGGCAACGGCGCCAAGCCGACGCAGGCCAGCGATGTCGCGCTGACGTACAAGGGCTCGCTGCCTGACGGCACCGTACTGATCGACACCAACCAGGTGCCGCAGGGCCAGACCCCGGGTCCGGTCGAGCTCAAGGTCAGCCAGGTGCCGCTGGACGGCCTGCGCGAGGCGCTGCTGCAGATGCCGGCCGGCTCGCGCTGGGAAGTGGTGCTGCCGGGCGACAAGGCCTATGGCAATGACATCCGCGCCGGCCGCATGGCCAACCAGGCGGTGGTGTTCGACGTCAAGCTGGTCAGCGTCAAGTGACCGCGGGGCGCCGACGGCGCCCCTTGTCCAGCTGCGCGGCCTCCGCTGCGCACGCTGCTGCTCCAAGGACGCGCCGGCCCCGTGCCGGCGCGTTCGTGTCCGGGGCCCGCGCAGCAATCCGGATACCGGGATGAACACCGCCTTCCGCGCAGTGCAGAGCCCCTGCACCGGCGTATGTACCCTTGATCCGAACGGCTTCTGCGACGGCTGCCTGCGGACCGGCGACGAGATCGCGGGCTGGCTGGCGATGGACGACGCGCAGCGCGAGCACCTCATGGAATCGGTGTTGCCGGAGCGTGAGGCACGCCGCGGCTGATGGCCGGCGTGCCCGCCGACGCCGCGCTGCAGGCTGCGCTGGGTCCGCTGAACGCGGTACCCGTCGGCCCGGCCTGGAACCTCGACGAACTGAGCGATCTGCTGCCGGCGCATGCCGCGCTGGCTGATGCCGCGGTGCTGGTGCCGCTGGTCGGCGAAGGCGAGACCAGCGTCATCCTGACCCGGCGCCACGATGGCCTGCGCCAGCACGGCGGGCAGGTGAGCTTTCCCGGCGGGCGGGTGGATCCGGGTGATGCCGGTCCGCTCGCCGCCGCATTGCGCGAAGCGGAGGAGGAAATCGGCCTGCGGGCCGCCGATGCGCGCGTGCTCGGCTACCTGGATCCGCTGGCGACCGTCTCCGGCTTCCGGGTGCTGCCGGTGGTGGCGCGGGTGCCCGCCGGTTTCGAGCCGCGTCCGCGGCCGGGTGAGGTGGCCGAGGTCTTCAGCCTGCCGCTGGCGTGGCTGATGGCCCCCGAGAACCTCGACCGTATCGTGATCAACTACCTTGGGCGCGAGCGCCACGTGCTTGAATACCATCGCCACGATGCTGCACCGGGCCAGCGCGTCTGGGGCGCCACGGCATCGATCCTGTACAACCTGCGCCAGCGCCTGCTGGCCGTTGGAGGCCTGCCATGAACGCAACGCCCGGTTGGAGCACCCTGGTATCGCCCGCCGAGCTTGCTGCATGCCTTGGCGACCCGATGCTGGTGCTGCTGGACGCCCGTTTCTCGCTCGGCGATCCCGCGGCCGGCGGGGCGGCGTGGCGCGATGGCCACCTGCCGGGTGCGCTCTACGTACACCTGGACCGCGACCTGTCCGGGTCGCACGTGCCGGGCGCCGGTCGCCACCCCTGGCCCGGTGCCGCGGAGTTCGGCCGCACGCTTGCCGCCCTCGGCATTACCCCCGCCCACCAGGTCGTCGCCTATGACGCCGCGGACGGTGCCTTCGCCGCGCGCGCCTGGTGCCTGCTGCGCCTGGCAGGGCACGCCCGCGTGGCGGTGCTCGATGGTGGCCTCGCCGCCTGGCGCGCGAAAGACCTGCCGCTGGATACAGCCATTCCGGACGTGCCGCCGGCCGCGCCGTACCCGGTGGCCTTCGACCGTGCGCGGCTGTTCGATGGCCAGCGGGTGGAAGCCCACCTTGCCGCCGGTGGCCGGCTGCTGGACGCGCGCGGCGGCGAGCGCTTCCGCGGCGAGGTCGAGCCCATCGACGCGCGCGCCGGGCACGTGCCAGGCGCGACGTCGAGGCCCTACGCGCTCAACCTGGATGACGGCCGCTTCAAGCCACGCGACGTGTTGGCCCAAGAGTTCAGCGCGCTGCTCGGCAACGACGCCCCTGCGCGGGTGGTGGCGATGTGCGGCTCCGGCGTGACCGCTTGCCATCACCTGCTGGCGATGGCGCATGCGGGGCTCGACGGCGCCGGGCTCTACACCGGTTCGTGGAGCGGGTGGATCGAGGACCCGGCGCGTCCTGTCGCCACCGGCGACCACTGAGTCGCGCCGCTTCCCATGCGCGCAGCCTGCGCGTGGCAGATGCGCCGTCGTATTGCTGTGCCGCGTTACTTGCCCAGCCGTGCCACCAGCGCGCGCAGTCCGGCCTGGGTGTCAGGATCGTTCCAGGCGTCGACGAAGGTGTCGATGTCGATGCGCTCCGGCGCCAGCGCGGCGAGCAGGTCGGCGCGGGCGATCGCGCGGGTGTGCAGCACCGGTCGGCGCGGCAGCGCCAGCAGCCCTTCCAGCCAGGCGCGGGCGCGTGCAACCACCTCGCCTGGAGTGGCGAGCTCGTCGACGAGCCCGATCTCGAGCGCGCGCGCGCTTTCGACCAGCTCGCCACCCACAAGCATGCGCTCGGCGCGATGGGGACCGATCACGCGGCGCATCAGGTGCTGGATGCCATCGGGCGCGACCAGGCCGACCTGGGTCTCGTTGAGGCCGATGCGGAACGGCCCTTCGGCCATCACCCGGTAGTCGCAGCACAGGGCGAGCACGCAGCCGCCAGCGGGCGAGTGGCCGGTGATCGCCGCGGCCACGGGCACCGGTGATGCCGCCAGCGTGCGCGCGGCGTCGAGGAAGCCGGTCCAGGCCGCGCCCAGCGCTTCGCGCGACTGCAGCGACATGAGGTGGGGCACGTCGAGCCCGGCAGAGAAGACCTTCTCGCCGCCCGACAGCACCAGGCCCTGCGCGCCGGCATCGACGGCCGCGGACACGGCTGCCGCCAGTGCCCGGCAGAGTTCGGGGTTGAGCGCATTGACCGGCGCGCGCGCGAGCCTGAGTTCGGTGATCGCGCCATGGTCGATGGTTTCGATGAATGCTGTCATGCGTCGTCGGATCCGCGCCGGAGTGGATGGCTATGATAGGTGCATGACCAGCCTCCTTCGCACTCTCGTTCCCGCCATGCTGCTGTGTGCAGCCACCGCAGGCGCTTTCGCGTCCGGCCCTGTTGGCTCTGATTCCGAAGCCACCGTCGATCCCGACGCCTGCACCCCGCGCGTGGTCGAAGGCTGGCTGCGTTCGCCGCCGATGCCGATGCCGATGATGGCGGGCTTCGCCCGTATCGAGAATCCGTGCGCGACCGACGTCGAAATCGTCAGCGCGCACAGCGACGCGTTCGCAAGCGTCGAGCTGCATGAAACCCGGGTTGTCGATGGCGTCAGCAGGATGCGCGAAGTGCCTCGCTTGCCCGTGGCCGCGGACGGCGAAGCGGTACTGCAGCCGGGCGGCCTGCACCTGATGCTGATGCGTCCGGTGGCGCCGTTGCAGGCCGGTGGCTCGGCACGCGTCGAATTCACCCTCGCCGACGGCCGCAGCATCGGTGCCGATTTCGAGGTGCGCGCCGCCAACGCGCGCTGAGGTCGAGGGCCAGGCGCCGGACGGACACCGGGGCGCGATTCTCAGGAATGAAACATCGGGCACCTGCGTCTTCCGCAGGCGTCGGCCCCTGTCCGTCGCAGGTCCAGCGCACCTGGTCGCGCGCTTCCGGGCGTGGCACGCCGCGGCACGTTGCAGCCTTATCAATTGCTTGCGTAATCCTCTGTGGATTGGCACCAAACCTGCGTAAGGCAGGGTCGCACCGGCGTGCTGTACCTCCCCCCCTTGTGCGCTGGCGCGACATCCCCCCAGGAGAACGACAATGCGCATCCACAAGAGCATGTTGGCAGCAGCGGTGCTGCTTGGCATCGGCCTGTCCGCACAGGCATGGGCACAGGACCAGACCGAAGCCGGACCCGGCGACAACAACGCCAGCAATACCGAAGACAACAGCAGCGGCGACGGCTCGGCATCTCGCGGGTCACGCTGTACCGGCTGATGAATCGCCATGGCCTGCGTGGCGGCGCCGACGAATCCGGAACCGCCTGAGCTTTGCGGTCAGTGGCCGCCTGCTCAGCCAGCCGCGATCGCGCGCACGACCTCCGGCAGCGGCGTGGGGCGTCCGCTGGTGCGGTCGATCCACACCATCACCACATGGCCATCCGCGTGCAGCAGCGCGCCGTCGGCGCTGGTGATGCGGTGGCCCAGGGTCACGCTGCTGGTGCCGACGCGGTCGGCGGTCAGCTCGACCACGACCGAGCCGGGGTAGGGGATCGGCTGGCGGTAGTTCATCTGCACCGCCGCCAGCAGCGGGGCGGTGGTGTCGGTCACCCACTCCGTGCCCAGCGACTCGAACCAGCGGATCCGCGCCTCCTCCAGGTAGGTCATGAAGTTGGAGTTGTTGACGTGGTTGAAGGCGTCAAGGTCGCGCCAGCGCAGCTCGATGGGCATGCGCTGCAGCAACTTGCCGTGTTCGGCGGGTTCGCGTGTCATGTGATGTCCCTGGCCTTGCGGCGACGGGTGGGGGTTCCGGTCTTGCCGCGCGAGCGCGGGCGCGGCGCCTCGCCGACCACGGGCGCCCCGGAGCGCGCCCTGTGTTCGTCCAGGAGCTTCGCCAGGAAACGCCCGGTATGCGACTGCGGCATCGCCGCGACCTCTTCGGGGGTGCCTTGGGCAATGATCTCGCCGCCGCGGTGGCCGCCATCGGGCCCGAGGTCGATCACCCGGTCGGCGGTCTTGATCACGTCGAGGTTGTGCTCGATCACCACCACCGTGTTGCCGTCGTCGCGCAGCTTGTGCAGCACGCCGAGCAGGTGGTCGATGTCGTGGAAGTGCAGGCCGGTGGTGGGCTCGTCGAGGATGTACAGCGTGCGCCCGGTGTCGCGGCGCGACAGCTCCTTCGACAGCTTCACCCGCTGCGCCTCGCCGCCGGACAGCGTGGTCGCCGACTGCCCCAGCCGGATGTAGCCCAGGCCGACGTCGGTGAGCGTTTCCAACTTCCGCGCCAGCGTCGGCACTGCGTGGAACAGGTCCAGCGCGGCCTCGACGGTGAGTTCCAGCACCTCGTGGATGTTGAGGCCCTTGTAGCGGATCTCGAGTGTCTCGCGGTTGTAGCGCTTGCCGCCGCAGACATCGCAAGGCACGTAGATGTCCGGCAGGAAGTGCATCTCGACCTTGATCAGGCCGTCGCCTTGGCAAGCCTCGCAGCGACCGCCGCGGACGTTGAAGCTGAAGCGGCCGGGGCCGTAGCCGCGCACGCGCGACTCCGGCACCTGCGCGAACAGCTCGCGCAGCGGCGTGAACAGGCCGGTATAGGTGGCCGGGTTGGAGCGCGGCGTGCGCCCGATCGGCGACTGGTCGATATCGACCACCTTGTCGAACAGGTCCAGGCCCTCGACCGAGCGGAACGGCGCCGGCGTGTGCGAGGCGCCGTTGATCTCGTTGGCCGCCAGGGCGTACAGGGTGTCGTTGATCAGCGTGGACTTGCCGGAGCCGGACACGCCGGTGACCACGGTGAACAGCCCGTTGGGGATCACCAGGTCGACGTCCTTGAGGTTGTTGCCGCTGGCACCGAGCAGGCGCAGCTCCAGCTTGGGATTCGGCGCGTGGCGGGTGGCCGGGATCTCGATCCGGCGCTTGCCGGAGAGATACTGGCCGGTCAGCGAGCGCGGCGCGGCGAGGATGTCCTCGTAGCTGCCTTGGGCCACCACCTCGCCGCCGTGCACGCCGGCCCCGGGGCCGATGTCGACGATGTGGTCGGCCAGGCGGATCGCGTCCTCGTCGTGCTCGACCACGATCACCGTGTTGCCGAGGTCGCGCAGGCGGGTGAGCGTGCCGAGCAGGCGCTCGTTGTCGCGCTGGTGCAGGCCGATCGAGGGCTCGTCGAGCACGTACATCACACCCACAAGGCCGGCACCGATCTGGCTGGCCAGGCGGATGCGCTGGGCCTCGCCGCCGGACAGCGAATCGGCCTTGCGCTCAAGGGTGAGGTAGTCGAGGCCGACGTCGACCAGGAAGCCCAGGCGCTCGCGGATCTCCTTGACGATGCGCGCGGCCACCTCGCCCCGCCAGCCGGGCAGTTCCAGCCCGGTGAAGAACTGCAGCGCCTCGCCGATCGGCAGCACCACGATCGACGGCATCGCGCGCTCGGCCACGAAGACGTTGCGCGCCGAGCGGTTCAGGCGCGCACCGCCGCAGTCGGGGCAGGGCTGCTCGCTGATGTACTTGGACAGCTCCTCGCGTACCGCCGAGGATTCGGTCTCGCGGTAGCGGCGCTCGAGGTTCGGGACGATGCCCTCGAAGGCATGGCTGCGCTTGCTGCGCACGCCACTCTCGGTCACGTAGGTGAACGGGATCCGCTCCCCGCCGCTGCCGAACAGCACCGCCTGGCGCACGGCTTCGGGCAGCTCCTGCCAGCGGCTGTCGACGTCGAAGCCGTAGTGCCGCGCCAGCGACGCGATCAGCTGGAAGTAGTAGTGGTTGCGGCGGTCCCAGCCACGCACCGCGCCGGCCGCCAGCGACAGCTCGGGATGCACCACCACGCGGCCCGGATCGAAGAACTGGCTGACGCCCAGGCCGTCGCAGGTCGGGCAGGCGCCGGCCGGGGCGTTGAAGGAGAACAGGCGCGGCTCGAGTTCGGGCAGCGCGTAGTCGCAGACCGGACAGCTGTAGCGGGAGGAGAACAGCAGCGGCTCGGCCGCGTCGTCGTCGAGCGGACGAACCTCGGCCATGCCGTCGCCCAGCTTGAGCGCGGTCTCGAAGGATTCCGCCAGGCGCTGCTGCATGTCCTCGCGCACCCGGAAACGGTCGATCACGGCCTCGATGGTGTGCTTCTGGCGCAGCGCCAAGGGCGGCACGGCATCGATCTCGTGCACCACGCCATCCACGCGCACGCGCACGTAGCCCTGCGCGCGCAGCTGCTCGAACACCTGGGCGTGCTCGCCCTTGCGCTCGCGGATCACGGGTGCAAGCAGCATCCAGCGCTGCTCGGCGCGCGCCGGGTCGCTGCCCAGGGCCATCACCTGGTCGACCATCTGGCTGACGGTCTGCGCCTCCAGCGGGTACTGGTGGTCCGGGCAGCGCGGCTGGCCGACGCGGGCGTAGAGCAGGCGCAGGTAGTCGTAGATCTCGGTGATCGTGCCGACCGTCGAGCGCGGGTTGTGCGAGGTCGACTTCTGCTCGATCGCGATCGCCGGCGACAGGCCTTCGATGTGGTCGATGTCGGGCTTGTCCATCACGCTCAGGAACTGGCGCGCGTAGGCCGAGAGCGACTCGACGTAGCGGCGCTGGCCCTCGGCGTAGATCGTGTCGAACGCGAGCGAGGACTTGCCGGACCCCGACAGCCCGGTCACGACGATCAGGCGGTCGCGCGGCAGGTCGAGGCTGATGTCCTTGAGGTTGTGGGTACGTGCTCCGCGGATGCGGATGAGGTCGAGCGCCATCGGGTAGTCCGGGGGAAAGGAGAGGGTGGGCGATCAACCAGCCTACCAGCCCCTTGGATGGGGGCGATCCGCCGGATTTCCAGAACCCCGCCGTCGCGGGCAAAAGAAAGGGGCCCGGCGAACCGGGCCCCTCGCATGTCACGTTGCGACCTGTATCAGCGGCGCGCGGTGTAGTTCACCGTGATGGTCTCCGAGCACACGTCGGTGCCGGCGTTGCAGACCTGGTAGGTCGCCGAGCCGGGGCCCGCCGACTCAGCGGTGAAGGTATGCACGAACGAGCCGGTGTTGGCCGAAGTGGCCACCACTTCGCCATCGAACAGCACGTCGACCTGCTCACCTTCGCCACCGGTCCACGCCAGCGGCACGCGGATGCGCTGGCCACGCAGCGGGAACACCTGGCGAGCCACGAGGTCCGCCGGAGCGACCCCACCGCCTCCCTCGATGTCGTAGCTGGCGACCAGCGAAACGTCCGTGGCCGACTCGTAGCCGTTGATGCGGATGAACCACTCGCCCGCGGCGGGTGCCGGGATCAGGCAGTCCTCGATGCTGCCGTACTGGAACGGGCGGCAGTCATAGAGCGTATCCGTCGGCTGCGCGCCGTGCCTCACGTAGAGGTCGGTGTCGCCGTTGGCACCGTCCATCAGCACTGCCAGATTGCTGGCGCCCTCCGGAACGTCGATGAAGTAGAACACGTCCTCGCCGGCATCCACGCTGATGCCCGTCTCGGCAACGCCGTTCTGGAGCTCGGTGGGCGGATCCACCTCGACCGGCGTGTCGTCATACGTGCCTGTCACGGAGTAGCCGTTGGACGCGCTGTAGGAAACGACCCTGACGTGCCACTCACCCGCGCTGGGCGCGGTGAAGTTGCAGGTTTCGGCAACCACGCCACCGGTCCACGGACGGCAGTCGTACAGCGAGGCGGTCGGCGCCGCGCCGTAGCGGACGTAGATGTCCGAGTCGCCGGTCGCGCCGGTCCCCGGGGTCAGGTCGAACGTCAGCGATCCCATGTCCGCCGGCACGTTGAGCACGAAGAACTTCTCGTTGCCCGCGCCCATTGATTCCAGTGGGACGGCGACGCCGTTCTCGAGCTCGGTCGGCGGCGGCGGCAGCGGCGGCGGCGGCGGGTCGGCCGGCAGCGCTTCCTCGCCGGATGCCACTGCAACCGCGCGGCCGGCGTCGATCAGGCTGGCGCACCAGCGCGAACTGGTGTCGCAGTTGGTT
Organism: Luteimonas sp. A501; assembly: GCF_054052085.1. The sequence continues at coordinate 807,093 of NZ_JBSVRI010000001.1, forward strand.
ACCAGGCCGTTGGCGGCATAACCGGTGTTGCGCAGGATCGTCGCGACCTCGTCCGGCGGCAGCCACTCACCCGCGGCCTCCATCATCAGCGCGGCCGTACCGGCCACGTGCGGGGCCGCCATGGATGTGCCGGCGTACCAGGCATAGGCGTCGTCTTCCTGCACGGTCAGGCCGCTGTTCACCGTCGACAGGACCTGGTCCTCTTCCGGCAGGGAGCCGCTGCCGCCCGGAGCCGCGACAGTGATGTCCGCGCCAAAGTTGGAGCTGGCGTAACGCGTGTTGTCGGGACCCGTGCCCGCCACCACGATCACACCGTCGCAGCCTGCCGGAGCGAAACCGGCGATGTCGGAACTCGAGTTGCCCGCTGCAACGACCACGGAGGTGCCGTTTGCGACGGCGATGTCGATCGCGTCCTGCATGTCGGTCGGACATGCGATCGAGCCGCCCAGGCTGAGGTTGATGATGTTTGCGGGGGTGGCGTTGTCGGGAACGCCCGGAACGGAGCCGCCCGAGGCCCAGACAATGGCGTCGTTGATGTCCTCGAAGCTGCCGCCCGCGTTGCCCAGGACGCGGACATGCTGGACCTTGGCGCCGTGGGCAACGCCCGCGCCACCAACGCCGTTGTCGGTCAGCGAGGCGATGGTGCCGGCCACGTGGGTGCCGTGCCAGCTGCTGTCGTACTTGCTGTCCCAGTCGCCCTCGTCATTCGGATCCGGGTCGCGGGCATCGTTGTCACGCGCGTTGGCGGGGTCGGAGATGAAGTCATAGCCCGCGATGAACTGGCCGGCCAGGTCGCCGTGGTCGACCTGTCCCGTATCGAGCACCGCAATGATGTAGCCGGTGCCGTCGACGCTATCCCAGGCTTCGGTGGCATTGATGCCCATGCCGCCGCCTTCGTAATGCCACTGCTGCGCGAACAGCGGGTCATTCGGCTCGAACATGCGGTACATGCGGCCGTTGGGCTCGACGGCGCGGATCGCGGGGTTGTTCCTCAGCGCGGCTTCGAGCTGCTTGCGCTCGACCACGTCGATGGAGCGCGCCGTGCGGATGATCTGCGCACCCGTGCCGGTCGTGCGCTCGATCGCGATGCGGGTACCGAGCAGCTTGCCGACGGTATCGAGCTGGCGCTGCAGGTCGGCCGCGGGCTTCGCGCCCTTCTGGAAGCTGACGATGAAAGAGTCGTATGCGGTGTCCGCCGGCGCCTTCAGGTTGGTTCCGTAGGGATGGCCGGGCTTGGCGAACAGAGGGGCCTTGACGGCGCTCTTCTGGGTCTGTGCCGGCTTGCTCGCCGCCGGCTTCTTGAGTGCCGCGTAGGACGGCCCCGCGACGAGGGCGGCGGTAATCGCCACCGCGAGCGCGGTTGTTGTGGTGTTCCAAGTCGTGCTTGTCATTTCGTTCCTCTCTCCTTTCGTCGATCCGGCGCAGCTATGGCGTCGGCCCCATCCACGCAGTGGCTGTTGCTACTTCAGTGGAAGCTGTTCGCGCATCCGCGGCGCGACCAGGGGTCGACGGCCTGCGGACGGGCGGAATTCGGATATGGACGCGCCGTGGCGCGGATGCGCGGTGCCGCAGGGCAGGCACGAAGCCGGGCGGGGCGGGCTGGCAGCGCGTGCGCGATGCGGCACGCTCGTGCGCCAGTCACCCTGGGGACTGGCGTGGCCTTGCGCCGCCTTGTTGCTGCAGGTGGAACGATGCACGTACAGAGGCTCTCCGTGAAAGCAGACGATTCGACCCTCTGCTTTGCGGATATCCGCAAAGCAAACGGGTGCCTGGAGCTGTCCTTGCAGCGAACGGTCCCCTGTGACCCGTCCGACCGTTCGAACCTACCGGAAGCGGGGGGCGATGCGCAACCGTATAACCCCCATTCACCCTGGTTTGACCCGAAAGCCCCGTTCCAATTACAATTCCGCTCCTGTCTACCCCAAGGGAGGCAGGCGACCACAATAACTACATAGGAAGCTTGGTCATGTATGCAGTCCTGGTAACAGGCGGAAAGCAATACCGCGTGATGAAGGGCGAGACGCTCCGCGTCGAGCTGCTGGACGTCGAAGCAGGCAATGAGATCACGTTCGACAACGTGCTCATGCTTGGCGACGGCGAGGGCATCAAGGTTGGCGACGCGCTCAATGGCGCGACCGTCACCGCCACCGTCAAGGCCCACGGCCGCGCCGACAAGGTGCGCATCGTGAAGTTCCGCCGCCGCAAGCATCATCGCAAGCAGATGGGCCACCGGCAGCACTACACCGAAATCGAGATCACCGGCATTGCCGGTGGCGACAAGAAGTAAGGAGACGCAGCCATGGCACATAAAAAGGGCGTAGGTTCCTCGCGCAACGGCCGCGATTCCAACCCGAAGTACCTCGGCGTGAAGATCTATGGTGGCCAGGCGATCGATGCCGGCAACATCATCATCCGCCAGCGCGGCACCCAGTTCCATCCGGGCAACGGCGTCGGCCTCGGCCGCGACCACACCCTCTTCGCGCTGATCGATGGCAAGGTCGAGTTCACGACCAAGGGCCCGAAGAAGCGTCGTACCGTGAACGTGGTTGCCGAGGCCTGAGCCTGGCAGCACGCTCCGCGAAGGCCCCGCTCCGGCGGGGCTTTTCGTTTCCGGCGCCTGCGCCGGCACCTGCTGCATGTTCGATCATCCGCCGCGGCTTCACCGCCCGGCCCCGCCATAGCCTGGATCCATCGCCATGAAACTCGTCGACGAAGTCGAAATCACCGTCACCGCCGGCAATGGCGGCAATGGTTGCGTGGGCTTCCGCCGCGAGAAGTACATTCCGCTCGGCGGCCCCGACGGCGGCGATGGTGGCAATGGCGGCGATGTCTGGCTTGAAGCCACCCGGAACCTCAACACCCTGGTCGACTTCCGCCACCAGCGGGTGTTCCGCGCCCGCCGCGGCGAAGACGGCATGGGCCAGCAGCGCTACGGCAAGGGCGGCGAGGACACGGTCATCATGGTGCCCGTCGGCACCCAGGTGCTGAACATCGATACCGACGAGGTGATCGGTGATCTGGTCGGCGACGGCGACCGCCTGCTGGTCGCGCGCGGCGGCAAGGGCGGGCTCGGCAACATCCATTTCAAGACCTCGGTCAACCGTGCGCCGCGAAAGGCGACGTCGGGTGACGAGGGCGAGCAGCGCGGGTTGCGCCTGGAGCTGAAGCTGCTCGCCGACGTCGGGCTGCTGGGTTTTCCGAACGCCGGGAAGTCGACCCTGATCCGCGCCGTGTCGGCGGCCACGCCGAAGGTGGCGGACTATCCGTTCACCACGCTGTACCCGAACCTCGGCGTGGTCAGCGTGGAGCCCGCGCGCAGCTTCGTGATCGCGGACATCCCCGGGCTGATCGAGGGCGCCGCCGACGGTGCCGGCCTGGGCGCGCTGTTCCTGCGCCACATCCAGCGCACCGGGCTGCTGCTGCACTTGGTGGAAGTCGAGCCGCTGGACGGCTCGGATGCCGGCGACCAGGTGCGCGCGATCGAGCGCGAGCTGGAGAAGTTCGACGCCGGCCTGATGGCCAAGCCGCGCTGGCTGCTGTTCAACAAGGCCGACCTGCTGCCGCCGGAAGACGCCCGCGCCCATGCCGAACGCGTCGTTGCGGCACTGGGTTGGACGCAGCCATGGTTCGTGGTCTCAGGCCTCGCCGGCGAGGGCACCCGCGAAGTCATGCTGCGCGTGCAGGCCTTCCTCGACGAGCAGGCCCGCGACGCCGCGGATGCGGCAGATGCCGCCGGGGTTTGAGGCGAGCGTGGTGGGAAGAGCGGTTTTCAGCCACGGATTTAAGCGGATGAACGCGGATCAGAAGCAGAGCCATTCATCGTGCCTTTGCTCTATCCGCGTGTATCCGCGTAAATCCGCGGCCAAAAACGCCTTTCTGTCGGCCCACGCAAAAAGCCCGGCCGGAGCCGGGCTTTTGTCCACCGCGCTGCGGCGTGCTTCAGGCGGCGCTGGCCAGCGCCTTGATGCGCGCGGTCAGGCGGCTCTTGTGGCGGGCGGCCTTGTTCTTGTGGATCAGGCCGCGGGCGCTGAAGCGATCGAGCAGGGGCTGCGCGGAGGTGAAGGCCTCCTGGGCGCCGGCGGCGTCGTTGGCGTCGAGCGCCTTGAGCACTTTCTTGACGGCGGTGCGCAGCTGCGAACGCTGGCTGTTGTTGCGCAGGTTGCGCACGACAGCCTGCTTGGCGCGCTTCTTGGAAGACTTGATGTTGGCCACAATGGGATCCTGGGAACGGGTGTAAAGACGGAATTCGGGTCAAGCGAGCAGGAAATTATGGGGGAATCAGGGGCTTGCGTCAAGAATCCTTGCCAGATGGAGGCGCGGGCGTGAACGGGGCTGGACAGGACGGGTCGAAAGCTCCGGGCAAGGCCACCCCGGAAGCGGTCGCGGGGCTGGATCCCGCCGCGTCGATGCCCGCGATGCCCCCGGCCGAAGACGGCGCAGTGGCGGATGCGGCCACAGGCGGCAGCGAAGGCCCGGACCCGGCAGGAAAAGGCCCGGGGCGCCGTGGCGGCGGCCTGCTGCGCTCCACCGCGGTGTTCAGCGCGATGACACTGCTGTCACGGATCGCCGGTTTCCTTCGCGACGCGCTGCAGTCGCGCGTGTTCGGCGTCTCGGTGGCGATGGATGCGTTCGTCATCGCCTACCGGATCCCCAACTACCTGCGCCGGATTTTCGCCGAAGGCTCGGTGCAGATGGCGTTCGTGCCGGTATTCAACGAGCTGCGCGAGCGCAAGGACCCCCGGGAGCTGAAGGAGTTCCTGGATGCCATGGCCGGCGCACTGCTGGCCGTGGTGCTGGTGTTCGCGGCGGTGGGCATGCTCGCGGCGCCGCTGGTGGCCGCCGTGTTCGCGCCGGGCGCCGTGGACGAGCCGGGGAAGCTGGGCCTGATCGCCGACATGTTGCGCATCACCTTCCCCTACCTGGTGTTCATTTCGCTGATGGCGCTGGTGGCCTCGGTGCTCAACAGCTTCGGCCGCTTCGCGCTGCCGGCAGTGACGCCGGTCCTGCACAACCTCGTGATGATCGTGGCGATCGTCTGGGTGTCGCGCTACTTCGCACAGCCGGTGATGGCACTGGCTTGGGGCGTTCTGGTGGCTGGCGTGCTGCAGTTGGCGCTGCTGTGGCCGGCCCTGGGCAGGCTCGGCCTGCGCCCGCGCTTCCGGCCTGGCTTCCGCCATCCCGATGTGCGCCGGGTGGCCAGGCTGATGGTGCCGACGCTGTTTTCCTCGTCGGTGGCGCAGCTCAACCTGCTGGTGGGCACCGTGTTCGCGTCGCTGCTGGTCACCGGCAGCCAGACCTGGCTGTACCTGTCCGATCGCCTGGTGGAATTCCCGCTGGGCCTGTTCGGCGTGGCCATCGGCACCGTGATCCTGCCGCACCTGTCGCGGCGCCATGCCGCAGAAGACAGCGAAGGCTACGGAGCTGCCCTGGACTGGGCGCTGCGCATGGCGCTCCTGGGCGGCGTGCCGGCGGCCATCGGCCTGCTGCTGCTGGCCGAGCCGCTGACCGCGGTGGTGTACCAGGGGGGCCGCTTCACCGCGCACGACACCCGCATGGCCGCGCTCAGCCTCTCGGCGATGAGCATCGGCATCCCGGCGTTCATGCTGACCAAGGTCCTGGCGCCGGCGTTTTTCGCGCGCCAGGACACGAAGACGCCGATGCGCGCGGCGATCATCACCGTCATTGCCAACGTGTTGATGACCATCGCCTTCACCACCCCGCTGTGGCTGTGGGACGTGCAGGGCGCGCACGGCGGCATCGCCCTGGCCACTGGGCTGGCGGGGATCCTCAATGCCTGGCTGCTGTGGCGCTATGTCAGGCGTGCCGGCCTGGTGCGCCTGCAGCCGGGCTGGGGACGGTTCTGGCTGCGCCTGGTCGTGGCCTGTGCGGCGATGGCAGCCGTGGTGCTCGGGCTTCGTGGATGGGTGGGGGACTGGACCGCGATCGAAAGCCTGGTGCTGCGCACGCTGTGGCTGCTGGCGGTGGTTGCCGGTGGTGGACTGGCCTACGTCGTTGCGCTGCTGGCACTGGGCCTGCGGCCGCGGCACCTGCGCCACTGAGCATGGGCGCGCGGCGGCGTCGGTATACTTGCCGACCGACTGCGGTCGGGCGCGCTGCCGCTGTTGGCGGCGCCCAACCATCCTGGACCCCATGAAGCAGCTGTTCCGCGACGTCGACGGCGGGCCCCTGTGCCCCGAAGGCAGCGTGGCCTGCATCGGCGCCTTCGACGGCCTGCACCTCGGCCATCGCGCGCTGGTGGGTCACGCGGCGGAGCGCGCGCGTGCGCTGGGCCTGCCGCTGGCAACGCTGAGCTTCGAACCCCTGCCGCGTGAGTTCTTCGCGCCGGACGCGCCGCCGCCGCGCCTGATGCTGCCGCGCGCGCGCGCCGAGGGCCTGTTCGCGCTCGGTGCCGACCTGGTGGGGCTGCTGCGCTTCAACCGCGCGTTCGCGGCGATGTCGCCCGACGGGTTCGCCGAACGCGTGTTGGCGCGGCGCCTGCGCGCGCGCGAAGTCTGGGTCGGTCCCGGCTTCCGCTACGGCAACCGCCGCGCGGGTGACCTCGGCACGCTGCAGGCCGCGGGCGCGCGGCTGGGCTTCAGCGCCGGCGAGATCGCACCAGTCATGCTCGATGGCGGACGCGTGTCGAGCACGCGCATCCGTGCGGCGCTGGTCGCAGGGGATTTCACCGCCGCCGCGCGCCTGCTCGGCCATTCCTACGCCATTGGCGGGCGCGTGGTGCGCGGCCGCCAGCTCGGGCGCACGCTCGGCTTCCCCACGGCCAACCTGCGCTTCCGCGGCAAGGTGCCGGCGCTGCAGGGCATCTACGCCACCCGCGTGCATGGCGTTGGCGACGCGCCCTGGCCTTCGGTGTCGAGCTTCGGCACCCGGCCCACGGTGGACGGCATCGAGCCACTGCTGGAAGCCCACCTGTTCGATTTCGACGGCGACCTGTACGGTCGCCGCATCGAGGTGGAATTCGTTGCGCGCCTGCGCGACGAAGAAAAGTACCCCGACCTGCCGACCCTGGTCGCGCAGATGGACCGCGACGCCGTGCAGGCGCGCGAAATTCTGATGCATACCCCGCAGCGAGCGACCGCGTGACCGACGACAGCCAGCGCTACAAATCCACCATCCTCCTGCCCGAGACCGCGTTCCCGATGCGCGGCGACCTGCCGAAGCGGGAGCCGGCCACCCTGGCGCGCTGGGAGGCGGAAGGCCTGTATGCCCGCCTGCGCGAGCATGCCGCGGGCCGGCCGCGCTTCGTCCTGCACGACGGCCCGCCCTATGCGAACGGCGTCATCCACCTGGGCCATGCGGTCAACAAGATCCTCAAGGACATCATCGTCCGTTCGAAGACGATCGCGGGCTTCGACGCGCCGTATGTCCCGGGCTGGGACTGCCACGGCCTGCCGATCGAGATCGCGATCGAGAAGAAGCACGGCCGGGTCGGCGTGAAGCTCGACGCCGCCGCCTTCCGCCAGGCCTGTCGCGAGTACGCGCTGGCGCAGGTCGAGCTGCAGAAGGCCGACTTCAAGCGACTGGGCGTGCTCGGCGAGTGGGACGATCCCTATCTCACGCTCGACCCGGCGTACGAAGCCAACGAGATGCGCGCGCTGGCGAAGGTGATCGACAACGGCCACCTGGTGCGCGGCGCGAAGCCGGTGTACTGGTGCTTCGACTGCGGCTCGGCGCTGGCCGAGGCGGAGATCGAATACCAGGACAAGGTCTCGCCTGCGGTCGACGTGGCCTATCCGGCGCGTGAAGCGGACGCGGTGGCGCGCGCCTTCGGCACGGTGCTGCCCGGCGGCGTCGAACTCGCGGCGCCGATCTGGACCACCACGCCGTGGACGCTGCCGGCGTCGCTCGCGATGGCGCTGGGCCCGGACATCGAATACGCGCTGGTCGAGGGGCCCGCGCACGACGGGCGTGCCCGCTGGCTCGTCGTGGCCGCGTCGCTGGCTGCGAAGGTCCTGGCACGCTACGGCGTCGAAGGCGAGCCGGTGGTCCACGGCCATGCCAAGGGCGCCGCGCTGGAAGGCCTTTTGTTCGCGCATCCGTTCTACGCCGAACGCGACATCCCGGTGATCCTCGGCGACCACGTCACCGACGACGACGGCACCGGTGCCGTGCACACCGCGCCCGGCCACGGCCAGGAGGACTTCGCGGCGGCGCGCGAGTACGGCATCGTCGACCGCTACAGTGCGGCGCAGATGAACCCCGTCGACGGGCGCGGCGTGTACCTGCCGTCGACGCCCGCGGCGAACGGCACGGAGCTGGCCGGCACCCATATCTGGAAGGCCAACGACGCCATCATCGAGGTGCTGCGCGCGAGCGGCGCGCTGCTGGCGGATTCGAAGATCGAACACAGCTATCCGCACTGCTGGCGGCATCGCACGCCGGTGGCGTTCCGCGCCACGCCGCAGTGGTTCATCTCGATGGACAAGGCCGGCCTGCGCCGCGACGCGCTGGCCGCGATCGAAGGCGTGGAGTGGTTCCCCGGCTGGGGCGAGGCGCGCATCGCCGGCATGGTCGAGGGCCGCCCGGACTGGACGATCTCGCGCCAGCGCACCTGGGGCGTGCCGATCGCGCTGTTCGTGCATCGGGTAACCGGCGAACCGCATCCGCGTTCAAGCGAGCTGATGCGCGCCGCGGCCGACCTGGTGGAGCGGGGCGGCATCGACGCCTGGTTCGCGCTTGATCCGGTGGCGCTCCTGGGCGACGAGGCCGCGGACTACGACAAGGTCACCGACATCCTCGATGTCTGGTTCGACTCCGGCCTCACCCACGAGTGCGTGCTGGCGGCGCGCGGCATCGGCAAGCCGGCCGACCTGTACCTGGAAGGTTCCGACCAGCATCGCGGCTGGTTCCAGTCCTCGCTGCTGACCGGCATCGCGATCGACGGGGCGGCGCCGTACCGGCAGTGCCTGACCCACGGCTTCACCGTGGACGAGCACGGCCGCAAGATGTCGAAGTCGCTCGGCAACGGCATCGAGCCGCAGGAGATCATGAAGACGCTCGGCGCGGACATCCTGCGCCTGTGGATCGCATCGGCCGACTACAGCAACGAGATGTCGCTGTCGAAGGAGATCCTCAAGCGCAACGCCGACGCCTACCGCCGCATCCGCAACACCGCGCGCTTCCTGCTCGGCAACCTGCACGGCTTCGATCCGGCGGTGGACCTGGTGGCGCCGGCCGACATGGTCGCGCTGGACCGCTGGATCGTGCACCGGGCACACGGCGTGCAGCAGAAGATCGTCGATGCCTGCGCGCGCTACGACTTCGCCGAAGTGGTGCAGCTGCTGATGAACTTCTGCAGCGTCGACCTGGGCTCGCTCTACCTCGACGTGACCAAGGACCGGCTTTACACCATGCGCGAGGACTCGCGCGGCCGGCGCAGCGCGCAGACCGCGATGTACCACATGGCCGAGGCCTTCGTGCGCTGGATCGCGCCAATCCTGTCGTTCACTGCCGACGAAATGTGGGGCTACCTGCCGGGCGAACGCGAAGGCAACGTGCTGTTCGCAACCTGGTACGAAGGCCTGGCCCCGTTGACCGATGACGCGCCGCTGTCGGCGCGTGAGTTCGACGACCTGCTGCGCCTGCGCGAGCAGGTGTCCCGGGTGCTGGAGCCGATGCGCGCCAGCGGCGCGATCGGTGCCGCGCTCGACGCCGAGATCACCCTGACCTGCGGCGTGGCCGACCAGAACCGGCTGTCGGGCCTGCTCGACGAGCTGCGCTTCTTCTTCATCAGCGGCGACGTGGCCCTGCTGGCCGATGACGACGCCGGCGAAGTCGTGGTGGCCGCCGTGCCCACCGACAAGCCGAAGTGCGTGCGCTGCTGGCAGCGCCGCGGCGACGTCGGCACGGTCGAGGCGCATCCACAGCTGTGCACGCGCTGCGTGTCGAACGTGGAAGGCCCGGGGGAGGACCGCCTGTGGTTCTGAGGCCGAAGCCCAACGCATTGCCGTGGCTGATCGTTTCGCTCGTGGTGCTGATGCTCGACCAGATCAGCAAGCAGTGGGTGCTGACCAGCCTGCCGGAGTACACCGCGATCCCCGTGATCGAAGGCTTCTGGAACTGGTACCGCACCTACAACACTGGTGCCGCCTTCAGCTTCCTGTCCGACGCCGGCGGCTGGCAGAAATGGTTCTTCACCGTGCTCGCCTTCGGCATCAGCGGCCTGCTGGGCGTCTGGCTGGCGCGCACGCCGCGCGCGGACTGGCGCACGGCGCTGCCGTTCGCGCTGGTGATCGGTGGTGCCATCGGCAACGTGATCGACAGGCTGCTGCACGGGCACGTGATCGACTTCATCCAGTGGCATTGGCGCGACCATTACTGGCCGGCGTTCAACATCGCCGATGCCGCCATCGTCGGCGGCGCCATCGGCATCGCCCTGTTCGGAATTTTCGCCCCGAAGAAGCCCGAAACCCTGTAGGACAGCTGTTTGTGGGAGCGGCTATGGCTGCGGCCGGGGCACCACGCCATCGCGGCTATAGCCGCTCCCACAAAAGCGGAAGGCCGCTCCGGCTCCAGCGGAAGGCCGCTCCCGCAAGGGCAGGAGCGCTCCCATTGGGGCAGGGGTAGAATGGCGGCATGGATATCCTGCTCGCCAATCCCCGTGGCTTCTGCGCCGGCGTCGACCGCGCGATCGAGATCGTCAAGCGCGCGATCGAGACGCTGGGGGCGCCGATCTACGTGCGCCACGAGGTCGTGCACAACCGCTACGTGGTCGACGACCTCAAGCAGCGCGGTGCGATCTTCGTCGAGGAGCTCGACGAGGTGCCTGACGGCAATACGGTGATCTTCAGCGCCCACGGCGTCTCGCAGGCGGTGCGCCACGAGGCCGACCGGCGCGGCCTGAAGGTGTTCGACGCCACCTGCCCGCTGGTGACCAAGGTTCATTTCGAGGTCGCGCGCCACTGCCGCGCCGGCCGCGACGTGGTGCTGATCGGCCATGCCGGGCATCCCGAGGTCGAGGGCACGATGGGACAGTGGAGCCGCGAGCGCGGCACCGGGTCCATCTACCTGGTCGAGGACGTGGACGATGTCGAGGCGTTGCAGGTCGCGCAGCCGGACAACCTGGCCTACACCACCCAGACCACGCTTTCGGTGGACGACACCCGCGGCGTGATCGCGGCGCTGCGGGCGCGCTTCCCGGCGCTCCAGGGCCCGAAGAACGACGACATCTGCTACGCCACCCAGAACCGCCAGGACGCGGTGCGCCTGCTGGCCACCGAGTGCGACCTGGTGCTGGTGGTCGGCTCGCCCAACAGCTCGAATTCCAATCGCCTGCGCGAGCTTGCCGAGCGCGACGGCGTCGAGGCCTACCTGATCGACGGCGCCGACGAGATCGACCCGGCATGGGTGCTTGGCCGTCGCCACGTGGGCGTGACCGCAGGTGCCTCGGCGCCCGACGTGCTAGTGGAAGGCGTGCTGGCGCGGCTGCGCGACCTTGGCGCCGACGGGGTGCGCGAGCTCGATGGCGAGCGCGAGAACATGGTGTTCGCCCTGCCCAAGGAGCTGCGGCTGCGCTTGGTGGACTGAGGCGCGCGCCTCCGGGCGCCTGCGCCGGATGGCGCTCCGGAAAGGAAAAGGCCGCCCGGGGGCGGCCTTTTCCATGATGCTGGTGCCGGAAATAGGAATCGAACCTACGACCTACGCATTACGAATGCGCCGCTCTACCAACTGAGCTATTCCGGCGGGGTCGCACATTGTAGGGGCGGCCGGCACACCGGTCAAAGCATCACAGGCCCACGATCTCCAGGCCGGTGCGCAGCCGGTCCGCCAGGCGCATGGCCAGGGCCACGATGGTGAACGTCGGGAAGGCCCAGCCGCCCGTGGGGAACACCGAACTTCCGGCGACATGCAGGTTCTCCAGGCCATGGACCTTGCAGTCGCGGTCGACCACGCCGTCGCCCGGCCGGTCGGACATGCGGGTAGTGCCGATGTGGTGGGCCGTGCCCACGAGGCCGGGGCTCAGCGTGGTGTCGGCGACCCAGGGCGCGGGCTCGAAGCGGCCGCCGCAGCAACGCGCGGCTTCGCTGCCGAGCAGGCCGGCACTGGTGCGGAACGATGCGTAGTCGAACTCGGTGAAGCGCCAGTCCACCCGGACCTTGCGCAGCCCCAGGGCATCGCGTGACTCGCCGAGGGTGATCCGGCTTTCGGGGTTGGGCGACTGCTCGAAATAGGCCATCAGGTCCACGGACCTGACGCTGTCGACGGAGCGATGGCGGAGCTTGCGGGCGACGGCACCGGCCACGTGGCCGGCGTTCATGCCCATGCGCAGGGCCAGCCGCGCGCGTTGCCCGCCGCCAGCGGGCGGTGGCGCGGCCGCGGGCGGGCCGGCGATGCCCGAGGCCAGGGCGCGCTGTACTTCGTCCTCGACCGCCCGGTCGTCGTTGGCCGGCGGCGTGCGGAACGTGGCGCGCAGGTCGCGCAGTGCCTGCAGCCCGGCGGGCGCGGAATCGAGCACGGGCAGTGGCCGGGCGCGGGCGTTGAGAAGGCGCAGCCGGCGCTGGGCGCTGTCGGCCAGCGCGAGCTCGCGATAGAGCGGACGCGATTCGCGTTGGCCGTCGCGGTCATAGGGGCGCAGCAGCGCGTCCAGGTTGCCTCCGACGATCCGTCCGGCGAGGCATCGCGGGTGATCCATGAAGTAGCGGCCGACCTGATCGTGGGCATTGCCCAGTCCGCGCGGGTGCGCGCCATCGGAAAGCAGCAGCAGGCGTGCATTCTCGATGCCGCCGGCCGCAAGCACGTAGTGGCGCGCGTGCACGGTGCCGCGGCGGCCGTCCAGGCTGCCGATGCGCGCGGCCTGCACGCGCCCGGCGCCCGGCGTGGCCGCGAGCTCCATCAGGTTGGCGTGCAGCAGCAGGGTGATGTTGTCCGATTCTTCGAGCAGAGGCCGGTACTGGGCCTGGAAGAAGACCGGGCTCTCGATGCATACGCGATCCACCGCGCATTCCTCGAGCAGGGGCAGCGCATGCGCGAAATGCGCGTTGCCGAAACTGCCGTCGCCGATGCCATGGCGCGGATCGATGCGAAGCGTGGACCGCGCGTGGCCGCACCAGGTGGCGAGCTCGTCGAAGCCGATCGGCCAGCCGCTGGCGGGCACCCAATCGCGCGACGCCAGGTCCAGGCGCGTCAGCGGCACGCAGCCGCCGCCCCAGAGCCGCGAGCTGCCACCCAGCGCGCGCAGCCGGCACAGGTGCGGGTCGAGCCTGGCGGGGCCCACGGACTCGCCTTCGTTCAGCGCCTGCGCGCTGCGCTCGCTTTCCAGGCCTCCGCTTTCAAGCAGGCATACGCTGAAGCGGCTGTCTGCGAAGGCGGTGGCGATCGCGATGCCGGCCGGTCCCGCGCCGATGATGCAGAGGTCGCTCCGGTAGTCGCCCGGCGCCGAAGGATCAAGGTAGTCAAGGATCAAGCGTGGTCTCCCTGGAGCGGCAGCCGCGCATTCGGGGGCGCCGCTGATTGACAACGCCAAGCCCGGCGGGCAGCGGTCATCCACGGCGGCTTGCACGGGACCGGGGGCCACGTCTCGCGTGGCGCGACCCGGCGCCGCTATCCTGAGCTCCTTCCAAACAGGATCCTTCCATGGCCAAGGCGCGCACTGCCTACGTCTGCACTGAATGCGGGGCCGATTCCGGCAAATGGCAGGGACAGTGCGGCGCGTGCGGGGCCTGGGACACGCTGTCGGAGATCGTCCTGGAGACCGCCGCTTCATCGAAGGCCGCCGCCCCCGCGCGGCGCGGCGGTTGGGCAGGCAAGGCCAAGGTCCCGGAAGTCACGCCGCTGAAGGACGTCATGCAGGTCGACGACCAGCGGGTGTCCACCGGCATCGGCGAATTCGATCGCGTGCTGGGCGGCGGCCTGGTCGAGGGCGCCGTGGTGCTGGTGGGCGGCGATCCGGGCATCGGCAAATCCACCCTGCTGCTGCAGGCCGTGGCCAGCATGTCCGCAGCGCTGCCGGGGCTGTACGTGACCGGCGAGGAATCCCTGGCCCAGGTCGCCGGCCGCGGCCACCGCCTTGGCCTGCCGCTGGATGGCGTGAACGCGCTGGCCGAGACCTGCGTCGAGCACATCCTCGGCCATGCCGCCAGGCTTCGGCCCAAGCTGATCGTGGCCGACTCCGTGCAGACCCTGTGGACGGAGACCCTCACCGCGGCGCCCGGGTCGGTCAGCCAGGTGCGCGAGTCCGCCGCGCGCCTGGTGCGCTACGCCAAGGAAACCGGCACCGCGGTGTTCCTGGTCGGCCACGTCACCAAGGAGGGCGGCATTGCCGGTCCGCGCGTGCTCGAGCACATGGTCGACGCGGTGCTCTACTTCGAAGGCGAGTCCGGCAGCCGTTTCAGGGTGCTGCGCGCGTTCAAGAACCGCTTCGGCGCGGTCAACGAGCTGGGCGTGTTCGCGATGGGCGACAAGGGGCTCAAGGAAGTGCCGAACCCGTCGGCGATCTTCCTCTCCGGCGGCACGCGCCAGCCCGGCAGCTGCGTGATGGTGACCCGCGAGGGCACGCGGCCGCTGCTGGTCGAGGTGCAGGCCCTGGTCGATTCCTCGCCGCTGTCCAATCCGCGCCGGGTGGCGGTGGGCATGGAGCAGAACCGGCTGGCGATGTTGCTGGCCGTGCTGCACCGCCATGGCGGCATCGCGGTAGGCGACCAGGACGTGTTCGTCAACGTGGTCGGCGGCATCCGCGTGCAGGAGACCGCGGTCGACCTGCCGGTGTTGCTGGCCGTGCTGTCATCGCTGCAGGACCGGCCGCTGGCGGACAAGACGGTCGCCTTCGGCGAGGTCGGCCTGTCGGGAGAGATCCGCCCGGTGCCCAACGGCGAGGAGCGGCTGAAGGAGGCCGCCACCCACGGCTTCAAGCGCGCCATCGTGGCCAAGGCGAATGCGCCGAAGGCCGGCCGCTACAAGGATCTTGAGGTGGTGGGCGTCGAGCGCCTGGCCGATGCCATCGATGCCGCGGGCTGAGGGGCTGGCCACGGCCGCTCCCACGACACGCCGGGGTCTTCAGGCGCGCTGCAGGACAAGCTCCAGCACGAACTTGCTGCCGAAGAAGGCCAGCACCAGCAGCGCCATGGCCGCCAGCGTCCAGTGCACCGCCTTGCGCCCGCGCCAGCCGAAGCGCCAGCGGCCCAGCAACAACACGCCGAACACAAGCCATGACAGCACGCTGAGCACGGTCTTGTGCGCAAGGTGCTGGGCGAACAGGTTTTCGACGAACAGCACGCCGGTCAGCAGGGTCATCGCCAGCAGTACGAAGCCGGTGCCGATGGTGCGGAACAGAAGGGTTTCAAGTTCGACCAGGGGCGGCAGGGCGCGGAGCCAGCGGTGGATCTCGCGACGACTGAGCGCGCGATCCTGCAGCCAGAGCATCCCCGCCAGCAGCGCGGCCACGGCGAGGGTGGCGTAGGCCAGGAGTGCGAGCCAGGCGTGGAACTGCAGCCGCCAGTCCAGCGGTTCCGGCGGCAGGTGGCCGTGGAGGTGGTTGCCGAGGAGCGCCAGCGCCGCGAGCGGGAACACCACCACCCCGAGCGAGGCCGTGCGTCCGCGGGCGCCAACCGCGGTGGTGAGGGCCGCCATGCCCAGGGTCACCAGCGAAATCGCCGCGAAAAAATGCATGTCGGCGCCGCCGAGCCCGCGCCAGGCCAGCACGTGTTCGAGTGCATGCGCCAGGATGGCGCCGCCCGCCGCGAGCGGCCAGGCGCGGCCGCGCTGGCCGCTCCGGATTCCGCGCACCAGCAGGCCGGCGGCCGCCATGTAGAGAACGATCGCGATGAGGACGGGAATCATCCGCGCAGTGTCGCATACGCACCGGCCGGCCTGAACGGGCGGCGACGCCGTGCGGCGGGCGCTATGCTGTCCGCAAGCGGGGCCGCGGCCCCGTGGCACTCCAAGCCCGGCTGCCTGTGTTCGATGGATATTCCAATGGATATGGCGACCGGGCCGTGGCCTTCGCGGCCACCGGGTTGGACTGGAAACGGGCCGGCCTCCCTTGTCCTGGAATGGAGCGACAACATGGCTGCCATGGTCGACCGTTTCGGACGGTCGTTCCCGTATCTGCGCCTCTCCCTGACCGAGGCGTGCAACTTCCGCTGCAGCTATTGCCTGCCGGACGGCTACCAGGCGGACGGGCGTCCGCGTTTCCTCGAACTCGATGAAATCCAGCGCCTGGTGCGCGCCTTCGCCGCGCTGGGGATGAGCAAGATCCGGCTCACCGGCGGCGAACCGACGCTGCGCAAGGACCTGCTGCCGATCATCGCCGCGGTGTCGGCCGTGCCCGGCGTCCGCCGCATCGCCATCACCACCAACGGCACCCTGCTGCCGCGCCACGTGCGCGAGTGGCGCGAGGCAGGCCTGACCGCGCTCAATGTCAGCCTGGACACGCTGGACCCGGAACGCTTCCGGGCGATCACCGGCCACGACCGCTTCGTCGAGGTCACCGAGGGCGTGGAGATGGCGCTGGGCCTGGGCTTCGATTCGGTCAAGCTCAACGCGGTGCTGCTGCGCGGGCGCAATGACGACGAACTGCCGCGCTGGTTCGACTACCTGCGCAAGCGCGATGTCGCCATCCGCTTCATCGAACTGATGCGCACCGGCGACAACCTCGGGTTCTTCGAACGCCACCACCTGCGCGCCGAAGCGGTGGAGGAACAGATCGTCGAAGCCGGTTGGACGCTGCGCCCGCGCGCGCCCGACGCCGGCCCTGCGCGCGAGTATTCGCATCCGGATTACAGGGGTCGCATCGGCATCATCGCGCCGTACTCGAAGGATTTCTGCGCGGGCTGCAACCGCCTGCGGGTGACCGCGCGCGGCGACCTGCGGCTGTGCCTGTTCGGCGACTTCGGCATCGGCCTGCGCCCGCTGCTGCAGTCCGACGACGACCATGACCCGCTGGTCGCGCGCATCAGTACCCAGCTCGGACTGAAGGCGGCCGGCCACGGCCTGCACCAGGGCGAGACCGGCCTCACCCCGCACCTCGCATCCATTGGAGGATGAGCGGCGCAATGACGGACCAACGCATGGGCGGACAGCGCGTGACCAATGAACCCGCGGCCTTCCACATGGCCGACATCCGCAACAAGCGGCCCACGCGCCGGCGCGCGGTCGCGGTAGGCGAACTGATGGCCGGCGCGGCCGCCTTCCCGATGATCGTCGAACGCCGCCTGCCCAAGGGCGACGCGCTGGTGATGGCCGAAGTGGCCGGCCTGCAGGGCGCGAAGATGGCCTCGGCGCTGATGCCGCTGTGCCACCCGCTGCCGCTGGAGCTGGTGCAGGTGCGCTGCGTGCCGGTGCCGGCGCGCAATGCCATCCGCGTGTACTGCGAGTGCGCCACCGAAGCCCGCACCGGCGTTGAGATGGAAGCGCTGGCAGGGGTGAACGCGGCGCTGCTGACGCTGTACGACCTGACCAAACCGGTGGAGCCGGCGCTCGGCATCGACGGCATCCGGCTGCTGTTCAAGGAGGGCGGCAAGAGCGGCCTGTGGCTGCATCCCGACGGCATGGATGAAGGCGAGCACGCGCACTACCGGCCGCGCGACCTTGCCCGCCTGGATGGCGTCCTGTGCGCGGTGCTGACGCTCAGCGACCGCGCCAGCCGCGGCGAATACGAGGACCTGTCCGGCCCGCTGCTGGTCGATGGCCTGCGCCGCCTCGGCGCGCACGTGGCCGGCGCCGAGGTGCTGCCCGACGGCATCGAGCCGCTGGCCGGAAGGCTGCGGGCACTCGCCGGCGAGGGCGTGCGCATCTGCCTGACCACCGGAGGCACCGGCCTTGGCCCCGGAGACCGCACGCCCGAGGCGCTGCGCTCGGTGGCCGACCGCAGTGTCGATGGCCTGGCCGAAATGTTCCGCAGCGAAAGCGCGAAGCACACCCCGCTGGCCTGGCTCAGCCGGGCCGACGTGGTGCAGGTCGGCGGCATGCTGGTGTTCGCGCTGCCCGGCAGCCGGCGCGCGGCGCAGCAGGGCATCGACATCCTGGCGCCGCTGCTCGCGCACGCGCTGGCCATGGTCGATGGCGGGGGGCATCCGTGAGCGGGGCGCTCGCGTACGACGATGCGCTGGCGATGGTCCTGCGCGAAGCGGCGCCGCTTGCGATCGAGCGGCGCGCCCCGCAGGACGCGCTGGGCCAGGTGCTGGCCGAGGCCGTGGCGAGCGAAGCGGACCTGCCGCCTTTCGACAACTCGGCGATGGACGGCTTCGCGCTGCGTGCCGCGGACAAGGTACTGGCCGCGGGCCGCGAGTTCGACGTCTGCGGCGCGCAGGTGGCTGGCGACGAAGCCGCCGCGGCCGGTGGGGGCGCCTGGGAAATCATGACCGGCGCACGCATGCCCGAGGGGCTGGACAGCGTGGTGCCGGTCGAGCGCGTGGAGATCCTCGGGCACGACGGTGACGGGCGGCCGCGACGCATCCGGCTGGCCACCGACGTGCCGCGCGGCGACAACGTGCGCCTGCGCGGCGAGGACATCCTCAGTGGCGCGCCGGCCGTGCCCGCCGGCAGCCGCATCGGCGCGGCCGAACTGATGGTGCTTGCCTCGCTCGGCGTCACCGCGGTGGCGGTGCGGCGGCGCCCGCGGGTAGCGGTGATCAACACCGGCCGCGAGCTGGTCGACGACCCGGCGCGCCCGCTGGCCTCGGGCGAGATCCGCAACAGCAACGGGCCGTTCCTGGCCGCACGCGCGGCCGCCGCGGGCGCGGACGTCGTGCTGCGTGAAACCGTCGGCGACGAGCCGGACATGTTCCTGGCTGCGCTCGAGCGCGCGCTGGTCGCAGGTGCCGACGTGGTGTTGAGCACCGGCGCGGTGTCGATGGGCCGCCACGACTTCGTGCCCGACGCGCTGCGCGGCATCGGCGCCGGCATCCGGTTCCACAAGGTCGCGATCCGCCCGGGCAGGCCGCTGCTGTTCGCGCGGCTGGCCGGCGGCGCGCTGTTCTTCGGCCTGCCCGGGAATCCGGTGTCGAGCGCGGTGGGCCTGCGCTTCTTTGCCGAGCCCGCCCTGCGCGCGATGGCCGGCATGGCGGCCGAGCGCCCCCTGCGCATGCCGCTGGCCACCGCCTACCGCAAGCGCGCGGCGCTGCGCTTCCACCTCAAGGGGCGGGTCGAGCTCGTCGACGGCGGCCTGCGTGCCCGCGTGCTGGAGGGCCAGGAGTCATTCAAGGTGCTGCCGCTGCTTGCGGCCAACGCCTGGATCGTGGTGCCGCCGGAGTCGATGGCGCTTGAGGCGGGCGAGATGGTGGAGGTCCATGGCCTGGGGCATCTCGAGGCCCCGCTGATCGGAGAGGTGCCGGAGTGAAAGTGCAGCTGAGCCTGTTTGGTGCGTTCCGGGCGCATGATCCCGCGGCGCAGGTCGAGCTGGAGGTTCCCGAGGGCGCGCGCGTGTCCGACCTGCGCGAGGCCCTGGAGCAGCACGCACGCGAACACTGGCCGGCGTTCCGGCCGGAACTGCTGAAGGCGTCGGCCTTCGCGAGCGAGAGCTCGGTGATGCGCGATGCCGAGGCCCTGGTCCCCGGCGTCGCGATGGCCGTGCTGCCGCCGGTGAGCGGAGGTTGAGCATGGAGCGCTTCCACTGCGCGGTGACCGACATCGCCGACGGCCCGCTGGATCCCGCGGCGGCGCTGGAGTTCGTGTCCGACCCCGGCTTCGGCGGCATGGCGATGTTCATCGGCCGCGTGCGCGACCTCAACCACGGCCGCGTGGTCACCGGCGTCAGCTACGACATGTTCGAGCCGTTGGCGCTGAATGGCTTCCGGGCCATCGCCGAGGATATCGATACCCGCTTAGGGCCGAAGGTCCGGCTGTACGTCGCGCACGCCAAGGGGCGCCTCGGCGTGGGCGACCTGGCGGTGGTGGTGGCCGCGGGTACCCCGCACCGCGACGAGGCCTTCCGCGCCTGCCGCGAGCTGATCGAGAAGGTGAAGCACACCAGTCCGATCTGGAAGCAGGAGCACTACGGGGACGGTGACAGCGTGTGGAGCGAGGGCTGCTCGCTGTGCGGCGTCGATGAAGCCGCCGATGACCGTCCGGCTGGCGCGGCTTCGACGTTCGAAGGAGGCGCGTCGCTCCCGTCCGCCACGGGGCGATGAAAGTCCAGCTCCAGGGCCAATCGCTGCGCCTGCGCATCGACGAGGAAGAGCTGGCGCGGCTGCTGGCTGGCAAAGAGCTGGTGAACGAGACGCAGGCGGCGCCCGGCGCCATCGCCTGCCAGCGGCTGCGGCTGCTGGTTGGCGGCGCTGCGCGCTTCGACGCCGATGGAGGGGCGTGGACCTTCAGCCTTCCCGACGCCGAAGTCCGCGGCTACGTTGCCCGGCTGCCATGCCGCGATGCCCTGGAGTTCGAGCTGCCTGGCGGCGGAGCAGCGCTGAAGCTCGCCTTCGAAGTCGACGTCCGCGACAGCGTCCGCCGCCGCGGTCCACCGCAGCGCCGCAGGACGCCGCGCCCCGAGTGACGGCCGCCGCGATTGCCCGGCGGGCCGGGAAGGGATCCCCGGCTGAAAGCTATACTTGGGGGTCCACAGCTCCCTGCCAGGCGTCCCCATGTTCGAATCCCTCACCCAGCGACTCTCCGGCACCATGGAGCGCCTGCGCGGTCGCGGTCGCCTGACCGAGGAGAACATCCGCGAGGCCACGCGCGAAGTGCGCATCGCACTCCTCGAGGCCGACGTCGCGCTGCCCGTGGTCCAGGCCCTGATCGAACGCATCAAGGTGCGCGCGGTCGGCCAGGAGGTACTGAAGTCACTGACCCCCGGCCAGGCCCTGATCAAGGTCGTGCGCGACGAGCTGACGTCGGTCATGGGCGCGGCCGCGTCCGACCTCAACCTCAACGTGCCGGCGCCGGCGGTCGTGCTGATGGCCGGCCTGCAGGGCGCGGGCAAGACCACCACCGTCGGCAAGCTCGCCAAGCTCCTGAAGGAGAAGCGGAAGAAGAAGGTGATGGTGGTCAGCGCCGACGTCTACCGTCCCGCCGCCATCGCCCAGCTGGAGACGCTGGCCAAGCAGGTCGACGTGCGCTTCTTCCCCTCGGACGTCTCGCAGAAGCCTGCCGACATCGTCCGCGCGGCGATTGCCGATGCGCGCAAGTCGTTCATCGACGTGCTGCTGGTCGACACCGCCGGCCGCCTCGCCATCGATGAGGCGATGATGGCCGAGATCAAGGAGCTGCACGCCGCGGTCAAGCCGGTCGAGACCCTGTTCGTGGTCGACGCCATGACCGGCCAGGACGCGGCCAACACCGCCAAGGCCTTCAGCGACGCGTTGCCGCTCACCGGCGTGGTGCTGACCAAGACCGACGGCGACGCCCGCGGCGGCGCGGCGCTCAGCGTGCGTTACATCACCGGTCGCCCGATCAAGTTCATCGGCACCAGCGAGAAGGTCGACGGCCTGGACGTGTTCCACCCGGACCGCATCGCCAGCCGCATCCTCGACATGGGCGACGTGCTGTCGCTGGTCGAGCAGGTGGAAGGCCAGGTCGACAAGGACAAGGCGCAGAAGCTCGCCGAGAAGGTCGCCAAGGGCAAGAAATTCGACCTCAACGACATGCGCGACCAGCTCGAGCAGATGCAGGGCATGGGCGGCATCCACGGCCTGATGGACAAGCTGCCGGGCATGGGCCAGATCCCCGATTCGGTGAAGAACCAGGTCACCGGCAAGGAAGTGCCACGCATGGTCGCGATCATCGGCTCGATGACCAAGAAGGAGCGCCGCAACCCGGCGCTGCTCAACGGCTCGCGCCGCAAGCGCATCGCCGCCGGCTCCGGCGTCACGCCGGCCGACGTCAACAAGCTGATGAAGCAGTACCAGCAGATGGAAAAGATGATGGGCAAGCTGGGCCGCGGCGGCATGAAGGGCATGATGCGCGGCCTGCAGGGAATGATGGGCGGGCGCGGCGGGATGCCGTTCCGCTGAGCGCGGACCATCGCATGGGCGGCGAGCCTGCCTTCGCTGGTGCTGCGCCGGCGGTGAGCGATCCCTTGGCCGCCGGGCACTTCACCACCCTCCAGGTCCGCAACGGCCTGGTGCAGGGCAGGGACCTCCACCTCCTGCGGCTGCGCAACGCGTCCCGGGAGATGTACGGCGGCGGGCCGCGCAAGGCCGAGGTGCGCGCGCTGATACGTCGCCGCCTGGCCAACGCAGGCGAGGCGGGCAGGGACTGCACGCTCCGGGTACAGGTGCGCCCGGTGCCGCCGGATACAGGTGGCGACGATGTGTTCGGTCCGCCCTTGGAGTTCGATTCGCCGGACTACGAAGGCGGGATTCCCGCCACGCAGCGCGTCGATGTCGGGATCGGTCCGCCGCGCCTGGTCCCGGTGGCCCCGCTTCGCCTGCGCAGCCATCGCGGGCTGCGTGCGCGGCCAGGCGTGAAGCATCTCGCCATCGGCCCGCAGTTGGACGCGCGCAATGCGGCCATCGCAGCCGGCTTCGATGATGCGCTGCTGGTCGCCGAAGACGGGCGTATCGCCGAAGGCACGTTCTGGAACATCGCCTTCTGGGATGGCCAGGTCCTGACCTGGCCGCTCGCCCCCGCGCTGCCCGGCACCACGGTCATGATGCTGCGCATGGCGATGGCCGGGACCGGGGTCGCGGAGCAGCGGGTGACGGTGATGCTGGACGGGATCGACCGGCAGCGCGCGGCGGTAGCGCTCAATTCGCGGGGGATCCAGGAGATCGCGTCGATCGACGGGCAGCGGTTGCCGGGCGATGCCGGCTTCACCGCCCGGCTGAGGGCGCTGCTCGCGGAGTGGGACTGGACGTCCTTCTGAATCGGCGGCGGAGGGGTGTCGCGCGGGGCGGCCGCCTGCGCTACAATTCCCGGCTTACCTCGCCATCCTGGCGACTGGGCAACACAGAGAACGCACCATGGTCAAGATCCGCCTTACCCGCGGTGGCGCCAAGAAGCGCCCCTTCTACCACATCATCGTCACCGACTCGCGCAGCGCGCGCGACGGTCGCAACATCGAGCGCGTGGGTTACTACAACCCGGTCGCGCAGGGCGCCGAACAGCGCGTGGTGCTCGACACCGCCCGCGTGGACCATTGGGTCTCGCAGGGTGCGCAGGTCAGCGACAAGGTCCGCAACCTGTACAAGGAAGCGACCAGCACCGCGGCGGCTCCCGCCGCCTGATGGCCGGGCCGCGCGTTCGCGCGCGGCCACATCCTTCATGGACACCACCGGGCGCCGCATCCTGCTGGGCAGGGTCCACGGCGCCTTCGGCGTGCGTGGCGAACTGAAGCTGGAATCGTTCACCGAGCCGGCACGCGCGATCCTTCGCTACCAGCCCTGGATCCTGCGCGATGCGCAGGGCCGCGAGCGTGAGCTGTCGGGCGCGCAGGGCCGCGAAAGTCCCAAAGGCCTGGTCGTGACGCTGCCGGGCATCGAAGACCGCGACGCCGCCGAGGCGATGCGCGGCAGCGAAGTCCGGGTCCCGCGCGCGGCGCTGCCGCCACCGGCGCCCGGCGAATACTACTGGGTCGACCTGGAAGGCCTGCGCGTGGCCAATGTCGAAGGCGCCGACTTCGGCACCGTGTCGCACCTGTTCTCCACCGGCGCCAACGACGTGCTGGTGGCGGTGGGTGATCGCGAGCGGATGATTCCCTTCGTGACTCCCGATTACATCGTCTCGGTCGATTTCGAGGCCGGCCTGGTCACGGTCGACTGGGACCCGGAGTTCTAGGCATGGCCGCGGGCGCCATCGACGCCATCGACGTCGACGCCAACACGCGCGATCCGATGCGCATCGACGTCATCAGCCTGTTCCCGGACTTCGTCGCCCAGGTGGCCGGCCACGGCGTGGTCGGGCGCGCGGCGGAGCGCGGCCTGCTGTCGCTGCACGGCTGGAATCCGCGCGAGCATGCCGAAGGCAATTACCGCCGCGTCGACGACCGCCCCTTCGGCGGCGGGCCGGGCATGGTGATGCTGATCGACCCGCTGCGCGCCGCGCTGGCCGCCGCGCGCGCCGCCGACCCGGCGCCTGCGCACGTGATCTACATGAGTCCGCAGGGGCGGCCGCTGGACCAGGCAAAGGTTCGCGGCTTGGCCGCGCTGCCGCGCCTCGTGCTGTTGTGCGGGCGCTACGAAGGCGTGGACGAGCGCCTGCTCGCGGCCGAGGTCGACGAGGAGCTGTCGATCGGCGATTACGTGCTGTCCGGCGGCGAACTGGCCGCGGCGGTGGTGGTCGATGCCGTGGCCCGCCTGCTGCCCGGGGCCCTGAATGATGCGGAGTCGGCCGCCCAGGACAGCTTCGAACCCGCGGCAAACGGGGGCGGGGGGCCGCTGCTGCTCGATTGCCCGCACTACACACGGCCGGTGGAGCATCCGCTGGGGGCCGTGCCGCCGGTGCTGCTCTCCGGCAACCACGCCGCGATCGCGACCTGGCGCCGCCAGCAGGCGCTGGGTCGGACCTGGCTGCGCCGCCCGGACCTGATCGACCCCGGCGCGCTGTCCCGGGCCGACCGTCGCCTGCTCGACGAATGGCTGGCCGAATCCGGCCTGGCTCCCGCCGGCAGCGTCCCGCGCCCGGCCGGGTAACACGCCGCTGGCAGACAAGCAGGAAACCACGCTACAATGCGCGGCTAGCTGTAACCACGCCAAGACGCGGGTCCACGTGCACTCGCGCTATAACAGCCCACAGGGCACTACCAACAGGCACAGGCAATCACGACCATGAACAAGCCCTCACTCAATACGCTGCTGCAGAACTTCGAGACCGAGCAGGTCACGCGCGAATTCCCCGTCTTCGGTCCCGGCGACACCGTGATCGTCAACGTCAAGGTGAAGGAGGGTGCGCGCGAGCGCGTCCAGGCCTACGAAGGCGTGGTGATCGCGAAGAAGAACGCCGGCCTGAATTCCGCGTTCACCGTTCGCAAGATCTCGCACGGCTTCGGCGTCGAGCGCGTGTTCCAGACCCACAGCGCGGCCATCGATTCGGTCGAGGTCAAGCGCCGCGGCGCGGTGCGCGCGGGCAAGCTGTACTACCTGCGCGAGCTCGAAGGCCGCAAGGCGCGTATCAAGGAAGACCTGGCCGGCAACGCCAAGGCGCGTGCGAAGGCCGCCGCCGAAGCCGCTGCAGCCAGCGAGGCAGCGTCGGCCGAGTAAGCCCGGCCACGCGCTCCACCGGACGGCCGCCTTCGGGCGGCCGTTCGCGTTTCCGCGATCAATCCGCTGCCGGCGCAGCCACGGGCACGCCTGCCGGCATGGCGGCCGCGTACGTCCGCGGTGCCATGCGCGGGCAGGAGTCGGCCACCGGTGCCGGCGGCTGTGCCGGTATCTCGGCGGGGATCGCGACCGCATCCGTGTCGCCGTCGCCTGCCAGCATCCGCGCCTCGCGCCAGCGACCCCAGCGGTAGTACGCCAGCGACATCACCATCGCGCACAGCGCGCTCACCGGGAAGCTCAGCCAGATCGCATCCGCCCCCAGCGCCGGCTGCAGCAGGTTGGCGAAGGGCACGCGGATGCCCCACAGCGCGACCACTAGGATCAGCAGCGGCGGCACCACCGCGCCCGTGGAGCGCACCACGCCCGAGACCACGAAGGTCACGCCGAAGAACAGGAACGACCAGATCGCGATCAGGTTGATGTGCTGCCCGGCCTCGATCGCCGGGCTGCCCGGGGGCAGGAACAGCGACAGGATCCGCGGGCCGAACAGCAGCAGCGGTGCGATCAGCGCGCCGGTCAGCAGGAAGTTGAAGGCGACGCCGGCACCCATGGTGCCGCCGACCCGGTCCCAGCGCCCGGCGCCGACGTTCTGCGCCGCCATCGAAGTGCATGCCGCGCCCATCGCCATCGCCGGCATCTGCACGTAGGTCCACAGCTGCAGGGTGGCGCCATAGGCCGATGCGGTATCCACGCCGTAGCTGTTGACCATGCTGATCATCACCAGCATCGCCAGCGATACCAGGATCATCTGCAGTCCCATGGGCACGCCCTTGACCACCAGCGCGCGCACGATGGCCGGGTCGGGCAGGTAGGCGCGCACTTCCGCGCGCGGGATCCACAGCGGGTGCCGGCGCCAGCGCAGCCAGGCCAGCATCGCCGTCAGGCTGCAGGCGTTCGCCACCAGGGTGGCGCCGGCGGAACCCGCGATGCCCATCCGCGGGAACGGGCCCAGGCCGAAGATCAGCACCGGGTTGACCACGATGTCCACGACCACCACCACGGCCAGGAACACGAACGGCGTGCGGGTGTCGCCGGCACCGCGCAGCACCGCGGTGAGGAAGGCGAACATGTACATGAAGGGCACCGCCAGGAAGATGATCCTGAGGTAGGCCTCGGCCAGCAGCAGTGACGCCTCCGGCGTGCCCATCCAGTCCAGGATGTGGCGCGCCAAGGGCAGCCCGGCGGCGGCCACCAGCAGCGACAGCGCACCGAAGAAACTCGCGCTGGTGCCGATGACGCGCCGTGCCCGGACCGGGTCGTGCGCGCCGATCGCCTGCGCGACCAGGATGGTCGCGGCCATGCCGATGCCGAACACCGAGCCGAGCAGGAAGAACATGATGTTGTTGGCGTTGGCCGTGGCGACCAGGGCCTCTTCGCCGAGGAAGCGCCCGACCCAGACCGCATTCACCGAGCCGTTGAGCGACTGCAGCACGTTGCCGGCCAGGATCGGCAGCGCGAAGACCAGCAGGGTAGGGGCGATGGCGCCCGCGGTGAGGTCGCGCGTCGAAGGTTTTGCCATTGGCACATCGTGCCAGAAGCGATGTCGAGGCCGGCGTTAGAATCAGGGCATGACTGCACAGGACCACGCGCCCGCTGCGACGGCCGGCGTACGCATCGATATCTGGCTGTGGGCTGCGCGCTTCTTCCGGACGCGCACGCTGGCGAAGCAGGCCGTGGACAACGGCAAGGTCGAGGTCGGCGGCCAGCGGCCGAAGCCCTCGCGTGCGGTGCGGGTGGGGGACGCGCTGCGGGTGGCACGTGGCGAGGACGTGTTCGACGTCGAGGTGCTTGCCCTGTCGGACGACCGCGGCCCGGCACCGGTCGCGCGCCTCCTGTACCGCGAGTCCGACGCCTCCCGTCAGGCGCGCGAAGAGGCCGCATTGGCCCGGCGCGCGGCGCATGACGGCTATCGCGCGCCGGAGCACCGCCCCGACAAGCGTGCGCGCCGCCTGATCCGTGCCCTGGGCGACATCGACGCCAGCTGACATGGAAAAGGCCGCGGCCCCAAGGGAGCCGCGGCCTTCGTTCGGCTGCGTCGGAACGGGAGATCAGCTCTCCGAGCGCGGCTCCTGCTCACCCAGGCTGTTGGGCGAGGTGGTGCCGGCAAACGCGCCAAGCTTGCGCAATGCCGCCTCCACGCCCGCGCCGTAGGCAGGATCAGCCTTCGTGCAGTTGTCGACGTGGCGCTGCTTGATGAAGTCCGGCGCATCGCCCATCGCGCGGGCGGTGTTGTCGAACAGCAGCTGCTGCTTGTCCGGCGTCATCAGCCGGAACAGGTCGCCGGGCTGCTTGTAGTAATTGGCGTCGTCGTCGCGGAAGTCCCACCAGTCGGCGTCGCCGGTGATCTGCAGCGGCGGCTCGCGGAACTGCGGCTGCTCCTGCCACTGGTTGAAGCTGTTGGGCTCGTAGTGCAGCCGGCTGCCGTAGTTGCCGTCGACCCGGCCGATGCCGTCACGATGATTGCTGTTGACCGGGCAGCGCGCGGCGTTGACCGGGATCTGCTGGTAGTTGGTGCCCAGCCGATAGCGCTGCGCGTCGGCGTAGTTGAACAGGCGCGACTGCAGCATCTTGTCCGGCGACGCGCTGATGCCGGGCACCAGGTTGCTGGGCGCGAAGGCGCTCTGCTCGACGTCGGCGAAGAAGTTCTCCGGATTCCTGTTGAGCTCGAACTCGCCGACCTCGATCAGCGGGTAGTCACCCTTGGGCCAGACCTTGGTCAGGTCGAAGGGGTGGTAGGGCACCTTCTCCGCCTCGGCTTCCGGCATGACCTGGATGTACAGCGTCCATTTCGGGAATTCGCCGCGCTCGATCGCGTCGTACAGGTCGCGCTGGTGGCTCTCGCGATCATTGCCGATGATGTCCACGGCCTCGGCATCGCTCAGGTTCTTGATGCCCTGCTGCGTGCGGAAGTGGAACTTCACCCAGAAGCGCTCGCCGGCCTCGTTCCAGAAGCTGTAGGTATGCGAGCCGAAGCCGTGCATGTGGCGATAGGTGGCGGGGATGCCGCGGTCGCTCATGACGATCGTGACCTGGTGCAGCGCCTCGGGCAGCAGCGTCCACCAGTCCCAGTTGTTGGTGGCCGAACGCAGGTTGGTGCGCGGGTCGCGCTTCACCACCTTGTTGAGGTCCGGGAACTTGCGCGGATCGCGGATGAAGAACACGGGGGTGTTGTTGCCCACCATGTCCCAGTTGCCTTCCTCGGTGTAGAACTTCAGCGCGAAGCCGCGAATGTCGCGCTCGGCGTCCGCCGCGCCACGCTCGCCGGCGACGGTGGTGAAGCGGGCGAACATCTCGGTCGTCTTGCCGACGGCCTCGAAGATCTTCGCCCGGGTGTACCTGCTGATGTCATGGGTGACGGTGAAGGTGCCGAAGGCGCCGGAGCCCTTGGCGTGCATGCGCCGCTCCGGAATCACTTCGCGCACGAAATTGCCCAGCTTCTCGTGCAGCCAGACGTCCTGCGACAGCAGCGGGCCGCGCGGGCCGGCGGTGAGACTGTTCTGGTTGTCCGGAACCGGGGCGCCGAAATCGGTGGTGAGATGGGTGACGGGGCATTTCTTCCCGTCGTCGGAGGGCTTGTTCATGCGCTGGCTCCCAATGCCGTGGTGGTCGGCCCTGACTCTAAGGCCGGATGATTGGAATATGAAATCGATTCAACGCCATTGATTGATAGCCCATGACTATTGCGGCGGATCACTTCTTGCCGAACAGCCCGCCGCCGATCTTCATCAGGTCGCCGATGCCGAGCTGGCCATCGCCGTCCTGGTCGAGCACGGCACCGAGCAGGCCGCCTGCGCCGCGCTGTTCGCGAATGGCGCGCTGTTCCTGGCCGAGGATGCCGCTCAGCGCGTCGGCGTCGTCACCGCTGGCCCCGGACTGGCGCTGTTGGAACATCTGTTTGGCGAGGTAGGCCATCACGATCGGCGCCAGGATCTTCATCAGCTGCCCGGCCTGGCCCTGGCCCAGCCCGGTGGCCTGCGCCACGCCGGCTTCGGCACGCGGCTGGTTGCCGCCGAAGATGTGGCCGAGGATCGCGCCGCCCTGGCTGGCGCCCGCACCGGCGCTGCTGCCTCCGCCCAGCACTGCGCCCATCACGCCGGCCAGGTCCAGGCCGGCATGGTCCTTCTGCAGCGCGCCGTACAGCGCCTGCGCGCCCTGCGGCTGGCTGGCATTCTTGCCGAGTGCGCCCATCAGGAGCGGCAGCGCCGCGCGGATCGCGTCGGACGCCTGCGCCGGTGCGACACCCAGCTGCTGTGCAACCTGCTGTGCAGGCGCGCCCTGGAGCTGTGAAAGAAGATCGTCGGTGAGATTGGCCATGTTCGTATCCTCGGTGTTGGATCCCCGATGCTACGTCGTTTCGATGGCGCAACGGCGCGCCAGGCGTGCCGGATCAGGACTCGCGCGATGGTGGCTGTCCGGGGTCGGGTCCATCGATGCGCGGCCCCCAGTGCTCGATGGCGTGCAGTTGCAGGCGACGCTCGACCAGCCTGCGCCACGATGGCACCAGCGGCAGCTCCAGCACCGGTTCCAGCGCCAACGGGTCGAGCACCCGATCGAACAGCAGGCGGTTGAGGCGCTGCAGCGACCAGTCCGGCCACGGGCGCTCAAGCAGGCACAGGGTGTCGCCAGCCTCCGCCGCCCCCGGCTGCGGCACGCGGTAGTACCAGCCCGTGCGGCCGCTGTCCTGTACGCGGCGCGCCATGTCCGGTACGCCGAAGCGGTCGTTGAGCTTCCAGCACGGCTGCCGCCCCTGGCTGACCTCGAGCACCGCGCTGCCCAGTGTGAAACGGTCGCCGATGCAGACCGTGCCCTCCTCGAAGCCCTGGCCGCTGAGGTTCTCGCCGAATGCCCCTGGCGCGGCCAGCACCGGCAGCGCCCCAAGTTCCGCGCGCCACGCCGAGTAGTGGTCGAAGGGGTAGTGGTGCACGGCCTTGTCGACGCCGCCGTGGACGCGCAGGTCGCCCTGCTCATCGCCGTCCAGGCCGGTGGCGGTGATGCGCACCAGGCCGCTGCGCGGGCGCTTGTCGATCCCGCTGCGGCTGCCCGGACGCGTGTACGGCACGGCCACGCCCGTGAGCAGGGCATCCACGCGCATGCGGATGTCCGGCGCGGGGCTCATGACAGCGTCTTCAGCCGGTACAGCGCTTCCAGCGCCTGCTTCGGCGTGAGCTCGTCGGGATCGATCCCGGCGAGCGCGTCCAGCGCGGCGGACGACGGCGCGAACAGCCCGAACTGCTGCGGCGAATCGAGCGTTTCCGCCGACAGGGGCGGCGATGCGGACTGGCCGTGCTGCTCGAGTTCGGCCAGTCGCGCGCGCGCCTGGCGCAGCACGGGCTTCGGCAGCCCGGCCAGCGCGGCCACCTGCAGCCCGAAGCTCCGGTTGGCCGGACCATCCTTGACCGCGTGCATGAATACGAGCCGGTCGCCGTGCTCGACCGCGTCCAGGTGCACGTTGGCGATCCCGCTGCCCGGCGTGGCCAGCGCGGTCAGCTCGAAGTAATGGGTGGCGAACAGCGTGTAGCAGCGGTTGTGCGCGGCAAGGTGGCGCGCGCAGGCCTCGGCCAGGGCAAGGCCGTCATAGGTCGACGTGCCGCGCCCGATCTCGTCCATCAGCACCAGCGAATGCTCCGTGGCGTGGTGGAGGATGTGGCTGGTTTCGCTCATCTCGACCATGAAGGTCGACTGGCCGCGGGCAAGGTCGTCGCCGGCGCCGATGCGGGTGAGGATGCGGTCGATCGGGCCGATGCGCGCGCGCGCCGCCGGCACGAAGCTGCCGATGAAGGCCAGCAGCACGATCAGCGCGTTCTGGCGCATGTAGGTGCTCTTGCCGCCCATGTTCGGGCCGGTGATGACCAGCATCCGGCGCGCGCTGGTATCCGGATTGCCGTCAAGCATCAGGTCGTTGGGCTCGAAGGGTTCGTCGCGCACCGCTTCCACCACCGGATGGCGGCCGCGTTCGATCTCGAGGCAGGCGTCATCGACCAGTTCCGGGCGCGACCAGTCCAGCGCCATCGCGCGCTCGGCCAGGCCGGCGAGCACGTCGAGTTCGGCGAGCGCCGCGGCGCAGCGCTTGAGCGACTCCAGGTGCAGGTTGAGTTCGTCGAGGATCTGTTCGTAAAGCAGGCGCTCGCGGGCCAGCGCACGTTCGCGCGCCGACAGCACCTTGTCCTCGAAGCCCTTCAGTTCCTCGGTGATGTAGCGCTCGGCGTTGGCCAGGGTCTGCCGCCGGGTGTAGTGCGCCGGTGCCTTGGCCACGTGCGCCTTGCTGATCTCGAGGTAATAGCCGTGCACGCGGTTGTAGCCGACCTTGAGCGTGGCGATGCCGCTGGCCGCGCGCTCGCGCGCCTCGAGGTCGATCAGGAACTGGTCGGCATGGGTCGACAGCCGGCGCAGTTCGGCGAGCTCGGCATCGTGGCCGTCGGCGAACACGCCGCCGTCGCGGGCGAGGACCGGCGGCTGCTCGACCAGCGCGTCCGCCAGCAGCGCCGCCTGGGCCTCGTGCTCGCCCAGGCTTGCCACCAGCGCCTGCAGCCGCGGGGAATCCACGGCCGCGAGCGCCGCGCGCAGCCCGGGCAGCAGGCCCAGCGCATCGCGCAGCGTGGACAGGTCGCGCGGGCGCGCGGACCGCAGCGCGATCCGCGACAGGATGCGTTCGACGTCGCCGAGCGCGCGGAAGCGCTCGCGCAGGTCGCGCTCGACGCCGTCGGCGAGCAGCGCACCGACCGCATGCTGGCGCTGGCCGATGATCCCGCGGTCGCGCAGCGGGCGATGCAGCCAGCGCCGCAGCAGGCGCCCGCCCATCGGCGTGACCGTGCTGTCGAGCACGCCGAGCAGGGTGTGCTTCTGCTCGCCGTCCACGCGCGTGTCGAGCTCCAGGTGGCGACGGGTGGCGGCGTTCATCGCGATCGCGCCGTCGCTTGATTCCAGCGCGATCGCGGTCAGGTGCGGGAGGCGCTGCTTCTGCGTCTCCTCGACGTAGCCGAGCAGGGCGCCCGCCGCGGCGATGGCCTGCGGCAGGTCCTCGATGCCGAAGGCGCCCAGGTCGTGCAGGCCGAAGAACTGCAGCAGCTGCCGGCGCCCGCTGTCGGCGTCGAACAGCCAGGGCGCGCGCCGGCGAACGCCGCCGCGGCCGGTCGCGAACGCGGGCCAGCCCTCCTCGTCGGGCAGCAGCAGCTCGGCGGGATCAAGGCGTGCGAGCTCGGCCTCCAGCGCGTCGTCGCCGACGACCTCGTTGGCCAGGAAGCGCCCGCCTGCGAGGTCCGCCCAGGCCAGGCCGTAGCTGACGCCCTTGGACGACGTGCCGCCGCGGCTGACAGCGAGCAGCAACGTATCGCGGCGTTCGGACAGCAGCGCCTCGTCGGTGACCGTCCCCGGCGTGACGACCCGCACCACCTTGCGCTCGACCAGGCCCTTGCTGGTCGCGGGATCGCCGACCTGCTCGCAGATCGCCACCGACTCGCCCAGCGCCACCAGGCGCGCGAGGTAGCCTTCGGCGGAATGGTGCGGCACGCCCGCCATCGGGATCGGCGCCCCACCCGACGCGCCGCGCTGGGTCAGGGTGATGTCCAGCAGCTTCGCCGCCTTGCGGGCGTCATCGTGGAACAGCTCGTAGAAGTCGCCCATGCGGAAGAACAGCAGCACGTCGGGGTGCTCCGCCTTGGCGGCGAAGTACTGCTTCATGAGCGGCGTATGTTCGGGCTTTCTGTCCAGCTTCATTCGTCCGGCGGCAGGGGCGCGCGAGGCACGCGCCCGGCACCGGATTGTAGCTGGGCAAGGCCGTCTCGCTGGCGACAGGACCCGGTACCACCACGAGCCCATGGCCGTCGCAGCGGAGCAGCAGCAGGCCGCCGCGGCCGCACATACGCATGCGTCCGGAATTGTGCTAGCGTCGCTACAAGGTTGCGAAAGCCGCAGCACCGGGCCAGTCCCCCCACACGGGCCCCGTGCGTTCCGCCATGCACTTCATGGCGGCGGCCGCGCCGACACCGATGACCGAAACAACATCCATCGTAGGGGGACACCCATGGTCTCAGGCCATCTGCAACGCCACGCGCTCGCCACGGCGCTCATCGCCATCCTTGCAAGTCCCGCACTGGTATCCACGGCGCATGCCCAGGACGCGCCGCCGGGCGCTGAAGAACGACCCACCACGCTTGCCGGCATTACGGTCACCGCGCAGAAGCGCGAGGAGGTACTGCAGGACGTGCCGGTCTCGGTGACGGTTCTGGACGAGCAACTGATCCAGGACACCGGCGTCCGCGACATCAAGGACCTGCAGGTCCTGGTGCCGGGGCTCACCGTGACCAGCACCCAGAACGAGGCCATCACCACCGCGCGCATCCGCGGCATCGGCACCGTGGGCGACAACGTCGGCCTCGAGTCGTCGGTGGGCGTGGTCATCGACGGTGTCTATCGCCCGCGCAACAGCGTCGGCTTCGGCGACCTCGGCCAGATCGAGCGCATCGAAGTGCTGAAGGGGCCGCAGGGCACGGTGTTCGGCAAGAACACCTCCGCCGGCGTGATCAACGTCGTCACCCGCCGCCCGAGCTATACCCAGAGCGCCGAGGCCGAGATCACCGCCGGCAATTACGGTGCGTTCGGCGTTGCCGGCAGCTACAACGATGCCTTCAGCGACAGGGCGGCCTTCAGCGTCTACGCGGCCAAGCGCAAGCGCGACGGCTGGATGGACGTGGAAACGGGCGCCGGCCCGCGCACCAACGACGAAGACTACGACCAGGACTTCCACACGATTCGCGGCAAGCTGCTGTTCGAGCCCACCGAGAACCTCGACATCCTGCTGTCGGGCGACTTCACCAACCGCGACGAGAACTGCTGCACGGCGGTGCAGACCGTGGTCGGACAGAGTGCGCTGGTGCTCAACGCCGTCGCCGGCCACCAGGCGGTGGCCGCGCCCGGTGACGATCCCTTCGACCGCGTCGCCTACAGCAACCGCCCGACCACGCAGAAGATCAAGGACAGCGGCGTGAGTGCCGAGGTCAACTGGGATCCGGGCTGGTTTGGCGGCGCGACCCTGACCTCGATCACCGCTTCGCGCGAGTGGGAGAGCGTCAACGGCCTCGACTACGACTTCAGCACGGCGGACATCCTGTACCGCAATCCCGACGAGGACGAATCGTTCACCGGTTTTGAAACCTTCAGCCAGGAGTTCCGCCTGACCGGATCCACCGACCGGATCGACTGGATGGTCGGCATGTTCTATTCGGACGAGGACCTGAACCGCGCCGAGAGCTATCGCGTCGGCGCGCACTATGAGCCCTATGTCTCTTCGTTGATCACCAATCTCGTGCTGGGTGAGCTGGCGCAGCAGCTGGGGCCGCTGGGCATCCCGGTCGACATGAGCAATCCGGCGCTGTTCCTGTCGCAGGTCAGCGGCCAGCCTTTCGGCACCAATTTCGCCGGGCTGGGCGCGCACGACCGCTACAAGCAGAATGCGGAGAGCCTGGCGTTCTTCACCAACAACACCTGGCACGTGAACGACGCGCTCGACCTCACCATGGGCCTCCGCTACACGCGCGAGGAAAAGCAGCTGTCCTCGATCTACAGCAATCCCAACGGCAGCATCGGCTGCAGTTCGATGCTGGCCAACCCGGGTGCGCGCGTCGGCGGGGCGCTGTACCAGCGCATCCCCGGGCTGGCGTTGCTGCCGCCGGAACTGCAGGCGCAGATCATCGGTGGCGCGGCCAACCAGATCCTCGGTTATTCCTGCCTGCCGTGGGCCAACGCGCTGCACAACGGCCGTTCGACCATGCAGGAACTCGACGAGAAGGAGTGGTCGGGCACGCTGAAGGCGGCCTATCGCTGGAACGAGAACGTCATGACCTACGGCTCGGTTGCGCGCGGCCACAAGGGCGGCGGCTTCAACCTGGACCGCGTGCAGTCGGCTGACGGCCTGTCCGCGAGCGGCGCGGGCATCATGCCGGTCAACGACACGTCGTTCGGCGGCGAGTTCGTCGACAGCTTCGAGCTTGGCGCCAAGACCACCTGGGCCGAGGGCACGCTGCTGTTGAACGCCACGCTGTTCCACCAGGAGTACGAGGACTTCCAGCTCAACAGCTTCCTGGGTACGAGCTTCGTGGTGCGCTCGATCCCGGAAGTGACCTCGTCGGGCATCGACGCCGAGATCCTGTGGCAGCCGCGCGCGGTGCAGGGCCTGATGCTGCAGGGTGGGCTGATGTATGCCAAGACCGAGTTCGGCGACGACATCCCCGGTCCCGACTTCATGGTGGGTACGCCGGCGAGCACGTCCGGCGCGTTGTACAAGCTGTCCGGCGCGACGATGCCGTTCGCACCGGAGTGGTCCGGCTCGCTGTCGGCGACGTACGAATGGGACTTCTCCAGCAACCTGATGGGCCGCTTCAACATCGGCGCGAAGTACATGGGCGACTACAACACCGGTTCGGACCTGGACGTGGAGAAGCACCAGGATTCGTACACGGTGGTCAATGCGCGCTTCGGCATCGGCCGCGCCGACAACCGCTGGATGCTGGAGTTCTGGAGCACCAACCTCACCGACACCGACTACGTCCAGGTGGGCTTCGACGGTCCGCTGCAGGCGCTGTTCCCGGACCCGGGCAATCCGTTCAACACCTACAACGCGTTCCCGGCCGCGCCGCGCATGTACGGCGTGACCCTGCGCGTCCGCTACTGATCCACGTGGCAACGGGGGCCCGCGCATCTCCGGATGCGCGGGCCCTTTTTTTCGGCCCGGGGCGACAAGCCCCCCGTGACCCCCGATACTGCGTGCTTTCGGCACGGAACAACACGATGGATGTCCCTGGCGACGCGGAACTGGCACGACTGGCCGAGCGCACCGGCACCCGGCTGCAGGCCGACCGCGACATGCTGGTGACCGCGGAAAGCTGCACCGGCGGCTGGATCGCCAAGACCGTCACCGACGTCGCCGGTTCATCGGCCTGGTTCGACTGCGGCTTGGCCGCATACAGCTATGAGGCCAAGCAGGCGCTGCTGGGCGTGCGTCCGCAGACCCTGGAAGAGCACGGCGCGGTCAGTCGCGAGACCGTGATCGAGATGGTTTCCGGCGCGCTTGTCACGTCCGGGGCCACGGTGGCGGTGGCCGTGACCGGCATCGCCGGGCCGGGCGGCGGCACCGAGGACAAGCCCGTGGGCACGGTATGGATCGGCTGGAAGCGCCGCGGCGGCTATCCGCAGGCGGAAGTCTTCGTCTTCGCCGGTGATCGCGATGCGGTCCGCAGGCAGACCGTGGCCGAAGCCCTGCGGGGGCTGGAGCGGCTGCTGTGAGTCGCCTGCGATTGGCGCTTCCTATGGGTTTCCCGCGTCGGCCGGCATGAAGAGGCCTGGTTCGCCGCCCACGTAGACACACATGACGTCGCTGCGGTACCGCGTCCGCAGGAAACCCGTCGCTTCGAACACGTCCGCGTGTTGCGGATTCGAATACGCGATGACGATGCGTCGAGGCGCGGCCCTGCAAGCAGCTTCGAGATTGGCCAGCACTTTGCGAATCACCACGTCATCGAACGGATTGTAGAAGTAGCAGAACAGGTCTCCCGGCGGCGGGTGGTAGGCGGCGGCATCCATGCACAGCAATTCGATCTCTGCGGCGCGCGGCTGGCGCGCGGCAAACGCGTCGATATTCAAGCGCGCCTGTACACACAGCGAATCGAACAGTTCGACGCCTATCACGCGGCGAAAGCCCATGTCGGTGGCGAGTGCAAGCGCACGCCCCTTGCCGGCGCCATAGTCGATGAATGTGTATTCCGCTGGATTGAACGGTTGTGCGGCACGCATCAGCCGGTTGAACCTGGCGAACGGCAGCGGGGCGTAAAAGACGGCATTTTCAAGATGTTGCGGATGGGGCCCGC
This sequence comes from Luteimonas sp. A501, assembly GCF_054052085.1. Next base: position 844,096 of record NZ_JBSVRI010000001.1, read on the forward strand.
TCCCGACGGATTCGGTTGCCTCGATTCGCCCCATGGTGGCGATGCCGAACTTGCGATCCAGCCTGGTCTCGCGTTGCGTCCGCAACCAGATCGGGATCTTGGCGAAGACGCCGAAGACGCCATCGATGCGGACCTGGCGGATCAGTTTTCGGATGAAGACGAGCATCGTCAGCCGTCCTGGTCGAACCACGTCACGTGCAGTTCCGGCAGGTCGGGCAAGGCGAGGCCGCCGTCGAGGTGCAGCCCGATGATCGGCTGTTCGCTGCGGGCGACGAACCCTTCGGCCCGCCAGCCAGCCATGGCACCGGCCGTGGCTGCCAACAACAGGTGGATCGCGGGTCGACGCTGCTTGCGCGCGGCAGCGACCAGGGCCCGGACGAGTGGTCGCGACAGCCCCGTCATTGCATCGGCCGACCAATAATCGAGCACCTGGAGCGGATCGCCCGGTGAGTCCTCGGCGTCACAGGCGAACCAGGCCAGCAGCTGCCCGTCGCTGTCGGACACCAGCAGATAGCGCGCCCGTCCGGCAGGTGGCAGGTCGAAGCGCCAGCGCACCGCTGCGTGGTCGCGGACGCTGGTCAGTGCGTCCGGACGCGCGCCCGAATGCCACAGTCCATCCATTGCCGGGACGCTCGATCCGGACCAGCGCCAGTGCAGTCCGGGCACAAGGCCATCGGCCGCGCGGTCACGCAGGACGCCGGCCAGGTCCACGATGGCGCCGAGTGGCTGGGCGACGATGCCCGGAAGCCTGCGCCGCAGGTAGTCGCCATGGCGCAGCACCTTCGCGTGTCGCACCAGCTTGCCCAGTACGCTGAAGCCGGCACGTCGACTTACCCCGACCGCGCCGGGTCTCGGCAATCCATACAGCAGGTCGACCTGCCCCCGGGCGGCTTCGATCAGCGCCTGCTGCAACACCAGCGCCGGCCCCAGCGAGCGATGCTGCGTCGTGACCGCGAAATGGGCGACCACGGCGGCGCGGACAGACTGCCCGCGCCAGCGCATCGGCCGCGGGCCGGCACCGATCACCCCCACCAGCTCACCGCTCGGCTGATGGCGCAACAGTTGGATGATCGGCGGGCCGTGCGGGCTGTCGCGATAGAAGTGGTCGTACTTTTCCGGCTGCATCGCAAGTGGGCCGAAGTGGTCGCCCCAGATGGCAAGGATCGCGTCGCGGTCGCGATCGACGTCGCCTGGATGGGTGGTGTAATGGGGCGACACGACCGGCACCCGGCTGGCCGCTTCGATGGTACTCATCGAGCCGCCACCAGCCGCCGCTTCAGCATCCGATGCATCCGCTCGCCCTGGTTCAGCACCAGGCGATTGATCAGCGTGTTGTGCAGGATGGCGTAGTCGCCCAATACGCATTGGCCAGGCCACAGGTTCGGGAACATGGTGTTGTCGGCCACCGTGCAGGAATCGACCGCCTGCAACTGCGGATGCGTGTCGCGGATGCTGCGCATCTGGAACAGCTCGATCAGGACCCCGGGCGAATGCCGGGCATGCGCCTCCTCGTAGGCGATCTTGAAGGTGAAGGCGTGGGCGCCGCTGACGAAATTGCACTTCATCGCGATGGGCCTGCCGTCCAGTTCCAGCGCCAGCATGTGCAGTTGGCCGCGCGCGTGGGCAGCCTGGCAGGCTGCGAACAGGAATGCCTGCCGTGATTCGTCGACACCCAAGGCGGTCCCTGCGCGGCCTTTCCAGCCGGAGGCCTCCACCTGCAGGAAATTTTCCAGCCACGTCGCGAGATCGTCGCCGTCGGACATCGTCCGGTAGCTGAGCGCGCCTTCCTCTCCCAGTCGGCGCTCCTTGCGGCGAAGCGTGCTGCGTTGTTTCGCGGACATGTGCTCCGGATCGTCAGGTGCGTCCAGACGATGCATCGCGCGCGTCCAGCGCGTGCGTCGGGACAGCAGCTGCGGCCGTCGTGCGATGGCCGTGTCCAACGCGGCTGCCACGTCTCCGTCCATGCGGATGTCGACCAGCTCCATGACGCCTGCCGTCGTCCCCTTGTCGGCGAACCAGTCGAGGATGGCGTCGATGGCCTCCTGTACATGCTCGCGGTGCAGCAATGGCGCGGCCAGGAAGGCGCATTCGTGGATCCAGGAGCGCAGCGTCCGCTGCGGCAGGCGCTTGAAGTGGGGGCGGAAGACCAGTGGCAACAGGCAGATCAGCTCGTTCGTGGCGCGGCGTACCGCCAGCAGCTGCAAGGGTTCGGTGGACAGGAATTCCAGTGCCGGCCGCAGGCACCAGCTTTCATAGAAAGGATTGGGTTCGGTCGCGTTGGCGGCCAGATGGTCGATTTCCAGGGCGAGTGCATCATCGATGCGCCTGACCTCGGTCAGCTGGACCTCTGGAGTGCGAATTGCGTTCATGGATGCGCCGGTTCCTCCCTGGACGGAGATGTTTCGCCCGTTTCAGCCTGGGATAACGCAAGAAGGACCGATGGCTGGACATCTCCCGCGGCCGCCTGGCCGCGCGTGCCGCCGGTATAGTTCCCGGATGGATTGCGATTGCACCGACCTTGTCCGGTACCGGATTCGCCACCTGCGTGGCCGAAGCCCTGCGCGGGCTGGAGCGGCTGCCGTGAGTCGCCTGCGATGACCATGCTCGATGCCCTTGCCGGTGTCCGCGACCTCGGGCGCCTGCAGGAGATCGCCGTCGTCTTCGTTCGCCACGGCTTCGGGGACCTCGTGCGTCGCAGCGGCATGGCGGGCGTACTCGAGCGCGCCGGGCGGCTGCTGCACTGGGAGCGCGCCGAGGAGCGGCTGGAAATGAAGCCCGCGCAGCGCCTGCGCAGTGCGCTGCAGGAGCTGGGGCCGACCTTCGTCAAGCTTGGCCAGGTGCTGGCCACGCGCGTGGACCTGCTGCCGCCGGAGTGGATCGCCGAGCTGGGACTGCTGCAGAACGCGGTCCCGGCGCTGCCCTGGGAGGCGGTGCGGCCACAGCTGGTGGAGGACCTGGGCGTCGAGCCCGAGGTGGCCTTCGCGCGGGTGGAGCCGATACCGATCGCGGCGGCCTCGCTTGCGCAGGCGCACCGCGCGTGGCTGCACGATGGCACGGCGGTGATCCTGAAAGTGCGCCGCCCGGGGATCGTCGAGGTGGTCGACGCCGACATGCGGTTGATGGCGCGGCTGGCCGAAGTGGTCGAGTCGCAGCTGCCGGACCTGCGCCGCTATCGCCCGGTCGAGGTCGTGCGCCAGTTCCGGGCCTCGCTGCGGCGCGAGCTCGACTTCGCCGCCGAGTGCCGCAGCGCCGAGCGGATCGCCGCCAATTTCGCCGACGACGAGCGCGTGCTGGTGCCGCGGGTGCACTGGCAGTGGACGTCGGAGCGGCTCAACGTCCAGGACTTCGTCGACGGCATACCCGCGGGCGATCTCCCTGCGGTCGATGCCGCCGGCCTGGACCGTGCCGCGCTGGCGCGGGCGGGCACCGGCATCGTGCTCAAGATGGTGCTTGAAGACGGCCTGTTCCACGCCGACCCGCATCCCGGCAACCTCTTCTTCCTGCGCGACGGCGGCATCGCGATCATCGACTTCGGCATGGTCGGCCACCTCGGCGAGCGCCGCCGGTTCGAGATCGCGCGCCTGCTGCACGGCATGGTCGAGCAGGACGCCGAGGCGGTGGCCGACATCCTGCTGGACTGGAGCATTGGCGGCGAGGTCGACGAGGAGCGCCTGGAAGCGGATACGGCGGCGGTGGTGGACCGCTACCGGGGCGTGCCGCTGAAGGACCTGCGCATGGGCACGATGCTGTCCGATGCCGCCGGCCTGCTGCGCAGCCACGGCCTGATGTTGCCACCGGATCTCGCGCTGGTGATCAAGGCCTTCCTGACGCTGGAAGGATTCGGTCGCCAGCTGGACCCGGATTTCGACATGGCGACCGAGGCTCGGCCGTGGCTGGAGCGGGTGATGCGGCGCCGGTTCGCGCCCGCGGCCCTGGCCCGTCGCGGACGTCGTGGCCTCGCCGGGATGCTCGAGTTCGGCGCGGAGCTGCCGCGTGACCTGCGCCGGCTGATCCGCGCCGCGCGCGGCGGACGGCTGGGCGCGCGCATCGAGATTCCCACGCTGCAGGCCCTCGGCGACCAGGTCGACCGCGCGGCCAGCCGCCTGACCATGGGCGTGATCACCGCGGCGCTGATCATCGGCTCCTCGATCGTGATGAACAGCGTCGGCGGTGGTGCCCGCAATCAATGGCTGATGGCCTTGGGTGTGGCCGGGTTCGTGGGCGCGGCTGCCTTGGGGGTGTGGATCGTGTATTCGATCTGGAAGGGCGCGCACAGGCGTTGATTCCTGCGGCTGTTAGTAGTATTACTACTAACCATGGATATCACCGACACCCAGCAGTCCATCCTCGCCCTGATCGCCGAGCGCATCGCGGAGGAGGGCATGCCGCCCTCGCAGGCCGAGATCGCCCGCGCCTTCGGCTTCAGCAGCGTGCGCGCCGCCCAATACCATCTGGAGGCGTTGGAGGCTGCAGGGGCCATCGAGCGGGTGCCGGGGCGCGCGCGCGGGATCCGCGTGCTGCGGGCACCGGAGCTCCCGCAGGGATCGCTCGGATTCCCGGGGGACGAGGTCGCGGCTGCAGCCGCTGCCACAGGGCGCCAACCTGGTGCGGGTACGGCTTTTGTGGGAGCAGCTACAGCTGCGAATGCCGCGGCCGATCTCCTGGAGCTCCCCGTCCTCGGCCAGGTCGCCGCCGGCGTCCCCATCGGCGCCGACATCGGCAGCGACCAGATGGTCCTGATGGACCGCGCCTTCTTCTCCCCGGCGCCCGACTACCTGCTGCGCGTGCGCGGCGACTCGATGCGGGACGAGGGCATCTTCGACGGCGACTTGATCGGCGTGCACCGCACCGCCGACGCGCGCTCGGGCCAGATCGTCATCGCCCGCATCGACGACGAGATCACCGTCAAGCTGCTGAAGGTCGGCAAGGACCGCATCCGCCTGCTGCCGCGCAATCCGGACTACGCACCGATCGAGGTCGCACCGGATCAGGACTTCGCGATCGAAGGCCTGTACTGCGGCCTGGTGAGGCCGAACCGGTGACGCGGAATTCCCCCACGCTCACCCGCACCTTCCGCCGCTGCCGTTGACCCGCCGCAACCATTAGCTTCGAAACCACGGCGCGATGTCGCAGCCCCTGCGACCGCCGGTACGCACACTAGCCACATTCCCGAATACCTGATCCGAGGACACCACGATGGACGAGAACAAGAAGCGCGCGCTTTCCGCAGCCCTGGGCCAGATCGAAAAGCAGTACGGCAAGGGATCGGTGATCCGCATGGGCGACCGCGTCGCCGAAGTGGTCCCGGTAATTCCCACCGGTTCGCTGCAGCTCGACATCGCGCTCGGCATCGGCGGCCTGCCGCGCGGCCGCGTGATCGAGATCTACGGCCCCGAGTCCTCGGGCAAGACCACGCTTACCCTGCAGACCATCGCCGAATGCCAGAAGCTTGGCGGCGTGGCGGCGTTCATCGACGCCGAGCATGCGCTCGACCCGACCTACGCGCAGAAGCTCGGCGTCAACGTCGACGACCTGCTGGTGTCGCAGCCCGATACCGGCGAGCAGGCGCTCGAGATCGCCGACATGCTGGTGCGCTCCAACGCGGTCGACATGGTGGTGGTCGACTCGGTCGCCGCGCTTACCCCGCGTGCCGAAATCGAAGGAGAGATGGGCGACCAGCTGCCCGGCCTGCAGGCACGCTTGATGAGCCAGGCCCTGCGCAAGCTCACCGGCAACATCAAGCGCAGCAACTGCATGGTGTTCTTCATCAACCAGCTGCGCCACAAGATCGGCATGATGATGCCGGGCCAGAGCCCCGAAGTGACCACCGGCGGCAACGCGCTCAAGTTCTATGCCTCGGTGCGCCTGGACATCCGCCGCATCGGCGCGATCAAGAAGGGCGAAGAGATCATCGGCAACCAGACCCGCATCAAGGTGGTCAAAAACAAGATGGCGCCGCCGTTCAAGCAGGTCATCACCGAGATCCTCTACGGCGAGGGCATCAGCCGCGAAGGCGAGCTGATTGACATGGGCGTGGACGCCAAGCTGATCGAGAAGGCGGGCGCCTGGTACAGCTGCGGCGAAGAGCGCATCGGCCAGGGCAAGGAGAACGCCCGCCTGTACCTCAAGGAGAATCCGGAGGTCGCGAAGCGGATCGAAAGCGAACTGCGCGCCCGGCTGATGCCGCAGGCCGTCCTGGCCGCGGCCGCGGCTGCCGGTGACGAAAGCGCCAAGGCCAGCAAGGGCACCAAAGAGCCCAAAGAGCCCAAAGAAGCCAAGGAAGCGGCAGAAACCAAGGCCTGAGCGGGGTGGCCCGGGCGGGTGAAGGAGGGGGTGCCGATGGTGGCGCGCCTGAGGGCACCACCGGGCGGGGCCGCCGACGGCGGCCCGAGCTGACCCCGGCACAGCGTGCGCTCGGCCTGCTGGTTCGCCGTGAGCATTCGCGCAAGGAGCTCGCCCGCAAGCTCGAAGCCCGTGGCGTTGAGAGCGCGGAAGCCGAGGCCGCGATCGAGCGCATGGCCGAGGCCGGCTGGCAGGACGATGGCCGCTTCGCGACCGGCCTGGCGCGCATGCGTGCGGAGGCGGGTTACGGCCCGCTTCGGATCCGTGCGGAGCTTGGCACCCATGGGCTCGGCGGCGAGATCATCGAAGCGGCGTTCGAGGCACTTGCGGAGTCCGGCGCCGACGACTGGCGGGCCAATGCCCGCAGGCTGGTGCAGCGCCGCCATGGCCCAGCGGTTGCCGATGACCCGGTGCTGCGGCGCAAGGCCGCGGACCTGCTGTTCCGTCGCGGTTTCGACCATGACTCCGTGCGCGCCGCCACCGCGCCCGGGGACGAGGACGACTGAGCCGTTGGGCCCCGCCGGTGCTGCGTACTTGCGCCGTCCTGCTAACCTATCGGCATCCGAGCGCTAGCGCCCGGCGCCCGTGCCTGGCTGCGGCCAGCGGAGTCGCCGGGAGAGGCGCCGCCCCCGAAAAGCCTGCACGCCAAGATGCCAGATCGTACCCATCCAACGCGCCCCACCACGGCCGATATCCGCCGTGATTTCCTTGCCTTCTTCAGCGATCGCGGCCACACCGTCGTGCCCTCGGCATCGCTGGTGCCCGGCAACGACCCCACGCTGCTGTTCACCAACTCGGGCATGGTCCAGTTCAAGGACGTGTTTCTGGGCGCCGAGAAGCCCGGCTACGTGCGCGCGACTGACGTCCAGCGCTGCCTTCGCGCCGGTGGCAAACACAACGACCTTGACCAGGTCGGCTATACCGCGCGCCACCACACCTTCTTCGAGATGCTGGGGAACTGGTCGTTCGGCGACTACTTCAAGAAGGACGCCATCGCCTGGGCCTGGGAGCTGCTGACCGGGGTCTGGAAGATCCCGGCCGAGCGCCTGCTGGTCACCGTCTACCACACCGACGACGAGGCCTACGCCATCTGGCACGACGTGGTGGGCGTGCCCGCCGAGCGCATCATCCGCATCGGCGACAACAAGGGTGCGCCCTACGCCTCGGACAACTTCTGGCAGATGGCCGACACCGGCCCCTGCGGCCCCTGCACCGAGATCTTCTACGATCACGGCGCCCACATCCCTGGCGGCCCCCCGGGCTCGCCCGACGAAGACGGCGACCGCTACATCGAGATCTGGAACCTGGTGTTCATGCAGTTCGACCGCCAGCCGGACGGCCACATGGACCCGCTGCCTGCGCCCTGCGTCGACACCGGCATGGGCCTGGAGCGCCTTGCCGCGGTGCTGCAGGGCGTGCATGGCAACTACGAGATCGACCTGTTCCAGGCGCTGATCCGCGAAGCCGCAGCGCTGACCGGCACCGACGACACCGGCAACAAATCGCTGCGGGTGATCGCCGACCACATCCGCGCCTGCAGCTTCCTGGTCGTCGACGGCGTGCTGCCGTCCAACGAGGGCCGCGGCTACGTCCTGCGCCGGATCATCCGTCGCGCCCTGCGCCATGGCTGGATGCTCGGCGTGCGCAAGCCCTTCTTCCACAGGCTGGTGGCCACCCTCGACGCACTGATGGGCGAGGCCTACCCGGACCTGCGCACCCAGCGTGCGCTGGTCGAACGCGCGCTGCTGGCCGAGGAAGAGCGCTTTGCCGAGACCCTGGATTCGGGCATGCGCATCTTCGACGAAGTCGCTGCGCGCAGCGCCGGCTCCGCTTCCACGGACCCCGCCTCCAACGTCATGATCCCCGGCGCCGATGCCTTCCGCCTGTACGACACGTACGGCTTCCCGCTTGACCTCACCGCCGACATGGCGCGCGAGCGCGGAATGGAGGTCGACGTCGCCGGCTTCGAGGCGGCGATGGAGCAGCAGCGCGAGACCGCGCGCGCGGCAGGCAAGTTCGGCGGCGGCACCACCCTCCCGGCCGATCTGGTGGCGAAGATGGAGCCGACCGGCTTCCTCGGCCACGACCGCCTGGAGGCTGCCGGGCTCACGGTCGTGGCGCTGCTGCGCGACGGCCGTCCGGTAGAACGCGTCGAGGCGGGCGAAGAGGCGATCGTGTTCCTCGACCGCACCCCGTTCTACGCCGAGTCCGGCGGCCAGGTAGGCGACACCGGCGAGCTCACCGCACCCGTTGGCGCCTCCTTCCTCGTAGACGACACCCGCAAATTCGCAGGCCAATACCACGGCCATATCGGCCGCGTGCGCACCGGCGCGCTTGCGGTGGGCGACCAGGTGCTCGCCAGCGTCGACGCCGCCCGCCGCGGCACCACCGTGCTCAACCACAGCGCCACCCATCTGCTGCACGGCGCCCTCCGCGAGCGCCTCGGCACCCACGTCGCGCAGAAGGGCTCGCTGGTCGCGCCCGACCGCCTGCGCTTCGACTTCTCGCACTTCGAGCCGATCACCGCGGACGAACTCCGCGACATCGAGCTCCGGGTCAACGACGAAGTGCGCGCCGACCACGGCGTGAGCATCCGCGAGATGGCGATGCAGGAAGCGGTCGACGCCGGCGCCATCGCGCTGTTCGGCGAGAAGTACGGCGAGCGCGTGCGGGTGGTGCAGATGGGCGACTCGGTCGAACTCTGCGGCGGCACCCACGTCGGCCGCACCGGCGAGATCGGCCTGTTCAAGCTGGTGTCGGAAGGCGGGGTCTCCGCCGGCGTGCGCCGCATCGAGGCGCTCACCGGCCGCGCCGCGCTCGATCACGTGGCGGCGGAGGAGGCGCGTCTCTCCGAAGCTGCGCGCCTTTTGGGTGGGACCGCCGCCGAGGTCGGCGACAAGCTGCGCGCGCTGCTGGACAGGCAGAAGAAGCTGGAACGCGAACTCGAGGCGATGAAGGCGCGCGCGGCCAGCAGCGCCACCGCCGACCTGTCCGCCGGCGCGGTCGATGTCGGCGGCATCAAGGTGCTGGCGGCGCGGATCGAGGGTCTCGACGCCCGCGCGCTGCGCGATGCCCTGGACCGCTTCAAGCAGCAGCTTGGCGATTCCGTGGTGCTGCTTGCCGGCGCCAGCGAAGGCCGTGCCGCGCTGGTGGCGGGTGTCAGCGGTTCGGCGCTTGGCCGGATCAAGGCGGGCGAGCTGCTGTCGCACGTGGCCGCACAGGTCGGCGGCAAGGGCGGCGGCCGGGCCGATATGGCCCAGGGCGGCGGCGAGGACGGGCCCGCCCTGGAGGCCGCGCTCGCCGCGGTTCCGGCCTGGGTGGCAGGGCGCGTGGCCTGAACCGCGGCAGGATTCGTTACTTTGTACATGCACGCAGCGGGCAGGCGCCTAGTTATCATGGCGGGATCGCGTGAACACTCAGGAAGGCCGCAGCTGCGAGCCTTTCAACAAAGACCGGGCGGAGACCCGGCCCATGGAGCTCCCACATGTTGATTTTGACCAGGCGGGTCGGCGAGACGCTCATGATCGGTGACTCGGTCACCGTGACCGTGCTCGGCGTCAAGGGTAACCAGGTGCGCGTAGGCATCACCGCGCCCAAGGATGTTTCCGTCCACCGCGAGGAAATCTACCAGCGCATCCAGCGCAACGAGCCCGTGGCAGCGGCCGGCGAGGACGGCGGCGCCGACGACGGCGGCAAGGATTCGAATTAAGTTTGCCGGCTGCGGGCCGAGCCGGTATTCTTACGCACCGCGCCGGCCGGTCTGGCCAGCGTGGGGATGCAACACCCGGAGAGTTGCCCGAGTGGCTGAAGGGGCTCCCCTGCTAAGGGAGTATAGGGTTTATAGCTCTATCGAGGGTTCGAATCCCTCACTCTCCGCCAGATTTATGGCGGTAGGCGATTGACGAAAGTTGGCTGTCTCTGCATAATTCCGCTTCTGCACAACGCGCCCGTAGCTCAGCTGGATAGAGCACCAGGCTACGAACTTGGGGGTCGGAGGTTCGAATCCTTCCGGGCGCACCATAAGAAAAGCACAAGGGTCAACGAGTTAGCGCTCGTTGGCCTTTTTGCGTTGTGGGCGCGGCGCCCGTATCAAGGAAGGCTTGGCGGGAAGGGTGTCCAACAAACAAGTTGGAGAAATCCTCGATGATGAGTTCGCCGAGGACCGCCGCGCTTGAGGGTCTACGTGCTGACGGAGGCCGCATCGGTCGCCCGATGGTGCGTGCCTTCGAACGCCAGCCCGGCGACGCCCAAGGCCGTGCCGAGACCAGGCCGTCGGGGCAACTGCACGCGCTTGGTGAACCGGTCCTTGAGGTTGAAGTGCTGCGTGTCGATCGGAAAGCCGATGCCATGGAAGTCGGCGTCCTGCTGGATCTGGCGGCGGTCGTAGTTGCCCCGCGAGCCCTAGGCGGTGAGGCGGAACGGGCGCAGCCAGTCCTGTAGTTGCGCCACGACCTCGACGAATCCCGCGGCCGGATCGACGTCAGGCTGGGTGATCGACGTGAGCTGCGTGCAGAACGGCGTCAGCCGGGGATTGCGCACGGGCTGCACGAAGACGTTGAACTCCTCCTTGATCCGCCATGACGCAGGATCCAGCAGCGCCGCACCGATCTCGATGATCTCCATTTCCTTCCGCGGAACCGAGCCCTGGTCGTCGCAGGTGGCTTCAAGGTCGAGCACCAGGTAGCGCCTCATGCGAGTTCCACCGCGGGTGCGCCGAGGTCGGCGGGAATGATCCGGATCCGACCCGCCAGTGACGAAAACAAGATCACGACGTCCAGCGGCAATGTCTTTGCCGACCTGGGATTCGATGAGGCCGAGGCCCAGGTGCTTGCGCTCCGTGCCGACCTCATGGCCCAGCTCGAGAAGACGATCAAGGCGCGCAACATGACCCAGGTCGCGGCCTCCAAGATCCTGGGTGTGAGCCAGGGGATGGTGTCCGACCTGGCCCGCGGCAAGGTCGAGAAGTTCAGTCTCGACATGCTGGTCACGTTTGCGGCCAAGTTGGGAAAGCCAGCCAGGATTGAGTTGTCGGCCTGATTTCGACCTCCAGGCGGCGGAACGCGCAGGTGCCCGTGCCACACACTTGGAGGCCGCTTCCGTGCCACGCCCTGCGCCAACTTCGTGCCAAACGGCCTGGTCACGGCGAGAATCGGCGCTAGGCTGACGCCCGGCTGAGGGCGCGGCCCACGCCGGGCCAAGTGTGACGCAGCGCACGCTCCAGGGCGGGGCGCGCCGGTACGATCCGATCCGCACCCGTCCGCGCGCGGACGCGGTGCCCACGCACACACCGCGACGTCGAACAGGGGCGCCGTCGCCATTCACGGAGTTCCCCCGATGCGATTATGTCTTCACCAAGATGTGCGATTACCTGCGTGCCAGATCGCAGGTCCCGAACCACGGCCTTCGCGCAGGTCCCGCCCCACGCGCTGCCTGGCTGCCGCAGCCACCGTCTTCCTCCTCGCCGCATCCTTCCCGGGCCTTGCCGCCGAGTGGTTCGTATCCACGGCCGGCAGCGACAGCACCGGCACCGGCACGCTCCAGAAGCCGTTCCGCACCATCCGGCACGCCGCCGCAGGCAGCGTCTCCTCCGCAGGCGACACCATCACCATCCGTGGCCCTTCCGGCAACCGGACCTACAACGAGTGCGAAGTGCGCCTGCGCCACCGGCTCGTGCTCCGTTCCCGCCAGGGCGAACGCGCGCACATCCACTGCGGCAACACCTCCGACGTCGCGGTGCGCATCGATGTCAACGCATCGGGCAGCCGGGTGGCGGGCCTCGAGATCAGCGGCGGCTACTACGGCGTGATGCTGATGACCAACTGGGAGCAGGGCGGGCCGTCCAGCGCCCACGGCGCGCGTAACGTGGTGCTCGAGGACCTGCTGGTCCACGACACCGGCCGCGACGGCATCAAGATCACGCCGAAGTCGGACAACGCGACCATCCGCCGCGTCGAGATCCACACCACCGGCGTCGGCTACCCGGCGGGCACGCCGGACGATTCCAAGAACGCCGACGGCATCGACAACGTCAATGGCTCGGGCATGGTCGTGGAAGACAGCTACATCCACGACACCGCGACCACGGGCCTGTACTTCAAGGGCGGCGCGGCGGACGTGGTGATCCAGCGCAACCGGATCGAGAACACCGGTGACGCGGGCATCCTGGTCGGCTTCGACACCAGTCCCGAGTTCTTCGACCTGCAGCTCAACCCGGGCTACTACGAGGCGATCCGCGGCACGGTGCGCAACAACTACGTGCGCAACACCGGCTATGCGGGTATCGGCATGTACGCGTCCATGGATTCGCTGGTCGCCAACAACACGATCGTCGATGCGGCGCGGAAGGGTCATGCGCCGCTGTACTTCGGGGTGACGTTCCAGGACTGGGACCCGGCGGCGGGGCGTCCCGCCAACCGCAATCCCATGCTGCGCAACAACCTGGTGGTCCAGGATGGCGGCCGCTGCATGGAGATCCGCTACTCCAGCGAACTCGGCGGCCTGTCCGGGCTCAGCGGCTCGCCCGGCAGTGACTACAACGGCTTCCAGGCCAACTGCAGGTTCCGCGACGCGCGGCCGGGCAGCAACCTGGCCGATGGCTCGCTGGCGCAATGGCGGTCGACCACCGGTTCGGACGCGAACAGCATGACCGCCACGTTCACAGTGGATGCCACCGGGCATCTGCCCGCCGGCAGCCCGGCAATCGACCGCGGCGTGGCCCTGTCGCAGGTGCTCGACGACATCGACGGCCAGATCCGCCCTGCGCGCTACGACATCGGCGCCGACGAATACATGGGCGCCAGCCTGGCACCCGTGCCACGCAACGGATCCGCGCCGCTGGTGCCGCCCGCGGTGGGACCGGCGACCGCCGGCGGTGGTACCGGCAGCGCGCTGGCGCCTGCATCGGCCGGCGATCGCGCCGGGACGCGCGTCGCGCCGGTGCCGGCAGGCGCCGTGGACGCCGGTGCGCGGCGCCAGGTCCGCATCACCGCACCGGCCGTGGTCGCCTGGCGGCGCTTCATGGCCTGGCTGGACGCGGCGCGCGACAGCTTGACCCTCCACATGGAGTGACACGCGCTGTCGCAGGGCAGCGCCCGAGGGCCCCGGTGGAGACGCCGGGGCCTTTTGCCGTCCGGGCGGTGGCCGTCTTTGCCCGCATTCCGAGTTTTCCCATGCAGGAGATCCGGATTGGACCGGGTCTGGCACCAGGCCGAACGGGGGAGCAATGCACAGAAAGGCTGCCGTTGATGCGGTGGGCACCACGCCCGCCAACCGGAGGTCCACGTGATCGGCGTCTTTGGAAGCCGTGCCAACCGCGTGGCCCGGTGGCTGTGGATCGGCGAGTCGCTGCTGGTGGTGCTGGCGGTGGTGGCGGCGATCGGGCTGCGCTTTCCCGACGATCCCGCCGGCCGCGACCTGCTTTTCGCACGCGGTCCGCTGCCGGCGCTGCTGGTGTCGGTCTTCGTGACCCTTTCGATGGCGGCGTTCGGCCTCTACCAGTCGCATATCCGGCTCAACCGCAGCGAGCTGCTGCTGCGCCTCCTGCTTGCGTTCTCCTTCGGCGGCGTTGCGCTGCTGGTGCTGTATTACCTGGTGCCGCCGATGTACATCGGCCGGGGCCTGCTCGCGATCACCTTGGGGCTTGGATTCGCCGGCGTCTACGGGCTGCGCGTGGCCATGCAGTGGTTGATGCGCGGCGAAGCGTACAAGCGCCGCGTGCTCGTTTACGGGGCCGGGCGCAACGCCAACCTGATCAACTGCCGCATGCGGCGCCGGGCGGACCGGCAGAGCTTTGCGGTGGTCGGCTTCCTCCCCGTCGCCGGCCAGCAGGTCGTCGTGTCCGACGCCCTGTGCCTGGACGTCGAGGAGTCGCTTCCCGCCCTGGTCCAGCGCCTCGGCGTGCACGAGATCGTGGTGGCGCCCGATGAGCGCCGCGGTGGCCTGCCGATGGAGGACATCCTGGCCTGCGCGCAGCGCGGGGTGTCGGTGGTCAACCTGCCGGCGTTCTTCGAACGCGAGGCGGGCATGATCAAGCTCGAGGTGGTGGACCCGTCGTCGCTGGTGTTTTCCGGCGGCTTCGACCACTCCTTCATACGCCGCCTGAGCAAGCGCGCCTTCGACCTGGCCGCGGCGCTGGTGCTGCTGGTGGTGGGCTGGCCGGTGATGCTGCTGGTCGCGCTGGCGGTGCGCCTGGAGGGCGGTGGCCCGGTGCTGTACCGGCAGGTTCGCGTGGGCGAGGGCGGCCGCAGCTTCGAACTGGTGAAGTTCCGCAGCATGCGCACCGACGCCGAGAAGGATGGCATCGCGCAGTGGGCCAGCAGCAACGACGACCGGACCACCCGCGTGGGCCGCTTCATCCGCAAGACCCGCCTGGACGAGCTGCCGCAGCTGTTCAACGTGCTGGGCGGTGACATGAGCTTCGTCGGCCCGCGGCCGGAGCGCCCGCAGTTCGTCGACCGGTTCAACGACGAGATCCGCTACTACAGCGTGCGCCACTCGGTGAAGCCCGGCCTCACCGGCTGGGCGCAGCTGCGCTATCCCTATGGCGCATCCGCCGCCGACGCGCACGAGAAGCTGAAGTTCGACCTGTTCTACGTCAAGAACCACGGCCTGCTGTTCGACTTCCTGATCCTGCTGCAGACCGTGGAGGTCGTGCTCTTCGGGCGCGGTGCGCGATGAGCCGGCCGCACGCCGGCGCGGATTCCGTTCTCCCTGACTCGACCCATCCATGGATGTCCCAGTGAGCCAGTACGAAGCCCAGGTGCGCAGTTTCATCGACGAAAACTTCCCGCCCGCCGTTCCCGGCGAGGCGCCCTCCGCGGATCTCAGCCTGCTCGAATCCGGCGTCATCGACTCGATGGGCGTGCTGCTGCTCGTCACCTGGCTGGAGCAGGACTTCGGCTTCGTGGTCGACGACGACGAGGTGGTGCCGGAGAACCTCGACAGCATCGCCGCCATCGACGCCTTCATCGCGCGCAAGCTGGAAGCGGAGCCCGTGGAGTGACTGCGCGCTGCGAACGCTGGCTCGCGCAGGCGGCCACGGCGCATCCGGGCAAGGTGGCGATCGTGCGCGACGGGCGCCGCGTGGACTACGCCACCCTGCACGCCGACAGCGAACGGTTTGCCGCGGCCCTGGCCGGGCAGGCCGGCCTGGAAGACGGCGACCGCTGCGTGGTGTTCCTGGAGAACTCGGTCGAGGCGGCGGTCGGCGTGTTCGGGACCCTGCGCGCGGGCGGCGTGTTTTCGGTCATCAACCCGACCACCAAGGCCGACAAGCTGGCCTTCGTGCTTGGCGACTGCGGGGCGTCGGTGCTCCTGACCCAGGCCAGCCTGCTGCCGGTGGCGCTGTCGGCCGCCGCGCGCGTGCCGGGCCTGCGCCGCATCGTGGTGGTCGATGGCGACGGCGATGGCGCCGATGGCACGCCCATCGGCTATGGCCGCTTCCTCGCGGCGGCCGATCCGGCCCGGCTGCCGGCCGAGGTCGGCATCGACACCGACCTGGCCATGCTGGTCTACACCTCTGGGTCGACCGGCAATCCCAAGGGCGTGATGATGACCCATGCCAACGTGCGCTTCGCGGCGACGTCGGTCACGACCTACCTCCGGTCCAGCGCCGACGACGTGGTGCTCAGCGTGCTGCCGCTGGCCTTCGACTACGGCCTCTACCAACTGCTGATGTGCGTGAAGCTCGGTGCCACCCTGGTGCTGGAGAAGTCCTTCGCGTTCCCGCAGAAAGTGCTGCCGCTGCTGGCAAGCGAGGGCGTGACCGCGTTCCCGCTGGTGCCGACGATGGCCGCGCTGCTGTTGCAGCTGCGCAACTTCGATCCCGCCTGGGCGCGCAGTGTGCGCTATCTCACCAATACCGCCGCGGCCCTGCCGCCTGCGCACATCCGCCGGCTGCAGCAGCTGTTTCCGGCCGCCCGGGTGTACTCGATGTATGGCATGACCGAATCCAAGCGCTGCACCTGGCTGCCACCCGAGGAGCTGGAGTACCGGCCCGACAGCGTCGGCATCGCCATCCCCGGCACGCAGGCATGGGTAGCCGACGACGCGGGCCACCCGCTGCCTCCGGGCACCATCGGCGAGCTGGTGGTGCGTGGCGGGCACGTCATGCAGGGTTACTGGAACAACGCCGAGGCCACCGCCCGCGCGCTGCGACCGGGGCGCTATCCCTGGGAGCGGGTCCTGTACACCGGCGACCTGTTCCGGATGGATGCGGAGGGCTTCCTGTACTTCGTCGGGCGCAAGGACGACATCCTCAAGTCGCGCGGTGAAAAGGTCAGCCCCAAGGAAGTCGAGAACGTGCTGTACGCCATGCACGGCGTGCGCGAGGCGGCGCTGGTGGGCGTGCCCGACCCGGTGCTCGGCCACGCCCTCAAGGCGCTGCTGGTGGTCGATGGGCCCGGGCTGGACGCGCGCGCGGTCATCGCGCACTGCCGCGCCCACCTGGAGGAGTTCATGGTGCCGCGCACGGTCGAGTTCCGCGACTCGCTGCCCAAGACCGGCACCGGTAAGATCCGGCGCAGCGAACTGCAGGCCGAGGCCGACGCGCAAGCGCCGCTGCCCCACGCGCTCACGTCCTGAGCGCCCCGGGGCGGCCGCTGGGCATTCATCCCATCGATGGCCTGGTCCGGGCTCGCGACGACGGGGTCTCGGGTAGTCATGTGGCTTCCAGCTCGGGCAGGGGCGGTGCAGGCGCGCGTGCAGGCGTCATGCTTTGCAGCAGGCGCGTCGAAAGAATCCCGACGAAGGCCTGGTTGTCGGCGAATCCGGTCGCCTTGCCGCTCCGCGCCTTGGCGTACAGGCGCGCCACGGCGGCGGCGTCGAACATGCCGTCGGCGCGGATGGCATCGGGGTCGAAGGCCTCGGCCACGTAGTCCAGCGGCTGGCCGTCGACGAAGAAGCTCTGGCTGTCGGGCGCGCGATAGGGCTGCTTGGTGCGGCGCAGGATGTCGTCGGGAAGCAGGCCGGCCAGCGCCTTGCGCAGCACGTGCTTCTCCGAGAGCCCGTGGATCTTCCACTGCGGTGGAAGCCGGTTGGCGAATTCCACCAGGGTGTGATCGAGGAAGGGGTAGCGGCCCTCGATCGATGCGGCCATCGCCGCGCGGTCGCCCTGGCTGGCCAGCAGGTAGCCGGCGAGCAGGGTCTTCGCCTCGACGTACTGGTCGCGCGCCAGCGGAGCCCAGCGCATGATCGATGCGGGCAGGCGTGATTCCACAAGCGACATCGGATCGAAGCCGGCCACCGAAGCGCGCAGCTCGGGAGACAGGAACGCCAGCGCACGACCCGACGTGGACCAGCGCGGCAGGTGGGCGAACACCGGGCGCCCGATGTGCTCCATGCCCTGGCCGAAGAACGCGGCGGCGAACGCCGGGTTGGAAGATGGCGAATTGGCCAGGTAGCCGTACAGCCGGCCGAGCAGCTTCGGACGCGCAGCAGATGCTGGTTGGCGCGCCCAGAAGCGGCGCACTTTGGCTTCCTTGAACAGGTCGTAGCCGCCGAAAACCTCGTCGGCGCCCTCGCCGGTGAGCACCACCCTGTAGCCTTGGCGGCGCACTTCATCGGCGAGGAGCATCAGCGGAACGCCCGCGGTGCGCAGCACCGGGGTCTCGGCATGCGCGACGAAGCGCTGGAACGCATCGCCGATCTCGTGTGTGCCGATGCGCAGCGTGGTGTGGTCGGTCCCCAGGTGTCGGACCATCGCCAGCTGGTGTTCGCTCTCGTCGAATTCGCGCTGGGCGAATGCGACCGAGAACGTGCGCACCGGCGTCCGGGTGGCGGTGCGTATCAGTGCCACGATGCCGGACGAGTCGAGGCCGCCGCTGAGGTAGGCACCCACGGGCACGTCGGCGCGCAGTTGCAGGCGCACGGCGTCGGTCAGGCGCTCGCGCAGTTCGCCGGCGGCCTGGTCGATGTCGCGCCATGGCCGGGCTACGTCGGCGGCCTCCGGGAAGCTCCAGTCCCAGTAGCGATGCAGGCGTTCGCGGCCGTCGGCCTCGATGCTGAGGATGTGCCCCGGCGGCAGGGTGGAAACGTCCTGCCAGGCGGTGTCGGGGTCCAGCGGCGCCCACAGCGTCAGCGCCTGCGCCAGGCCGAGTGGATCCAGCCGCGCATGCCCGGGCAGGGCCGCGAACAGGGCCTTCACCTCGGAGGCGAACCACAGCGTGCCGCGGGCCCGGGTGTAGTACAGCGGGCGGATGCCGAGGCGGTCGCGGGCCAGGACCAGACGCTGTTTGCGCGCGTCCCAGAGCGCGATCGCGAACTGGCCGTTCAGATGGTCGACGAACGCATCGCCATCGCGCTGGTACAGGTGCACGATCACTTCGGTGTCCGAGCGCGTTCGAAAGACGTGGCCTTGGGCCTCCAGCTGCCCTCGCAGCTCAACGAAGTTGAAGATCTCGCCGTTGAACACGGTCCACACGCTGCCGTCAGGACTGGCCATCGGCTGGTCGCCGGTGGCCAGGTCGATGATCGACAGCCGCGCGTGCGCCAGGCCGACGCCGTCGTCGACGTGGAAGCCGTAGCCGTCGGGGCCGCGATGGGCAAGGGTGGTGATCATCGAGCCCAGTACGGCCCGTGCGCCGTCTGGGGGTGATGGGCTTCCGAGGTAGCCGGCAAGTCCGCACATGCTCAGTACTCTCCGTGGACGCGATGCGGCGCCGCGCTTCCCGCGCGTGGGATGCAGGCAGCGCCGGCGCCCTGTCGCGCCTTGTCGTCGGACGCGGGCCTGGGTGATCCGACCTGCAGGGGTCGCAGCGGCGAGCTGTACCAGTCGGCCAGGCGGTCGCATTCGAAATGCAGCCAGGACGGTCCGTAGATCCAGTGCGCGTCGTCGGCGTCGCGGGCGACGGGCTCGCCCATCAGCGCGGCCACGGTGCGGCGATCCATGCCGAGCTGTGCGTTGACCAGCGCCGGTGCCACTGTGTCGTGGGAAGCGCGGGGGGCGGTGTCGGTCGCCGACGGCGGGTCGGAGACCGGCAGCCAGCGCCAGATCGCAGCGACCACCAGCAGCACCGGAAGCAGCAGCACGCGCATGCGCGGAACGCGCCGTGCGGCCCCTGTGGGAGCCGGCGACGGCGAAGCGACCATGCGTGACATGGAGGCCGGCCATGGCCGCGGGCCGAGCGTGGAAGAGCTGCGTCGGGTACCGTCCGCATCCGGTGCGCCCGGAAGCCGGCCCTGCCCGCGGTGGAAGTCGAGCACGGCCGCATAGCCCAGGTTGAGCGCGATGAGCACGTCCGGATTGCGCGGCCGTGTGGCAGGACGGTCTGGATGCAGCTCGGCGACGCGCCGGCGATAGGCCTGCTTGAACGCGACAAGGCCGCAGTCGGGCGCCACGCCAAGCTCGGCGTAGATCTTCGCGAAGTCGACGCCACCGATCATGTTGCGCCCCTGCCGGCTCACGCCACGGCCTGGCGGCAGAACAGCCGCGGGACCTGCACCATGGCGCGGAACAGGTCGCGACCCATGCCTTCTTCCACGGCGGTCCGCTGCAGGTCGAGCTGCGCCGATCCCGCATGCGCGATCCCGCCGTAGAACGAGAACGCTTGTTGCACGCTAGCCTCGTGCAGCAGACGCCGGGTGTCGTCGTTGAACGCGGTGGGACTGCCAACCGGATAGGCGAAGTGCTTCATCGCGATCCCCAGCTCCTCGCGCAGGCGCGTCGCGCAGCCCTCGATCTCCGCGCGCTGCGCTGCTGCGGGCAGCGTGGACAGGATCGGATGGTTCACGGTGTGGCCGCCGATGGTCATGCCGGCGTCGGCCATCGCGCGGACCATGTCCCAGTCCATCCATTCGCCATCCACCGTTTCCGGCGGTTCGATGCCGGTCTCGGCCGCCAGGCGCGCCCGGAATGGTGCGAGCTGTTCGAATGGCAGCTTTTTGTAGACGCCAAGGACGCGACGGATGTCGGCTTCGCGGTTGCGCTCCAGCGTGATCGGGTCGTCGAGCCACGGCGCAAGGTCCAGCGAGGCGCGGCGGGCCTCACGCACCTGCATGGCGATTGCGTCCCACCATGGGAGGAGCTTGCGGTCGATGAAGCCGGTGGCGATGAAGAACGCCGCGGGCACGCGGTGGCGGAGCAGCGCCGGGAGGGCGATATCGTGGTTGTCCAGGTAGCCGTCATCGAAGGTGATGGCGACGTGGCGCCCGCGGGGCCGCCGCAGGGCATCGGCGATGTCGTCGAGCGCGATGACGTCGCAGTTGGCCTTCAGGAAGGCGACCTGCGCATCGAAGCCCTCGGCGGTGGCGCTCCACAGGGCGCGGTCGTAGCGCGATCGGCTGCTGTCGCCGACGCGGTGGTAGTTCAGCACCAGCACGCCGTCGCGCGGGAGCGCGGCGGCTGCCATGCGGCGCAGCCCCGGTGCCGCCAGAACCTTCGCCACCATGTCCCTCTTCATCATCCGGCCATCCCCGACCGCGGCCTGTTGCCGCCGATATTCCCGTTGTCCATACCAACGCGAAACCACGGCGCAACCAGCCATCCACACGGGAAACCCGATGCACCAGCACCACGCGCCGCACAACGAAACCTCCGTCGCCGGCGCAGCCTGGCAGCGCCGCCGCGGCCCGCTCGCCTGCATGGTGCTTGCCATGCTGGTGGCATTCGCGCCGCCCGCCGCCGCGCGCGAATGGTTCGTTTCAACCGAGGGCAGCGACGCGAACGACGGCAGCCGCGAGCGCCCGTTCCGGACCGTCGGCCACGTGTTGTCGCCGGCCAACTACCTGGTCGGGGACGGCGACACCGTGACCCTGCGTGCGCCGGCGGGCAACCGCACCTACAACGAGTGCGACGTGCGCCTGCGCGTCCGCCTGGTGTTGCGCTCGCATCCCGGGGAGCGCGCGCACATCCAATGCGACATCGCGACGCCGGAATCCGTCGTCGTGCAGGTGGACCCGACGGCATCGGGCAGCCGCATCAGCAACCTCGAGCTCAGCGGTGGCCGGGTCTACGGCGTGATGATGCAGACCAACTGGTACCAGGGCGGCCCGGCCAGTGAACACGGGGCCTCGAACGTGGTGCTGGAGGACCTGCTGATCCGCGACACCGGGCGCGACGGCATCAAGATCACGCCCAAGTCGGACAACGTGACCATCCGCCGCGTCGAGATCCGCAACACCGGGGCCATCTACCCGCCCGGGACGCCGGTCGATGCGATGAACGCCGACGGCATCGACAACGTCAACGGCTCGGGCATGGTGGTGGAAGACAGCTATATCCACGATGTCGCCACCACCGGCCTGTACTTCAAGGGCGGCGCCGCCGACGTCGTGGTGCAGCGCAACCGGATCGAGAACACCGGCGTGGCGGGCATCCTGGCCGGCTTCGACACCAGTCCGGAGTACCTGGATCCCGAGGTGAACCCGGGCTGGTACGAGTCCGTGCGCGGCGTGGTCCGCAACAACCTGGTGCGCAACACCGGCTACTCGGGGATCGGGCTGTACGCGGCGAAGGATGCGCTGGTGGCCAACAACACCATCGTCGATGCCGGCCGCCGCGGCCACGCCGGACTGTACTTCGGCATTGCCTTCCAGGACAGGGAAGCACATGCCGGGCGACCGCCCAGCGTGAATCCGCGGCTGGTCAACAACCTGGTGCTGATGGACAGCGGGCACTGCGTCGAGATACGCCACTCCCTCGAAATGGGGGGGCTGTCCGCGCTCGCCGGCGATCCCGGAACCGATTACAACGCCTATGGCGACGGCTGCAGCTTCATCGATGGCAGGCCCGGGCGTGGCGGCCTGCACCTGCCGGTGCCGCTGCCGTTCGCGCGATGGCAGGCCGGCTCGGGTGCCGATGCGCACAGCGTTTCAGGCGGGTTCCGGGTCGACGGTGCCGGCCGCCTGGTCGCCACCGCGTCCGTCCCCGGTGCCGGGATCGCGGTGGACGGGGTGGAGGATGACATCAGCGGTTCGCTTCGCACCGGTGCGATGACCATCGGCGCATTCGGCGCCGAGGTGCGGGCGCCGGCAGCCGTTCCGATGGATGGCGGCGCGCCGGTGGACGATCCCGCATCGTCCGGACACGGCGTCGTGGCGCCTGCGGGACCGGCAACCGCGGACCCCTCCGCGCCGGCGGCGGCGCGCGGCCCGTGGGCGTCGGTCCTGGCATGGGTGGCGCTTGCCGCGGCGCTGGCCCTGCTGTCGGCGGTCGTCGCGGCGGCCTGGCTGCTGCACCGTCGCAACGTGGCCGGCTGGCTGCTCTCCTGGCTGCGCCAGGATTGGCGCGCGCCGGTGCCGCAGGGCACCACGCGGCACCTGCTGTTCTGCTTCGTCGACCACTACGAGCCGGGTTGGGGGCAGCCGGGATACGAGCGCGAGTGCGAGCGCGTGGCGCGCTGGCAGCGCGACCTGCCGCTGCTGTGCGCGGGCCACCGCGACGCCGACGGCCGGCCGCCGGTGCATTCGTTCTTCTTCCCCGGCGACGAGTATCGCCCGGAGCACATCGACTCGCTGGTCGAACTGTGCCGCATGGGCCTGGGCGAGATCGAGATCCACCTGCACCACCACGATGACACCGAGGCGACGCTGCGCGCCAAGCTTGCCGACTTCGCCGACACGCTGGCGACGCGCCACGACGCGCTGCCGCGCGACCCGGTGACCGGCCAGCCGCGCTGGGCATTCATCCACGGCGACTGGGCGCTCGACAACAGCCACCCGGGCGGCGGCCACTGCGGCGTCGACAACGAGCTGACGGTGCTGCGCGAAGAAGGCTGCTATGCCGACTTCACCTTCCCGGCCGCCCCCAATCCCTGCCAGCCGCGCACGATCAACCGCATCTACCGCGCCACCGATGATCCGCTGAAGCCGAAGTCGCACGACACCGGCGCGCGCGTGCGCGTGGGCGGCCGGGCCGAAGGCGACCTGGTGATCATCCAGGGCCCGCTGGGCCTGCGCTGGAAGAGCCGCAAGTTCGGACTGCTGCCGCGGATCGAGAACAGCGACATCCGCGCCGTGGCGCCGCCCAGTCCCGACCGGATCGATGCCTGGGTGCGGACCGGCATCCACGTCGAGGGGCGGCCGGAGTGGACCTTCGTGAAGATCCATACGCACGGCGCCGAGGATTGCGACATGGACACGCTGCTGGGGACGCCCATGGACCAGGCCTACGATCACCTGGAGTCGCGATACAACGACGGCCGGGACTGGAAGCTGCACTACGTGAGCGCCCGCGAGATGTACAACATCATGCGCGCTGCCGAGGACGGCCTGGCGGGCGACCCGAACCGCTTCCGCGACTACGAGGTTCCGCGCCCGGGGTACCGTGCGGCCGGCGGCGCCGGCAGCCGCGCGGCGGCGACAGAGCGTCGCGCGGTGGCCTCGTGACCGGCGCCGGGATGGGCCGGGCCATGGCGGAGGGGGTTTGATGCGGGTCGGGATCATCGGCTGCGGCAAGATCGCCGACGGCCATGCCGAACAGCTGCGCGCCCTCGACGGCGTCGAACTCGTCGCCGCCTGCGACCGCGAGCCGCTGATGGTCGGGCAGTTCACCGATCGCTGGCCGGGCGTGGCGGGCTACACCGACGTCGCAGCCATGCTGGAAGCGCAGCGGCTGGACATCGTGCACGTGGCCACGCCCCCGGACTCGCACGTCGCCCTGGCCTGCATGGCGCTGGACGCGGGCTGTCACGTGTTCGTCGAGAAGCCGTTCGCGCTCGACGCCCGCGGGGCCGCGGCGATCCTCGACTGCGCCACGCGCAACGGCCGCAAGGCGTGCGTGAACTACCTCTACAATTTCGAGTCGCCGGCGCTTGCCCTGCGCGGCCTGCTGGACCAGGGCCGACTTGGCGAGGTGGTGCACATCGACACCAGCTACGGCTACAACCTCTCTGGCGACTACGGCATCGCGGTCCTGTCCGATCCCGCGCACTGGGTGCATCGCCTGCCCGGCAAGCTGTTCCACAACGTCATCGACCACGTGCTGGCGAAGGTGGTGCCGTTCCTGGAGGGCCCGGTCGAGGTCCATGCCAAGGCGTGGCGGATGCGCGCGGACAGCGGCAGCGCACTGGTCGATGCGATGCCCGACGAGCTGCGCTTCCTGCTTGCCGGCAGCAACGGCGTGACGGTGTCGGGCATGGTCAGCTCGCATGCCCGCCCGGTGTCGCACGCGATGACCGTGCGCGGAACGCGCGACACGGTCGAGCTTGATTACGGGGCCCGGACCCTGGTGCGCAGCCAGCGGCAGCAGCAGCCCAGCGCGATCGGGCGGCTGTTCCCGGCCTGGGTGCAGTCGGCGCGCTTTGCGCGCAGCGGCCTCGGCAACGTCGCGGCGTTCGCACGCCACGACTTCCATTACTTCGAATGCATGCGGGTGCTGCTGGAGCGCTTCCACGAGGCGATCCGCGGCGTCGCGCCGGATCCGGTGCCAGCCGCGGAGATCCTGCAGGTGGCGACGCTGATCGACGCCATCGTGGATGCGGTGGACACGACGGAGGCGCGGCGATGAGGATCCTGGTGACCGGGGCGGGCGGCTTCCTCGGGCGGCACGTCGCGGCAAGTCTGCTGGAGCAGGGCGTGGACCAGCTGCGCATGCACTTCCGCGGACGGCCGCCACCGGGGCTGGTCGAGCAGTTGGCCGGCCGCTTTCCCTCGGCGTCGATCGAGACCGTGGGCGCCAACCTGCTGTACCGCCAAGACCTCGATGCGGTCACCGCCGGCGTGGACTGCGTGGTCCACGCCGCCGCCGGCATGCGCGGATCGGCCGCCGACATGTTCGCCAACACCGTGGTCGGCACCCGTAACCTGCTCGATGCCTGCGTGGCCTCCGGCGTGCGCCGGCTGGTGCTGGTGAGCTCGTTCTCGGTCTACCGCACCGAAGGCCTGGCGACGGGCGCGGTGCACGACGAATCGGTGCCGATCGAGGACGTCGGCATCGCCAAGGGCGCGTATGCGCACGCCAAGACGCGGCAGGAGCAGCTGGTCGATTCGTACCGGCAGTCCGGTGAACTCGAGACGGTCACGCTGCGTCCCGGGGTCATCTACGGGCCGGGCGCCGCCGGGCCGTCGTCGCGCGTCGGGATTTCCGCGATGGGCCTGTTCTTCAGCCTCGGCAGGGGCGCCGAACTGCCACTGACCTACGTGGAGAACTGTGCCGACGCGATCGCGATGGCGGCACTGCGGGCGCCGGACGGCGCGGCGTACAGCGTGGTGGACGACGACCTGCCGAACTGCGCGGACTACCTTCGCGGGTTCCGTGCCCGGATGCACGGGATACGCATGTTGCCGGTGCCGTACTGGGCGCTGCTGCTGGGTTCGCGGGGCCTGGTGGCCTACAACCGCCGCTCGAAGGGCCAGCTGCCGGCGGTGTTCACGCCCTACATCGTGCGCTCGATGTACCGGCGCTTCCGCCATTCCAATGCCGCCCTCAAGGCGCTTGGATGGACGCCGAAGGTGCCCACGGCGGAGGGCATGAGGAGGACGTTCGACGCCCTGGGCGACGGCGCGCAGCCCTAGCAGGCTGCTGAAATACCTCAGTCCACATAGGCTACAGAGCACACGCGAACTGTAGATCATCGATACGCGGCGCAGACGCTCTCAGCGAGTAATTGTTCACGGTCAAGCGGCTGGATGAGTTCATCCCGGCGAACCATCCGTTGCGCCGGTGCGCGAGCTAGCACGATGTGGCCAACGTTCCACGGCCACGTGACCGCGTTCGAGCTGCTGGGCAGCAACGGCGGCCTGGCGCGCTACGGGCTGGTGATCGAACCGTGGCTGGCACTGCTGCGCCAGCGCGTGGACAGCTACGCGTTCCAGGACAAGAGCGTCGTCGAGATCATCGAAGACGTGTTCGCCGACTACGCCGAAGCCGGCGCGCTGGTCCCGGCCTGGCGCTGGGAGCTGCGCGATCGCAGCGTCTACCCGAAGCGCAGCCTGACCACCCAATACGCCGAGAGCGACTTCGACTTCGTGCAGCGCCTGCTGGCGGAGGAGGGCATCGCGTACTGGTTCGAGCACGCGGGCGACCCGTCCAGCGAAACCCGCGGCACCCACACCCTGGTGCTGGCCGATCACAACGAGGCATTCGCCGACAGCGGCCGCATCCGCTACCACCGCGCCGACGCCACCGAAGCCGAGGACAGCATCCAGCTCTGGCGCAGCACGCGACGTGCGCAGACCGCGCGGTTGTCGCGCGCCAGCTGGGACTATCGCAGCCTGGGCCTGCGTCCGGCGACGGCCGAAGGCGACGACGTGTCGGGCATGGGCGTGGAGGACGACGACATTGCCGGCCCCTACGCCTGGCATGACAGCGCCGACGGCGTGCGCAAGGCGCGGCAGCAGTTGGAGGCGCAGCAGGTGCAGGCGCGGACCTTCGAGGGTGAAGGCAGCTGGCGCGGCCTCGGTGCGGGTGCGCAGTTCGAACTGGCGCAACACCCCGACCACAGTGGCGACCAGGCGCAATTCACCTGCCTGCAGGTCTGGCACGAGGCGCGTAACAACCTGGGTGCCGGGATCGTGGAGCGCAGCGAAGCCGAGCTTGGCGCGGCCCTGCCGCCGCCGCTGCTGGCACAGGCGCTGCAGGGCATCGGCTCGCCGGGTGCGCTGCAGCTGGCATCGTTTGGCCAGGCTGACGCATCCAGCGCCGGATCCAACCTGGATTTTGGCGAAGGCTTCTACCGCAACCGTTTCGAAGCGATTTCCGCCGCGACCCCGTACCGCCCGCAGACCGTGGACGGCCACGGCCGCCGGCGGCATCCACGGCCCACGGTCATCGGCACCCAGACCGCGATCGTGGTCGGCGACGGCGGCCCGGTGCTGACCGATCGTGACCACCGCATCAAGGTCCAGTTCCACTGGCAGCGCGGCGGCAACGCCAGCAGCGGCCAAGCGCACCCGGCAGGCGACGACAACGCCCCGGCCAATGAAGCCTCCTGGACGTGGGTCCGTGTGGCCACCCCATGGGCGGGCGACAACTGGGGCGGCGTGCTGGTGCCGCGCGTGGGCCAGGAAGTGGTGGTCGCGTTCCTCGAAGGCGACATCGACCGCCCGGTGGTGGTCGGCAGCGTGTACAACGGCGTGGGCAACGAAGACGCCGCGCACAACCGGATCGGCAACGGCGCGGCCAACGCCACCGGCAACGCCCCGGCCTGGTTCGAGGGCAACGAGCACGCCGCGGTGTACGCCGGCCTGAAGAGCCAGGCGCTGGCCGACAGCCAGGGCGGCAGCGGCGGCTACCAGCAACTGCGGCTGGACGACACGCCGGGCCAAGGCCGCGCCCAGGCCAGCACCACCCAGCAGCAGACCACGCTGACGCTCGGCCATCTAAAGGGTGGGCAAGACAACGTGCGCGGCGCCGAGCGCGGGTTCGGGGCGGAGCTGTCGACCCAGGCCAGTGGCGCGCTGCGGGCCGGCCAGGGCCTGCTGCTCACGACTGAACCCGGCGGCCCGCAGCTGGCCGCGCCAATGGCGCACCAGCAGCTTGGCCAGAGCGAGCAACTGCTGCAGTCGCTGGCGGACGTAGCGAAGACCCAACAGGCGCAGCTCGAAGGCGATCCCGACGAACTCCCTGCGCAAGCGTCACTGAAGAGCCTGCAGGAGACGCTGCAGGCAACACAGAGCGGCAGCGCCCCGGGCAACGGGATCGAAGGCGGCGAGGGCGAGGTGCCGGGCTGGAGCGCGCCGGCCATCGTGGGCAGCAGCGCGGCGGGCATTGCCAGCGTGACCCCTGCCGACCAGGTGTGGGTGTCCGGTACGCAGACGGTGCTGAGCGCAGACCGGGACCTGAACTGGCTGAGCCAGAGCGAGACGGTGATGTTGGTGGCCGAGGGTGCTGTGCTGTTCACGCACGGCGGCGAAGCGCCGGCGGACAAGCCGCACAAGGAACGTGGCATCGCGCTGCATGCGGCGCAGGGCAAGGTGAGCGCGCGGGCGCACAAGAACGTGGCGAAAGTGGCGGCGAAGACGAGCGTGACGATTGCCAGCACGCAGGCCGACATCGATGTTGATGCCAAGAAGCATGTACTGCTAACCGCACAAGGGGCCTACTTGAAGCTGGAAGGCGGGGACATCGAACTGGGCGCACCCGGGACGATCGAGTTCAAGGCGACGAAGAAGGAGCTGCTCGGGCCAGAAAACGTGATGTTGGAACTGCCTTCCCTACCTGAGGCCAGCCTCGCGCAGAGCCAGAAACCAATCAAGTTCGATATCAGCTTGAAGGATGTTCCCGGCCCTTCAGGCTATCCACTGGCGGATACTCCATGGAAGATCGTAAAAAGCATGGGGCGTCCCCAAGGGATGGCGCTGATCGCAGAAGACGACGTGATTCTGCAAGGCGAAACCGATGCTCAGGGCAATGTGAAAATTGATGATGCCGATCAGGAGCTACTCGCACGCGAATACCGCCATGGGCCTGGAAGAATTTGGCTGATGTACCCGGGTCAAGCAGTGAAACTGTCGGTGGTCGAAGAGCGCGACGACTGGAGCGATGAGGATAGAGCCGTTGCTGCCATGAGCGCGGCAGGGTTCAGTCCGGATGCCCGCTCCTACATGGCCAACACGCGTGCCGTAGGTGAAATTGAATACGCGATGGAGTCTCTTGGTGAAGCAAGCGATGCCGGGCTTGTGAAAAAGCTGGACGCGTAGGCCAATGAACGTATCGAATTTGGGTCTGAGCCGAACCTGCGGGTACGGAGACACGGAGAGTGGCGCATGACAGCAGGAAGCGAGCGGGAAGAAAGGATCACGCAACGCGTCAATTCAACCGGTAATGCAAGAAGATCCGAGCATCAGCCGCAGTGGTTCCTGAACAACGGGCGTTCGGTGGAGGTCAACAATTCATCGAGCGTCGTGACGCCGGCGAGTGTGCCAGCTTGGGGAGACGTGTTCGGGGCGGCCAGACCCGGGCACGATGTCGAGTTCTTCGTTGGCGGCCAAGAATACTTCACCAAAGTGTCCAGGGCCATTCGTGAAGCGAAGAAAAGCGTGTTCATGACTGGCTGGCAGATCAATTACGCGGTTGAGATGGGAGATGGGTTCAAGCTTCTTGGCTGTCTCGATCAGGCGATCGAGAACGGCGCTTCGGTCTACGTGCTGCCTTGGTTGGCCCCACCAGGACCGATCGACACGGGTTATCTGCATACGATGCTGGCGGTATTTCACCTCAATGGAACCCGCGACGGAAAGCCCAGAAATGGACATGCCTATTGCTTGCCGGCGGTCGGCCAGAGCGACATGTCGAGTATCAATGCCTTCTTTTCCCATCACCAGAAACTGGTGGTAGTCGACAACGAAACAGCGTTCGTGGGGGGCATCGACCTGGCCTATGGGCGCCGTGAGGATGGCCGCTACTCGCTGCATGCCAATGGCCGAAGGCTGGAAGAGTTCTACAGCCACTGTGTCCCACCGATCCGTGAACCAACCCATCGGGAAAGAAGCGATTGCATAACTCTGTTGGAACTGATTGCCGCAGGCGTCTCACCCCATGGCACACGTTGGCTGACGACCTTCGCGACGTCACCCAGCACTGGCGTACTCGCCAGTGCACGCGATGGCCTCGACAGAGCTGGCGGGGCGATTGACGATGCGACGGACTGGGTCGCCGACAAATGGGACCAGAACAATTTTTTGGCTGATTTCTCGCGGCGGATGAGGAATGTTCCCGTGGATGCCGCCCAGGCCGGATTGGAGTTCGCATGGGACAACCTGCCCGACGACCTGCGCCGGCGCATCGAGGCGGGATTCGCCAGCGGCGCGCAGCATCTTCTGGATGCGGGCGATATCGTCTGGGCCATTCTCAACGGTGTGGACATCTCGCGCATGCCGTTTCGGGAAGAAACCTTCACTGTCGTGCGGCAAAGCGTGAATGCATTGGTCGGCGTCCTGGTCACGTTGACGGCCAACAATGTCGGCAAGCGTTCCCGTTACGAACGCCTGTTCGAGAAGCTGGAACAAATGCCCGGGAGCGATCGGCTTCCGGATCCGGACGTACAGCCGCGCCAACCCTGGCATGACGTGCATTGCGGCATTGTCGGGCCAGCCGTCTACGATCTGAGCCGGAATTTCGTGCAGCGCTGGAACGCCGCTGCCAAAAACTATCGCGATAGCTACAACGGATTCCGCAGCGATCGCGTCGTTCGCAAGGTCGTCGGTACGTTGCGGATTCCGTTGCCGTCGCGCGCCAACTGTCCCTCGATCCCGGCCGAGCACGTGCCGACGCGGCCGCAGGTCGCAGCGCAGCCCAACGAGAAGTGCTGGGTACAGGTGCTGCGCAGCGCGCCCGTCCGTCTGCTCAGGGACGAGAGTGCCGCAGGCGCCGAACAGGGCAACGGACGTGCGCAGAACAACTGCCTCAAGGCCATGCTCAAGGCGATCCACGGCGCGCAGCACTTTCTGTACATCGAAGGCCAGTTCTTCCAGACCAATCACGAGGGCGAGAGCCGCGAGCCGGACAAGCAATGGTCCGGAGCGACCGGTGCCCAGCTGTCCTACTACGGCCTTGCCGGCTACGACCGGTTCGCGGAGATGCTCGGCATCAAGGGCAAGCCGGTCAACGACATCCAGCCGTCGGACATCCGCTGGAGCGCGGTGGACGACATCAAACAGGATCCCGAGGGCGCGGCGTTCTTGGCCTCGCTCAAGCAGATTGTCTCCAACTGGCAGACCATCCACATCGTCGACCGTCTGGCGGGCTCCGAAAATCACCAGCGCATGCTGCTGAACCCGGTAGGCAAGGCGCTCGCAAGCCGGATCGAGCGTGCGATCGACGACGACCTGCCATTCCATGCGTACCTGGTGGTCCCGGTGCATCCGGAAGGCAAGCTCGACGAGATCACCATCATGCGACAGGTGGATCTGACCATGAACTCGCTGGTCCACGGCTCGCAGAGCCTGGTCAACGGCGTGCGGCGGGCGTTGGTGGCGCGCGACAAGATCCGAAATGGCATGCCAGCTGGAACAGCGAAACAGGAAGCGCGATTGATGACCGTGCGAGAGATAGAACGCTACGATGCATCGAAGCATTGGGTCGACTACCTCACCTTGCTCAACATGCGTAACCACGCCGAGATCGGCGGGCGGCCCGTCACCGAACAGATCTACGTGCACAGCAAGCTATTGATCGCCGACGACCGCGTGGCGGTGATCGGCAGTGCCAACATCAACGATCGCAGCCTGTTGGGCGGGCGCGACTCGGAACTGGCGGTCATCGTCGCCGGCGGCGCCCACAAGACCGTCAAGCTCGATGGCCGTCGCGATATCCGCGTCAGCGAGCGCGTGCATGATTTCCGCCGCCGGCTGTGGGAAAGCATCTTCGGCAAGCATGCCGGGTCACGTGCGGCCAGCGGTTTGTTGACGGACGCAATCCTTGACCGGCCTGCCGCGCCAGCGTCCTGGCTTCGTATCCAAGACGTCTCACGGCAGAATGCGGTCGCCTACGAATCCGCATTCGCCTTTGTTCCCCGCAACCTGCCGCATCCGGTGGTGCCCAGCGGCCCCAATGAGGACAACAAGCCACGCACAGCCAGCATCTGGCCCACCTGGGAATACCCCAGCGATTGGCGCGGTACGGGTAACAGCGGTACCACGGTCTATCGCGGCAAGCTGAAGTACCGGATGCCGTTCGACGAGCTGTTCTGGCGCAAGGCTGCACGACCGGACGACGGTGGGCAGCGGAGCTGGAACGTGCGCTACGACGCGCCGGGACGCCCGAGCGAAGTGGCAGGCCTTGCGCCGGAATCCGCGCCGGGGCGTATCCAGGGCTTCATCGTCGCGTTGCCGGTACAGTGGACCGCGCAGGAGTCCAACGACACCCAGTTCGCGCTGGCCGTGCTGGCCAACAATGAACTAGAAGACGCGAAGAACAAGAGTACGCAGCTGGCCTCGATTGAACCTGCTGACAGCAAATCGCAACGGGAGGAAGTTGGATGAAGCATGCCGGACTTGCGGTTGTGCTGCTGCTGGCGAGTACCCAGGCGGCGTGCACGCCAGCCAGCCAGACCTCGCCCAAGCCGGACACGCATGCCTGGCTGCGGCCCTGGCATGTCGAGCAGTTGACGCAGGTGCGTGCCTACGCGCCCGCTGCAATCGCGGGCATGCAGCGCGAATGCCTGGGACGTCTGGCGTTCGAGGTGATGCCGGACACAGAGTGGGCGACCGACCGGCTGGGCAAGATCGAGGACAGCGAGTTCGTGGAGTTCGCCGACGGAGTGCCGGGCGACCGACAGGAGCGGCTGGCCTATGGCGACCTGTCCATCTGGGTGTCCGCGCCAGCGACGCATGCGGATATGCAGAAGAGGCACGACCACTATGCTTTCGTCGATGGAGGGAGTAATGCAGAAGCTTGGGAGCGGGGCGTTGCGGGATTAGAAGCCGAACTAGAGGCAGCAAAACAGGAAGGACCCGATGCGCCGGTTTTCATTCTTGAAGAACGGTTGACCGAATCCCGAGTCAAACTTGAAGACGCCCGACATAGGAAGCGGCTGGACTTCGGTCTGCCCGATGAACTGTCCTATGACGATGGCGCCGGCCAGATCCGCATCCGTTTCCTGCTGCAAGGCCGCATGTTTACCATAGTTCGCGATCACC
Source organism: Luteimonas sp. A501 (assembly GCF_054052085.1). The sequence continues at coordinate 876,952 of NZ_JBSVRI010000001.1, forward strand.
CGGGTCTGCGCGATGGCGACCCGCGCCGGGATGCGATGCTGGCCGAACTGCGCGACGTGCTGTCTCGGTTCCGTGCACGCGCACCGGGCGACGTGCCGGACGAACCCGGTGTGTGCCTGCCGCATGCGTTCATCGCCGACGACGGCACGGGCGATTACCACACCCATGCCTCGTTCCGGTATCCCGACCGTCCGGGCGTGGTGTACTCGATCGACACCGGTTACCGCCCGCCGGACGGCGAGCGCGGAACGGCGTGGATGCCGACGCCCGCGCCGGTGCGGGTGATGAGCTATCCGGCCACGATCCTGGAGGTGTTCCGGGACCGGGTGCGGGACATCTATCCGATCACGCCGCGCGGCGCGCATATCGGGCCTTACAACGCGGATCAAGGCGGCGTGTCGGTGAACGTGGCCAAGGTCGGCGAGCCGGACGTCCACACCTACACGATCTTCACCGGCCTGCAGGGCATCGCCGGATTGCAGACGTGGCCGTTCATCGGGGTGGAAGCGCAGACCTACACTCGCCTGCAGTACGAGCAGTTGGCGGAGAATCCGCCGCCACAGGCGGAAACCCAGACGCGGCTGGATGCGTTGCTCAAGAGCACGCACCTGCGCCGGACGACGGTGGAGTCTCCCGAGTTCGCCGAGATTCTCGACGAGTGAACCTTGGCACAGCTGGCATTTGACCCGCTGAAAGTACCCCGGTGACTGACGTTATATGGGTCATTACAGAGTGCCCGTCCCGCCGCGTCACTTCTCCACGGTGTGCGCATGCACGAGCTCGAAGACGAAAGCTGGCGGCTCAATGACGAGTGTCGGTAGAGTGGACAGGCAGAGTGGACAGGCAGAGTGGAGAGTAGCAACTCTGCGTCGAGCCTCACCGTACTGGCCAACAACGACCCACCGCCCGACCGCGATACGCAACTGGCAATGAGGCAGGACGCGCAGGAAGAGGAAGCCGTGGGATGAAACATCCGTGTGCCTGGGGAATATTGGCAAGTCTATGGCTGTCCGGTTGCGGGCGGGCATCTGAGAATCCGGCCCCCGAGTTCCCACAGTTGAGCCCGCACCACCTGCAAACTTTGCGGGAGATCCGCGACTACCAGCCCGTGGGCGGCGTGCAGGCGCGGCGCGAATGTCTGGGGCGGCTGGTGTTCGACGCGCCGGACAACCTGGAGTGGGCGGTCTCGCCGGATGTGGAGGACATCCCGGAAGCTATGCAGTTCCCTGACGGAGTGCCAGGCGCGCGTGGTGAGAGGTTTCGCTACCAGCAACTGAATATCCGGGTGTCGTATCCGCTGCCGGTGGAGTGGGTTCAGCAGCGACGGGACAAGTTCATCAAGAGCAAGGAAAAGAACATCCGTGACTGGAAAGCGGAGATTCCCGGAATCGAGGCCACGTTGGCGGAGAAGAAGGCTGCGAAGGAAGACTTACTGGCTCGCTCCTACCAGAGGGATATTGACGAAGCCAACAAATTCATCGCAATGTGGGAAGCGTGGAAGATCGTCGACCTGGGCCTGCCGGATAGCTTTGCCTATCAGGACGATAAGAGCATCTACCACCTATTCCTGCATCGCCAGGGCCGCTTGTTCTACATCCGAGCCTATGGCGAGGGTGAAGCGCAGAAGCAGGACGCCGCGTGGCTGAGAGAACTGATGTCGCGGTTCCGCGCACGCGAGGCCTATGAGATTCCGACCGAGCCAGGCATCTGCTACCCATACGCTTTCCTTGCCGATGACGGCACCGGGGATTACCACGCCAAGGCAACGTTCCGTTATCTGGATCGCCCGGGCGTGGTCTACACCCTCGATACCGGCTTGGTGGTGGGCGTGGATGCTGGGGAGGCAAGACGCCCGCAACCGGCGGCGTTGTGGGCCGGTACGTTGTCGGCAAGCGGCCTGCTCGCGGGTCCACTGACCGCTGGCCGCAAGCAGGAAATAATCGGTCTTCGCGGGGCGAAACTGGGGCCTGTCGGCGCGGACCAGGGCGGGATGTCATTGAACACCGCCGACGAGGGCGAGCCGGAAGTGATGTCGTATGCGGTGTACACCGGCAACGACGGGGTGGAGGGCATCCAGGCTTGGCCGTTCATCGCCGTCGAGATGCAGAGCTTCACGCGCAGGCAGATCAACAGCTTGGAGCAGGACCCACCACCGCTTGCCGAGAGCCGCAAGCGGCTGGACAAGCTGTTGCGCAACCTGTATCTACGGCCGACCACACTCATGATGCCGGAGTTGCAGAAGCTGCCGTAGCCGTGAGTGCGGCGAGTTGGCTGCCGTCCGGCAAGTCGAGACACGAAGGAGCATGGACATGCCTACTTCAGAGCGTGAGCGGCGTTCGTTGCCGACTGGACGCGCTGACTCACTTGGTTCACGCACATGGGCGTGGGCTCGAGGGAACGTACTTGCGGCATGGAGGGACTTTCGCGAGGCATCTACATGTTTGGCGTTGGGCTTCGGGACCGCCCTGCGCGCGCAGGTGTTGATCCGGTCCTGCGCGCTCGGCCTTGGCGTGGGAGTGCTCTGGCTGGCTGTGTTCCTGCACTTCCACGACCAGGTCGGCCAGATCGCTTTCTTGCTCGCCTTCAGCCTGGTGATGGGGCTCATGCTGCCGCTGGGAATGGTGACGCAGGTTGCAACCATTCCGTACAGCGCATCCGGAGGCATGGCGGCGATCGGCGAGGTGGTGCTCCCGGGCATCCCGAACGCAATGATCTGGCTGTTCAATATCGCTGTCGTCCTGCTCTATATCCTGGCGCTGGCCGCGGCCGTGGTGGTGCTGCTATGGCTCGTTGCTTACCTGATCACGACGATGATGCTGTCACGAGGCGTGATGCGCGAGCATATCGAGCTGACATTCGCAGACAGCAATACCGGGTCTTCGGACGAATCGACGTGGCGTGAGGTCCCAGTCGTGAGCTGGCGCCAGCGTTTGAAGTGGGGCATTGCGTTGTGCGTACCGATTCTCGGAGGCATCTTGATGCTGGTGTTGCTGTCTCGTTGGGTGGTACGGCCCGCGTTGTACTGGATGATGCCGAAAGGGCTGTCGAAGGGCGAACGGGCACGATTGATCACATGCTGTAATGGTCCGGCAACCTTCCTCGGGGCAATGCTGATCCTGGTTGCCGCCGTTCCGCTGCTGAACCTGATGCTGCCGGCGCTGCTGCTGGCATGCGCCGGCCATTTGTCGCGCCGGGTAATGTCCGGGAAGTATCTGCTTGCCGGCAATGGGGTCGATGTGAACAAAATGGCGCTGGCTGTCGATCGGTGAAACTTGTGCGAAAAGACGCCTGCTCGCGGATTGAGAGGTGCCGGCGCTACATGGCGACCGTCGGCGCGTCCAGCCTCGAGGCCGAGGAACCGCCCATCAGGTGTTGATTGAATGCGCGGATCGCCAGAAAAGGAATATGCCTTTCTCCGCGAGCACCTGCAGGACACGTTAGGCGTTCCGCTGGTTTTTACGTTCGGTTACGTCGCGATGAATGTTCGCAGTATTCTTCATACGCCGCTAAAAAGGCAGGAGAAGATGCTGAAGGATGGCGTTCCAATCCGGGGCAAGCAATTCGTGGACGTAGACGACTTCGGCATGGAGTTGGTCTACAAGCCTGACCGGAATCAGCTGCCGGCACTGGAGACGGTGCTGCGCTTTCCGGTGGCGCGCCGATGAGTCGAAGCACCCACAAAATGGCACGCAACCTGCTGCTGGGAATGAAGGAGCTCCCCAAGCAGGGGGGGCTGGGGCTTGCTGTTAGCCCGGGGTGAGACAAGCCGGCGGAGCTGCCGCCCAACGCGCATGACGCGGTTCAGGCGCTCAATCCTGCCTACATCGAGTTCGTGCCCCGCGCCATGGTGCGTTCACGACGTGGCGTGCTGCTTTGGCCGCACGTGCTGGTCAGCAAGTCGCTATGCGGCTGGTGGGAGGCACGCTTTTGCGCACCTCGGCAGCAGCCTTGATCGGTGCCTCCGCCACAGGCGTGGGCATCGTATTGTTCATCGTCGGTGTAGCCTGGGCCCTCTATGCGGCCAGCCTGGAGCACGACGAGAATGAGAAGTTTCCCGACCGCAGCTTCTTCGGCAGGCACAAGAGTACCGAAGGCCGTTTCGGAGGCACCCAGATGGACAATCCGGACGCATGGGGCGCGCACGGCCTGGACGATGAACTGCTGGCGATGGGCGTGCTGGCCATTGAGCGCGAGATCAACGACCGCAAGTACCAGGCCGTCCGGCTGGTGTTCGCGTTGCACAACAAAGGCGAGAACGACCCCATCGCCCAGGCCGAAGTGTGGAAAACAGGTTGAATACCGAGACCCGAAACGTTCAGACCGAAGTGCAGGCCGAGGTTGGTCTGTCGCCGCCCAACTCGCAGGCGGTGCTGCTGCTGCCGCTGCCAAGCGAGCCAGCCGGGAAGGTGGCCCGCACCTGCAGGCCTTGGTGGCGGCGGTCTGGCGGCGCAAGCCGGGGCCAGGCGTGCTCGTGCACTCGGACCAGGGCAGCCAGTTCACCGGCAGCGACTGGCAGTCGTTCCTGAAGGCGCATCGGATGGTACCGAGCATGAGCCGTCGCGGGAACTGCCACGACAACGCGGTGGCCGAGAGCTTCTTCAGCGTGTTGAAGAAGGAGCGGATCAAGCGGCGGATCTACCCAACTCGGGCCGCCGCCGGCTCCGACGTGTTCGACTACATTGAGATGTTCTACAACCCGGTTCGACGGCATGGTTCCGCTGGCGACGTCTCACCGGTAGAGTTTGAACGGCGCTACGCGCAGAGCGGCCAGTGAGTGTCTATGAGACTCTGGCCGGTCCACTTGGTGCGGGTGGATTTCGACTTCCGCAGCCGCCTCACTAGCTGGGGCAACTACGGCCGAGCGGTGAAGCGTGGGTTGAACCCGATCGGCAACGCGATCGAGACTGTGCGCGAACTGTGGAACGGCGAGCCGGTCGGTCCCAAGATCACCCGCGAAGCCTGGGCACGGGTGATGCTACCCGAGGTGTTGGAGCCCAGCATGCCTTGGGCCATCCGCATCGTCGCAAAAAAAGGAGGACAACAAAGAAGCGTTGGTGGCGTACTACGCGCATCATCCCGGCAACGTGGCCTTCATCATCGCGCTGCGTGGCAGTCAACTGAAGCATGAGATCGGGACAGTCGAGCCGGAAGCGACGGAAGCGCGCAAGAGTAACGTCTTGACGGTTGAACTATCCGCGCAGCTGGATGTGAATGTCTATCGCGATGCCTGGGCCGAGGTCGTGATCTATGGTGATCCGGAGGCTGAGGAAATGCCGTTGGTGGACCAGATCCTGAGGGAGAGTTGAGCGGATGTCCGAAGATCGCGATGACGGCATGCTGGTGCCGGAGTGGAAGCAGCCGGAGCCGGAGCTGGAGTTCAGCCAGAAGCAACGGAAGACCAACCTGTACGCCAAGAAGAAACCACTGCGAGTGATGCCAAAGGACAAGCGTCAACCGGTGCATGCAGTGCCGTTGGCCCACAACGCGGTTGTGCGGGTTCGTTTGGATGCGATTGAGGTTGGAACTATCCAGGGAGAGGGAGTGGCCAAGTATCTTGGGTTGCTTGGTGCTTTGCTTCTTATCTTTCCATTATTTTTCCTTTTTGGTGCAATAAAGTCAGTGCTGGCTGGCTTCTCTTACTTCTTGGCTATTCAGTTTTTGCTCTCCAGCTTAATCGTATTTGTTTTGTGTTTGTATATGATACGCAGGGGGTTCTTAAGTCCTTCTGATTATCCTGTTCAGTTCAACCGTAAAAACAGAAAAGTACATGTCATCCCCATCAAGCGGTTGAGCTTCTTTAAGTTCTGGGAGAAGGGCGCACCCGGCGCGTTGCGCAGCTATCGCTGGGAAGACGTGCAGGCCCGCACCTATCGACGACTCGACGTACCCGGCGGCACTGTTGCCCGTACTGAGACCGTGATGCAGATGCTCTGCACGACGCCGGAGCAGCCCACGAAAGTGGACCTGATGGTGGATCTGGGCGTAACCGGCACTTGGCGTGATGCGACGCAGGTGCAACTGTGGGAACACGTCCGCCGCTATATGGAAGAAGAGGGCCCGCCGCTGAATCCGGGCGATACATTGCGCAAGACCAATTACGACAAGCTGCCGGATTTTCCACCGCACGTCGTTGCTGCAGCTGGTGGTCCGGCACTGAGCGAAGCCGAGCTCGCAAAATGGACGGTGAAGCAGACATAGGGATCGTCGGCCATTCTCCACTATGACGTTGTCTGTTGCCAAAACGACCATCTGTCCACGGTTGCGTGCCGCATATTCCCACTGTGCTTCCGTAGGCAGATCCACCTGTTTGTCGATCTGCTGACCGATCCATTGGCAATAGGCCTGCGCGTCTTGCCAATTCACCCCGGCGGGGATGCCAGGCAAATCGCGGTAGGCTAGATCCATCTCCTGCTGCGCTACCTTCGGCCGCCCGGCGGCCTCGGTGAATACATCGAAATCGGCGTAGGTGATTTTGAGGGCGCTCATGGCGAAGCTGCTCAGGGTGGCCTCACGCAGTACATCTTCGTCGCGCTCGCCGGTATACGGCATTTCAACGCGAGGGTCGATTGGGCCGAAGTCACCCATGGTGAAGCTGCCGCCCTTGATCTCGACCAAGCCTTTCAATGTCCTGGACTTCAGTGTCTCGATGCGTTCTTGCAACGAAGTGTCCGCGGGCGCAGTGGGGTTGGAGTTCGCTCCATGCGTCGGCGTTGTAATGACCCATTGAATTCCTGCTCAGGTGCTATTTTTCGAAGAAGACACCTATGAGCGTGATGATGGAAGAGGAAATCAAGCGTTGGACGGCCCGCCGGAAGTCGGCGCTGGTGCTGGAGATCATCCAGGGCAAGACAACAGTAGCTGAGGCCAGCGGCCAACTCGACCTGACCCCGTCGGAGATCGAAAGCTGGGTCGATGAGGGGAAGCGCGGCATGGAGAACGCGCTGCGGGCCAAGCCCGAGGACGTTCGTGATCAATACGAGCGCCAGCTCAAGGACCTGCAGGAAGCCTACGGCAAGGCCATGCTGGAGTTGCACGCTCGAAAAAATTGGCGTCCCTGTTGGGCAAGGACGAGACCTGCACTGCTTTTCGCAGGCGAAAGTCGGCGCGACAACCCGCTGCAAACCTGGCTGCGAAAGTCCAAGCTAGGCACGACGGATGCTTATGCAAGCAGGGACGAAGAGGTTCGGGCCTTCGAGGAGGTTTTCGCACTGCCACTTGAGTTGAGGATGGAATGGCGACAAGGTGCTAGCATCTTCAGGCTCCGGCTTGGCGGCACCGTGGTGGTCGAAGTAGATTCGCCACAGCTCACCAGTGAGAGCTGGATCGAGTACATCTTCCGGTTTGAAATGAGCGATGGCCGGCGGCTGACAGTTAAGGAAGGTCGCCTTGCTGGTGATCGACCCGGCACAGGGATCGTTGATCACAATAAGTTGCTGTTGGGTAGCCCGGGCCGGAATCCGGGACTATCAGCCCCTTCGACGGGATCTGTTCTGTCCCGTACAGACAAAGGTGGCGCGCGTTGGCAGCTCGTTTACAGCGAGGGCGAATTGCGGCGTGTGGGCGCTGAGCTGCGCTACTGGCCCGACCGCACGACCAACCCCGAACTGGTCGTGCCCGATGCAGGTGGAATGAAGCAGGCGATTACCCAAGCGGACGCGAAAGCATGAGTCAGGATCAGGACGAGTTCATCAGGTTGAGGCCTGAGGTCAGCCCAGGCTATGACATTGATCGAACCCGACCGCTGCGGGTGCAGCAGAAACAGACGATGTATCCGCTGTTGGTGCGGGCGTCACAAGGTTACGCCGGCGAGTTGGTGCTGGGCGCGAACCCGGCGGCGATGAAGACCCTGCCTAATGCGGATGGAATCGCGTTGGGATTTGGGATGCTCGTATCCATGGCCCTCGTTTGCGCAGGACTCTCAGTTTTTTTTCTTTCGATCACTCTGGATGAGTGGGGTCGATATACTGCGGGTTTGATCTCATCCCCTTGGTTTATGATTATAGTTATGTCGATCTCGGCTGCTGCGGCAACTGCAGCAGTAGGTGGCTGTATTCGCGTTTTCGTGAGGAAGGAGTTTGCGCGGCCAACCGTATTCAATCGTCGCGCTGGGACGGTCACCCAGCTGCAGGGCAATAAGCGTGTCGAAGCGCGATGGAGCGATCTGCATCCCTATATTGAACAAATCCGCACTGTACACGCGGCCGGTGGATCACTTGTCGAAAATTTCCACCTCGTCCAGCCTGCAGATAGTGGCTGCAATGCACGAAACCTGATCGAGATCAAGCTCCATGTTGGCAGCTCCAAGATCGCCGCGATGTACTATCGCTTCCTCTGCGATTACATGGAAGGAAACTGGAAGAACCTACCCGAAATTTACTTGCTGGGCGGTATCCGCTTGCCCCTGTGGAGGGAGTACAGGCAGCATCGCTTGAGCTTCTGGTTCGCAACCAATGACTGGGCTGATCGTAGCCAGGAAAGCAAGGTATGGATGTGGTTGCTGGTTCCGATTTGGACCGCGGGCTGGTGGCCGATGTATATCTTCACGTTCATCGGCGGCCGTCTTGGCTGGGTGCCACAGCTCAGCGAAAGCGACCTGTCCGGAACTGCTTGGGAGGAGTCGACGGATGGGCCAGTGCCGGCCGAGTTTGCCAGCAAGGTCAGTACGCGGACCCTGCATCCGCAGGAGAAGCGACTCTACATCGTGTCTTTCGTCGCCGGCCTGGTTTTGTGGACATGGTTGCCGTATGAGTTGTTCTTTCAGTACATGTTCTCTTAGCTGGCTGGCGAGCGTGAGTCGATTAGGGAAGGTCTGAAAAATTCCCTGAAAGGGTGCTTTGATTGAACGACTCCGGCAAGACGGCTTCGACCATGGACCAGATGAGCTTCGGCGACGCGGAATTCGCCAACAAGAATGAAGCGCACGCGACGCGAAGTGCTCCTGGCGGAGATGGAAGAAGTGGGCCCTGGAAGGGGCGCCTTGCAAGGATGGGGCAATCTCACCACACTTTGGAGGACTTGTTCAGACCATCCCTAGCGGCCTGACCTGAGCAGAAACGGCTGGGTCATTGCAACCCCGCCAATCGCCTCCGCGTACAGCGCGTCGTAGCTCGCGCGCATGGCTTCGATCGAGGCGCTGGCGACCACCCATGCGCGCGCCGCCGCGCCAAGCGACGCGCGCAGCGCCCGGTCCGAAAGCAGCTGTGCGAGCGCCGCGCGCAGCGCCGCGCCGTCATCGCTCTGGAACAGCAGGCCGGTACCGCCATGGCACACGATCTCCGGGTTGCCGCCGACATCACTCGCCAGTACCGGCAACGCCGCGGCGCAGGCTTCCAGCAGGGCGATCGAGAGGCCTTCGGTGCGCGAGGGCAGGGCGAACACGTCCATGGCGGGCAGCAGGCGTGCGACGTCATCGCGGGCACCGGTGAACTGCACGCGCTCCGCGATGCCGAGCGCCCGGGCCTGCTCCTCGAGCACCATGCGCATCGGGCCGTCGCCGACCAGGAGCACGCGCAGGTCGGGGAACATCGCCGCCAGCGCCGGCACCTGCTCCAGGAGCAGGCGATGGTTCTTGAGTTCGACCAGTCGGCCGACGCAGCCGATCACCAGCGCGTCGGCCGCGAGCCCCAGCGCGCCGCGGGCGGCGGCGCGTTCGGCGTCGCCGGGTGCGCGCGCCACGGGGACGCCGTTGCGCACCGCGGCCACCCGCGACGCAGGCGCCAGGCGCTGCTCGACCAGGTGGTGCGCGACCTGGTCGCCGACGCCGGCCACGCGCGCGGTGCGCATCAGCGAGAGACGGTACAGCGCCCGCAGCCGCGGCCGGGACAGCCGGGCCCCCATGTTGTGGCAGGTGTTGACCAGCGCCGCGCGCGCGCGGCCGGGCAGGGCGAGGGCCAGAGCGGCATGGTAGTTGGGTACGAAGTTGTGGCTGTGGACGATCCCGATCCGCCTGTCCGCCATCGCGCGCCCGAGCCGTGCCAAAGGGCCCAGGTCGAAGCCCGGACGCTTGCCGCCCTCGATCACATCGATCCCGGCGGCGGCGAGCTCGGGCCCGAGGCCGGCCGCGTCGGTGAGGCTGAAGATCGCCACCGAATGCCCGTGGTCGCGCTGCGCGACCGAGAGATCCGCGACCACGCGCTCCAGCCCGCCGCACTCGAGCGAGTCGACCACGTGCAGGATCGAGAGCCGCCCGTCGCCGGGCAGGCGTCGCGTGGCGGCCATCGGTGCTGCGCTCACCCGCCCGCCCGGGCCGCGGGCTTGCGGGTGACGTAATGGACCCACGGGTCCAGGTGTCGTCCGGGGTCGCGGCCCCCGCGAGCGTCGATCGTCATCGTGCCCACGAAGCCCGCGGTGGCCAGTGCCTCGCACTCCGCGGCCGGGTCGACGTAAACGGTGAGCAGGGAATGGTCATACCCTTCATCGTTGACCACGGCATGGTCCGCGGCGAAGTACTGCCGATCCTGCAGCCGCCTGCGGTTGCGGCGCCTGCGTACGTTCGTGGCCAGCGTCCGCGCGCTGCGGACCAGCATGCGGACCGGGTCCAGCGTCGGCACCAGGCGTGCAGGCTGGACCGGCGGCGGATGCCCGCCGAGGACCCCGAGGTTGTGCGACGAGTAGACGAACGCCCCGCCGGGACGGAGGACGCGGTACGTCGCCGCCAGGACCCGGCTCCGCTCCGCGTGGTCGATGTAGTCGATGCCGTTGAACGAGAACAGCACCAGGTCGTAGCCGGCGTCGGGGTGGCCGTCCAGCGTCCGCGCGTCGCCGACGCCGACCTCGGTCCCGGGGTACAGCGCACGGCAGGCTTCGGTCATTTTTTCGGAGATGTCCAGCGCGCGGTAGCTGCGGGCGACGCCCCGCAGGTAGCCCGTGGTGCGGCCACCACCCACGCCGATGTCGAGGATGTCGCCACGAACCAATGGCCAGACCTCGCCAAGCGCCGCGAGCTCCGCAGGCATGAGGTGGCTGCGCGAAGCGAAGTCGTCAACCATGTCCTGGCGGTTGTATGCGTCGTAGTACATGTTCCCGACGCAGGCCTTTTCAGGCCGCGCCTTCCCTGGAGTGTCCCCGTAATGGAACGCGGATGCGGGCGCGTAGAGGCCACCGGGAGGGACATGCTCGAAGGCTTTGGCCCGCGTGGTCGTGGCCGGTTCACGGACGCATGCACGTTCTCAAGGGCAGCCACCTTTCGCCCAGCGATCACTACTTTGGCACGCCAGCAGTCGAACCAGCTTTTCAGCGGTGTGTCCGCGCTCCGGGGCGCGATGATGGTCACGGGATCGACCTACATCACCTACGCGCTGGGCATGCTCACCAGCATAGTCATCGCACGCACCCTGGGCCCCGATGATTTCGGTCGCTACGCCTACGTCGTGTGGTTGGCGGGGCTGCTTGTGCTTGTGGCCAACAACGGCATCACCACGACCGCCATCCGCTTCGTCTCCGAAAGCCTTGGGCGGGGTTCGGAAGTGGTTGCCGGAAGCGTCCACGGCTGGCTTCTAAGGCGCCAGCTCGCGAGCGCGGCGCTGGTGGCCGTCGCCTTCCTGGTGTTCCTGCCGCAGTTCAAGCCCACCGGCTGGGAGCGCGAGGGCCTGGGCCTGTTTGCCGCCGCCACGCTTGTCGCCGGCATGTGCAAGGCCTGGTTCATCTTCGATGTCTCGATCGCCAAGGGTCATGGCCACTACGGCATCGAAGCCGGAGCCACGGTGGCGATGAGCCTGTTCAACATCGCCGCCGTGCTCCTGTTGCTGTGGACGGGAGCAGGACTCGAATCCTATGTCGTGCTGTTCGCGGTCGTGGGTGCGGGGCATGCCATCGCCGGGCGGAGCCTGCGCCGCCGCGCGGTGCTGCTGCCCAATCACACGCCGCTGGATGCCGTGCTGAAGCCCCGCGTGCGCAGTCACCTGTGGTGGACGGTATTGCTGGTGCTTGCGTGGGCGCTGGGCAACAAGTCGATAGAAACCTGGTTGCTCAACCGCACCGTGGGAGCCGCCGCGGTGGGCTATTTCGCGATCGCGGCGGCGCTGACCCGCGGCGGCATCGACATGCTGTCCTCCGGCCTGGGCACGGTGCTGATGCCAATGATGTCGCATGCCTACGGCTCGGGTGGAGGCGAACGCGCGGGCGTCATCGTGGCCGGGGCCGTGCGCTACTACGCGGCGCTGGGCCTGCTGCTTGCCGGTGCCGGAGCGCTGGCCGCGCCGGCGCTGGTGGTGCTGCTGTACGGCGAAGCCTACGGCGCGGTCGTGCTGCCGCTGCAGGTGATGGTGGTGGTTGGGGGACTGACGCTGGCCGAAGGTGCCTTCGGCGCGCTGCTGTCGACCACGGACAACCAGAAACTGCGCGTGGGCTTCGTCGTCCTGTCGCTGGTGGTGACCGCGTCGCTGGCGATCTACATGGTGCCGCGCCATGGCCTGGCCGGTGCCGTGCTGGCACACGCGGTATCGCGGATGCTGGTGTTCGCCGTGACCTGGGTCGGCATCACCCGGCTGCTGGCCTTGCGCATGCCCTGGCGTGAACTGCTCCGGCTGATGGCCGCGGCGGCTACCGCGTTGCTGCCGGCGCTGGTGCTGGTGCGGGTGCTGCCCGGATCGTGGGGCGGGCTCGTGGCGGCCACGGCCTACGTGCTGGTCTATGTCGTGGCCAGCGTGGGATATCGCGCATGGCGCAGGGACGATGCCCGCATCCTCGCCGGCCTGGGCCAGCGATATCCCCGCCTGGGTGCATGGGCAAGCACCATGGCGCTGCGCCTTGCCGGCGGTGGAGTCGCGCCGTGATTCTTCTGTTCTGGAGCTGCGTGGGCCTGGTGGGATTCACCTATGCCGGCTATCCACTGTGCATGTTGCTGCTTGCCCGGATCGCGCCGCGTCCGGTCGTCGGTCGCGCCGGGGCGCCGCTGCCGATGGTAAGCGTGGTGGTGCCGGTGCATGACGGCGAGGCCATCGTCGCAACCAAGCTGCGCAATCTGCTGGCGCTGGACTATCCGGGCGAACGCGTCGAGGTGCTGGTCGCCTGCGACGGTTGCAGCGACGGCACGGCGGACGCTGCGCGCGGCATCGACGATGCGCGCGTGCGCGTGCTGGAGTTCACGCCGCGGCGCGGGAAGGCGAGCTGCCTGAACGACGCCGTGGCGGCGGCGACCGGCGAGGTGCTGTTGATGGTCGACGTCCGCCAGCGGATCGAGTCCGGCGCGCTGCGGGCGCTGGTGGCGCACCTGGCCGATCCGGCGGTGGGTGCCGTGGGCGGGCAGCTTCGTTTCGAGGATCCCGACACCGGCTTCGCGGCCAGCGTCGACGCCTACTGGCGCTATGAGTCGTCGATCCGGCTGGCCGAGGCGGCCAGCGGCTCCGTGGTCGGCGTCAGCGGTGCGCTGTACGCGATGCGCCGCGCGTTGTTCCGGCCGCTGCCGGCCGAAACGGTGCTCGATGATGTGCTGGTGCCCATGCAGGTGGCCGCACAGGGCGCGCGCGTGACCTGGCAGCCGGCCGCGGTGGCCTGGGATCGCGCCTCGGATTCATCGGCCGGCGAGCGCGTGCGCAAGGTACGCACGCTGGCCGGAAACCTGCAGCTGGTGCAGCTTGCGCCGTGGCTGCTGGATCCAAGGCGGAACCCGCTCTGGTTCCGCTTCGTGGGACACAAGCTGCTGCGCCTGGCGGCGCCGTGGGCGCTGCTGGCCATGGGTGCCGCCGCGCTGGTGCTGGCGCGTGGCCATGTTTTCTACCTGGCCTGCGCGATCGCCGCCGCCATCGGGGTTGTGCTGGTCGCGCTGGCTCCGCGCATGCCGATGCTTGCGGCAATCTTTCCGGTGCGCATGCTCGTGGCGTTCGTGCACATGAACCTGTTCGCGGCGCAGGCTGCGTTCGCCTTCGCGCGCGGCCGCAGGCTGCACCTGTGGTGACCGGCTGATGTTCGCCTTCCTGTGCATTGCCTTCTATCTGCTGCTGGTGCTGGTGCGCCCGCAGGAGTATCCGCAGATGGCGGGGGCGGGCATTCCGCTGTTGCCGATCGCCCTGGTCGGCGCCCTGCTGGCATGGCTGGGCTCGCGTGAAAAGCGCTTCGACGAACCGCAGTACCTGATCCTGCCGGCCTTCGTCGTGATGACATCGCTGTCGATCGCGCTCAACGGTTGGGTCGGTGGCGCGGTCGAGCACTTCACTCTGTTCGCTCCCAGCCTGGTGGCCTTCGTGGTCCTGGCCAATACCACCACCACGCCCAGGCGCATGACCTGGGTAATGGTGGTGTTCACTGCCAGCGCCGCGCTCATGGCAGTGCACGGCGTGGACCAGAAGTCGACTGGCGTCGGCTGGACCGGCATGCCGCTGGTGGACGACGGCCGCATCCAGTACCTGGGGATCTTCAGCGACCCCAACGATCTTGCGATGCTGTTCGTGATCTGCCTGCCCATGGCCGTGTACCTGGCCAGTCGCGGCGGCCTGCTTGGGCTGCGCCGGATGCTGTGGCTGGGCGTGGCGGGGCTTCTGCTCTACGGGATCTATCTCACCAATTCCCGCGGCGGCATGCTGGCCGTGGCGGCGATGCTGGGCGTCTTCCTGTGGGTGCGGCGCGGTCTGGCAAGCGCGCTGGTCGTGGCTGCGGTGGGACTGGTGGCGATGCGGCTGCTGCCTTCGCGATTGAACGAGCTCGACGTTGCGGAACGATCGGCATCAGGCCGGGTGGAAGCCTGGTACGAAGGCATCCAGATGTTCATCGGCAGCCCGCTGTACGGCGTCGGCACCGGGAACTTCACCAATTACCACCATCTCACCGCGCACAACTCGCTGGTCCTGGTGCTTGCCGAAAACGGAATCATCGGCTTCGGGCTGTGGTTCGCTTTCATCGGCTACTGCTTCTGGATGATGGTCCGCATCCTGCGCCAGGCGCCGCCGGGCAGCTATCCGGGGCAGCCGCCGGCATGGGACGGGGACGGGGACGGGGACGGGGACGGCGCGGCAGCGGCGTCCGACTCCGCCTGGGACACGGCCCTGGTCGAGCAGTGGCGCCGTGACCGCGCGATCGCGACCGCCCTGCTGGTCTCGCTGGCGGGCTTCGCGGCCACGGCGTTCTTCCTCAGCCGCAGCTACATCATCCTGCTCTACCTGCTGGCCGCGGTGGTGGTCGCGCACTCCACCGCGGTGCGC
The DNA here is from genome assembly GCF_054052085.1 of Luteimonas sp. A501. The sequence goes on from NZ_JBSVRI010000001.1 coordinate 892,086, forward strand.
GAGCGCTTCCCGGCCATGCCTGCCTTCCGCCTTGGCGGCGACGTGATCCGCTGGGTGCTGCTGGCGGGCCTGGTCACGGTCGGCTTCTACGTGCTGCTCAGGCTCCTGCTGGTGATGTCGTGACCCGGCCGCGGATCGCGCTGGTCACGCCGAATCTCCCGGTGCCGCACGACCTCGCGCGCGGCCGCTACATCCACGAGACCGCGCGCGCACTTTCGCGGCTGGCCGATGTGCGCGTGTACTTCCCGCAGGTCCGCCACCCGCGCCTGCCCGGACTGGCGCCCAGGACATTCCTCGGCGGAATCGTCGACCCCGGCTACTCGCTCGATGGCATCGACCTCGAGCCCTACACCTATCCGGGCTTTCCCGGTCTGTCGCGCGCAAGCAACGGCTTCGTTGGTGGCCGTGCGCTGGCGCCGCGGCTGCGACGCTTCGCCCCCGACATCGTGCTCGGCTACTGGATCTATCCCGACGGCAACGCGGCGCTGCGTGCCGCACGGGCGCTGGGCGTGCCGTGCATCGTCGGCGCGCGCGGCTCCGACATCCACATGCGCTCGGGCATGGCGGCCTGGCTGACCCGGAAGACGCTCCATGGCGCCGACGCGGTGCTGACCGTGAGCCAAGCCATGCGTCGGGCCGTGATCAGCGATTTCGGCGTGGATGCATGCATGGTCAGCACGATCGTCAACGGCGTCGACACCGCGGTGTTCCATCCGCGCGACCGGCAAACGGTGCGGAGGCAGCTGGGCATCGACCCGGCGGCGAAGCTCGTGACCTACGTTGGCCGCCTGGTCGAATCCAAGGGCATGCATGAGCTGCTCGAAGCGTTCGCCGCGGTCCACGTCCGGGAGCCGAACGCCATGCTTGGCCTGGTGGGCGATGGCGTCATGCGTGAACGGCTTGCGCGAATGGTGGCCGAGAGCGGCCTGGCGGCACGCGTGCGCATGACCGGCGGCCTCGAGCCGCTGCAGGTCGCGGAGTGGATCGCGGCGTCCAACGTGCTCACGTTGCCGAGCTGGTCGGAGGGCTATCCGAACGTGCTCGTGGAAGCGCTGGCCTGCGGGTGTCCGGTGGTTGCCACCGACGTTGGCGGCGCAGGCGAGATCGTTGCTTCCGGATCGGGGATCCTGGTGCCGGCACGCGACCCGGCGCGGCTCGCGCAGGCGCTGGACGAGGCGCTGGCCCGCTCCTGGGACCACGCGTCGATCGCGCGGGCGATGGCGCGAAGCTGGGACGACGTGGCGCGCGAGACCTTCGCGGCCTGTGCGGACGTGCTTGCGGCCCACGCGGCCGGGCTTCCCGGCCCCACGCCCGCAGGCCCGCGCTGAGCGGTGCCGTCCGGTACGCACCGGTATTTACGTCTTTCATGGCGACACGGGGAGATCCGGCGTGCACGGGCGTGCCGTCCGGAGCCCGTCACCCAACCGAGGCGCACGAGACGCAATGGATTACAAGGCGACCATCAAGCCGTTCATCCTGAACAATTTCCTGTTCACCGACGACAGCGGTGCCGTTGCCGACGACACCTCGCTGATCCGCGGCGGCATCGTCGACTCGACGGGCATCCTGGAGCTGATCGAGTTCCTCGAGTCGGCCTACGACATCCGGGTGAGCCCGGAGGAAATGGTGCCGGCCAATTTCGACAGCATCGACAGCATCAGCACCTTCCTTGGCCGCAAGGCGGCGGGCGGCGTGCAGTGACCACGCTTGCCGACCGCCTGCTGGCCACGGCGGCACGCAGGCCGTCGGCAGCTGCCATCGGCGACGGCGATTGCCGTGCGGACTATGCCGCGCTGGCGGCGTCGGTGCTGCGCTTCGCCGGGGTCCTGCAGGCACGTGGGGTCGTCCCCGGGGATCGCGTGGCGCTGGTACTGCCCAATCGCTACGAGGCGGTGGTGGCCTGCTATGGCGTCTGGCTTGCCGGTGCCGTGGTGGTGCCGCTCAACGCACAGGCCAGCAGGCGCGAGCTCGCGGCATGGCTCGCGCACTGCGAGCCGGCGCTGGTGCTGGCCGCGTCCGGCGATGTGGAGTCGGAGGCGGCGCTCGAGGCCACCGTCACTCCTGGTCGCCGGATGCTGCTGGGGCCACGCAGCGACGCGGCCTGGCCGGAAGCGGCGGCGCCTTCGCCGGCGAAAGCGCTGGGGGCGTCCGGTGCCGCCTGCGATCTCGCGATGATCATGTACACCTCCGGCACCACCGGTGCGCCCAAGGGCGTGACCCTTTCCCACGCCAATGTCGTGGCCAACGTCGACGCCGTGGTCGCGGACCTCGGCCTGATCGCGGACGACTGCACGGTGAGCGTCCTCCCTTTCTACTATTCGTACGGTGCCTCGGTGCTGCACACGCACCTTGCCGCCGGCGCCTGTGTGGTGCTCGAGCCCAACCTGGTGTTCCCGCACCTGGTGGCCGGCACGCTGGAGAGGGAAGCGGCCACCGGGTTTTCGGGGGTGCCCTCGACCTTCGCCCTGCTGCTCGAGCGCCGTGTGCTGGAGGGACGCACGCTGCCGCGCCTGCGCTATCTCACCCAGGCCGGCGGAGCGATGACGGTGGCGCTGGCCGGACGTCTTCGCGAGCTGCTTCCGGGCGTGTGCCTGCACATCATGTACGGCCAGACCGAGGCCACCGCGCGCCTGGCCTCGGTGCCTCCGGCGCGCCTGGACGACAAGCCCGGCTCGGCCGGACGGCCGATCCGCGACGTGCGCCTGCAGGTCCGCGACGAGGCCGGGAACGCAGTGTCCGCGGGCGTCGAAGGCGAGGTCTGGGCCGCCGGCCCCGGGATCATGCGCGGCTACTGGCGCGACCCGGCCGCGAGCGCACTGGTCCTGCGCGACGGGTGGCTGCGTACCGGCGACCTCGGCCGCATGGACGCCGAAGGCTACCTGTTCCTGGCAGGCCGGCGCAGCGACATGATCAAGACCGGTGCGCATCGCGTGCATCCGCTGGACGTCGAGGAAGCACTTCTCGAACACGCCGGCATCGCCGAAGTCGCGGTGGTGGGCGTCGCGGACGAGGTCCTGGGCCAGGTGGTCCATGCCTGGGTGGTCAGGCGCGACCCGGGCCTCTGCGAGAACGCCATCCGCGCCCACTGCCGCGGCCGACTGGCCCCCTACAAAATCCCGCGCCGCGTCGACTTCGTGTCCGCGCTGCCGCGCACCGCTTCCGGCAAGGTCAGGCGCGCCAGCCTGGCCCGGCCGGAGAACCTGGAGGCGACACCGTGAGCGAACTGGGCTACGACGTGCTGGACATGGACCTGGAAGCGGAGGCCGATCGGATCGCCGCCTGGCTGCGCGAGAGCACCGCCAGGCGACTGCATCGTCGCGGACTGGTGGTCGCGATCTCCGGGGGCATCGACTCCTCGTGCTGCGCGGCGCTGGCGGTGCGAGCGCTGGGGCCGGAGCGGGTGGTCGGCCTGATCCTGCCCGAGCGCGACTCTTCCGACGACAGTGCAGGACGCGCCGGGGTCCTGGCTTCGCATCTCGGTATCCGCGTGGAGACGGTCGACATCGCGCCCGCACTGGAGGCGATCGGCTGCTACCGCGAGCGGGACGCTGCGGTGCGCCGTGCGCTGCCGGGCTACGGCGAAGGCTGGCGCTTCAAGATCGCGATCGACGGCGGCACCGAAGGCCGGATCAACGTGTTCCGGCTGGTGGCGGAAGATCCCGATGGCGGACGGCACGACTGCGTCCTGGGGCTTTCGGAATACCTGCAGATCGTGGCCGCCACCAACTACAAGCAGCGCATCCGCAAGACCATCGAGTACTACCATGCCGACCGCCTCAACTACGCGGTCGTGGGTACGCCAAACCGCTTGGAATACGACCAGGGCTTCTTCGTCAAGAATGGCGACGGCTCGGCCGACGTGAAGCCGATCGCGCACCTGTACAAGACCCAGGTCTATGCGATGGCGCGGCATCTCGGACTTCCCGAACGCGTCTGTGCGGCCGTCCCGACCACGGACACCTACAGCCTGGCGCAGGGCCAGGACGAGTTCTACTTCGCGCTTCCCCATCGTGAAATGGACCTCGCCCTCTGGGCGCTGGAACACGACCGCCCGGCGGAAGAGCTTGGGCGCGCGCTCGGCATCGGCACGGAGCAGGCGGCCGCGGTGTACGTCGACATCGGCAACAAGCGACGTACCACGCGCTACCTGCACGAGCGTCCGCTGCTCATGCGCGGGGCGACGGTGCTGGAGGAGGTGGCGGCTTGAACCTGGAGTCGACGCCCATCGTCTCCGCGTATCGGATCAGCGACGGCGAAGACATCGGCGATTGCCGCGAGGCCGCGATCGCAGCCTGGCGCGGCAGCCTCGGCGATGACGATGCGCTCCTGGGTGCGCGCTATGACGCCATCTGCCTGCGCTCGCCCTTCGGGCGGCCGGTGCTCCGCTTCGTCGAGCACGTGGACGACGGCATCGTCGGCCTGCTTGCCCTGGCCCCGCGCAAGATGCGCGCCGGTGGGCGCGAGCTTCGGGCTGGCGTGCTGTCGCACCTCGCGATCCAGCCCGCGCATCGCTCGCTCGGGCCGGCGCTGATGCTGCTCGAATCCGTCCTCGAAGCCGCGCAGGATCGGTTCGACCTCGTGTACGGCATACCCAATGCGAGCCAGGGAGCCGGTGCCGCGCTCAGGCGTGCAGGCCTTCGCCCCTTGGCCGACATGGAGCGCAGCGTGCGCATAGTCCGCCACGGACATTATCTGGCGCGTCGCCTGCCGCGCCCGTTGGCGATGCCGGCGCGCCTGGCGGGACTGGCGGTGGATGGCGGCGACGCGGTATCCAGGGCCTGGCGTTTGCGGGCCGGGCCTCGACTTCGGGCGCGCTGGGTCGACCACGTCGACCCGGCGATGGACGTGGTCTGGTCCACGAAGCCCCGCCATCCGCGGCTCACGGCGGTGCGCGACGAAGCAATGCTGCGTTGGCGCTTCGACCAGGGCGTTGGCATTCGCATCCGCTACCTGCTGGTGGAAGATGCCGCTGGACGCTTGCAGGCGTGGTTCGCGTGCGGCGTCGAGCCGCCGTGGCCGCACATCCTCGAGGTGCACGATTTCTGGTCGGCGGGTGCCTGCGCCGGGATCGCGCTGCCGTCGCTGCGCGTACTGCTGCGCGAGGCGCGGCGACAGGGATACGCGGCGATCGGTCTGCGCGCGGCCATGGATGCCGATGCGGCCGCGCCCTGGCGTGCGTCCGGCTTCAAGAGCCGCGGTGGCCAGCAGGTGGTCGTACGCTGGATCGACCCGGCGCTGGACGCCAATCCGCCGCCGCCACATCTGACCTATATCGACCAGGACGGTTGAACGATGCCGATCAATGAAGCCAAGCCCGAGGCGTCGATGCCGGGCGACTGGAGCAGGGACGCCGTGCTGCGCGGTGAACTGCTGCCGCTTGAGCGTTGTCCGGACCTCGCCACGGACTGGATCGCACTGCAGGACGTCGCTGCCTGTTCGCCGTTCGCAAGCTGGCAATGGGTGTCCACATGGCTGGAGCACCTGCCTGCCGGGATCCGGCCGATGGTGTTCCGTGCACGCGACGCGCATGGTGGCGTGGCTGCGCTGGCGCTGCTGGTGGACGCTCCGGAGCAGGGCGGCGCGCGCTGGCTGGGGCGGCGTTCGTGGCATCTCCAGGAGACCGGGGATGCCGGGATCGACGAGATCACCATCGAGTACGCAGGCCTGCTGGCCAGGCCCGGGTGGCTGCCGGCCGCGTGGCGTTCACTGTTCGATGCACTCGACCTGCTGCCGCGGGACTGGCGTCGCCTGCGCATCTCCACCTCGGCGCAAGGCGAGGCCATCGCCGCGGCGCTGCCGCAGGACATGCAGGCGACCAGCGTGCGCTCGCGGCCCTGCTACCAGGTCGACCTCGCAGCCGTGCGCGACGCGCCCGGTGGCTATCTCGAAGTGCTTGGTCGCAAGGTGCGCGGCTCGCTGCGACAGTCCCTGCGCGCCTACGAGTCCCTGGGGCCCCTGCGCGCCGAAACGGCGGCGGACGTGCGCGTTGCGCTGGACTGGTTCGACGCCTTCGAGCAACTCCACACGCAGCACTGGCAGTCCCGCGGGGCCGGCGGCTGCTTCGCGAGCCCGTTCTTCCGCCGCTTCCACCGCACGCTGATCGAGCGTTCCAGCGACGATGGCTTCGCGCGCATCGTCCGCGTGACCGCCGGCGACGCGCTGGTCGGCTATCTCTACAACCTCGGCTGGCAGGGCAATGTCTACTACTACAACGCGGGGATGAACTACGGTCTGCTGCAGCGCCATGACCGGCCGGGCATCGCCTCGCTGTACGCCGCGGTCGAGCAGGCCGCGGCGGCCGGCGAGTCGGCCTTCGATTTCCTCGCCGGCGACCAGGAATACAAGCGCAGGCTGTCGAGCACGGAGCACATGCTGCATTCGATCGACGTGCGCCGATCGGGCATGCGCGCCACGGCCGAGCGCATCGGCGCCGGGCTTGCGCAGCGCGGGACCCTCGGGGTCCCCCTCGGCGAAGCCCTGGCGATGACGCCATCCACGCAGGAGGCCTGAGGCCATGGACGCGGTCAACGCGGCGGCAAGCGTGCGCAAGGTGCTTTACCACCATCGCACCCAGGGCAAGGCGGTGGAGGGCGTGCATATCCGTGGCATCACCGATGCGCTGCGCCGCGAAGGCGTGGACGTGGACGTGGTCTCGCTGCCCGGCGCGGATCCCTATGCGTCGCCCGGGGCGATGTCACCGACGCGGCAGGCCCGGCCGTGGATGAAGCTGGTGACCGGGCTGCCCGAGCCGGTGTTCGAGCTCGTCGAGCTCGCCTACAACCTGGTGGCCGGCTGGCGCGTGCGCGGCTGGCTCCGGCGCAACCCCGACGTCGACTTCATCTACGAGCGCTATTCGCTGTTCATGTACGCCACGATCTGGCTGGCGCGGCGTAGCGGCGTCCCGATCATCCTGGAAGTCAACGACTCGGCCATCGTCGAGCGCGTGCGCCCGCTGTCGCTGCGCCGCCTGGCCATGGCGATCGAACGCCGCGCCTTCCGCGACGCCGACGGCCTGGTCTTCGTGTCCAGCGTGTTCCGCGACCGCGCGCGCGCGGCGCATCCGGACATGGCCCCGGCGATCGTCACGCCGAACGCGGCCGACATCGCGAAGTTCTCGTTCACCGCGGAGCAGCGCTCGCAGGCGCGCGAGCGTCTGGGACTGGAAGGCAGCGTGGTCTGCGGCTACCTCGGTGCGTTCGTGCCCTGGCACGCCATCGATGCCTTCGTGCACCGGATCGCCGGTCGCCTCGCATCTGCGCCCGGCCTGAAGCTGCTGCTGGTCGGCGACGGCGCGACGTATCCCGCGCTGCGCGCCTTCGTGGAGGAGCGCGGGCTGTCGCGGCAGGTCGTGCTGACCGGCCGCGTCGCCCACGACGAGGTGCCCGGGCTGCTGTCGGCGATGGACATGGCGATCCTGCCGAGTGCCGGCGACTACACCTCCCCGGTGAAGCTGTTCGAGTTCATGGCCTGCGCCGTGCCACCGGTGGCGCCGGACTTCGAGCCGATCCGCGAGGTGCTGGACGAGGGCACGACCGGTTGGATGTTCCCGGCCGGGAACCTCGACGCGGCGGTCGACGCCGTCATCGCGCGCAGCCGCGCGCCCGAAGACCTCGCGCGCGTGGGCGGCAATGCCCGCCGGCGCGTGGCCGAGCGCCACCAGTGGCGTAACAACATCCTGCAGCTGGTGGACTTCCACCGTCGCCTGCAGGCAACACGGGACCGTACGACTTGAACAACGAACACGCCCGCCCGGGCACGCCTTCCTGGCCCGTCGACGCCGCCGGTGAACTGATGGTCGGCGGCCGGCCGCTGTCGCGGGTGGTGGCCGAGGTCGGCCGCACGCCCTGCTACCTCTATGACCGCGGGCGCATCGCCGACAGGATGCACGCCCTGCGCGCGGCCCTGCCGGACAGCGTCCGCGTGCACTACGCGATGAAGGCCAACCCGATGCCGGCGCTGGTCGGCCACATGGCGCGCCTGGCCGACGGGATCGACGTCGCATCGGCCGGCGAACTCCGCGTGGCCCTGGATGCCGGCGCGGATCCCGTGCACGTGTCCTTCGCGGGCCCGGGCAAGTCCGACGCCGAGCTCGCCCAGGCCCAGGCGGCCGGCGTGCTGGTCAATATCGAGTCCTTCCGTGAGATCGACATCCTGGCGCGTGCCGCCGCGGCCACCGGCACGCCTGCGCGCGTGGCGCTGCGCGTCAACCTGCCGTTCGAACTCAAGGCCTCCGGCATGAAGATGACCGGCGGCGCGCGGCAGTTCGGCATCGATGCCGAGGAGGTTCCCGCCGCGCTGCGCGCGATCGCCGCGGCGGGCCTGGCCTTCGAGGGCTTCCACATGTTCGCCGGCTCGCAGAACCTGCGCCACGCGGCCATCGTCGAGGCGCAGTCGCGCAGCTATGACCTGGCCATGGAGTGGGCCGGCCTGCTGCCGGCACCGCTGCGCAGCCTGAACCTCGGGGGCGGCTTCGGGATCCCCTATGCCGCGAACGAGTCGGTGCTGGATGTCGGTCCGGTGGCCGAAAACCTGGCCGGCCTGGCCGCGCGTCTTCGCGACGACGCCCCGGGCGCGCACCTGGTGATCGAACTCGGGCGCTACCTGGTGGGAGATTCGGGCCTGTACGTGTCGCGCGTGGTCGATCGCAAGATATCGCGCGGCCAGGTGTTCCTGGTGGTCGACGGCGGCATGCACCACCACCTGGCGGCATCGGGCAACTTCGGGCAGGTCATGCGCCGCAACTACCCGGTGGCGGTCAACGGCCGCCCCGGCGCCTTCGAGACCGCCAGCGTGGTCGGCCCGCTGTGCACCCCGCTGGACCTGCTTGGCGACCGGATGGAGCTGGGCGTCGCGGAGCCGGGCGACCTGGTGGTGGTGTTCCAGTCCGGTGCCTACGGGCGCAGCGCCAGCCCGCGTGACTTCCTCGGCCATCCCGACGCCGCGGAGGCGTTGGTCTGAAGCCTGTCAGGCGGTTGCCGGTGCGGTAGCTGGTACTGCGGCCGGGGCGGCGGCGGCCGTGCCGGGCTGCTGGACCATGCCGATGCGCCGCGCCGGATTGCCGGCGACGATGCTGTAGGGCGCGATCTTTCCCGAGACCACCGCGTGCGCGGACACGATCGCGCCTTCGCCGATCTCCGTGCCCGGCATCACCAGCACGCCCGAGCCGATCCAGGCATGGTCGTGGACCACCACCGGTTTCACGTCGTCGGGATCGGGGGCGCTGCCCAGGCGGCGGCGCTCGGGATCGGTGGGATGGCCGCCGGAGTCGCGGAAGGTCACGCCGCCGGCAACCTGCACGTGGCGACCCAGGCGGATCTCGCGCCCGACCACGAATCGCGTGTCGTGGGCGATGTCGGAGTGGTCGCCGATTTCCAGGCGCGGCCGGCTGGTGAAGCTTGCGGCGTAGCTGATCGAGATCTTCCCGCTGATGCGGACGTGGTCGCCGACCACGAGGTCGCCGGCGCCCTGGACCCATGGCACGTGGATGCCGGTGGTCACGCCGCGGCCGACGCGGCTGCAGTAGGCCTTGAACAGCGGCTCGGCCACGAAGACGCGGCGCAGGAAGAACAGCAGCCCGCGCACGCCGAGGAACAGCCAGAGGTAGGGAAGGACCAGGATGCGCGGCGCGGGCAGCGTCAGTCCGCGGGCAAGGCCGCGCGTCCGCCGCGCGGCGGCGGCGGCGGGGTGGGCTGAGGTCCGCGCCCAGTGGCGGACCGTGGCAAGCGTGCTCACAGCGGGCGGTTCCGGTACGACATCCAGAGGTACCAGACGTTCTGCCGCACTTCGTTGTCGAACACTTCGCTGTCGCGCTCGTAGCGGTAGTAGCTGAGCGAGGTGCTCCAGTGGCGCGTCCAGCGCTTTTCGAGCGCGAGGCCGGCACGGCGGGTGTCGTCGCTGGCGCCAAGGGGCCGGTATTCGGTGCGTTCGGCGCTGGCCCAGCCGGAGAGGGTCATCGTCGGGCTGATGCGGTAGTCCGCGCCGGCGAACACGCCCCGCGCCTCTTCGTCGGGCGCGAGCGCATCCATGTAGCGCAGGCGCTGGATGTAGGGTTCGAGCCGCCAGCCGACGCGATCACCGGCGTGGTCCCAGGCCAGCGCGAGGCGTTGCTCGCGGTAGGCCGAGGGGATGACGGTGCGGCCATCGACCAGCACGCTTCCGGGCACCGAGGCCTCGGGCCTGCCGGTGACACCGTCGAACAGGGCCGCGTCGGCCGCATCGGAGAACTGGTTGAGCAGCATCAGCGACAGGCGGCTGCGTTCGCTCGGGCGCCAGCCGGCCTCGACGCGGAGCAGGGGGCCGTCGCGGCGGTCGCCGTCGTCGTAGTCGAGCCGCGAGTAGCCGGCGTCGAGGGTGTAATCGATGTTGGCCCGGGTGCGCACGTAGCTGGCGTAGACGTCGGTGCGCTCGTGGTCGCGCGCGGCGAGGTCGTAGTCGTAGTCGACATCGGTCCACTGCGCGTTGAAGCCCAGGTCGCTGCCTTCGTCCAGGGCCTTGGTCAGGCGCAGCGCGGCGCCGACCCGGTTCGAGTTGAACTCGTCGGTGATCTCGGCATCGGAGTCGATGTAGCGTGCCTCCACGCGTCCCTGCAGCGTGCGCCCGATGTTGAACAGGAAGTTCGGCCCCAGCGAGAGCACGTTGACCTGCTGCCTGTTGTCGGGTGAATCGGCGGCGAAGCGGTCGACCGCCTGGAGTTCGAGCTCGTCCTGGACCGTGAAGCTCAGGCGGTCGGGGATGATGACCCAGTTGAGATAGGCCGAAAGCATGCCCTCGACGCCGTCGTCGATGCCGCCGTCGAATTCCCGGTAGTCGGCGCGGCCGGCCACCACGGCCTGCAGCGTGGAGCCTTCCTGGGTCACCAGGACGCCCAGGCCCGCGCGCAGGATCCGCTGGGCGTCGGCATCGACGGCGGACACGCGGACGTTGTCGTCGTGCTCGACGCCCGCGTCGACCACGTAGTCGATGCGCGCCGCCCGCGCGGAGGGCGGCGCGACGAGCGACACCGCCGCGGCCACCGCGGCGGCGATCAGCGAAACCCGGAAGCTGGACGTTCCCATGGCGGTTCTTCCCGAATGGCGGGTCAATGGTTGTCGTTGAACACGATGCCCGCGAGCTTGGCCGGGTCGAAGTTGGCGGCGGCCTTCTCGATCGCCTCCAGCGTGGCCTTGCCGTAGCCGGTCACCAGCACCACCACGTCGGCAAGGTCGGAGAGGATGCGGGCGTCGGGCGAATTCAGCGCCGACGGCGCGTCCAGGATGATGTAGCGGTTGGGATCGGCCTGTCGCAGCGAATCGATCATCGTCCGCGCGCGCGCCGAGGTGAAATACTCGCCGGCGATCTCGCGCACGCTGCCGTTGGGGATCAGCTGCAGGCGCGGGATCCCGGTGGAGTACTGGATGTCGTCGAGGTCGTCGATGCCGCCGCCGAGGTAGTCCATCAGCCCGCAGTTGTCGCTGCCCGCGGCCAGCGCGATGTGCTGGCTCGGGTGCAGGGCGTCGCAATCGACCAGCAGCGCGGTCTTGGCTTCGTCGAAGGCGAACGCCAGCGCGAGATTGCGTGCCACGAAGCTGCCGCCGCAGTTGTGCGCCACCGGCGCCACCAGGGTGATGAAGTTCTGGTTGCCGCGCAGGTTGAGCAGGCGCGTGCGCAGGTCGCGGAAGGCGTCGGCCTGGACGCGCACGGAGTCCTGGCGGTGGATCAGCCGGCGCTCTTCGAGCGCGCGCGGCGAAAACGGCTGCGGCTGGACGCGGGCCAGGCTGCGCGAGGCCTCCTTCGGTGGCGTGCCGACGGCTTCGGCCAGGGCATGCGCGCCGCGCTGCGGTTCGATCATCGATGCGGAGTTCATGCGGCCACGACCCTGTATGCGTAGGTGAGGACATAGACCAGCGCCACCGAGCCGAGCATGGCGATGGCGAAGGCCACGGAGAAGTATTCGCGGCGGCGTTCGCCCGGCGTCGGGTAGGCCGGGACGGTGGTCAGCAGCGGCAGGCTGGCATGCTTGACGATGAGGTGCTGCGAGCGCACGCGCGGGTCGAAGCGGGCGACCGCGAACACCAGCATCAGCGGCAGCGCGATGGCGATCAGCAGGCCGACCGCCGCGATGTGCATGAAGCGCAGGCCTGAAGGCCGCAGCGGCATGATCGCCGGGTCCTGGATGCGCAGCGTGAGGCCGCGGTTTTCCTGGTCGAGGCCCATCGAGACACGCGCGTTCTCGCGCCGGCGCAGCAGGTCCTGGTAGATCTCGCGGTTGACCTCGTAGTCGCGGGTCAACTCGGCCAGCGCGCCTTCCGACGCCGCGATCCGCCGGCTGCGGTCGAGTTCGTCGTCGAGCAGCGATTGCGCGATCTGCAGCCGCGAACGGGTGGCGGCGGTCTCCCGGCGGGCCTGCGACAGCTGGCTGCGCAGCTCCTGGTAGAGCGGATTGGCCTGGGCTTCATCGGACAGCGTGCCGGCCGCGCCGGGCGCCTCGCGGCGGTCCCGCTCGTCGGCGAGCATTCGGGTGATGTCGTCGATCTGGTGGCTCAGGCGCAGCACGTCCGGGTGCTGCTCGGTGTACGCCAGCAGCAGCCGGTCGCGTTCGGACTGGAGCTCGATCAGGCGCGTGCGGTAAAGGTTCTCGCGCGTCTGCACCGCAGTCACCGCAGACTCTCCCGACAGCTGGGCGGCGATCGAAGATTCGCGCGACTCCTGCTCGAGCAGGGCCATGCGCGTCTGCTCGAGCTGGGTGCGCAGTGCACCGATCCGGGTGGTGGAGTCGGCGGCGCTTCCCGGCTGGGCGTCGACGTTGCGCGACTGGTAGTCCTGCAGGTTGCCCTCGGCGCTCGAAAGCTTGGCGTGGTATCCCTGCACCTGGCTGTCGATGAACTCGTAGGCCTCGCGGCTTTCGCGCTGCTTGGCTGCAGCGGCCTCCTTCATGAACATGTCGCCGAAGGTCGCCGCGAGCGCAAAGGCGCGCTCGGGGTCCCGGTCGCGATAGCTGATCTGCACCAGCTCGGGCCGCGGACTCTCGATCAGCGTGCGGTTGCGGATGTCCTCCATCAGCCGGTCCTGCTCGATCGGCGAGGGATTGCCCTGGAGCCAGCCGCCAACCGCCAGGGCTTCGCCCAGCACCTTGCGGCCGTAGATGATCTGGCGCGCCATGCCGGCGCGGTCGGACACACCGGTGGGAACCGCCCGCCCTTCCAGCAGCGGCTGGATGATGTCGCTGTCCTGGGCCAGGATCGTCACCGAAGAGGTGTAGTTGCGCGGGATCACGAACAGGCCGACGACCAGGGTCAGCAGCGCGATCGCGGTGAAGATCGAGACCAGCAGCATGATCCGCGCCCGCGCCTCGCGCAGCAGGATCGGGAGCAGTTCGGTGGGTGCCAGGTCGGGAACGCTGGAGGGCGGGCCACCGGGGCGCCGGGGTGCGGCCAGTGCGTGGGACGCCATCAGAATGCGCGCTCGGGAATGGTGATCACGTCGCCGGGTGCCACGCGGTGGTTGCTGGCCAGGTCGCCGCGGTCGAGGATCCGGTCCAGGCGCACGGCGTAGGTCGTGGTGGAGTCGTCGCCGGTGCGGCGGTACAGCGCGGCGCGGTCGGAGGCCGCGAACTCGTTGACGCCGCCAGCCGCGAGCACCGCGTCAAGCACGGTCATGCCCTGGCGGAAGGGGATCGAGACCGGCTGGCGCACGGCACCGGTGACGCGGACGCGCGAGAGGTATTCGTGGCTGCGCAGGTCGGTGAGGATCACCGCCACCTGCGGGTCGCGCACGAAGGCCGAGAGCTTGTCCTGGATGTCGGCCGCCACGGCGGCGGGTGCCAGCCCGCCGGCGACCACGTCGCCGACCAGCGGCACGGAGATCCGGCCGTCCGGGCGCACCGGGACCGTGATCCCCAGCTCGGGGTTGCGCCACACGGTCACCTGGACGATGTCGTCGACGCCGATCAGATACTCACCGACGGCGGCCTGGGGCTGGTCGGGTGGGACATCGGTGATGCCGCGGGACGACGCGCATGCGCCCATCAGGGCGGCAAGCGCGAGTGTGGCGATCATGCGGAGCGCGGTCATCGGCGGGGTTTCCACGTGTGGCGGGTTGCCAGATACAACGGCAAAGCCCGCCGCCTGCGGTCACCACGCCGCCGGCGGTCACCACGCCGCCGCGCGTCCGCGTGCTAAGGGGCCGGCGGGAGCAGCGGTGCCGATCCGTCGCGCGGTGCCGGCTGGGCGCCGCGCTGCTTCCAGTGCCGCAGCAGGGTCCTCAGGGCCGTCGGCGCGTTGGCCGGTTCCGCCTGGCCGGCCTGGTTGCGCGTGTTCTCGCCGTGGCATCCGCCACAGGTGCGGATCTCGCCGGGCTGCATGGTGATCCACACGCGCTCGCGCACGACCGGCACGCCGTTGGGATCCACCGTCTGCCAGGTCAGCGCGCGGTTGGCGGGCACGAAGGCGGCGGTCGAGCCATCGGCCTCGATGCGGACGCTGCCATCCGGCCCCAGCGGATTGCCGGGATTGGCGCCCGTGTCGATCGGCTGTGCGAGCACGCGCCGCCCGGACGTGGAGTCCCGGTACGCACGCACCAGGTTGCCCTGCAGGACCTGGAAGTGGGCGATGTCGTAGACGATGCCGTCGTTGGCCACCGTCTGCGTGCCGCCGGGGACGCGCAGGTTGTAGGGCTGCTGGCGGTCGCTCCGGTCGCGGCTGGTCTGGTTGCGGGTGACGATGATCGCAAGGTCGTTGGCCCGCAGCCAGCTGCGGAAAGCGCCCTCGTCCACGCCTTCGGACGCGAACAGCGCGCGTTCCGGCGTCTGCAGCGCCGCTTCGGAGGTGTAGGGCGGGCGCGGGCGTGCGACCACCTCGACGGGTTCGATTTCCCACAGCGCGCCCTCGAAGGACCGCAGGCTGTCGGGTGTCCACCAGGACACCGACTTGACGATCCCGGGCGTCAGCGCGGGGCCCGCGGCCAGCGTGCCCGGCGTACCCACCACCTGGCGCAGGCGGAGCTCGATGCCCGGGCCGGCGTTGGCGCTGGGCGTGTGGCTTGCGACCATGTGCCCGCTGGTCATCGGCAGCGGGTTGCGGAAGCGGCCACCGCTCAGGCCGGCGCCGGTCGGCGCGGGCGATGCATCGGTGATCACCATCTGTTCCGGGTTGAGGTGCGGAGCGCCGCTCATGCGGATGATCTGATGGGTCGTCAGGCTCCCGAATTCGGCGGTGTTGATTCCGTAATAGATCCCCGGCTGCGTCGGGTCCTCGCGGAGATGGAACAGGCCGCCGTACTGGCTGATGAACTTGCGGTTGGCGATCAGCGACGTGTCGGTGTTGTCGGACAGCGACGGATCGCCGGCGAAGGAGCGGCCGAGGAAGCCGAAGCTGATTTCGTGCCGGCCGACGTGGTTGAGCGTCTGTTCGAAGCTGCCGTCCTGGTTGACCTGCCAGGGCATGAAGATGTTGCTGTGGTAATTGCCGACCGGGCCGTAGGGACTGTCCATCCCCAGCCGCGCCTCGGGGAAGACATCCGTCCGGGTGCCGACCGAAGGCGCGCCCGTGGCTTCGCTGGCGTAGTCGAACGAGCCGGAGGTACCGGCGTCCTGCTGCTGGTCGCGCTGCAGGTGGTCCCAGCGGGTGAAGACGATGCGGCCATAGCTGTCGATGACGGGGCTGAAGGCCCCGCTGGGCGCGTGGTTGAGGATGCGCACGGCGCCGCTGGCGGGATCAAGCCGGAAGAGGCCGGTGACGATCGGCGTGCTTTCGTATTCATCGAGCTGCGGATACAGGTGCGCCGAGCCATCGCGGGGCCGGTCGGAGGTGAAGAGGATGCTGTCGTCCGAGCCGTACAGCGGCGAAACGTTGTTGTAGGCGGGCTGGTTCGCGACTTTGGTGATGCTTGCCGCCAGACCCTGGCCCAGGCCGCTGACCTCGTACATCTGCCAGCGCCCGGTGGTGGCGCCGTACTGCTGCGTGGGCGCGCCGACCAGCATGCTGAAGATCGCCTTCGTGCCCGACCAGTGCACGGTCGGCTCGCGGACGGCGATGGCGTTGGCACCCTGGCGGCCATCCATGCCGAAACCCGCTTCGCGGGTCAGGTCGCGCAGGCTGCCGTCGGGATAGCGGATCAGCAGGCCGCCACCGCGGGGCACCGACGTCATGCCGGTCATGTGGTTGGCGAAGGTGGACAGGCGCGATGCGAACACGTCGCCGTCGGTCGGCACCTGGGTGACGAAGAGGACGGGGTTCTGGACGGGGGTGGAAGCGAACGCGGCGGCGGGCGGCGGCGGGGATACTGCCTGGCCGGCGGCGCGGGCCGGGCCGGAGGTCGATGACGCGATGGCCGGGGCGGTTTCGGCCGCGGGGGGCTGCCGGGAGCCGGGGCTGCAGGCGGCGAGCGTGCCGGCGGCGAGCAGCAGAACAATGAGCCGGGACGTGGAAACAGGGGTGGTGCGGGGTAATCGGAAAAAGGTGGATAAGCGCGATACGCAAGCCGGGGGGCTTGGCGGGCGGGGCGGGACTGTCATCGTGGCGTATCCAGGAAGGGATCGGGGGAATGCACTCGGCCGTTGCCGCCAACCGCGGGTGGTCGGCGCGGCTCTCACGCAGCTGGAATTCAGGCTGAATACCAGATCGAGAACAAGTGGCAAGGCATGAATAGGTGACGCAGTTCACTGTTTGGCGGTTGCGGCGGAGCGCAGGCGTTCCACCCGCCCGCCTGGACACCGCGATGCCTGGGTTTCCGCTGGCGCCGGGCATTCGCGTACGCTTTCGACGCAGATTCCAAGGGGGACGATCCAATGCGCATCCTGGTCACCGGCGGCGCCGGCTACATCGGCAGCCATGCCTGCATCGAACTGGCCGCTCGCGGTCATGACTTCGTGGTCGCGGACAACTTCAGCAACAGCTCGCCGCGCGTGCTCGAACGCCTGGCCACGCTCCTGGGCCAGCCACCCGCACTGCGCCGGGTGGACCTGCGCGACCGCGCCGCGGTAGACGCGCTGTTCGCGGGGGAACGCTTCGACGCGGTGATCCACTTCGCGGCGCTCAAGGCCGTGGGCGAGTCCTGCGAGCGCCCGCTGGACTACTTCGACAACAACATCGGCGGCACCATCCACCTGCTGCAGGCCATGCGCGGCCACGGGGTCCACAGGCTGGTCTTCAGCTCGTCGGCCACCGTGTACGGCGACCCGGCCTCGGTGCCCGTGCGCGAGGACGCGCCGCTGCAGGTCACCAATCCCTACGGGCGCACGAAGCTGGTCATGGAGCAGCTGATCGGCGACCTCTGCGCCAGCGACCCGGGCTTCCACGCCGTCAACCTGCGCTACTTCAATCCGGTGGGAGCGCACGCCTCGGGCCTGATCGGTGAAGCGCCCGGTGGCGTGCCCAACAACCTCATGCCCTATGTCTGCCAGGTGGCCGTGCAGCAGCGGGAGCGGCTCGCGGTGTTCGGCGGCGACTGGCCGACCGTGGACGGCACCGGCGTGCGTGATTACATCCACGTGGTCGACCTGGCCCGCGCCCATGCAGACGCGCTTGAATTCCTGGTGCGCGAGGGTCGCAGCGCCAACATCAACCTCGGCACCGGGCGCGGCACCAGCGTGCTGGAACTGGTCCGGGCCTTCGAAGAGGCATCGGGGCACGCGGTGCCCTTCGAGGTCGTCGCCCGCCGCCCCGGCGACGTGGCCGAGGTCTATGCGGATCCTTCGCTTGCGCAGGAGCTGCTCGGCTGGCGCGCCGAACACGGGATCGAGGCGATGTGCCGGGATGCGTGGCGCTGGCAGTCGCGCAATCCGCGTGGCTACGAGCCCGCCGGGGCGGTGGAGCCGCCGGCCGACGGAGCGTCCTGAACGGTCAGCCCGCCCGGGCCCGGCTCCTGCAGCCACCTGGCCACGCGGGCAGGCGACCTCATCCAGGCGAAGTGGTCGGAGGCCACCCCGAGGGCGTCATCGTCGAACACCGCGCGCGCCGACGGTGACCTCGGCAGTTTCGACAACAGGCAGTCGAGCGACGACGCCGGCGCAAGCCAGTCGCGTGCGAACAGGGCCGCGCGGATGTCCACGCGCACCGCGGCCATCGCCGGCTCCAGGTTGCCCAGCCCGCTCGCGGCATAGCGGCAGCTGGTCGCAGTCGCGCTCCAGTCGCGCATGAGCCCCCGCGCTTCGTTGCCGCCGAAGCCAAGGCGCCGCCCCGGAAGGCTGCCGGCGCGATCGGCAAGCCACGGCAGCACGCGGTAGGCCAGCGGCAGCCACAGGCGCTGCGGCAGGGGGAACGCCCGCCAGTACGGCGCACCGCAGCCGGCCAGCCACAGCGCCGCGTACGTGGCGGGCGCCAGCGCCAGGCGGCAGGCACCGAGCTGTCCGCCCAGGCTGTGGCCGCCGATGACGCGTGGAAGGCCGGGCAGGGCGGCGGTGATCGCCTCTTCGCTGGCGGGGATGTCGAGGGACAGCAGTTCGCGATAGCCCCAGTCCACCTGGCGGCCGGCGCGCAGGCTGCTGCTGCCGTGTCCGCGCCACTCGTGCACGAACACGGCGATTCCGTGCCGTGCCAGCGCCTCGGCCAGCGGCAGGTAGTGGCGCGCGGCGACGCCGAGCGCCGGCAGCCAGAGCAGGCTGCGTCGAGGCCGGTCGGTGGCGCAGGCCAGCAGTTCGAACCGGTGGCCGTCCGCGGCTTCAATCGCGAGCGCCCGCGTCGCGACATGCCCTGCGCCCGCCGCGGTTCCCGGCGTCATGCCCCGGGGCGCGCGTCGAAGTGCCCGAGGACCAGCACGTCGCTGCGGCCGGGCCGCATGCCCTTGCGCAAGGCGTCGCGCACGTAGGCGATGCCGTGGCTGACGGCATCGGGAAGATCGCGGCCAAGGCAGAGGTTGGCGGTGATCGCCGATGCCAGCGTGCAGCCGGTGCCGTGGCCATCGACCACCAGCCGCGGCCCGCGGTGTCCGGTGCACGCGCTGCCGTCGGCGAAGCGGTCGACGACGGTGTCGCCCTCGTCCAGGTGCCCGCCCTTCAGCAGCACCGCGTCCGCGCCCAGGGCACGCAGTGCGGCAAGCGCCGCGTCCGCCGCCGGTCCGTCGGCGATGGCGTGTCCCAGCAGCAGCTCGGCCTCGGGGATGTTGGGGGTGAGCAGGTTGGCCATCGGCAGCAGCCGCGTGCGCATGGCCTCAAGCGCATCGGCCTCGAGCAGGCGCGCACCCGAGGTCGCCACCATCACCGGGTCGAGTACCAGCCACCGCGGGCGATGGACCTCGAGCGCATCCGCCACGGCGTGGATCACCTCGGCCGAAGCCAGCATTCCCAGCTTCACCGCGCCAACGTCGAAATCATCGAAGCAGGCATCGATCTGCGCGCGCAGGAATTCCACCGGCGGTACGTGCACCGCGGTCACCCCGCGCGTGTGCTGCGCGGTGAGTGCGGTGATCGCCGACAAGCCGTGGACGCCGTGGGCGGCGAAGGCCTTGAGGTCGGCCTGGATGCCGGCGCCGCCGCCGGAGTCGGAACCGGCGATGGTCAGTGCTGAGATGGGCCTGGTCATGGTCGGGTATTGTGATGTTTCACATATCAGAATGCATGTCCTCGACAGGGCCAGGCGAATGAGTGGAGTTGCATGGAATCGGGCCGCCAAGGCCCTGCCCGGGGGCGGGCGTCGGTGCCCGGGCCAGGCGGGCGGCGCATGATCGCGCTGCTTGAAGCCAAGCGCGCCGGCCTGTTCCGCCGCGACAACTGGATGCGCAACGTCACCGCTGGCCTGATCGTCGGCGTGGTCGCGCTACCGCTGGCGATGGCCTTCGCAATCGCCTCGGGCGTGAAGCCGGAGCAGGGCCTGTACACGGCGATCATCGCCGGCATCGCGGTGTCGCTGTTCGGCGGTTCGCGGGTACAGATCGCCGGTCCCACGGGCGCCTTCATCGTCATCCTCGCCGGCGTCGTCGCGCAGTTCGGCGTGAGCGGGCTGCTGGTGGCGACGCTGATGGCCGGCGTCATCCTGGTGGCGATGGGCCTGGCGCGGCTGGGCTCGGTGATTCGCTTCATCCCGGACCCGGTGATCGTGGGTTTCACCGCCGGCATCGCGGTCATCATCTGGGTGGGGCAGTGGCAGTATTTCTTCGGCCTGCCGACGGCGGGCGAGGGGCCGTTCTACATGAAGGCCTGGCAGATGCTGCAGTCGTTCACGCAGCTGCACTGGCCCACCGCGCTACTTGGGCTGGGCAGCCTGGCCCTGGCATTGTCCGGGCCGCGCATCCCCGGGCTTTCGCGCGTGCCGGGGCCGCTGCTGGCGATGGTCGCGGCGACCGCGGTGGTCGCGGCGTTCGGGCTGCCGGGCGTGGCCACCATCGAATCGACCTTCGGCGCGATCCCGCGCTCGTTGCCGGAGTTCGCGGTGCCCTCGATCAGCTTCGACACCATCATGTTGCTGCTGCCTTCGGCGTTCACCATCGCCATGCTGGGCGCGATCGAGTCGCTGCTCTCGGCCGTGGTCGCCGACGGCATGGCCGGCACGAAGCATGACTCCAACCAGGAGCTGGTGGGGCAGGGCATCGCCAACATCATCTCGCCGCTGTTCGGCGGCATCGCGGCGACCGGTGCCATCGCGCGCACGGCGACCAACATCCGCAACGGTGGCAATGCGCCGATCGCGGGCGTGGTGCATGCGATCGTGCTGGTGCTGATCCTGCTGGTGATCGCGCCCTATGCGGGCAAGGTGCCGCTGGCGGCGCTGGCGGCGATCCTGTTCGTGGTGGCCTGGAACATGAGCGAGGCGCCGCGCTTCATCCGGATGGTGCGCCAGGCGCCGCGCGCGGACGTCGCGATCCTGCTGATCACGTTCGCGCTCACCATCCTGACGGACCTGGTGGTGGCGGTGAACATCGGCGTGATCCTGGCGATGATGCAGTTCATGCGCCGGATGAGCGCGTCGGTGGAGGTGGTCGAACACCAGCAGGCCAGCCTGCGCCAGGAGCTGGAAGAGGCCGGGCTCTCGACATTGCCGAAGGACGTGGCTGTGTATTCCATCGACGGGCCGTTCTTCTTCGGCTCAGTCGATTCGCTCGAACGCGCGCTGTCATGGTCACGCGAGGCGCCACCGCGCTACGTGGCGCTGCGCCTGGAGCGGGTTCCGTTCATCGATGCGACGGGCCTCAAGAGGCTGGAGTCCTCCATCGCAAGCCTGCGCGCGCGCGGGGTGCGAGTGCTGCTCAACGGCGCCAACATGGCCGTGTTGCGCAAGCTGGTGCGTGCCGACATCGTGGGCCGGGATGATCCGGGCAGCTACTTCAAGACTCTGTCGGAGGCGTTGCTTTACATCGAGGCCCGGCGTGACGTGGTGGAGCCTGTCGTCGACGAGTGATGGCCGGCTTTAGGGCGAGGGCGGCGCGCGCAAAGGCGCAGGCAACCGGGCAACAGCTGCGGCACGCGGTGCGCGGCGGTGCCGGGTCGATGGGTACTCCCATCAATCCGCCATGGATACGCCTTCGCAGGCGCGGCGGCGGCTGTTGTGGGAGCCGCTATAGCCGCTCCCACAAGGTCATTGTCCAAGCGAAGGCTCGCAGTTGCTGTTGCCGTTGTTCTTGCCTTTGCCCTTGCCTTTCACCCCCAGCCTGCAGTGTCGATGGCAGCGGAGTACCCACACACCTCCGCCCCCACGACCCAAGCCCACACGACCCAAAGGCCCTTAAAGCACCTCGGACGCGTAATCCGCCAGGCGCGAACGTTCGCCGCGCCGCAGGGTCACGTGCGCGCTGTGGGCCCAGTGCTTGAAGCGATCGACGGCGTAGGTCAGGCCGGAGGTGGTTTCGGTGAGGTAAGGCGTGTCGATCTGCTCGACGTTGCCCAGGCAGACGATCTTGGTGCCGGGGCCGGCGCGGGTGATCAGGGTCTTCATCTGTTTGGGCGTGAGGTTCTGCGCCTCGTCCAGGATCAGCCAGCGGTCGAGGAGCGTGCGGCCGCGCATGAAGTTCAGGGAGCGGATCTTGATGCGCGAGGCCAGCAGGTCGTTGGTGGCGGCGCGGCCCCAGCTGCCGCCTTCCTTGTTGCTGGGCAGCAGCACTTCGAGGTTGTCGGTCAGCGCGCCCATCCAGGGCGTCATCTTTTCTTCTTCGGTGCCGGGCAGGAAGCCGATGTCCTCGCCCACGCTGATGGTGGCGCGGGTCATGATGATCTCGCGGTAGCGCTGGGCGTCCATGGTCTGTGCCAGGCCCGCGGCCAGGGCCAGCAGGGTCTTGCCGGTGCCGGCGGTGCCGAGCAGGGTGACGAAATCGATCTCGGGATCCATCAGCGCGTTCATCGCGAAGTTCTGCTCGCGGTTGCGCGCGACGATGCCCCAGACGGCGTGCTGGTGGCTGCGGTAGTCGTCGACGATCTGCAGCACCGCGCGGTCGCCTTCGACCGACGCCACGCGGAACTCCGCGTTTTCGTCGCCCGGCAGGTAGAGGTACTGGTTGGGATGCCAGTCGTCGTCTTCGGTATGGCGCAGTTCGTACCAGGTACGGCCCTTGTCGGTCCAGGACTTGAGGTCCTTGCCGTGGCGCTGCCAGAAGTCCTCGGGCAGGGCGGTGGCGCCGGTGTAGAGCAGGCTGAAATCGTCCAGCGCGCGGTCGTTCTCGTAGTCCTCGCTGGGGATGCCGGCGATGGCCGCCTTGATGCGGAGGTTGATGTCCTTGGAGACGAACACCACGGGGTCGCTGCCGTCCTCGCGCTTCAGGTCGAGGATGGCGCCGAGGATGCGGTTGTCCGGGGCCACGGCGCCGAACGAGGTCTTGTCCTCCTTCGGTACGGTGGTCTGGAAGCGCAGCACGCCGCTGGCGCCGGTGCCGCGCAGCTGCAGGTCGCCGGGGCGCTCCAGTTTCAGTCCGGACGCGATGTGGTCGGCACCGTGGGCCTCGATCAGTTCGTTGATGAAGCGGCTGACCTGGCGCGCGTTGCGGTTGGCTTCGGTAGTGCCCTTCTTGCCGTTGTCGAGCTCTTCGATCACCTGCATCGGCAGGTAGACATCGTGCTCCTCGAACTTGAACAGTGCAGTCGGGTCGTGCATCAGCACGTTGGTATCGAGTACGTAGATCCGCTTGCCGTGGTTCATCAGGGTGTTCGTCCGTCCGGAGTGGCGTGGCAGGGGGGTAGTGCAAATGTGGCGCACGCGCGGACCGCCGCGGCCCGCATGGCGGGGCGGCGATGGGCGGGGGCGCAGCGGTGGTTCACCGGGCGCGGGCTTCCTTCAGCGCCTCGAACACGGCATCGGCATGCCCCGGGACGCGCACCTTGCGCCATGCGCGAGCGATGCGTCCCTCGGGGTCGATCAGGAAGGTGCTGCGCTCGATGCCCATCACCTTGCGGCCGTACATGTTCTTCTCTTTGATCACGTCGAACGCGCGGCACAGGGCCTCGTCGGCGTCGCTGACCAGCGGGAACCGGAAACCCTGCTTCGCGCAGAAGTTGTCGTGCGACTTCACCGAGTCGCGGGAGACGCCCAGCACGGTCGCATCCAGCGCTTCGAGTTCCGGCAGCAGGGCGTTGAAGTCCAGGCCCTCGGTGGTGCAGCCGGGCGTGGAGTCCTTGGGATAGAAGTACAGCACCAGCCAGCGGCCGGCATGATCGGCCAGCGTCGCGCTTTGCCCGCCTGACAGCTGCAGCGGGAGCACGAGGGTGGTGCGGTCCAGCTTGTCGCCTTCGTTCATTGCCATTCCTGCGCGCTCAGAACTTCATCGGGTCCATGATCGCGTCGAGGTTGAGGTGGTCGCAGAATTCGAGGAAATCGTCGCGCAGCACCGCGATGTGCATGTCCGCGGGCACGCCGATGGTGACCTGGGCCGAGAACATGTCGGCGCCTGTCTGCATCGCGCGGTAGCGCGAGCAGTGCAGGCTTTCGATGGTGATGCTCTGGCGGTCGAAGAAATCGGCCAGCTGGTAGAGGATGCCGGGCTTGTCCGACGCCACCACTTCGACGATGTAGGGCAGCAGGTTGGACTGCACGGGCTTGGCGCCGGTGCGGTACCACACCAGCTTCAGGCCCTCTTCGCGCTCCAGGCGCGAGAGCATGGCTTCGAGCTTCGCCACTGCGTCCCAGGAGCCGGTGGCCAGCGCCGTGACCGAGACGTCGCGGCCGACGGTGGACAGGCGCGTGTCGACCAGGTTGCAGCCGCTGTCGGCGATCCGCCGCGATACCGCCAGCAGCGGCGAGCGCGGATGCGTCGTATAGGCGTTGATGAGCAGGTGGTTCTCGGTCGGCGCGGGCCGGGTTGTATCGGTGTCGGTCAAATCGGAGTCCACGGGGGTGGCAGTGCGGGGCGCCGGGAGACTGGCTGCCATTCGCGCCTGGACGGGCCAAGCGGCCGCCCTTGAGGCTGCAGCCAGCATACTTGCCCGTGCTTCGACGCCGCAAGTAAGATCACCCTGCTGCGCGCCCCGTCGCGCAGCCTCCCGCACGGCTTCCCAACGCAGGTCCAGCTTGCATCTTTCCGGCAGCATCACCGCGCTGGCGACGCCTTTCAGGGCCGCCGGTGGACTCGATACCGACGCATGGCTGCGGCTGGTCGACGCCCAGCTTGCGGGCGGCACCCAGGCCCTGGTGGTCGCCGGCTCCACCGGCGAGGCCGCCGCGCTCACCGGCGCTGAATACGAAGTCCTGCTGCGGGCGGCCGTGGAGCGCGTGGCCGGCCGCGTGCCGGTCATTGCCGGCACCGGCCACTCGGGCACCGCGCATACCGTCGAACGCACCCGTCTTGCCGCCGCCTGCGGCGCCGACGCGGCGCTGGTGGTCACGCCGCCCTACGTGCGGCCGACGCCAGCGGGCCTGGTCGCTCACTACCGCGCGGTCGCCGACGACGGCGCGCTGCCGGTCATCCTGTACAACGTGCCGCCGCGCACCGGCTGCGACATGCAGCCGGACACGGTCGCCCAGCTGGCCACCCACAAGGCCATCATCGGGATCAAGGAGGCCGTCGCCGACGAAGCACGCATGCGCGCGCTGCTGCCGTTGGCGGGGCCGGGCTTTTCGATTCTGAGTGGCGACGATGGCAGCGCGGCGCGCGCGATGCTGGCCGGCGCCGATGGCCTGGTCTCGGTTGCGTCGAACGTGGCACCCGCGGCCTTCCGCCGCCTGTGCGACCTTGCGCGGGGCGGCGATGCCGGCGGTTGCGCGACCCTGGGTGCGAAGATCCGGGGATTGATCGAATTTTGCGGCGTCGAATCCAACCCGATCCCGGTCAAGGCCCTGCTGGCGCGGCGTGGCTTCGGTGACGGCGATGGCATCCGCCTGCCGCTGCTGCCGCTTTCGGCGGCGTACGCTGCGGCCGCGGACGACCTTGCCGCCGGCCTCGATGCGCTTGAACAGACCTGCCGCGAAGCCATCGCGGCCTGAACCGTTTTCCCAGGAGACAGCAATGCAGCCTTCCCGTTCCATGCTTCGTCCGGCCATTGCGGTCGCCCTTGTCGCGACCCTGGTCGCCACCGCCGGCTGCAGCTGGTTCCGCAAGGACAACGCGCTTTACGCAGCCGCGCCGCAGGACCGGCCGCTCGAGGTGCCGCCCGATCTCGATCGCCCCGACACCAGCTCGGCGATGGCCGTTCCGGATACCGGAACCACCAGCGTGACCCGGTCGGACATGTCGTCCGCAGCGCCGGCGGCACCGGCCGCGCAGGGCTCGACCAACGGCTTCACCGTCCAGCTCGCGCGCGACGACGCGTTCGAGCGCATCGAGTCGCTGCTCGGCGGCATCGAGGGCGTGACCGTGGTCAGCAAGGCGCAGCTGCTGGGCACCTACGACATCGACGCCGGAGACACCAAGTTCCTGGTGCGCGTGACCCAGGTCGAAGCGGGCACCTATGTGTCGGCGGTCGATCCGCGCGGCCTGCCGGCGGCCGGCGAGGACGCGGTGCGCGTGATCGAAGCCCTGCGCGCGGGCCTGGAGCAGTAAGCCTTCCGCGGGCAGTGGCGGGGCGCGCGGTCCGGAAGCGGATCGCGCGTCAGCGCTCCAGCAGCGGCAGCTTGTTGGGCTTGCCGTCCCACTCCTCGGCGTCCGGCAGCGGGTCCTGCCGGGTGGTGATCACCGGCCATTCCTTGGACAACTCGGCGTTCAGGGCCACGAAGCCCTCCTGGCCGGCGGGAACGTCATCCTCGGCGTAGATCGCGCCGATCGGGCATTCGGGCTCGCACAACGTGCAGTCGATGCACTCGTCGGGATCGATCACCAGGTAGTTCGGACCTTCGTGGAAACAGTCCACCGGGCACACTTCGACGCAGTCGGTGTACTTGCACTTGATGCAGTTCTCGGTGACGACGAAGGGCATGGTTCGCGATGCTGGCTGTGGAGGCCGCATATTGTAGCGCCCACGCATAAAAACAGGGCCCGCGACCGTTGCCGGTGCGGGCCCTGATGAATATGGTGCTCCCTACGGGATTCGAACCCGTGTTTTAGCCTTGAGAGGGCCACGTCCTGGGCCTCTAGACGAAGGGAGCAGTGGTGCATTCGCCGCCCTTTCGGGACGGCACCGGCTGGACGACCGGTCCCGCGACAAGCCAAGGCTGTATGCGGCTTGCTAGTATAGCAAGCACAGGCTGCCACTGGGCAACCAGCGCAGGTACTTTTTCCCCGATGCCCAACGATATCCCTTCCGTTACACCGGTCCTGCGGACGATCCCGCGCGACCAGCACACCATCTCCCGCAAGGACATCAGCGCCAGCGCGCTGCGCGTCCTCTATCGGCTGCGCGAAGGCGGCCACGAGGCCTACCTGGTCGGTGGCGCGGTCCGCGACCTGCTTGTCGGCGGCAGCCCCAAGGACTTCGACGTCGCCACCAGCGCCACGCCCGAAGAGGTCAAAGCGCTGTTCCGCAACTGCCGCCTGATCGGGCGCCGGTTCCGGCTGGCGCACGTGGTCTTCGGGCGCGAGATCATCGAGGTCGCGACCTTCCGCGCCAACGTCGACGACGGCAGCGGTGACCGCGAGACCCACGAGGGCGGGCGACTGCTGCGTGACAACGTCTACGGCACGGTCGAGGACGACGCCGTGCGCCGCGACTTCACCGCCAACGCGCTGTATTACACGATCGACGACTTCTCGGTGCGCGACTACCTGGGCGGCTTCGAGGACGTGCAGAACCGCGTGCTCAAGCTCATCGGCGACCCCGAAACCCGCTACCGCGAAGATCCCGTGCGCATGCTGCGCGCGGTGCGCCTGGCGGCCAAGCTCGACTTCGACATCGACCCGGCCACCGCGGCACCGATCCGCGCGCTGGCGCCGCTGCTCTCCGAGGCCGCGCCCGCGCGCCTGTTCGAGGAAACCCTGAAGCTGTTCCTCTCCGGGCACGGGGTGGCCAGCTTCGAGGGCCTGGAGCGCCACGGCCTGCTGAAGGCGATGTTCCCCGAGGCGGGGGCGGCGATGGAGGCGAACCGCAGCGGTGCGCTGCGCGCCGTCGTGCTGGAGGGCCTGCGCGGTACCGACGCGCGCGTGGCCGCCGACGAGCCGGTGTCGCCTGCGTTCCTGTTCGCACTGCTGATGTGGCCCGCCTATTGCCGCACGCTGATGACGCTGCAGGCGCAGGACGTGCCGCCGGCCGACGCCCAGCGCCGCGCCGCCGACCGGGTCACCGTGCACGAGCTGGCCACCATTGCGGTCCCGCGCCGGTTCTCGCTGCCGATGCAGGAGATCTGGCTGCTGCAGTCGCGCTTCGGCCTGCGCCAGCGCAAACGGGTGATGCGCATGATCGCGCACCCGCGCTTCCGCGCCGCCTTCGACTTCCTGCAGGTGCGCCAGGCCGGTTCCGACGAACACGCCGAAGACATCGCCTTCTGGCGCGAGGCCCAGCTTGATCCCGACATGGCCATCGCCCACAGCCCGCTGGACGACGTGGAGGGCGACGGCGACGACGCCCAGCGCACGCCCCGCCGCCGCCGTCGCCGACGGCCCGTGACCACGGGATGAGTGCGCCGGTCCGGGCCTTCATCGGCCTGGGCGGCAACATGGGCGAGGTGGCCGCCACCCTGCGCTCGGCGCTGGCCGCGCTCGATGGGCTGTCGGCCACTCGCCTGCTGCGCACCTCGCGCCTCTACCGCACGCCGGCCTGGGGCGTGGAGGCGCAGCCCGATTTCGTCAACGCGGTCGCCGCGCTGGAGACCACGCTCAGGCCGCGCGAGCTGCTCGACGCACTGTTGTCGATCGAACGCGACCATGGCCGCGAGCGCGCCGCAGACGGCAGCCGCTGGGGGCCGCGCACGCTCGACCTTGACCTATTGCTGCATGGCGACGCGGTGGTGGACGAACCGGGACTGGTGGTGCCGCATCCCCTGCTGCACGTGCGCGCCTTCGTGCTGGTGCCGCTGGCCGAGGTCGCGCCCGACGTCGTGGTTCCCGGGCTCGGCCGCGCCGACGCGCTGCTCGCGGGCATCGACGCCAGTGGCATCGCAGCCGTCTGAGCCCTCACGCCACCACGCGGCGTAAGATTGGGGTGCCTCCCCCCCAACCACGGACGCGATACTCGATGGCCAAGAACCAGGACCGCCGGCCGATGACCGTGCCCGGCCTCGCAGAGGCGCGCGCAGCGGGCCGCAAGCTCGCCATGCTGACCGCCTACGACGCCGGTTTCGCGCGCGTGTTCGACGCCGCGGGCGTCGACCTGATCCTGATCGGTGATTCACTGGGCATGGTAGTGCAGGGCCGCGCTTCGACGCTGCCGGTGACCGTCGACGACATCACTTATCACACCGCTTGCGTTGCCCGCGCGCTGAGCCATGCGCTGCTGGTGTCCGACCTGCCGTTCCAGGCCGACGCCACGCCCGAACGCGCGCTGGACGCATCCACCCGGATGCTCCAGGCAGGCGCGCAGATGGTGAAGCTGGAGGGCGCTGGTCCCAAGCTCGACGTGATCCGCTTCCTGGCCGAGCGCGAGATGCCGGTCTGCGCCCACCTCGGCCTGACGCCGCAGTCGGTGCTGCGCTTCGGCGGCTTCAAGGTCCAGGGGCGCGAAGAGGCCGCTGCCGGGCGCCTGCGCGCCGAAGCGCGCGAAGTGGCCGAAGCCGGCGCCGCGCTGATCGTGCTGGAGGGCGTGCCCGCAGCGCTGGCGGCCGCCATCACCCGCGACAGCGCGGTGCCCACCATCGGCATCGGCGCGGGTGCCGACTGCGATGGCCAAGTGCTGGTGATGCACGACATGCTCGGCCTCGATTCCGGCCACCGGCGCCCGAAGTTCGTGAAGGATTTCCTGGCCGAAGGCGGCTCGGTGGCCGGCGCCGCGGAGGCGTTCGTGGCCGCCGTGCGCGACGGCAGCTTCCCCGACGCGGCGCACTCCTACGCATGAGCGCGGCGATCGAAGTCGCGCGCGCGCTCGGCGCGCTGAGCGCACGCATCGCCGCCTGGAAGCGCGACGGCCTGCGCGTGGCCCTGGTCCCGACCATGGGCAACCTGCACGAAGGCCACTACAGCCTCGTGCGCCTGGCGCGCGTGCATGCCGACCGCGTGGTCGCCAGCGTCTTCGTCAATCCCACCCAGTTCGGTCCCGGTGAAGACTACGAGCGCTATCCGCGCACGCCCGATGCCGACGTCGCCGGCCTCGATGGCGCCGGCTGCGACCTCGTCTGGCTGCCGCAGCTTGCGGAGATGTACCCGCTGGGCACGGCGCGCGCGGTGCGCGTGCAGGTGCCCGGGATCACCGGCGTGCTCGACGGCGCGCATCGCCCGGGGCACTTCGACGGCGTGTGCACCGTGGTGGCGCGGCTGTTCAACCAGGTGCAGCCCGACGTCGCGGTGTTCGGCCGCAAGGACTACCAGCAGTTGGCGGTGATCCGGCACATGGTCGACGACCTCGCGTTCCCGGTGGAGGTGCTGGGCGCCGAGATCGTGCGCGACGACGATGGCCTGGCGCAGAGCTCGCGCAACCAATATCTGTCGCCCACCGAGCGCGCGCTGGCTCCTGAAATCCACCGCGCCCTGCTGGCGATGCGCGCGGCGGTGCAGGGCGGCGCCGACCGGCGCGCCGCGGAAGCCGAGGCCGTCACACGACTGCAGGCCGCCGGTTTCGAAGTCGACTACGCCGTGGTGCGCACGCCGCTGCTGGTCGAACCCGATGCGCCGGGCGATGCCGACGACGGCCGCCGCGTCGCCCTCATCGCCGCCCGCCTCGGCCGCACCCGCCTGATCGACAACCTCGAATTCCCGGCCCGACCCACCGCGCCCCCGCCTCTGTAGGAGCAGCTACAGCTGCGACCCCCACATGACGCGACGTCTCGCCAAAGGCGCGCGGTACGGCGGGCCGGTGGCTACTCCGTGGGCTGTCCCGCTGCGCGGGCCTTTATGCCCACTGCGCACCCCCCGACCCGCCTTGCAGCGCCTTCCCGCGGGCCGCCGGAAAATCAAAGGCGCGACGCTCCTGCTCGTTCCACCACCCCACTGCGCCGATGGCAGCGGAGGGTGGGCGGGTATTCCGCCGGCAATCAGGAGCAGCTTCACCGCGACGCCGGCGGAGTACCCGCCCATCCTCCGCCCCCGCCAAGCCCAGGTCCCTGACACGCCTGCGAAGCGTCCGCCCTGCAACCCACCCGGAACCCTGAACCAGTCCACGGCAGCAGTCGTCCCGGACAAGAGCAAAACCCGCCATCTTGTAGAATCGAAGGCTGACGCCGATTTCCCGGCAGATCGCGGTCCCCAACCATGCTCCTGACCCTCCTCAAAGCCAAGATCCACCGCGCCACCGTCACCCACGCCGAGCTGCATTACGAAGGCTCCTGCGCGATCGACGGCCGCCTGCTCGACCTCTCGGGCATCCGCGAATACGAGCGCATCGAGATCTACAACATCAACAACGGCAAGCGCTTCGCGACCTATGCGATCCGCGCCGAAGAAGGCAGCGGCATTATCTCCGTCAACGGCGCCGCCGCCCATCAGGCCGAACCGGGTGACCTGGTCATCGTCTGCGCCTATGGCGCCTGCGACGAGGCCGAGGCCGCCGCGTTCAAGCCCAGCCTGGTGTACGTCGATCGTGAGAACCGGATGACGCACACCAACGACGCCATCCCGGCGCAGGCGGCCTGACGCCTTGGCCGGCGAAGCGCTGGTCCGGCAGTTCCTCGACCACGCCGAGCG
Source organism: Luteimonas sp. A501 (assembly GCF_054052085.1). The sequence continues at coordinate 923,112 of NZ_JBSVRI010000001.1, forward strand.
TCTTGCCGGCTCGCGCATCCCCGACCTGGTCGCAGCCGATCCCGCGCGTGCGCAGGCGATGGCGCTGCGCGTGGGCCCGGTGTACGCGAGCTTCGCGCGCCAGCGTCTGGATGGGCCGACCCTGGCCACCCTCGGCGAACTCGCCGGGCATGTGCGCCTGTCGCTGGCGCTGCGCGCCCTGGTCGATGGTGCCGAGGTAAACGTTTCCGAGGGCCGGCCCGCGCTGCATACGGCGCTGCGTTCGGACATCGGTCGCGGCGAGGTTGCGCAGCGCGCGCACGCCGATGCGCTGGCCGCGCGGGAACGCATGGCGGGCCTGGTCGCGTCGCTGCGCGAATCCGGCGTCACCGACATCGTCAACATCGGCATCGGCGGTTCGGATCTTGGCCCGCGGCTGGTGGTGGATGCGCTGAAGGATTTCAACGACGGCCGCTTCCGCCTGCACTTCGTCAGCAACGTCGATGGCAGCGAGGTGCAGCACACACTGCGCGGCCTGGATCCGGCGCGCACCGCGGCGATCCTGGTGTCCAAGAGCTTCGGTACCCAGGAGACGCTGCTCAACGGCGAGGTCGTCCGTGACTGGCTGGGCGGGGGCGAGCACCTGTACGCGGTCAGCGCCAACGTGGCCGCGGCCGAGGCCTTCGGCGTGGCGCCGGAGCGCGTGCTGCCGATGTGGGATTGGGTCGGCGGGCGCTATTCGCTGTGGTCGGCGGTCGGGTTCTCGATCGCGCTGGCGGTGGGCATGGGCGGGTTCGAGGCCCTGCTTGCCGGCGCCGCCGAGATGGACGCGCACGCCGTCGAAGCGCCGCTGGAAGCCAACCTGCCGATCCGCCACGCGCTGGTGGCGGTCTGGAACCGCAACGCGCTCGGCCTGCCCACGCAGGCCGTGCTTCCCTACGACCAGCGCCTGGCGCACCTGCCGGCCTACCTGCAGCAGCTGGTGATGGAAAGCCTGGGCAAGTCGGTGCGCAGCGACGGCCGCGCGCCCGGCGTGGCGACCGTGCCGGTGGTCTGGGGTGGCGCCGGCACCGGCGCCCAGCACAGTTTTTTCCAGGCCCTGCACCAGGGCACCGACGTGGTGCCGGCCGATTTCATCGGCGTGGTGCGGCCGGCGCATGCGCATGCGGGCAACCACGATGCGCTGCTCGCCAACCTGCTGGCGCAGGCCGAGGCGCTGGGCAACGGGCATGCGGCCGATGATCCGCAGAAGGCGTATCCCGGCAACCGGCCGTCGACGCTGTTCCTGCTCGACGAACTCACGCCGCATTCGCTCGGCGCGCTGCTGGCGATGTACGAGCACAGCGTCTACGCGCAGTCGGTGCTGTGGGGCATCAACGCCTTCGACCAGTGGGGCGTGGAGCTTGGCAAGCGCATCGCCGGCGAGCTGCTGCCCGCGGTGCGCGGCGAGCGCGAGGCGGGTGATGCTGTGACGCGGGCGCTGCTTGAAGAGATCCGCGCGCACCGCTGAATCCCTTGGGTCGCGCCTCGCTGCTCCTACGAAAGGGGCGGGGTGTTCAACGGGCGGCGTGTCGCGCCAGGGCCCAGGCAACGTGTTCGCGGATGACGGGGTCGGGGTGTTCGCGGCGCGTTTCAAGCGCGTGCAGCACGTCCGGCGTGGCCGGTGCATTGCCCAGCGCGATGGCGATATTGCGCAGCCAACGCGCATGCCCGCTACGGCGCAGCGCGGTGCCTTCGGTGCGGCGCAGGAATTCGTCCTCCTCCCACGCGAACAGTTCGGCAAGGCTGGCGGTGTCCAGGTCGTTGCGGGCGCGGAAGTCGGGTTCGTCGTGGCGGCGGGCGAACTTGTTCCAGGGGCAGACCAGTTGGCAGTCGTCGCAGCCGAAGATGCGGTTGCCCATCAGCGGCCGCAGCTCCTCGTCGATCGGGCCTTCGTGCTCGATGGTGAGGTAGCTGATGCAGCGCCGCGCATCCAGCACGTTCGGCCCCAGGATCGCCTGCGTCGGGCAGACATCGATGCAGCGCCGGCAGCTGCCGCAGTGCGGCGTCGCCGGCGGGTCGGGGGGCAGGGCGATGTCGAGGTAGAGCTCGCCGAGGAAGAACCAGGAGCCGCCGTCGCGGTCGATCAGGCAGGTGTGCTTGCCGATCCAGCCGAGGCCGGCGTTGCGCGCCAGCGCGCGTTCCAGCACCGGCGCCGAATCGACGAACACGCGATGGCCGAACGGCCCGATCTCCGCGGCGATGCGGTCGGCCAGCTTCTGCAGGCGGTTGCGCATCAGCTTGTGGTAATCGCGGCCCAGCGCGTAGCGGGCGACGTAGGCGCGCTCGCCGTCGGCCAGGGTCGCCCAGGCCTCGACGTCGTCGCGGCGGCCGTAGTCCAGGCCCACCGACAGCACGCTGATCGTCCCCGGCACCAGTTCCTGCGGCCGCGAGCGCTTGCTGCCGTGGCGCGCCATCCAGTCCATCGAGCCGTGGAAGCCGCGCGCGAGCCAGTCGCGCAGGTGGCCTTCGTCATCGCCGAGGTCGATGCCGGTGATGCCGCAGCGCTGGAAGCCGGCCTCGTGCACCAGGGCGCGGACCCGCGCGGCAAGCGCGGCGGGGTCGGGCGTGATCGCAGCGCTGGCGGGAAGCCGGGACATGGCGCGCCAAGTATAGAATCCGGGCCATGCACGCCTCCCGAACCGACGCCGCCACGCCGCTGTACGACATTGCAGGCATGCGCCGGATCGAAGCGCAGGCGATCGCCCTGCTTCCCGGCGACGATTTCGCGCTGATGCAGCGCGCCGGCGCCGCGGCCTGGCGTTTCCTGCTTGAACACTGGCCGCAGGCGCTGCGGATCGTGGTCGTCTGCGGCCCGGGCAACAACGGGGGCGACGGCTATGTGCTGGCGAGGCACGCGCTCGAGTCAGGGCGCGACGTGCGCGTGCTGCACGCCGGTGGCCAGGTGCCACGCAGCGCGCTGGCCAAGCGCGCGGCGGCCGAATTCCTCGATGCGGGCGGTGCCGTGGACGTGGCGGAGGCGCTCCCACCGGGCTGCGACGTCGTGGTCGATGCGATGTTCGGCATCGGTTTCGACGGCCGCGCCGACATTGCCTGCACCGCGCTGATCGCTGCGATCGCCGCGAGTGTCACGGAGGTGCTCGCGCTCGACGTGCCGTCGGGCGTGGACGCGTCCTGCGGAAGCGTGCCCGGCATCGCTGTGCGCGCGAGCCGTACCCTGCAGTTCCTCGGCGACCACGCGGGACTGGCGACGGGTGCGGCCCTCGACCACGTGGGCAGCCTGGCCATGGCGCCGCTCGACATTCCGCATGCCGCGTTCGACGGCGTGCGGCCGGCGGCGTGGCGGCTGCGCGCAGGCGCACTGGGGGCACTGCTGCCGCGGCGCGTCCGCACCGCGCACAAGGGACGCTCGGGCCACGCGCTGCTGGTCGGTGGCAACCACGGAATGGGTGGCGCGATGCTGCTTGCGGCAGGCGCGGCGCTGCGGGCGGGCGCCGGCCTGGCCACCGTCGCCACGCGCACGGCCCATGTGGCGCCGCTGCTGGCGCGCACGCCCGAGGCGATGGCGCATGCGCTCGAAGAGCCGGCTGCGCTTGGGCCACTGCTGGCCGCGGCCGACGTCTGCGCGATAGGCCCCGGGCTGGGTCACGACGAGTGGGCCACGGGCCTACTGGATGCCGCGATCGCCGGCGCCGGCGCGCTGGTGATCGATGCCGATGCCTTGAACCTCATCGCAAGCGAGCCGCGCAGCGTGCCTGCCGACGCAGTGCTGACGCCGCATCCCGGCGAGGCCGCGCGCCTGCTCGGCTGCACGGTGGTAGCGGTCGGACGCGACCGCATCGCCGCGGCGCACGCACTGTGCGCGCGCCATGGCTGCGTGGTGGTGCTCAAGGGCGCCGGCAGCGTGGTGGCTGCGCCGGACGGCCGGGTCTGGATCATCGACGCGGGCAATCCCGGCATGGCCGTGGGTGGCATGGGCGATGCGCTCACCGGAATCATTGCAGCGCTGCGCGCCCAGGGCCTTCCGGCCATCGAAGCCGCGGTCGCCGGCGCGCTGCTGCACGCCGTGGCCGGTGATCATGCAGCGGCAGCCGGTGGCGCCCGCGGGCTGCTGCCCAGCGACCTCATCGCGTCCCTGCGCGACGTGGGGCAGGGCTGATGGACGCCCGCGAACGCAGCATGTTCCTGCCCGGTGCCGAGGCGACCGCGTTGCTGGCCGAAGCACTCGCCGGCACGCAGCCGGTCCTGTCCGTGGTGCACCTCCACGGAGATCTCGGCGCAGGCAAGTCCACCCTGGCCCGCGCCTGGCTGCGCGCACTGGGCGTGACCGGCCCGGTGCGCAGTCCCACCTACACCCTGGTCGAACGCTATCCGCTGGCGACCGGTGGCGAAGCCCTGCACCTGGACCTGTACCGCATCGGCGATGCCGGCGAACTCGAATTCCTGGGCCTGGACGACGCCGACGCGCGGCTGTGGCTGGTTGAATGGCCGGAGCGGGGCCTGGGTGCCCTGCCGGCGGCCGACCTCGAGGTCCACCTCGGGGTGGATGGAGAGGGTCGAAGCTGCAGGCTGGCATTCCGCGGCGCGGCGGGCGAAGCGTGGCTGGCCGCCCTGGCCCAACGGGGTCGTTTGCAGGGGCTTCCTGAACCCAACCCGTAGGAAGGGCGGGCAGGTCCCGGATTCCTAAGGGAAAACCTGTTGCAAACCTGCCGAAGTGATGCTTGACTACGGCCATGCGCGTCCGGGGCATCCATCTGCAGCAATTCCTGCTCGGCGCGGCCCTCCTGGCTGCGCTGCTCTGGAATTTCGCCAAAGCGTCCGAAATCAATGACGTGCGGTTGACTGCCGGGCCTACGGGCACGCGCGCCGAGCTCAAGCTTGACGCCGAGGCGGACTACAAGCTGATTGCGCTCTCAGGGCCCGATCGCCTGGTCGTGGATTTTCCAAGCAGCCGGCTGGCGCTTCGCGCCGGTGCCCCGGCCGGCGCGGGCGTGGTCAAGGCGGTGCGTACTGGAGAGCCGGCGCCCGGAACCACCCGGGTGGTATTCGACCTGGCGATGCCGGTGGTCGCCCTTGCTCCGCGGTTCGAAGCCGGCCCCGACGGCGCCCGGCTGGTGCTTGAATGGCCCGGCGACCACGGCTCCGCGCCTGTGGCCCCGGCAGCAAGTGCCCGCGCTCCCACGGCTGGGGCGCCGGCCACGAACGATCCGATCGCGCGGATCGCGGCCGCTACCCAGTCCGGCGTCGGGGTGGCCACGGCCGCCACGAACGGTCCGGCCCCCGATCCGGCACGCGCGTCCGCCGATGCCACGTCGCGGCTGATCGCGAACCTTCCCGCCGCCGGCGCCCCGGCGCCCGCGGCCCCGTCCACGGCATCCCCGCAGCGGCCACAGCCATCGAGCGATCCGTCGCCGCGGCAGGCGGTGCCGACCACGATTGCCACCGGCGTGCCCGCGCCCGTCAAGCGCGAGGCCGCGGCGCCGGCCGCCTCCCGGCCGTCCAGCACCAACGCCGCGCAGGCCGCGGCCAGCGGTGCGACGCGTCCGCTGGTGATCTCCATCGATGCCGGCCACGGAGGCCAGGATCCCGGCGCCGTCGGCCCGACCGGCAAGCGCGAGAAGGACATCAACCTCGCCATCGCCCGCGAACTCGCGCGCCAGGTCAACGCCACGCCCGGCCTGAAGGCGCACCTGGTGCGCGACGCCGACGTCTTCATCCCGCTCAACCGCCGCGCGCAGCTGGCGCGCGCCGCCGGCGCCGACATGTTCATCTCGCTGCACGCCGATGCCGCCGAGAACCGCAGCGCCAAGGGCTCGTCGGTGTACGTGCTGTCGCTCAAGGGCGCGTCCTCGCAGCGCGCCCGCTGGCTGGCCGACAAGGAAAACGCGGCCGACCTGATCGGCGGCGGCAAGGTCGCGACCTCCGACAGCATGCTCACCAACGTCCTGCTCGACCTCACCCAGAGCGGGCAGATGAAGGCCTCGGAAGACGCCGGCAACCACATCCTCGCGGGCCTCAAGCGCATCGGCAACAACCATAAGCCGCACATCGAGCGCGCCAACTTCGCGGTGCTGCGTACCTCGGACATGCCTTCGATGCTGGTGGAAGCCGCCTTCCTTTCCAATCCGGAGGAAGAGAAGCGCCTGATCGACCCGACCTTCCAGGGCAACGTCGCGCGCGCGGTGCTGGACGGGGTCAAGACCTATTTCACCAGCCAGCCACCGCCGGGCACGCTGTTTGCGATGCGCGCATCCGCGGATGGCGTTCCGGTCGCGAGCGGCGGCAGCCGCTGAGGGCGGCAAGCTCGCTTATCATCGGGTCTGGCCCCTATCAGCCGGACGCACAGCGGCCGGTGCCCGCGACCTCTTGAGCATCCGCCAGCTTCCCGACACCCTCGTCAACCAGATCGCCGCCGGCGAAGTCATCGAACGCCCGGCGTCGGTGGTCAAGGAGCTGGTCGAGAACGCGCTCGACGCCGGCGCGCGGCGCGTCGACATCGACCTCGAGGAAGGCGGCGTGCGCCTGATGCGGATCCGCGACGACGGCGGTGGCATCGCGCCGGAGCAGCTGCCGCTGGCGGTGTCGCGGCATGCCACCAGCAAGATCGCCTCGCTCGACGACCTGGAGGTCGTGGCCACGCTCGGCTTCCGCGGCGAGGCGCTGCCGTCGATCGCATCGGTCAGCCGCTTCAGCATCACTTCGCGCCGCGATGGCGACGGGCACGGTGCCAGCCTGCAGGTCGAGGGCGGACGCGTGGGCGAGGTGCTGCCCAAGGCGCATCCGCAGGGCACCACGGTCGAGATCCGCGACCTGTTCTACAACGTGCCGGCGCGGCGCAAGTTCCTGCGCGCCGAGCGCACGGAGCTGGGCCACATCGAGGAATGGCTGCGCTCGCTGGCCCTGGCGCGCCCGGACGTCGAGCTGCGGGTCACGCACAACGGCCGTGCGTCGCGGCGCTATCGCGGCGGCGGCGAGGGGCTCGCGTTCGATGAAGGCGCCGGGCGCCTGGTCGAGACCCTGGGCGAGGCGTTTGCGCAGGCCGCATTGCGGGTCGAGCACGCGGTCGGCCCGCGCCCAGGCGACGACAGCCGCGGCGACGCGCCCGCGCTGCGCCTGCACGGCTGGATCGCGCAACCGACCTACTCGCGCGCCAGCGCCGACCAGCAGTACCTCTACGTCAACGGCCGCGCGGTCCGCGACCGCAGCGTCGCGCACGCGGTGAAGCAGGCGTATGCCGACGTGCTGTTCCACGGCCGCCAGCCGGCCTACGTGCTGTTCCTGGAGCTGGATCCGGCGCGGGTGGACGTGAACGTGCACCCGGCCAAGCATGAAGTGCGTTTCCGCGATTCGCGCATGGTCCACGATTTCGTCTATCGCACGTTGCATGAAGCGCTTGCGGCAACCCGCGCGGGTAACGCGCCGCTGGTGGCGGCGGTCAGCACCCAGGCTGTGGTCGGGCGCGAGCTGGCCGCGCGCGCTGCCGGCCAGTCCAACCTGTCGCTGCGCGTGGACGAGGCACGCGACGCCTATGCGCTGCTCTATGGCGCGGCAGCCACGGTTGCCGGTGGCGATGCGGGCGCCGGCAGCGCAAGCGCGGCCGGCGGCGTGGGCGGCCTGGCCTGGGCGCCGCAGCCGGGCACGCAGGGCCCGCTGCCCGAGACCGGCGAGGACGGCGTCCCGCCGCTCGGCTTCGCCGTCGCACAGCTGCACGGCATCTTCATCCTGGCCGAAGCCGCCGACGGCATGGTCGTGGTCGACATGCACGCCGCCCATGAGCGCATCGGTTACGAGAAGCTCAAGACCGCGCACGATGGCGCCGGCCTGCGCCTGCAGCCGCTGCTGGTGCCGCAGGCGGTGGCGGTGAGCGAGCGCGAGGCCGACATCGCCGAACGCGAGGCCGCGACCCTGGCCGAGCTCGGCTTCGAAGTCTCGCGCACCGGCCCGCAGTCGCTGCTGCTGCGCGGCGTGCCTGCCCTGCTTGCGAGCGGCGATACCGAGGCCCTGCTGCGCGACGTGCTCGCCGATCTGCGCGAACATGGCGAGAGCCGCCGCGTGCGCGCCGCCCGTGACGAGCTGCTTTCAACCATGGCCTGCCACGGCGCGGTGCGCGCGCACCGGCGCCTGACCATCGCTGAAATGAACGCGCTGCTGCGCGACATGGAAGCCACTGAACGCTCCGGACAATGCAACCACGGTCGCCCGACGTGGACACGCTTTTCGCTCGCCGATATCGACCGTTGGTTCATGAGGGGACGTTGATGACCAGACACACACCGCTTGCCGCCGCCGCGGCCTGGCTCCTGTTCGCCGTCGCGCTGGCGGGCTGTGGTTCCGATGCGCCACCGGCCGGTGGCGACCACCAGGCCACCGACGTACCCCAGACCAGTCCGGCACTGACCGCGGCCGAGGCCGAATGGCGCAGCGAGCGACGCGAAGGCCTGCTGGCCGAAGACGGCTGGACCAGCCTGGTCGGCTTGCACTGGCTGGAGCTGCGCGCGCACTACATCGGCAACAGCGCCACCAGCGGCATCCGCCTGGGCCACGGCCCGGCGAAGCTCGGCCTGGTGCAGCAGGAGGGCGGCCGGGTGTACTTCACGCCGGAGCGGGGCGTGGCGGTCGCCGTGGGCGATGCGCCGGTCACAGGCCGCATCGAGCTGCGCGACGCCCTCGATCCGGAACCGACGGAGTTGCAGTTCGATGACGGCAAGGGCAGGCTTTCACTGATCACGCGCGGTGAACGCCGCGCGCTGCGCGTCAAGCACGCGGAGGCGCGCGGGCGCACGGGCTTCGGCGAACTGGAATACTGGCCTGTGGATGCGGACTGGCTGGTCGAGGCGCGCTTCGAGCCGCATCCCGCCGGGCGCACCATCGAAATCGCCAACATCGTCGGCGGGATCGACCTGCTGCCCAATCCGGGCGCGGTGGAGTTCAGCAGGGACGACACCGACTACAGGCTTGAAGCCATCGCTGGCGAGGACGGCGGCCTGTTCCTGGTCCTTGCCGACCGCACCAATGGCCACGCCAGCTACGGCGCCGGCCGTTATCTGGATACGTCGCCGCCGGAAGCGGATGGCCGGGTCATGCTCAATTTCAACCGCGCCTACAATCCGCCCTGTGCCTTCACGGATTTCGCCACCTGCCCGCTGCCGCCGCCGGAAAACCGGCTCGACCTCGCGTTGACCGCGGGCGAAAAGGCCTATGCGAAGCCGGGCGCCTGACGTGCACGGGCACGCACCTGGCCGCCGCAATGCGGCGTCCACCACCCAGAAAAGGACCTCCATGTTCATTACCCACGGGGCCCGCGGGTCCCTGCTTGCCGGCGCCGTTGCCGCGACCCTGCTCATTGGCGCCAGCGCCTTCGCCATGGCCGCGCCACCGGCCAGCGCGCAACCGACCGCCGCGGCGACTGCCGGAACGACGGCTCCGGTGCCGCTGCTGTGGAAGGTGTCCGACAAGGACAACTCGCTGTACCTGCTCGGCTCCTTCCACCTGCTGCTTCCCACCGACTATCCGTTGTCGCGCGACGTCGACATGGCCTTCGCCGACGCCGAGAAGCTGGTGTTCGAGGTCGCGCCGGACGAACTGGCCTCGCCGCAGCTGGCCTTGCAGATGGCCCAGGCGGCAATGCGCACCGACGGCAGCACGCTTGACGACGAGCTTGGCCCGGAGCTGGCGGCGAAGCTTGCCGATTGGGGCCGCGACAACGCCGCGCAGCTGGCCGCCACCGGCATGACGGTCGAGGTACTGCAGCGTTTCGAGCCCTGGTTCGTGGGCATGATGGTGACCATCAGCCAGATGACCGGGCTGGGCTTCGATCCGGCCATCGGGCTCGACGCGCACATGGGCGGACTGGCGGAGACCGCGCAGAAGCCCGTGGCCGGGCTCGAGACCGGTGCCCAGCAGATCGCCTTCCTCGACGGAATGGACGCCGGCGAGCAGCTGCAGATGCTCGAGCAGGCGCTGGAACAGGCGGAGGCCGGTGCAGAGCAGATGCTCGCCCTGCACGGCGCGTGGCGGGCCGGCGATACGCAAGCGATCATCGACGGCACGATCGCCGAATTGCGCCGCGACTTCCCCGCGCTGTACCAGGTGATCAACGTCGGCCGCAACGACGCCTGGGTGCCGAAGCTGGAAGCGCGGCTGCGCGAAGATGGCAGCGACGACAGCCTGGTGGTGGTCGGCGCGATGCACCTGCTGGGCGAGGACGGCGTGGTCGAGAAGCTGCGTGCGAGGGGCTATGCAGTGGAGCGCGTGTGTTCGGAGTGCGTCGGCACGCGCTAGGGCAGGAGAGGGTCCGGCAGCATCACGATGCAGTCCACGGGACATGCCGGAACGCACAGCCGGCATCCCGTGCACAGCGGTGCAAGCACCACGTGCATGCGCTTGCTGCCGCCGATGATGGCGTCGACCGGACAGGCCTGGATGCACTTGGTGCAGCCGATGCAGTCGGGTTCGATCACCAGCGCGACCTCGGCCGGGCGGTGTTCGCCCAGGCTGCGGTCGAAAGGCAGTGGTGATACGCCCAGCAGGGTCGCCAATGCGCGCGCGCCGGAATCCCCGCCCGGGGGGCAGCGGTCCACGCCGGCGTCGCCTGCGGCCATGGCTTCGGCATAGGGCCGGCAGCCGCTGTAGCCGCACTGCCCGCACTGGGTCTGCGGCAGCAGCCGGTCGAGGCGCTCGACCAGGGCGTCGCGGCCGCTCATCGCCGGCTCAGCGGACCGGCATCCCGGGCGCGGCCGCGGGATCGGCGCCAAGCAGCGCCAGCGCGCCGGCGTCGAAGCCGGCGGACAGGATCATCCCTTCGCTCATGCCGAAGCGCATCTTGCGCGGCGCGAGGTTGGCGATGAAGACCACGCTGCGGCCGACCAGCGAAGCCGGCTCGCCGTAGCTTGCACGGATGCCGGAGAAGATCTGGCGCGTGCCGAGCTCACCGGCGTCTAGCTCGAAGCGCAGCAGCTTGTCCGAACCTTCGACAAATTCGCAGGCGATGACCTTGCCGATGCGCAGGTCGAGCTTGGCGAAGTCGTCGATGGTGATGGTGGGGGCCGCGGCGTCGCTGGACATCGCTTTGTTCGCCGTCGTGGTGGGCGTGCCGCCTTTGGTGGCTACGGACGGCGCGGTCGCAGCCGTAGCTGCTCCTACAAGGACGGGGGCGGCGGCAGGCTTGAGGTCGTCCTTGCTGGCTTCGGTCATGGTGGCGATGTTCTTCGGGTCGATGCGGGTGAACAGCGGCTGGTAGGGCTGGATGCGGTGGCCGGTGAGCGGGGCGTCCAGGTCCTGCCAGCGGGCGAGCGGAGCCGCGAGGAAGGCTTCCACCTGCACGGCCATCGCCGGCAGCACCGGGTGCAGCGCGCCGGCCAGCACGCGAAACAGGTTCAGGCCCTGGCTGCAGACAGCGTGCAGCTCGGCGTCGGCACCGTCCTGCTTCGCGATCACCCAGGGCTTGCGCTCGTCGATCCAGCGGTTGGCCTCGTCGGCCAGCGCCATCACCTGGCGCAGCACGCTGGCGGGCTCGTTGCGTTCGTAGGCGTCGCGCACCGGCGCCAGCGCCGCGACGAAGCGCGCGTACATCTCCGGCTCCGGCAGCGCCGGCGCGAGCATGCCGTCGAAGCGCTTGCCGATGAAACCGGCGCAGCGGCTGGCCAGGTTGACGAACTTGCCGACGATGTCGGAGTTCACCCTGGCCACGAAGTCGGCCAGGTTGAGGTCGATGTCCTCGACGCCGCCGCCGGACTTGGCCGCGAAGTAATAGCGCAGGGCCTCGGGCGGGAGCCCGGCATCCAGCCAGGTGCGCGCCATCACGAAGGTGCCGCGCGACTTCGACATCTTGGCGCCGTCGACGGTCAGGTAACCGTTGACGTGCAGTCGCGTGGGCGGGCGCAGCCCGGCACCATCGAGCACCGCCGGCCAGAACAGGCCATGGAAGTTGATGATGTCCTTGCCCAGGAAATGGTGCATCTCGGCCTGGCTGCCGGCATCGACGAATGCGTCGAAGTCGAGGCCTTCGCGCTCGCACAGCGCCTGGAAGCTGGCCAGGTAACCGATCGGCGCGTCGATCCAGACGTACAGGTACTTGCCCGGATGGCCGGGGATCTCGAAGCCGAAGTAGGGCGCGTCGCGCGAGATGTCCCAGGCGCGCAGCCCGCCCTCGCCGTCGACCCACTCCAGCAGCTTGGCCTTGACCCCGGGGGTGGCGACGTCACCGGCCAGCCACTCACGCAGGAAGGCTTCGAAGTGGCCGAGCTCGAAGAAGAAGTGTTCGCTCTCGCGCAGCTCGGGCGTGGCGCCGCTGACCACCGAGTACGGCTGCAGCAGCTCGGTGGGCGAGTAGGTTGCGCCGCAGTGTTCGCAATTGTCGCCGTACTGCTCGGCGGTGCCGCAGCGCGGGCAGGTGCCCTTGACGTAGCGGTCGGGCAGGAACATGCCCTTGTCCGGGTCATACAGCTGCGCCACCGAGCGCCGGCTGACGTGCCCGGCAGCGTCCAGGCGCGCGTAGATGGCCTCGGTCAACGCGCGGTTGCGTGGTGAGTGGGTCGAGTCGTAATGATCGAACGCGACGCCGAAGTCCGCAAAGTCGCGCTCGTGCCCGGCCTGGATGCCGGCGACGAAGGCCTCCGGCGTGGTCCCCGCCTTCTCGGCGGCGAGCATGATCGGCGTGCCATGGGTGTCGTCGGCGCAGACGTAGTGGACCGTGCCGCCGGCCATGCGCCGCGCGCGCACCCAGATGTCGGCCTGCACGTAGCCGACCAGGTGGCCGATGTGCAACGGACCGTTGGCGTAGGGCAGGGCGTTGGTGACGAGTGCGGGGCGTGGCATGGCGTGGCTGCGTGCGAAAGGATGCGGATTATCGCATGCCGGCCTGGAGCTCCCCGGGGGCGCGTAAGGCTAGATCCGCTCCCAGAGCTGCGACTTGCAAATGAAGGCCACGCAGCCGGAGACCTTCAGCTTGGCACCGCCTTCGACCAGTTCCATCTTCGACTTGTAGACCTTTCCTTCGTCGGGCTTGAGGATGGTGCCGCCCGACCAGGAGGCGCCGTCGGTCTTCATGCCGCGGATGATTTCCATGCCCGTGATCGGCTTGCCTTTGCGATCGTCCTTGCACTTGTCGCAGCTTGGATCGGGCCGGCTGGGGTCGAGCAGTTCGATGATGCGGCCGCTGTAAGTGCCGTCCGCGGCCCTGGAGATCTCGACAATCGATTTGGCCTTGCCGGTCTGGTCGTCGATCGTCTTCCACTGGCCCGTGGGTCCGTTGGCCTGTGCGCTGGCGCCTGGTGCCAGCAGGGCGGCGGTTGCGAACAGGATTGCGGAAAGGAAGTGCATGCGCATTGGGGGCTCCTGGGTAGTCAGTGGTCCGCCTTGGGGGCGGCCCCGCCGTTATAACCGCTGTCGCAGCGGAAGAGAACAAGGCCGGCGGGTCCGCGTCCGGCGTGGCCCCGCAAAAACGACGGGACCCGCGGCGCGAGCCGCGGGCCCCGTCCCCGACCTCGCCCTAGAAGCTGTAGCGCAGGGCGAAGCGGACGTTGCGTGGCGCCGAATAGCTCAGGATGCGCTCTGTCTGCGAGTAGGGCACGCCGACGCCGCCGTTCTCGCCGTACTCCACCATGCTCTGCCCGATCTGGTCGTCGAAGACGTTGAACACGTCCATCGACAGGACCAGCTTGTTGTCGGCAAACGCGGGGAGGTAGGCCACGCCAAGGTCGAGGCGCTTGTTCCACGGCATCCGGCCGCCGGTGCCGCGCGGCTGCGGCTCGTTGTTGCAAAAGTGGTAGTAGGGGCCGCCGTACGAATAGAGTTCGTTGAACTCGTCGTTCGCCGGGTCATCCGGGTAGTAGCCGGTGCAGTTCTTCGGGCGGCCGGAGATGAAGCTGGCGGTCGCGGAGAAGCGCCATTCCGGGCTGGCCTGGTAGTAGCCGTACGCCGTCAGCTTGTGGCGCCGGTCGTTGGGCAGGTACCCGTTGGCGAATTCCATCAGCTCCGGATGGTCCCAGTCCATCGTCTGCGAGACGTCACCCTGGCCCACGTCCGACTTCAGCTGGCCCTCCGCGTTGCCGTAGTTGCGCGACAGCGTGTAGTCCACGCGGCCAAACCAGGTGCCGTCGAAAGGACGCTCGACGAAGAAGTCGATGCCCTGGTACATGCGCTTGAGCTCGGGGAAGCCGAGTTCGGCTGCACTCAGCGCAACCTCGACCAGGTTGCCCGTGCCGTCGTCGAGCAGGAACGTGTTCGCTTCGCCCGGATTGAACAGGCGGCAGGCCGCCAGCGCATCGCCCAGACTGGTCGCGGTTTCCTCGCCCAGGCCCTGGTTGATCGCCCAGTTGTAGGCAGGGCGGAAGTCACACATGTCGTCGATCGCGCTGCGCAGGTTGCGGTGCACGTAACGGGCGCCAAAGGTGAACTGGTCGGCGAACTGCTTTTCGAAGCCGAGCACGAACTCGTCCTGGAAGTGCGGATCGATGCCCTTGGCGGTGACGGTCCGGGGATCGGGAGCCTGGCCATACTCGCGATTGGACGAGTACGGGCCGTCGCCGAGCGCGGTCGTCCCGATCGGCTCGCCGGTGGCCGGATCGATGCCGGTGAACGCGAAGTACTCATTGGTATACAGCGAGCCCGCGGCGCCGCGCAGGGCGACGTTGTTGGGCATGGCCAGGTGGTAGCGGCCGGCGTTGGCGAACACCTTGAGGGAGGCGTCACCGAGGACGTCCCAGCTCAGTCCGATGCGCGGCGCCCACTGGTCCCTTTGTTCCACGTAGGAAACGCCGTCGGCGTTGAAGTTCTCGAAGTTCTCGTTGCGCAGGCCCAGCGAAAGCAGCCAGTTGTCGGAAACCTGCCAGCGGTCCTCGAGGTAGTACGCGTACTGTTCGACGGTAAACGTGCCGCCGTTCGCGTACTTGTACTGCGACACGTAGTCGCCGCTCCCGCCCGGGCAGGTGGCGCCGCCGCCGCCGTCGATCCCGTCGCCTTCGCGGCCAGGGCCGCAACTGCTGTAGATCCAGCGATAGCCAGGGCCGGATGTCACTTCACCGGCCCGCGATTCGGAATCCTGCCGGTCATAGCCCAGCCGCAGCAGGTGCGAGCCCGCCTGCCATTCCAGGTCGATGCGACCGCCCTCGGTTTCGTCGTACGCGTCGGGGAAGGCGAGCTGTCCATACGAACCGCGCTGCACCGGATTGGCGATAGAGCGGGTGTCGCTGACATAGGTGATGCCGGGGTCGTACCCGAACGGCACGGCCTCGTGGTCGCCCTGTTGCTGGCCATAAAGCGCGGTCAACGTGAGGTTGTCGGTCAGGTAGCCGGTGTAACGGCCGATATAGAGCTCGCCGCCGTCGCGATAGTAGTACCCGCCGGTCTTGGTCGTGCCGCGGATGACGTCATCGGCATTGGGCACGTACTGGAACTGGGAATACTGGACGTTCTGCTCGGTCACGTCCGATACCGCCGTGAATTCCAGGGCATGGTTGTCGGAGATCTGCCAGTCGACCTTGGCCATCCAGCGCGGGATGTCGTACTCGGAACGCTGTCGGCCGTTGGTGGCGCCGCCCGGGCGCGCAAGAACCCCGATCTGGTCCTGCTGGGTGATCTCGCCGCTCGCGTACACGAACAGGCGGTCCTTGATGAGCGGGCCGCTGGCGTGGACGCCATAGCTCCACGCACCGGACTCGATCTCGTCGCGCTTCTGGTAGAGCAATCCGTCGGTGGGCGTACCGTTGTCCGGGTAGTAGATGTTCCTGGAAGTGGCACGCAAGCTCGACGGCGAATAGGTCAGCAGGCCACCGAACTTCCACTCGTTGCCACCACGGTTTGTGACGATGTTCACGACACCACCGGTCGCGCGCCCGAACTCGGCGCCGTATCCGCCGGTGATCACCTGCATCTGGTTGATGCCGTCGAAGGGCAGGGTGGTCGAGCCGAGGTTGGTCAGCGGGTTGGTGACGGCGTAACCGTTGATGTAGAACGCGTTTTCCGACGCCGCCGAGCCGCCGAACGAGGCGGTATTGGGATAGCGCGAGTCAGCCTGGATGACGCCGGGGGCGAGCAGCGCCACGGCCTGGATGTTGCGCGCAACCGGCATGTTCTGGAGCTTTTCGGCGGTGAAGACGGTGCGCGTATCAGTGGCCGACACGTCAATCGACGGGCCGCGGTTGCCCAAGACCTGCACGCCGTCGATGGTGGTGACATCGCCGCCAGCCGTGGCCGAGAAGGAGACCTCGGCACCGCCGCCGATCACCACCGCGACGTTGTCGCGCGAGCCCACGACCTCGGCGCCGCGCGCCGCGGTGACGCGATAGCGGCCCACCGGCAGGGACGACATGCTGAAACGCCCGCTCGAGTCGGCAACGACGTCCCTGCGAAAGCCGGTGTCGGCGCTCTCCACGGTGATGGTTGTTCCCGGCTCGACGCCGGATCCGAAAATGGAGCCTGCGGTATTGGATTGGGCGTGGACGCCCGAGACAAAGCACATTCCGAGCGCGAGGCTCAGCACGGTGCGTCGTGCAGTGGAGCGGATGGTGGGTTTCTTCACGGCGTTCGGACTCCCCGGTTGATGTGGAGGACGCTAATGCCGCGAATTCATTCCCCATGGGTCCGGGAGCGCAGCGGCCGTCGGGTCCGTTTCTTGCCTTGCTTGACTCTGGTATGCATGCGGCTTTGCGGACTGCAGAATTTCTTAACATGGGGTTAACGCTATTGCAACAGTTCTGTGTTGCATTTCCCGCGCAAATGTGCGCTGGATCCGGTTTCCGCTGCGGAAGCGTCGCGTTTGATTCCCACGCAGGGCCGGAGGCGGCGTATTCAGAGCGGCGTGGCTCGCAGTCGCTGCTGCTTTGGCGCAAGCTTGCCGGCCGTAGTCACTGCCGGAGTGGAGAGTTGTTCCCGAAAACGCCGTCGCCCCCGGCCGCGCGGATCCCCGCGCGTGCCGTCCAAGGCACCCTCAAGCCCCTGCCGCGGGTCCGCAACATCATTGCCGTGGGCTCCGGGAAGGGCGGTGTGGGCAAATCGACCACCGCCGTCAACCTGGCACTGGCCCTCGCGGCCGAGGGGCCGCGCGTCGGCATCCTCGACGCCGACGTCTACGGCCCCAGCATTCCGACCATGCTCGGCCTGTCGGGCCGGCCCGAGAGCCCGGACAACAAGTCGATCCTCCCGATGCGCGCCCACGGCATCGAGGCGATGTCGATCGGCCTGCTGGTCGAGGACGACACGCCGATGATCTGGCGTGGACCGATGGCCACGTCGGCGCTGACGCAGCTCCTGGGCGACACGCTGTGGGGCGGTGAAGAAGGCCTCGACTACCTGGTGATCGACCTGCCGCCGGGCACCGGGGACATCCAGCTGACGCTGGCGCAGAAGATCCCGGTCGCCGGCGCGGTCATCGTCACCACACCCCAGGACGTGGCCACGCTTGACGCCCGCAAGGCGCTGAAAATGTTCGAAAAGGTGGAGGTGCCGGTGCTGGGCCTGGTCGAGAACATGGCGGTGCACGTGTGCTCGAACTGCGGCCACGCCGAACACGTGTTCGGCGAAGGCGGCGGCGCACGCATGGCCAGCCAGTACGGCGTGCCGCTGCTCGGTTCGCTGCCGCTGGAGATCGCGATCCGCCAGCACGCCGATTCCGGGGTGCCGGTGGTGGCCGCGGCGCCCGATTCCGCCGCCGCCGCCGCGTACCGCGAGCTTGCGCGCAACGTGGTCGCCGAGCTGGCCAAGCGGCCACGCGCGCCGGCGTCGATCTCGGCCTCGCTGCTCTGAACCTGCAGCGCGGTCGAAGTCGCCGCGCTGCCACGTCGCCGCCGGGATGCCCCGGCGGCGACCATTCCCTACAATCGCCGCACCTGCCCTGGCGTCCCGCCGGGGCATCGTTGCCGGGAGCCGCATGAGCATCAAGTCCGACCGCTGGATCCGCCGCATGGTCGCGGAAAAGAACATGATCGAGCCCTTCGAGCCCGGCCAGGTCAAGTTCGTCGACAAGGGCGGCGCCAGCGCCGAGCGCATCGTCAGCTATGGCACGTCGAGCTACGGCTACGACGTGCGCTGCTCGCGCGAGTTCAAGGTGTTCACCAACATCAACTCCACGATCGTCGACCCGAAGCACTTCGACCCCAAGAGCTTCGTCGACATCGAGGCCGACGAATGCATCATCCCGCCGAACTCGTTTGCGCTGGCGCGCACCGTGGAGTACTTCCGCATCCCGCGCGACACGCTGGTGGTCTGCCTGGGCAAGAGCACCTACGCGCGCTGCGGGATCATCGTCAACGTGACCCCGCTGGAGCCGGAGTGGGAGGGGCACGTGACGCTGGAGTTCAGCAACACCACGCCGTTGCCGGCGCGCATCTATGCCAACGAGGGCGTGGCCCAGATGCTGTTCTTCCAGGCCGCGGCCGACGACATCTGCGAAACCTCGTACCGCGACCGCGGCGGCAAGTACCAGGGCCAGACCGGGGTCACCCTGCCGCGGACCTGAGCATGGTCAGGGAGCCAGCGCCGCCTGCAGTTCGCGCACCCGGGCTACCAGGGCTTCGGGCGCGTAGGGGCGTGCGGCGACCCGGCCCCAGACCGGCGCCGGCCAGGCCGGGTCATGCTCGAAGCGGGCGATCACGTGCACGTGCAGCTGCGGCACCAGGTTGCCGAGCGCGGCGACGTTGAGCTTGTGCGGCTGGAACACGTCGAGAAGCAGCCGTTCGCAGCGGCTGATCTCCTCGACCAGGGACGCGCGCTGCGCGGGGTCCAGATCAAGCAGTTCGCGTGCGCCTGCCACCCGCGGCACCAGCACCAGCCAGGGGTAGTTGCTGTCGTCCATGAGCTGCAGGTCGCACAGGGGCAGGGCGGCGAGCGGATGGCTGTCGGCGGCGAGCTGCGGATGCAGGGCGTAGGGTTCGTGCTGTGGTGACCTGTGCCTGGGCATGGCGCCCTCCTTCAATGGTCCGCCGCGGGCGCGAGCGGCAGGAAGTCGGCCCTCGGCTCGATTCTAGCCCGCCGCTATAATCGCCGCGCGAAGACCCCGCACCCTCCCGTCCGCGTAGCGCGGACCACTTCCAGAGCCATCCCAGCGCATGACCGACACCATTTCCCCGACCGCACCGCGCGTGGGCTTCGTCAGCCTCGGCTGCCCCAAGGCCCTGGTCGACTCCGAGCGCATCCTCACCCAGCTCCGGGTCGAGGGCTACGCGCTGTCGTCCAGCTACGACGCCGCCGACGTGGTCGTGGTCAACACCTGCGGCTTCATCGATTCCGCCGTGGCCGAATCGCTGGACGCGATCGGCGAGGCCATGGCCGAAAATGGCAAGGTCATCGTCACCGGCTGCCTGGGCAAGCGCGCCGACGTGATCCGCGAGGCGCATCCGGGCGTGCTCTCGATCAGCGGCCCGCAGGACTACGTGAGCGTGATGGACGCGGTGCACACCGCGCTGCCGCCGCGGCACGATCCGTTTGTCGACCTGGTGCATGCGCCGCGCCTCAGCGGCGAGGACTACGCGTCGGGGGTGAAGCTCACCCCGAAGCACTACGCCTACCTGAAGATTTCCGAAGGCTGCAACCATCGCTGCAGCTTCTGCATCATCCCGTCGATGCGCGGTGACCTGGTGTCGCGCCCGGTCGACGAAGTGCTGCGCGAGGCCGAGCGCCTGGTGCACGGCGGCGTGCGCGAGCTGCTGGTGGTGTCGCAGGACACGTCCGCCTATGGCGTCGACCTGCGCTATGCCGAGCGCACGTGGCGGGGCAGGGCCTACCAGACCCGCATGAAGGCGCTGTGCGAAGGCCTTTCCGAGCTCGACGCCTGGGTGCGCCTGCACTATGTCTATCCGTATCCGCACGTCGACGGCATCATCGAGCTGATGACGCAGCGCAAGGCCGACGGCCAGCCGCGCCTGCTGCCCTACCTCGACATTCCCTTCCAGCACGCCAGTCCGCGCATTCTGAAACTGATGAAGCGCCCGGGCGCCGTCGAGCGCACGCTGGAACGCGTGCAGTCCTGGCGCGCCGCCTGCCCGGAGCTGACGGTGCGCTCGACCTTCATCGTCGGCTTCCCGGGCGAAACCGAGGCCGAGTTCGAAGAGCTGCTCGACTTCCTCGATGAAGCCCAGCTCGACCGGGTCGGCGCCTTCGCCTATTCGCCGGTGGAGGGTGCCGCGGCGAACGCGCTGCCGGACCCGGTGCCGGAGGAAGTGAAGCAGGAGCGGCTTGCGCGCTTCATGGAGCGCCAGGCCGACATCTCGGCCGCGCGCCTTGAAGCCAAGGTCGGCACCGTGCAGCGCTGCATCGTCGATGCCATCGACGGTGACCTGGCGATCGCACGCTCGATGGCCGACGCCCCGGAGATCGACGGCCTGGTGCAGGTGCAGGACGGCCGCGAGGCCGGACTGGTGCCGGGCGAATTCGCCGACATCCGCATCATGGGCAGCGACGAGCACGATCTCTACGGCGAGGTGGAGTGGACGTAAACGAATCACCCGCGCGGGCGCTGCGCGCGTGGCGCTCGATCACGCGGACCCATCCGACGGCCGGTCAGCATCTTGCCGTCCTGGATGGCCTGCGCGGCCTGGCGTTGCTGCTGGTGCTTGCCAGTCACTTGGGGTTGGTCGGCGCACACCTGATCCCGGGGCTCGACTTTTCCGGGGCCGGCAAGACCGGGGTATGGCTGTTCTTCGCGTTGAGCAGCTTCCTGCTGATGCAGCAGTTGCTCGCGCTTGACGCAGCGGGCCGGCTCGATGCCCGTGCATGGGGCCGCTTTGCCGTGCGCCGGGTGCTTCGCATCTACCCGCTGTACGTGGTTTACCTGCTGGTGTGCTGGCTGGCGCCGTTCCCGGTCTATCCGCGGATGGACGATACCGCCGAGCTGGGGCGTCACCTGGTGGCCATCGAGGGAACCGGCCACCTGTGGTCGATCGCAGTGGAGGTCCACTTCTACCTGCTGCTGCCGGTGCTGGTACTGGCATGGCGATACCTGCTGCGCCGACGCGTGGCCGCGGCGCTGCTGGCGATCGCGGTGGTCATCGCGGTGCGTCACCTGGCCGATCCGGCCTTCGACCGCGACGGCCTGCATACATACCTGGCGATCTTCATGGCCGGCAGCGGCGCCGCGGTCTTCCACCACCATCTGCGCGGGCGCGCCTGGTGGCGCGCACCGGCAACCAGGCACGCACTGGCGGTGCTTGCCTGTGCATTGACCCTGTTGCTGGTCGTCATCACGCCAGGCATCTGGAACCTCGTGACCGGCAGCGCACTGCTGCTCAACCACTGGCACCATGCGTTCACGCCCTTTGCGCTGGTGTCCGCGCTGCTGGTGCTGGCCGCGGCCAACGCGGCGCCATGGCTGCAGTCCGCGTTCGCCATCCTGCCGCTGCGGGTGGCGGGCGTGGTCAGCTTCGGCGCGTACCTGTGGCATGCGACGCTGCTGGCCAACGTGCGTTACAGCGACTGGTTTGCCGGCACCTGGCAGGCCTGGGCGTTCGTGGCCGTGACGCTGGCGGTTTCGATCGCGAGCTATCTGCTCCTGGAAGAACCCTTCCTTCGCATCGGCGCGCGCAAGCGGTCTCCGTCGACGCCGGCGCGGCCCGCGGCCCGGGTTCAAACCGCCGGCCGTGCGCCTTCCGGATAGCTTATTCCAAGCACCGCATAGCAACTGATGCCGCCGGGCAGGGTTACGTCGACTTCGTCATCCGTTCGCTTTTTCAGCAGTGCGCGCGCCAGCGGCGAGTCGATGCTGATCCAGCCGAGCGTGGCATCGGTCTCGTCCGGGCCGACGATCCGGTAGGTCGAGCATTCACCGCTGGCGACATCCTCCACCTCCACCACGGCGCCGAAATACACCGCCGACGGATCGCTGGGGGCGGTGTCCACGACGCGTAGCTCCTGCAGGCGCTTGGACAGATAGCGCACGCGGCGGTCGATCTCGCCGAGCTGTTTCTTGCGGTAGGTGTATTCGGCGTTCTCCGAACGGTCGCCCTCGGCCGCGGCGGCGGCGAGCGCGCGCACCACTTCGGGGCGGCGCACGCGCCAGAGGTCGTCGAGCTCGGCCTTCAGGCGTGCGTGGCCCTCCGGCGTCACCAGTGCGGTGGATTTCTCCGGCGGTGGGCGCCAGCGCGACATGGTGGTCTCAGCGCCTGCCGGCCGCGGTCGATACCGGCATCGACACCGACACGCACGCCAACGTCGCGGGGCGGACCATGCGCGCGCTCACTTCTTTCCCGTCAGGCCGCCAAAAATGCCGCGCAGGATCTGCCGGCCGATCTGGTTGCCGACTGTTCGCGCGGTCTGCTTGGCCATGGTTTCGACCATGCCCTGGCGGCGCTTGGTGCCGAACACCGCGTCCTTCATCGATTGTGCGAAGCCGCCGCCCGATTCCTGCTCGTCCTGCTTGGCGGTGCGCGCCTTCGGCGCATCGGCCTGCTCGGCGAGGCCGTCGGCCTTCTTTGCCAGCATCTCGAAGGCCGATTCGCGGTCGACCGTGGTGTCGTACTTCGCCCCCACCGGGCTGCCCGCGCGCACACGCTCGCGTTCCGAGTCGGTGATCGCGCCCATCCGGCAGCGCGGCGGCGCGACCAGGGTCTGCTCCACCGGCATCGGCGCGCCCTTGCCCTGCAGCGTTGATATCAGCGCCTCGCCCGTCCCGAGCTGGCCGATCGCCTTGGCGACATCGAGCCCGGGGTTGGACACGAAGGTTTCCGCCGCGGTACGCACCGCCTTCTGGTCGCGCGGGGTGTAGGCGCGCAGCGCGTGCTGCACGCGGTTGCCGAGCTGGCCGAGCACGTTGTCGGGCACGTCGTCGGGGAACTGCGAGCAGAAGTACACGCCGACGCCCTTGGAGCGGATCAGCCGCACCACCTGCTCGATGCGCTGCAGCAGCGCCGCCGGCGCATCGTTGAACAGCAGGTGCGCCTCGTCGAACACGAACACCAGCTTCGGCTTATCGAGGTCACCGACCTCGGGCAGGGTTTCGAACAGTTCCGACAACAGCCACAGCAGGAAGCTCGAATATAGCCGCGGTTTCAGGATCAGGCGGTCTGCGGCCATGATGCTGACCACGCCGCGGCCGTCGCTGGTGGTGCGCATGATGTCGGCCAGTTCGAGCGCCGGCTCGCCGAAGAAGGCTTCGCCGCCGTCGGATTCCAGGCGCAGCAGCGCGCGCTGGATGGCGCCGATCGACGGCGTGCTGACCAGGCCGTACTGGGTGGACACCGCCTTGCGCTCCTCCGCCACCAGCGCGAGCAGGGCGCGCAGGTCGGCAAGGTCGAGCAGCAGCAGGCCGCGGTCGTCGGCGAGCTTGAACACGATGTCGAGCACGCCGGACTGGGTGTCGTTGAGCTCCAGCATGCGCGAAAGCAGGGTCGGCCCGATCTCGCTGACCGTGGTCCGCACCGGGTGGCCGGCCTTGCCGTAGATGTCCCAGAACAGCACCGGGCTGGCTTCGGGGCCGTAGGCGTCGACGCCGATCATCGCCGCGCGTTCGCGCAGCTTGTCGTCGATGTCGCCGGGCACGGCGAGGCCGGCGACGTCGCCCTTCACGTCGGCCATGAACACCGGCACGCCGATCCGCGAGAAGCCTTCCGCCAGGGTCATCAGGGTCACGGTCTTGCCGGTGCCGGTGGCGCCGGCCACGAGGCCGTGGCGGTTGGCGAGCCTCGGCTGCAGGAAGACGCGGCCGCCAGTTTCGGGCAGGGATTCCGGGGTGGTGACGGCCTTGCCGACGAGGATCGGGTCCATGGGGGCTCCTGTGTGATAGGCGGATTCTAGCGACAAGGGGCTGCCGGGCGGGGTCCCCGGCGAAGCGCTTGCCGCTGGCCGAGACCGGCCGCTACCCTGCAGGATCGAAAAGCAGTCCCTGGTCCTCGAATGCCCCCATTTTCCGTTGTCCTGCCGCGGCTGGCGCTTGCCGCGGCCGTTGCAGTCCTTGCCCTGCACATCCCCGAAGCCTCCGCCCAGTCAAAGCGCGACCGCGCCGCCGCCGCAGACCTGGTCGAGCGCATGGCCACCGCCGAGGCCCGCTACCGCGAGTCGCTGGTAAAAGCCGCCAACGCCGACCCCGTCGCCATCGACGAGGGCAACGCCGCGCTCGAGGACATGGAAGACGTGATGCTGGCCTGTGAGAAGCAGCGCGGCTGCGAAGTCGCCTCGATGCTGCCGGGGTGGAAGCGGCTGCTGAAGGCCCAGGCCGACGACGCCGCGGGCGTGTACGGCGGCGAATTCGATTCCGAAGGCTTCGACGAGGGCGGCCTGCCGACGGGCGACGTGCCCGAGGGTGCCAGCGCCGCGGCGCTGCTGAGCGAGGACGGCCAGCGCTTCGTAAGCATGGTGCAGTTCAACCCGGCGGTGCAGGAAGGCATCCGCCGCTGGCTGACCGACATGCGCGTGTCGCTGATCACCAGCCACGAGAACTACCAGTACATGCGCCACCTGATGGCGCCGGCCTTCGAGAAGCGCGGCCTGCCCGAGGCGTTGCTGTTCGGGATCATGGCCAAGGAATCCACCGGCCGCGTGCACGTGGGTTCCCGCGCCGGCGCGGTGGGTCCGCTGCAGTTCATGCCGGCCACCGGGCGGCGCTTCGGCCTGGGGGTGGATGCCAGCGGCTTCGACACCCGGTACGACCCCGCATTGTCCGCGGACGCCGCGTCGAGCTACCTCAGCGAGCGTTTCGCCGAATTCGGCAACGAAGTCGAGAAGTGGCTGGCCGCCTACAACGGCGGCGAGGGCCGGGCAAAGCGCATCCACGATGCCACCGGCGGCCGTCCGTTCTGGGAGGCTGACGTTTACAACCAGTTCCCGGCCGAGACCCGCGACTACGTGCCGATGGTGATCGCCGCGGCCTGGCTCTACCTGCATCCGAAGGAATATGGGCTGAGCTTCCCGCGGGTTGATGCGCGCCCGACGCACTTCGCGCTCTCGCGGCCGGCGTCGATCTACGAACTCACCGTGTGCATGGGCGACAGCGGCAGCCGGCATGGCTACATGCGCCAACTGCGCAACCTGAACCCGCGCTTCGAAGCGGACCAGGTGATTCCCGCCGGCGCGGTGCTCCAGGGCACCACGCGCATGGCCGCGCTGTACAAGCGCTGGTGCGCGCAGGGCCGGCGCGCGGAGCTTGCAAAGCAGTTGATGGGCAGCAGCGTCAATGCGGCCCTGGTGCGCACGGGGCCGATCGAAGTGGTGCGGCCCGCCGGGACCACGGTCGCCACCGGCGTCGCGACGCCGAGCGCGGCGCCGCGCGAGCACCAGGTGGCGCGTGGCGAAACCCTGGCCGCGATCGCGCGCCAGTATGGCTGCGAGGTGCGGAAGCTGGCCCAGGCCAACCGTCTGAAGGGGCCTGCCTTCGCCATACGCACCGGCCAGCGGCTGCGCCTGGAAGGTTGCAGCCGCTGAAGGGCACGGAGCCGCCGCGCTCCGCCTGCCAGACTACGGGAATGCACCTGCGCTTCGACAACGTTTTCCTTCGCGAACTTCCCGGCGATCCGCTCGCCGGACCGGGAGTGCGCCAGGTGCAGGGTGCGGCGTGGTCGCGGGTTGCGCCGACGCCGGTTGCGGCGCCGCGGCTGGTCGCGCATGCGGCCGAGGTGGCCCGGCAGTTGGGCATCGCCGCCGATGCGCCTGGCGCGCCGGCGTTCGCCGGGGTTTTCGGCGGCAACGAGCTGCTCGCGGGCATGGATCCCTGGGCGGCGAACTACGGCGGCCACCAGTTCGGCCATTGGGCCGGCCAGCTTGGCGACGGGCGCGCGATCAGCCTGGGCGAAGCCGTGGCCGCCGATGGCAGCAGGCACGAGCTGCAGCTGAAGGGGGCGGGCCAGACGCCGTACTCCCGCGGCGCCGACGGCCGCGCGGTGCTGCGGTCCTCGATCCGCGAGTTCCTGTGCAGTGAAGCCATGCATCACCTGGGCGTGCCGACCACCCGCGCGCTGTCGCTCGTGGCCACCGGCGAGCCGGTGGTGCGGGACATGTTCTACGACGGCCACCCGCGGCCGGAGCCCGGTGCGGTCGTGTGCCGGGTCGCGCCCTCGTTCATCCGCTTCGGGACCTTCGAGCTGCCGGCCTCGCGCGGGGACGTGGACCTGCTGCGCGCGCTGGCGGAATTCTGCATCTGGCGGGACTTCCCGTGGCTGCTGGGCCAGGACCACGAGGGCCGGCCGCTGGCGGAACTGCGTGCGGCCGGCGCCTTCGACGAAGCGCTGTTCGCGGCCTGGTTCCGCGAGGTTTGCGTGCGCACCGCTGTGCTGGTCGGCCACTGGATGCGGGTGGGCTTCGTCCACGGCGTGCTCAACACCGACAACATGTCGATCCTCGGACTCACGATCGACTACGGCCCCTATGGCTGGATCGACGACTACGATCCCGACTGGACGCCCAACACCACCGATGCCAAGGGACGCCGCTACCGTTTCGGCTGGCAGCCGCGCATCGCGCACTGGAATCTGTCGCGGCTGGCAGGCGCACTGTCGCCGCTGTTCGCCGAAGCAGCACCGCTGCAGGCCGGGCTCGACGCCTACGCGGCCACTTGGAGCCGGTGCGAGCGCGACAACGCCGCCACCAAGCTGGGACTCGCGGACTGCAGCGACGACGATCTCGAGCTGATGCGCGCGCTGCAGGCGCTGATGCACCGCACCGGTGCCGACATGACGCGTCTGTTCCGCGCGCTGTCCGATATCGATGTCGAAGCGGCCGCGCCCCCGGCCGCACCGCTGCGCGGCGCGTTCTACGATCCGGCGCTGCCGGCCGAGCATGCCGCCGCGCTGGACGCCTGGCTCGCCCGCTACGCCGCCCGCTGCCGGGCGGACGGACTGCCTCGCGAAGCGCGGATCGCACGCATGCATGCCGCCAATCCGCGCTACGTACCGCGCAACTACCTGGCGCAGCAGGCGATCGACCGCGCGGAATCGGGTGACGAATCCGGAATCGCCGAGCTGTTGGACGTGTTCCGGGACCCCTACGGCGAGCAGCCTGGCCGCGAGGCCTTCGCCGCCCTGCGCCCCGACTGGGCCCGGGACCGCGCTGGCTGCTCGATGCTGTCCTGCAGTTCATGAAACCAGCCGGCCGCGGCGCCCGCGAGCGGTAGAATGGGCGGATGCCCCTGATCACACTGAATTCGGTCGACTACAGCGTCGGCGGTCCGCTCCTGCTCGAGAAAGTCGAGTTGGCCATTGAGCCCGGCGAGCGCATTGCGCTGATCGGCCGCAACGGCGCCGGCAAGTCCACTCTGATGCGCCTGCTGTCGGGCGAGATCAAGCCCGACGATGGCGACATCCGCCGCGACGGCACCGTGCGCGTGTCGCGCCTGGAGCAGGAGGTGCCTGCCGGCGCCGCCGGCACGGTGTTCGACGTCGTCGCCGAAGGCATGGGCGAGCTGGGCGCGTGGCTCGCCGAGTTCCACCACCTGAGCCACGGCGACAACTACGACGCCGACGCGATGTCGGCGGTGCAGGCGAAGATCGATGCCGCCGACGGCTGGGCCGCGGACCAGCGCGTGGAAGAGACGCTGCAGAAGCTCGACCTCGATGGCGAACTGGCCTTCTCCGAGCTTTCCGGTGGCATGAAGCGCCGCGTGCTGCTGGCGCGTGCGCTGGTGTCGGCGCCCGACCTGCTGCTGCTCGACGAGCCCACCAACCACCTCGACATCGCCGCCATCGACTGGCTGGAAAGCTTCCTGAAGGGCTGGTCCGGCGCGCTGGTGTTCGTCACCCATGACCGCCGTTTCCTGCGCGCGCTGGCCACCCGCATCGTCGAGATCGACCGTGGCCAGGTGACCAGCTGGCCGGGCGACTGGGGCAACTATCTGCGCCGCAAGGAAGAGCGTCTCAACGCCGAGGCGCAGGAGAACGCGCGCTTCGACAAGATGCTGGCGCAGGAAGAAATCTGGATCCGCCAGGGCATCAAGGCCCGCCGCACCCGCGACGAGGGTCGCGTGCGGCGCCTGGAAGCGATGCGCAACGACCGCGCCAAGCGCCGCGAGCTGACCGGCAACGTGCGCATGGACACCGCGCAGGCCGGTGCGTCCGGCAAGAAGGTGATCGAGGCCAAGGACGTGTCGTTCGCGTTCGGCGACCGCGCCATGGTGCGCGACTTCTCGACCACCATCCTGCGTGGCGACCGCATCGGCCTGGTCGGTGCCAACGGCAGCGGCAAGACCACCCTGCTGAAACTGCTGCTGGGCCAACTGCAGCCGCAGTCCGGCGAGATCCGCATCGGCACCCAGCTACAGGTCGCCTATTTCGACCAGTACCGCGCCACGCTGCGCGAGGACTGGAACGCGCTGGAGAACGTGGCCGAGGGCCAGGATTTCGTCGAGGTCGGCGGCAAGCGCAAGCACGTGATCGGCTACCTGCAGGACTTCCTGTTCACGCCCGAGCGTGCGCGCGCGCCGATCACCCGGCTCTCGGGCGGCGAGCGCAACCGGCTGCTGCTGGCCAAGCTGTTCGCGCAGCCGTCGAACCTGCTGGTGATGGACGAACCCACCAACGACCTCGACGTCGAGACGCTTGAGCTGCTCGAGGAACTGCTGGCGGACTACCCGGGCACGCTGCTGCTGGTCAGCCACGACCGCGACTTCCTCGACAACGTGGTGACCTCGACCCTGGTGATGCAGGACGGCGGCGAGGGCCGGATCGGCGAGTACGTTGGTGGATACAGTGACTGGCTGCGGCAACGGTCCGTCGTGCGAAGCACGGAGACGCACGCGCGCGCGGTCCAGGACAGGTCTGTCGAAACTCCGGCAACGGTGGAGGCCGACGCGGGTGCAGCCCCGCGCCGCAAGCTCAGCTACAAGCTCGAACGCGAGCTGGAACAGCTGCCGGCGCGGATCGACGCGCTGGAGGCCGACATCGCCCTGCGCATCGAGGCGATGAACGACCCGGCGTTCTACCAGCGTCCAGGCGCCGACATCGACGCCCACAAGCACGCGATCGCACTTGCGCAGGCGGAGCTCGACGCTGCGTATGCGCGCTGGGCCGAGCTGGAGCAAGGCGCGACCTGAGTGCCCTGGCGTCGTAAACCGGAGCGTCACTACTGCGGGGCGGGTGTGACGCAGTGCCGGGAACGCCCATTCGCCAGCTTGGCATTACTTGCCGCACGGGCGGATCGGGGCGACCCTGCGCGGATGCAATCGATAGAACAGACTGGAGTCCGCGAGCGCGAGAGGCGGTTCGTCGCGCGCGTGCACCACATGCGAACCCTGGGGGGCGCCCTGTCGGCGCTGCTCGTGGCATCGGTGTTGGCAGGCAACGACGCGCCGGCATGGACCTGGGCGCTGTGGGCCTTCAATGGATTCGCGTGGCCGCTGCTGGCGCGCTGGCTCACGCACCGCGCGCATGAGCCGAAGCTGGCCGCCCAGCAGCATCTGGTGATCGATTCGGCCGCCGCCGGCGCCTGGATCGCGATCATGGGATTCAACCTGGTGCCCAGCGCCGTGTTGCTGGTCATGGTCACCATGGACAAGATCGCCGTCGGCGGCTGGCGCTTCGCCGCGCGCACCACGCCGGCACTGCTCATCGCCTGCGTGCTTGTGTCCGCGGCGCTTGGATTCCCGGTGGGGCTTGAAAGCAGCATGGCGAGCATCCTTGCCACGCTGCCGTTCCTGGTCGTGTACCCGCTGGTGCTGGCCACGATCACATACGAGCTCGGGCGCAACATCAGTGCGAAGAACCGCCAGCTGCAGCGGCTCAACCGCATCGATGCGCTGACCGGCCTGCGCAACCGGCGTGGCTGGAACGAAGCCCTGGCCGCCGAGCTGGCCAGGCATGCGCGCACGCGGCGGCCGGCGGTGCTGATGCTGGTCGATGTCGACAACCTCAAGGAGGTCAACGACAGCCACGGCCACGTCGTGGGCGACGAGGTGCTGCGCAACGTGGCCCGGGTGCTGGAAATCTGTGCCCGGGACATCGACACGCCGGCGCGCTACGGCGGCGACGAGTTCGGCGTGCTGCTGGCCGAGACCGGGCTGCAGGGTGCGCTGCGGGTGGCCGAGCGCGTGCGCACCACCTTTCTCGCCGAGCGCCCCGAGGAGGCGGTGCTGCAGAACTGCACGTTGAGCATCGGCCTGGCCGAGGTCGATCTTGCGGTGGTCACCGCGGACGAGTGGCTGCAGCGCGCGGACGGGGCGATGTACCGGGCGAAAGCCGCGGGCCGCAACCGGGTCGAGTCCGACGTGACGGTGGCGTTCGAGCGACCGCGCTGAGCAGTTCGAATGGCCGCCGGGCCGCGCCGCGTTGCATGCGGCCAGCCGGTCAGTCGGGCGTCGTGTCGGTGCGGAAGACCGGGTAAAGCCCGAGGCGCTCGTCCCAGCTTGAGTGGCGGCGATGGAACCACTCCAGCCGTGCCCGCGGGCTGGCCGCGAACTCCGCGTCTTCCGCCACGCGGCGCTCGAAGGCATCGCGGACCACCGGATCGCGAAGCATGTCGCGCGCGACGGCTTCGGCGACGTAGGGCTCCATGTACTCCTTGGGTTCGAAGGCGTTGTTGAACTCGCCCCAGGCCGCCATCGAGTCCGGTGCCTGGGGTTCGAGGATGGCCATCACCAGGCGCGCGCGCGGCTGGGCGATGGGCACGAACAGCGCGCCGGCGACAAGGTCGCGGGTTTCCGGGCGCCACGCGCCATCCACGCCCAGGCGCTGGCGGCCCTCGCTCGAGGTCGCGGCCAGCCGCGGCGCCTCGGTGCGGAACGTTTCGATGGCGGCGCCCGCGAGCGGCCGGGCCACCCGGCGGTAGTCGACGCCGTGGACGTCGAGCCAGCGCGCGACCTGGCCCGCGTGCCGCGCCGGCACCAGATAGCCGGCGCCGGGCGCGACCACGCTGTGGCCGGGCACGATCTCGTCGCGCAGCGGCATCTTCCAGACCTGCGGCGTGGCTTCGTCGTAGCGCGTGGCCAGCGCGCCGGACACGTCGGAATGCGTGCGCGTCCAGGCGTAGCCGCGGAAGTCCACGGTGCGCACACGGTCGGTGGCGACGTAGTCCAGCGGCACCGTCCGCCCCGCGAGCCGCGCCGCGCGGGCGTCGGCCGCGGCCGCGACCTCCAGCCACTCGCGGCCGTGTGCGGCCGTCTGCTCAAACACCCCGACCACGAGGTTGCGGGTGATGCCGACGCGCACCGGGTATTCCTTCCAGGAATGCGTCTCCACCAGGATCCCGAAGCGGTTGCGCAGCGGGAAATAGCCGTGCGAGAAGCGCGGCGGGGAGACGCCGTCGACGATGCCCGAGCTGGGGTCGTCATGGACCTCGAACGAGGGATAGAAGGGCAGGGGCAGCGAACCCTGCGCCGCCAGGCCGTCGAGCAGGCCGTCGCGCAGGGCCAGGCCGGCGCGGGCCAGCGCGGCATCGCCGGAGTGCAGCGGTTCGATCTGCACCGAGACGTCGTGCTCGAACTGGGCGCCGTTGGTGGCGTGCAGGTCGACGTAGGCGATCGGATCCCAGGCCTCGACCAGGCCGAGCATCGCGCGCATCTCCGGCGCATCGGCCTTCAGGTAGTCGCGGTTGAGGTTGTAGTTCTGCGCGGTGGTGCGCCAGCCCATTTCCTCCGGGCCGCGCTGGTTGGGGCGGTTCCAGGCGCCGAAGCGCTCGTGGCCGTCGGCGTTGAAGACAGGCACGAACACAAGCACCTGCCGCTCGAGCGCCCCCGGCGCGGCCTCGCCGTCCAGGGCCTGGCGCAGGGCCAGGAAGCCGGCGTCCTTGCCATCGACCTCGCCGGCGTGGATGCCGCCCTGGACCAGCAGCACCGGCAGCCCGGCCGCGCGCGCGGCCTCCGGCGTCAGCGCGCCGCTGCGCGAGGCGACCAGCGCCTTCATCGGCCGTCCTTCGGGCGTGGTGCCGAAGTCGATGCAGCGCACCGCGTCCGGATACCGCGTGGCGAAGCCGGCGCACAGCGCGAGCACCTCGTCGTAGCGGCCGGTGCGCACGAAGCCTGACTGTTCGGCGACCGTGGACAGGGGCGGCGCTGCCGCGGCGGCAGGGCGCGGCGCGCCCACGATTGCGGTGGTGCCCGCCGTGGCGGCCGCAGTGGCAGCCGACAGCGCGAGCAGCAGGCACAGCGGCATTGCGGCGATCCTGGATCGGGACATGGAATCGGGCCGGGGTGGCGACGGGCGCCCATGATGCCGCGTCCATGCCTTTCGGCCAAAGCGCGCCCGCGGCGGATACGCTAGCCTTCGCGGCTTCGACCGCAAATCGGCCACACCGCATGAGCCACGCCCCCGTTGCCCCCGACGCCGGCAGGATGCCGCGCCAGATCGCCTACATCATCGGCAACGAGGCCTGCGAGCGCTTCAGCTTCTACGGCATGAGGAACATCCTCATCCCGTTCCTGATCAGCTCGATGCTGCTGGCCTACCTGCCCGCGGGCCCGGAGCGCGAGGGCGCCGCCAAGGACATCTTCCACAGCTTCGTCATCGGCGTGTATTTCTTCCCGCTGCTCGGCGGCTGGCTGTCGGATCGCTACTTCGGCAAGTACAACACCGTGCTGTGGTTCTCGCTGATCTACGTCGCGGGCCACGCCTGCCTGGCGCTGTTCGAGGACAGCCGCAACGGCTTCTACACCGGCCTGTTCCTGATCGCGCTGGGCTCGGGCGGCATCAAGCCGCTGGTGGTCTCGTTCTGCGGCGACCAGTTCGACCAGACCAACAAGTCGAAGGCGAAGGTGGTCTTCGACGCCTTCTACTGGATCATCAACTTCGGCTCGTTCTTCGCCTCGCTGCTGGCGCCGCTGCTGCTGCGCAGCTACGGGCCGGCGGTGGCCTTCGGCGTGCCGGGCGTTCTGATGCTCATTGCCACCGTCGTGTTCTGGCTGGGCCGCAAGGAGTACGTCAACGTGCCGCCGTCTGGGCGCGATCCCGATTCCTTCCTCAACGTCGTGCGCACCGCGCTGCGGGGCAGCGCAGGGCAGGGCGGCTCCGGCACGCTGATCGCGCGCGCGGGCATCACGCTCGCGGTGCTGATGCTGGCCCTGTGGGCGCTGGACGCGATTGGCGTGCCGCTGCCCTGGCCGGATTCCTTCGGCTTCGTCATCACCGCCTGCCTGGCGCTGGGCGTGGTGATCGCCTGCGTCGGCTGGGGCGCCTCGCTGCAGCTCGAGCGCGCGCGTGGCCTGCACCCGGACGCGGCGGTCGACGGCGTGCGCGCGGTGCTGCGCATCCTGATCGTATTCGCGCTGGTGACGCCGTTCTGGTCGCTGTTCGACCAGAAGGCCTCGACCTGGATCATCCAGGGCAACACCATGCTGATCCCGCACGAGGCCTGGTGGTGGCCGAGCTGGCTGATCAAGGAGGCGGCGCAGATGCAGGCGCTGAATCCGCTGCTGGTGATGCTGTTGATCCCGTTCAACAACCTGGTGCTGTACCCGCTGCTGCGCCGGATGGGCTTCACCGTGACCGCGCTGCGCCGGATGGGCTGGGGCATCGTGTTCTCGGGCATCGCCTGGATCGCGGCCGGGGTGCTGCAGCTGTGGCTCGACGGCGGCGCCGAGGTCTCGCTGGCCTGGCAGAGCCTGCCCTACCTGCTGCTGACCTTCGGCGAAGTGCTGGTCTCGGCCACCGCGCTCGAGTTCGCCTACAGCCAGGCGCCGCAGGCGATGAAGGGCGTGATCATGGCCTTCTGGTACCTGACCAGCACCTTCGGCAGCCTGTGGGTGCTGTTGACCAACGCCGGCGTGCGCAACGACGCGGTGACCTCGGCCATCGCCTCCACCGGGCTCAGCGAGAACGCCTTCCTGATGTTCTTCTTCGCCCTGTTCGCATTCCTGGCGGCGCTGGCGTTCGCGGCCTATGCGCGCAGGTACCCGATGCAGGACAACTACCGCGTGTCCGCCGGGGTCGCGGCATGAGCGGCGATGCCGGCCTGGTCACGCTGGCGATCCTGGCGCTGACGGTGCTGGTGTCGTGGCAGGCCTTCGGCAACCGCAGGCTGCTAGATCGCCTGCTGCTGTGGCCGCCGGCGATCGAACGCCACAAGCAGTACGACCGCCTGGTGACCCACGGCTTCGTGCACGCCGACTGGCAGCACCTGCTGTTCAACATGGTCACGCTGTTCTTCTTCGGGCGTTACGTCGAACGGATGTTCGCGCCCTACATCGGTTCGCTCGGGTTCGCGCTGTTCTACCTGTCGGCGATCGTGGTGGCGATCCTGCCCACCTACCTGCGCCATCGCCACGATGCCGGCTATCGCAGCCTCGGTGCTTCGGGCGCGGTGTCGGCGGTGCTGTTCGCCTTCATCCTGGTGCAGCCCTGGGCGCTGATCTTCGTGTTCTTCATCCCGGTGCCGGCGATCGTCTACGGCGTGCTCTACGTCGGCTATTCGATCTGGATGGAGCGCCGCGGCGGCGACAACGTCAACCACAGCGCCCACCTGTGGGGCGCGGGTTACGGCCTGCTGTTCACGGTGATCATGGAGCCGGGCGTAGTCGAGGTCTTCCTGGCGCGGCTGATGTCGCCGATGTCCTGAGTCAGGAGATCGATTCGCTGCCGGCGCCGATGCCGGCCTGGTCGCAGTCGTAGGCCTGGAGCAGGCGTGCGTAGACCAGCGAATCGAGCTGGTTGAACTCGACGTTGTCGACCTCGCCCGAGCGGGACAGGTCGAACAGCCGGGTGACGGCTTCGTGCGCGGCGCGCGTGTCGGTGGTGGCGTGCATGGTGGCTCTCCATCTGGGCTGCGTGCTGGACTGCATGCATCAACCGTGCCAGTCGTGGCCGCGATGGCCACGGCGCAGGCGGGGGTGACGCTTCCCGTCACAAGCGCACCCGGGCCGGCGGGCAGTGACCCGGGCCGGCGGCACTCACCGCGCCTGAATCCATTCCGTGATACCCATGAACCCGTCACCAAATGGAGAAATCAGATGGCCTTTACCCGCGCCCAGGCGACCGAACTGCTCAACAAGGCCGAGATGCGCCTGTACGACGACAGCCGGGCCAACGCCCTGCGCGGGTTTGACCGGGCGGCGTTGGCCGGCCGCGCGACGCGCGCACGCGCCTCGCGTGACCGGGCCCGGGACCTGCTGAAGCGTCAGCGCCTCGCTGCACGCAAGCGCGGGGACAGCAAGGCGGCCGGCCCGGGCGGCGTCGCGGCAAGGACCGCACGCAAGGAAGAACTGTTGGCCGAGATCCTGGGGCGCTTCGTCGAAGCCCGCAGGAGCGCGCCGGTAGTGGTGGCGAAGAAGGCCGTCGCGAAGAAGGCCGTCGCGAAGAAGGCCGTCGTGAAGAAGGCCGTCGCGAAGAAGGCGGTCGCGAAGAAGGCCACCGCGAAGAAGGCCACCGCGAAGAAGGCCACTGCGAAGAAGGCCACTGCGAAGAAGGCCACCGCGAAGAAGGCCACCGCGAAGAAGGCCACCGCGAAGAAGGCCACCGCGAAGAAGGCCACCGCGAAGAAGGTTTCGCCCGAGCGCGCGCTCGCGAACACCCGCAAGCTGCTCGAGGAAAAGCAGGAGCGCGATCGTTCACCCCAGCCCTGGCAGTCGCTCGACCCGGTTGCCGACCATGTTCCGCAGCCCGGCTACCAGTCGCCACAGGCAGCGAGCAAGGCGCAGGACCTGCATGCGGGTGAGTCGCGGATGGCTTCGATCCACGGCAGCATGTCCACCACCGATCGCCATAACCAGGGCAAGCGCGATGGCCGTGGCGACACCGACTGAGGAGTGATTGCGATGGGGACCCTGGATATCACCCACCACGGCATCCCGGGCCGGTTCGTGACCGAGGTCGACGGCCATGTGGCCAACCTCGACTACGAGATGGCCGATGGTCTCATGCACATCACCCACACCCGGGTGCCCGAGGCCATTGGCGGACGCGGCATCGCCGGCAAGCTTGTGGAAGCCGCCTTCCACCACGCCCGCACCGAGGGCTGGAAGGTCCGCCCGCTCTGCGCCTACGCCGAGGCCTGGGCAGGTCGCCATCCGGAGCATGCCGACTTGCTGGGCTGAAACGCATCGCGCGCGCTGACGCGTGATCTGCCAGACTTGCGCCCCTTTTCAACCTCGGTCAGTGTCGGCGGCCATGCGCCTCAACAAGCACATCAGCGAAACCGGCGCCTGCTCGCGTCGGGAGGCCGACCGCCTCATCGGCGAGGGCCGGGTCACCGTCAACGGCATGCGTGCGCGGATCGGCGCCGAGGTCGGCGAGGACGACACGGTCCTGCTAGACGGCCAGCCGCTGCGCCCGCGCGGCACTGCGCCGGGCAAGCGCAAGCACGTGTACATCGCCCTGTACAAGCCGGTGGGCATCACCTCCACCACGGAGTCCGGGGTCGCCGGCAATATCGTCGATTTCGTGGGCCACCAGCAGCGCATCTTCCCGATCGGGCGCCTGGACAAGGATTCCGAGGGCCTGATCCTGATGACCAGCAACGGCGACATCGTCAACGCCGTGCTGCGTGCGGAAAACAAGCTCGAGAAGGAGTACCTGGTGGCGGTGAACAACCCGGTCACCGACGAGTTCCTGCGCGGCATGGCCCGCGGGGTGCCGGTCCACGGGGAGACAACCCTGCCATGCCGGACCCGGAAGCTTGGCCGCTTCGGTTACCGGATCACCCTGGTGCAGGGGCTCAACCGGCAGGTGCGGCTGATGGCGGCGCATTTCGGCTATCGGGTGAAGCGGCTGGTGCGGGTGCGCGTGGGTCCGGTCCAGCTTGGCCACCTCAAGCCGGGGCGCTGGCGGAACCTCAGCGACGCCGAATTGACGGTCCTTTTGCCGCAGCAGGACGCCTGGTAGAGGGTCCATCCGGGGGCAGTCGACGACGAACGGTACACGCCGTTCACATTTGCAATCGAATTTGCGGTATGGTTCGCCCACTGTTCAAAGCGGGATCACGGTACATCGTGGCTCCGGTGCGGTAGATCCAAGGTTACAAGGCGTTTGCGCCAGCTTCCGACGATCCGCTCCATCGTTCCTGTGCTACCCCTTGCTTCGCAGTCTCGGATCCGCTTGCGGACCGTGTCATTTCAAAACTGTTCAAGGAGTAACACCATGTCCGATCGTCAGACCGGCACCGTCAAGTGGTTCAACGACGC
Organism: Luteimonas sp. A501; assembly: GCF_054052085.1. Next base: position 960,022 of record NZ_JBSVRI010000001.1, read on the forward strand.
CAAGGGCTTCGGCTTCATCACGCCTGAGAGCGGCCAGGACCTGTTCGTCCACTTCCGTTCGATCCAGGGCACCGGCTTCAAGTCGCTGCAGGAAGGCCAGCAGGTTTCGTTCAAGGTTGTGCAGGGCCAGAAGGGCCTGCAGGCCGACGAAGTGCAGGCCATCTAAGGTCCGCACATCGCTGCATCAGAAGCCCCGGACGGCAACGTCCGGGGCTTTTTCGTGTCCGGGGCGTAAGCGCCGGCATCACGCCCGGGTCGTTAGCCTGTGCCCTTCCACGGACTGAACGGGGGGTTCCAGATGGTTCATCGCTCTTGTCGCATCGTGCCGCTGATACTGGTGGTGGCGCTGGCTGCGGCCGGCTGCCGTCGCGAGGCCGAGGTCCCGGGGGGCGCCGTGAGCGGCCCGGCGCCGGATCCGGCTGCCGCCATCACCGACCCGGATGCCCGGGGCGAAGAGCCGCGGGTGCTCGAGGACGTGATGGAGTCCGACCCGCGCTACATCATCGGCATCAGCTACCCGCCAGGCATCAATCGCCATCCGGGGCTGGCGGCGGAGCTTGGACGGTATGCGGATGCCGCCCGCGCCGACCTGATGGAAGCGGTTGCAGCGCGGGACCCCGACGCCCCCGGCGCCGGCGCCCCCTATGACCTGTCGCTGCCATTCGACATGGTGATGGAGTCGCCCGAGGTGGTGGCGGTGCAGGCTACCGGCACCAGCTATACCGGCGGAGCCCACGGCAATCCGCTGGTCGCGCGTTTCGTGTGGCTGCCCGGGCGCAATGAAATGCTCCGCGCGGAGGCCCTGCTCGAAGGTCCGGATGCCTGGAACGATGTCTCGGCGTTCGTGCGCGAGTCCCTGCACGGGGCGCTCTCGCAGCGCCTGGATGCCGATGCGAACCTAGAGCCTGATGATCGTGCGCGCCTGCAGCGCAGCGTTGGTCGCATGATCGATGAAGGCACCGGGCCGGAGGTGGCCAACTTCGCCCACTTCGAGCCGCTCCCGGGGGCCGACGGCCGCCTGCGCGGGCTGCGCTTCGTGTTCCCGCCCTATCAGGTGGGACCGTACTCCGATGGTGTGCAGACGGTCGACGTGCCGGCCAGCGTGCTGCTGCCGCATGTCTCACCGCCATACCAGGGCCTGTTCGCCGCGAACTGAGCGGCGCGGGGCCGGGATTGGCCCCCGCCGCCGCCAGGCGCTAGCATCGTCCCGGGCCATTTCGGGGACGGTGATGCATCCGATCCAGGAACGCGTCCATGGCCTGCTGGCTTCCGCCGACGTCCGCATTGGCGGCGACAGGCCCTGGGACATGCGGGTTCACGACACCCGGCTGCCGGCACGGCTGCTGGCCGGGGGCTCGCTGGCCTTGGGCGAGTCCTATATGGATGGGTGGTGGGACACGCCCTCGCTGGACCAGTTGATCGGCCGCCTGCTCGCAGCAGGGCTGGACCGCCGTGCGCCCGGCCTGGCCGACCTCCGCGACGCCGCCGCCGCGCGCCTGCTCAACCTGCAGCTCGGGCGGCGCGCCTACGCGGTGGGCGAACGCCACTACGACCTCGGCAACGACCTGTACCGGGCCATGCTCGGCCGCCGCCTGGTTTACAGCTGCGGCTATTGGCATGACCGTGACGGCAGGCTGGCGGAATCGCTCGACGCCGCCCAGGAAGCCAAGCTCGACCTGGTCTGTCGCAAGCTCGGCCTGCGGCCGGGCATGCGCGTGCTCGACATCGGCTGCGGCTGGGGCGAAGCGCTGAAGTTCGCCGCGGAGCGCCATGGCGTCAGCGGCGTGGGGGTGACCATCTCACGGGAGCAGCAGGCTTTCGCCGAAGCGCTGTGCGACGGCCTGCCGCTGGAGTTCCGCCTGCAGGACTACCGCGCGCTCCGCGGCGAACGCTTCGACCGGGTGCTGTCCATCGGCATGTTCGAGCACGTGGGGCTGCGCAACTACCGCGGCTATTTCGACCTGGTGCGCTCGCTGCTGCCCGCCGACGGCCTGTTCCTGTTGCACAGCATCGGCGGCAACGCCTCGCGTCGCCGCACCGACCCCTGGATCGCGCGCCATATCTTCCCGAACTCGATGCTGCCCTCGGCGCGGCAGCTGGCAGTGGCCAGCGAAGGCCTATTCGTGATCGAGGACTGGCACAACTTCGGCGCCGACTACGACCTGACGCTGCAGGCCTGGCGCGACAACGCCGAGGCCGCGTGGGACCGGTTGCCAGCCCGCTACGACGAGCGCTTCCGGCGCATGTGGCGCTATTACCTGGGCTGTTCGATGGCGGGCTTCCGGATGCGCCGTACCCAGCTGTGGCAGGTGTTGATGTCACCGGAGGGCATTCCCGGCGGCATCGTCGCCGCGCGCTGAGGGGCGGGTGCGGCGACCCCGGAAAGAACTTCCCCCGCCGGAGCGGGGGAAGCGATGGGTCAATCCTGCTGGGTGGTCCCGGCCGGCGGGGCGCCGTCCTCGGTGGTGGCATCCAGGCCACGCTTCACCAGCAGCGGCTTGATGTCCGGCGTCTTGCCCGAGAAGTCGGTGAACAGCTGCAGCGCGTCCTTGCTGCCGCCCTGCGACAGCAGCGTGGCGCGGAAGCGGTCGCCGTTGGCGCGGGTCAGGCCGCCGTTCTCCTCGATCCAGGCCACCGTGTTGGCGTCCAGCACCTCGGACCAGATGTAGGCGTAGTAGCCGGCCGCGTAGCCACCCATGATGTGGCTGAAGTAGGTGGTGCGGTAGCGCGGCGGCACCGCGGCGAAGTCCAGGCCGGCGGCCTTGAGCGCGGCGGCCTCGGTGGCGAGGATGTCGCCGGCCTCGGGCAACCTGTCGGCCGGCAGCTGGTGCAGGTACTGGTCGAGCATGGCCGCGCCCAGGTACTCGGTGGTGGCGAAGCCCTGGTTGAACTTGGCGGTCGCGACCACCTTGTCCAGCAGCGCCTGCGGCATCGGCTCGCCGGTCTCGTGGTGCTTGGCGTAGTTGGCCAGGATCGACGGCCAGTCGGACCACATCTCGTTGACCTGCGAGGGGAACTCGACGAAGTCGCGCGGCACGCTGGTGCCGGAGAAGTAGGGGTACTTCACGTCCGAGAACATGCCGTGCAGCGCATGGCCGAACTCGTGGAACATGGTCGTGACCTCGTCCCAGGTCAGCAGGGTCGGCTTGCCGGCCTCGGGCTTGGGGATGTTCTGGTGGTTGGCCACCACGGGCTTGGTGCCCTCGAGCTCCGACTGCGAGACGTAGCCGCTCATCCACGCACCGCCGCGCTTGGAGTCGCGCGCGTAGGGATCGAAGATGAAGAACGCGAGCTGGCTGCCGTCGGCGTTGGAGACCTCGTAGACCCAGGTGTCCTCGTGGTACTTCGGCAGGTCGGTGCGCTCCTTGAAGGTGATGCCGTAGAGCTGGGTGGCGGCGTAGAACACGCCGTCCTCGAGCACGCTCTTCATCTCCAGGTAGGGCTTGAGCTGGGATTCGTCGAAGTCGTACTCGGCCTTGCGCACCTTCTCGGTGTAATAGGCCCAGTCCCAGGGCTCGACCTGGAAGGTGGGCTCGCCCTTGGCCTTCTGTTCGGCGTCGATCATGGCCTGGAGCTTGCCGGCCTCGGCGCGGGCATTGGCGACGGCGGCCGGGGCCAGCTGGCCGAGCATGGCGTTGACGGCATCGGTGGTCTTGGCGGTTTCGCCGTCGAGCACGTAGTCGGCATAGGTCTCGAAGCCCAGCATCTTCGCGCGCTCGGCGCGCAGCTTCAGGACCTTTGCGACCAGGGCGGTGTTGTCCCACTGGTTGCCGCGCGCGCCGCGGACCACCGAGGCCTTGTGGATGCGTTCGCGGAGTTCGCGGTTGGCCAGCTGCGACAGCGGCGGCTGGCCGGTGGTGTTGAGCAGGGTGACGACGTACTTGCCCTTGTGGCCGCGCGCGGTCGCTGCGGCGGCGGCACCGCGGACCTGCTCATCGGTCAGGCCCTCCAGCTCGGCGGCGGTGTCGACCACCACGGCGGAGTCGTTGACCTCGGCCAGCACGTTCTGGCTGAAGGTCGTGCCCAGGGTCGCCAGTTCGGAGTTGATTTCCTTCAGGCGCGCTTTCTGGGTCTCGTCGAGCGCGGCGCCGGAGCGGACCAGGTCCTTGTAGTACTCCTCGACCAGGCGCACGCCTTCGGCGTCCAGGCCCAGGGTGCTGCGGGCGTCATGCAGGGTCTTGATGCGCGCGAACAGCTTCGGATCCAGCGAGACGGCGTCGCGGTGGGCGGCGAACTTCGCCGAATAGTCGGCCTGCAGCTTCTTGCGCGCGTCGTTGGTGTCGGTGCCGACCAGGTTGAAGAACACGCGCATCGCGCGGCCCAGGGTCTTGCCGTTGGTTTCCAGCGGCAGGATGGTGTTTTCGAAGGTCGGCAGTTCCGGGTTGTCGGCGATCGCACGGACTTCGGCGAGCTGCTCGGCCATGCCGGCCTCGAAGGCGGGGGCGAAGTGTTCGTCACGGATCAGGTCGAAGTGCGGGTACTGCAGCGGCAGCGTGCTCTTCGCCGCGAAGGGATTGTCCTTGAGGGCAGCGGCGCTGGCGGACACGGCGGCTTCCGCATCGGTGGTGGACTGGGCGAGGGCAGGCGACATGCCTGCACCGGCGATGGCGATGGCCAGGGCGAGCGACAGCGGATGCTTCATCGGGCGTTTCCTTGCGGGACTGAGTCCCCTAGGGTACCCCGCCCGCCCGGGAGCTCCCCCTGACGAAAGGCATGGTCCATGCCGCACTGCCTGTGGGAGCGGCTATAGCCGTTCCCACAGGAGCGCGCTCAGCGGACGATGGTGACCGGCAGCTCGCTCTGGGCGATGACCTTGCTCGACACCGAGCCCAGCAGGATGCCCTTGACCGAGCCGCGGCCGTGCGAGCCCATCACCACGATGTCGGCCTTGGTGTCCTTCGCCGCGGCGAGGATGGCTTCGGAGGGCTCGCCGACGACGGCCAGTTCGCGCACGTCGGCCTTGCTTCGGGCCAGCGCCTTGCGCGCCGGGGCGAGCATGCGCTGGTGGTTCTCGGCGTGGATCGTATCCATCGCCTCCCTGCCGATGCGGGTGACGACGCCGGGGAAGGGCGCGGCATCCACCGCGACCAGGAAGATCTTCGCCGGCTTGGCCAGGCTCCTGGCGAGCGTGTTGGCGTGTCTGGCGGCGCGGACGCTGATGTCGCTGCCGTCAACGGCGACCAGGATCTTCATGCGGATTTCCTCGGGATTCGTGCGTGATGGCGGGATTCTACGCGGTGCGGGGCGCCGGGGCATGGCGCCGGCGGCTCACTTCTCGACGAAGGCCCGCTCGAAGACATAGTCGCCAACCACGCCGATGCGCATCGACGGTTTGAAGCCGCGGCCATCGAGCAGCGCGCGGAAGTCGGCCAGCATGCCCGGGCTGCCGCAGATCATGGCGCGGTCGCGTGCGGGATCAAGCGCGTCCAGGCCGAGGTCGGCCATCATCTGGCCGGTGGCCATCAGGTCGGTCAAGCGGCCGCGGTGGGGGCGGCCGTCGAACACGAAGTCCTCGCGAGTGACCGCCGGGTAGTAGAGCAGGCGCTCGCGCAGGATGTCGCCGAGCAGCTCGTGGCGCGGCAGCTCGTTGACGATGTAGTCGCGATAGCAGAGGTCGGCCTCGCTGCGCACGCCGTGGCAGAGCACCACGCGCTCGAAGCGCTCGTAGGTCTCCGGATCCTTGATGATCGACAGCCACGGCGCAAAGCCGGTGCCGGTGCCCAGCAGGTACAGGTTGCGGCCGGGGTGCAGGTCGCTGATCAGCAGGGTGCCGGTGGGCTTGCGGCCGATCAGCACGTCGTCGCCGGGCCGGATGTGCTGCAGGCGCGAGGTCAGCGGTCCGTTGGCGACCTTGATGCTGAAGAACTCCAGCTGCTCTTCCCAGTTCGCGCTGGCGATCGAATACGCGCGCATGAGCGGCTTCGTGCTGCCGTCGGGCTGTTCGACGGGCAGGCCGATCATCACGAACTGGCCGTTGTCGAAGCGGAAGCCGTCGTCACGGGTGGTGGTGAAGCTGAAGTAGTCGTCCGTCCAGTGACGGACGTCCAGCACCGTCTCGGTGCCAAACGCTGAGGACATGCTGTGTTGGGCCGGAGGGGAAGGAAACCCGCTTATTGTACGCTCAGGCCCTGCCGCTTGCCCCGACCCCGGCGGACCCCCAGTGGGAGCCGCTATAGCGGCGATCGAACCATGTGTCCGGAGCGAAGACCAGAATGCCCGAGCTGCCGTATGCGGCGAACGGGCCTTCTCGCGGCTATAGCCGCTCCCACACAAAGCCGCTGCCACAGTGGATCGGTGGTGGGGTGTCAGCGGTAGCCGGCGGCCTGCAGTTCGAACAGTTCGGCGTAGCGGCCGCCGGCGGCCATCAGTTCTTCGTGGGTGCCGCTGGCCTCGATCAGGCCGTCGGCCATCACCAGGATGCGGTCGGCCATGCGCACGCTGGAGAAGCGGTGCGAGATCAGTACCGTGGTGCGCTGGTCGGAGAGTTCGCGGAAGCGCTGGAAGACCTCGTACTCGCTGCGTGCGTCCAGCGCCGCGGTGGGCTCGTCCAGGATCATGACCTGGGCATCGCGCATGTAGGCGCGGGCGATGGCGACCTTCTGCCACTGGCCGCCGGAGAGGTCGACGCCGGTCTTGAAGCGGCGGCCGATCACCTGGTCGTAGCCGCGGGGCAGGCCGGTGATGACCTCGTCGGCCATCGCGCGGCGCGCCGCGGTCTCGATGCGCTCGCGGTCGTCCATGGCGTCGATCTGGCCGACGCCGATGTTCTCGGCCGCGGTCATGTGGAAGCGCACGAAGTCCTGGAAGATCACGCCAATGTTGGCGCGCAGGTCGTCGAGGTCGTAGTCGCGCAGGTCGCGGCCGTCGAGCAGGATCCGGCCCTCGTCGGGGTCGTACAGGCGCGAGAGCAGTTTGACCAGGGTCGTCTTGCCTGCGCCGTTCTCGCCGACCAGGGCAAGCACTTCGCCCGCGCGCAGCTCGAATTCGACGCCGCGCAGCGCCCAGCGGGCGGCGTCGGGGTAGCGGAAGCCGACGTTCTCGAACACGAAGCCGCTTGAGATGGGGCGAGGGATGGCCGATGCCCCCGGCTTCGACACGATCTCCGGCTCGATGTCGAAGAACGAGTACAGGTCGTCGAGGAACATCGCCTGCCCGGCCACCTGCGACAGGCCCACCAGCAGCCCTTCAAGCAGCTGGCGCAGGCGGCGGAAGCTGCCGGCGAGGAAGGTCAGGTCGCCGATGCTGAAATCGCCGTGCACCGTGCGCCAGGCGATGTAGGCGTAGGCCACGTAATAGCCGAGCGTGCCGAGCGCGGCCAACAGGGTGCCCCAGAAGGCACGCCGGCGGGCCAGCTTGCGGTTGGCGACCAGGAAGGCCTGCGAAAGCGTGCGGAAGCGCTCCACCAGGAAGTGGTGGAGGCCGAAGATCTTCACTTCCTTGGCGGTGTCGACGCTGGCGCCGGTCTGGCGCAGGTACTCCAGCTGGCGGCGCTCGGCGGTCCACTGGAAGTTGAGCGAATAGTTGAGCGCGTTGAAGTGCGACTCGCCCACGAAGGCGGGGATCAGCGCCACGGCAAGCAGCAGGATCAGCCAGGGCGCATAGATCATCAGGCCGGCGGAGAAGCTGATGATGGTGACGATGTCCTGGGCCTGGCCGAACAGCTGGCCCATCAGGTTCATCCGGCCCATGGTCTGGCGCCGCGCGCGGTCGAGCTTGTCCTGGAGCTCCGGATCCTCGAAGTCCTCGAGGTCCAGGGTCGCCGCGTGTTCCATCAGGCGCACGCTGGCGGCGTTGGTGAACATCTCCGACAGCACCTGGTCGCAGTACGAGACCACGCGCCCGAGCAGGTCGGAGCCGATCGCCAGGCCGAACTCGGCCGCCAGCAGCAGCGCCAGGTAGTCGAGCTGGCCGGTGCGCCAGGCCTCGGCGAAGCCGTCGCCGACCACGCCGGTGCCGACCAGGCGGATGGCCTCGTCGATGATCAGCTTGCCCAGGTACAGCATCGCCACCGGCAGCACCGCCCGCAGCAGGCGCAGGCCGAGCGTGGTGATGGTCAGTGCCCGGCTGGTGCGCCAGATCTCGCGCAGGAACGGCGGCAGGTTGCGCAGCGCGCTGAGCCGTTCGCGAAGCGAAGGGCGGCCCGCCTGTGGATCAGGCGGGGATGATGGGGTGCGGGCGGCGCTTGCGACGGTCGACATCGCGCCATCTTGCCCCGACCCTTGTGCAGACCGCTACAGCGCGCGCCGCGAACCTCTGGGAGCGGCTATAGCCGCGATCGCTCTGCGGCACAGGGCAGGCGGCGCGGATCGCAGCTGTAGCTGCTCCCACAAACAGCTGTCAGTCGAGCTGCAGCTCCACGTCGCCGGAGAAGGTCTCGATCGTGACCGACCCGCTGCCGGTGCCATAGCGGTGCTCGAGGCTGGCGCCGGGGCCCACGCGCTTGCGCACGACGTCGGCGCCGGGGGCGTCGATGTCGCCGCTGAAGGTCTTGGCCTCGACCCGGGTCGAGGCGCCGGCCGGCAGTGCCAGGCGGACGTCGCCGCTGACCGACTCGAAGCTGAAGCGGCCGCCATCGGCCATGGCCGTCCTGATGCTGGAATCGCCCGATACCGAGCTGCTTTCCAGCCGCGCCAGGCGCTCGCCGCGGGTGTCGATATCGATATCGCCCGACACCGTTTCCACGTCGATATGGCCGGCGATGCGGCCGCGCAGGGCGACCTTGCCGCTTACGCTCTCGACATCGACCTCGCGGCTGTTGAGATTGAGCTTCAGGTCACCGCTGACGCTTTCGATGCTGGCCTTGCGCGGTGCGCCGACCGCGGTCACCCGGCCGCTGACGCTGTCGATTTCCAGATCGTCGCCGGCCACGCCCTGGACATCGACGCTGGCTGCGACCGAATCGACGTCGAGGCTGGCCTGGCGCGGGATTTCCAGCACCAGGGTCGTGGGTTCGCTGTCGCGGCCGTTGCGCGGATAGCGCACGCGCACCGACAGCTTGTGGCCGCCGTCGTCGATCTCCAGGCGCTCGACGCCATCGCCCAGGCTTCCGGTGATGCGGACTTCGTTGCGGTCCCAGGTGCGGACCTCGACCTGGCCCTTGAGGTTGGAGACCTCGACTTCGCCGCGGGCGTCGAGCGGGCGGGTTTCGTTGATCGGGGTGGCGGCGAGCAGCGGGCCGGCAAGGCCGGCGAGCGCGAGGCCGATGATGAGATGACGGGTCATGTGGGAACTCCTCGGGTCAGGCCTGGCGCAGGCTGAGCGCCAGGCGGTGGGCATAGATGTGCTGCAGCCGGTGGAACAGGTGCAGCGCGTCGGGATCACGGGCCAGCGCGGCGCGCACTTCGGCGGCGCTGCGGTCGAGTTCGGCGTCCAGGCCGGGCGTGGACGCGCTGCCGGTGCCGGTGGCTTCGACTTCGCGCAGGGCGCCCTGGTATTCGCGGGCCAGCGCGTCGGCGGCCCGCAGCAGCGGGCTCGTGGCCAGGGCCGCGGCGCCTGTGGCGACCACATTGGTGGGGCCGTTGGCCGGCGGGTCGACCGCAACCCGCACCGGCAGCAGCTGCCAGCCTGCTGCCACTGCCAGCACCACCGCGGCGGCACTGGCGTAGGCGGCATTGCGGCGACGCAGGTGGCGGCGTCGGTCGCTGCGCTGCGCGGCTGGCGGCGTGGGCGCAAGCGGTGCCGACGGCGTGCATGCCGCCGGCGTGGTGGAGGTCGCGACGCGGACGTCCCCCGCAGCGCCGGCGTGACAGGCGTCGCAGAGCGGTCCCCGTGGCTCCAGTCGGGCGGAAATCGCGGGCCACAGGTCGCGCTCCGGGGTGGCGTCTTCGCGCAATCCGCGCAGGCGCGCGGCCAGGTCGCGGGGCAGTGCGGGACCGGTCCCGCCCTGGCCGCCGGGGTGCGTGTTCGTACTCATGTCATGTCTCCGAGTCGGGCGCGCAGCAGCCCGCGCGCACGGTGCAGCTGGGCCTTGGAGCTGCCCGTCGCCATGTCCAGCGCGGTGCCGATCTCGCCGTGGGTCCAGCCTTCGATGTCGTGCAGGACCAGCACGGCGCGTGCGCGCGGCGGCAGCGTGGCGACGGCGCGGGCGAGGTCCATCGCCATGGCAGGACCATGTCCGGGCGCGCCGGGCGAGGGCAGCTCGTCGAGCAGTCCGTCGTCGTCACCGTCGAGTGCCGGGCGCGCGCGGCGTGCGCGCAGGTCCATCAGCGCGGTGTTCACCGCCAACCGGTGCAGCCAGGTGCCGAAGGCGGCCTCGCCGCGCCACTGCGGCAGCGCTTGCCAGGCGCGGAGGAAGGTCTCCTGCACCAGGTCCTCGGCGCGCGCATGCTGCCAGCCGGCCAGGCGCAGCACCACGCCGTGCACGCGCGCCGCATGGCGGCGATACAGCGCTTCGAACGCGGCCACGTCACCGCCGGCCGCGGCCAGCGCCAGGGCGTGGTCGCTGTCCCCGGCATCAAAGGCGGCCGGGGTTTGCAGGCTGTCGGTCATGGCGGCGTCGAGCATACCCAGTCGGATGCAGCGTCGCGGCAAAGGGTTTAAGCCTTGCCGCCGCGGCGGCGTAAAATGGGCGCCTGAGCCCGCAGTCCAAGAGCCCGCCGTGACCGAGATCCGCCAGGAAGAATTCATCCAGAGCGTCGCCGACGCCCTGCAGTACATCAGCTACTACCACCCGGTGGACTACATCCGGAACCTCGCCGCAGCGTACGAGCGCGAGGAGTCGCCGGCGGCCAAGGACGCCATGGCGCAGATCCTGATCAACTCGCGCATGTGCGCCGAAGGGCACCGCCCGATCTGCCAGGACACCGGCATCGTCACCGTGTTCCTCGAGATCGGCATGGATGTGCGCTGGCCCGACGCCACCATGGGCGTCGAAGAGATGGCCAACGAAGGCGTGCGTCGTGCCTATCGCCTGCCCGAGAACAAGCTGCGCGCCAGCGTGCTGGCCGATCCTGCCGGCGCCCGCCGCAACACCGGTGACAACACGCCTGCGATCGTCAACTTCAAGGTGGTCCCGGGCGGCAAGGTCGACGTGATCGTCGCCGCCAAGGGCGGTGGCTCGGAGGCGAAGGCGAAGTTCGCCATGCTCAATCCGTCGGACTCCGTCGTCGACTGGGTGCTGAAGATGGTGCCGACCATGGGCGCCGGGTGGTGCCCGCCGGGCATGCTCGGCATCGGCATCGGCGGCACCGCCGAGAAGGCGATGCTGCTGGCCAAGGAAGCGCTGATGGAGCCGATCGACATCGTCGACCTGAAGGCCCGCGGCGCGTCCAACCGCCTGGAAGAGATGCGCCTGGAGATCTTCGACGGCGTCAATGCGCTCGGCATCGGCGCCCAGGGCCTGGGTGGCCTGACCACGGTGCTCGACGTCAAGATCAAGGACTATCCGACCCACGCTGCCAACCTGCCGGTGGCGATGATCCCGAACTGCGCGGCCACGCGGCACGCGCACTTCACCCTCGACGGCAGCGGCCCGGTGATGCTGGATCCGCCGTCGCTTGAGGACTGGCCGCAGATCACGTACGACGCCTCCAAGGGCCGCCGGGTCGATCTCGACACCGTGACCCCGGCGGAAGTCGCTTCATGGAAGCCGGGCGAGACGCTGCTGCTCAACGGCCGCCTGCTGACCGGCCGCGACGCGGCGCACAAGCGCATGGTCGGGATGCTCGACCGCGGCGAAGCGCTTCCGGTGGACCTCGCCGGCCGCTTCATCTACTACGTCGGTCCGGTGGATCCGGTCGCGGGCGAGGTCGTCGGCCCGGCGGGCCCGACCACGGCCACGCGCATGGACAAGTTCACCGAGCAGATCCTGTCGCAGACCGGCCTGCTGGGCATGGTCGGCAAGGCCGAGCGCGGTCCGGCCGCGATCGAGGCGATCCGCAAGCACAAGTCCGCCTACCTGATGGCGGTCGGTGGCTCGGCCTATCTTGTTTCCAAGGCGATCAAGGCGGCCCGCGTGCTGGCTTTCGAGGATCTCGGGATGGAGGCGATCTACGAGTTCACGGTGCAGGACATGCCGGTGACCGTGGCGGTGGACTCCACCGGCGAGTCGGTGCACGAGACGGGGCCGCGCGAGTGGCAGTCGCGGATCGGGAAGATTCCGCTGAGCCTAAAGCTGTGACCGGATCGGCCGGATGATCTTCTCGGCGAACTTCTCGCGCAGCGGTCGCTGCTCCCACATCTCGTACGAGTACTGCTTCGCGTCCTCCATGTCCTTTTCGAACACTTCCGTCATCCGCGCCGCAAACGCGCGGTCGTAGACGTTGAGGCTCGCCTCATCATTGAGCCGGAACGAGCGGATGTCGAAGTTCGTCGAACCCAGCGACACCAGCTCGCCGTCCACGATCAGCAGCTTCACGTGCAGCATCGTCGGCTGGTATTCGTGGATCTCGATGCCCGCCTTCAGCAACTCGCCCCAGCCTGCCTTGGACGACAGGCGCACCGCTTCCGAATCGATGTGCTCGCCCGGCAGCAGCACGCGTACCCGGACGCCGCGCTTGCGGGCCGCGATCAGCGCCTTGTCGATCAGTTCGTCGGGGACGAAGTAGGAGGCGGTGAGGTCGATCGTATGCTCGGCCGCGGCGATCGCGCTCAGGTACATCAGGTGCATGCTTTCGCTGCCCCCGGCCGGTGATGCGATGAACAGGTGGGCGGCCATGTCGCCTGCCGGCTCGAGCTCCGGGAAATACGCTGGACCGTTGAGCAGGGTGCCGGTGGTCTTGATCCAGTTGTCGTTGAAGGCGGATTGCATCTGCGCAACCGCCGGGCCCTCGATGCGGAAGTGCGCTTCGCGCCAATGGTCCGGGTCCTGCGCATGCCCGGTCCACTGGTCGGCGATGCCCACGCCGCCGGTGAAACCCACCTTGCCGTCGATCACCAGAAGCTTGCGGTGGGTGCGGTTGTTCATGCGTCCCAGGTTGTACCAGTGCAACGGACGGTAGCGCTCCACTTCCACGCCGTCTTCCTTCATCTGGTCCAGCATCTCGTCATCCATCTTGATACTGCCGACCCAGTCCACCAGCAGGTGCACCGCCACGCCTGCGCGCGCGCGCTCGCTCAGCGCGTCGGCGAAGCGCTGGCCGATGTCGCCCGACCAGTAGATGTAGGTTTCGAAGGTGATGGTTTCCTGCGCCGAGGCGATCGCCTCCAGCATCGCCGGGAAGATCTCGTCGCCGTTCTCGTAGTCGGTCACCTGGTTGCCGGGCAGGATTGCCGGCCCGAGCAGGACCGACATCTCGCGCCGGAACTGCGGATCGCTGATCGCATGCCGGTGCGCGATCTTGCGTTCGATCTTTTTTTCCGGGGTGGCGAAGTTCATCGCCAGCACCACGGCAAGCACCGTGATGACGACGGTCAGGACAAGGGTCCAGGCCATGTGCTTTCGACTCCAGTTCTTGAGGCTCATCGGATTCCTCGGCGTGCATGCGCCGGTACCGCCACTGTGCGACCGGCGCATTCAGCGACGCGTGAAGCTCAGAACCAGTCGAGCACGGAGATCCCGAAGCCGACGTAGGTGGCCTTGTGGTCGTAGTCGAGCATGCTCTCGCCGTAGCCGCTGAACAGCTGCATGTGGCCGTGCAGGTGGCTGCTGATCGGGAAGCCCCAGTCGAATTGCAGCGCGCCGTTCGAACGGTCGCCGCTGCGCAGCGAGTGCCGGGCCATCAGCGCGAAGGTCTGGTCGCCGCGGGTGTGCACCACGGTGACGTCGCCCCGGCCCATGTAGTCCTCCATGCCGGGGTTGTCATCGTCGCTGCCGTCGGAGATGCGGATCCAGGGGCGGAAGGTGACCGCCCAGTCCTCGCGGTCCAGGCCGACGTTGAACATGATGCGGTTCCAGCTGCGCGAGAAGGGGTCGCTGCGGCCGTTGGACTGGTGGTTGATGCCGACCGCTGCCATGCGCCCCTTCCAGCCGCCGATGCTGTAGTTGTTGCGGAACACCAGCAGCACTTCCGGCTCGTAGTTGGTCTCGCGGAAGGGGCGGGAGTTGTCGCTGTTGTAGACCTGCCAGTGCGAGCTCTGGGTATAGCCCATCCAGATGTCGCCGTTGTCGCCGAACAGGTTCTCGACGGCCTTGGTCTTGAAGCTGATCTGGAACTTGGTCTCGATGCTGTCGATGCCATCCATCTGCAGCTCCTGGCCGTCGGCCGAGGAGGTCGGGCTGGTGTTGGGATTGCTGCTCCAGAACGCGGGCAGGAGGTACACCGGCTTGTAGGCGCGCATGTTGAATGTGCCGAGCTTGGAGTCGCGCGCAAGCTCCCAGCGGCTGTCGAGCAGGGAGCCGCGGCCGGCGTTGGCCAGGGCGCGGCGCGGATCGTCGTCGTGGGGAAACAGGTCGCTGCTGGTGTCGCCGTCGCGGCTTCGCCCGGCCTCGCGGACTTCACTGCGTGCCTGCGCGGCCGCTGCATCGGCCTGCTCGGGTCCCGGCAACTTGCGCTCGGCGACCTGGTCGTAGCAGGCCAGGCGTTCGGCGGCGATTTCCATCGCCACGCAGGCCTGGAGGCCGGGCAGCGGCGCGGGGTCCGCGACCTGTGCGGCGACGGTGAACGGGAGCATGCAGAGCAGGGGCAGCAGGGCCGTCGGGCGTCGTTCCATGGCGTCGGGGCTTCGCGATCAGGGTGGGGTGCAGTCTAGCGCGCAGTCTGCCGTCGGCTCAGAAAATCCACGCCAGCACGAACAGCCCGATCATCGTGAATGCAAGCGCCAGCTTGAGCACGGTGCCGAAGACGATGCCGAGCCACGTGCCGACACCCACGCGCGTGGCCTGGGCCACGCCGCGGCCATGCATCAGTTCGCCCGCCAGTGCGCCGACGAACGGGCCCGCGAACAGGCCGATCGGGCCGAAGAAGATGCCGACGAAGGTACCGATCACCGCGCCCGCGACCGCCTTGCCGCTGGCGCCGACGCGGCGCGCCCCCAGCGCGGTGGCCCAGAAGTCGACCGCGAGGGAAAAGACTGTCAGCAGCCCGAGCACCACCAGCATCGGGACGCCGATGTATTCGAAGCCGCCAGCCCAGGCGCCCAGCACCATGCCGGCGAAGACCAGCGGCAGGCCGGGCAGGGCGGGGAGGATGGTGCCGGCGATGCCGACCAGGACCAGCACTGCGGCGATGGCGTAGTAGAGGTGCTGGAGGTCCATCGCGTCAGTCTGCCGCAAAAAGACGGCCCGCAGGGCGGGCCGTAAAAACAAGAGGGAGAGAGTCTGGAGTTCCGCTCAGCGGACGCTGGCGCGGCCGTTGGCAACGTTCACGTACGAACCCTCGCGGATGCCGCCGAGGTCGTTCTGCGTCACCACCGTCATGCGGCCGTTGTCCAGGCGCACGTGGACGTCGTAGACCGACTGTCCCTGCACGCGGTTCTGGATCGCGTTGCCGGCAACCGCGCCACCCACTGCGCCGGCCACGGTCGCGGTGTTGGCGCGGCCATCGCTGTCGGTATTGCGCTGGGTGATCTCGCGCGCGGCTACCGCGCCCACGATGCCGCCGAGGACGGCACCCGTGGCGTTGGGGGTATTGGATGCGCGTGCACGATGGTCGATCCGGGTGACCACGCCGCAGGTGTCGCAGGCCCTGGAGGTATTGCCGTAGCCGCTGTCATAGCCGCCGCCCGAGTATCCGGGGCTGGTGCTTGCGCAGCCCACCAGGGTGGCTGCGGCGATCATCGCGCTGGCGCTGATGAGGCGGATCTTCATTGCGGACTCCTGCACGGCACGGGAAGGGATGCCTTGGTGCCGACGTTAGGTGGCTGGATGTGAACAGCCAATCAATCGCGGCGGCATCGGGGCGTTTGGCCCCGGGTCGTGCAGGAATCGTTCATGCACAGGCAGGCGCCGGCGACGGCGCCGCCTGCCTGTGCCGCCGCCCTCAGCCCCGGAAGTCGGTGTGGCAGGACTTGCAGTCGCCGCCGACGTCCTCGAGCGTGCTCTTCAGGCCGGCACAGTTCAGCGGCGGCGAGGCGAGCGCCTTGTCCAGCGTGGCGCGGAAGCTGCCGGTGTGCGCGGCGAAGCGGGTGTTGTCGCGCAGATCGGGGAAGGCCGGGTCGAGATCATTGCCGAGCGTGCGCATGGCCTGCAGGTGCGGCAGCACGTCGGTGGCGGCGCAGCGGTTGGCGTCGAGCTTCTGGCGCAGCTGTGCGCTGTGCGCCGACATCAGCTGCATCGCCGCGTGCGGATAGTGGTCCTGCCAGCCCTTGCGGGCCTCGAGCGTGCGCATCAGCATCACGACCACCACCACGCCGATCACCAGTCCCAGCAGGAACACGAACAGGTAGCGGCTCGCGGCCGAAGGTGCCTTGCGCGGCGTGGACGGGTTGCTCGGCGTGGCTTGCGGCTTCGGCGTCGACATGTACTGGCTCCAGGTGGGCGTGGCGAAAAGGGGGATTGTATGCGGCGGGGTCGCTAAAATGCCGCCATGGACACGACCTGGACCGAACGCTTCGCCGGCATCGACCGCCTTTACGGACGCGGCGCGATGGAACGCTTCGCCGCCTGCCACGTCGCGGTGGTGGGGCTGGGCGGCGTGGGCTCGTGGGTGGCCGAGGCGCTGGCGCGCAGCGCGGTCGGCACGCTCACCCTGGTCGATGCCGATGATCTCTGCGTGTCCAACACCAACCGCCAGCTGCCGGCGCTCGCGGGCCAGTACGGCCGCGCCAAGGTCGAGGCCATGGCCGAGCGCTGCCGCGCGATCAACCCCGCGATGGTGGTGCACGCGGTGCCCAGCTTCCTGACCCCGTCGAACCTGGACCAGCTGCTGGACCGCGGCTACGACCTGGTGGTCGATGCCTGCGACAGCTTCCGCAGCAAGGTCGAGATGATCGCCTGGTGCCGGCGCCGCAAGCTGCCGCTGGTGGCCGTGGGCTCCGCCGGCGGGCGCGTGGATCCGACGCTGGTGCGCGTGCGCGACCTGTCGAAGACCGAGCACGACGCGATGCTGGCCCTGGTCCGCAAGAAGCTGCGCGCCGAGTTCAACTTCCCCACGGGCCCCAAGCGCTACTTCAGCGTGCCGGCGGTGTATTCGCTCGAGAACGTGCGCTACCCGCAGGCCGACGGCAGCGTCTGCGGACTGCGGCCACGGGTCGGCGGCGAGGACGGCTTCAAGCTCGACTGCGGCGGCGGGCTGGGCGCCGCCACGCACATCACCGGCGCGTTCGCGTTCGCGGCCGCCGGCAAGGCGCTGGAGATGCTGCTGGCGCGCGCACCCGTGCAGGAAACCGCGCCAACGCCCTGATGTGGGAGCGACTCACCAACGCCCTGATGTGGGAGCGGCTATAGCCGCGATCCGGTCCCGCCATTCACCCCGGCAGCCCGAACAAGCGCCGTGCATTCGCCGTCGTCGCCGCGGCCACCTCCGCCGCCGGCACGCCGCGCAGCTGCGCGATCGTCTCGCAGACCACGGTCAACCGCGCCGGTTCGTTGCGCTGGCCGCGGATGCAGGAATCGGGCTGGTCCGGAGCATCGGTTTCCAGCAGCAGGTGCTCCAGTGGCATGGTCGCGGCCAGCGTGCGTAGGCGGTTGGCGCGCTCGTAGGTGACCGGCCCGCCCAGCCCCAGCATGAAGCCCAGTTCCCACAGCTTCTCCGCCTGCTGCCTGCTTCCGGAAAAGCTGTGCACCACGCCGCGCAGGCCACCGATGCGGCGGATCGCGGCGGTCACCTGGTCCACCGCGCGCCGGGCGTGGACGATCAGCGGCAGGTCGGCGTCGCGCGCGATGCGCAGCTGGGCCTCGAAGAAGGTGGCCTGGGCGGCGGGATCCAGGCCTTCGATGTAGAAGTCCAGGCCGCATTCGCCCACCGCCACCGGACGCTCGCGTTCGATCCACTCGCGCAGCAGCGGCAGGTGGGCGTCACGATGGTGTTCGAGGAAGGTCGGGTGCAGGCCATAGGCGGCGTGGAGGCCGGAATCCGCGGCCGCGGCCTCGCGCAGGGCGGGCCATTCGTCGGCGTGCGTGGCGGGCAGTACCTGCATGGCCACGCCCGCGGCGCGGGCCCGGGCCACGATCTCGCCGCGGTCACGATCGAACTCGGCGGCATCCAGATGGCAGTGCGAATCGACCAGCATCGCGCTCAGCCGCGGCGGGCTTCGCCGTCGATTACCCGGCCCTGCGGCGGCGCGCCCTTGCGCTTGCGCCGCGAGATCAGCAGCACGCCCATGCCCATCAGCAGTTCGTCGATGAAGGGCAGGGGGTCGGGCACGAACAGGTTGAGCACGAACAGGGCCGCAGCCACCACGAACAGCTTGGGATAGCTCAGGCGCCCGAGCCAGCGCAGCAGTGGGGCGACAAGGAGGGGATTGGGCACGGTCTTCGGCCTCGGTGGACACGAGGACGGCACGCTAGCACGCAGCGGAGTGGGCACGGGTTCACGCCTCGTGCAGTCCCGCGCCGCTGGCTCCGCAAAGGTTCAGGCGGCGAATGTTGGAATCCCGTTACGCCAGATCCATTTCATGGCCATACCCCCGACAACCGGCGCTTTCGCCCCCGAGGAGCCCGATATGAAGAACAACACGCTTGCCATCGCCCTTGCCTCGCTGCTGGTCGGCGGCGTCGCCGTCGCCGCGTTCCAGGGCAACCGCGACGATGCGCCGCGAGCCGACATCGCGCCGGCCGCGGGCCTGGTCGATTCCAACGGGAATGGCGCCCTGGGCTTCGGCGACGACGCTGCGATCCCGGCCGATGGCCGCCTCGAATACGCCCGCGTGCTCGCCATCGAGCCGGTGACCGAGCGCGAGGCCCAGTACGCCACCGTGATCGGCTCCGAGGCCATCCGTGAAACCACCACCAGCAACAGCCCGCGCGAGGTCTGCAACGACGTCGTGGTGCAGGAGCGTCTGCCGGAGCGCGACGGCAACGTCGGCGGCACCGTGGCCGGCGCGGTCATCGGCGGCCTGGTCGGCAACCAGGTCGGCGGCGGCAACGGCCGCAAGCTGGCCACGGTCGCCGGCGCGGTGGGCGGCGGATTCGCCGGCCGCGAGGTCGATCGCCGCCACGTTGGTGGCCAGGTGGTCGAGCGCATCGACCGCCAGTGCCACACGGTGCAGGACAGCTCGCAGTCCTCGCGCGTGGTCGCCTACACGGTGACCTACCGCAACCCGGACGGCACCACCGGCACCATGCGCACCGACAGCAAGCCCGGCAACCGCATCGCCCTGGGCGATACCGACGTGACCGTCGGCTACGACGTCACCTACAGCTATGACGGCGTCGAGCGCAGCATCCGCATGGACGAGCGCCCCGGCGACCGCCTGCCGGTGATCGATGGCCAGGTCGTGACCCAGGTCGCTGCCCTGGACAACGGCCCCGACCGCGGCTGATCCGCCCGCAGCTGGTAATGCAACGATGGCCGCACCCCCACCCGGGTCGCGGCCATCCTGTTTCTGGCCCATTGCCCTTTGCGGGAGCGGCTATAGCCGCGAATGATCCTGCCGCGGCCCGGTCGCGGCTATAGCCGCTCCCACAACAGCGCGCGGCCCCCAGGCTGCCCGGCCGCCGCTACAATGCGGGGTTTCCCGCCCACCGGTAGCGCTTGCATGGCCCTGAATCCGTACGACCTTTACGACGTCCGCTCCCTGCTCAGCGAAGAGGAGCGCGCGGTGCAGGACACCGTCGCCCGCTTCACCGACGAGCGCGTGCTGCCGATCATCGGCGAATGCTTCGACGAAGGCCGTTTCCCGAAGGAACTCATCCCCGAGATCGCAGGCCTCGGCCTGCTGGGCGCCACGCTTCCGGCCGAATACGGCGGCTCCGAGCTCAACTACGTCAGCTACGGCCTGATCTGCCAGGAGCTGGAGCGCGGCGATTCCGGCATCCGCAGCTTTGCCAGCGTGCAGTCCTCGCTGTGCATGTACCCGATCTTCGCCTACGGCACCGAAGAGCAGAAGAAGCGCTGGCTGCCCGACATGGCCGCCGGCAAGGTCATCGGCTGCTTCGGCCTGACCGAGGCGCACGGCGGCTCCGATCCCGCCAACATGAAAACCCACGCCAAGCGCGACGGCGACGACTGGATTATCAACGGCTCCAAGATGTGGATCACCAACGGCAACGTAGCCGACATCGCGATTGTCTGGGCGCAGACCGATGATGGCATCCAGGGCTTCGTGGTCGAGAAGGACTTTGCCGGCTTCAAGGCGCAGGAGGTCAAGCACAAGATGAGTCTGCGCGCATCGGTGACCAGCGCGCTGTTCTTCGACGGCGTGCGCGTGCCCGAAGCCAACCGGCTGCCGAACGTGAAGGGCCTGAAGGGCCCGTTGGGCTGCCTGACCCAGGCCCGCTACGGCATCACCTGGGGCCCGATCGGTGCGGCCATCGCCTGCCTGGACGAAGCGCTCAACTACAGCAAGGAACGCATCCTGTTCGGCCGCCCGGTGGCGGCAACGCAGAGTGCGCAGCTCAAGATGGCCGACTGGGCCCGCCGCATCACCAGCGCGCAGCTTCTGAGCCTGCAGCTCGGCCGCCTGAAGGACGCCGGCAAGATGCAGCCCACGCAGGTGAGCGTGGCCAAGTGGAACAACTGCCGCATGGCCATCGACATCGCCCGCGAGGCACGCGACCTGCTTGGCGGCGCCGGCATCACCACCGAGCACTGCCCGATCCGCCACGCGCTCAACCTGGAATCGGTGATCACCTATGAAGGCACCGAGACCGTGCACCAGTTGGTGCTCGGCCGCGAGTTGACGGGCATCAACGCCTTCGGCGGCTGAATCGCCATCCGGGGCGCCGTACCCTCGGCGCCACATCGGTCCAAGCGCCACAGGTAGATCCGCCATGTCCCAGGCCGATATCCGACTCGAAACCCAACGCCTCGTCCTGCGCGTGCCGCGGTTCGAAGACTTCGACCGCTTCGCCGAGCTGATCGGCGACGAGCAGGCCGCGCGCCACATTGGCGGCCATGCCCCGCGCGCCGCGGCCTGGCGCAGGTTCCTGCAGCAGCCCGGTGCGTGGATGCTGCAGGGCTTCGGCATGTTCTCGATCATCGACAGGGACAGCGGCGTCTGGCTTGGCCAGGCCGGGCCGTGGAAGCCCGAGGGCTGGCCGGGCAACGAGATCGGCTATTCCATCCATCCTGATGCCTGGGGCAGGGGCTACGCCACCGAAGCCGCGACCGCCGCGATCGACTGGGCGCTGGCGAACCTCGGCTGGAACGACTTCATCCACTGCATCGCGTCGGAGAACCTTGCGTCGCAGCAGGTGGCCAAGCGCCTCGGGTCGACCCTGAAGGGGCCCGGGCGGCTGCCTGCGCCCCACGAGGACGCAGCGGTCGAGGTCTGGGGCCAGACTCGCGACGAGTGGCAGGCACGCCCGCGGGGGCAGCAGGCATCGTGCTGAAGCATCGCGGGACCCTTGCGGCCTGCCTGTTCGCCCTGGCCATCGCGCTGTTCGTCGCGCCGGTGCAGGGCGCCACGCAGCACAGCATCGCGCCGGACCCGGACTGGATCGAGCTGCAGCCGGTTCGCGGTGACGCCGGCACCGCACCGGTCGCCGACGATATCCGCTACCTGCTGGTCGACGACCAGGTCAACCTGCTGGGCGCGGAGCCGGTCTGGCACAGGCGCCTGGTCGAGCGCGTCATCAGCGAGCGCGGGCTTGCGGACGCGGCGCGCCTGTCGATCGACTTCCAGCCGCTGTACCAGCGCGTGGAGATCCACGCGATCGAACTGCTGCGCGATGGCGAGCGCATCGACCGCCGGCAGCGCGCCGACATCCAGGTGCTACGCCGCGAATCGGACATGGAGTCCGGGATCCTCGACGGCCGCCTGACGGTCCAGGTCACGGTGCCGGACGTGCGCGTGGACGACCGGATCGATTACCGCTTCAGCGTCACCGGCGCCAACCCGATCTTCGGCAGCGAGTACCACGACACCTATGCGGCGGGCTACGGCGTCGCGCTGGCCGAGCGCCGCGTGCGCTTCCTGCACCGGCCGGATGTCACCCTGAACCACCGCGTCGACAGGCCCGGATACAGCGTCGCGCAGGGCGGTGGCGACGGCTACCGCAGCCTGGAATTCCGGGCCTCCGACCTGCCGCGCATCGTCGAGGACGACGATACGCCGCAGTGGCACGACGGCTTCGGGCGCCTGCGCGTGTCCACCCTGGAGGACTGGTCCGCGGTCGCCGCCTGGGCGAAGCCGCTGTATCCCGCGCGGCTGCGGGACCGCGCGCTGGCGCAGGAGCTGGCCGCGAAGCTGCAGCTGGATGCGGCCGATCCGATGGGCTCGATGGAGCGCGCGATCGCCTTCGTGCAGGGCGAGGTCCGCTACACCGCGATCGACATGGGCAGCCATTCCCACGCGCCCAGCCCGCCCGAGACCACGCTCGAGCGCCGCTTCGGCGACTGCAAGGACAAGTCCTCGCTGCTGGTGTCGCTGCTGGCCGAAGCCGGGATCAAGGCCGAGCCGGTGCTGGTCAACACCCTTGCACGCAGCGCCGTCGCGAAGCGGCTGCCGAGCCCGCTGGCCTTCGACCACGTGGTGGTGCGCGCGCGCACCGACGATGGCGACGTCTGGATCGACGCCACGCGCAGCCGCGAACGCGCGCCGCTCGGCGAGCGCGAGCCGCTGCCGTTCCGCTACGGCCTGCCGGTGTACAGCAGCGGCGGGCTGGTGGAAATTCCGGCGCCGGTGCCCGCGCTTCCCGACGTCGAAGTCACCCAGCGCATTCGCCTGGACGCTTCGGGTGGCGATGCGCGGGCCCTGTTCGGCGTCGTGACCGACTACCGCCGCGGCGAGGCCGAGGACCGGCGCGTCCAGTACGAGGACAGCGCGCGCGGCGATATCGGTGAACGCTATCTGTCCTACATGCGCTCGTTCTACGACGGCATCGCCGCCGCCGGCCGGCCCGATGCCGCCGAGCCGCCGGCGCCGGGCGTGATGCGCACGGTCGAGGGCTACCGCCTCGACTGGAACATGGAGCGGGAAGGGCAGGCCTTCGGCATCGTCCTGTTCCAGCTTGGCGACTGGTTGCCGACGCTGCCACAGCGCGCCAGGACAGCGCCGCGCCTGCTCGCGGGGCCGCAGTACGCAACGCACACGATCCGCGTCGACTATGCGCGCGGCTGGTCCATCACGCCCGGGGTGGATCTGGTCGAGAACCCCTGGTTCTCGTTCGAGCGACGGGTCGGAGTGGAAGGCGAAGACCTGGTCGTCTCCGGCAGCTGGCGCCGCCACGCCGACGAAGTCCCGGCCGCGGACTACGCACGCTTCCGCAGTGACATGGAGAGCGCCAGGGACCTGCTGGCATACCGGGTCGACCTGGACGCAACGCCGGCCATTTTTTCGGCCCGTGCCGCGGACTGGGCCTGGCCGGCGGCGGCAACCGTCGTCCTGGCCGCGCTGCTTGGCCTGGCCTGGAGGCGCAGGCGCAGGGACCGGCTGTCGGGAATGCTGTTCGCGCCAAGGCCGACGATGGCGACGCTGCTGGAACGCCCCCGTGCCTGGTGGCCGGCGCTGGCGCTGATCGCGTTGACCGCGGTGCTGGGCGCGGCGCCCGATTTCGTCGGCGAGTCCCGCGGCGGCAACCTGGTCCTGGCGATCGCCAGCCTCGTGGCGTCGCTGGTCTGGTTCCCGCTCTACACCCTGTTGCTGATGGGCTGCCTGCGCCTGCTTTCGGTGCGCGCAGGCTTCGGCAACCTGCTGTTGGCCGCCGCCTGGGCCTGCGTGCCCTACCTGCTGTTCCTGCTCCTTGCCGGCATGGCGCTCGGCGGCCGGATCCAGGCCTTTGCCGACGGCCATGAAATGCAGCCGTCCGACGTCCCCGGCGTCCTGCTCGCAGTGCTGCTGGTGTTCACCGGCGTGTGCTGGAGCATGGTGACCAGCATCAATGCAAGCGCGGTGGCGGCATCCACCGGGCGCGCCAAGACGCTTGGCGCGTTCGTGCTGTCCTTCCTGTTCCTGGTCGGCCTGGTGCTGGTCGTGGGACTGGTGGCCGCCGTCGTCTATTTTTCCGGGGGCGGGGGGCTGTGATCCCGTCCCCCCATCGATCCCAGCCTTCCTGCAAGCCCCGTCCGGAGCATCGCAAGCCATGACCAGTTCCAGCGTTCCGTCCCCGATCCCCGCCCGCATGCGCGGCCTCAACCGCGCCGAGATCTGCGACGTCAATTTCAGCGAATTCGTGCGCGGCTGGGAGGGTGGCAACGGCCGTGCGCCCGGCGCCGACGACGCCATCCTGCCCGGCAGCGCGCTCGACGCCACCGGTTTCATGGAGCTGTTCGAATCGCAGCTGGTCAGCCGCCACCT
Source organism: Luteimonas sp. A501 (assembly GCF_054052085.1). Next base: position 984,238 of record NZ_JBSVRI010000001.1, read on the forward strand.
GGACCTGATGGCGCGCGTGCTGCGGGTACAGAACAAGGTCTTCTACACCATCGGATCGAGCGGCCACGAAGGCAACGCGATGGTGGCGCGCGCGACGCGCCACACCGATCCCGCCTTCCTGCACTACCGCTCCGGCGCCTTCATGGCCGAGCGTTTCCGCAAGCTGCCGGGCATGGATCCGGTGATGGATTCGGCGCTGTCGTTCGCGGCGTCAAAGGACGATCCGGCCTCGGGCGGTCGCCACAAGGTGTGGGGCAGCAAGCCGCTGTGGGTGCTGCCGCAGACGTCCACCATCGCATCGCACCTGCCAAAGGCCCTGGGCACCGCGGTCGCGATCGAGCAGGGCAGGCGCATCGGCCATCCGCTGCCGGTGCCGGGCGACAGCATCGCCATCTGCTCGTTCGGCGACGCATCCAGCAACCACGCCACCGCGCAGACCGCGTTCAACGCCGCCGCCTGGACCGCCTACCAGAAGCTGCCGGCACCGGTGCTGTTCGTGTGCGAGGACAACGGCATCGGCATCTCGGTGAAGACGCCCGACGGCTGGATCGCGCGCAACTTCGCGCAGCGCCCGGACCTGGACTATTTCACCGCCGACGGCCTGGACCTGGCCACCGGCTACGGCGACGTGCAGCGCGCCGTCGACCATTGCCGCCGCACCCGTCGCCCCACCTTCCTGCACCTGCGCACCACCCGGATCATGGGTCACGCCGGCACCGACTTCGAGATCGAATGGCGCTCGATCGAAGAGCTGTGCGCGGTCGAAGCCACCGATCCGCTGCTGCGTTCGGCCGCGATCGCGCTCGAGTCCGGACTGATGTCGAAGGACGACGTCATCGACCTGTACGAGGCCACGCGCGCGAAGTGCTTCGCCGCCGCCGAGGACGCCGACAGCCGCCCGCGCCTGGACAATCTCGAAGACGTGATGGCGCCGCTGGCTCCCTACACGCCCGACGCAGTGGCCGCCGAGGCCGGGCGCACCGATTACGACGAGCGCCGCCTTGAAGTGTTCGGCAGCGAAGCGAAGCTGCCCGAGAACCAGCCGCCGAAGCACCTCGCGATCCAGATCAACCAGGCCCTGCACGACCTGTTCGCCAAGTACCCCGAAGCCCTGCTGTTCGGCGAGGACGTGGCCCAGAAGGGCGGCGTCTACACCGTCACCAAGGGCCTGCAGAAGTCCTTCGGCGCGCGCCGTGTGTTCAACACCCTGCTGGACGAAACCGTGATCCTCGGCCTCGCCCAGGGCTACGCCAACATGGGCCTGCTGCCGATGCCGGAGATCCAGTACCTGGCCTATTTCCACAACGCCTGCGACCAGATCCGCGGCGAGGCGGCGTCACTGCAGTTCTTCTCGAACGGCCAGTACCGCAACCCGATGGTGATGCGCATCGCCTCGCTCGGCTACCAGCGCGGCTTCGGCGGGCATTTCCACAACGACAACTCGATCACCGCGCTGCGCGACATCCCGGGCCTGGTGGTCGGCTGCCCCAGCCGCGGCGACGACGCGGCCACCATGCTGCGCACGATGATGGCGCTGGCCAAGGTCGACGGTCGCGTCTGCGCTTTCCTCGAGCCGATCGCGCTGTACATGACCAAGGACCTGCACGAGCCTGGCGACGGCGGCTGGCTGACGGAGTTCCCGGCTCCCGGCGAGTCGATGGAGCTTGGCGAAGGCCGCGTCTACGACGAGGACCACGAGGATCTGGTGATCTTCAGCTACGGCAACGGCGTGCCGATGAGCCTGCGCGCCGCACGCGCGATCGAGGCGAAGCACGGCTGGAAGGTGCGCGTGGTCGACCTGCGCTGGCTGGTCCCGCTCAACGAGGACTTCATCCGCGACCAGGCCGCGAGCGCGACCCGCATGCTGATCGTCGACGAAGGCCGCCGCAGCGCCGGCGTGGGCGAGGGCATCGTGACCGCGATCGTGGAGGGCGGCTTCGCCGCGCGCCCCTTCCTGCGCGTGACCGGCGCCGACACCTTCACCCCGCTGGCCGGCGCCGCCTTCCTGGTGATCCCGTCCGAAGAAGAAATCGTCGCCGCCGCCGACCGCCTCGCCGCCACCTGACCCCGCAACCACCCGACCTCGCGGCCACCCGACCCGCAACCACCTGTAGGAGCAGCTATAGCTGCGACCGGCTACATGTTGCGACGTCTCGCCGAAGGCGCGCGGTACGGCAGGTCGGTGGGTACTCCGTGGGCTGTCCCGCTGCGCGGGCCTTTATGCCCACTCCGCACCCCCCAACCCGCCTTGCAGCGCCTTCCCGCGGCCCGCCGGAAAATCAAAGGCGCGACGCCGGCGGAGTACCCGCCCATCCTCCGCCCCCGCCAAGCCTTAAGGCGCGACGACCCGTACCTCAACCCGACGGTTTGGCGCAAGACAGTCAATCAATGCCTGCCCCTTCACATCATCACAGTCGGCCACGGGCTCCACACTGCCACGCCCCACCGCCGTAACCAGCTCACCCGGCACACCCGCGGCAATCAGATGATCCCGCACCGCCGCCGCGCGCTTGCGCGACAGCTCCACGTTGGCCGTGTCCCTGCCGATGCGATCGCTGTGGCCGATCACATGCACCGCCTCGATGCCGGACGTGGCAAATACCCGCGCCGCCAGATCATCGAGCTCCGCGCGCCCCGCATCGCTCAGGTTCTCCACGCTGGCCTTGCCGAACGCGAACAGCGCATCGCCGGACAGCGTGTGGTTGAACGAGGCCGGCGGCGGTGGCGGCTCCGGCGTTGCTGGTGCGGGCTCCGGCGCAGTCGCGCAGGCTGCGATCAGGCAGGTGGCCGCGAGCGCGGCCAAGGTCGGCTTCCACTGGCGATACATGTGATTCCCCTGGTTCGTTGCGGGCGGCGCGATGGCCCCATGCCAAGCGTCCGCTCCGGATCCCCCTGCGCCCGAGCATAACGCCGGAACGTGTCCGTGCCGCAACCGGAGCCGCTGTTCGGGAACTCCGGAGGGGCGGCGGCAGGGCCGCCGGCCCTCAGCGCGCCAGGCCGTCCAGCAGCGACAGCGGCGCCAGGGCGGCGCCATCAACATGCAGCGGCGGCGCGTCTTCCGCCCGCTCAAGCGGCAGTACCGCCAGCGCCAGCGCGGCGTGGCCGGGCGCTTCGCCGCCGGCCGCGGCGGCCGCGACCACGGTCCCGAGCGCGCGATCGCCCTCCATCACCGAGGCACCGGCAGCCGGCACGATCGCGCAGCCGAACAAGGCCAGCCCGCGCTTTGCCTGGCCGAGGAAGTGCGTGCGGGCCACGATTTCCTGGCCCGGGTAGCAGCCCTTGTGCACGCTGTAGGCGCGCAGGCGCTCCAGCGACAGCTGCTGCGGGGTGAAGGCTTCGAGCGTCGCCGTGCCGGGGCGCGGCAGGCCGTGCGCGATATCGAATGCGCGCCAGCGGGCGAGGGCGTCGGCATCAACGCGGGGACCATCGGCAGCGGCATCGCCTGCCTCCGCTCCGGTCTCGCCAAGGCTGCCGGCAGACGCGATGCGCAGGGTTCGCGGCGTCGTGCCGTCGCCGAAATCGAGTTCCACGCCGCCATCGGTATCGATCATTGCAATTGCGCCGGACGCAGCGGTCGCGCCAACCACGTTGCTCGGCGCATCAAACACCCCGCAGACCGACAGCCCCCCGGGAATTCCCAGCTTCACCTTGCTGCGGAACACGAAGCGCCCCAGCGCTGCGGACAACGCGTCGGCGTCACCATCGGGCAGCAGCAGCCACAGCGTCTCCGGCCCCACGCGCAGCAGCGCGAACAGGGCCTGCACCCGGCCCTTCGGCGTCAGCCAGCCACTCCATTGCCACTGGCCGTCGGCCAGCTTCGAAAGATCGCCCATGAACTGCGCCTGCGCGAAGGCGATCGCATCGCGGCCTTCAAGCGCGAGCAGGGCATGGTCGGAAAGGGCGAAAAACGGTGCCTGCGCGGCGGCTGGCTTGTCCAAACTGTGCTCCGGGACGTAGACTTCGACTCGTGCAAGATCCCGCAATCATAGGCGATACGCCCCCGGAGACGCCCCCGGCGAGCTCCCCGGGCGATGCTCCGGCATCGCCGCCGGCGCCCGAGTTCGGTGGGCGCGACGGCCCCGATCCAACGCGCTACGGCGACTGGGAGAAGAACGGACGCTGCATCGATTTCTGATGCGGGGCCGCCGGACGCGGCCACAGCAAGACCTTCGTAAGCCAACGCGGCGCTGCCGCCGCCCAGCAAGAGACGCCTGCCGCGATGACCCATTCCAACCGCCCCCTGTCGCCGCACCTCCAGGTGTACCGCTGGCAGATCACCATGCTCATGTCGATCCTGCACCGAGCCACCGGCATCGCGCTGGTGGTCGGCGCGTTCGGACTCGCGTGGTGGCTGCTTGCCGTCGCCGCCGGCGGCGAGGCCTATGCCTCCGCTGCCGCCTGCCTGGCCTCGCCGCTGGGCAAGGTCGCGCTGTTCGGGTTCTCGGCAGCCCTGGTCTACCACCTGCTCAACGGCATCCGCCACATGCTGTGGGATGCCGGTTGGGGCATGTCGATTCCCGAGGTCTACCGCTCCGGCTACACCGTGTTCGGGCTCACCGTGGTGCTGACCGCGCTGATCTGGTTCGTTGCGCTGGGAGCATCGGCATGAGCGACGTCAAGGTGACCCCCGACTACCGCACGCCGCTGTCGCGCGCGCGCCGCCTGGGTTCGGCCAAGTCCGGCACCGGCCACTTCTGGTGGCAGCGCGTCACCGCCGTGGTGCTGGCGCTGCTGGTGCCGTGGCTGGTCGGCACCCTGGTGTCGATGGTTGGCGCCGACCTCGGCCGCGTCTACGAGGTCTTCTCGCGCCCCTACAACGCCATCCTCATGGCGCTGTTTGTGATGGCGCTGTTCTGGCACGCGAAGCTCGGCATCCAGGTGGTGATCGAAGACTACGTGCACAACCGCGCCGTCGAGCTCACGCTGCTTGTGCTCAACATCCTCCTCTGCGTGCTCGGCGCGCTGGGATCGCTGTACGCGATCGCCCGCATCGCGCTGCTGGCCTGACAAGACGCCCGAAATGACCAACGCCTACAAGATCACTGAACACAACTACGACATGATCGTGGTCGGAGCCGGCGGCGCCGGCCTCCGCGCCACCTTCGGCCTGGCCCAGAAGGGCCTGCGCACCGCCTGCATCACCAAGGTGTTCCCGACCCGTTCGCACACGGTCGCGGCGCAGGGCGGCATCTCGGCCGCGCTCGGCAACATGGGCGAGGACGACTGGCGCTTCCACTTCTACGACACCATCAAGGGCTCCGACTGGCTGGGCGACCAGGACGCCATCCAGTACATGTGCCGCGAGGCCATCCCCGCGATCATCGAGCTCGAGCACCAGGGCGTGCCGTTCTCGCGCACCGAAGAGGGCAAGATCTACCAGCGTCCCTTCGGCGGCATGACCACGCACTACGGCAAGGGCACTGCACAGCGTACCTGCGCCGCCGCCGACCGCACCGGCCACGCCATGCTGCACACGCTGTACCAGCAGTCGCTGGCGCACAAGGCCGAGTTCTTCATCGAATACTTCGCGCTCGACCTGATCATGGACGAGGAGGGCGCCTGCCGCGGCGTGCTCGCCATCGACATGGCCGAGGGCACGCTGCACCTGTTCCGCGCCCAGGGCACGGTGCTGGCCACCGGCGGCTACGGCCGCGCCTACTTCTCCGCGACCTCCGCGCATACCTGCACCGGCGACGGTGGCGGCATGGCGCTGCGCGCGGGCCTGGGCCTGCAGGACATGGAGTTCGTGCAGTTCCATCCCACCGGCATCTACGGCGCCGGCTGCCTGATCACCGAGGGCGTGCGCGGCGAAGGCGGCATCCTGCGCAACTCCAACGGCGAGCGCTTCATGGAGCGCTACGCGCCCAACGCCAAGGACCTCGCCAGCCGTGACGTCGTCAGCCGCTCGATGACCATCGAGATCCGCGAAGGCCGCGGCGTCGGCGAGCACAAGGACCACATCCACCTCGACCTGACCCACCTCGATCCCAAGGACATCCACGAGAAGCTCCCGGGCATCTCGGAGTCCGCGCGGATCTTCGCCGGCGTCGACGTCGAGAAGCAGCCGATTCCGGTCATCCCCACCGTCCACTACAACATGGGCGGCGTGCCGACCAACTACCACGGCGAAGTGGTGCAGCTGAAGGACGGCAACCCGGACTCCGTGGTCCCGGGCCTGTACGCCATCGGCGAGGCCGCCTGCGTCTCGGTGCATGGTGCCAACCGCCTGGGCTCGAACTCGCTGCTGGACCTGGTGGTGTTCGGCCGCGCGGTGGCCAACCGCTGCGCCGAGACCATCAAGCCGGGCCAGCCGCACAAGACGCTCGCCCGCGACGCCTGCGACAAGGCGCTGTCCAACCTCGACACGCTGCGCAACGCCAACGGCGGCACGCCGACGGCGGTGATCCGCGACAACATGCAGCGCACCATGCAGGCCGACGCCGCGGTGTTCCGCACCGGCGAGACCCTGGCCGAGGGCGTGCACAAGATCCGCGAGATCCACGCGTCGTTCGCCGACGTCAAGGTCAGCGACCGCTCGCTGGTCTGGAACTCCGACCTGATCGAGACCATGGAGCTGCAGAACCTGCTGGGGCTGTCGCTGGCGACCATCGTCGCGGCCGAGAACCGCAAGGAATCGCGCGGCGCCCACGCCCGCGAGGACTTCCCGGACCGCAACGACGCCGAATGGCAGAAGCACTCGCTGACCTGGGTGGACGAGGCGGGCAACACCCGCATCGACTACCGCCCGGTGCACATGTACACGCTCGACGATGAGGTCGAAGTCGTCCCGCCCGTTGCGCGCGTCTACTAGGATCGATAAGCAGATGGCCGAATTCTCACTCCCCAGGAACTCCAAGGTCCACAAGGGCAGGCACTTCGCCGCGCCGGCGGGCTCGACCCGCGTGCGCGAGTTCAAGGTCTACCGCTGGAGCCCGGACGACAACGAGAACCCGCGCACCGACACCTACGAGATCGATCTCGACAAGTGCGGCCCGATGGTTCTCGACGCGCTGATCAAGATCAAGAACGAGGTCGATCCCACGCTGACCTTCCGCAGGTCCTGCCGCGAGGGCATCTGCGGTTCGTGCGCGATGAACATCGACGGCACCAACACGCTGGCCTGCACCAAGGCCATCGACGACTGCGGAAAGGGCGAGGTGCCGATCTACCCGCTGCCGCACATGGAAGTGGTCAAGGACCTGGTCCCGGACCTGACCCATTTCTACGCGCAGTACGCCTCCATCCAGCCCTGGATCCGCACCCAGAGCGCGCCGCCGCCGGACCGCGAGCGGCTGCAGTCGAAGGAAGACCGCGCCAAGCTCGACGGCCTGTACGAGTGCATCCTCTGCGCCTGCTGCAGCACCGCGTGCCCAAGCTACTGGTGGAACGGCGAGCGCTATCTCGGCCCGGCGGTCCTGCTGCAGGCCTACCGCTGGATCGTCGACTCGCGCGACGAGGACACCGGTGCGCGCCTGGACGATCTCGAGGATCCGTTCAAGCTCTACCGCTGCCACACCATCATGAACTGCACGCGGACCTGCCCGAAGGGGCTCAACCCCGCCAAGGCCATCAGCGAGATCAAGCAGCTGATGCTGGCCCGCCAGGTCTGATCCATACCGCGCCGGCACCTGCCGGCGCGTTCGTATCCGGGGAAGCGCGATGACAAGCAACTTGATCCTGTGGCCCGCCGTGGTCCTGATCGCGCTGACCTTCGTGGTGGCGGTGGTGATGTGCCGCCGGCGCGTGTCGGTGATGAAGCGCGAGCGCGTGCATCCGCAGTCGGTGGCGCTGTCGGCGCAGATCGCGCAGCGGCTTACCGATACCCGCGCGTCGGACAACTACCGCAACCTGTTCGAACTGCCGGTGCTGTTTTATTTCGCTGTCGCCGTGGCGATGGCCGCCGGTGTGCGCGATCCATGGGTGCTCGGGCTGGCCTGGGGCTTTGTCGCCCTGCGCATCGTGCACAGCATGATCCACTGCGGCTACAACAAGGTCATGCACCGCTTCCAGGTCTTTATCGCGGGCTTCTTCGTGCTGGCGCTGCTCTGGATCCGCCTGGCCTGGTACCTGTTCCTGGCATGAGCACACCCGTCGACAAGCCCATGCCCGACGACGAGGCCGAGTTCCGCCGCCTGCGCTGGCGCTGCCGGCGCGGTATGCGCGAGCTCGACCAGTTGCTTGAGCGCTGGCTGGAGCGCGAATGGCGGCAATCCCCGACGGCCGAGCGCGAAGTCTTCCTGCGGCTGCTGGACAGCGAGGACGATAGGCTGTGGAAATGGTTCCTCGGCCAGCAACGCCCCGATGACGACGCCCTCGACGCCCTGGTCCACCGGATCCGCGCCCTGCCGCATTGACTGGCGGCCGTCGCGCTGGCCTTCGGCGATCCTGATCCTGCTGGGCGTGCTTGCGCCCGTCGCGGTGCTGGCCAGCGAGATGCCGCGCGCAGTGGCCTGGCTGCTGGCCGCGGCCGCGGCGGTGCAGAGCCTGCATTCCGCCGCGCGCGAGTGGCGGCGGGTCCCGCGCAGCCTGTTGTTCACCGCCGATGGCCGCATGCAGGTCGATGACGTCGATGTGGCCGACATCGAGCTGCAGTGGCGCGGGCCGCTCGCTTTTCTCTCCTGGCGCGATGCCGAAGGCCGCCGCCGGCGCCTGGCCTGGTGGCCCGACACCCTGCCGCCGCGCTGGCGCCGTGAACTCCGGCTGGCCGTCGACAGGCTGCCCACTGCGCGCGCGGGGCCATCGGTGGCACCATAGCGGCCTTCGAGCTGGCGAGACCCGATGTTCAAACCATTACCTGTCGCCATCGGCATGCGCTATCTGCGCGCCAAGCGCCGCAACGGCTTCATCTCCTTCATTTCGCTGGCCTCCATCCTCGGCATCGCGATCGGCGTGACCGCGCTGATCACCACGCTTGCGGTGATGAGCGGGTTCCAGCGCGAGATCCGCGACCGCATGCTGCAGATGACGCAGCACGCGACCGTCAGCGCGCACGGCGAGCCGATGCAGGACTGGCAGCGCGCGGTCGATGCCGCGGTGGCCGATCCGCGCGTTGCCGGCGCCGCGCCCTACATCTCCACCGAAGGCCTGCTTTCGGGCAAGCGCCGCGAGCCGGCCATGATCCGCGGCATCACCCCGGCCGACGAGGCCAAGGTCTCGGTGCTGGGCGAGCGCATGGTCGAAGGCAGCCTCGATACATTGACGCCGCGCAGCTACAACATCGTGCTCGGCCGCGAGCTGGCGGCGTGGCTGGGCGTGCGCCTCGGCGACAGCGTGGTGGTCACCACCGACTTCCAGGCCACGCCCATGGGCGCGGTGCCGCAGCTCAAGCGCTTCACCGTCAGCGGCGTGTTCGAAGCCGGCTACCAGGAGTTCGACAAGGGCCTGGCGGTGGTCAACATCGAAGACCTGCAGCGCCTGCTGCGCATGGGCGACGGCGTGACCGGCGTGCGCCTGCACATGCACGACATGGACCAGGCCTATGCCGTGGCGCGCGACCTGGCGTTGAAGCTTGAAGGCCCGTACATGGTCAGCGACTGGACCATGGAGAACGCGCACCTGTTCCGCGCGCTGAAGCTCGAGAAGACCATGATCGCGATCCTGCTGTCGCTGATCATCGCCATGGGCGCCTTCAACCTGGTGTCGTCGCAGGTGATGCTGGTCACCGACAAGCAGTCCGACATCGCCATCCTGCGCACCCTGGGGCTCACGCCGGCCGGGGTGATGCAGGTGTTCATGGTGCAGGGCTCGCTGATCGGCGTGTTCGGCACCGTGCTGGGCGTGGTCGGCGGCGTGGCACTGACGCTCAACCTCGAGCGCATCCTGCGCCTGATCGAGGCCGTGACCGGCGCCGAGCTGATGCCGGCCGACGTCTACTACATCACCGGGCTACCGACCGAGCTGAGCGCGCAGGACATCGTGATCGTGGCCCTGGTCGCGCTGGCCATGGCCTTGCTGGCCACCATCTACCCGGCGCGGCGCGCGGCGCGCACCGACCCGGCGGAGGCGCTGCGCTATGAGTGACCGGAAAGCGAAAGACGCCCGGATGCGCGCGGTTGCCGGATCGGGTGCCGGTGATCCCGTCGGTGCCGGTGCAGGTGCCGGTGCGGTCGACATGGCGGAGCGCCAGGCGGGCGAAGTGGTCGGTGCCGGGGCCTTGGGCAAGACCTATGCCGAAGGCCGGATGCACACGCCGGTCTTCGACGGACTCGACCTGTCGGTGTCGGCCGGCGAGACCGTGGCGATCCTCGGCGCATCCGGTGCCGGCAAAAGCACGCTGCTGCACCTCCTCGGCGGCCTCGACACGCCCACCGCCGGCGAGGTCTACGTCGCCGGCCAGCGCATGAGCGCGCTGTCGGACGCCGAGCGTGGCCGCCTGCGCAACCGCGCGCTCGGCTTCGTCTACCAGTTCCACCATCTGCTGCCCGAGTTCACCGCGCTCGAAAACGTGATCCTGCCGGTGCTGCTGTCGGGTGCCGGCGTAGCGGACGCGTCTGCGCGCGCCCGCGTGCTGCTGGAGTCCGTCGGCCTCGGCCATCGCCTTGAGCACAAGCCCGGCGAACTCTCCGGCGGCGAACGCCAGCGCGCCGCCGTCGCCCGCGCCCTGGTCAACCGCCCCGCCTGCGTGCTCGGCGACGAACCCACCGGCAACCTCGACGAAAAGACCGCCGCCACCGTGTTCGAACTGATGCTCGAGCTCAACCGCGCCGAACGCACCAGCCTGGTCCTGGTCACCCACGACCGCCGCCTCGCCCGCCGCCTCGACCGCGTCCTCGAACTCCACGAAGGCAAACTCCGCGAGATCCCCCCCGCCTCCGCCTGAAACCCCCTTTTTTTGGGGGAACGGCTACTCGGCGTGGGCGGCCACATTGCGGGAGACGGCAATTTGTGGGAGCGGCTATAGCCGCTCCCACGAAAGCCCGACACGCATGTCGGGGAAGCTACCGCTGGCACCCCGACGCGGAAGCGTCAGCCTAGGCCCATGCCCAGGCCACGCTCCCAAACCCTTCGTCGCGGACGCTGGTCCGAAGCCGGCAGCATCTACCTCCTCACCTTCGTCACGGATCAACGTCGTTCGTGGTTCAGCGATTGGGATCCTGCGTCGCGCATCTCAGGTGCCCTTGCCGATCGTGCTGCCTGGGCTGGCTCCAGGCTTTTGTGCTGGGTGCTGATGCCCGATCACTGGCACGGCGATTCCGACCATGCCAATCGCGGCCATGGCCGCTCCCACAAAAGCCCAGCGATCGCAGCTATAACTGCTTCTGCTTCTGCTTCTGCTTCTGCATCTGCATCTGCATCTGCATCTGCATCTGCGGTTGATCCTGTTGCTCCTGTGTCTGTAGTTGCTCCTGCATTCGGGGTGGGGGTGGCGGGGGCGTTGGTTTTGGGGGCGTTTGCCTGCCTGCGGCTTCCGGCTTTGCCGGCGGCGGCCCTGCTTGCGGCGTTGCTGCTCGTGGGGCTTGCCGGCTGGTGGCGCTTGCGCAGCCGCTGGCGCTGGGCCGGGGCGATGCTAGTCGGGTTCGCGCTCTGCGGCCTGCATGCCGCGACGTCGCTCGGCGCGCAGCTCCCCGCGGAGCATGAACGGGCCGACTTCACCGTCAGCGGGCGGGTCATCGGCCTGCCGGAGAACGAGCTGCGGCGCACGCGCTTCCAGCTTCGGGTCGACGACGACCCTGCGCTGCCCGAATTCCTGCGTGGGGCGAAGCTGCGCCTGTCCTGGTACGAGAACGACTGGTCGGACGAGCTCACGCGTCGCCACGAGCTGCAGCCCGGCGCGACCTGGCGTCTGCAACTGCGCCTGCGCGCGCCGCGCGGGCTGCGCAATCCCGGCGGCTTCGACAGCGAGCGCCACGCCATGGCCGCGCGCATCGCCGCCACCGGCTATGTGCGCGAACAGGCGACGGCGGAGCAGCTCGCCCCGCCGCGCGGCATCGACGCCTGGCGCGACCGCATCGCGACCCGCATCGACGAAGCCGTAACCGGCGCATCCTCGCGTTACGTGCGCGCGCTGGCGCTGGGCGATACGCGCGCCCTGTCCGACACCGACTGGGAGCTGCTGCGCGCCACTGGTCTGACCCACCTGATCGCCATTTCCGGCTTCCACGTCGGGCTGGTCGCGGGCTTCTTCGCCCTGTTGGGAGCGGGGTTGTGGCGGCTTTTTCCGGCACTGTGCACGGTCATCCCGAGACCCCAGGCCGCGGCCGCTGCGGCCTTCCTCGGCGCACTTGGCTACGCCGCCGTCGCCGGCTTCGCCCTGCCCACGGTGCGAACGGTGCTGATGATCGCGGTGGTGGTCGCCGCGCGGCTGTCACGACGGCGGCTGCGTATTTCGGAGTCGCTGGCGTTGGCCGCGATCGCCATCGTCCTGGTCGATCCGCTGGCGCTGCTCTCGCCCGGGTTCTGGCTCAGCTTCGGCGGCGTCGCCTGGCTGCTGTGGTGCCTGCCGCAGGCCGGCGGCCGCCCGCTGCGCGACTTCCTTTCCGCGCAGTGGGTGGCCACGCTCGGGCTGCTGCCGATGACCGCCATCCTTTTCGGCCAGGCCTCGCTGGCCGGGCCTTTCGCCAACCTGGTGGCGATTCCGTGGTGGAGCCTGGTGGTGGTGCCGCTGTCGCTGGTCGGCACTGCGCTGGAAGGCCTGCACGCAGGCTGGGGGAGTGACGCCTGGCGACTGTCGGCCCGGGCTTTCGACCTGTCCTGGCCGCTGTTCGAGCGCCTCGGCAACAGCCCGCTGGCGCTGTGGTGGCTGCCGGAAGCACGCTGGTTTGCGCTGCCGATGGCGATGCTCGCCGCGTTCTGGATCCTGCTGCCGCGCGGCGTGCCCGGCAAGCCGCTTGCCCTGCTGCTGTGGCTGCCGCTGCTGTGGCCCGACCGCCAGCTGCCGCGGCATGGCGAGGTCGAGCTGGTGGTGCTGGACGTGGGGCAGGGCATGTCGCTGCTGGTGCGCACCGCCGGCCACACCATGCTCTATGACATGGGCCCCGCCATCCGCGATGGCTACGACGCCGGCGAGCGCGCCGTGGTGCCGGCGCTGCACGCTCTGGGCGTACGCCGGGTCGAGGCGATGGTGGTGAGCCACGGCGATGCCGACCATGCCGGCGGCCTGGACGCGGTGCGCCGGCGCTTCCCCGCGAAGCGCCTGCTGGCACCAGAAGGGATCGCCTTCGAGGGCGCGTCGGACTGCCTGGCCGGAAGCGGCTGGAAGCGCGACGGCGTGACCTTCCGCTTCCTGCACCCGCCGCTGCATTTCCCCTACCTGCGCAACGAATCCAGCTGCGTGCTGCGGATCGAAACCGCCCACGGCGCGATCCTGCTGACGGGCGACATCGGCGAAGCGGTGGAGGAGCGCCTGGTTGGACGCGTGCCGCAGGATCTTCCGGTGGACGTGGTCCTGGTGCCGCACCATGGGTCCAGGCATTCGTCGACGGTGGAATTCGTGGCCGCGACCTCGCCCCGGCTGGCGCTGGTATCGGCCGGGCACGGGAACCGGTTTGGCCATCCCGACGCGAACGTGGTCGAACGCTGGCAGGCTGCCGGCGCGCGCGTGCTCGAGACCCCCGCTGCCGGCGCGCTCCGCGTTCGCCTTGGGGAGGCCGGGCCGGAGATCGAAGCAGAACGTGATCGCCGTCGCCGTTTCTGGGACGCCGAAGCCGCCTCCCGCCTGCGGGAGCAGCTATAGCCGCTCCTGCAGAAGCGGTTGTAGGAGCAGCTATAGCTGCGATCGGTGTGCGTGGACGGTGCAGAGTCGCCCGGCGGTGCGGCATCGCAGCTATAGCTGCTCCCACAAAGGCCGGCTGCTCCCACACAGCCGGGCTGCTCCCACACAGGCGGGCTGCTCCCACACAGGCGGGCTGCTCCTACGGGGCGGGATTGTGGCGTTATCCTATGGGCCCTGTTTCCCGGGCCCCCCGGCCTCTGGAGTGATGCGTGCTGGAACTGGTCAAGGCCGGCGGTTGGCCGATGCTGCCGCTGCTGTTGTTGTCGGCGGTGGCGCTGGCGATCATCGTTGAACGCTTCTGGACGCTGCGCCGCAACCAGATGCTCCCGGCCGGCCTCGGCCGCGAGGTACGCGACTGGGTCGGCCGCGGCGGGCAGCTCGATCCGTCCCACATCGAGTCGCTGCGCGGCAACTCGCCGCTGGGCGCGCTGCTGGCCAGCGTGCTCGACATGCGCAACCACCCGCGCGAAGAGATGCGCGAGCGCGTCGAGGACGTCGGCCGCCACCAGGCGCATCGCATGGAGCGCTACCTCAACGCGCTCGGCACCATCGCCGGCATCGGGCCGCTGCTGGGCCTGTTCGGCACCGTGGTCGGCATGATCCAGATGTTCCTCGGCATCATGGATGTCGGCATGGGCGAGATGAACGAGCTGGCCGGCGGCATCGGCAAGGCCCTGGTCTGCGCCGCCGCCGGCATGGTGGTGGCGGTGCCGGCGCTGATGTTCCACCGCTTCTTCCGCGGCCGCATCGATGGCTACATCGTCGCCATGGAGCACGAGGCGATCGCGCTGATGGATGCCCTGGATCCGCGCAACCGCCCGGGCAGGGCCTGACCCGCGCATGCGCATCCGCGACCGCCGCGCCGAGGACATCCCCGAGATCAACCTCGTTCCGCTGATCGACGTGATCCTGGTGCTGATCATCTTTTTCGTGGTCACCACGACCTTCGATACCCGGTCGATGCTCAAGCTCGAGCTGCCGCGTGCCGACGCGCGCGCCGCCGACAGCGAGCAGCCCTCGCTGAGCGTGCTGGTCAACGCCGAAGGCCGCTATTTCATCGATGACCGCGAGGCCCTGCGCACCGACGTCGAGTCGATCAAGGCCACGATCCTTGAAGTCGCCGGCGAAGACCGCGAGCGCCCGGTGCTGCTGCGCGCCGACGCCCGCACGCCGCACCAGGCGGTTGTGACCGCGATGGACGCACTTGGCCAGCTGGGCTTCCGCCGCATCTCGATCGCGACCGCGCCCGAGGCCGGCGGCAATGTCGTGCAGGATCCCGCGCAGTGAGCAGCGCGGGCGGACGGGACCCGTCACAGCCAGAGGCCCCGGCCGCCGAAGGCGCACCCTCTGCCTGGCAGACCTACCGCCGCCTCCTCGGCCACACCGTCAACTACCGGCCGCTGCTGATCGTGGCGATGGTCGGCATGGTGATCGAGGCCGCGGCCGGCGCCGCCTTCGTCTGGCTGATGGAGCCGCTCACCAACCAGGGCTTCGTCGATCCCGACCCGGACATGGCGCTGATCCTGCCGCTGGCGATCATCGGCCTGTTCCTGCTGCGCGGCGCGGCGACCTTCTGCACCGACTACGGCATCGCGCGGGTGGGCCGCAGCGTGGTGCGCGACCTGCGCGAGCTTGTGCTGGGCAAGTACCTGCGCCTGCCGAGCAGCCGCTTCGACACCGAAGCCGTGCCGCAGATGGTCAGCCGGCTCAACTTCGACACCGAACAGGTCACCCAGGCCAGCGCCGACGCGCTGAAGATGCTCATCGCCGACGGCCTGACCATCGTCTTCCTGTTTGGGCTGATGCTCTGGACCAGCGTCAAGGTGACGCTTGCGATGATCCTGATCGCGCCGCTGATCGGGGTGCTGGTCTGGTACGTGGGCGGCCGCTACCGCCGCATCAGCCGCGGCATCCAGACCGGCATGGGCGATCTGGCGCACAGCGCCGAGCAGTCGCTGGCCGCGCAGCAGGACGTCAAGGTGCACGGCGCGCAGGCCTTCGAGCAGGGGCGCTATTCGGCGCTCGCCAACCGCGTGCTGGGCCTGAACATGAAGGTCGAGGCCACGCGCGCGGCGTCCTCGGCGCTCGTGCAGATCCTGGCGGCGCTGGCGCTGGCGGCGATCGTCTGGGTGGCGATCCGCGAATCGCTGGCGGGGCAGCTGAATCCCGGCGAGTTCATCAAGCTGATGACCGCGATGATGGGCATCATTCCGTCCCTGCGGCGCATTACCAACGTGCAGAGCGTGCTGGGCCGCGGCGTGGCTGCCGCCGAGCGCCTGTTCGCGATCCTCGATGACGAGGAAGAGGACGACCGCGGCCGCCACAGGGTCGAGCGCGCGCGCGGCGAGCTGGTGTTCGACGATGTCGGCCTGCGCTACGCTCGCGGCGACGGCAGCGCGCTGGAGAACGTGAGCTTCCGCGCCGCGCCCGGCACCGTCACCGCCATCGTCGGCCGCTCCGGCAGCGGCAAGACCAGCCTGGTGCGCCTGGTGCCGCGCTTCTACGAGCCCAGCTCGGGCCGCATTACGCTGGACGGCGTGCCGCTGGCCGACTACCCGCTGGCCGACCTGCGCCGGCAGATTGCGCTGGTCGGCCAGCGCGTGGCGCTGTTCGACGACACCGTCGCCGCCAACATCGCCTACGGCATCGATGCGCCACTTGAATCCATCCGCGCCGCCGCCGAAGCCGCCAACGCCTGGGAATTCATCGAACGCCTGCCGCAGGGCCTGGACACGCCGATTGGCGAGAACGGCTCACTGCTCTCCGGCGGCCAGCGCCAGCGCCTGGCGATCGCCCGCGCGATTCTGCGCGACGCGCCGATCCTGATTCTCGACGAAGCCACCGCCGCGCTCGACACCGAGTCCGAGCGCCTGGTGCAGGACGCGCTGCAGCGGCTGATGCCCGACCGCACCACGCTGGTGGTCGCGCACCGCCTGTCGACCATTGAGCACGCCGACCAGGTGCTGGTGTTCGACCAGGGCCGCATGGTGGAGCAGGGCACCCACGCCGAGCTGCTGGCGCGGGGCGGGCTGTACGCGCACCTGCATGCGATGCAGTTCCGCGACGGTGGTGCCGCATGAGCCGCCGCGAAACCCCGCGCTGGTGGTACGGCGGCGGCCGCGTGCCGCTGTGGGCGCACGCGGTGTCGCGCGTGTACGCCGCGCTGGTCGCGCTGCGCGTGCGCCTGTACCGCATCGGGCTGCTGGGGAAGCGCCGGGTGAAGGTGCCGGTGCTGGTGGTCGGCAACCTGGTCGCCGGCGGCAGCGGCAAGACGCCGCTGACCATCGCCATCGTCGAACGCCTGCGCGCCGAGGGCTGGAATCCCGGCGTCGCCACCCGCGGCTACGGCCGCGCGGACGAGTCGAAGCCGCTGTGGGTCGAAGCCGGCACGCCCGCAGCCCAGGGCGGTGACGAGCCGGTGCTGATCGCGCGCCAGTCCGAAGCCCGGGTGCGCGTCGACCGCGACCGCGTCGCCGCCGCGCGCGCGCTGGCCGCCGCCGGCTGCGACATCGTGGTCTGCGACGACGGCCTGCAGCACTACGCGCTGGCGCGCGACATCGAGATCGAAGTCATCGATGGCCGCCGCCGCCACGGCAACGGCCTGCCGATCCCCGCCGGCCCCATGCGCGAGCCCGCCGCGCGCGCCGCGGCCTGCGACTTCCGCGTGCTCAACGCCGGCAGCGATCCCGACATCGCCGCCGGCTTTGGCGAGTGGCCGATGTGGCTGGCACCCGGCGACGCCGTGCCGCTGCTCGGCGGCCGCGGCCTGCCGCTGTCGGCGTTCGCCGGGCAGCGCGTGCACGCGGTGGCGGGCATCGGTGACCCGGAGCGCTTCTTCGAAATGTTGCGCGCCCTCGACATCGCCGTGGTGCCGCACGCGTTCCCCGACCACCACGCCTATGTCGAAGGCGACCTGCGCTTCGGCAGCGACCTGCCGGTGCTGATGACCGCCAAGGACGCCGTGAAGTGCGCCGCCTTCGTCGGCGAGCGCCACTACGCCGTCCCCGTACGCGCCGAGCTCCCCGAAGCCTTCTGGGTCGCGCTGCTGGCCAAGCTCGCCCCCGCCTGACTCTGTGGGAGCCGCTATAGCCTCGATCGGGTCAGCGCGACTGTGGGAGCGGCTATAGCCGCTCCCACAAAAGCGGCTCCTGCGGGTCAGGGCGGCACAATCGGGGCACAATCGGGGCATGACCAGGCAATCCTTTACCGTCGCCATCCCCGCGCGTTTCGCCGCGTCGCGCCTTCCGGGCAAACCGCTGCGCCTGCTCGCGGGCGAGCCGCTGGTCCTGCACGTCGCCCGCCGCGCGCTGGCCGCGGGCGCGGACGCGGTCTGGGTGGCCGCCGATGACGACCGCATCGCCGACGCACTCGCCAACAGCGGCGTCCGCATCGCCATGACCTCGCCGCACCACACCTCCGGTAGCGACCGCCTGGCCGAGTGCGCCGCCATCGCCGGCTGGGCCGACGACACCGTGGTGGTCAACCTGCAGGGCGACGAACCCTTCGCGCCCGCCGCCGGCATCCGCGCCGTGGCCACGGCGCTGCTGGACTCCGGTGCCGAGATGGCGACCCTCGCCACGCCGGTGGACGCCGCCGCCACGCTCGCCGATCCCAACGCGGTCAAGCTGGTCCGCGCCGCCAGCGGCGACGCCCTGTATTTCAGCCGCGCCCCGATCCCCTGGCCGCGCGACGCCTGGTCCACGGCCGAAGGCCGCGCCACGCTCCCGCCCGGCGGCCACTGGCTGCGCCACATCGGCATCTATGCCTATCGCGCCGGCTTCCTGAAACGCTTCGCGGCGCTGCCGCCCACGCCGCTGGAGCAGGCCGAATCGCTGGAACAGCTGCGCGCCCTCGAGCACGGCCATCGCATCGCCGTCGCCCTGTCGCCGGAGCAGTTTCCGCCCGGCGTGGATACGCCCGAAGACCTCGCGCGCGCCGAACTCCGCATCGCCGCCGCCCAAGCGGCCCACGGCGCCCGCTGACCTCCGCCCGCTGCGCCTCAATTGCCCGAAGGCTTGAAGTAAGATCCAGACATGCAGGCCGCACCCGAATTCCCGCCAGGCATCGACTGGCTCAACACCACCGAACCCTTGCGCATGTCCCAGCTGCGCGGCCGGGTGACCGCGCTCGCGTTCGTCAACGCGGGCTCGGCCTGGTCCAGCCAGACCCTGGTCGACCTCAACCACCTGCGCAACCGCCATCCCGACCGCCTCAACGTGGTCGCGGTGCACGTGCCGCGCTTCGACCACGAGCGCGAGCCGCGGCGCGTGGGCAAGCGCCTGGCGCGCAACAATTTCGAATTCCCGGTCGGCCACGATGCCGACTGGACGCTGTGGCAGCACTACGGCATCCAGGCCTGGCCCACGGTGGTGCTGATCGATGCCGAAGGCCAGGTGCGCGACCGCTTCGTCGGCGATGGCCAGCTGCGCGGGATCGATTCCGCCATCAGCCGCCTGCAGTCCGAAGCCACCCCGCGCTCGCTCAACGCCGAACGCATCGAGATGCGCCGCGGCGGCGAACCGGTCCTGCCGCTGCGCTTCCCGGTCGGCCTGGCGCTGTCGGGCAACTACCTGTACGTCGCCGACAGCGGCCACCATCGCGTGCTCGAGTGCGACCTCAGCGGCCGCGTGCTGCGCCAGTTCGGCAGCGGCGGCGCCGGCTTCATCGATGGCCCGATGGAGCTTGCCGCCTTCAGCCGCCCGCAGGGGCTGTGCATCGAACGCGACACGCTCTACATCGCCGATACCGGCAACCACGCCGTGCGCCGCATCCAGCTGCGCAGCGGCGATATCGACACCGTGGTCGGCGCCGGCCGCCCCGGTGTTCCAAATCAAGGCCCGGTGGCCGATCCGCGGATGGTCGCCCTGGACCAGCCGCGCGCGGTGTCGCTGGCCGCCGGCAACCTGCACATCGCCACCGCCGGCGACAACCGCGTCTGGTCCTTCGATCTCGGCGCCCCGGCGATGACGCTCCTGGCCGGCTCCGGCGCGCTGGCCGTGGACGATGGCGCGCGCGAACAGGCCTCGTTCGCCGAACCCGCCTCGCTCGCCGCCGTGCAGCAGGTGGTCTATGTCTGCGATGCCGCGGGCTCCGCGATCCGCTCGGCCAACGTGCGCACCGGCCAGGTCACCACCCTGGTGGGGCAGGGCCCCTGGAGCCACGGCAGCGGCGACGGCGCCCGCGCCAGCGCGCGCCTGCAGCAGCCGCAGGCGATCGCGCTTGATCCCGATGCGCCGGTGTTGTGGATCGCCGACAGCGGCAACGACTGCCTGCGCTCGCTGCGCCTGGGCGGCGGTGAACTCACCACCGTCACCCTGCCGCAGCGCCTGCACGCACCCTGCGGAATGGCCGTGGCCGACGGCGTGGTCTGGATCGCCGATACCGACGCCCACGCCGTACTCCGCTATGACACCCGGGACGGAAGCCTGAAGCACGTTCCCATCGGCGAATGACCGCGGCCGGCGACCCCGGCGCCGCGCCCGCCTTCGACGGCAAGGACTTCGTCCGCGGCCTCAGCACTGCCCCCGGCGTGTACCGCATGTACGCCGCCGACGACAGCGTGCTTTACGTCGGCAAGGCCGGTGCGCTGAAGAAGCGCGTGGCCAGCTACTTCAGCGCCAGCCCCAAGAACGCGCGCACCGCCGCGATGCTGTCCCAGGTCGCGCGCATGGAGGTCACGGTCACCCGCACCGAGGCCGAAGCGCTGCTGCTGGAAAACCAGCTGATCAAATCGCTCAAGCCGCGCTACAACGTGCTGCTGCGCGACGACAAGAGCTACCCGCACCTGCTGATGACCCGCGAAGAGTGGCCGCGCATCGCGCTCCACCGCGGCCCGCAGTCGGTGCCCGGCCGCTACTACGGCCCGTACTCCAGCGTGGTCGCGGTGCGCGAAACGCTGAACCTGCTGCACAAGCTGTTCAAGCTGCGCAGCTGCGAAGACAGCGTCTTCAAGAACCGCACGCGCCCCTGCCTGCAGTACCAGATCGGCCGCTGCAGCGCGCCCTGCGTGGGCCTGGTGGAGGCCGCCGAATACGAAGCCGCCGTGCGCCGCGTGCGGATGTTCCTTGAAGGCCACAGCGACGAACTGCTTGACGAACTCGCCGCCTCGATGGAAGCCGCCAGCGAACGCCTGGACTTCGAGAACGCCGCCCGCCTGCGCGACACCCTCGCCAGCCTGCGCAGCATGCAGGCGCGCCAGTACGTCGACGGCCACGCCGCGGATCTCGACGTGCTCGCTATCGCCATGCAGGGCACCAATGCCTGCGTGCTGCTGCTGGCCTTCCGCGACGGCCGCAACTTCGGCACCCGCGCCTTCTTCCCGAAAACCAACGGCGTCGACGAGCCCGCCGAAGTGCTGGCCGCCTTCGTCGCCCAGTACTACATCGCGCACCAGCCGCCGCGCGAGATCGTGCTCGACCGCGTGATCGAGGATGTGCCGCTGCTTGAAGAAGCCTTCGCGCTGCAGGCCGGCCGCAAGGTCACGCTGAAGACCAGCGTCCGCGGCGAGCGCGCCGGTTATCTCGACCTTGCCCGCCGCAACGCCGAGAACTCGCTCGCCACCCAGCTCGGCAGCCAGGCCGCGCAGGCCGCGCGCGCCGAATCGCTGCGCGAACTGCTGGGCCTGGCCGAGCCCGCCAGGCGCATCGAGTGCTTCGACATCAGCCACACCATGGGCGAGGCCACCGTCGCGTCGCAGGTGGTGTTCGATGCCGAAGGCGCGGTGCGCGGCCAGTACCGCCGCTACAACATCAGCGGCATCGAACCCGGCGACGACTACGCCGCCATGCACCAGGCCCTGACCCGGCGCTTCAAGCGCGCCGCCGGCAACGACGACGCCGTGCTGCCCGACCTGCTGCTGATCGATGGCGGGGCGGGGCAGGTGGGCCAGGCCAAGGCCGTGCTGGCCGAACTCGGCATCGCCGGGGGGATCACTATTGTCGGCGTGGCCAAGGGCGAAGCGCGCAAGGCCGGCGATGAGACCCTGCTGCTGCCGGACGGCAGCGAAGTAAAGCCCGGCGCCGCATCGCCCGGCCTGCAGCTGGTGCAGCAGGTGCGCGATGAAGCCCACCGCTTCGCCATCACCGGGCATCGCGGCCGCCGGCAAAAAGCGCGCAGCACCAGCCGGCTCGAAGACATCCCCGGCATCGGCCCGCGCCGGCGCGCGTCGCTGCTCAAGCATTTCGGCGGCCTGGGCGGCCTGCGCGCCGCGGGCGTTGCGGAAATCGCGCGCGTGGAAGGCGTCAATCTCGCGCTGGCCGAACGGATTTACGCCACACTGCACGGCCTGGACGCCCCCGCGCCAGCTGCAACGCGACCCCAGAAGGACCCATGAAGCTCACCCTTCCCACCTGGCTGACCCTGCTCCGCATCCTGTTGATCCCCGTAATGGTGGCGACGTTCTACATGCCCTGGCAGTGGAGCAACTTCGCCACCGCCGGCGTGTTCGGCCTGGCCGCCATCACCGACTGGTTGGACGGCTGGATCGCGCGCCGCTACCAGATGTCGTCGGCCTTCGGCGCCTTCCTCGACCCCGTGGCCGACAAGCTGATGGTCGCCACCGCGCTGTTTTTGATCGTGCAGGGGCATCCCACGCCGTGGATGGCGTTCTGGGCGGCGGTGATCGTCGGCCGCGAGATCGCCGTGTCCGCCCTGCGCGAATGGATGGCCGAACTCGGCCAGCGCGCCACCGTGAAGGTGGCCGCCATCGGCAAGGTCAAGACGGTCGCGCAGATGGTCGCCCTGCTGGCCCTGCTGTACGCCGTCACCCCCGACAAGAACCCGCCGCGCCCCGAGCCCTGGCTGGGCACGCCGATCTTCCACATCGGCGACTGGATGCTGGCCGTCGCCGCCCTGCTGACCCTCTGGTCGGGCTTCCTCTACCTGCGCGCCGCCTGGCCCGCACTCCGCGAAAGCGAACGCCGCAGCCAGTAACCCCCTCGCACGCGCCGCCCGCCGTCCCGCCGCCGGCGGCCTTAAAAGCTGCTCCCACAAAGGCGGGGGGCATCTGGTCGCAGCTATAGCTGCTCTTAAAAAAGTCGGGGGTAGGGAATTCGATGATCGGGGGGTGTTGACAGTTTTTTTCCGGGCATTACAATTGCTGGCTCACAACGCGGGAATAGCTCAGTTGGTAGAGCACGACCTTGCCAAGGTCGGGGTCGCGAGTTCGAGTCTCGTTTCCCGCTCCAGATCGAAGCTGCAGGCATTGCGCCTGCAGCTTTTTTTTTGTTCGATCCCGGGCTATCCGTTGGACGTCGTGCTTTGCGAGGCGATCAGGCTGGCACCGCACGCAGTCTTGTCGCCATGGCGCGCGACCGGGCTGCCGAGGATGACCACGCCCGGGTCTCCCGTCACGATGGTGGTGCTTCCATGCTGGCTGCAGACGACCGCGTCGCCGATGCGCGCGACCTGGCGTCCGCCCAGGCTGACCGCGGGTGCGCCAGCCACGACAGTGCCGCCGTGGTCGATCGCGTCACCTACCAGGATCCATGGCAAGGCCATCGCAGTTCTCCTTATGGAATCGGGTGGGTCTTCACGCGGCTCCATGCTTCGAGCAGCGCGGCGCGCAGCGGCGGCGGGATGTCTTCCGATGCCGGCGTGGTGGCGTAGTGTCCGCCGAAAGAGGGGCTGCCGTCCGGGGGCTGCACCAGTGATTCGCCCTGCAAGACGTACTCACGCCCTCCGGCGTGCAGGACCAGCTTGATGTCATGGGGATCGATTCCGCCGCCGCAGAATCCGCTGTAGCCGACCACCAGCTCGGCGATGCCGTCGTCGTCGAGGTCTTCGACCCGGGTGGCCCGTTCCAGGAAGCCGGCTTCGAAATCCAGGCCGTCACAGTGCGTGGTTTCACCGGCCTGCCACGTCTCCCGCCATCCGGGGGCTGCGTCGTCGGAAGCGTCAAGGTAGTGCGTGACCGTCAGCGCGATCGTTTCGATGTCGCCGTCCTCGCTTTCCGACATGGACTGCGCGCGTCGGAAGACCAGCAGGTTCGAGCCGTTTGCATCGCGGTATGCCAGCGCGTGCAGGAGTTTGCCCTCATCCGCGACGGCAGGCAGTACCAAGCTGGCGGCGTCCACGGGTTCCGCCCGGATGCCATGCGGCGTGCCTGCGGCATCTGTGGCTTCTGCCCGGGTCTCGGCCCCGGTCGCCGGCGTCGTCACGGGCGGTGGCGGGCTGCTGGCATCGTTGCAGCCGGCCAGGCCGGCCACACCGGCCAGGAGCAGCGGCCAGAAAGCCATCCGTGTCCTAGCGCTCATTGCCCGACGCCTTCTGGTTGACGGAAATATCCAGGGCCTGGTTGAGCGCAGCGGATGTGGTCACGTCCAGGTTCGGATCCTCCAGCTCGGTTGCGGCGAATTCGGCATAGGCCAGGGGCACGTAGTACCGCATCGTGCTTTTGCCGAAGGCGCTGAAATTGATCTGGTCGCCCTGGTTCCCGCCCAGCAGGATCGGATTGCCGTTGCTGGCCACTGCGTAGACGAAGCCGACGTGGCTGGTGCCGCGCATGCCGATCGCGCCATAGATCGGCGCGTCGATCTGTGAAAAGGCGGCGTCGCTCGCGAACGAACGCGCCCGGTAGTGTTCCCGCGAGATGGTGTAGCCGGCCTCCTTGAGGCACCAGTTGACGAACGATGCGCACCAGGCGTTGTTGGTCCCCGACATGGAAGGCAGCCACTTCGTGCCCAGCTCATGGTGGTAGTTGATCGTCTTGCCGATCACGTCCTCGGTCTTGCCGGCCCAGCGGCTGGCTTCGGCGTAGGCGTGTTCCATCCAGGGCGCGCGGCGCTGGTCGAGCTGGACGATGGCCAGGGGATGGCCCTGGTTCTCGCGGCTGCGCGTACTGGCCGTGGACTGGGTGCCGCCGGTGCGGGCGGGCCGGGGGGGCGCTGCGGCGGGCGCGCTGGCGACGACGCCGGCGGGAAGGTCGATGACCTGCCCCGGGCTGATCACGTTGCGGTTGGCGATGGCTCCCTGGTTCACCGCCATGATCCGGTCGACGCTGGTCCGGTGCCTGGAGGCGATCGCGGCCAGGGTGTCGCCGCGGACCACCGTGTAGCGGGCAGGAGCGGCCTGCTGGCCCTCGCCATGGATCCAGACCACCTGGCCGGGCCGGATGCTGTTGGCGTTGCGGATGGTCGCGGCATTCGACTGCTGCAGCGCCCCTGCAGTGGTCTTGAAGCGCTGGGCGATCGCCGAAAGCGTGTCGCCGGGTTGCACCACGTAGCGGATCGGTTTGCGTTCCGGTGCCGCTTCCGTCGCCTCCGCCGGGGGATTGTGCGGCTGGGAGGCTGCGGTGAAGATCTCGCTCAGGCGCGCGAAGACGATCGAGATGGACGTATCCAGCAGCGTCAGTCGCCCGATTTCCGCCTTCTCGCCGCCCGTTTCCAGAAGCACGACTTCTTCGCCCGCGGTGCGCGTGACCAGCGGCGGAAGCGCGCCCTGCGCATTGGTGGTGACGTCGCGGCTCTCCCCGTTCCCGCGCTGGACCGTGACCGGATGGTCGGGCAGGGGGCGGGCGCCGTCGGACAGCGCGACCGAGGTCACGTGGACCCAGCGCTCCTGGCGGGTATCGACGCTGGCGTTGTAGCCCTCCATCTGCTCCATGGCCGACATGATCCCGCCGAGCTCGGCGTCGCTCATGTCGCTGAGCAGCCTGTCCCGGGCCAGCCCCGTGCGCTTGATGACAAAGCCGAGGTATTTCTCCGTATCGTTCTCGACCGGCGGTGCATAGGTGTAGATCGCATCGCGAAGCGAAAGCGTGTCGTAGCGGCGGCGCAGCAGCGCGCGCTTTTCCGCGCGCCCGGTCTCGGGGCTGGAGAAGATCGCGAACGCGCCGTTGGGCGTGTCCGCGGTGCCGATGACCCCCTGGTAGAGCCGGCTCGGCCGCAGGTTGCCGGGGTTGTTCAGGCGCCACGCCAGGGTGCCGCCCGTGCGCAGCAGGCGGTCGCCGTTGTCGGCGGTGAACTCCACGGTCTTGATCTCGCGATGGTAGACAGCACTGACCAGCGGCCTGCTCATGGGCGCAGCGCCTCCTCGATCGTGGTCCCGGGCGCGGCCAGCGACTCGCCCTGCCTTTCGAAGATCCAGCGCCCTTCCTCGTCCAGCCGCTTCAGGGCGAACGTTTCCACCCGGACCCTGGCGTCATCGTCATACGGTGTGTCTTCGTACTCCAGCGCAGCAATCGCGAGGCCGGGCGCGGGACCGTCGACCGCCAGCCGCGCATCGCGGGTGGTGAAGTCGGCGGTGGCCGTCCTGGTGAGGATGAAGTCGAGCGCGGGATCCGCGGCGTCGCGCACCAGCGGCAGCTGGTGCCAGGCCGTTTCTCCGCTGGGCCGGAACTGGAACGTGTACACGTGGAACGTGTGCGCGTTGAGGTGGGAGACGAGGCCCACGTTGATGCGCAGCTCGCCCTGCGCGGAGTCGAGCACGTGCTCGCCACTGGCGTAGTTCTGGGCGGAGGCGGAGCCAACGGCGCAGAGCAGCAGGGCGGTGACCAGGAAACGGTGCATCGGCGTCCTCACGGGGCGTCCAGGCCGAGCAGTTCGGCGATGAGTCCGGGATCAAGCGGGGATTCGACGGCATCGTCCAGCAGCTGCTGCGAGTAGCGGTTGCCGTCGGCGTGCAGGGGTTCGGGCGCAGCCTCTGATTCCGGGTCCGCCTCCGGCGCCGTGGCGGCAGGGGCGGCTGCAAGCGTCTTCCAGCCGCCATCGCCGATCTCCAGGGTGAGTTCGGTGCCCAGGCCGTCATGGGTGGCCCGCGGCAGGCGGCCGCTGGCGTCGACCACGCCGGAGGCCAGTGTCGCGCCCTCGCCGTCGCGGACCTTGAAGTTGCGGCCGACCCAGCCCATCGATTCGGCCAGCGAGTCGCTGCCGGTCACCGCGAAGCGCAGGCTGGAGACGAAGGCGAACTCGGCCGCAGGCAGCGCGGGTAGGGCGGCGGCGTTGCGTTCGCCGCCCAGGAACAGGTTCTGGCTGCTCTTGACGGTGAAGTCGCCCGGGCAGGCGAAGACGATATCGCCGCCTTCCAGGGTGATCGCCGATTCCCCGGCCTGGAGCACGATTTTTTCCTGCGCCGTCACTTCGATCGTGCTTTCGGTGCTGGTGATGCTGACCGTCCTGTCTGCAAGGACCTCCAGCCCCGCTGCATGGGCCTGCAGGCTGAGCGGGCCACTGGCGGCGACCATCTGCAGCGTACCGCTGCCGGCGAAGCAGCCCGCCGACGCGCCGGACACTGCGGCGAAGGTGGCGCCCGCAGCGAGATGCGCGCCTTCGCCCGCGGTCCAGTGCTGGGCACCACCGGCGTAGGCCAGCAGGCTGTGCGAGGTGCCGTACACCAGGTGGCTGGCGCTTTCCTGCAGCATCCGCGGCCCGTCGATGCGTTCCACCTCGTCGCCGGGTTCGCGCCCCTGGCCCTTGGGCCGGGCCGCAGGCTGGCTGTTGACCGGCCCGTCGTAGCGGCCCTTGCGCAGGGGGTCGATCGCTTCCAGCAGCGCCTCCTGCCGCGGGTTGGCCTGCAACGGGAAGCCGTCCACGCCGGCGACCCGTTCGGAGAGGCTGGTCGCCGTACGCACCGCGGCCTCCAGCCCTGCCACCGCCTCCGCGGCGTCATGTAAGGTCGAGGCCGCAGCCGGGCGCGCGCTGGTCGAGATCAGGAAGCCCTCGCCGGCGCGCTGCATCGACCAGCCCCGGGTATCGAGCTCGAAGCCTTCGCCGCGCAAGCCACCGCGGTTGGCGTCCGTCTGGTCGATCAGCAGCCCGAGGCCGAGCCGGCTGGCGGCCAGTCCGGTATCGAGCTGGTGGCGCAGCTGCCGCGGCGTGTCATCGACGATCCAGCGGCTGTCCTGCTGGCCGTCCAGGCCGGTGGTGCGCAGGCCGCTGAGCACGCCCGGGTGGTTGGATTCGCTGTCCTCGCCACCGGCGTAGGGCGGGAGATGCGCGCCACCGTACAGCTGCGCGACCACGACCGGCCGGTCGAGGTCGCCATGCTCGAAGTCCACCAGCACTTCGCTGCCCAGGCGCGGCAGGAAGTGGCTGCCGAAATCGGGACCCGCCACGGACTCGGCGACCGGCACCCAGGTGCCGCTGGAAGCGTCGCCGGGGGCATGTCCCGGATCCTTGCCGCCGGTGTCCTGCAGGCCGCCGGGGTTAGGCAAAGCGCCGCGCTGCCACCAGAACTGCAGCCGGACTTCATGGTCGCGGCTGGAGGTCACGCCGGCGTCCGGCAGGCCGACCACCAGCGCGGTCTGCGGGCCGGGCGCCGTGGGCCGGGGGATGTGCATCGGGACCACCGCGACGCCGGCAGGCACGCATACGAAACGGTTGCGGTAATCGCCTTCTTCCAGCGCCGGCGACCCGAGCAGGGTCACGGCGTGGCTGCCCAGGTTGTTGACCGCGGTGTGCTCGACCACCAGCGGAACGAAGCGGTCGCCGTGCAGGTCGGGGTGCTGCTCCAGGGTGAAGGCGTGGCCCGGCGCCAGGCCACGGCCGCTGCCGGCGCCGGCATGCAGCCGGGCCGGAAGGTGCAGGGCCTGCAGCCGCAGGT
Organism: Luteimonas sp. A501; assembly: GCF_054052085.1. The sequence continues at coordinate 1,012,487 of NZ_JBSVRI010000001.1, forward strand.
CCGCGGCGGACTGCGCCAGCGCGGCGGTGGGGAACGCGCCGCTGCGTGCGGCCTGGTAGACCTCCAGCGTGGGCAGGCCGGTTGCGTCCAGCTCCGCCCGGGCGGCGGACATGCGCACCTGGTCGCGCTCCCAGCTCGCAACCGCCACAGCGTTCGTGGTGACCTGGCGCTTCTCGGTGAAGAGCACCGCCGCATCCTCCGCCTCGGTAGCGTCGACCCGGTGGAAGCGCAGCGTGGCGGGCGACGCCTCGGGCGCGCTCGCCTGGTCGTCGTGGATCACCAGCACGTGGCTGGCCCGCGCGCCGGACTGGCGGTCCGCGTCGCCGGGATGTTCGAAGCGGTAGGCCAGGCCGGCGTCGGCCAGCAGGCGGGCCAGGAAATCGAAGTCGGACTCCCACTGCGTGCGTACCGGACGCGGCGACAGCGGCCGGCTGATGTCGAAGCGGTAGTTGGCCTGGGGATAGTGCGCGAACAGCCGCTCGATGATGCCGCGCTCGTCCAGGTCCTGGTGGATCAGGCGGTTGCGACGCAGGCGCAGCAGGGCCGTCCACGGCTCAAGCCGGATGCGGTAGCGCGCAAGGCCACCCTCCGAGCCGAGCTGCGCGGCCTGCGTGCAGCAGCCGTGCCAGGTCCGGCCGCCGCCGGGGCCGCGCAGGCGCAGCGTGGCCTCCGTCGAAAGCAGTGGTCGCAGGTCGATGGAGGCGTTGGCCGACAGGCAGTCGATCTCGAACAGGAAGGGTTCGCTCACCGCTTCGCGGGCGCGGAAGCGCTCGACCGCGAACGCGTCGGGCAGGGTGGTCTCCAGCTCGATCAGCCGATTGTGCTGCGATACCAGACGTGTCCAGGCGGGCAGATCCATGGCCATACCTAATTGTTCCCGTGCCGACCGCGGGTCAGCGCGGGGAAACCGCGCCGGGCCTCAGGCGCAGGGAGTCGAGGATGGCGTCCCAGAGCGCCAGCGCGTCTTCGCTGGAGCCGAAGGGCGCGTCGATCACTTCGCCGCTGTCGTCGGTTTCGCCGGTGGTGCCCAGCTCCAGCGACAGGAAGGGGTGTTCGATCGAATTGGCCTGCCCCTGCGATTCCCACAGAAACTGGTAGGCCGTCTTCCCGTCCGCGTCTGCGCGTACCAGTACTTCCTGGCCCTGCACCGGGCCCAGGTCGCGATCGCCGCGGCGCAGGTTGGTCATCCGTGCAGCCACGTCTTCATAGCCCGGCGGGACCGACGCGGCCCGCTTCAGCAGCCCGCTCGCGGGGCGACCGGTGGTGTAGGACATGAAGTCCAGCGTCACCGTGGGGTAGTCGCGCAGGCGGATGGTCGCGGTGACCTCTTCCCGGTTGAGGCGACTGTGCGCGATGACACCGGAGTCGATGCAGAAGCCGGGTCCCGCCGGCACCTCGGCGCGCGCGCGCGGGCGCAACGCACCGAGCACTTCGCGCCCGTGCGCAGTGGCCTTGGCCCGCGCCTGCGGCGTGGCGTCGCCTTCGCCCTGGAACTGGTAGAGCACCTGCCCGGCCGGGAACCAGGCGAAGTCGTCGTACCGGTACAGGCGACGGCTGTTCGGGCTGGCCCACGACACCAGCGAGACCTGCCCGGTGGCGATGTCTTCGCGCGCGACGTACATCGAGTCACCGTCGCGGTGCGCGGCGTTCCGCAGCCCGGCCTCGCGCGCGGCCAGCCTGTCGGCGAAGCCTTCCCTGGAGACCCCTGCATGGGTGTCCACCCTGGAGCCGGCAAAGGTGTAGCGCGCCGAGACCCGGCTGCCCGCCGGCAGGTCGATCAGGTACCGCCCCAGGCAGTAGGTGGTGTTGCCTTCCGTGCTCATCTGCCGCTCCTCAGCGTGTCCTGCGGCCATCGCCGACACCAGTGCAAGTCCCAGCATCAGTTTCATGCCCAGTCCGCCTGCTGCGAAATTTTGACGATACCGTAGAGCGTGGCCCACAGCGCCCGCGGATCGTTGTAACTGTGCTGGTGCTCATAGCCCTTGGTCACCTTGCCCTTTGCGTTTTTGTCCACGTGCGCGCCGCTGCCCTGGTCGCCCTGGCGGAAGTCGGCTTCCACCCCGGCCAGGCCCGGTGCACGGCTCGACAGCGCCGGCACGGTTTCATCGCCGTTGCCGCCGGGGCCCGCGATGTCCAGCCTGACGGTGGCGCCGTCCACCTGCAGGCGCATCCTTTCCTTGCCGTTGTCGTCCAGCACCAGATGCTGGCCCGGGCCGCCGTCGGCCGGCAGGGCCGCGCCGTCCCAGTGCACTTCCGACCAGGCCTTGCGCTTGCTGTCGTCGCCGTAATGGGCATACGCCGGCGCGGGGTAATGGCCGCGGATGTTGTCGTGGAAGGCGTGGACGTCGTCGATCCGCGTGTCGAACATGGCGAAGGGGTCGGTGCCCCCGGACCTCGAGAACACTTCTTCCCCGGCATCCGGCAGCAGGCCGGCGGGGTCCAGCAGGGACTGGTTGTGCTCGGGCACCAGTCCGTACCAGTCACGGCTCTGGTAGATCTCCGCATACGGGTCGCCCGACTGCGGCAGCGCGTGTGTCCACGGCCGGCCGCCGGCTGCGCCGCCCAGCTTCAGCCAGGCATAGTCGTGCGCGCCGGCGCCCTGGCCGTATTCGTCGGTCGGCAGCAGCTCCATGGCACCCGGGGAATTGGCCATGATCGCCGTGACCTCCGCGGCGTTGCGCCCCAGCACCACGTTGGCGAAGCCCTCGAAACCCGAGCGCATCCGCTTGTAGGTGGCGGGTGCGCCCACGGCCGGCATCACCCCCAGCACCGAGCCCAGCACCTTGTCGTTGCCATGGATGCCGGTCAGGGCACGCGCCACGAAGCCGCCCATGGAGTGGGTGACCAGCACCACCTTCATGCGCTCGGCAACGCCGCTGCCGAGTTCTTCGCGATAGTGCTGCAGGACCACCTCGTCGATGTGGCTGGCGAGCTTGCTGCCGCTGGCGTCATTGGACTGCAGCCAGTTGTAGCCACCCGCCCAGACCTCGAAGCGGTAGCGGGCGGCGTGCCGGAGCTCGTCGCCGGTCAGGGCTTCGGCGCCGGTGCCGTCACCGTAGTCCGCGGCGGCACGGCGGTAGAGCATGTCGTCGCGCCATTCCCCCAGGAGCTCCGCGTTTTCCATCAGCGCGTTGAGCTCCTGCTGCAGCAGGCTCATCGCGGGGTGGTAGGCCGAGCGCATCAGCGTGCCCCAGCCGCGCCTGCGCGCTTCGTCGCGGTCGAGGCTGCCGCCGGTATCGATCGGTCCGCGGTCATCGACCTCGGTGGTGTCGGGATCCAGCAGCCGCTGGCGGGTGGCCGGTCCGCGGAAGAAAAAGCCCACCAGGGTGCCGATCGCGCTCAGGATCGACACCACGCCATCCGTGTTCGGTGGGCGCCAGGCGACCTTTCCGCCGCCCTCCAGACGCAGGTTGGTTCCCATGATCCCGGGCAGGAACACGATCGGGATCACTGCATCGGGCTCGCATAGCACCGCGCACTCGCGATCATCGGTCCGTGGCGTCAGCCGCGTGTGCGCCACCGGCCGTCCCTGTCCGTCGCGTCCGCTCTGGTGGACGGTGATTTCCCTGTCGTCGTGTCCGGACATCCCGGGCTACTCCCTGTTCAACACTTTGATGACGACCTCTTCCAGCGACAACCCCTGCTGCAGTGGCAGGCGGCCATCGCCGTCGGTCGTCACCCGCATGCGCGCGCCGTCGCCGCGGGTGATCTCCACCGGCATGTTGCGCAGCGGCTCGCCGGTCCGGCGGTGCCGCAGCACGTGGCGCTGGTTGAAGTCGGTCTCGGGCCAGGTGTTCATTTCCCGGCTGAGCTGGGCCGGGCCGTCGAACCGGTAATTGGAGGCGTGCACGCGGATCTCACCCGGGCAGGCCCAGGTCATGCCACCGCCTTCGATCACAAGGCTAGCGCCGCCGGCGGTCTTGAGTACGACGCGCTTGCCGGCCGCCAGCTCGACCGCGGCCGTGGCCGAGACCAGCCTGAGCTGGTCGCGCGCGCGCAGCCGCAGCTGGCCCTGGCGGGCCTGCGCTTCCACCGGGCCCTTGCCGGCGATCAGGCGCAGACCGTCTCCCTTCGTGGCACCCGCGAGCAGGCCGATGGCCTGGCCGGTGTGCACGCGCAGGTCGCCGCTGATGGCCCAGCTGGTGTCGCCGCCGCTGGCCAGGGTCAGGGTTTCGCCGGCCAGCCACTGCAGGCTCTGTCCGGCCACCAGGCCCAGGCCGGCCTTTGCGGCAAAGCCGACGAGGGCGTCGCCGCTGTGCGGCAGGTGGCCGTCTGCCACCGCAGGGCTGCGCTGCGCGGCCGCCTCGCGGGCCGCCTCGTAGCCGTCGCCGGGAACCTGGGCCTGCATGCTGGCCAGCAGCCCCTTGACCGGTGGCGTGTCGGCCAACAGCTTCGAGCGCTGGTCGCTGCCGGTGCCGCGGTGGCTGGAATAGCCAACCGTGTGGTGCGTGGATGCCGCCTCGTCGAAGGTCTGCACCAGCTGCACGGCCTGCTTCAGCAGGGCCGTGGCGGGCGTGGGCTCTCCGGCCGGGTCGGCGGCGTCGATCGCATACGTGCTTACCCACAGCCCCGAGCGAGCGCGGAGCGCGCCATAGGCGTCGGTGCGCAGCTCCCAGCCCTGGCCACGGAAGCTGCCGCGGAAGTTGTCGGCCTGGTGCAGCAGGTGGCCGGCGTTGAACTGGCTGGCGGCGTGCGTGGTGGCGAACTGGATGCGCAGCTGGCCATCGCTGTCGTCGAATACCAGCTGGTTGCTGCCGGTGCCGCCGAATTCCCTGGATTTGACGCCGCCCAGCGCGGCGGCGTTGCGGTGCGCATCGTCACCGGCGCCCGCGCCGTGCCAAGGCGGGGCATGACCGCCGGCAAGGTTGCCCTGCGCACTGGGCACATGGTCCGAGGCCCGGGCGTAGACATCGCCGGGCGCCGGCGCGGCCTCGCCGCCGGGCGTGGGCGCGATGCCGCCTTCGCCCTGGCCATCGTAGACGCCGCCCAGGACCAGCGGACGGTCGACATCGTTGTCGATGAACACCACCACCACTTCGGTCCCGATCCTGGGCAGCCACTGCATGCCCACGCCACCGGGGCCGGCCTGGCGCTGCGCCACGCGGACCCAGGCCGTGGTCGGGACGTCGCCCTGCCAGCGCAGCCGCAGCCGCACCCGGCCAAGCCGGTCGCAGTAGAGCTCTTTGGCATCGCGGGGGCTGGTTTCGCCGTCGGGCCCGACCACGACCGCGGTCTGCGGGCCGTTCACGGTGGGGCGGGGATTCCAGCGCGCACCGGTGCCGTCGGCGAGCACCGGGCGCCACGGCAGCGAGCGCGGCAGGCCGTGGAAGCTGCAGGCATAGCCCACCGCGTCGGCGCGACGGGTGCGTTGCCGGCGGAGCAGGGGATCGTCGGACTGCTCCAGGAACGCGCACAGTCCGGGCGGCAGCAGGATCTCGTCGTCGAGCGCGTCGACCGGCTCCACCAGGTCGCCCGCAAGCCCGGCCTCGAGCGCGTCGACCAGCGCGTCGGGCAGGTTGTTCACGCCCTCGTGCCGCACCGCCGCCAGCAGCACTTCCGGTGGTCCTGCGTGGACGCCATCGTCCGGCGCATCCGTGAGCCGGAACCAGTTGCCGGAGCGGAAGCTGCGCACGCTGCCCAGGCCCAGCCAGGCCTGCTGCTGCGCCTCATGGGCCTCACCGGCCAGCGCCAGATAGCGGCGGGCCTGGGCTTCGTCGGCGAACGCATGCGGACCAGTGGGGTCGTAGAGCTCCAGCCTGACGGACTCGATCGCGTTGTCCAGCGGCGTCTGCACGCCCAGCGCCCGGTGGGACTTGTAGTCCTGGCTCAGCCACACCAGTCCGGTCGAACCCAGCGTGTACTGGGCACCGAACCCCTGCACCGCGTCGCTGGCTTCGGTGGCCGCGTCGCGATGGAAGCGGATGCCGTTGCCGGCCGCGGAACTCCGCTCCTCCGACGCCTGGCTTGAATCGGCGAACAGCACCACGTCGTGGCCTGCCGGCGCCTCCGGATTGTCTTCGATGTAGAAGCCCAGGCCTTCCTCGGCGAGCAGGCGGGTGACGAACTCCCAGTCGGACTCGCGGTACTGCGCGCAGTTGCTGCGCACGCGCGCGTCGGCCATGAAGGGACCGACCTCGCCGGTCACGCGCCAGGCGGCGAGCGGGGCGTGGCGCGCGAAGACCGCCTCCACGATCTGCAGCGCCGTCATGTCCTGGTAGAGCCGGCTTTGCCGGGACTGGGCCAGCAGGTGGATCCATGGCACCAGGCGCAGGCGGTAGCGCGCAAGGCCACCATCGGCACCGATGCATTCGGCCTCGGTGACCAGGCCGGTGCGGGTGTGCCAGTCGCCATCGGCCAGACGTGTCTTCAGGGTCACCGGCTGGCCCAGCATCTCCGCCAGCGGCAGCGAGGCATCGGTGGACAGGCAATCAAGGGTGTAACGGAAGCCGGCACCCAGCGCGTCCCAGCCGGACCAGCGCTCCACGAGCAGGCTGGAGAACGTGTTCCCGGCCGAGTCCAGCGCATACAGGCGGGTTTTGTCGTGGAACTGCGCGAGCGCGGCGTGCAGCGCGCCGGGCAGGACATCCATGGTCATGCTGCTCTCCTGGAGCCGTGCGGATCGTCCGGGTCGACCCTGCAGGCCGCTTCGATGTGCGCCGGCCAGCGCGGGATCGTGCAGCTGCGCATGGCAAGCCAGCGGGCGGAGGCCTGGAGGACGGTGAAGGGGGCGAACACGATCGCCGCCAGCGGCGCCATGGTGATTTCATCCGCGGCGATGCGCATGAAGCCTTCCCACCAGGTTTCCTTGCGCTGATCCACGGCGGCGTACATCTTCACGAGTGCGACCAGATCCTGCGGACCGTCCTCCATGTAGCGGCGCAGGAATTCCCAGTGCCGGCGCAGGATGTCCTGGTCGTTGACGTCACAGAACGCAAAGGTGTCCCTGACCGTGGTGCCGTCGCTTTCCAGCACGTGCCCCTGGATTTCCCACAGGTCGGGGCCAGGGCGGCTGTTTTCCCGCGCCAGGGTGAAGAACACCTCGTCCCACGGCACCGAGAGGATGCTCTTGTCCTGCCGGAACGCGTGCACCATCCGCTGCCTGCGGTCCAGGCGGATGGGGTAGTGGGTCAGGCGGAAGGCATCAAGGGTGAGCATCCAGACAACACAGGCTGCGGCGGGCAGGATGATGAGGCAGAGGAAGGCGGTTCCCAGGGTGGCATCCAGGCGGTTCCCTCCGCTGGCCAGTCCATCCACCGTTTCACCCGTGACGGTGTAGGCGAGTGGAGCCATGATGCACGTGACAAGCAGTGCGATCAGGGAAAGCCATCCCCTGTTCATGAAGTACTTGTCCAGGACGTCCATGCAGGCCGAGTCGAGTCTGATCACAGAGGACTGGTCGATCGGATCGACATGCAGCCGTTGCGCCTGCCGCAACTGCAGCGCACGTTCATCGGTCGTCAGTGGACGATTCGTCTTGTATTTCCATACCAGCCCGGCGTGGAACATCAGCGTCGATCCTCCAGGAGGATCCGGGGCACCACCTGATCGTGGGCATCGCGTGCCCATGCATCGTCCGGGTCGACCCTGCAGGCCGCTTCGATGTGCGCCGGCCAGCGCGGGATCGTGCAGCTGCGCATGGCAAGCCAGCGGGCGGAGGCCTGGAGGAGGGTGAAGGGGGCGAACACGATCGCCGCCAGCGGCGCCATGGTGATTTCATCCGCGGCGATGCGCATGAAGCCTTCCCACCAGGTTTCCTTGCGCTGGTCCACGGCGGCGTACATCTTCACGCGTGCGACCAGATCCTGCGGACCGTCCTCCATGTAGCGGCGCAGGAATTCCCAGTGCCGGCGCAGGATGTCCTGGTCGCTCACGCTGGAGAACGCAAAGGTTTCCCGGACCGTGCTGCCGTCGTCGTCCAGCACGTGCCCCTGGATTTCCCACATGCCGGCGCCGGGGCGGCTGTTTTCCCGGGCCAGGGTGAAGAACACCTCGTCCCACGGCACCGAGAGGATGCTCTTGTCCTGCCGGAACGCGTGCACCATCCGCTGCCTGCGGTCCAGGCGGATGGGGTAGTGGGTCAGGCGGAACATCTCGTACTTCAGCAGGAAGAGGCCGGCGGCGATCGGGAGCGAGAGCACGACCACCGCCGCGGCCAGCTCCAGGTACACCGCCCCGCGACCGCCATCGAACGCGTCGCCCGTGCTGGATAGGATCGCGTAGGCCATCGCGCCCATCAGGCCAAGGCCGATCGCGATGGCCAGCAAGCCGACCAGGCTCAGCCAGCCCTTGCTGAAGAAATATTTGTCCACCGATTCAAGGAAGGTCGAGTTCATCCGGACAAGGGCCGCTTCGTCGGCGGGCTCGACATCCAGCCGCGTCCGCTGCTCGAGGCGGAGCGCGTGCTCGTCCTCGCTCAGGGCGCGGTCGACTTTGTATTTCCAGACCAGTCCAGCATGGAACATCGGGCACTTATCCTTCGTAAGCCGCTTCAAGCGCGCGCATTTCCAGATCGAGGTTGCCGTAGCGCCGATCCACGAGCTTGCCCCACTGGAAGCAGCGCTCCAGCCAGTCCTGGAACTTGTTGTCCTTGAACAGTTCGATCAGCGTCGTGACCGCAAACAGCAGCGCAAGCAGGATGGCGCCGATGAGGATGCCGATCGGGCCGCCCAGGGCGAAGGCGATCATGACGCCGACCCCCAGCAGGGCCGAGCCGAGGTATGCCCAGGCCATCCCGACATTGCCTTCCTGGCGCTCGCGGTACGCGCGGATGCCGTCGAACACGGACATGGCCACCCCGGCGACGATCGACGCACGCGTGCCCAGCGTGACCAGCAGGCGGCCAGCCTGCGGGAGCCGTGCGTGCCTGACCGAATCGGCGAAGCGGTTCCCGATGTACTTCCCGGTCACCTCCGAGGTCGTCCCGACCGCCCCCAGGACGCCGGCGGAAAAACGTCCGATCGCCTCGTCGCTCTGGTGTGGCATCGATGTCGCCACGTCCTTCCAGAGGCTGGTCAGGCACCAGGTCTGCAGCAGGCCGCCCACCGTGCCCAGGCGCACGTCGCGGGTGATCGTGCTCTTCCAGTTCGCGATCTGGTTGGCCTCGACCTGGGTCGGGGTGCGGAGCGCGCGCGCCAGCTGGTCCGCGCGTTCGCGGCTGGCGAGACTGGTGGGCACGCTGCGTGCCTGGTCGACGTCGATCAGCAGCAGCCAGGTCTTGCGGTCGGTGCCGTCCATCGCCACGCCGTGGACTTCCAGCCGCCTCAGCTCCGCGGCCACTGCGCGCTGCATCTGGTTTTCGCCGATGTCGACACCGTGCAGGCGGATCATCTGCCGGATCAGCGACGCCCGGAACACTTTCCTGCCGCCGACTTCGGTCACCGGGATCACCGCCTTGCCCGACACCAGGCCGAGCGCGACGCCGACCGCGCGGGCCTGTCGGCTGTCCAGCATGCTGTCGAGCGCCTTCATCATCGGGCCCATGAGCTGTTCGACCAGCTTCGCCACTGCCGGGCTGCTGCCGTCGGCCATGGCCTTGAGCGATTCTTCGTACAGCGCGATCACGTCCGACCAGGGGAAGGCGCGCGGATCGAGTCCCGCGTCGAGCTGCTTCTGCACGGCGTCGATGATCACCGTCTGGTTGAACAGCAGCGCCCGCAGGAGCAGGTTGCGCTTGTCCTTGCAGTCGTTCTTGCGCAGCCACTCCAGGTAGGTGTTGAAGCAGGCCTGCTTGTCCTGGGTGCCAGACAGGCACAGCAGCACCGCTACGGTGTAGGCCATTCCCTGCTCGGGGTCGTCGGGGTCATACTGCAGCCCGAAGCAGTTCGCCATCGCCTCGCTCTTCATCCAGGCCGCGTGCGCGAGGGCCAGGGGCGCGATCCTGCTGGCATCGAACTCCTTCAGCGCCGCGTCGAACGTGGCCTGCCAGCGCGCGCGCGCGGGTTCGTCGTATTTGTCTGTGTACTTCGTCCACTCCCGGCCGAAGTGGCGATCGAGCTCGGCCGGCGTCACCGTGCGCAGGGCTTCCACGCGCTGCATGGCGCGCTCGCTCTGGTTCGTCCCGAAGGCCCAGTCGATCGCCCGGTAGGTGAGCCAGGACTCCTTGCCCATCTGTTCATTGCTCAGCTGTTCCGCCGCGGCCAGTTCGCGCAGTTCGAACTGGTTTCTCGACGCGGCCTTGATCTGCAGGATCGCGGTCGAGACCGCCAGCGGGCGCTTCACCGAAGACCGCGCCAGATGCGCGTCGTAGCGGCTCTTCATCAAGAGCGCCAGGTCGCGCGCCACCGCGGTGGGGTCGGGCAGCGCCAGCACCGCGCCCTGCACCTTGCCGCTGTCCGGCTTGCCCCTGTTCAAGCCGCGCAGCAGGCGCTCGGACGAAAATGCCAGCCCCGGTGCGCGCCAGCCGCTCTGCAGCGGCGGGACCGAACTCCAGCCCATGTGCCGGCGCGATTGCAGCGCGCTTTTTGCGTCCTGGTCGAACAGCCCGAACTCGGCCAGGTGCCGCGCCGCCTCGCCGACCTTCATCGCGCCGGGTTGGCGTTGGCTGGCCAGCCAGGCCTTCACGTCGAAGGGCACCATGCCCTTGCGGCGCACGCCGGCATCGTTCTTGTGGGCATCGCGCACCGCGCGGGTCCACTCGACTTCCGAATAGGCGATCCAGATCGGTCGGGTGGCCCGGGTCGCGTCCGGAATCGTGATGCAGGTCGCGTTGCCCAGGTGCGAGGTGAGCGTGCAGGGCTTCACGTCAACATCCACCGGCGGCTTGGGGCTGTCCAGGTGCAGGTTGAACAGCAGGGCGTTGTCATCGACCTGGTAGCCCTCCAGCGTGTTCCGGTTCTCGTCGAACACGTACACGTAGCCGGCGCGCAGCAGGCGCAGCGCATAGCGTGCGGCGCCGCCCAGGGGAATGGTCTTGACCGGGTCGGAGGCGGACGCGACCTGCTGCGGCAGCGCCGGCAGGGGCGCGTCTTCCGGCAGGATCGCGTAGCGGGCCAGGAACAGCGGGAACCCGATGCGGAAATGCGGACACTGTTCGTCGCAGGTCGGCTCGGCCTGCATTTCCTGTTCGGGCGTGGGCGCGGTCTCGTCAAGGCTCATGCAAGGGGCCTCCGGCTCCCAAGGTCATTTCGGTGCGGATCTGCTGGAAGCCGGCGCCCGCCAGGTCGCCGACGGCCACGGTGTAGGGCAGGTCGGCGTCGGTGGGCAGCGACTGCAGCCGCTGTTGCAGCAACGGATGCGTGTAGAAGCGGGGATGCACGGTCACGCCGTGCTCGAGGAACAGGGCCAGGTCGCGCAGGCGGCCCAGCCCCAGGCCGCGGCCGTGCTCGAGCAGCCGGTACAGTTCGCGCGCCCGCTGCTGGCGGGACGCGATGCCGTCGGGATCCAGCAGGGCCAGGGTTTCGTTGACCGTCTGCAGGTCTTCCAGCCGCGCGGCCTGCCCGGCTTCAAGCAGCACCGGAATGCGGGTCCGGGCGTCACCGGCCGGTGCCTGGAAACCGAGCCATTCGCCATCCAGGTACACGGTCCACTCCGTGACTGGACCGAACAGGCACAGGCGTTGTTCCGGCGTCATCAACCACGCGTACTGCACGAACAGGCGCGGGTCGAACTGGCGCAGGTACAGCGCGTCGCCGCTGTCCTGGATGCGGGCGAGCAGGGTGGCGCGCAGGTGTCCGGCGACACGCTCGAGCGGCGCCGGCGACTTCAGCATGTTCGCGAACAGCAGCGGCTGCCGCGCCCGCGCCTGGCCTTCCATCAGTTCCAGGCACTGCAGCAGCAGCGGCTCCGCCAGATCAGACAGGCACACCAGGCCTGGCATCAGCCTTGCGCTGTCGCGCAGCGCGGGCGGCACCAGTGGATGGATTTCAAGCCCTGCGGGAAGGTCTGCGGCGGCATGCTGCGCACGGTCCACCAGCGCGAAGTCATGGGCGCGCAGAAGTCCGTGGCCGATCATCCAGTGGCCCCGCCCAGCCTGACCACGCCGCCGCGCTGGGTGGCGGCACTGGTCCGCGCCGGGCACAGCGGGCCGGTGTCCACCAGGTCCGGAACGTCCGCGGTGACCGCCATCGGCCCGACCAGCGCCTTGCGGCTGGCCTTGAACTCCACCTGGCCGGGTGCACCCAGCTCGATGTTGCCGCCCTCGATCCGGATGTATGCGCCGGCCGCGGTCGCCAGCAGGCGCTGGGAGGGCGCCGACACCAGCACGTCCGCATCGGTGCTGGTGATCCGCACCTCGTCGCGTGCCTGCAGCGTGGCGATGTTGGCCTGGGCGCGCAGCTGCACGCTGCCGGACGCGGCATGCAGCGCGATGCCCAGCTCCTGGTTGGGCCGGTCGCCCTCGGCCTTGCCCAGGGTGAACAGCTGGACGCTGCGCGATGCCGCCACCGACAGCGTGTCCACGGCGGCCCAGTTCAGGTCGTGGTCCGCGGCGTGCACGGTCTGCTCCGCGCTGGCCGCGACCAGGTCGGCGGGCGTCAATGCCGCGATCCCGGCCGGACTGCTTACCACCTGCAGCGGCTTGCTCCAGGCCGGCGCGCTGCCTTCGCCGCCGCCAAAGCCGATTTCACCGGCGGCTGCGGATGTGCTTGCCGCCAGCGCCTGCCCGGCGTCGGACAGCGCCAGGCGTGCCGGCGAGCGGTCCGGGTCCGGGTCGCCCGGAAGCTCCGCCTGCAGCGCCTTGACCGTGTGCGACAGCGAATCCACGAGTTGCCCGCTGCGCTGCAGCTGCGACTCGACCAGCGGCGCGCTGAGCTGCTGCCCGCCGTCCTCCGACGTGATCAGCAGGCCCTGGCCCGCGCGGATGGCGGCCGCGGCCCGGGTGCGGAGCTCGATGCCGAAGCCGCGGTCGTTTTCGCGCAGGTTGTCGCGCTGGCGTTTCTGGTGCCCCAGGGTGAGGGCGGTCTCGGCCTGGGTGGTGGACAACTCCACGCGCGCCTGGCCGGGCGTGGCATCGAACAGCATCTGGCTGTAGCCGCCGGTGCCCTGCTGGCTGCTGGCCAGCGCCTGGGTCTTGAAGCCGCTGAACACCGCGGCGTGCCCGTTGCCATCGAACCACGCCGGTGCGTTGCCGGTGGCCCCGGCCGGACCGCCGGCCACCTGGTTGTGCGCGGCATCCGGGTTGCCGCGGCCGTCATAGGCCGCGCCGACCACCACCAGGCGGTCCGCCTGGCCCTCCAGGCAGGCCAGGTAGACCAGCTGGCCGACGCGCGGCACCCAGACCGCGCCGAAGTTGTCACCGGCCAGTGCCGTCACCACCCGCACCCAGGCGGTCGCGGCGCCGTTGCCGGGCGCGTTGTCGGCGCCGCTCCAGTGCTCCAGGCCACTGCTGGCCTGGCTGCCGCGCCGCGATACCAGCTGCACACGTACACGATGGTCGCGGTCGGTATCGACCGGGCCACCGTCGCCCACCACGATGCCTTCCAGCAGACCGCTGGCCTGCGGCCGCGGGTACAGGCGCTGGCCGTGGCCATCGGTGGTGCGCGGCCGCCAGGGCAGCTCGGCGGGGAAAGCGTCGAATGCGCCCTGGAACACGATGTCCGGCGACACGTCCAGGCCGGACATCCGCGGCAGTGACTCGCCCGGCCCGTCCCCGGGCAGCGCCGAGAGCACCGCCGGCAGGGCCGGAGTGGTGTACGCACTGGCATCGTTGCCTGCCCCGGTCCCGAGGATGTCGGCGTGCAGGTTGTTGCGGGCCTGGAAGTGGAGCTGGCGGCAGATCCAGGCCTGGTCGGCGCCCACCGCATGATGACCGCCCACTGCAAAGCGCTGGCCCACCGCCAGCCGGCGCGCGGATCCCACGCCGGCCATGGTGCGCGTGTCGCGGCGCTGGCTGTCCAGGTGCTGGCGGGCGCGGCGCTCGCCTTCGGCCTGCGTGTGCCAGGCGTAGGGTCCGGGAGTGTCGTGGTCGGCCAGCGCCACGGGTGCCTCGTCGCGGGCCGATGCCGGGCGGTCGCTGCGGCTGCGGTAGTCCCAGCTGCCGCGGCTCACCTGCGATGGCCGCAGCCGCGTGCGCAGGCGCAGCTGCTGCAGCGTGTCCAGCGGCTCGGTGGCATCGCGGCGATGGAAGGCGTAGCGCTCGGGCGCCTGCGGCCCGAAGGCCTCGTTGTGGTCGGCCAGCACCAGCGTGTGTTCGCCCAGGGTGTCGCTGTCCGCATCGCCGGCGTGCTCGTAGAACCAGAACACGCCTTCATCGGCCCAGAGCCGGCGCAGCGCATCCAGCGGCGATTCCTCGTACATCGTCCACTGGTCGTAGCGCAGGTAGGCCCCGGTATCCAGCAGGTCCAGCCGCACATCCGGCGCCAGTTCCGGATACCAGGACAGCACCTGGCGGGTGATCTGCTGCCAGTCCATGTCGCGGAACACCCAGGTGTCGCGACTGTGCCTGAGCAGCGCCAGGCCAGGCTCCAGGCACAGCCGGTAACGCGCCAGCCCGCCGTTGGCGCCGATGCGCTCGATGGCGGTGATCCGGCCGTGGAAGGGGCGGCAGGCGCCCAGGTCGGTCAGCAGTTCCAGAAGCGCCGGGGCTCCGACCAGCGCCTGCAGGTCGAGATGTGCGTCCACGGACAGTGCCGTGATCTGCAGCCGGTAGCCCGCGTCCAGCGCTTCCCAGCCCTGCACGGCTTCCGCGACCAGGGTGCCGGACGGCAGGGGAGCGGCATGCAGGCGCAGCGTACGGAGTTCCTGTCCCGGGTTCGCCAACCGGGCAAATGGCGACAACGCGGGTACATCCATGTACAGAAGACTCCCTCGGGGGCGGGACAGCACTGCAACCGCCCGAGGTTAGCAAACCTGAATGGCGGCAAGTGCAAACTGCGTCCCGTTCCGGAGATGAGCATGCGCGCCCGCTGCACCGCCGCCGGGGCTTGCCCCGTCCCCGTGGCTCGTCCATACTTTTGCGGGTTCACCCGATACGGCGTGTCGCCAAGCGCCGGTCGAGTGCCAGACCAGGCCCCGGCAACGGGGTCTTGTCGTATCACCCCGTTGGCCTCATGGCAGAGTGGTCATGCAGCGGACTGCAAATCCGCGTACGCCGGTTCGATTCCGACTGAGGCCTCCAGACAAAAGCCGCCCCCCGGGCGGCTTTTTGTTTGTAGGGCCCCTGCCTTTGTGGGAGCAGCTATAGCTGCGATTGCTGTCCGGCAGGGCCCGGCCCCTGTTCGCGGCTATAGCCGCTCTTACAAAAGAGTCTTCCCACGGGGATCACGGATCGGGGGGGTAAAATTCGGCCCCCGCCGCGACGCACACGGATTTGCACGCGTGTATGACCTGCACTGCCACCTGCTGCCCGCCATCGACGACGGTGCCACCGATCTCGCCATGTCGCTTGAAATGGCGCGCATGGCCGTGGCCGACGGCATCACACTGACCGCTTGCACCCCGCACATCTATCCCGGCCTGTACGAGAACACCGGCCCCGGCATCCGCGCCGCGATCACCGCGCTGCAGGTCGAGCTCGACCGCGAAGGCATCGCCCTCAGGCTGGTGGAGGGGGCCGACGTGCACCTTGACCACAACCTGGTCGCCGGCATCCGCAGCGGCCACATTCCGACCATCGCCGGCTCCCGCTACCTGCTGTTCGAACCGCCGCACCACGTCGCCCCCCCGCGGCTGGAAGAGACGCTGTTCGATCTCATGGCCGCCGGCTATGTGCCCGTGATCACCCATCCCGAGCGCCTGACCTGGGTCGAACAGCACTACGACACCTTCGTGCGCCTGGCGCATCGCGGCGCATGGATCCAGGTCACCGCCGGCGCCCTGACCGGCCGCCATGGCCGCCGCGCCAGGCACTGGGGCGACAGATTCGTGGGCGAGGGCCACTGCCACATCCTGGCCACCGATGCCCACCATCCCACGCGCCGGCCGCCCTTCCTGGCCGAAGCGCGCGAGGCGGCGGCGGCCCTGGTGGGGGCGGAAGAGGCTGATCACATGGTGAATACGCGGCCTGCAGGCATCGTGGCCAATGCGGCACCGGATACACTGCCACCCCTGAAAGCGCCGCCGCCCGCCGCCCCGCGCCGGGGCCTGCTGGCCCGGTTCTTGCGTCAAGCCTGATCCGCCCCGATCCGCCCCGATCCGCCCGATTCCCCGAGGTCCCCCCATGAAAAAAGCCAGCCGACTCCTGATCGCGGCCGTATTCGCTTTGCTGCTTGGCGCCTGCGCCTCGGGCGGGAAGAGCAACGTCGCCCACGGCATTGACCTGCCACCGCCTGACACCACCAGCGCATCGGGTGCCTACGAAGGCGCGACCGATTACCGCGTGGGTTCGCAGGACCTGCTTGAAATCAGCGTGTTCGGCGTTTCCGAACTCGCGCACCAGGCTCGCGTGAACTCCAACGGCATGATCAACGTGCCGCTGATCGGCGGCGTCATGGCCGGCGGCAAAACCGTGCCCGAGCTCGAGAAGGAACTCGCCGCCAAGTACGCCGATGGCTACCTGCAGAACCCGCAGGTCACCATCTTCATCAAGGAATACACCAGCCAGCGGGTCACCCTGGAAGGCGCGCTGAAGAAGCCCGGCATCTATCCGCTGACCGGCAAGACCTCGCTGCTGCAGGCGGTGGCCATGGCCGGCGGCACCGACGAGTTCGCCGACCTCGAGGGCGTGATCCTGTTCCGCCACGTCAACGGCGAGCGCATGGCCGCGGCCTATGACCTCAGTCTGGTCCGCCGCGGCGAACTCGACGATCCGCAGGTTTACGGCGATGACGTGATCGTGATCGAGCGCTCCGGCAGCAAGTCGGCCTTCCGCGAGTTCATCAGGACGGTGCCCGCACTGGGCCTGTTCCTCGCCCTGTAAGCCACGCTCAAGCCTGCGCTCCAAGCCCACGTTACGGACAACCGAGACCCATGCCAGACGACAATCTTCCGATCCGCCCGGAGGGCGACAGGGACCAGCTGCCGGCGCATCGCGCGGATGCGAACCTGCCCGCCACCACTGGTTCGCGCGCGCTTGCCATCGAGATGTTCGACGACAGGCGCGGCGGTGACGAAGACGAGATCGACCTGCTCGCGTACTGGCGCATCCTGGTCAAGCGCAAGTGGCTGGTGCTGGGCGTGCTCGGCACCGTGGTGGCGCTGGCGCTGATCGCCACGCTGATGATGCCGCCGGTGTACCGCGCCACCGCGGTGCTGCAGATCGACCGCGAGTCGGTCCAGATCCTGCAGATGGAAGGCGCGGGCAACGCCGAGGCGTCGGCGCCGGACTTCCTCACTACCCAGTACGAACTGCTGAAGAGCCGCGCCCTGGCCGAGCGCGTGGCCAACGAACTCAATATCGACGGCAGCACCGTCGAACGCCTGGACTCCACCGGCTGGTGGCAGCGTGCCACCGGTGCGCTGCGTCCGCAGCAGCAGGCGCAGCCCGGTGATGTCAGCGTCGATGTCGCGGCTGAGGGCGAGGGCGACACGGCCGACCAGCTCCTGGACCTGCGCCAGGCGGTCGGCATCGTCCGCAGCGGCCTGACGATCGAGCCGATCCGCAACTCGCGCCTGGTGCGCGTGCACTTCGATTCCACGCTGCCGGCGTTCTCGGCGCGCGTGGTGAACGCCGTGGCCGACGGCTTCATCGCCCACGCCATCGAGCGCAAGTTCGACGCCTCGTCGTACGCCAGCAAGTACATCGAAGAACAGCTGGCCCTGGCCAAGGGACGCCTGGAGGAATCCGAGCGCACGCTGGTGGCCTTCGCCACCAGGGAAAACATCGTCACCAGCGGCGAGGGCAGCCAGAGCCTGGAAAGCCAGAACCTTGGCGCGCTCAACACCGCGCTTGCCTCGGCCCAGGACGATCGCATCCGCGCACAGGCCGCGTGGAGCCAGGTGTCGGGCGGTGGCCAGCTGCCGGCCGGCGCCATCGGCAACTCCATCCTCAACACCCTGCAGCAGCAGCGCGCCACGCTCAATGCGCAGTACCAGCAGCAGCTCAAGACCTTCAAGCCCGAGTACCCGAGCATGCAGGCGCTGAAGGGCCAGATCGACGAGGTCGACCGCCAGATCTCGCAGGAGCGCGCATCCGTGCGCGCCAGCATCAAGGCCGAGTACGACGCTGCGCAGACGCGCGAGAACATGCTTGTCGCCCAGCTCGACACCTTGCGCGAGCGCACCCTGGACGTCGACAACCGCTCGATCGACTACAACATCCTGCGCCGCGAGGCCGACACCAACCGCCAGCTCTATGACAGCCTGCTGCAGCGCTACAAGGAAGTGGGCGTGGCCGCCGGTGCCGGCGTCGGCACCAACAACATCTCCATCGTCGACCGCGCCATCGCGCCCACCGGCCGCTTCAAGCCCAACCTGCCGCTCAACCTCGCCATCGGCCTGATGCTGGGCCTGATGCTGGGCGTGCTGATCGCGTTCGTGCTCGAGTTCCTGGACGACACCCTCAAGGCCCCCGAGGACATCGAGCAGCATCTGCGCCTGGCCGTGCTCGGCATCATTCCGCACCTGAAAAAGCAGAGCGTGGTCGATGCCATGGCTGATCCGCGCTCGGCCTTTGCCGAGGCCTACCGCTCGGTGCGTACCGCGCTGCAGTTCTCCACCGACCAGGGCGTGCCCAAGGTGCTGCTGGTCACCAGCCCCAGTGCGTCAGAGGGCAAGTCCACCACCGCGCAGACCCTGGCGCGCAACTTCGCCCAGCTGGGCAAGCGCGTGCTGCTGGTCGAAGCGGACCTGCGCAACCCCTCGCTGCACCGCTCGCTGGGCGTGCGTTCCGATACCGGCCTGTCCAGCCTGCTGTCCGGCGCCGCCAGCGCCAGCCAGGTGATCATGGATACCGACGACGAACGCCTGAAGGTGATCCTGGCCGGCCCGCTGCCGCCCAATCCCGCCGAGCTGCTGTCCGGCAGCCGCCTGCTGTCGATGCTGACCGTGGCCGCGGAAAAATACGACCAGGTGATCATCGACGGCCCGCCGGTGCTTGGTATCGCCGATGCGCCCATCCTGTCCAACGTCGCCGGCGGCACGCTGCTGGTGGTGCAGGCCGGCCAGACGCGCATCAAGACCGCGCAGGCCGCGCTCAAGCGCCTGGCCGCCGCGCGCGCGCGCGTGATCGGCGGACTCATGACCCACTACGACGCCAAGGTCGCCGGCTACGGCTACGATTACGCCTCTTATTACTCCTACGGTACCCAGCCGAAGCTGGCCGGGAAGTAGCGATGGGGCGGGGGCCCGCAAGGGGATGATGGCAAACGCGGGCGAAGCACTTGAACTGGCCATGGGCCTGCTGCGCGCACCTGCGCGTCGCAGCGCCCTCCGCGCCCGGCCCCTGCCGCAGGGCATGGACACGTTGCTGGCGATCGCCTCGGGTTCCGCCGAGGTTTTGCACCGCGCCGCGCAGCACACCGGCTACGACGAATCCGAATTGCTGGAGGCCAGCCGCTTCTTCGTTCAACAGGTGCTGCTGGCCGAAGACGCCGACGCCTACCGCGTACTCGGTGCCGACCGCGACGCCGAGCGTGCCACCCTGCGCGACCACCATCGCCACCTGCTGCGCTGGCTGCACCCCGACCGCAGCACCGCCGGCAGCCAGTGGGACTCCGCCCTCGCGACCCGCGTCAACCAGGCCTGGAACCACCTCCGTACCACCACCGCCCGCACCCGATACGACGCCACCCTTGCCTCGCGCGCCCCTGCAGGAGCAGCTACAGCTGCGACCTCCACCACCCCGCGCCGCGCGCCCCCTGTGGGAGCGGCTACAGCCGCGGTCCCCCCAAGCCCGCCATATTCCACCCCCTCCACGGGAGTGGCTACAGCCGCGATTCCCCCCAACCCCCGCATCTCCCTCGCACCCATCCTCGTCGGACTGCTCGGCCTCGCCTGCATCGTCCTCGCCTGGCTCGCCTTCACCCGCCAGGACAACTTCGACGACGTGCAAAGCAGCGCCACCGCGCCCGCCAGCAGCCCCGCCGCGCCCGTCCGCACCGCCGCCGCGCCCGAACCGACAAGTCCAACCGTGACTCAAGCCCTGGCCATGGTCCAACTGCCGACCCCGCCAGTTGCCCCGCCAGGTGCCCCACCTGCAAGCCCACCCGCAGCTGCACCCGCACCTGCACCTTCACCCGCACCTGCACCTGCACCTGCACCTGCACCTGCACCTGCACCTGTAGGAGCAGCTATAGCTGCGACCCAGCCCCCGCCATTCGCCCCACCTGCAACCCAAGCTGCCACCCCACCTGCAGAAGCAGCCATAGCTGCGACCTTGCCCTCGCCAGCTGCCCCACCTGTGGGAGCAGCCATGGCTGCGATTCCGACCCCCATCACGCCCGCCGCGCCGGCTGCGGCTGAAGTCGCACCCCCGTCGGGTGGGCTGGCAATCGCAGCTGAAGCTGCTCCTGCAAGGGCGGGTGCGGGGGTTGCGGCTGCGGATCCGTTGCGGCTTTTCGGGGAGGCGGAGACGGCGGTTCGGGGGGTTACGGATTACCTGGCCGGGGGCGGCGCGGAACCGGCCTGGCTTGACCTGCCCACGGGGCTGGAGGGTGCGGGTATCCGCACGCAGCTGCAGGCGCGCCATGCGCAGGGCGCGCGCACGCGGATGCTGGTCGATGCGCCCAACTGGACCCTGGATGCCATGGCCGCTTCCATGCTCGGCGCCTATCGCCTGGATGCCCGCCGCGGGACGGTGGAAACCGGGGTGCTTCGCGTTGAGCTGATCCGCATGGGCGAGGCCTGGCGCGTCGTCGGCCTGCAACTGGAGCCCGCCCAGTGAACACCGCCCGCTGGATCGCCTTCGCGGCACTGCTGGCGGCGCTGCTTGCCGCCGGCGCCAGCCTGCTCAGCACGCATGGCGAACAGGCCCGGCTTGAAGCCGACCTCGCCGCCGCCGAAGCCGCCCTTCACGAAGACGACGCCCCCCGCGCCGCCGCCATCGCCCGCAGCGTGCTCGCGCGCGAACCCGCACTCGGCCGCGCCTTCGGCGTACTCGCCCGCGCCCAGGACGGGCAGGGCGATGCCGCCGCCCACCACGCCCGCTACCAGGCCGCCGCACGCCGCGCCCCGCGCGATCCCCAGGTGCGCGGCTGGCTTGCCACCCAGGCCCTGCAGTCCGGCAATTACGCCGCCGCCGCGGACCACCTGGACGCACTGCTCACCGTGGCCCCCGCGCAGCGCAGCGACCTGCTCAAGCTCATCGCCGAACTCGCCCAGGACCCGGAATTCGCCGATGCCCTGGCGACCCATCTGGTCAAGCGACCCCAGTGGCGCAACGCGATCCTGCGCGCCGCCACCGCCAGCCGCCTGCCCACCGCCGCCGACAACCTGCACGGCGCCCTGCGTGCCCAGGGCGGCCTCAGCGCCGATGAAACCACGCGCTGGATCGACGGCATGCTTCGCGATGGCCGTTGGGGCAGCGCCTACGCACGCTGGGTCAGCGGCCTTGCCGACGCCCCCGCGCTTCTGCCGGTGCCCTGGAACGGCAGCTTCGGGCGCCCGCTGTCGTCGGCCGGCTTCGACTGGCGCGTTCGCCGCACGCCCGGCGTGCTGTTCCAGCGCATCGAACTCGACAAAAGCGTGCCGGGCGTCGGCACACCCGGCAGCACGGCCCACGCCGCCCGCCTGCGCTTCCTCGGCCGCCCAGTAGCGCGCACCGGCCTGGAAATCCCGCTGCTGCTCGCCCCCGGCCAGCATGTGTTGCGGCTCCGCGCCCGCACCAGGGACCTGCGCTCGGACCAGGGCCTGGAGTGGACCCTGACCTGCAGCGACGGCCGCACACGCATCGCCAGCGGCGCCCGTATCCGCGAATCCCGCGACTGGGCCGCGCTGGAACTGCCCTTCACCGTGCCCGAAGGCGAGGGCTGTGAAGGCCAGTGGCTGCGGCTGGTGAACCCCGCACCGCGCGGCGTGGCGCAAACCCTGCGCGGCGAGCTGGACCTGTCCGGCGTGGCCATCGTCCAACCCTGAGCCACCCTTGCCTGATCCTCGCGCCAGCCATCACTGAGGATGCGTTGGCACGCGAAGTGCAACATAATTCAGGGTTCCGTCGCCGACCGTCCGGTCGCGGGATGAACAACCAGCGGAAGGACCCCGAATGCGCCACATCGTCGCCGTTTTGAGCTTCACCACGCTTGCCCTGGCCGCCTTTGCGGCGCCTGCGCAGGATGCGCCTGAAACCGCCGTGCCGGCGGCCGATCCCGGCATCCTGCTGGGCGTGGAAAGCGGCTCGGTGCTTGTCAGCAGCGGCGGCGAGTTCACCCAGGCCGCCAGCGGCCAGGTGCTTGCCCCCGGCCAGCGCGTGCTGGTGTCAGAGGGTGGCAGCGCCAGCCTCGGCTATGCCAACGGCTGCAAGAAGACCATGAGTACCCCCGGGGTCTACACCGTGGCCGCCGACTGCGTTGCCGACAGCAGCCGGGGCGTGGACGGCCGTGTGATCGCGGGCATTGTCGGCGGCGTGGCGGTGATCGCGGCCGCCGCTGGCGGTGGCGGCGGCGGGGGCTCTCCGCCAGTCAGCCGCTGAATGCGCGCAAGCTTCACATGAACGTCGCATCTTGCTGATATTACGGACAAAATTCACAAAATCGTCACGTAAAAAGGGTTGCGCCAGCGCCCCCATGTCCGTAGTCTCTATTGCGGCGCAACATGCGCCACCCCATACGAGACACCGGAAGGACTCCATGAAAATCCATCGCCTCCTGATTGCCGCTGCGCTGGCCACGCTGTTCGCCGCACCCGCGCTCGCTCAGAGTGAGTCCGCAACGCTACGCATCGACAGCGGCAGCGCTATGGTCAGCACCGGTGGTGAGTTCACCAGCGCCGCCTCCGGCACCCAGCTTGCCCCGGGCAGCCGCGTGATGCTGACCGAAGGCAGCAGCGCCACCCTGGTCTATCCCAACGGCTGCACCCAGGCGCTCGGCGCCGCCGGCGTGCACGGCGTGCCCGCCACCTGCGTTGCCGCCGCCAGCAGCCCGGCTGCCGGCACCGCCGCCGGTTCCACCGCTGCAGGCGTGGACATGGGCGCCGTGGGCATCATCAGCGGCGCTGCCGTGCTTGGTGCCGCCGCCCTTGAAAGCATGGACGAGCAGGCCTACGTTGCGCCGCCGCCGGTCAGCCGCTGACCCGTCCGGTTTTGACATAGGGTGCACTGCGGGACGGGTTTAACCCGTCCCGTTTTCGTTTCCGGGGGCGGATCACCATGCACGGCGCAACTGCCGACGCACACCATCACCAGCATCAAGACAGGGCCGCACGCGCGGGGCTGGCCGCCGTGTGCGCGCTGTTGGTGCTGTGCGTGCTGTCCGGCGGCAGCTCGCAGGAGTCAGGCACCGGCAGCTTTGTTGCCCAACTGCTGGCGCTGCCGCTGCTGGCTTGGGCCGGCTGGCTGCTGCTGAAGCGCCCCGCCGGCGCCATCCATTTCACCTGGCTGGCCTTCGCCGCGGCGCTTGCCGCCATCCCGCTGCTGCAGGCCGTGCTGCCCGCGGCCGTGGCTGGCGGCGAGGGCAGGGCGGCGCTGGGGCAGGACCTCGCGCTGTTCGGCGTCGATGCGCCCGCGCACTGGAGCCTGGCCCCCGCCGCCACGCGCGCCGCGGGCTTCCAGCTGTTGCCGGCGCTGGCCATCTTCGCCATGGCGCTGGCCCTGCCGCCTGCGGCCCACCGCCGCCTGGCGCAGCTGATCGTGGTGCTGGCCGTGGCCAGCCTGCTGCTGGGCGTGGCCCAGATCGGCGCCCCCCAGGAAAGCCCGCTCAATCCCTACCCGCAGTGGAAGCCGGCGATGAACGGCTTCTTCGCCAATCCCAACCACCAGGCCACCCTGCTGGTGGTCGCGGCCACCCTGGCCTGCGCGCGCCTGGCGATGGTGGCCGGCGCCTGGCCGCAAGGCCGCCCGCACCGCCTGATGCACGGCACCGTCGCCGCCCTGGTCATGCTGCTTGCGGCCGTGGCCCTGCCCCTCACCGGCTCGCGCGCCGGCGTGGTGCTGATCATCCTGGCCTGCGCCCTGGTGGTGGCCGTGCACTGGCCGGCCTGGCGCGGCGGCACCCGCAGCCGGATTGCCCTGGCCGCCAGCCTTGCCGTGGCGGCGCTGGCCCTGTTCCTGGCCCTGCGCTGGATGCAGGTGGACGCCATCGATGAGCTGCGCGGCCCGCTGCGCGCGCTCACCGGCGAGATCGCCGCGCGCTTCGCACCCATGGGCGTGGGCGTGGGCAGCTACGTGCCCGTGTTCGAGCAGGAAGCCCCGCGCGACTTGCTGATGGCCAACTACGTCAACCACGCCCACAACGAATACGCGCAGTGGTGGTTCGAGGCCGGCGTGCCCGCCATGGTCACCCTGCTGCTGGGCGCCGCGGCGTTGGCACTCACCTTGCTTGGACTGCTGCGGCAGCCGGCGCAGATGCGCGGGCTGGGCATGACCGCGCTGGTGGCGCTGGGCGCGATACTGGCGCACTCGCTGGTGGACTACCCGCTGCGCACCCCGGCCATGCTGGCGGTGGCGGCGGCACTGGCAGGAATCGCCGCGGCGCAGGCCGCAGGCAGCGACAAGGGACGTTCAAGGGCTAAAGCCCCGCGCACAGCGCGGGACACGCCAATCATGCAAAAGGACAGGGTTCAATGAGTGATTTTCCTACGCCGCAGGACACCCGCATCGCCGTGGTGGGCCTGGGCTACGTGGGCCTGCCGCTGGCGGTCGAATTCGGCAAGCAGTACGCCACCGTGGGCTTCGACATCAACGCCGCGCGCGTTGAAGAGCTGCGCACCGGCCGTGACAGCACGCTTGAAGTGGAGCCGGAACTCCTGGCCAGCGCCACGCAGCTGGGCTTCACCTGCGACCTGGAAGGCATCCGCGACTGCAACGTGTACGTGGTCACCGTGCCCACGCCCATCGACAGCGCACGCCGCCCGGACCTCACCCCGCTGCGCAAGGCCAGCGAGTCGCTGGGCAAGGTGCTGCAGCCCGGCGACACCGTGGTGTACGAGTCCACCGTGTATCCCGGCTGCACGGAAGAGGTGTGCGTCCCGATCCTGGAGCGCGAGAGCGGCCTGAAGTTCAACGTCGACTTCTTCTGCGGCTATTCGCCTGAGCGCATCAATCCCGGCGACAAGCAGCACCGCGTCACCACCATCATGAAGGTGACTTCCGGCTCCACGCCGGCCGCCGCGGATTTCGTGGACGCGCTGTACGCCAGCATCATCACCGCCGGCACCCACAAGGCCAGCAGCATCAAGGTGGCCGAGGCCGCCAAGGTGATCGAGAACACGCAGCGCGACCTCAACATCGCCCTGGTCAACGATCTGGCCATCCTCTTCAACAAGCTGGGCATCGACACGCTGGAAGTGCTGGAGGCTGCCGGCACCAAGTGGAACTTCCTGCCGTTCCGCCCGGGCCTGGTGGGCGGGCACTGCATCAGCGTGGATCCGTACTACCTGACCCACAAGGCGCAGGAAGTGGGGCACCACCCGGACGTGATCCTGGCCGGGCGGCGCACCAACGACGGCATGGGTGCGTACGTGGCGGGCGAGGTGATCCGGCTGATGGTGCGTAACGGCATCAACCCGGTGCGCGCGCGCATCCTGATCCTGGGGCTGGCGTTCAAGGAGAACTGTCCGGACCTGCGGAACACGCGGGTGGTGGACATCATCGGCGCGCTGCAGGGTTACAACGCGCGCGTGGAGGTGTGCGATCCGTGGGTGGATGCGGGCGAGGCGAAGCACGAGTACGGGCTGTCGCTGTGCAAGCCGGGCGAGGGTGAGTATGACGCGATCATCGTCGCGGTGGGGCACGAGGAGTTCCGGAAGCTGGGTGCGGCGGGGATCCGCGCGCATGGCAAGCCGGGGGCGGTGCTGTATGACGTGAAGTATGTGTTGCCGCGGGAAGCGGTGGATGGGAGGCTCTGAGTAGAGAAGGGCAATGAGAATTTTGGTCAACCACACCGCAGAAGTCCTCGGTTCCGGCGTCGTCACGAGCCTGTACAAGTGTGACGACGAAGCAGTCGGCGGCGACAAATTTTCCCATGGTCGCGAGAACTGTTGAGCGTGATCGACCGATTGCGCAAATACCTGTCCGGTTCCGGACTGGGTCCCACGATGGTTAAGGCCGTGACTGGAAGCGCCGGACTGCGAATTGCCGGCATGGGGTTCGGCTTCCTGGTGGGCGTACAGCTGGCGCGCGGCCTGGGGGCGGAGGGCTACGGCATCTACGGCGTGGCGATGTCGATCATTGCGCTGCTTACGGTGCCGACCGAGTTCGGCCTGCCGCAACTGTTGACCCGGGAGGTCGCAGCGGCGCAGCTCAAGCAGGATTGGGGTCGGATGAAGGGCATTCTGCGTTGGTCGTCGCAGGTGTCTTGGCTGATCTCCGCCGTCATCGGCACCGGAGTGGCCGGTTGGCTTCTCCTGTCGGGCAATGGGCTGGCCTCGCCCCTGGGCATGACACTGTTGGCCGGGGTCCTCATGGTGCCCGTGGTAGCGCAGCTCTCGATGCGCTCGGCGGCACTGCGTGGCCTGCAACAGATCATTCGGGGGCAAGTGCCGGGCGTACTGCTGCGCCCGATGTTCTACTCACTGTTCCTGTTCCTGGTGCCGTTGTTGTTCGTACCAATGACGCCTGCACTAGCCATGGCGCTTGGCGTGCTGTCGGCGGGCATCTCGCTGGTCGCGGCGCTGTACATGTTGCATTGGGCAATGCCGGGCAGGGTAGCCACCGCTGCGCCTGTCGTTGACGCGAACAGATGGTGGTCAAGTGCATTGCCCATGGCGCTTACCGAGGGAACGCGGCTGCTGCAAGGCCATCTGCTGATTCTGCTGTTGGGTGCGATGGTGGCGATCTCCGACGTCGGCATCTACCGGATGGCCAGCTCGGTCATGCTGCTGATCGCCATGCCGATCAGCCTGTTCAACATCGTCTGCATGCCGGTAATCGCACGGCTTCATGCGAGTGGTGACCGCCAGCGTCTGAAACGAATGCTTGGATTTGTTTCGGCAGGCATGACGATCGGTGTGGTGGTCCTGTCTCTGCCGTTCCTCGTGGCAGGAGAGCAGCTTCTTTCCGCAGTGTTCGGATCGGAGTTCGGCGCAGGGAGTGGGATTTTGGTGATCTTATGTTTTGGCGTGGCCATCAATGCCTTTTTCGGAGCGGGCGCGGTTGTGCTCAACATGACCGGGCATGAGTCGCGTGTGACGCGGGCTTCACTGTT
Source organism: Luteimonas sp. A501 (assembly GCF_054052085.1). The sequence goes on from NZ_JBSVRI010000001.1 coordinate 1,039,594, forward strand.
TGCATTGCTTGTTCTTGGGATCTGCGCACCCCCGCTGATCCTGTCTTTTGGCATCGTTGGTGCCGCGCTCTCCCATTTGATATCGCTCGCAGTCTGGAACGTGTTGATGTGGCGTGACTGCATGGCGCGCCTGTCCTATGACACGAGTCTGTTTGCGTTGGTCCGGTCGGGAGCCGCTCCCACATGAACCATCGTTCAATCCGCTCACTTCTGAAACAGGCGCTTCCAGGCCCTGTCCGCCGGGTGCTTCGCGCGCTACTTCACTACGCTCAACGAATAGGGCGTTGGGCGATCATTCTCTGGCAAGTACGTGGTTCTACATGGCACGACCAGCTGACCTTGTTCCGATCCGCCCTTGCCGCACCCGTGATTTCGCTTCGGAATCCGCTTGCATGGCAGGATCCGTATCTTTTGGCAGATGCAGCAGTGGAAGTGAGGGGCGTCGGACGGTTCCTGCTGCGCGGGCGATGCGACGACCTTTGGCATGTACTGCCGTGGCGGGAGCAGGGGATTCTGGATGAGATTCGAAGCCAGCTTGCGCCTGGTGATGTGTTCATCGATGCCGGCGCGAACATCGGCGTCTATACCGTGCTGGCATCGCGCCTGGTTGGTCCGTCGGGGCAGGTGATCGCTGTCGAAATGATGCCTGACACGGCGGGTCGTCTGGAGCACCACATCAAGATCAACGGCCTGCAGAACGTCACTATGGTGCGCCGCGCGCTGAGCAATATCGCGGGCCGAATTGTGACGGCCACGGTACAGTCCGGGAAATTCGGCCAGGCAACGATCGCCGAGGATGCCGATAGGTACGGCGTGGGATCGCGGGTTGACGTTACTACTACCACGCTTGATGAGATTGCCGCGGGAATTCCAAGTATCGCCCTGATGAAGATGGACCTGGAAGGCGCGGAACTGCAGGCCTTGCAGGGCGCTGAATGCACGATGGCGAACCTTCGGGCAGCGATCTACGAGAACTGGAGCCGAACGCGTAGCGAGGATGATCCGTTGGATCGTGCGTTCGTGGAGCACGGCTTTCAACTGCGGAGAGTCGATGGCAACAATTGGCTGGCAGTTCGAAATTCGGTATGAACGGTATCGGAAAGATCGCAATTCTGCTTCCCGATCTACGTCCCGGTGGCGCAGAGAACATGTGCGTGCAAATGGCTCGCGAATGGATGGCGCGTGGCTGTGAGGTCGAGTTCGTGCTGCGGCAGGCCCGGGGAGAACTGATCCCTCAGCTGCCGGATGGCGCCAGCGTTGTCGACCTTAAGGTGGATCGTGTTAGGTCGTTGCTTTGGCCCCTGGTGCGATATCTCCGGGAAATGCGTCCTGACGTGCTTCTTGCTGCCATGTGGCCATTGACCGCGATCGCTCCGTTGGCTGCGCGATTGGCGGGGTTTCGTGGGCGGGTTGTGGTCAGCGAACACTCCCCGCAATCGCGCGCCTATTGCCACAAGGGGCGGCTTCATTCGTTTGTTCTTCGTACCAGCATCTGGCTTGCCTATCGGTTTGCTGATGTGCGCATCGGCGTGTCGTCAGGCGTGGCGGACGACATGGCCAGTCTGTCCCGCATGCCCAGGGAAATGATAACGGTTCAGTACAACCCGGCAGCGCTGGGGCGGACCTATCCCAGAGTGCCAGTGCTGCCACCCGAACTGCAGGGTGTTTCCAGCCCACGGATACTGGCCGTCGGCACGCTCAAGGCAGTCAAGCGATTCGACATCGCGATCGAGGCCTTTGCGCGCTTGCCTGCGTCGCTGGGGTCAACCCTATGCATCGTTGGCGAAGGGCAGGAACGGCAGGCGTTGCAAGCGAAGATCGAGGCGCTTGGATTGGATGGTCGCGTTCTGCTGCTCGGGTACAAGGCAGACACGGCGCCTTGGTACGCGAACGCGGACTTGTTCGTACTCTCGTCCGACTACGAGGGGTTCGGCAACGTGATCGTCGAGGCGCTGGAGCAAGGTGTTCCCGTGGTCAGCACAGACTGCCCATCGGGCCCGGGCGAAATCCTCGAACACGGCAAGTACGGCCGGCTGGTGCCAGTGGGTGATGCGGATGCGTTGGCCCGGGCGATGCTGGAATCACTCCAGTCGCAGCACGATCATGCCGTGCTTAAAGTGCGTGCACAGGACTTTGCTGTGGACAAAGTGGCTGACCGGTACTTGGACCTGCTGCTGCCGGCTTGGCGCGAGACGGGTGGCAGAGCATGAAGCAAGGGGTTCTTTACATCACATATACCGGCCTGCTGGAACCCTTGGGGCAATCCCAGGTGCTGGCTTACCAGGAGCGCTTGGCGGTGGATCGCGCGATCCACCTGATCAGCTTCGAGCGCAGGGAAGACTGGGCGCGCACCCTGGAGCGGGAGGCGGTTGCCGAGCGTATGCGGTGTGCCGGTATCCATTGGTATCCGCTGCGTTACCACAAGCGACCGTCGGCCATCGCCACGCTCTGGGACATCTTGTGCGGCGGCGTCCTCGGCGTGTGGCTGGTGCTGCGGAATCGCATCGGAATTTTGCATGCCCGCAGCTACGTATCAGGGGTCATGGCGTTGGCGATCAAGCGGCTGATGGGCGCAAAATTCGTGTTCGACATGCGCGGCTTCTGGGCCGATGAGCGGGTGGATGGCGGCTTGTGGCCACGAGGCGGGCGCATGTACCGCGTGGGCAAGTGGTTCGAGCGGCGACTTTTGCTGGGGGCTGATCATGTGGTGTCGTTGACTCATGCAGCAGTGCGAGAGATGGAGGACTTCGAGTATCTTCAGGACCGGATGCCGCCAGTTACGGTGATCCCTACGTGCGCGGATCTTGCAAGATTTAAGCCGCAGGGAGAGCCGGATCCGGGGTTGGTGCTCGGCTATGTTGGGTCTGCCGGCACCTGGTACCTGTTCGATGCGGTCGTGAAGAGCTTCGGGCTGCTGCTCAAGCGCCGGCCGGACGCGCGCCTCCTTGTGCTCAATCGCAACGAGCACGAGTACGTCCGGCAGCGTCTCGAAGCAGGAGGCGTCCCGTCGGAGACGGTTGAGTTGCGTTCTGCCTCGCATGCGGAAGTGCCTGCACAGATGGCACGGATGCATGCAGGCATCTTCTTTATAAAGCCGGTGTTTTCCAAACAAGCGTCTGCTCCGACCAAGCTGGGTGAGTTCCTGGGCTGTGGGATCCCGTGTCTTTCAAACTCGGGGGTTGGCGACATGGCCGAAATTCTGGAGGGGGAACGGGTCGGGGTGGCTGTCTCTGAGTTCGACGAATCGGCGCTGCAGAATGGCGTTATTAGGTTGCTTGCGCTGCTGGATGATCCGGAAGTTTCTGACCGCTGCGTGCATGCCGCGCAACGCCACTTCTCCCTCGCCGTCGGTGTGGAGCGCTACCGTGCCGTGTACTCGTCATTGAGCATGTCTGAGGGAGCGCCGTCTTGACCCTCGTCTTCGAGAAGTTGCCTCGTGCGCTTCGACAGGCGGCGGTTACAGTGGTTGGCGGGCGCAATAGGAAACTCCGCTTCGGCGAGGAGTATCGGAAGTGGTTGGACTTCCTTGCCGAAAGCCAGGCATGGTCGGAGCAGCGTCGGGAGCAATGGCAACTTGATGCGCTGAAGCGCCTGGTCCAACAGGCATCCAAGGGCACCGAATACTATGCCGCCGCCATCAGGCCCCAGGCGCTGGACGGGTTGCAGTCAGTGCGGGACGCGCTTGACGCATTGCCACTTCTAGAAAAGTCTGCCCTCAGGGGGAGCGCCAATAGTCTTCGCAACACCTTGGTGAAATCGGTAAGCACGTCGTCGACGAGTGGCTCCACTGGCATGCCGATGCGCATCGAGCATGACCGTAAGTCCATCCAGCGGCGCTTCGCGTTTCTTGCCGACCACCTGCGGCTTGCAGGCATGGAGATGCGCGATCCGTCCGTTCGACTTTCCGGTCGGATTTTGTGCCCTGTAGGAGTGGATCAGCGCTCTCCGTGGCTCTACAACCCGGCCGAGAAGCAGCTGTTCTTGTCCTCCTATCATCTTGACGATGCGCATGCGCAAAGAATCTCCGGAAAGCTGCAATCGTTCCGCCCCATGCTGATTGACGGCTACCCTTCCGGAGTGCTGCAGACGTTGCGCGTCCTTGATCGGTGCCAGACCCGACTTCCGTCGCTAAAGGCCGTCATCACCACTGCGGAGACGCTGCTACCGGACATGCGAGAGGAGATGGAAGCCCTGGCCGGCGTGCCGGTGATGGATTACTACGCTGCCAGCGAAGGCGTTCCCTTTATCCAGCAATGCCCCCATGGGACATATCACGTGCGCTGGCAGTCCGGAATTTTTGAGGTGGCGACTGACGCCGGCGTCGGGTTCGAAGGGGATGGCGAGCTGATTGTCACCAGCTTCGTCCAGGACCGCACCCCGCTTATCCGTTACCGCACCGGCGACCTGGTGGCGGGACTGCGCCTGCGGAAGGAAGGCGGCTGCGCCTGCGGATTGGAGTCGCCAGTGGTGGATCGCGTGGTGGGCCGGGTCGAGGATCTGATTCACACCAGCGACGGCAGGTCGCTTGGCATGTTCACCTACAGGACCCTGAAGTTTGTCGAGGGCCTGGTGGAGACACAGGTTGTGCAGCACGGATACGATCGCTTCGAGGTGAACTGTGTGCTTGAAAATCCGACGCAGAGGGATGAGGTAGCGAGCCGCATCAAGGAAAGCTTTGAGCGGGCCTTGGGATATCCGATCGTCCTTGAGATGAACGTGCTCCAGAGTCTCCCCAAGGGGGCGAACGGCAAGGTCAGGCTGGTGATCTCCAAGGTCCAGAAGAAGGGTTGACCGCATGCGCGCGACGTTCATCTGCGGTGGCACCCACGTTCCGGCATCCCGCTTTCGCGTGCATCCCATCGAGCGAGGCCTGAGGGAGAAAGGGTGGGACACAGGGTTGGTTCACGGATACGGCGACCTGGATGGGCGAATCGGGATTCCTGTTGTCCAGCGCGCCTATCGCGCCGCCTGTCGTCTGCGACGGGCAGTACGGACAGCGACGATGCGTCCGCACGGGCCGGTAATGGTCCAAAGACTGGCCTGGCCCTGGGATTCGCGCCCGGAGGTGAAGCTCAGCGCCCGCTGCTCTGGTCTTGTCTTTGATTTCGATGACGCGGTGTTCCTGGGGGAAGGCGGTGCCCCCAGCCCACGCCGAAGAAGGGCGTTGTCCGGGGTGTTCGCGGCCGCAAGCCACGTGGTGGCGGGAAACGAATGGCTGGCACAGGCGGTGGACGCGGACGTGCCGGTCAGTGTGATTCCCACCTGCATCGACACCGGGCTGTATCGCCCGGGGCCAGGGGTCGAGCCGGAGGGGGAGGTCAAGATTGGATGGATCGGCACGAGCGGGAATTTCCCCTATCTGCGCCATCTGGTTGAAGGATTGGCCGCCCTCCGGTCTTCGGGCCGGAAGTACAGGTTTCTTGTCTGCAGCGACGTCGATCCCGGCAGCCTCGGTGTAGAGCTGGCCGCCGAGTTCACGAAATGGACTCCCACCGGGGAGCTGGCGTTCCTGCAGTCGCTTGATATCGGCTTGATGCCGTTGGACGACACGGATTGGTGCAAGGGCAAGTGCTCGTTCAAACTGATCCAGTACATGGCGACCGGCTGTCCCGTTGTGGCTTCCGCGGTCGGCTTCAATATTGATGTGGTGGCCGACGGTGAAGTCGGATATCTGGTGGATGACGCCGACTGGTACTCCCGTCTCGCCACCCTGATCGACTCTGCAGAACTTCGGAAAACGATGGGGGCCAGTGCGCGGAAACGGGCCGTGGCCCTGTATGACATCCAAAGGGCGGTTGTTGCCTACGAAGACATTCTTGGACGGTTGCAGTGATGCCGTGCCGTGATCTCAAACCGGGGAACCGATGCTCCCGTTCTGGCTGATGTTCTTGGTTCCCATGTGGGCCGTGCTTGCCAGGTATCGCCTGCCTGAGCGACAGCAGCCCATTGCATGGGCTGCTGTCGGGATGCTGTTCGCCCTTATGATCGGACTTCGCCACGAAGTGGGCGGGGACTGGTTCAACTATCTCAACCATTTCGAGATGGTGAGGCCGCTGTCATTCATGGAGGCGCTTCGCAGGGGAGACCCGGGGCACTACGCGCTGAACTGGTTGACGTTACGGCTGGGCGGCAACATTTACTGGGTCAACCTGGTTTACGGCAGCATCATGATGTGGGGTGTCGTCGTTTTCTGTCGGCGCCAACCTTGGCCTTGGCTGGCGCTGCTGGTGGCGGTGCCGTACATGCTGGTCGTGGTGGGCATGGGTTACAGCCGTCAAGCGGTGGCGCTGGGATTTGCACTGGCGGGTTTCGCCGCACTCGGTGATCATCGCGTACGCAAGTTCGTCATCTGCATTGCGTTGGGCGCGCTCTTTCACAAATCGGCCGTCCTGTTGCTACCGATCGCCGTCCTGGCAGCAAGTCGTAACCGCATTCTGAGCGCAAGCATGGTCGTGGTGGTTTCTGCGCTGCTGTACTGGGTGTTGCTCCTGGACCATACCGATCGTCTCTGGTCCAGCTACGTGGAATACCAGATGCAATCGCAGGGCGCGAAGATCCGCGTGCTGATGAACGCCGTTCCGGCAGGGCTGCTCCTCCTCTGGCGGCGACGGCTGGAACCCGATCCACAACAACAGAAGCTGTGGACGTGGATTGCTTTGCTGGCACTGTTGTGCCTGCCAATGGTACTTCTGGCTTCCACGGCGGTGGATCGCGTGGCGCTGTACCTGATCCCACTGCAGTTGTTCGTGTTCTGCCGGATTCCACGCTTGGCCGGTAACAATGTCCGCCTGCGCACGCTACTGGTACTCGGCGTGATCGGCTATTACGCGATGGTTCTGTTTGTCTGGCTGAACTTCGCTAACCACGCAGAGTACTGGTTGCCGTATCAGTTCGGGCCGTTTGTTTGAGCGGAATCGGCTGAGGAAACTTTGGCGAGGCGGGTACGCTGCCGGGAGACGGCTTGGGCCTCGGCCGCCGTTGAACCAAGAGCACGCCTGGCCGAGATCGCATACCCTAACCTTGGACTCCAAAGCCGACCGCCTGCTCAACAAGGAGTGGGGAACTGTCTCCGTCGATTCTTGTGGCAGGAACAATCAATATGGGCACCCGAAAGCCTCTGTTATCAAGCAGATTCCCGGAGCCGGGGGGGACCTACATGTTGTCAATGAAAACTACCATCTCGGGCTTCATGAGCACTTGTCCTTCGAGGCATGACGGCGTTGGCCTATCTCACAAAAGTCGGAGCGCGTGACAAAGTGGAAAGTGAGTCCAATCGGTCTCGAATGAAACTTGTTCTCTTTGCCAACACCGACTGGTACCTCTACAACTTCCGCCGCTCGCTGGCGCTTGCGTTGCAGGCGCACGGCTACGACCTTCTGCTGATCTCGCCACCCGGCCCCTACGGCGAAAAGTTGCGCGCCCTCGGCCTGCGCTGGGAGCCGGTGCCGATGGACCGCCGCAGCCTCAATCCGCTGCGCGAAGCGCGGCTGCTGGCATGGCTGGTGTCGCTGTTCCGTAGGGAGCGCCCGGCGCTGGTGCACGGCTTCACCATCAAGTGCGCCGTGTATGGATCGCTCGCCGCGCGCCTGGCCGGCGTGCCGGCGCGGGTCAACGCCGTGGCTGGCATGGGCTACGTGTTCACCAGCAACGACACCAAGGCCCGCGTACTGCGCCCGCTGGTGCGCGCGTTGCTGCGTACCGCATTGGATGGCGACAACGCGCGCTTGATACTGCAGAACCCCGATGACGTTGCGCTGTTTGAAGCCGCGGGGCTTGTCGATCGCGATCACGTTCGCCTGATCCCCGGCTCCGGCGTCGACTGCTCGCGCTTCGTGGCGCGCGACGGCGCGCGTGATCCCGCGCGTCCGTTGCGCGTGCTGTTGGCTGCGCGCCTGCTCTGGGACAAGGGCCTGGCGGAGTTCGTGGAGGCCGCGCGACAGCTGCAGGGCGAGGGCAGGGCGATCGAGTTCCTGCTGGCCGGCGACCCGGATCCGGGCAATCCCGCGGCGGTGCCGGAAGCCACCGTGCGCGGATGGGCAGAGGAGGGTGTGGTGCAGTGGCTGGGACACGTCGATGACATGGCTGGGCTATTCGCATCGGTCGACGTGGTGGTGCTGCCCAGCTATCGCGAAGGCCTGCCGAAGGGATTGATCGAGGCCGCCGCCTGCGCGCTGCCGCTGGTGACCACCGACGTGCCGGGCTGCCGGGAAGTGGTGAGCGACGGGGTCGATGGCCTGCTGGTGCCGGTGCGCGATGCCGGGGCGCTGGCCGCGGCCATTGCGCGGCTGCACGATGATCCCGAGTTGGCCGCGCGCCTCGGCACGGCCGCGCGCGGCAAGGCGTTGGCGGAATTCGATGAAAAAATCGTCATCGAACGCACCATGGCCGTGTATCGCGAATTGCTGCCCACGCCATGACCGGCGCCGACGTCCTGCTGGCGGTCCTCGCGCTGGGCGTGGCGATGCTGCTGGCCCGTGGCAGCCATCCGGTGGTGGCGGTGTTGCTGGTCGTGTCCGCTCTTGCAGTGTCAGCAATGTTGTTCCTCCCCACCGCGATGCTGGGCGACTGGTTCGGTATGGACCGTGTGCATCGCCTGTACGGCCTGACACGCTCGACGCCGCTGGATCCCCCGGAATGGATACACCTCTTCGCCTTCGCCTGGCTGGGCCTGCTGATCTGGCTGGCACGCCGGGATGTGCGCAACTGGCGTGGCGTGGTGTTGGTAGCGGCGTTGGGCGTGGCCGCGGAACTGTCGCAATGGCTGACCGATGGGCGGCAGCCGAAGCTCGAGGATGCGGCGTTGAATGTTCTTGGCGGGCTAGCAGGGGTTCTGTTCGCGTGGATAGGCAGTTGGCTGGTGGCAGCCTGGGCCCCTCGAAGGGGTCGCTGAAGCAGCTCGGGATGCAGCGCCCACCGGTATGATCCGGGTCCCCGCACCGCTGGAGCACACCCGTGTCATCGAAAGCATTCAAGGCCTACGACATCCGCGGCCGCGTGCCCGACGAACTCGATGAGGCCCTGGCCATGCGCATCGGCGCCGCCACCGCCGAGCTGCTCGGCCCCGGCGCGGTCGTCATTGGCCACGACATCCGCCTGAGCAGCCCGTCGCTGCAGGCCGCGCTGGCGCAGGGCCTGCGCGAAGCCGGCCGCGAGGTCATCGACATCGGCCTCTGCGGCACCGAAGAGGTCTATTTCCAGACCGATCACCTTGGTGCGGCCGGTGGCGTGATGGTCACCGCCAGCCACAACCCGATGGACTACAACGGCCTGAAGCTGGTGCGCGAGAACGCGCGGCCGATCAGCGCCGACACCGGCCTGTTCACCATCCGCGACCGCGCGCTGTCGGATGGCTTCACGCCGGGGCAGGGCACGGGCGGCAGCCGCGCGATGACCGACAAGTCGGCCTACATCGAGCACCTGCTCGGCTACGTCGCGGGTGTCGAGCTCAAGCCGTTGAAGATCGTCAGCAACCCCGGCAACGGCGGCGCGGGCATGATCATCGACCTGCTGGCGCCGCACCTGCCGTTCGAGTTCGTTCGCGTGCAGCACGAGCCGGATGGCAACTTCCCGAACGGCATCCCGAACCCGCTGCTGCCCGACGCGCGGGCCGCCACCGCAGATGCGGTAAAGCAGCACGGCGCCGACTTCGGAATCGCCTGGGACGGCGACTTCGACCGCTGCTTCTTCTTCGACGGCGGCGGCCGCTTCATCGAGGGCTATTACCTGGTCGGGCTGCTGGCCAAGGCGCTGCTGGCGCGCAGCCCGGGTGGCAAGGTGGTGCACGACCCGCGGCTGCTGTGGAACACGGTGGAGATGGTGCGCGAGGCCGGCGGCGAGCCTGTGCTGTGCAAGAGCGGCCACGCCTTCATCAAGGAGAAGATGCGCGCCGAAGACGCGATCTATGGCGGCGAGATGAGCGCGCACCATTATTTCCGCGAATTCGCCTATGCCGACTCCGGGATGATCCCGTGGCTGCTGATCGCGGCCCTGGTGTCGACCAGCGGACTGTCGCTGGCGGAGCTGGTGGAAGACCGGATGGCGAAGTTTCCGTGCAGCGGCGAGATCAATTTCACCGTGGCGGATGCACCGGCATCGATCGCGGCGGTGCTGGCGCACTTCAGTGCGCTGCATCCGGAGCTGGACGACACCGACGGGCTGTCGGCGGACTTCGGCGCGTGGCGCTTCAACCTGCGCAGTTCGAACACCGAGCCGCTGATCCGGTTGAACATCGAGACGCGGGGGGATGCGGCGTTGCTGCAGGAGAAGGTGGGAGAGATCAGCGGGATCTTGATGGCGTGAGGGTGGGGGGCTCGCTGGGGCGGGAGCCGTGTAGCGAGTCCGCCGGTCGAGGCCTTCATCGAGCGGACCAGGAGGGAGCGGCTTCTGTGGGAGCAGCTATAGCTGCGAATGCTCCCCGCGATGACGATCGCGGCTATAGCCGCTCCCACGAAAGAAAGGCGATTTATGGAACGATGAGTGGCTGGAATGCCACTTTGTTCCAGTGTGGTGGTCTCCATGTTGTGGGCATCAGTCAACAACGCAGGAGTTCCACCATGAACACCACGAAGATCCTTGCCGGTACCGTCCTTGCCGCCGCGCTGGGTGCCGCCTCCTTTGGTGCCGCGCACGCGGCGGAGCCCGTCGGCTGGTATGCCGGCGCCGGCGTCGGTCAGTCGATGATCGATGAGGGCTGGCTGGACGAGGAGGACACCGGATTCCAGGCCTTCGGCGGCTACCAGATGCATCCGAACTGGGGCGTCGAGCTGGGCTATACCGACTTCGGTGACATCGACATCAGCGGCGTTGCATCGCTGGAGGCCGACACGGTCTCGCTGGTGGCGGTGGGCACGCTGCCGTTCACCGAGAAGTTCTCGGGCTACGCCAAGGGCGGCTTCCACAGCTGGGACGCCGACCTCAGGGCCCCGGGCATCGGCCGTGCGAGCGACGACGGCACCGACCCGACCTACGGCCTGGGCCTGCAGTACCGCTTCACCGACACCTTCGCGCTGCGCGGCGAGTACAGCCGCTTCGAGATGGACGACGCCGACGTGGACCTGGCGCAGGTGCAGGTGCGCTTCGACTTCTGATCCTCGCGGATCGTGGTGAAAGGGCAGGCCGGGGACATCCCCGGCCTGTTTCGTTCTGGACAGGAAGGCTTTTGTGGGAGCAGCTATAGCTGCGATTGCTCGCTGCGACAGAAGGATGCGGGTCGCAGCTATAGCTGCTCCTACAGGAGGGGGGGGCGCATTGCTTGCTGGATCTTTGCGGCGCGGCTTTCCGGCACGCCGGCCTGGTTGGCGAAGTTCATCCAGTCTTCGACCTGCGTGCGAACCTCGGCTACAAGCTCGCGCGCCTTCGCGGACTTCATGCCGCAGAACGCCCCGAACTCGATCAGGTCCGCGGCTTTGAAATGATCACGCTTGCCGTTGAGGCTCATCTGATGCTGGTGCGTCCAGCTCCCGGCCGGGTTGTACGCATAGCTCACATCGAACGCCGGCGACAGGCGCCACTCGCCTTGGCGGTTCATCAGGAATGCGATGTTCTTGACGTGGTCGTCCTGGTTGCGGATCAGCACGTTCAGCACCGCGCGGCGGAACTGCTGTTCGATATCCAGCGCGGGGAGGCCAAGCTGGCGGATGGTTTCCACGGCCTGTTCGTAGGAATATGCGCCGGCGGCGTTGAAGTCGAAGTGGCGCAGGGCGGCGAGCGACTGCATGTGCAGCTTGCTGCCATCGGCACCGCGGTCGAAGCGGCGGGTCATGAAGTGCGCGCGCCCGCCTTCGCGATGGATACGGCATTCGCTCATGTCGATGCCGGCGGCGACCGCGAGCAGGTGGAAGCCGTACTCGATCAGGCCGAAGCCCTGTGGGTCGGCCAGTTCCTTGTCGCGGTTGTTCGAGATGCCGTCGAACTTCATCAGCCAGGCGCTGAAGCCTTCGCCGGCTTTCACCTGGCCGGAGCGGAACTCGCCGGTCTGCGGGTTCCATGCCAGCACCGCCTTCGCGCGCGCGCCGCCGGCGGAGGTGCCCACGCGCAGGATGTCCTCGAGTTCGCGGCGGTCGTCTTCGCCCATCAGCACGCCGGCCAGCTGTTCGCGCTGGTTGAGGACATCGTTGGCCAAGCGGGTCAGGGCGTCGATCTCGACCCTGCGTGATTGCCGCGGGCTGCCTGACAGGCTGGGGTGGAATTCCAGTGCACCCATGCCGCGGGTGCCGATGTAGCACAGGCGTTCGACCGGGTTGAAACTCTCGGCGGGGCGACCCTGTGCGACCAGCCAGGCATCGATCAGCGCGTTGCCGAACTTGTCGGGCAGGGAGTCGGCGAGCATGCCGGGCAGGCCCTTGAAGGCGTCCCTGGGCAGGCCGGGAAACTCGAAGGGTGCGGGGCCGGCCGGCATCATGACCGGCGCCAGCTGGATGCCGCTGGCGGCGAAGTCGGGCATGTACTGGAAGACCCCGATTGCGCGATCGGCCAGCCAGCTCACGGCGCCGATGTCGCGGCCCCAGAGGCGGACGGTGGCGTCGCTCAAGATTCGGCGTCCTCGCCCCAGGCCCAATCGGTTGCCTTGGGGGTGTCCGGCGTCCCGCTGGCACGGCGGCGTTCGCGGCCGCCGAGTTTGACGCGTTCGATGGGGCGGACGCCGGGGTCGGGCAGGGCGTCGAGCAGGCGGTCGCCCAGGCCCAGGGCCCCGAGCACGCGCAGCAGTGTGTCCAGCGAGGTGTTTCCCCCGGCCTCCAGCCGCTTGATGCTGCTGACGGACGCGCCGGACTCCCGCGACAGGCTGGCCTGGGTCATATTCCGGCTCAGGCGCAGTTGCGCCACGCGCGCCCCGAAGGCGCGGAGGGACGCTTCGACGTTGGTCGCCGTTTGATCGAATGAGCTCATATATAGACCGCTACTTGCTCGCTCAGGAGTAATGGCTCGTATATTGAACCTTCAATTTGTCCAGGTCAAAGTTTCGTATATGGGCCTTATCTGCTTCAGAGCGGTGCAATGGTTCGTATTTGATCGCTTGGTCTTCCCATTACGCGCGCATCACCAGACCAAATCGTCGGGCACCTGGAACTGCGCGTAGTAGGCGTCGTCCTCGGAACTTGAGGTGGCGGGCTCGGCGTCGGCGGCCTGGCCGTGATCGAGCACGATCGCGGCGGGGTCGCGTTCGTGGACCTTGTCGGCTGCGGCGCGCGGCAGGAGTTCATGGCGCTCGCCCAGGCGGGCGATCACCAGTGCGCCGGAGGCCAGCAGGCGGCGCTGTTCGTCGTTGATCAGCAGGGTGCGGATGGCGCCGTCGGCGTTGAAGCGGTATTCGCTGTCGCCGGCGCGCGGCACTTTCTTGTCTTCGATGATCTGCCGGGCCTGGGCGCGCAGCTCGGCGGTGCGGGCCTGGGCTTTGCGCTCGGCGGCAAGGGCGCGGTCGCGGTCGGCCTTTTCGGCACGGGTGCGTTCGGCGTCCAGCGCGGCGTCACTGGGCGCGGCCGCCGCGGCGGCCCTGGTGTGGCGGGCCACGTGCTGCTCGCGCGCCACTTCGGCGACCTTGGATTTTTTGACCAGGCCTGCCTTCAGCAACTGTTCCTGCAGTGGATTCGCCTTTGCCATGTCGTCTCGCCCGGTGTGGATGCCTGGCCATGATAGTGGGCCGGGGTCGGGCTGTGCCCGCTGGCCGGGCGCGTGGGGGCGGCACACACGATGCCGACGCGGCGTTTTGTGTAATGGCTCGATGCAACACGCCATTCGGCCAATGACAGATCCCGACGCCGGTCCTGGCCCCACGGTCTGGACCGCGGGTCACTCCACTCGCACGTGGGAGGACTTCCTGGCCATGCTCGCGGCCCAGGGCATCGGCGCGATTGCCGACGTGCGCCGCTTCCCCGGCTCCCGCCGCTATCCGTGGTTTGCCAGCGAGGAGATGGCCAAAGCCCTGCCGGCCGCCGGATTGCAATACCAGTGGGTTCCGCAGCTGGGTGGCCGGCGCAAGGTCCAGCCCGGTTCGCCCAACGGTGCGTGGCGCAACGCGTCGTTCCAGGGCTATGCCGATCACCTGGCCAGCGCGGAGTTCGCCGAAGGCCTGGCGCTGGCGCTGGACCTTGCGGCGCGCACGCCCACCGCGCTGATGTGTGCCGAAGCGGTGTGGTGGCGCTGCCACCGGCGGCTGGTGTCGGATGTGCTGACGCATCGCGGGACCGAGGTGCTGCACATCATGGACGCGAAGCATGTGCAGCCGCACCCGATGCACCCCGACGCCCGCCCCAGCGGCGACCTGCTGATCTACCCGCCCGCCCAAGGCGGCCTGTTCGATCCGCCATGACCGCATTTGTAGGAGCAGCTACAGCTGCGACCAACGTCGCCCGGCATCTGCTGATTGGCCCGCATCTGCTGACCAGGTCGTGTCTGCACGCTGGATCGCAGCTATAGCTGCTCCCACAGGGAAGGCTGCGACAGGGGTGGGTCCTTGGCACAATGGGTCGGTGGACGACTCCTGGAAGACACTCGCGCGGGACTTCTATCGGCGGCATCCGGCGCTGGTGGCGCCGGAGCTGCTGAACAAGATCCTGGTGCGGGCCGACGGGCGTGCGGGGCGCATCGTGGAGGTGGAGGCCTACGCCGGCAGCGAGGACGCGGCGGCGCATTCGTTCCGCGGGCAGACGGCGCGCAATGCGACGATGTTTGGCGAGCCGGGGCATCTGTATGTCTACTTCACCTACGGCATGCACTGGGGTTCGAACGCGGTCTGCGGCGAGCCGGGCGTGGGCTGGGGCGTGCTGCTGCGGGGCATGGAGCCGCTGCGCGGGCTGGATGCGATGCGCGTGCTGCGCCCGGCGGCGCGCCGTGATCGCGACCTGGCCAGCGGGCCGGGCAAGCTCTCCCAAGCCATGGGCCTGACCCGCGAGCACGACGGCGCCGACCTGGTCACGGGCGCGCAGGGCGTGGCGATCGTGGACGACGGCACCCCGCCGCCGTTGAAGCCGGCCACCGGGCCGCGCGTGGGGATCAGCCGCGCCGTTGAACTCCCGTGGCGCTTCCATGTCCCCGGCAACCTGCACGTCTCGGCGCGACGGATCGCGTAGTTCCTGCGCGACCGGATCCTGTGCATCGCCCTTGTGGGAGCGGCTATAGCCGCGATGCTGCTGCAAATCGCGGCTATAGCCGCTCCTACAAAAAGCTGCTCCCACAGAAGCGACCTCCTCGTCACTCTGCGCTTTCGCTCCAGCGCGCGAGGTTCTGCTTGATCGCTTCGATCCCGGCCCACGGATCCTTGCGCCGCCGCTTCAGCATCGCCGGCACGTCGCGGATGGTGAACGCATCGGGGCGCTCGAGCTTGCCGAGTGCGCTCCACATGATCGGCATCGCCACCGGCGCGCGGGGGCGGGCGCGCAGGGAGTACGAGGCCACGGCGGTCGCGCCACGGCCGTTGCGCAGGTAGTCGACGAAGATGCGCTTGTTGCGCTTGCTCTTGGTGGCGGTGGCGACGAAACGGTCGGGTTCGCTCTGCGCCAGCGCCTGCGCGAAGCCTTGGGCGAAGCGCTTGGTCAGGTCCCAGTCGCAGCCGGGATTCAGCGGCACCACCACGTGCAGGCCCTTGCCGCCGGACACGCGCAGGAAGGACTCGAGATCCATCTGCTGCAGCAGCTTGCGGATCTGGGTGGCGGCGGATTTGATCTCCGGGAATGACACGCCGGGGCCGGGGTCGAGGTCGAACACGACGCGGTCGGCGGTGTCGGGGTTGTCTGCGAAGGCGCCCCAGGGGTGGAATTCGATCGCGTTGAACTGCACGAGTTCGAGCAGGCCGGCGGCGTCTTCGATGACCAGGTAGTCGGCGTTGTTGCCGCTTTCTTCCTTCAGGCGCTGGGTGGAGACGAGTTCGAGGCCGGCGGTGAGGTGCTTCTGGAAGAAGCAGGTCTTGTCGGTGCCGGCGGGGCAGCGGATCACGGAGACCGGGCGGCCGGCGACTTCGGGAAGGATGTGGTCCATCACGGCGGTGTAGTAGTCCCAGACATCCTGTTTGGTGGCGCGGATGTCGGAGTAGATGATCTTGGTGGGGCTGGAGAGGGTGGGGGGGCTGCGGGACGCCGGGATCGCGGCTGTAGCCGCTCCCACAGGGGAGGGTTTGGCCTTCTTGGCGGCTTTGGCGGCTTTCGTGGTTTTGGCTGCCTTTCCACGGTCGCTGCCGGCCAGGTCTTCGATGTCCTTGTCCATGCGTACCGCCTTGAGTGAGGGTTGGCGCAGCAGCCTTTGGCGGCCGATGCCGCGGTAGAAGACTTCCACCACGAAGCGGGGGGCGAACCAGGTGGCGCTGCGCAGGTCGGTGTCGGTGGTGCCGACGTGGGCGGTCGGTTCCTTGCTGCCGCGCTTGGGCAGCTTTGCGGTCACGTCGGCCATCAGGGCGTCGTTGAAGCCGCTGCCGACGCGGCCCACGTACAGCCAGCCGTGCTCGGCATCGGGCCTGGCCAGCAGCAGCGAGCCGAAGCCGGTGCGGCTGCCCTTGGGCTGGGTGTAGCCGACCACGGCGAACTCGTCGCTTTCCAGGCGCTTGGTCTTGCGCCATTCGTCGCTGCGCCCGGGGTGATGCGGCCGGTCGGCGCGCTTGGAGATGATGCCTTCGAAATCGTTGTTGCCGGCGAGCTCAAACGCGCGCTCGCCGTCGCCCACGGTGTGCGAGCTGTAGGCGAGGTGGCCGGTGGCGCCCTGCAGCAGCTCTTTCAGCAACGTCTTGCGCTCGAGCAGTGGTGCCGCGGAGACATCCACGCCGTCCAGGTGCAGCAGGTCGAAGAGGGCATAGGCGAGGCTGCCCTGGCGCTCGCCGGACAGCGTGGCCTGCAGCAGGTTGAAGTCGTCCTTGGTGCCGCCGCCGGCGATGAGTTCGCCATCGAGCGCGCCGGACTCCAGGCGCAGGGATTCGATGGCCGCGCGGATCTCGGGCAGCTTCTGCGTCCACTCCAGCGCATTGCGCGACCACAGGCGCACCTCACCGCCGGCGATCGTGGCCAGGATCCGGTAGCCGTCCCACTTGATCTCGTGGATCCACTGCTCGCCCTCGGGCGGTGATTCGTGCAGCTTCGCGAGCTGCGGTTCGAACGGCGCGTCGGGTGCCTTGCCGCGCCTTGCACCGGTCAGAGCGAGCGCCTTCTTCGCCCAGTCCTTGCGGCGGCCCTTGCGCGCCGCGGGCACGGCGGCGAGCTTCCTCTTCGCGGGCTTGCCGGCGCCGGCGCGCTTGATGTCCGCCGCCGGCGCGGCGGTGACATCGGCCAGCAGGTCGTCGGCTTCAAGCTCGCCGGCCCAAGCGTCCTTGTCCTTGAACAGCAGCCACTGCGGCTGGCGCGCGGGCTTGCCGGAGCGCACCAGGTGCCAGCCGCCCTTGAGCTTGTCGCCGAAGAGTTCGAAGCGCAGGTGGCCCTTGGCGAGCTGGGCTTCGGGATCGCCCTCGGTGGACCAGACGCCATGGTCGAAGCGGGCGACGTGGCCGCCGCCGTATTCGCCCTTGGGGATCTCGCCCTCGAAACCGGCGTAGTCCACTGGATGGTCTTCCACCTCCACCGCCATGCGCTTGACCGCGGGGTCGTAGCTGGGGCCCTTGGGAACGGCCCAGCTTTTCAGCGCATCGCCGACCTGCAGCCGGAAGTCGTAGTGACGCCGGCTGGCATGGTGCAGCTGCACCACGAAGATCGCCCGCTTGCCGCGCGGCAGCGGCTTCCCGGGTTCGGGTTCGCGGGTCTTGTCGAAGCTGCGCTTGCGGCGGTAGTCGACCAGGCTCATGCCGGCCGGCGGTACAGCGCGGCGCTGATGCAGGAGAACAGGCTGACCACGAACCAGCCGAACGGAAACAGGCTGAAGGTCAGCAGCCACGTGATGGCCCCGGCAATGCAGCCGGCGATGAACCAGACGATCGCCGACAGCACGCGGCCCTGCACCAGTTGGCCGAGGCCCGGCACGATGAGGCTGCAGATCGCCGCGATGACGTTGCCGACAGACCCTTGTCCATTTGCCATGAGATTGCTCCATCAATTGAGTGATGCCGCGAATGGTGCGGCTGGAAGGTTCAGGATGTGGTGAATGCGCGCTGCCTTCCAATCCGGATGGAGCCGGCGGGCGATGTGGGCGATGGCGTGCGCGGGTATCATTTCGGCTTTCCGTCCCCGGGTATTCGGCATGAAAGTCCTCGTCACCGGCACTGCCGGCTTCATCGGCAGCCATGTCGCCCAGGTGCTGCTGGCGCGCGGCGACGAGGTCATCGGCTACGACAACCTCAACGACTACTACGACGTCACCCTGAAGCAGGCGCGGCTGGCGCGCTTCATGGACCACCCGCGCTATACCCACGTACAGGCCGACCTGGCCGACCGCGCGGCGGTGGAAGACACCTTCGCCCGGCACAAGCCCGACCGGGTGGTGCACCTGGCGGCGCAGGCGGGCGTGCGCTACGCGGCGGAAAACCCGCACGTGTATGTGTCGAGCAACGTCACCGGCACCCTGCACATCCTTGAAGGCTGCCGGCACCACGGGGTGGAGCACCTGGTGTTCGCGTCCACCAGTTCGGTCTATGGCGCCAACCTGGACATGCCCTTCAACGAGCACCAGGGTACCGAGCACCCGCTGACGCTGTACGCGGCCACCAAGAAGGCCAACGAGTCGATGGCGCATTCGTATGCGCACCTGTACGGCGTGCCCTGCACGGGGCTGCGCTTCTTCACCGTGTACGGCCCGTGGGGCCGGCCGGACATGGCGCTGTTCCTGTTCACCAAGGCGATCCTGGCCGGCGAGCCGATCAAGGTCTTCAACCACGGCCACCACCGCCGCAGCTTCACCTATGTCGACGACATCGTGGAAGGCGTGGTGCGCGTGCTGGACCGCCCGGCCGCAGCCGATCCGGCATGGAACGGCAAGGCGCCCGATCCGGGCACCAGCGGCGTGGCGCCGTACCGGATCTACAACATCGGCAACGAACAGCCGGTGGAACTCCTGCGCTACATCGAAGTGCTGGAAGAGTGCCTGGGCAAGAAGGCGGTGATGGAGATGCTGCCGCTGCAGGCCGGCGACGTGCCGGACACCGAGGCCGACGTGTCGGCCCTGGTGGATGGCGTGGGCTATCGCCCCGCGGTCAGCGTGGAAGAGGGCGTGGCCAACTTCGTGCGCTGGTATCGCGAGTATTACTGAGCGCTTTCGGCGCAGGCCCGCTGCAGGGCCCGGATACCGGGCCTGACGCCTCCCGCGATCTCGAACGCTGCCGATTTTTGCTCCGTGGGCGCCCCTGGCGGCACTGGGTGCCCGTTCGCGGTGGCCGACTTTGCTGCGACGCAGCAGAATTGTAAGATGAAGCGCTTGCCGCGCTTTCTCACGTCCCGTGCATTACGGGGATGGCATGTTCGGCACGTTTCCCGGCTTCGTGCGCCTTCCCGTTGGCGCTGGCTGGAGCAGTTGGCCCGCTTCTTGTGCCCGACTGGCCCGGCGCGCTGCATGCGCGTGATCAGGGGCGATCAATCTATGGAGTCAGGGATGAATTGGGTGTTCGAGATCGGACTGGGCTATGCACTGCTTGCCGCGGCGATCTCCTGGAGTGTCCTCAAGCTCCTGCACCCGCTGGCGTCGCGCTTGAACCTGCTCGACTTCCCGCTGGGCCGCAAGGACCACGCGCACCCCACGCCGATCATCGGCGGCCTGGCGATGGCGGTCGGCTGCCTGGTGGTGATGCTGCTGTTCCTGCCCGGATACGCCCCCGCGACCACGCTCTCGTTCTTCGCCGCCTCGGTGCTGATGGTGGGCGTGGGGCTGTACGACGACCGCCGCGACCTGCGCTGGTACTGGCGCGTGCTGGCCCAGGTGGTGGTCGCGCTGATCATGATCTACGGCGCCGGCGTGCGGGTGGAGAACGTCGGCGGCTTCCTCGGCATGGACCAGCTCGGATGGCTTTCGGTGCCCTTCACCGTGTTTGCCACGGTGGGCATCATCAACGCGATCAACATGGTCGACGGCGCCGACGGCTTGGCCGGTTCACTGGTCGCGGTCTGCCTGATCATGCTGGCCGCCGCGGCGATGTACGCGGGCAACCCGTCGCTGGCGCAAATCGCACTGGTGATCGCCGGCGTGGTGTTCGCGTTCCTGGTCTACAACATGCGCTTTCCCTGGCAGCCGCGGGCCAAGACCTTCATGGGCAACGCCGGCAGCGCCTGGCTTGGACTGGTGGTGGCGTGGGTGGTGTTCCGCCTGACCCAGAACACCGGCCACCCCGTGAACCCGGTGCTGGCGCTGTGGCTGATCCCGATCCCGGTGATGGACTGCCTGGTGCTGACCGTGCGCCGGACCCGCGAAGGGCGCTCGCCGTTCTCGGCCGGTCGCGACCATATCCACCACTTCATGCAGGACGCAGGCTTCGGCCCCAGCCAGGCGGCCGTGGCCCTGGCGGCGTTCAGCCTGGCCACCGGCCTGGTAGCGGGCCAGATGATGCGCCTGGACGTGCCCAACTCCGTGATCCTGGCCGGCTTCCTCGTCCTGACCCTGGGCTGGTATGCGCTGAGCAGCAACCGCGCCCGGACCCTGCGCTTCTTCGGCGCGATCCGCCGGTTGCCGGTGTTCGGACCGCTGCCGGCGCCGCGGACCTCGGGACCTGTCCCGGGGGCCGGGGCCCGCCGCGGCGACGACGGCTTGTCCGAGGCCGAAGCACGTGCCGCCGCCCGCGAACGCAAGCGGCGCTTACGCGACGCCGCCTGACTTCGGGGGCACACTGGCCCCCACACCTGCCCGGGTGGTGGAATCGGTAGACGCAGGGGACTTAAAATCCCCGGGCCTTGCGGCCATTGTGGGTTCGAGTCCCACCCCGGGCACCATCATCGAAGGCCGCTCACGCGGCCTTCCTGCGTTTGACGGTTTGCGTGCCGCGATCACTGCGGCCGCCACTGCCCGGGTGGCGAAACCAGGTAAACGCAGGAGACTTAAAATCTTCCGGTCGAAAGACCATGTGGGTTCGATTCCCACCCCGGGCACACCGTTCGATTTCCGTCTTTGGCCGAGCCACGCCCGTGAACCGCTCTATGTGATGATTGGCCCGCGCCGCGCCGGCGCGCATCCGTTGTCGCCAATGACCTACCGCTACACCGCCTGGTTCGCCTGCATCGCCCTCGCCATCGCCGGGATCATCCTTGCCGTCACTTGGTCGCCCAACTGGTGGTGGCTTGTGGCCGTGGCCGGAGCGCTTTCGCTGCTCGGGCTGGCCGACGTGATGCAGCGCACCAGCACGCTGCGCCAGCTGTATCCGGTGCTGGCGCACTTCCGCTACGGGCTGGAGTCGGTGGGGCCGGAGATCCGGCAATACTTCATCGAGCGCGACACCGAGGAGGTGCCGTTCTCGCGCGAGCAGCGGGCGCTGGTCTACCAGCGTGCCAAGCAGGTGCAGGACACGGTGCCCTTCGGCACGATCCACGATGTCTACGGGCAGGACTACGAGTGGATCAACCATTCGCTGGTGCCGACGCATCTGGCTGATCATGATTTCCGCGTGCGCGTGGGCGACGAGTCGCAGGCGCCCTACGAGGCGAGCCTGTTCAACATTTCGGCGATGAGTTTCGGCTCGCTGTCGGCCAACGCCATCCGCGCGCTCAACCTGGGTGCGAAGCACGGCGGGTTCTACCACGACACGGGTGAGGGCTCCATTTCGCCCTACCACCGCGAGTACGGCGGTGACCTGGTGTGGGAGATCGGGTCGGGCTACTTCGGCTGTCGCGATGCGGAGGGGCGCTTCGATCCGGAGCGCTTCGCGGCCAACGCGGCGGATCCGCAGGTCAAGATGATCGAGATCAAGCTGTCGCAGGGCGCGAAGCCCGGCCACGGCGGCATGCTGCCGGGGATCAAGGTGACGCCGGAGATCGCGCTCACGCGCGGGGTGCCGGTGGGCATGGACTGCGTGTCGCCGGCGCAGCATTCGGCCTTCGGTTCGCCGGTCGGACTGCTGGAGTTCGTGGCCGGACTGCGCGAGTTGGCGGGTGGAAAGCCGGTGGGCTTCAAGCTTGCGATCGGGCATCCGTGGGAATGGTTCGGCGTGGCCAAGGCCATGCACGAGACCGGGATCCTGCCGGACTTCATCGTGGTGGACGGCGCCGAGGGCGGGACCGGCGCGTCGCCGGTGGAGTTCATGAACCACATCGGCGTGCCCATGCACGAAGCGCTGATGCTGGTCCACAACACCCTGGTGGGCGTGGACCTGCGCGACCGCGTGCGCATCGCGGCGGCCGGCAAGATCACTTCGGCCTTCGACATCGCGCGCACGCTGGCGATGGGCGCGGACTGGTGCAATGCGGGCCGGGCCTTCATGTTCTCGCTGGGCTGCATCCAGGCGCGCAGCTGCCACAACGATCTCTGCCCCACGGGCATCGCGACCCAGGATCCGAGGCGCTGGTCGCACCTGGACGTGCAGGGCAAGGCCGAGCGCGTGGCCCACTTCCATCGCAATACGCTGCTGGCGGTGCGCGACCTGCTGTGC
The DNA here is from genome assembly GCF_054052085.1 of Luteimonas sp. A501. Next base: position 1,062,059 of record NZ_JBSVRI010000001.1, read on the forward strand.
GCGGCCGGGCTTTCGTCACCGGCCGAGCTGGGCCCGGAGCACATCGTGCGTCGGATCTCGTCGATGCACGTGGGCTCGCTGGCCAACATCTACCAGTTCCTGCAGCCCGGCGAGCTGCTGTCCGGCGTGCCCGAGCGGCACGCCGTGTTCAAGACCTTCTGGCAGACCGCGCGCCCCGACACCTTCGCGCCGCCGCCGCGCGTCCTCGAAATGCGCGCATCGAAGTCGCATTAGGCAAGCCTTTGTAGGAGCAGCTATAGCTGCGAATGCTGCTCCGGTCGCTCCGGTAGCCTCGATCGCTTCGGTTGTTTCGGCTTCGATCGGGGCTCTAGGGGCTCTTCTGTAGTGGGCGTGTCGCGGCTATAGCCGCTCCTACTGGGGGAGTTCCCCGGCGTCCATCCGGTTCACGATGGCGGTGGCGGTCATGTCGGCGCTGACGTTGCCCACGGTCGAGAACATGTCGGGGATGTTGTCCACGGCAAGCAGCAGGCCCAGTGGCTCCACCGGCAAGCCCATGGCCTGGGTCACGGGCAGGTTGTTGGTCATGAAGCTGACCTGGCCGGGCAGGCCCACCGAGCCCATGCTGATCAGCGCCGAGAGCGCGATGGCGGTGACCACCTGCACGCCGCCGAGTTCGATGCCGTACATCCAGGCGATGAAGGTGACCACGCCGATGTACTGCACGGGGCTGGTGATGCGGAACAGCGAGACCGCCATCGGCAGCACCAGCGCGGTGACGTGCAGCGGGTAGCCAAGGCGGGTGCGCGCGCAGTCGATCATCGCCGGCAGCGATGCCAGCGACGACTGGGTGCTGCCGGCGATCACCTGCGCCGGGAAGATGCCGACCATGAAGCGCCGCACGGGCTCGTTGGCGGCCATGCGCGCCACGCCGTACAGCAGCACGGTCACGCTGATGTACAGCACGCACAGCAGCAGCACGTACCAGCCCAGCGCGCCCAGCACCGCGAGTCCAACGCGGGCGCAGACCGCCAGCACCAGGGCGAACACGCCGATCGGCGCCGCCCACAGCACCCAGCGCACGACCTGGATCATGGTGTCGGCGATCGACTGCACCAGTTCCAGCAGGCGTGCGCGACGCTCGGGATCGATGCGCGAGGCGGCGAAGCCGAAGAACAGCGAGAACACCACCAGTGGCAGCATGGCGTTGGCCGCGGCCGCCGCCAGCGCGTTACTGGGGATGACCGTGGTGATCCATTCGCCGAAGGCGGGCGCGCGGCCGATCGCGGTGTCGTCGGCGCCGATGGCGAGGCGGAAGCCGTCGACCAGCGCCTGGTCGCGCGGCACCAGCGACAGCAGGCCCGGCGCCATGAAGGCGGTATAGGTGCCGGATGCGATCAGCAGCACGGCGAACACCGCCATTGCCCGGCGCGCGGTGCGGCCGGAGGCAGCCGCATCGGCGGCGGCGTTGACGCCAAGGACCACCAGCGCCGCCACCAGCGGCACCACGGTCATCTGCAGCGCGTTGAGCCAGAGCCGGCCGATGGGCTGCACGAGGTCGGCGATGCCGGCGCCGAGTGCCGGGTCGCTGTATGAAAGGGACAGGCCGACGACGGCGCCGAGCCCGAGGGCGAGCAGCACGCGCGCAGCGTGGGAGACCCGCGGCACCCTCATCAATTTCGGCCCCATGATGTGCCATTCGCCGCTATAGCTGCGATCCCCGCCAGCCATGCGGGTGCCAACGGCATTCGCAGCTGTAGCTGCTCCAACAAAAGCGGCTGCTCCAACACTGGCTGCATCTGCTCGTTCTTCATTCCCACATCATCACTCGATCGGCGCCGCGTTTTCCACCAGCATGCGCAGGTGGGCTTCGTCTTCGCACAGCAGCAGGAATACCAGGTCGAGCAGGTGCTGCAGCGCGGCCTGGTACAGCAGCAGCTCCACCTGCGGCCTGGGGTCATGGGCACTGACCAGCAGCGCGATGTCGGCGTGTGCGCGCAGCGCATTCGCGGTGTGGCGGGTGATGGTGACCACCCTGCCGCCACGCTTCCGGAACAGGCGCGCGGTGTGGCACAGGGCGGCCTCCTGGCCGTGCTCGCAAAGCACCAGCAGGACGTCGCCGGGCGCGGCGGACGAAGTCCCCATGGCCATCAGCGACGGATCGAACAGATGGATGGCGGTACACCCGATCAGCGCCAGCTTGATCGCGATCGCGCGCGAGTAGAGACCGTCACTGCCGATGCCGATCGCATAGACCTTGCCGGCGCCGCGGATGGCCTCGGCGACCGCGGCCACGTCGGCATGCGCGTTGAGCGCGCGGGTGACGTTCACCGCTTCGGCCTTGGCACGCCACAGCGACTCGGCGAGCAGTGCGCCCGGGTCGTCGTTGCGTTCGGCAGCTTCGGCCACGTCATCACGGCCATTGGCTGATTCGCGCCGCGCCAGCGATTCGCCGATCGAGAACTTGAGGTCGGGATAGCCCTTGAAACCGAGCTTCTGGCTGAACTTCACCACGCTGGACTGGCTGATGCCCAGCGCGTTGGCCAGCTGCTGCGAGGAGTAGTCGCGCAGCAGGTGGGCGTTGTCGAGCATGTAGTCGGCGATGCGGCGCTCGATGGCCGACATCCGGTCGCGCTCGCCGCGGATCTTCGCCAGTGGCGCCATGCCGCGCTCAGGCTGCCGCAAGCGGTTCGAGGCCGCGCACCGAGCGGATGCCGAGGCCCGGCGCGTCGCTGATGGCGATCTCGGACTCGTTGAACTCGACGCCGCCCTCGACCGGATCGAAGGTGCACAGCGAAGGCCCGTCGAGGTCGACTTTGGTGATCGCGCCGGCCTTGGCCACCGCCAGGTGCACCGCGGCTGCGACGCTGATCGCGGACTCGATCATGCAGCCGATCATGCACTCCACGCCGTGCACTTCTGCAATGTCGGCGATGCGTATGGCGTTCGAGATGCCGCCGGTCTTCATCAACTTGATGTTGATGATGTCGGCGGCGCGGCGCTGGATCAGGTCGATCACCTCGGACGGGCCGAACACGCTTTCATCGGCCATCACCGGCGTATGCACACGCTCGGTGACGTATTTCAGGCCCTCAATGTCGCGCGCGGGCACCGGCTGCTCCAGAAGCTCCAGGTGGATGCCGGCGTCTTCCAGCGCGTGGATCGCGAACACCGCCTGCTTTGGCGTCCAGCCCTGGTTGGCGTCAAGGCGCAGCAGGGCGCGGCCGTCGACCGCGGCGTGGATCGCCTTGACCCGTTCGATGTCCAGGCCGATGTCCTTGCCGACCTTGATCTTCAGCGACTCGAAGCCGCGCTCCACAGCGGCCAGCGAGTCGGCGACCATCTTGTCGATGTAGTCGACGCTGATGGTGAGGTCGGTGGTGACCACCGGATCGCCGCCGCCGCCGAGCATGCGGTAGAGCGGGGCGCCGTACAGCTGCGCCCAGAGGTCGTACAGCGCGATCTCGACCGCGGCCTTGGCGCTGGTGTTGCGCTCCATGGCGGTCTGCACCAGCTGCACGTTGCGGTTCAAGTCGGCGACGTCGCGGCCAATCAGGCGCGGGCCGATGACCATGTTGATCGCCGCGATGATGGAGCCGTGCGTATCGCCGGTGATCACCGCGGTGGGCGCGGCCTCGCCGTAGCCGATGCGGCCGTCGTCGGTGTGGATCATGACCACGATGTCTTCGACCGTGTCGACGGTGCGCAGCGCGGTCTTGAACGGAGTCTTCAGCGGAACCCGCAGCATTGCGAGCCGGATGTCGGTGATCTTCATGTGTGCGTGGTTCCCGTCAGGGCCTGATGCGCTGGATGCTGGTGATGCGGTCGACCGTGGGCGTGGTCGCGTTGGACATCATCGGCAGGACCGGCGTCACCACCACGCCGTTGAGGTGCAGGCGGGTGAGCTCCGTGCCGCCCTCGGGCAGCCAGCTCATGCCGCTGGTGTCGTGGATGACGAAGGGCGCGCCGTCGACGTGGCCGATCACCATCATCACGTGGCCGGGGATGTAGACCAGGTCGCCGGGGCGCGCGTCGCGCAGTGCTTCGACGCGGGCCTCGTGGTTGTCTTCGGCGGTGAAGGGCAGGCGGTTGAGCGCGGGGCTCACGGCCTGCGCGCTGGTGTTGCGCGGAATGAGCACGCCGAAGCTGCGATAGATCTCCGACGCGAAGCCGCTGCAGTCGCGGGTGTTGTACGAATGCCCCCAGCCGTAGCGCTCGCCAAGGAACTTGAAGGACTGGCGGATGAGGTTGGCTTCGGTCAGCGGCAGGTAGTCGCCGGCGACATCATTCGAGCGCGGCAGCAGCGCCGGTTCGAACGACAGCGCGCCGTCTTCGCCGCGCACCGGCAGTTCGACCACGTGCGCCGCGGCCGGGAGCTGGCCGTTGACCTCGTCGGAGCCGGACCAGTCGGCCAGCACCGGCACGCGCACGCCCATTTCAAGCTGCACGTCGGAGACGCCCGGGTTTTCCGGGGTGTACGCGGTGCGCGCGGTGGCGCCGGTCACCACCAGGAACGGCGCGCGCCGACCCCAGGCGTGGATCGCCGCCTTGTCGCCTTCGGCCACGTACTGCTTCTCGATCCACGCGGCATAGCGCTGGCTGGCCACGAAGTACCAGTCGCCGTCGCGGCTCTGGTGGACGATGGCCACCGGATCGCCGGGGAACAGCGCGCTTTCCTGGAAGCGGTCGATGTCGCTGTCGCCGGCGCTGCTGAACACGCGCATGCGGGTGGGGAAGGCGCGCAGGTCGGCGCGGCGCACCACCATGCCGTGGCGCGTGGCCTGGCTGGCCGGCACCGCGTCCAGCGCCAGGTTGGCCTGGATGCGTTCGAGGTCGCCGCGCACGACGACTTGGCCGTGCACGTCGTAGAGCGTGCGCTCCGGAAGCACGGACAGGGCTTCGATCCAGCCGCGTACCTGCTTGCCGTCAAGTTGTGCAGGCAGCGCCTCGATGTCGTGGATCGACGCGTCTTCGGCCTGCATGCGTGCGTTCTGCGCCGCGATCTGCGTTGGCGTCAGGATCACCCGGTCCGGCTGCGCGAGTGCGGAAATCCAGTGCCCGGGCGACAGGTGCGCCTCGGCCAGGCCGGGCACCGCGAGTGGAGGCGAAGGCGTGTGAGCGGGCGTTTGCAACGGCTCGCGCGCGGCCAGCGTGGCTGGCATGGCGAGCAGCAGGCCCAGGAGCAGTGCCGTGATGCGCATGATCATCCCCTTCCCGGCGAACCGGTTCGAAGATCCATCATGGAATACATCATTCGAAGAAATCAATTAGAAAGAATAAATTATTGACGACCTGTGACCGCCATGTTACACAGCCAAGGCAGTACCCCGAATGGACGAGGAGAGGCGTTCAGTGCAGGCGGCATGCAGGTTGAATCCCCCGACGCAACGCGCATCCCTGGCCCGCAGCCTGGCCAGCACCACCGCCGTGGCCGTAACCGTGGCTTTCGTAGGAGCAGCTATAGCTGCGACAACCGCCCCGACCGGAGCCATTCCGGGCTTCGACGGGGTCGCAGCTATAGCTGCTCCTACAAAAGCGGCGCCTTTGGCGATGGACTCGACTGACCCGCAGGCCGACATCGGCGCGCGCCTTGCAGCGCCAGCGGCCATTGTGACCCTGGTGGACGCCGGCGATTTCGCCGGCGCGGAGACCGCGATCAGCGCCGCGCTTGCGGATGCATCGATCGACCAGTACCAGCGCACCGCGCTTGAATTCCAGCGCGAACGCATGCGCCGCATCCTGATGGACTTCAGCCTGGACGAGGCCGCCGCGAAGGCGCGCCTGCGCCGCGACATCCCCGACATGAGCGATGAAGAATTCACGCGCTGGGATGCGGCGGGGCTGGTCGAGGCACGCGTGATCGACGGCCAGCGCCGCTGGTTCAGCCGCGGACCGTCCAATCTTTACCGCCTGAGCGAAGAGGCGCGCCAGCGCCGCGCCACGCCGCCGAAGTTCTACGACAGTCCATTGGAAACCGCGCACCCGCACCATGCCGAAGTGCGCGATGCCGCGCTGGCCACAGGCGACAGCTCGGTCGCAGCGCGCCGGGTGCGCGTGACCCAGTCGCTGACGGTCAAGCCCGATGCCGTGCCCGTCGGCGAGACCGTGCGCGCCTGGCTGCCGTACCCGCGCGCGATCCCCGGGCAGCAGGAGGGGATCGAACTGGTTTCAACCACGCCGGCCAGCCACAGGCTGTCGCCGGAGCCGACGCTGCAGCGCACCGTTTACATGGAAGCGCCGGCGGTTGCCGGCGAACCGACCAGGTTCTCGGTCAGCTACGAGCTCACCATCCACGCGCAGTACGTCGATATAGATCCGGACAAGGTGGTGCCCGCGGAGATCACGCCGGAGCTCGCGCCCTTTGTCGCCGAACGCGCGCCGCACGTGCTTTTCAGCGACGCCATGCGGCTGAAGTCCGCGCAGGTGGTGGGTGACGAGACCAACCCGTACCGCATCGCGCAGAAGCTGTTCGCAGCGGTCGATTCGATCCCCTGGGCCGGCGCCCGCGAATATTCCACGATCACCAACATCGGCCAGCACGCGCTGGAACAGGGCCACGCCGACTGCGGTCAGCAAACCCTGCTGCTGATCACCCTGCTGCGCATGAACGGCATTCCCGCGCGCTGGCAGTCGGGCTGGATCTTCTCCGACGACAGCTACAACAACATGCACGACTGGGGCTGGATGTACCTGGCCCCGTACGGCTGGGTGCCGATGGACGTCACCTTCGGCCGCCTGCCGGGCGCCGATGCCGGACTCGCCGACTTCTATCTCGGCGGCCTGGACGCGTATCGCATCGCGTTCAATGACGATTACTCGCGCGAGTTCGTGCCTGCCAAGCAACATCCGCGTTCGGAAACGGTCGACCTGCAGCGCGGGGAAGCCGAATGGGACGGGGGGAACCTGTACTTCGATCAATGGAGTTATGACTTCGAGTGGCAGCTGCTGCCACCGGTCAGGGACGAGAACACCTGAGCCAAACCATACGTAGCCAATATCTGTTCCGGGGAGTATCACAATGAAGCGCAGCCATACCAAGTTTCGCAGAGCCGCACTCTGCATCGCACTGGGCGCGTGCCTGACCACGCTGGCGCCGGCGGTGATGGCGCAGAGTGCGACGGGTGCCGTGGCCGGGCACGCCACCGCCGGCGACCAGGTGGTGATCACCCGTGAGTCCACCGGGCTGACCCGCACGGTCACCGTGAGCGGAGACGGCAGCTACCGCGTTGGCCAGCTTCCGGTGGGTGACTACACGGTGCAGGTCACGCGTGGTGGGCAGCCCCTGGGGGAACTGGTCACCATCAACGTGTCACTGGGTGGCACCACCACGGTCAACCTGGGCAGCACGGGCGGGATCGCCGACCTGGCCGCGGTGACCGTGGTCGGCGCGCGCGTGGTGAATCGCGTGGACGTGCGCTCGACGGAGTCCGCGACCAACATCAGGCGCGATGAACTGTCGCGCCTGCCCGTGGACCAGAGCCTGAGTTCCGTCGCGCTGCTGGCGCCGGGCGTGGTGTCCTCGGGCGCCAGCTTCGGCGGCCTCAGCTTCGGTGGCTCGTCGGTGGCCGAGAACGTCGCCTACATCAACGGCCTGAACGTGACCGACCCGTATCGCCGGCAGGGCTTCTCGTCGGTGCCGTTCGGCTTCTACGAGGAGTTCCAGGTCAAGACCGGTGGTTACTCCGCGGAGTTCGGACGCAGCACCGGTGGCGTCATCAACGCCGTGACGCGTTCCGGCGGCAACGAATTCCGCGCCGGCGCGGAGATCACGCTGGAGCCATCGGCCTGGACATCCTCGCCCGACGATCACTTCCACCGCGACGGCACCATCGACGAGCGCGACCGCAGGAGCCGTGACGACAGCTCGTTCTACAAGACCAACGTCTGGGCATCCGGCGCGATCGTGCAGGACAGGCTGTTCTTCTTCGCCATGTATGAAATGCGCGACAGCAATCCGCGCGACATCGATACTACCGAGGCCTGGTACACCGACAGCAACAACGATTTCTGGGGTGCCAAGCTCGACTGGCGGATCACCGATAACCACCTGCTGGAGCTGCTCGCCTTTTCCGACAAGGCGGAGTCGGAGACCACCAAGTACGACTACGAATGGGAAGCCGGCACGCGCGCCGACAGCACCGGCCGGAGCTATGACGGTTCCGGTGGCGACAACTGGTCGCTCACCTACACCGGCCACTTCAGCGACAACTTCACCGCCAAGGCGATGTTTGGCGTGAACGAGCGCAGCGCCACCGCCGGCAGCCCGTGGGACGCCGACTGCAGCATCGTGGGCCGTTCATCGAGCTACACCGAGATTTTCGGTGAAAAGACCCTGCAGGAAGGCTGCCACCCGAGCAACAGCAGCGTCAGCAGCCGGTACGACAAGCGTGAAGCGGCGCGCCTCGACTTCGAATGGACGCTTGGCGATCACCTGCTGCGCTTTGGCGTCGATCAGGAGGTGATGGATTCCAACAGCTCCCGGGTGTATCCCGGTGACGGCGTGAGCTATACCGCGATCGGCATCGCCCCGGACGAGGACGATCGCCAGCTCCCCAACGGTGCATCGATTCCCGACGGTGTGTCGGCCTACATCGACGCCCGCCACTACATCACCGGTGCCCCGGTTTCGACCGAGGCGCAGGCGATCTACATCGAAGACAGTTGGAGCGTGACTCCGAACGTGCTCGTGAACATCGGGGTCCGCGCCGACAAGTTCCACAACAAGCTGGCTTCGGGCGCGACCTTCGCCAAGGCCGACTTCGGCGACATGATCGCCCCGCGCCTCGGCTTCAGCTGGGACGTGAAGGGCGATGGCACGACCAAGGTCTTCGGCAACGCGGGTCGTTACTACACGCCGCTGACCAACAAGCTCACCGACTATTTCGGTGGCGGCAGCACGGATGAGCACACCTACTACGTGCTTGACGGCTGGGTTGAAAGTATCGATCCCGTCACCGGCCGCACCTACCTGATGCCGAACCTCGGCGCGCAGATCGGCCCGGTCAACACCGAGGGCAACGTGCCCGCTCCCGATGACGTCCGTACCGCGGTCGATCGCGACCTGAAGCAGGTGTTCCAGGACGAGTTCATCCTTGGCTTCCAGCAGGCGATCAACCAGGAATGGTCGTACGGCGTCAGCGCCACTTACCGCGAGATGACCCGCGCGGTGGAAGATGCGCGCATCAACCATGTCGAAGGTTGCGACTGGTACTCGGGTGACTGGCCGATCATCAACCCGGGTGAAAGCACGACCTTGTGGTGTCCCGACACGAACGACTGGGTCGAGTTCGACTCTTCCAAGGACGGCTACCAGGCCCTGGGCAGCGGCGCTGTCATGGGCTACAAGAAGCCCAAGCGCGTCTACAAGGCGGTGGAGTTCCAGCTCGACCGCGCATGGGACGACAAGTGGGCGTTCAACGCCAGCTACCTCTGGTCCAAGTCCGACGGCAACATGGAAGGCCCGGTGAACTCGGATACCGGCTACAACGACACCAACCTGGTGCAGTACTACGACCATCCGGCGGTCAATGAGCGCTACGGCCCGACGTTCAACGACTCCCGCCACCAGATCAAGCTGCGCGGCAGCTACAAGTTGAATGAAATGTGGAGCTTCGGCGCCACGGCGTCGGCACGCTCCGGCGGCCCGATCACCGCATTCGGCGTGCGCTGGCCCAATGATGACCGCAGCGCGGGTGGACCCGGCGAGTTCAGCGGCGGTGGCTCCGGCTGGCTGTGCGTGGCGAACTGTTCCGACTGGGAGACCCGCGAGCTGGTCTACTCGGAGCGTGGTGCGTTCGGCCGCATGTCGTGGGTCACCAACCTGGGTGCCAACGTGACCTGGACCTTGCCGGTTGAAGGCGTCGACCTGAAGGCGCGCTTCTCGGTGTACAACCTGTTGAACAAGCAGACCGCGGTCAATGTGCATTCCCGCTACGAAAGCACGCCGGGCAACATGATGCCGTACTTCGGCGAAGCCACCGGCTGGCAGTCGCCGCGCTACATGCAGCTGGTCGTGACCTACAACTACTGAGTCCATGCAACGCAATCCGCCTTGCTCCGTATCGGCGGCCCCTCACCGGGCCGCCGGTTTTTTGCCGGCCGCGTCGCGGGCCGGCCGATCGCTGCTGGTCGCGGGCTGCCTGGCGGTCGCGGCCCTCGGCCAGGCCGCGGATGTGCATGCCGCGCCGCGGGAGGATCAGGTCGATGCCGCGGTACGCGCAGTCATCGAGCGCTACCGGTTGCCGGGGATCGCGGTCGGCGTGGTCGAAGGCGGTGACGTGGTGTTCGCGCGCGGCTACGGCGAGATCGAGGCCGGCAGCGGGGACATGGTCGAGCGCAACACGATCTTCAAGGTCGCATCCAACACCAAGGCCATGACCGCGGCCCTGCTGGCGCGGCTGGTCGATGCCGGAAAGCTGGCCTGGGACGATCCGGTGGTGAAGCACCTTCCCGGCTTCCGGATGCACGAGGACTGGGTGACGCGCGAGATCCAGGTGCGCGACCTGCTGGTCCATAACAGCGGCCTTGGCCCGGGTGCGGGCGACCTGATGCTGTGGCCCGAACCCAACTCCTTTACCCGCGACGAAGTCATCGCCGGGCTTGCCCACCTCAAGCCGCGATGGAGCTTCCGTTCGCGCTATGCCTACGACAACACGCTGTACATCGTGGCCGGTGAAGTGGCCGCGGCGGCGGGCGGCGCGCCCTACGAGGTGCTGATGCGGCGCGAGGTGTTCGAGCCGCTGGGCATGGACGGCTGCAAGGTCGGCGAATGGCGCGTGGACGAGGCCGGCAGCATCGCCGCGCCGCACGGGTGGCGCGATGGCGCGTGGGTGGCGCGGCCCGATGGCGACGTGGTCGCGGACATGCCAATGGCGGCCGCCGGCGGCGTGCGCTGCGGGCTGGACGACATGCTGCGCTGGACGCGCGCCTGGCTGGATCCGGACACGACGGACGGGGCGGGCAGCACCGCGGGTGCCGGCGCCGGGCGCGGGCACGGCCCGTGGCTGTCAGCCGAGCAGCGCAAGGCCGCCTGGACGGCGCACATGTCCATGCCGCTGACGCAGCGGATGCGCGACTGGAACCGCAGCCACTATTCGGCCTACGGCCACGGCTGGCGCCTGAGCGACGTCGACGGTACCCAGAAGGTCGCGCATACCGGCACGCTGTCGGGCATGTATTCCGCGGTCACCCTGCTGCCCGAGCTTGGCGTCGGATTCGTGATCCTGATCAACAGCGACGCGGGCGAGGCGCGGACGGTGCTGGAGCAGGCGCTGTCGAAGCACTTCACCTGCGCGGCGTCGGACTGCGGGCCGGTGCTCCCCGGGGCCTCCGGTGCGGGCCTGGTGGATCATTACGCGCGACTGCTTGCCGCCGGGCGTTCCGCGGCGGCCACCGGTCGCGCGGACGATGCGCCGCCGCAGCCTGCCGTTCGCCAGCCCGTTCGCACGGGCGAACTGGCGCACTGGCTTGGCCGCTACCGCGATCCCTGGTTCGGCGAGGCGTCGGTGTGCGTGGCCGGCGAAGGCGTGCGCTTCGAGTCGCTGAAGTCGCCGCGGCTGGCAGGCCCGGTGCTGCGGGCAGGGGAGCGCCTGCTGGTCGACTTCGACACGCTCGGGCCCGATGCCGATGCCTGGCTGGAATTCCGGGGCGGCGTTGGCGGTGGACCGCCACACCTGGCCATGGCCAAGGTCGATCCGGAGGCGGATTTCAGCTACGACTACGAGGACCTCGCTTTCGAGCGAATCGGCGCTTGCCCCTGATCCGGCTGGCGTTTGCCGCCTGCTCCTCTGGGACGCTGTCCGGTCTGTGACGCAGGGCACAGGTCCCGTCGCGCCCTGGCGGTAGCCTGCTGCAAAGCAGCAATATGGATTCCGCTGCGTCCGGGGAGGGGGGCATGAGGAACGATCCGGGCGCTGACCGGCACATCCTTGTGGTTGAGGACGAGGCCGTGAACCGCAGCGTGCTCTCGCGGCAGTTGGGTCGAAGGCCAGGTCACCTTCAACAGGTCGTCCGTGATGGCAGTTCCAATCCACTCATCGCCTTGTCCATATCTGCTGCCTCATTGGGGTTGTTCAATGTCGAATACCAGCAGCGTCGACGTGGCCGTCGCGCACAAGCGGCCGTCACCGTCATGCAGCGTCGCCTCGGCGAACGCGACGCGTCGCCCCATCGAGATAACGCGACCGACGGCGCGCACCGTCCCACTGTTGTCCGTCAGCGGTCGCAGATACGACACCTTCAGTTCGAGCGTGGTGTGCCCGCGCCCGGCGTCGAGCTGGCTGTGGACGGCAATGCCGCAGGCGCTGTCGAGCAGTGTCGCGGCGTAGCCGCCGTGCACCGAGCCAAGCGGGTTGTAGACGGTGCGGTCGGGCGCGCCTTCGAACACGGCATGGCCGTGATCGACCTCGACCAAGGTGAAGCCGAGCGTTTCGCCCATCGGCGGCTGCCCAGGCCCCGCCGCCATCAGGGCGCGAAGCTGCTCGAGGCCGTTGAGCGTGCCGCCTCCCCACATATCCACGGCGCTCACCATGGCTCGTGGAAGGGGCGGACCTCGGCGAGGAACGACCAGGCGTCGCGCGGCTGGTGCGCCAGGTGAAAGACCTCGCCCGCGATCGAGGCGGGGGAGATGAAGAAATCGTCCGCCGCGTCGGGCAACCGTTCGCGCTGCCACGGCACGTCGATCACCGCATCGATGATCAGATAGGCCACGTGCACGCCCTTCGGCCCCAGGTCGCGGGCCAGTGATTCAGCCAGGATCCGCTGTGCCGCCTTGGTCGGCGCGAACCCGGCAAAACCCGCCTTGCCGCGCTGGGCGGACGTGTTGCCGGTCACGATCAGCGCGCCCTCGCCAGCCTCCACCATCGCCGGGGCTGTCAGCCGCGCGAGGTTGAACAGCGCCATCGTGTTGATGTCGAAGTTCTTCTGCAGCGTCTCCGCCTCGATCTCCATGAACGTGCCGAACGCGCCGCCCACGGCGTTGTGGACGACCACCTTCGGCATGCCGACGCGGGCGATGGCATGTTCGAGCGCGGCCACGTCGGTCACGTCGCACGGCACGGCGATGGTGTCGGGTATCTCGCGTTCCAGCGCCGCGAGGCGATCGGCGTCGCGCGCCAGCATCGCCACGCGGTAGCCGCCCTCGGCGAAGCGCCGCACCAGGGCAGCGCCGGTGCCGGGGCCGACCCCGGTCACGAGGGCGAGCGGTTTGGTGGTCTTGCTGGTCATGCTGATTCCTCCAGGAGCGCGATGTGTTCGCGCACAAAGTCGAGACGGTCGTTGCCGAAGAACATCGCGTCGGCGACGAACACGGTCGGCGAACCGAACACGCCGCGTTCGGCGGCTTCGCGGGTGTTGGCGTCCAGTTGCGCAATCGTTTCGGGCGCGTCGATCCGTTTGGCGATCGTTTCGGCGTCAATCCCGGTCGCGGCGATGACTGCGAGGATGTCGTCCTTCGCGGCGAGTGTCTTGCCCTCGCTCCAGCACGCGCGGTACAGCGCCAGCGTTATCTCGATTGCCTCCGTCGGCGACACCGCCGCCAGCACCGCACGCGAACAGGCATCACCATCGTTCGCGCGCATGTCGGATGGATTCAACGCGATACCGTAGCGCTGCGCCCAGCGCACCAGGTCGGCGCGGGCGTAGCGCCCCTTGGCTGCGCAGGTGAGCGTGGTCGGCACGTTGCCGACCGCCTCCATCAGCTTCAGGACCATCATCGGCCTGAGTGCGATGTCGACGCCCATCTCGTGTAGCTGCGTAAAGGCAAGGTAGCTATACGGGCTGCGGAAGTCGTAGAAGAGTTCAATCGATTGGGTCATTGGGCTGCTCCTGTGGCGAGATTGGCGAGAAGGTGGCGAACGCGGTCGTCGGCACCGGGGCCGGGGCGAAGCTGGGCGCGGTCGCGAGGGACCACAGTGCCGGTCTCGGGATCGACCAGCGCCAGGACGAGCGGTCGCCCGGTTTCGCGATCGATCGTCTCCACGGTCGGCGCGTCAAACCCGCTCGCATTCCAGCAATCACCCCATTCGCGCAAGGCGATGCTGACCTTCCACAGATCGCGGCCCTTGGCCGTCAGCTGGTATTCGACGCGTGGTGGTCGCTCCTGGTACTGCGACGGTTCGACGATGCCGTGCTGCGTCAGATGCTTGAGGCGCGCCGCCAGCGTGGCGGTGGGAATGCCCGTGCTCTCGCGTAGCTCGTCATGGCGGCGAAGTCCGAGCGACAGGTCGCGGATCAGCAGCAGCGTCCAGCGATCCCCGATCAGCTCAAGCGCGCCCGCGATGGAGCACCGCATTCCCGCGAAGGATTTCACTTTCACTTTGCCGATACCTAGTAACTTCAGTTATTGAAGTTTAGGTGTTTCGAGGCTTTTGTCGAGCACACCACCGCTTTGGCAACCGTTCCCTCCCAGTGCGGCAGATCATCCGAGGAACTTCAACGCCGCGCTCCTGCAGTTCCTGGGCTGAGCCGCGCACCGGGCGCAGTGCCACGCCCGCACGGCAAAAGCGGCTGAACCCCCGGCGCGTGGATGGAGGGCGCGGGGTCAATGACCGCTTCTGGCGGGAAGCGGGCGTCGCTGGAAAACGGAAAATGACGAAGCACTATCGTCGAGTCGGAAAGTCGAGCAGAGAGCGTCGATATGCAACTCGGGAGGGAGCGGGCAGGGCGGTGCTACTCGGCCAGCCCGCCCGCCTCGTTGCTGCGAAGCACGCGGTTGAACGCGCGCCAGTGCAGGCCGCCGTTGGAGATGGGCGTCAGGTGAAATGACCAGTACGTCGGCTTTTCCGGCAAAGTCAGCATCAGCGAGTTGCCGCCAGGGGCGCGCGCGATGACAAGCGGGCCGAAGTCCGGGTGCCGGTGTTCGCCAACGAGTTCAAGATGCTCATCAGCGAGCGGCACGGGTGCCGGCCGGGGTGCGAGCGGTGCGGCTGCCTGCAGGCGGATGACGCTGTCTTGCATTCCGGCCGGTACCAGCACGCGCTGCCTCGCAGCGTCGGCGAATGGCGAACTGGAGGCAGCCTGGACCACCGCCGCAAGCAGCGCGAGTGCCAGAGCCAATGTCAGGGGAGACGCTTCGCCCGCGGCCAAATGTAGCCCGACTGGGGCGGGATGTAGCCCGACTGGGGCGGGCACCGGGGGTGGTGAGGGTCCTTCTGTGAGGAACTAGACGCACGCATTTTCATGCGAACAGGATTCTGACTCAGGCGCGCCGTCGCACAAGCTCCCGCTCTCTTCTACTGCACGCTCGAAGCACTCTGAAAGTCGGCTTGGCAATGGCCTGTTGACATCTACGAAAGATGTAGTACTAATTGCGGCGTACTTACCGAGCGCACCCAGATGGCAACTCCCAATCCCACCGAAGGCGAACTGGCGATCCTGCGCGTGCTGTGGTCACGCCGCGAGCCGATGACCGTCCGCGACGTGCATACCGAGCTGTCCAAGGGCAAGGACACGGCCTACACCACGGTACTGAAGATGCTCACGATCATGGCCGACAAGGGCTTGGTGCACCGCGACGAATCCGAGCGCAGCCATACATACCTCGCGGTGCTGCCCGAGCCGGTGGTGCAGACCAACCTGCTTCAGGACCTGATGCGCCGCGCGTTCGCGGGCTCGGCGCTGACGCTGGTGCAGCGCGCGATCGACGACGACACCGCCACGCCCGAGGAGCTCGACCAGATGGCGAAGCTCATCGCGCAGGCGAAGGCGCGGCGGAAAGGTTGATGGACGCGCTCGCCGCGCTGCAGGTGGGATTCGCACCGGCGCTGGCCTCGGCGCTGCTGCATTCGCTGTGGCAATGCACGCTGCTGGCCGGCGCGGCGTGGCTGGCGCTGGCGGCGCTGTCGCGTTCGAGCGCGGCGCTGCGGCACACGGTGGCGATGGGCTTCCTGCTGGCGATGGTGGCGGCACCGGCGAGCACGCTGCTGTGCTTCTGGACGCTCCCCGCGGCGCGGATCAACACGGGCTGGCTGCCGGTGATCAGCGCGCCGCAGGCCGATGCGGTCGGCGGCTTCGTGCAGCAGTCGAGCCACGTGGCGGCGCTGGTGACGCTGTTCTGGCTGGCGGGCGTCGGCGTGATGTTGCTGCGCCGCTTCGGCGGGCTGCGCATGGTGCGTTCGCTGGAGGAGCGCCCATGCGAGCGGCTGCCGGCCGAGTGGCAGCAGCGCATGGACGCGATGCGACGCGCGCTCGGTATCGGGCGCACGGTGGTGGTGCACCTGTCAGCGGACGTCGTGGGCCCGTTCACCGCACGGCTGTTCCGGCCGGTGATCTGGCTGCCAGTGTCACTGCTCACGCAGCTGCCGCGCGAGCAGGTCGAAGCGCTGCTGGCGCACGAACTGGCGCATGTCGCGCGGATGGACTGGCTGTGGAACGGGCTGCAGTGCGTGGTCGAAGCGCTGCTGTTCTTCCACCCGGCGGCGTGGTGGCTGGGCCGGCGCATCCGCGCCGAGCGGGAGCACGCCTGTGACGATCTGGCGGTGGCGGCCTGCGGGGACGCCATTGCTCTGGCCGAGGCACTCGAGCAGCTCGAGCGTCGCCGGCCCGCATCCCCGCACCTGGTTCTTGCAGCCCACGGAGGCTCACTCATGAAACGCATCGCCCGCCTGCTTTCCGATCCGCCCACGCGCGGCCGTTGGGGCGCACGTACCGGCCTCGTCGTCCTGATCGCGGCGGGGGCCCTGCTCGTCTCACAGATCGGCATCTCCGGCCAGGGGCGACCGGGCATCCGCATCACGTCGACCACCGACGGCGTGCTCCGCACGGGCGATTCCCGCGAGATCGTGGATGTCGGCGTGGCTGGCAAGCGCGTGTACCGCAGCAGCATCGATGCACAGGGGCGTCTGGTCGAGACCTACACGGTGGATGGGAATGTGCGGCCGATCGACGGCGGCGTGCGCCGCTGGGTCGCGGAAGTCGCGCGACTGAGCGTGCCGCCCCCGCCGCCCCCGCCGCCAGCACCGCCAGCCCCGCCAGCCCCGCCCTCGCTTGATGCGCCGCCTGCTCCACCGGCCCCGACCGCGCCGCCTCCGATCACCGATGACGCGATGTTCCAGCGCCTGCTGCAGCTCACCGCGACTGATCGCACCGTGGTCGCGAAGCTCGGCAGCCCCGTCGTGCTCGCATCGAACGACGTGGGCGGACGCATCGACATCGGCGGCGGCACGCGGCCCGATGACGCCGCCGACGTGCGCATGCGCCTCAGCGGCCCCAAGGGGCGGATGGACGTGCTCGTGGATGCGCGACTGGACCGGGGCGAATGGTCGATCGACACGATCAACTTCGAAGGCGTATCCAGCTGAGTTTTTTTGCCCCCGCTTACTAGCTGATTAGTAGACCGCCCGCGGCGATGCCGCCCTGACCGAATGGATGTCCAAATGCGCCTCAATACCCTCGCTTTCACCCTCATCCTGACTCTGGCCCTTCCTGCCGGCGCGCAGCAAACCCCCACGACTCCGATCGCCGCCGCCGAGCGGCAGGCCGTCGTCACCACGCTCGCCTCGAAACTGCAGGCGAACTATGTCTTCCCCGATGTCGCCAACACGCTTGTTGCTACGCTGCGCGAGCGCGCCCGGGCCGGTGCGTATGCCGACGCGAAGGACAGCGCGGCGTTCGCCACGCTGCTGTCGAAGGACTTGCGCGAGTTCGGACGCGATGGCCACTTCGGCGTGCGCGTGCGGCCGGACTTTCGCGAGCGTCCCGCCGGCCCGCGCCAGATCCCCGGCGCGCAGGACGTCGTGGACGCCCGCGAGGAGGCGGCGCGCAACGGGTACGGCATCGAGAGCGTGGAGCGTATGTCCGGCAACGTGGGCTATCTCGACCTGCGCGGCTTCTGGCCGGCGGAGTTCGCCGCCGACGGCTTCGCCGCGGCCATGACGCTGCTATCGGGAACCGACGCGCTGATCCTGGACCTGCGCCGCAACGGCGGCGGCGACCCGGCGGGAGTCGCGCAACTGATGAGTCACTTCTTCGCGGTCACCGACGTGCGCCACCTCAATGACATCTACAAGCGCGCGGACGATACGACCCGCCAGTACTGGACCGACCCAACCGCGGCGCCGCGCTACTCGAAGCCCGTGTACGTGCTGACATCAGGACGCACGTTCTCCGGCGGCGAGGAGGCGGCGTACAACTTCCAGACGCAGAAGCGCGGCACGCTGGTGGGCGAGACGACAGGCGGAGGCGCGAACCCGGGGGAGCTCTATGCGATTGGCCACGACCTCGTGGCGTTCATCCCGAACGGGCGTGCGATCAACCCGGTCACGAAGACGAACTGGGAGCACGTGGGGGTCAAGCCCGATGTGGAGGTGCCGGCGGGCGAAGCAAAGAAGACGGCGCATGTCGCGAGCCTGCGCCTGCTGATCGCTCAGGCGGATGATGCGGCGCGCAAGGCGACGCTGGAGAAGGCGCTCGCGCAGGTGGAGTCGGGCGCTGCGGAGACGGTCGACTACGCGCGGCGGCGGTGAGAGATGGCCAGAAGAACCGAGTCTCCACTTAGGGAGTCCGCCCGGATCGTCTCGTCTTGGGTCACGTCTGTTGGACTCGACCGACACGCGTACGGAACTCACGGCATGCGCCGAACGAAGGCCTCGTTGATCTACCGTCGGACCAAGAACATCCGCGCCGTCCAGATCCTACTCGGTCATACCAAGCTCGAAAGCACGCTCCGCTACTTCGGCATTGAGGTCGAGGATGCCTTGGAGATGGCAGAGCAGACTGAGGCGTAGGCGCCCGATAGCGGACACGTCGCCGAAGGCAGGTAATAAGGGCAGATGTCGGCTTCCGACCCGTGCCGAAGCCGGCCTCGGTGGCGATCTGCTCGGCGAGTCCTATACCTTCTGAAGAGGTAACGCCTATCTGGCTTGATTATCGGGATTTGGCGCGCATGTCTGCTATCGACGCGGCAACTCGTGGCAACTGCGGCGAAACATCACATCGAAGAGGAACCCATCATGCGCAAGGTCTTCATCATCGGCGGCTCGGGCAAGGTTGCGCGCCGCCTCGCGCAACAGCTCGCGGCGCGCGGCCATGAACCGCGCTCGCTGTACCGCAAGCCGGAGCAGGCCGACGAACTCGAAGCCCTGGGCGCCGTCCCGGTCGAGGGCAACCTGCTGGAACTCGACGCCGACGGACTGGCGCAGCGCATGGCCGGCAGCGACGTGGTCGTGTTCTCGGCCGGCGCCGGCGGCAAGGGCGGAGCGGAGATGATCGACGCCATCGACGGCCGCGGGCTGGAGCTGGCAGTCGCGGCGGCGCGGCAGGCGGGCATCCAGCGCTTCGTGCTGGTCTCGGCCTTCCCCGAGGCCTCCCGCGGCAAGCAAGTGTCGGAGACGTTCGAGCACTACATGGCGGTGAAGAAACTCGCCGATGTGCATCTGGCCGAGTCCGACCTGGACTGGGTGATCCTGCGCCCCGGCACGCTGCTGGACGCGCCCGGTACCGGCAAGGTGCACACGGGCCTGGCCATTCCCTACGGCGACGTGTCACGTGATGATGTGGCCGCGACGCTGCTGGAAATCATCGAACACCCGGCGGTGAGCCGCATCATCATCGAGTTGACCGAAGGCGAGGCGCCGGTTGCCGAGTCCGTGGCGCGCCTGGCACGCGCCTGAGTCGCAGGCTTTCCTCGGCTACCTGAGTTGCCGAAGCAGGCAGAGCGCGTCCTCACGCTTGGCGTCCATCAGGCGGATCGCAGGTGGCAGGCGGAAACCCGCGCCGGCAACGGCGGCCTCAATGTTTTCCCAGGTCCGCGCATCCAGCGCAATGGCGCGGAGCACGCGGACGAGCCCAGCAAGTTCTCCGCTCCCCAATCCGCTCGACCAAAGGCCGGCCACCACGTTGATCAGCGGCACCGTGAGCGGCCTGAACTCCAACTCGTCGCGCACATACAGTGCCTGGACCAGATCCTCCCGATCGCCATCCAGCGTCCGCAGTATCTGGAACACCTGCCCGGCACCTTTCATGCCCAGGGGTTCCAGCCGCGCCGCCAACACCGCGCCCATGCTCGCGGCCCCGTGGAGGTCGAGGCCGCGAGCGAGCGCCCGGGCGGCTTCCTCCGGGTCCAGCCGCAGATCAGGGTCAAGCAGGCCATCGACGATCACGATCTGCGCCGGTGCAGCGATGGCATCCAGGTCGCCGCGGACGATGGGTGCGCGGTACTCCGCATCCAGGACAGCGCGCGCTTCCGGTCCGGTGAGGCTCAGGCCCAGGAATACGATTGGCCTCACGTGTTCCCTCGTGACGCGGGACCGTGGATCAATTCGGTGGATCAATTCGGCCAGGCGGAACCGAGGATGATGGAACAGAAGTCGGTCCGCCGGTATCCGGGCACCTTCAGCGCCAGCACGTCCGCCTTCACGTTGCCGAATGCGGTTTCCGGCTTCTTCCTGATGCCATCGGCGAAGTGGTCGATGATGCCTTCCTTGAAGTTCGCCTCGCGGGGATGACAGGCACAGACCTCGTGGCGCTGCTCCTGGCTGAACTCGTCGTAGGCGATGCCGAGCACGTCCATCTCGACGCCAGCGGTCACCAAAGCCACGGTCGGCCGCATGTGTCCGGGGATGCCGGGCGTCGTATGCAGTGCGATGGCCGTCCAGACGTCCTCGACGTCGCGCTCGGGCACGTCATAGCCGTTCATGAAGTCGCGCGCCGCGTTGGCGCCGTCGACCTCGAAGCGCAAGTCGGCGCTCGAGTACCGCTCCGTCAGGCCCATGTCGTGGAACATGGCACCCAGGTAAAGCAATTCCGGATCGTATCGGAGGCCGCGCCGGTTGCCGGAAAGTGCCCCCCAGAAAAATACGCGCCGGCTGTGGTTGTAGAGCAGGTCGTCTTCGGTGTCGCGCACAAGCTGCGTGGCGGCGCGCACCAGCGGGCTGTCGGGCACCCGGATGCCTGCGATGGTCTCGGTCATGGAAATCCACTCCAGGAAAATACTGCCCTCAAGTGTCGGCAGTTGCGCGCCTGGCCACAATCGAACGCTTGCGCCGGATCATGACAATACAGCGCGATTTCATGACACCGGGGGTGTTTCTTGGTGCCGGAACCGGGCGCGGTATTGCGCGGGAGTCACGCCGAGGCGTTCCCTGAAGACGATCCGCATGCGGTCCGCGGTCCCGAAACCGCAGTCGTATGCCACGGTCTTCAGTGGCAGGTCGCTGCTTTCCAGGACCTTGCGGGCCGCGTCGATCCGTGCCCGCAGGACGAACTCGTGCGGGGTGATTCCGGTTTCCTGGACGAAATGGCGGATCAGGTTGCGCGGACTCATGTCTGCCACGCCGGCAAGCGACTTGAGTGCGTGCCGCTGGGCTGGATGCGCCGCGATGTGTTGCTGGACGAGCGCCACCGATGACGTGGGATCGACGGGAGGCGTGAGATAGGGGCTGAACTGGGATTGGCCGCCCTGGCGCTGCGCCACCACGACGAGCCGCTTGGCGACGGCCACCGCCACCTCCGGCCCATGACGCTGACCGACCAGCGCCAAGGCAAGGTCGATCCCGGCCGTGACACCGGCAGACGTGATGAGTCGGCCGTCGCGGACATAAATCGAATCGGCTTCGACTTTCGCTTCGGGGAACATGCGTGCCAGCTGCGCGGCACTCTGCCAGTGGGTCGTGACCCTCCGGCCATCGAGCAGGCCGGCATGGCCGAGCACGAACGCGCCCGTGCAGATCGAACCGTAGGTCATCGACCTGCGCGGCGCTTCCCCCACCCACTCCAGCAGTCCGGCATCGGGCAACGTGTCCGGCAGCTCCGGCCCGCCAGCCACCAGGATGATGTCGAAGCCGCGTCGCGCCTCCTCGAACGTCATGTCGGCCACCACCAGCATGCCGCCGGATGTCCGCAGCGGCTTGCGATCCGCTGCAACCAGGAGCGTCCTGTAATGATCCCCGGCCGGAACATGGCCGTTTGCCTCGGCAAACACGTCGACCGGCCCGGCGACGTCCAGCGCCTGCACATGCTCGTGTATTGCGATCGCGATCGTAAGTATCGCCACGTGGCCTCCGCTTCCCGGTAAAGGGATCAGGCTCATTTGCCTGTAAATGAGCCTGACCCATTTACACCTGCAAGGACAGGTTGATCAGATACTTCTCGCCGGCGATCCGTAGCGGCTGTAGCAGGCCGGCGTGGAGATGATCGATGCCATCGACGGCCGCGACGCTGGCGACCCGGGCCGGAGAGAGCCAAGGCCGGCGGTGGGAGGATGACGGCGGTCATCCAGTTGGCCATCGTCCCGGTTCCACCGTTCGGGAAGGCAACAAAAAGCCCCTGAAAACAGGGGCTTTTCGACTACCGATCTGGTGGGCGGTGCAGGGATCGAACCTGCGACCCTTGCCGTGTGAAGGCAATGCTCTACCGCTGAGCTAACCGCCCCGAACAGGGCGCGAAGTATACGATATTGCACCCGGGATGTGGCAAGGCCCCCGCGGGTTCAGGCCGTTGCTCGCGGAACGCGCCGTTCCCCGGTCCGGGGCCAAGCGTGCCGCAGCTCTTCCACCGTGCGGGCATGGTCGCGCAGCGTGGACAGCGCTTCCGATGCCAGGCTGGCACCCGGGCCACCGGCGTCGGCCGTGCGCTGGTACAGGCGGATCGCGCTGGCGTGGCTGCGCGCCATGTGGCGCAGCCAGGCGCGGTCATAGGCCGCTCCCTGGTGGCCGTCGAGTGCACGCAGGGTCTTGCGCTGCTGGTCGTCGGGTTCGGGGACGTCGAAGCCACCGGCTTCGGCCAGGCGCCGGTTGAGCTCGCCGTGGTCGTGCTCCAGCTCCTGTGCGAAGCGTCGCAGCTCCGCCGATGCGCCGCGCAGCTGCGCGGAACGGGCGGCCTCAACCTCACCGGTGCCGCTTTGCAGCGCCTGCTCGAAGAATGAGCCCGATGCACGCTTGCCGGTCGGGCGATTGTTGAACGCTTTCCAAGCCGCGACGCCGGCGCCGGCGAGCATGGCGAGTCGGATGGCTTTGAAGATCATGGGGGACTCCTTCGGGGGTGGGGGCGTGGCGGCAGCACAGCAATCCCCGGGTTGGGCAGGCGTGAAGACGGTCGGGCTTCACCGCTGTCTCACCGCGCCACGCCTAACGTCGACCACCCGCCCTCACTGCTGCGAGGCCACCATGGCGCGACCGATCTGGACCGGCACCCTGAGCTTTGGCCTGCTGAACGTGCCGGTGTCGCTGATGTCCGGCGAGCGGCGCGTGGACCTCAGCTTCCGCATGCTGGATTCGCGCGACAACCGGCCTGTGCGCTACGAACGGGTGAACGCCGACACCGGCGAAGAGGTGCCCTGGAAAGACGTGGTCAAGGCCTTCGAATACGACAAGGGCAGCTACGTGGTGCTGGAGAAGGACGACATCCGCTCGGCGGCCTCGGAGAGCCACGAGACGGTGGAGGTGGAGAGCTTCATCGACGCCTCGGAGATCCCGCCGGCGTTCTTCGAGAAGCCCTACATCCTGGTACCCGCGAAAAAGGCCGAGAAGGGCTACGTGCTGCTGCGCGAAACCCTGCGCGACACCGGCAAGGCCGGGATCGCGCGGGTGGTGGTGCGCACCCGCGAATACCTGTGCGCGGTACTGCCGCAGGGCGATGCCCTGATCCTGATGCTGCTGCGCTATCCGCAGGAGATCGTGGATCCCGCGGATCACAGGCTGCCGGAAGGCACCACCGGTGATTACCGGATCAGCGAGAAGGAGCGGGAAATGGCCAAGCAGCTCATCGAGTCGATGAGCGGCGAGTGGGATCCGTCCGGCTACAAGGACGAGTTCCGCGAGCGCCTGGAAAAGGTCATCCGCGACCGGATGAAGTCGCAGGGCGTGGTGTCGAAGCCCGACGACGAAGAGCGCGACGTCCCGGAGGACGCGACCACCAACGTGGTCGACTTCATGGCGCTGCTGGAGAAGAGCATCGGCAGCAAGCGGCGGACGCCGGCCAAGAAGGCTGCGAAGGCGGCGAAGAAGGCGGCCGGCAAGGGGGATGCCAGGCCATCGGCCAAGGCTGCGAAGAAATCCTCGGCGAAGACCGCAAAAAAGACGACGAAGAAAGCCGCGAAGAAGACCGCGAAGAGCGCATGACGTGACCTGCACGCGACGATGACGTTGTGGCAACGACGGCGGCGCTAGCGTCGCCAGCGAAGAGCCAGTCCGGCGGAGGATTCGATGGCGACGAAGAAAGCAGCGAAGAAGACGGCAAAGAACGCCGCGAAGGGCGGCGGCGCGGAGCGCACCGTTGAACGCCAGCGCGACATCCAGCAACAGGCGGACCAGGCCGCGAAGCGCGCGAAGAAAAAGGCGCCGGCGAAGAGTCGCTTGCCAGCAATCTGCTCGGCCGCGGCATCCGCGTGAACTGCGTGGCCCCGGGGGCGGTGTGGACGCCGCTCAATCCCGCCGACAAGGCGGCGCCGGACGTCGCCGACTTCGGCAAGGACAGCGACATGGGACGCCCCGCGCAGCCGGAAGAGCTGTCGCCGGCCTATGTGTTCCTGGCCTCGCCGGTGATGTCCTCGTACGTGAACGGCGCGATCCTGCCGGTGATGGGCGGGCCGCGCGGTTGAACCCGCCGGTCGACGCCCGGCCCCGTGCCGCGGACTCAGACCAGCCGTTGGATGCCGTGGACCAGGACGTACAGGATGCCGCCAATCAGCGCGCCCACCGCAGTGCCGTTGTAGCGGATGAACTGCAGGTCCGAGCCGACGGCAAGCTCCAGTTCGCGAGTGAGTTCGTCAGCGCTCCACTGGCGCACGCGTTCGACGATGAACCCGCGGATGCCTTCGCGATAGCGCTCCACCTCGGGCAGGATCAGGTCGACGATGCCGCCGTTGATCCACGCCCGCATGTCGTCGTCGGCCGCCAGCCGGGCGCCGATCTCGGCGCCAACGCTGGCGGTGCGCGCCGCGATGGCCGAATCCTCGCGCTGCACGTCTTCGCGGATCCAGGTGCCCAGGTCCTGCCACAGGCTGCGCAGGTAGCGTGAGAGGTCGGAGTCCTGGATCAGCTGGTCGCGGAACCGGTTCACGCGCTCCTGCAGGCCCGGGTCGTCTTCCAGGCGCAGGATCAGGCGCTCGAATTCGACGCCGATGCGCTGGCGCATTTCATGGTCGCGATCGGTGGCCATGTCGTTGAGCATCCCGCTCATGCCGGCGACCAGCTTGTCGGCGACCTTGTCGGCCACCACGCCCTCCAGCTTCAGGTAGCGCAGCACGTTCCACAGCTCGCGCGAGGCCATTTCGGAAATGCGCTCGTGGGTGCCGGGCGCGGCCAGCACTTCGCCCGCATACGCGAGGCCCGCATCGACCAGCGCCTGATGGCGCCCCTCGTCGGTCAGCTGGCGAAGCACCACCGCGACCACGCCCGACAGGTCGACCTGGCGCAGGCGGGCTTCTGCGATGCGGTGCAGGAAGCGGTGCAGTTCTTCGCTGTCGAGGGCATCGAGGATCCGGGGCAGGGCGTTGGCCACCGCACGCCCCATGGTCTGCGAGAACGCGGAGTCCGCGAGCTTGGTCGCGATGGAGCCCGCGAGGTCCATCGTCTGCAGCTTGTCCGCCACCTGGCGGGTGCCGAGGAAGTTGTCGCTGATGAAGTCTGCAAGGCTGGCGCCCAGCGCGTCCTTCTTCGAAGGGATGATCGCGGTGTGCGGGATCCAGCCCATGCCCAGCGGATGGCGGAACAGCGCGACCACCGCGAACCAATCGGCCAGCCCGCCCACCAGCGCCGCCTCGAACACCGCGGCCATGAAGCCGAAGGCCCAGTGCGGATGCGTGCGTTCCAGCACCGAGACCACCGCAAGCGCGAGCCCGGCGAACACCAGCAGGCCCAGTGCGATGGCCTTGCGCCGGCGCAGTGCGGCTTCGCGGGGGTCGAGGACGGGGGGCGGCATCGGCACAGATTAGCGCGGGTGGCGGACCCCCGGGTCGGCCCTCATTGCGGCGTCGGTCCGGCGGGGGATATCGTGGCCCGAAGCCGGTCCGGAGTCATCCATGAAGGCATTCCACGCGATCCTCCTTGGCGCCCTGCTGGCCGGCTGCTCGACGACCAGCGTCGTGCACCAGCCCTACACCGCCGCCGACAACCAGAAGTACTCGTTCGAAATCAAGAACAACGGCGACGCGGACGCCGAGGGCCTGGGGACGCTTGAGCGGCACCTGGGGCAGAAGCTCAGGGAACGCGGCCTGTTCGCCGACGGTGGCGACGCCGTGCGGGTCGAGGTGACCCTGACGCACTTCCGCCTCCGTTCGGACGGCGCGCGGCTCTGGGCCGGCATCATGGCGGGGCGCGACAAGGTCGCCAGCACGGTTCGCCTGCTGGCGCCGGACGGGCGCGTCGTGGGCCATTTCGACGTTGAAACCTTCAACGCCTCGGCATGGCTGACATCGGCCGGGCTGCTGGAGAACCACGCCACCGAGATCGTCGACCGGCTGCAATGAAGCAGGAAAAAGGCCTGTGTTTTACCCCCGTGTCGTCGCGCAGGCCATCCGGTTCAGTCAGCAGCCACCGCCTCCACCAATCGACCTGATGGTCCAGCGGCCGCTCGCCTGCTCGACCAGGACATAGTTCCACTGCTCGTAGGCGATGCCTTCCAGCAGGAACTCCGGCGTGCCATCCCCGTTAAAATCCCCGGCGGCGCGAAACGTGTAGTGGGTAGGCATGCTGTCGCAATCGGCGCATGCGGTCTGGAAGTCGAGCAGCCGTGTCTGCCAGGGCGCTTCTCGCTCACGCCCTACAACGGCAAGCAGGCTGCTGAGCAATTCGCCCGAAGTATCGGTTGACGATGACGCCAGCAACGCGATCTCGCGCCCGGTGTCATCGGCGAAGACATGCACGCCTTCGCCGTGCGCCATCATGCGGGCAAGGCGGTGGCGGGACTGGGCTCCCGCGCCAGGACTGTCCGCCAATGCCTGCCGCAGCGCGGTAAGTACTTGGTCCGAAACGGTGCGCGGGAGGAGGCGCGAGTTGGCATTGACGTCGATATTGGCAAGCACGGCACCGTGCTCTCCGATCCCGGCGAGGTCGCCAGTGAGCGTGAGTCGAGGAGGTTCGGTACATCCAGCGGTGTTGTCGTTGGGAATGTGTCCCGCGACCTCGATGTCACCGATGGGTTGCCCGTCCACGTAGGCACGCAAGCGTCCCTTGGGAACAACCTCCTCGTTGTCGCGTGCCCGGGAAATCCATGCGTAGCTGTACTCGCCTTCGACCTGCGAGGGCACGACAAACATCGCCGCGGGTATCTGCTGCTCATGCAGGGACGCCGGCGCCTTCGCCGCACCGCAGGCCGTGGCCAGCAATGCAGCAAGAAAAGAAAGAGCTCTCATGATCCGCTCCGGTCCGGGATTGCCGCGGTGCTGGCGCAGTCGAACGATGCCGCACCGATGGCCGCGTAGAGGCAGGATGGAACCTGCGAACGGCAAACCAACGGCAAACGATCCGGCCGTCGGATAAAGAAAAAGGGCCTGCACTGCTGCAAGCCCTTCGATTCGCAATGGTGGCCGGGGAGGGAATCGAACCCCCGACACGGGGATTTTCAATCCCCTGCTCTACCAACTGAGCTACCCGGCCACTGGCGAGCCCGGAATGATACGGCAGCGGCTGCAGGTGAGGCAAGACCGTATCGGGGCTGAACGCTGCTTGCGATCGTGGCGGTGGCGGCATCCGGCAGGGTTCATGATCGGAGCGGTAAAAACATGCCGCGCGGCGGCAGGAGGACATCATGCAAGGCAGGATCTTCGCGGCAGCCGCCGTGCTGGGCGGGCTGCTGGCACTGGGTGGCTGCGCCACCGGCTCGGGAATGAGCGACGCTGAAAAGCTTGCCAGCTACGAAGCCGCCGCCGGGGAACCGGTGAAAAGCTTCACCTACCTCGGCCGCATCAGCGGCTGGACGCCCTTGGACGAACACAATATCGCCGTGTGGACCCGGCCGAAGGAAGCCTGGCTACTCGGTTTCAGCGGCCCATGCCTCGACATCGAGTACACCCCGGCCATCAGCCTCACCAACCAGACCGGGCGCGTCTACGCGGGCTTCGACAAAGTGATCGTGCACAACCGGTCCTCGATGCAGATGCCGTGCCGGATCACCCGGATCCGCCCGCTTGATACGGCACGGATCAAGGCTGCCGAAAAGGCCGCGCGGGACGAGGCTCAGGCCGCGCCTTCGGGAACGTA
Source organism: Luteimonas sp. A501 (assembly GCF_054052085.1). The sequence goes on from NZ_JBSVRI010000001.1 coordinate 1,090,150, forward strand.
GCCGGCCGGCTTGTCGGCGCCGCCGCCGAACAGGAACTTTTCCATCTCGCGCTCGAGGAACGCGCGGTGCTCGGGATCCATCGGCGACAGGCGGTTCTCGTTGATCAGCATCGTCTGGTGCGCAAGCCAGGCCGCCCAGGCGGTCTGGCCGATGCCGGCGAACACACGCTTGCCGAGTTCGCCCGGCCATGGCACGAAGGCCAGGGCCTGGACCTCGCGCTTCTCGTATTCGCAGTAAACGGTGCGGCTCACGGTTGATTCTCCTGGTCGGGGGCGAACTGCGCCTGGAGCAGCGTCCTGACCGGTGCCGGGATACCGAGCCCGGCAAGTGCGTCGCGGGACACCCAGCGCAGGTCGTCATTGTCGCGCACCCGGCTTGAAGGGGCGACCGCGGACCAGCGGCGGGGATGCATGTTGAAGCGGTAGTGGCTGAAGGCGTGCGCGATCGTGGCCAGGGTTTCGCCGCGGCCGTGGTCGCCGTCGAAATTCGCCCGCAGCCAGTCGTGCGCGCCGGCTTCGTCCGTGGCTTCGGGAAGCGACCACAGCTGCGCCCAGACGCCGGCGGGGGGGCGGCGCTGGAGCAGGATGCGACCTTCGGCGTCGCGCACGAGCAGCAGCAGGGCCTCGCGGGTGGGCAAGGGCTTGCCGGGCTTCGGCGTGGGCAGTTCGTCGCTGCGCCCCTGCGCGTGAGCCGTGCATCCGGGGTGCAGCGGGCAGGCGCCGCATGCCGGGGAGTGGCGGGTGCAGAGCGTGGCGCCCAGATCCATCTGGGCCTGGGTGTAATCGGCCAGGCGGGTGTCGGGCAGGTGCTCCTGCGCCAGCTGCCAAAGTCGCCTTTCGATGGCGGTCAGGCCCGGCCAGCCGTCGACACCGTGGTAGCGGGCAAGGACGCGCTTTACGTTGCCGTCGAGGATGGCGAAACGGTCGCCCCAGGCCTGGGCGAGGATGGCGCCCGCGGTGCTGCGGCCGATGCCCGGCAGGGCGAGCAGGGCGTCGAAGCTGCGAGGCAGTTCGCCGCCGTGCTGTTCCGCACAGCTGCGTGCGGCGTCATGCAGATTGCGGGCGCGTGCGTAGTAGCCGAGCCCCGACCAGAGGGCGAGGACGTCGTCGCGCGGCGCGGCGGCGAGTGCCGACACCGTCGGCAGTGCGGCGATGAAGCGTTCGAAATACGGCAGCACCACGCGCACCTGGGTCTGCTGCAGCATGATCTCCGACAGCCAGACGCGGTAGGGCGTGCGCGGATGCTGCCAGGGCAGGTCATGGCGCCCGTGGACATCGAACCAGTCAAGCAGGGGCGCGGCGAAGGCGTCGCAGGCATCGGTCCCGGCATGCGCGTTCATTGCGCGTCACCCGGATCGATGCTGATTTCAACGCCACGCAGCGTGCCGCCGGGGACCTCGATCCGCGGCGCGCTGGCGCGGGCACGGAGCGGTGGCAGCGGGGATCCGGCAGCCGCGGCATCCATCCACTCGAGGACGTCGAACGTGCGCGCGTCTATTTCGGCGCGTGCCTCGTCGCGCGAAAGTCGCAGGTTGGCTGGATCGGCCAGGTCCATCGCGCCGGCGTAGTCGAGCGAGAAGGCGAGCGGCGAGGTCGACGTGCCCAGCGGCGCCGGCAACGCCGGCCATGCTTCGGGCCACTCGGCCATCGCACCCTCGAGTTCCAGCAGCAGTGCCCGCCCGAGGGCGGCGCGGCCGTGGGCATGGAAGGTTGGCACGACGCCATCGCCACGCAGGGCAACGCCGAGTGGAACCAGTGTCCAGCTGCCGTTGCGCAGGCGCAGGGGGCCGTGTGCGCCAAGGGCGAAGACAAACGGTTCGCCGTCGCCGCGGAATTCCGCGTGGGCGCCAAGGCGCAGGGGCGTGACGTGCACGCGACCGTCCGTGATCCGCAGCGGCCCGGAGGCGATGACGAATGCGGGCAGCGACCAGTCCGCGTGCTCCACGCGCACCCGTCCGCGCACGCCGATGCCGACGCCGTTCGCGGGTTTGCTTGCGGCCAGGTGCAGGTTGAAGTGGATCCGCGCGGGCGACGCGATGGCGAGGCTGCCGCGGGCGTGGGCGGCCAGCGGCGCATCGGCGCGGAAGCCGGGCAGTCGCAGCTGCAGGCCCTGTAGTTCCCAGCCGTCGGCGAACACGCGGCCGTCGCGCACGGTCACGCCATCGGACAGCGAAGGCAGGCCACCTTCGCCCGGCGGGCGCGAGGCCAGCCACGCCTGCAGTCGTGGCAGGTCGAGGACGGGAGCGTCGAGTTCGATGCGTTCAAGCGCCAGCGGCGCGCCGCGCGTGCGCACGGTTGACCACGGCAGCGCGACAAGGACGCGCGACGCACGCAGCAGCGGTTCGGCGTCGCCGGGCTGGCGAACCACGACACCGTGTACTTCCAGCATCGGCGTGCCGCGCAGGCGGTAGCGCGCTTCGCCTTCGAAGCTGATGTCCAGGCCAAGGCCGTCGCCCACGCCGCCGAGTACCAGGCGTGCCAGGCGCTGCGGCTGCATCACAAGCGCCGCCGCCAGTACGACGAGCAGCAGCGCGATCCCGGCGATGCCTGCGGCGAGCGCGAGCCCGCGACGCAGCCTCACGCCCCCAGCGCCTCCGGCAGCAAGGCGTCGACGAAAGCCTCGGCGTCGAACACGCGCAGGTCTTCGGGGCGCTCGCCGATGCCGGCGAAGCGGATCGGGATGTTGAACTCGCGTGCCAGTGCGAACACCACGCCGCCCTTGGCAGTGCCGTCGAGCTTGGTCACCACCAGGCCGGTGACCCCGGCGGCGGCATGGAAGTGACGCAACTGGCTGATCGCGTTCTGGCCGGTGGTGCCGTCGATCACCATCAGCACTTCATGCGGTGCGCCGCCGTCGGGCTTGCCCAGCACGCGCTTGATCTTCGACAGTTCGGCCATCAGGCCCTGCTGCGTATGCAGGCGGCCGGCGGTGTCGGCGATCAGGATGTCGGTGCCGCGCGCGCGCGCGGCCTGCAGGGCGTCGAAGGCCACCGAGGCGGCATCGGCGTCCTGGCCCTGGGCGATCACGGTCACGCCGTTGCGTTCGCCCCAGGCCTGGAGCTGGGCCACAGCGGCGGCGCGGAAGGTGTCGCCGGCGGCCAGCATCACCCCGCGGCCCTCGTCCTTGAAGCGCTTGGCGAGCTTGCCGATGGTGGTGGTCTTGCCAACGCCGTTGACGCCGACGGTCAGGATCACGAAGGGCCTGTTGGCGGGGTCGATGACCAGGGGACGCGCGACCGGCTCGAGGAGTGCGATGAGGTCGGCGCGCAGGGCGGTGCGCAGCGCAGGGACGTCCGCGAACTCGCGTGCCTTCATGCGCTTGCGCAGGGATTCGACCAGGCCGGTGGTCGCGGCGACGCCGACATCGGCGGTGATCAGCGCGGTTTCGATTTCGTCGAGGAGGTCGTCGTCCAGGCGCGGGTTGCGCGCGAACAGGCCGCCGAGGCCACGGGCGATGCCGCTGCCGCTGAGGCGCTCGCGCCAGCCGGTTTTTCCGGGGGCGGCGGCGGGCTTTTCCTGCGTGGTCGACGAGGTATCGGTTCCGGAGGAGGGTTCCACGAGGGCCGGAGGGGCATTCGCCGCCATAGCGGCTCCCACGAGGGCGGTGGTGGGGGCGGGGTCCGGCATTGGAGTCGGCGGGAGGGGCTGCGACATCGGCGGCGGCGGCACCGGGGCCGGGTCGGCGGCGGCGCCCATGGCCCTCGCGGCTTCGATGGCCTCTGCGGCGGCGCTTGATGCGCTTGACGCAGCGCCGTCGTCTTTCCCCTGCTTGGCCTTGTCGGCGTCGGGTTTCCAGCGGCGGAAGAAGCTGACCATCGCGAATCGGACCAGGCAAGAAAGGGGGAGGGTGCGCGTCGACGCGCAAGCGCGGACAATGCCGCGTCATGATATCACCGGCCTCCCGAACTCCCAGGCGCGCCGCGCCCTCCGGCAGCGTGCGCATCATCGGCGGCCGCTGGCGTGGATCGAAGCTGCCGGTGGCGTCCGCGCCTGGGCTCCGGCCGACGTCCGACCGCGCCCGGGAGACCCTGTTCAACTGGCTGCAGCCGATGCTCGCCGGCGTGCGCGTGCTGGACCTGTTCGCCGGCAGCGGTGCCTTGGGACTTGAGGCGCTGTCGCGTGGCGCGGGCGAGGCATTGCTGGTCGAGCGTGACCCGGCGCTGGCGGAGTCGCTGCGCGAAACCTGTGCGCGCCTTGGCACGGGCGGGGCCGCGATGGTGCTGCGGGCCGATGCGCTGGAGCTGCTGCGCGCGCCGCTGCACGGCCGCTTCGACCTGGTGTTCATCGACCCGCCATTCGCCGATGGTCCGTGGGATGGAGTGATGGCGGGCCTGGAGCCGTGGCTGGCCCCCGATGCGTGGCTCTACCTGGAGTCGCCGCCAGGCATGCAGGTCGCGCCGGGAGCGGGCTGGCGCCTGCACCGTGAATCCGGGACCCGCGACGCCCGCCACGCACTTTTCCGCCGCGGGGCCACGGGCTGAACCGGCACTGCGTGGCGCTGATACACTCCGGCTGGCCCCAGCATCCCAACCACGGCACAGCCACGGCATGAGCACAGCCAGAAACAGGATCGCGGTCTATCCAGGCACGTTCGATCCGATCACCAACGGCCACGTGGACCTGGTCGACCGCGCCGCGCCGCTGTTCGAGAGGCTGATCGTGGGCGTTGCCGAAAGCCCGGCCAAGGGCCCGGCGCTGTCGCTCGACCTGCGGGTCGAGCTTGCACGCGGGGCGCTGGCCTCGCACCGCAACGTCGAAGTCATGGGCTTCAATTCGCTGCTCGCCCATTTCGTGGCCGAAGTCGGCGGCGGCGTGCTGCTGCGCGGCCTGCGCGCGGTGTCGGACTTCGAGTACGAATTCCAGCTTGCGAGCATGAACCGCCACCTGATACCCGAGGTGGAGACGCTGTTCCTGACGCCGGCGGAGCAGTACGGCTTCATTTCCTCCTCGCTGGTGCGGGAGATCTCCCGCCTTGGCGGCGATATCTCGGGATTCGTACCCGCGGCGGTGGCCCAAGCGCTGCAGGCCGAATGGCGACGCGAGCTAGACTGATCACAACCACCATCACCGAATACCTGGGGACACAGAAATGAAGACCATCACCCGACTCGTGCTGACCGCCTGCCTTGCCCTGCCGCTGCTTGCCGCCTGCAAAAAGGAAGAGGCCGTGGTCGCGACCGTGGCAGCGCCGCTGACCGCCCCCGCCACCGCCGACGACAGCGCCTGGCGCGACTACGTGTCCGACGTGGTGACCCGGAACATGGACGGCATCGCCAACCAGCCCTATGTGTACTACCTGCCTGCGAGCACCGGTGATGAAGATGCCGACGCGGGTTCCTACGGCCGGTTGCAGGAGAAGGCCAGCTCGGACGTGGCGCGCGGCATCGTGCGCGGCAACATGCTTGCCTACGCGTCCTCGGACTCGTCGAAGATGGCCGACATCATCGTGCAGGCGTTCGCGGACGTCTCGCCCGACACCATGAAGGGCGTGCGCGTGGTGTTCATCGGCGCCGCCGCCGACCGCGACCGCGTGGCCACGGCCGTGGCTCACTCGGGCGTGGAATTCGTGTTCGTCGAAGCCAGGTAAGGCGTCGCCGCGCTGCCGCCGCCGGCCGTCCAGGCCCGGCGGCGGACCGCGCGTGCAGGGTCTACAATGGCCCGATGGCACTGCGCATCAACGAGCTCTGCATCAACTGCGACGTCTGCGAACCGGCCTGCCCGAACGACGCGATTTCGCAGGGCGAAACCATCTATGTGATCGACCCCGCGCGCTGCACCGAGTGCGTGGGGCATTTCGATGAAGCGCAGTGCGTGGTGGTGTGCCCGGTCGAATGCATCGATCCGGACCCCGACATCCCCGAATCCCACGACCAGCTGCTTGCGAAACTGATGCGGCTGAAGGAGCAGGCCGCATGAACACCACCACATTGCTGCGTCACGCGGCGCTGTTGCTTGCGTTCGCGCTGGCGCCGGCCGTTGCACTGGCCGGCGGCGACTCGTCGGCCGCGACCGCTCCCGCATCCACGGCTCCGGCCGCGCATCCGCCAGGGGCCGCGATCGCGTCCGCGCACGCGCTGGCCACCGACGCCGGGATGGCGGTGCTGGCCGACGGCGGCAACGCCTTCGACGCCGCGATCGCGGTGTCCGCGGTGCTTTCGGTGGTCGAGCCGATCAGCTCGGGCATCGGCGGCGGCGGCTTCTTCCTGCTGCACGATGCCGCGGCCGGCCGCGATGTGTTCCTTGATGCGCGCGAGACGTCGCCGGCGGCGGCGACGCCCGAGCGCTATCTCGATGCCGAGGGCGGCTTCGACCGCGACCGGGCCACCAACGGCGCCTGGTCGGCCGGCATCCCCGGCCTACCGGCCGCCTTCGTGCACCTGCAGCGGAACTACGGCAGGCTGCCGCTTTCGCGCACGCTGGCGCCGGCGATCCGCATCGCGCGCGAGGGTTTCCCGGTGTACGCGCGCATGGCCCGCGGCTATGTGGCGCGCAGCGCGGTGATGGAGCGTTATCCCGGCACGCGCGAGGTCTACCTGGCTGCCGGCCGCCCGATCGCGGAGGGCGACGTCTTCCGCCAGCCAGACCTGGCGCGGACGCTTGAACTGCTGGCCGAAAAGGGCTTCGACGGCTTCTACCGCGGCGACGTGGGCGCGAAGCTGGTGGCGGGCGTCAACGCCGAAGGCGGCGCCTGGACCGCCGACGAGCTTGCCGCGTATCGCGTGCTTGAACGTGACCCGGTCCGCTTCCGCTACCACGACTGGGACATCGTGACCGCGCCGCCGCCGTCGTCGGGCGGGATCGCACTGGCGCAGATGCTGCAGATCCTGGCGCCGTATGACCTGGACGCGCTGCCGGAATCCGAGCGTACCCACCTGGTGGTGGAGTCGATGCGCCGCGCCTACCGCGACCGCACTTTCTACCTCGGCGACCCGGACTTCGTGGAAGTGCCGCAGCGCCTGCTCACCAGCGCCGACTACGCCGCCGGCCTCCGCTCCACGATCCATCCCGGCAAGGCCACGCCCAGCGAGCTGCTGTCCGGCGCGCCGACGCCGCTCGAGGATGACGAAACCACGCATTTCTCGATCATCGACGCCGAGGGCAACCGGGTCGGCGCCACGCAGACCGTGAACCTGCTGTACGGCTCGGGCCTGGTGGCGCCGGGAACCGGCGTGCTGCTCAACAACGAGATGGACGACTTCGCGCTCAAGCCGGGCACGCCCAACGCCTTCGGCGTGATGGGCTACGACGCCAACGCGCCGGAGCCGGGCAAGCGCATGCTGAGCTCGATGACGCCGACCTTCATGGTCTCCGACGACAAGGTCGCCGTGCTCGGCACGCCCGGCGGCAGCCGCATCATCACCATGGTGCTGCTGGGGGTGCTGGGCTATGACGCGGGCCTGTCGGCGGCCGACGTCGCCGCGCTGCCGCGCTACCACCACCAGTGGATGCCCGACGCGATCCAGGCCGAGGGCGGCACCTTCGACGCCGCCACCGCGCAGGCCCTGCGCGCCATGGGCCACGTGGTCCAGCGCCCCGAGGACGAAGCGACCGACGGCCGCCGCTCCAGCGACGTCTGGGGCAACTTCCAGACCGTGGCCTGGGACATCGCCAACAGCCGCCTCGAAGCCGGCACCGACCCCCGCAACCCCGTAGGCAAAGCCCAGGTCCAGCCTAACGAAGCACCCCCACAGTAGGAGCAGCTAGCTGCTCCTACAAAAGCCGGGTTGCGTCGCGGATGGCCGGGTCGCAGCCGCACAAGGAGTCCTGACGTGAAACTCTGGTCGATCGAAGGCAATACCCAGCGCCTGGACGGTGGTTCCATGTTCGGCAACGCGCCGCGGGCGATGTGGTCGAAGTGGATGACGCCGGACGACGCCAATCGCATCCCGCTGGCCACGCGCGCGCTGCTCGCGACGCCGCTCAACGGCCGCACGGTGCTGTTCGAGACCGGCATCGGCGCCTTCTTCGAGCCGAAGCTGCGCGAGCGCTACGGCATCGGCGGCGAGGGCCACGTGCTGCTGGACTCCCTGCGCGAGGCGGGCTTCAGCCATGAGGACATCGACGTGGTGGTGCTCAGCCACCTGCACTTCGACCATGCCGGCGGCCTGCTGTCGGCCTGGAAGGAAGGCGCGGAGCCGGAGCTGCTGTTCCCCAACGCCACCTTCGTCATCGGCGGCGAGCAGTGGCAGCGCGCACATGATCCGCATCCGCGCGACCGCGCCAGCTACATCCCCGGACTGCTGCCGCTGCTTGAGGCAAGCGGCCGCGTGGAGTTGGTCGACGGCGATCGCACGCCGGCGCTGGGCGACGCGGTGCGCTTCCACTGGAGCCACGGCCATACCCCGGGAATGATGCTGGCCGAGGTGCTGGGCCCCGAGTTGCGCGATGACGGCCACCACGGCGGCGTGGTGTTCTGCGCCGACCTGGTGCCCGGGATGCCCTGGGTGCACGTGCCGATCACCATGGGTTACGACCGCTGTGCGGAGACCCTGATCGACGAAAAGCAGGCCTTCCTGGAAGACAAGCTGGCGCGCAACGTGCACCTGTTCTTTACCCATGATCCGACCCATGCGATGGCTCAGCTTGGACGCGATGAGCGCGGGCGCTTTGTCGGCGCGCATCAGATCGCGCGACTGCAGGCGAGGAGCCTCGGCGCCGCGGGCTGAGCTTCAGCCGCCGCCGCCCCGTCGCAGCAGCAGCCAGGCGAGGCGCAGGGCGACCAGGGTCGTGGTCGCGGCAATGAGCCAGGGCAGCCAGACCCGCCATGCGTCGCGCACGCGCCCCGTAGCCGTGGGCGGCCCCGGCGCGGATGGTGGCTCCGCCGGACTGGCTGCGGCCCTGGCGTGTGCCGGGGGTGTTCGCCGGGAGGCAGGCTCCGGCGGCCGGGGAGGGGCCGGACCCAGCTGCACGGCCGGAAGTGCCAGGCGATAGCCCTCGCCGTAGATCGTCTGCAGCACGTGCGCCGAGCTGTCACCCAGCGCGGTGCGCAGCCGCCGCATCACTTTCGAGACCGCGCTGTCGAGTACCGCATCCGCGTCCGGCCATGCCTCCGCGGTCAGCGTCGCGCGCGGCACCACGTGCTCCGCGTGGCGCAGCAGGCATTCCAGCACCACCAGCGCACGGGCATCGAGCTCGCGCGTGCGGCCGTCGGCGTGCAGGCGCCTGAGCGCGGGTTCCAGCCGGTAGCGGCCGAACAGCCAGGTCCCAGCCATCTGCGCGGGCCCTGGTGCGGGCCCGCCGCCAATCGGCGGAACGTTCGACGTCAGCGATGGAGTGGCCACACCGCAGGGCAACGCGGGGAACAGTGCGGTGCGGACACCCGCGGCCGGCAGTGCCGGACGTGCCGACGGCTGGAATCAGGCGCGGGTGCCGAAGATCTTGTCGCCAGCGTCGCCGAGGCCGGGGAGGATGTAGCCGAGATCGTTGAGGCGTTCGTCGACGGAGGCGGTATAGACCTCGACGTCCGGATGGCGGGCTTCGAGTGCGCGCAGGCCTTCGGGCGCGGCCACCAGGAACAGGCCCTTGATCCGGGTGCAGCCGGCGGCCTTGAGCATGTCGACGGTGGCGATGAGGGTGCCGCCGGTGGCGAGCATCGGATCGAGCACCAGTGCGGTGCGGTCGGCCATGTCGCCGACCAGGTTCTCGTAATAGGGCACGGCGTCCAGCGTGCTTTCGTCGCGCTTGATGCCGACCACGCCGACCTTGGCGGCCGGGATCAGCTCCAGCACGCCGTGCAGCATGCCAAGGCCCGCGCGCAGGATCGGCACCAGGGTGACCTTGCGGCCCTTGATGCGGCGTACGCGCACCGGCCCGGCCCAGCCCTCGACCTCGGCGTCTTCGCATTCGAGGTCGGCCGTGGCCTCGTAGGTCAGCAGCGCGGCGACCTCGCCGGTGAGCTCGCGGAAGGTCTTGGTGCTGTTGTCGGCACGGCGCATCAGGCCGAGTTTGTGCTGGACCAGCGGGTGGCGGACTTCGACGATTTTCATGGGGAAGAGTCTAGCGCGTGGCGGGCATGTGACTGCGGTAACCGGATTGAAACAAGCCGGTAATACCGTGTGCACCCATCGATCACACCTTGAGTCTTCCCGCCGTGACCAAGCGCCATCCGCTGCACCTTGCCATCGCCACCACCCTGGCCCTGAGCGCCTCCGGCGCAGCCATGGGCCAGGAGGCACCATCCGCCCCGGCGCCCGCCGAAAGCCCCACCGCGGCCGCGCTTGATGCAGTGAACTTTGAAGCCATCGAGGTCCGCGGCCAGTTCGAGTCGCAGATGCGTGCCATCGACTTCAAGCGTGCGTCGGACGCCATCCAGGACACGGTGTCCGCCGACTCCATGGGCCAGTACCCGGACCAGAACGTCGGCGAGTCGCTGTCGCGCCTGCCCGGCATCAGCGTCACCCGCGACCAGGGCGAGGGCCGCTACGTGGTGATCCGCGGCCTGGATGCGGCGCAGAACTCGGTGATGGTGGACGGCATCGGCATGGGTACGCCAGAGGACAGCAGCCGCGCCGCGCCGCTGGACGTGATCCCCTCGGACTCGACCGAGCGCCTGACCGTGGTCAAGGCCCCGACCCCGGACATGCCGGGCGATTCGCTGGGCGGCATGATCCTGGTCGAGTCGGCGTCGGCCTTCGACCGCAACGGTCGCGACATGCGCCTGAAGGCCGAGGCCAGCCACCAGAACCTCAGCGGCGAGACCAGCCCCAAGGCTGCGTTCAATTTCAGCGACGTCTACAACGACACCTTCGGCGTGGCCTTCGGCCTGAGCTGGCAGGACCGCGATTACGAGAGTGACAACATCGAGGTCGAATACGACGACCAGTTCGAGGACGTCACCGGCGACCGCCTGACCCCGGTCGAGATCCAGCAGCGCAAGTACACGATCAACCGCGAGCGCACCGGCGTGAACCTCAACCTGGACTGGCGCCCGGACCATGACAACCAGTACTACCTGCGCACGCTGTATACCGACTTCACCGATGCCGAGACCCGCCAGAACCACATCATCCCGGTGGGCGAGGGCGACATTGCCGGTTACGACGGCGAAAGCTGGACGGTGGAGGGCATTTCCGCCGACGACTTCGGCCGCCGCCTGCGCTACCGCACCAAGGAAGAAGACACCTTCACCACCAGCGTGGGCGGCATGAACCGCCGCGGCAACGCGCAGTTCGACTACCAGCTCGGCTATACCAAGGCCCGCGAGCGCGTGGACGACGAGGTCGAGATGCGCTTCGAGTACCTGGGCGAGGACGACATGTCGGTCCGCGTAGGCCCGGGCCGGCTGCCGTCGTTCGACGTCATCGACCCGGCCGGTGGCGATGCATGGCTGCGCAACGCCAACTACGGCCTGGACCGCCTGGTGGTGGCGCCCAAGCAGGTGGACGACGAGTCGCTGAGCGCGAAGTTCGACTTCACCTGGACCGGCGAGGCGGTGACGCTCAAGAGCGGCTTCCTGGGACGCTGGCGCGATCGTGACGTCAACGTCGACGAGGCCGAGTACCGCATCGGGCCGGACATCGACCTCGGCGGCTGGACCACGGGCTCGCCCGGCTACCGCCACGGTGACATGGGCGACGGCCTGTCCTCGGGCGCCATGCGCCGCTTCCTGCGCGACAACCGCGGCGCGTTCTCCGCGCGCCCCGGCGACGTGGGCGAGAACACCATGATCTCGCTGGTCGAGGACTACACCGCGAGCGAAGACGTGCTCGCCGCCTACCTGATGGGCACGATGGACTTCGGCAACCTGCGGGTGATCGCCGGTGCGCGCGTTGAGCGCACCGAGTTCGACGCCACTGGCTGGATGGTCGACCTGGACGAAGACGGCGAACTCACCGCCAGCCCGACCTCGGCCTCGAGTTCCTACACCAGCGTGCTGCCGGGCCTGCACCTGCGCTACGACACCGGCAACGACTGGGTGCTGCGCGGCGCGGTCACCAAGACCGTCGCCCGCCCGACCTTCGGTGACATCTCGCCGCGCGCAAGCATCAACCGCGACGACGAAGAGGTCAGCCTGGGCAATCCGCAGCTCGATCCATACGAGTCGCTGAACTTCGACCTGTCGTTCGAGCGCTACATCGGTGAATCGGGCATCTTCTCCGCGGGCATCTTCCACAAGTCGATCGACGGCTACATCGTCGAGACCTGGACCGACAGCGACCCCGCGTTCCCGGGCTTCGACGTCACCACCCCGATCAACGGCGAGGATGCCGAGGTGTTCGGCGTCGAACTCAACTGGCAGCAGAAGCTCGACTTCCTGCCGGGTGCCTGGAGTGGCCTGCTGGTCGGCCTGAGCGGTACGTGGCTTGACACCGAATTCGTCGCCGGCACCGAAAAGTACGCGCTGCCGCTGTCGTCAGAGCGCCTGTATAGCGCCCACATCGGCTGGGAGAACGAGCGCATCAGCACGCGACTGGCAGCGGTGCACCGCAGCGAATACCTGGACGAAATCGGTGACGACGCCCGCTACGATCTCTGGGTCGCGCCCAACACCCAGCTCGACTTCAGCCTGGACTACAAGGTCGCGGACAACTGGGGCCTGTACTTCGAGGCGTCCAACCTGCTTGACGAACCGCTGGAGCTCTACCAGGGCTCGAGCGACTTCACGCTGCAGAACGAGCTTTACGGACGCAGCTACACGCTTGGCGTCAAGGTCAACTTCTGAGGATGCACGCAATGCATGACGTCACCAACCGCCGCGCCGGCTGGCGCGTACTGGCCGCCGGCACCCTGGCGCTTTCGCTCGCTGCCTGCGGTGCCGGACAGGAGCCGGCCGATGCCGCGGGCACAGGCACCCCGGCCGAGGACGCGGAGGACCGCGCCGACCGCGCCCGCGAGGCCGCGCGCACCGATGGCGTGACCGAAGCGGCGGCCGTGCCCGAAGCCTTCGCCACGCCGATGACGCCGGAGGACAACATCGATTCGGTCGCGAGCTGGACCGGGCCCGATGGCCAGGTGCTGCTGCTCGCCACCGCCAAGTCCACCCACCGGCTGGTGGTGTATGACGGCGCCACCGGTGCGCTGGTACGCCACGTTGGCGAGCGCGGCGCGGGCGCGGGGCAGTTCGACCGCCCCAACGGCATCGCCGTGGCCGACGACCTGGCCTTCGTGGTCGAACGCGACAACCACCGCGTGCAGGTGCTGCGCCTGCCCGGCATGGAGACCGTCGCCGAGTTCGGCGCCGACGTGCTGCAGCTGCCCTACGGCCTGTGGGTGAACCAGGTGGACGGTGGCTACGAGGTCTACGTCACCGACGCCTACATGGCCGGGGAAGACGCCGAGGGCGAGGACATCCTGCCGCCGCTGGCCGAGCTCGATCGGCGCGTCCACCGCTTCGCGTTCGCAGCCGCGGCTGATGGCGGCGGCTACCGCGCGAGTCACATCGCGGCCTTCGGCGACACCACGCCCGACGGTGCCCTGCGCGTGGTCGAATCGCTGTGGGGTGACCCCGCCAACGACCGCCTGCTGGTGGCCGAGGAGGACGAGACCTACGCCAACGAATTCAAGGTCTACGACCTGGCCGGCAGCTTCAGCGGCCGCACCATCGGCGGCGAATTCCTGCAGGCCCAGGCCGAGGGCATCATGCTCAAGACCTGTGCCGATGGCGGCGGCTGGTGGATCACCACCGAGCAGGGCAAGGGCCGCACCGCGTTCCATCTGTTCGAACGCGATTCGCTGGCGCACGCCGGCGCCGTCGCTGGCCCGACGGTGGCCAATACCGACGGCATCTGGCTGCACGACGTGCCGACCGCGCAATTCCCCGATGGCGTGCTGTACGCGGTGCATGACGACCAGGGCGCGGTGGCGATCAGCTGGAGCGACATCGCTTCGGCGCTGGCACTGCCTGCGTGCGCGCGCTGATGGCGGCGCGCGTCGCGACTTCATCACGGAGCTCCGCCAGGTCGTCAGTGGCGATGACGGACGGCCTGCGCGCGCTGTTGCTGTCGGCGCTGGTCGCGCTACCGCTGGCATTGCCCGCCGCTGCGATCGCGCGCGACGTGGCCGACGGCGCGCGCACGCTCGAGCCCAACACCCTGGTGCCGGCGGGCGACGCCCGCTACGCGCCCGCGGCCCGCCCCGACCGGATCGTGGCCTCGCCGGCAGCGGATCCTTCGCGTGGATTCCAGGTGTCGTGGCGCACCGCGGCGGGCGTGGACGCGCCCCTGCTCGAGCTCGCTGTCGCCGGCGACACGCCGGACATGGGCGAGGCCAGGCGTCTGCCCGCCGCCACGCGCGCGCTCGACATCGAACAGCGCCTGTCGCACCAGCACCAGGTCGAAGTCACCGGCCTTCAGCCCGATACGCTCTACGCCTTCCGCGTGCAGGGTGCCAAGGGCTGGTGGAGCCCCTGGCGGCAGATGCGCACCGCGGCGGCGCCGGGCAGCGCGCTTGAGTTCCTCTATTTCGGCGACACCCAGAACAAGAACGCGAGCCATTCCACGCGCGTGGTCCTGGAAGCCCTGCGCCATGCGCCGGACGCACGCCTTGCGCTGTTCACCGGCGACCAGGTCAGCGGCGGCGACGGCGAAGACGACAACGAATGGGGCGAGTGGTTCGACGCGGTCGCGCCGGTGGCATCGACCATGCTGGTCGCGCCGGTGACCGGCAACCACGAGTATTTCGAAGAGTTCGAAGACACCCCGCAGGAGCGGCGCGTACTCGGCCACCACTGGCCGCACGTCTACGACCTGCCGGACAACGGCGCGCCGGGTGCTGCGGCCACGACCTACTGGTTCGACATGCACGACGCACGCTTCGTGGTGCTCGATGGCACTTCGGCGCTGGACCTGGGTACCGCCGAAGCGCAGGCCGCCTGGCTTGACGGCGTGCTGCGCGACAGCACGCAGGCATGGTCGATCGTCGCCATCCACCAGCCGATGTTCTCGCCGCGGCAGGATCGCGACAACGTCCTGCTGCGCGAGCACATCCTGCCGGTGCTGGAGCGCCATCGCGTCGACCTGGTGCTGCAGGGCCACGACCATGTCTACGGCCGTCGCGGCGGCCTGGTCGAAGGGCAGGGCACGCCCCAGTACGTGGTCAGCGTGGTCGGTGCAAAGCAGTACCGGCTGTCGCCGGAGGCGCGCGAAACCATGGATCCGGTGGCCGAGGACACCCAACTGTTCCAGGTGGTGCGCATCGATGGCGACACCCTGCGCTATGAAGCGCGCACCGCCACCGGCCGCCTGTACGACGCCTTCTCGCTGCTTGGCGACCGCGAGTCCGGACGCAGCTTGATCGAGCATCGCGAGGGCCGGATCGATCAGCGTGATTGCGCGCGCGAGGCGACCCTCAAGGGACGTCGTGATCGCTGCTGGGAGTAGCGACGTGACGGCGCGCGCCGGACAGTTCGTGCGGCGAGCCGCGGCGATCCTGGCGCTCTGCGCCGCGGCGGTGCCAACGATTGCGCTTTGCGCCGTGGCCATGCCAACACTCGCCTTGGGCGTGCAGTCGGGCGCGTTGCCCGGCCATTCCGAGGGCGCCCCGCAAGCGCCCGCGGCCCGCGATCCCCTCTCGGTCGCCCAGCCGGCGCCTGGAAGTGGCGAAGCCGTCCTCCTGGTCGAGATTCCGGCTGGCAGCGCCACCAAGTTCGAGACCGCTTCCGGTGGCCTGGTCTTCGTCGACCGCTTTCTCGTGATGCCGGTCGTTTATCCGGCCAACTACGGCGCGCTGCCTTCCACGCTCGCAGGCGACGGCGATCCGCTCGACGCCCTCGTTCTTACCCGCGCTCCACTGCCACCCGGCGTGCTGCTGCGCTTCCGGCCGGTGGCGGTGCTGCGGATGGTCGATGGCGGCGCAATGGACCACAAGCTGGTCGGCGTGCCGGCCGATGATGTCGATCCGGCCTATGCCGACATCCGCGACCTCGCCGACCTTCCGGTCTCCGATCGCGAGCGCATCGAAGCCTTCTTCCGTGTCTACAAGCAGTTGCCCGCGCCAGAGGCCGGCGACGTCGTCAGCCTGGAAGGCTGGGGCGATGCCGCGGAGGCGCGCGTGATCCTGGAAGACGCAAGGCGGCGCTATTCCGGTGACCGAGCTCCGGATCGCAGCTATAGCTGCTCCCACTAAGGCCTCGCCCCTGGAAGCTGCGACATCCGGGCCGCCACTCGCGGCGGCCCGGAGTGAGCGGCCTCAGGCCGTGGCTTTGACCCGCGGGCCTTCCTGCAGCGCGCGCTTCACCATCGACACCACGAGGTCCAGCTCGTCTTCGCCCATCTCGAAGCGCGGAGTGAAGCGCAGCGAATTCTCGCCGCCATGGATCACCCCCAGACCGTTCTCGCGCAGCCACTCCTCGGTGGAGCCCGCACCGTAACCCTTGAAGCCCGACGCCAGCTCGCAGGAGAACAGCAGCCCCGTGCCCTGGACCTTGGTGATCAGCCCGCCCAGCTCCGCCTTCAGCGCCTCGAGCTTCTCCAGCGCCTGCGTGCCGCGCGTGCGGATGTTGGCGCGAACCTCCGGCGTCACCATGCCCAGCACCGCCACGCCGACATCGGCCGCGCGCGGATTGGCGGTCATCGTGTTGCCGTAGGTGCCGCGCTTGTAGATGCCCGCGGCGCGCGCGTTCACCGCAAGCACCGACAGCGGGAACTGGCCCGCGTTGAGCGCCTTGGAATAGGTCTCCATGTCCGGCGCCTCCTGGCCCTCGAAGCCGGGGTAGTCGACGATCGACAGCGCACCGGTGGCGCGCAGGCCGGCCTGGATGGAGTCGACCAGCAGCAGCGAACCGTGCGCCTTCGTGAGCTCGCGCGCGGCGGCGTAGTAATCGACCGGCACGCTGCGGCCCGGGTCGCCTTCGCCCATCACCGGCTCCAGGAACATCGCCTCGATGAACCAGCCCTTGGCGTCGGCGTCGGCGAAGGCCTGCTTCAGCGCGTCCATATCGTACGGAGCCACCACGATCACGCTGTCCTCGTTGCGGTAGCTGGCCAGCGCGCCCTGGTAGGCCTTGCGGGTGGAATCGGAGTACAGCGCCGGGGCCTCGGTGCGGCCGTGGAAGGCGCCCTTGACCACCAGGCGCTTGATCGCGCGGCCGGCGTGGCGGGCGCCGGCGTCGGTCATCGTCTTGGCGTTGGTGTCGGCGATGCGCGCCGCCAGCGACACCGACTCGGAGCCGGAATTGAGGCACATGATGGCGGCGTACGGGAACTCTCCGCGCGTCTGCCCGATCTCCTTGCGCAGCGCGCGATCCAGCCGCAGCTGCGACAGGTTGGGGGTCATGACGTTGGCCAGCGCCTGCGGCTTGGCCATGGCGTCGATCACCGGCTGCGGCGCGTGGCCGAAGCCGAGCATGCCGTAGCCGCCGGTGTCGTACAGCACCGCGCCCTTCAGGGTCACGATCCAGGGGCCGCGCGCGGTGAGCGCGACGTAGGGGTTCACGCCGTCCTGCGGATAGAAGTTGACGTAGCCGGCCTGCACGGCCTGGACCTGCGCGTCCTCGTCGAGGTCGAGGAGGTCGGCGGCTTCGGACTCGATGCGCGCGAATTCGGCCGCGGCGGCGTCGATCGCGGCGACCAGGTCCGGATGCCCGGCGGCGAAGCGCGCGACGGTGGCGTCGTCCAGGCCGGGGCTGCGGCGCTGGCCCTTGCGGGCGCGGAGCGGGGCGAGGGCTGCGGTCACGTGGTCGGTCATGGCGATATCTCCTGTGCGTCTGCCGGCCGGTTTGGCGGGCGATGCTTCTATTATCGACATGCGTTCGTCGCTTGGTAGGTACGATCTGCGCGCAAATGCTGCTGTTTTCGTCGAATCGACGATAGAATCCCGGCATGAAGCTCAGTCCCGCCGACGAAGCCCTGCTCTCGCTGCTGCGCGAGGATGCCCGCGCCCCGACCGCGGCCATCGCCCGCCGCCTGCAGCTGTCGCGGACCACGGTGCAAAGCCGGATCGAGCGCCTGGAGCGCATGGGCGTGATCGCCGGCTATACGGTGCGCATCAGCGACGACCACGAGCGCGAGCGCGTCCGCGCGGTGATCATGATCACCGTGTTCCCCAAGCAGGCACCCGGCGTGGTGGAGGCCCTGCGGCTGATGCCCGGGGTGCGCGCGTTGCATTCGGTCAACGGCGCCTGGGACCTGGTGGCGATGGCGGTGGTGCAGACCATCGGCGACATGGACGAGCTCACCGATGTCATCGGCGCGCTGGACGGCGTCGAGCGCACCACCTCGACCCTGCTGCTGTCGACCAAGTTCCAACGCTGAGGCCTCCGCGTGAAGAAGTCCGATTTCAACTTCGACCTGCCGCAATCCCTGATTGCGCAGGCGCCCCTGGCCGAGCGTTCCGCCAGCCGCATGCTGGTGGTGCCCCCCGGCGACGCCGGCCTGGACGATCGCCACGTGCATGAACTGCCCGGTTTCCTGCGCCCCGGCGACCTGCTGGTGTTCAACGACACCCGGGTGATTCCGGCGCGGCTGTTCGGCAACAAGCAGGGCAGCGGCGGGCGCGTGGAGATCCTGATCGAGCGCCTGCTGCCGGGCAACGAGGCCCGCGCCCAGGTGGGGGCGAGCAAGACGCCCAAGCCCGGCAACCTGATCGAACTCGACGGCGGCGGGGTGGCTGAGGTCGTGGCCCGCGACGGCGGCTTCCACCACCTGCGCTTCCACGTCGAGGGCGGGCTGGAGCCCTGGCTGGCCAGGGCGGGGCGGATGCCGCTGCCGCCCTATATCCAGCGCGAGCCGGGTGCCGACGACGCCGAGCGCTACCAGACCGTGTTCGCGCGCGCGTCGGGAGCGGTGGCGGCGCCGACCGCCGGCCTGCACTTCGACCAGGCGCTGCTTGATGCACTGCGCGCACGCGGAATCGACAGCGGCCACGTCACGCTGCACGTCGGCGCCGGCACCTTCCAGCCGATGCGCGTGGACGACGTGCGCGAGCACCGCATGCACAGCGAGTGGATCAACGTCGGCGCGGGCCTGGTGGAGCAGGTGCGGCGCACGCGCGCGGCCGGGGGCAGGGTGGTCGCGGTCGGCACCACGGTGGTGCGCGCGATGGAGTCGGCGACCGTCGAGGGCGAGATGCATCCCTTCGTGGGCGAGACCGCGATCTTCATCGTGCCGGGCTATCGCATCACGTCGGCCGACATCCTGCTCACCAATTTCCACCTGCCCGAATCGACCCTGCTGATGCTGGTGTCGGCGTTTGCCGGGCGCGAGCGCGTGCTGGCGGCCTATGCGCACGCGGTGCGCGAGCGCTACCGGTTCTTCTCCTACGGGGACGCAATGTTGCTGTTCCGAAACGGGTGAGAATTCGCCGTGTCGAGTATCATTCTCATTTGCGCCGGCTCGTCCGGCCCGATCCAATGACCAGGAGATGCCCGTGAATATCCGCTTCCGCGCGCCCCGCGCCGCCCTTGCCGTCGCCTGCACGGCGCTGCTGCTCACCGCCTGCGGTGCCGATCCGGCGCCTGCGACGACGGCTGGCGAACAGGCGGCGAGCGACACGCCCGCCACCGCCGCGCCCTCGGACGCCGGCGAGGTCAACCTCTACACCACCCGCGAGCCCGGCCTGATCCAGCCGCTGCTTGATGCCTTCACCGCCAGCTCCGGCATCAAGGTCAACACCGTGCTGCTCAAGGACGGCCTGTCCGAGCGCCTGGGCGCCGAAGGCGAGCGCTCCACCGCCGACGTGCTGATGGTGGTCGATACCGGCAACATGCTCGATCTGGTCGAAGCCGGCCACACCCAGCCGCTGCAGTCCGACGTGCTTGAAGCCGCGATCCCGGCCCATCTGCGCGGCGCCGACGACCAGTGGTTCGCGATGTCGCTGCGCGACCGCGTGCTGTACGCGCACAAGGACCTAGAGCTTGAATCGTTCCATTACGAGGACCTGTCCGATCCGCAGTGGAAGGGCAAGGTCTGCATCCGCTCCGGCCAGCACCCGTACAACACCAGCCTGTTCGCGGCGATGATCGCCCACCACGGCGCCGAGGCCACCGAAGCCTGGCTCGGTGGTGTCAAGGACAACCTTGCGCGCAAGGCCGCCGGCGGCGACCGCGACGTGGCCCGCGACATCCTCGCCGGCATCTGCGACATCGGCATCGCCAACGCCTATTACGTCGGCCGCATGAAGAACGCCGAGCCGGGCTCCGAGCAGCACCAGTGGGGCGAGGCGATCAAGGTCATCCGCCCGACCTTCAACGTCGACGGTGGCGGCACCCACGTCAACATCAGCGGCGCCGCGCTGGCGGCGCATTCGCCCAACCGCGACAACGCCGTGGCGCTGATGGAGTACCTGGTCTCCGACGAGGCGCAGAGCCTGTACGCCCGCGCCAACTACGAGTACCCGGTGAAGGCCGGGGTCGAACTCGACCCGGTGGTCGCAAGCTTCGGCGAGCTCACCGTCGACCCGCTGCCGCTGACCGAGGTGGTCGCAAACCGCCGCGAGGCGAGCGCGCTGGTCGACAAGGTCGGCTTCGACAACTGACGCGCTGACGCCAGGGCGGAGCGGAATGGCAGCGGCTGGAGCATCCGCGGATGCGCTGCATCCGCCGGCCCGCGGGCCGGCCGGTCGCGGCCTGCGCAGGCGGCTGCCCGAAGGGCCGTGGCAGTGGGCCGCGGTCGCGATCGCCGCGGTCGTGGTCGCGCCGCTGCTGGCCCTGGCCTGGACCGCGCTGCAGGGTGGACAGGACGGGCTCTGGAGCCACGTCGCCCGCTATGTGCTGCCGGTCGCCGCGCGCAATACCCTGGCGCTGCTGGCCGGCGTCGGCGCGCTGGTGGTGGCGATCGGCACCGGCGCCGCCTGGCTGGTCACGGCCTACGAGTTCCCGGGCCGGCGCACGCTGGCCTGGGCACTGCTGCTGCCGCTGGCGGTGCCGACCTATATCGTCGCCTTCGCCTACCTGGACCTGCTGCACCCGCTCGGTCCGGTGCAGGGCCTGGTGCGCGACATCCTCGGCTACGACAGCCCGCGCGATTTCCGCCTGCCCGACATCCGCGGCCTGGCTGGCTGCATCGTGCTGCTGGGCTTCGTGCTCTATCCCTACGTCTACCTGACCACGCGCGCGATGTTCATGACCCAGGCCGCGGGCCTGATGGACGCCGCGCGCGTGCTCGGCGCCACGCCCATGCAGGTGTTCCGGCGCGTGGCCCTGCCGCTGGCGCGGCCGGCGATCGCGATCGGCACCGCGCTTGCGCTGATGGAAGTCCTCAACGACATCGGTGCCTCCGAATTCCTCGGCGTGCAGACCATGACGGTGGCCGTCTACACCACCTGGGTCACGCGCAGCGACCTGCCGGGCGCGGCGCAGATCGCGCTGGCGATGCTGGCGATCGTGATCGCGCTGCTGGCGCTGGAGCGCCATGCGCGCCGCCGCCAGCGCTACGCGGTGGGCGACCGGCCGCGGCCGATGCGTCCGCAGCCACTGCGCGGCGGCGCTGCGGCGCTGGCGATCGCGCTCGGTGTGTTCCCGGTGCTGGTCGGCTTCGTGCTGCCGGCGGGCTACCTGGCCTGGGAGGCGGTCGAACGCATCGGCCAGCACGGGATTTCGCCGCAACTCATGGCGAGCGTCCGCAATACCGTGGGCGTGGCGCTGGCGGCGACCGTGGTCACCCTGGCCGCCGGCCTGGTGCTGGGCTGGTCGATGCGCCTGGCGCAGGGGCGGCGGCGTACCACCGGCGCGCTGCTGGCCCTGCGCAGCGGCAGCCTCGGCTATGCCGTGCCGGGGACCGTGCTGGCCATCGGCCTGCTGCTGCCGCTGGCCTGGTTCGACAACGGCGCCAACGTGCTGCTCGGCGCCTTCGGCATGGAGCCGCGCATGTTGCTGATGGGCTCCGCTGCAGCATTGGTGCTGGCCTACATGGCGCGCTTCCTGGCGATTTCCGCCGGTGGCGTGGAAGCGGGGCTGGCACGCATCCCGCCCAGCCTGGACCAGGCCGCGGCCAGCCTCGGCCACGCGCCGGGCGCGACGCTGCGCCGGATCCACCTGCCGCTGCTGCGCCCGGCGCTGGCCGCGGCCGCGCTGCTGGTGTTCGTGGACGCGATGAAGGAGCTGCCGGCGACGCTTTTGCTGCGCCCGCTGAATTTCGAGACCCTGGCGACCTGGCTGTATGCCGAGGCCTCGCGCGGGACCTATGAGGAAGGCGCGGTGGCGGCGCTGCTGATCGTCGCCGTCGGCCTGCTGCCGGTGGTGCTGCTGGCGCGCACCGGCGTGCGCTATGGACGGGAGAAGATGTCGTGAGCGATGCGCTGCTGCAGATCGCGGGCATCCGCGTCGGCTATCCGGTGGCGGGCGCCGCCGCGCGGGTGGTGGTCGACGAGCTGTCGATGTCGCTGGCTCCCGGCGACATCGGCTGCCTGCTGGGCGCGTCGGGCTGCGGCAAGACCACGGTGCTGCGCGCGATCGCCGGCTTCGAGCCGGTGCAGGGCGGCAGCATCGACGTGGACGGCGTGCGGGTCGCCTCGGCGGGCGTCTCGCTGCCGCCCGAGAAGCGCAGCGTGGGCATGATGTTCCAGGACTACGCGCTGTTTCCGCACCTGGACGTGGACGCCAACGTCGCCTTCGGCCTGCGCGGCCAGGCGCGCGAAGAGCGGCGCGCGCGGGTGGCGGAGATGCTGGCCCTGGTCGGCCTGTCGGACCGCGGCGGCGCCTATCCGCATGAACTCTCCGGTGGCCAGCAGCAGCGCGTCGCCCTGGCCCGCGCGCTGGCGCCCGGCCCTGCGCTGCTGCTGCTCGACGAGCCGTTCTCCAACCTCGACACCGACACCCGCCAGCAGCTCGCGATCGAGCTGCGCGAGCTGCTCAAGGCGTCGGGCGCCACGGTGCTGATGGTGACCCACGACCAGGCCGAGGCCTTCGCCATGGCCGACCACATCGGGGTCATGGACCGCGGCCGGATCATGCAGTGGGACAGCGCCGAGGCCCTGTACCGGCGGCCGCTGGACCGCTTCGTCGCCGGCTTCATCGGCCGCGGCGCGCTGGTGCCGGCGGCGGCGCTCGGCCTGGCGCGCGGCGGCGAGGTGCTGCTGCGGCCGCACGCGCTGCAGCCCGATCCCGAGGGCGCCGTGCGCGCGGAGCTTGTGGCGCTGGCCTTCCGCGGGCCGGGGCACGTGGCCAGCCTGCGCCTGTCGGGCGGCACGATGGTCGAGGTCGACCTGGACGATGTCTCCGGCGTGCTGGGCCTGGCCGCCGGCGACCCGGTGCGCCTGCGGCTTGCGGAGGACGGGATGGTCGCCTTCGACTGAGGAGAGCAGGAGCTTTTGCCACGGATTTACGCGGATTACGCCGCGGATTTACGCGGATAGAGCGAAAAGAGCGAAAAGAGCTGGAAAAGCATTCTTTAGCCACGGATTTGCGCGGATGAACGCGGATCAAGCCAAAGCAGGAATTTGAGGTGCTGAGGTATGCATGGCGAGCCCGGTCGACTGATTGCATCGCCCCTTCCACCGCTTCTGCTCTATCCGCGTTCATCCGCGCAAATCCGTGGCAAAAAGCTCTTCCTTCTTTTTCGGCACTTCCTGCTCTATCCGTGTAAATCCGGCCGTTTCCGCGTAAATCCGTGGCAAA
The DNA here is from genome assembly GCF_054052085.1 of Luteimonas sp. A501. The sequence goes on from NZ_JBSVRI010000001.1 coordinate 1,113,638, forward strand.
GGCCTTTCCGGTCGCGGCTATAGCCGCCCCTACAAGTGGGGGCGGCGCCCCTACAAGTGGCGGGCCGGTCCTACAAGTGGCGGGCGGGTTCCGCGACAATGGGCGGCCCGATTGGAGCCTGGTATTCGATGTCCCGCATGAAGTTCGACCTGCTTGCCAGCGACGGCGCCGCGCGCCGCGGGCGACTGACGTTTCCCCGCGGCACCGTGGAGACGCCGGCCTTCATGCCGGTGGGCACCTACGGCACGGTCAAGGGCATGCTGCCGGGGCAGGTGCGCGACCTTGGCGCGGAGATCATCCTCGGCAACACCTTCCACCTGTTCCTGCGGCCCGGGCTGGAGGTGATCGAAGCGCATGGCGGCCTGCACGGTTTCGCGCGCTGGGACGGGCCGATCCTCACCGACTCCGGCGGCTTCCAGGTGTTCTCGCTGGCGCATCGCCGCAAGATCACCGAGCAGGGCGTGACCTTCTCGGCGCCGACCGACGGCTCGAAGGTGTTCCTCGGGCCCGAGGAGTCGATGCACATCCAGAAGGTGCTGGGCTCGGACATCGTGATGATCTTCGACGAGTGCCCGCCGGTGCAGATCGACGGCAAGCCGGTGGACCCGCGCGTGATCGAGCGCTCGATGGAGCTGTCGCTGCGCTGGGCCGAGCGCTCGAAGCGCGCGCACGAGGGCAACGATGCGGCGCTGTTCGGCATCGTCCAGGGCGGGGTGCACCAGGACCTGCGCACGCGCTCGGCGGCGGGGTTGAAGGACATCGGCTTCGACGGCTACGCCATCGGCGGCCTGGCCGTGGGCGAGACCGAGGCCGAACGCAACGCCATGCTCGAGCACACCTGCCCGCAGCTGCCCGATGACCGTCCGCGCTACCTCATGGGCGTGGGCCGGCCCGAGGACCTGGTCGACGGCGTCGCCCGCGGCGTGGACATGTTCGACTGCGTGATGCCAACGCGGAACGCGCGCAACGGGCACTACTTCACCTCCACCGGAACGGTGCGCATCCGCAATTCGCGATACGAACGCGATACCAGGCCGATCGAGGAGGGCTGCGGTTGCCCGGCCTGCAGCGGCGGCTACACCCGCGCCTACCTGCGCCACCTGGACCGATGCAACGAGATGCTGGGCCCGATCCTGGGCACCCTGCACAACCTCTGGTACTACCAGAAGCTGATGGCTGGCATGCGCGACGCAATCGCCTCGGGAACCTTCGATGCCTTCCGGCGGTCTTTCCTTGCAGCACGGACGCCCTGAGCCGCAGCCGGACCGCAACCCGAACCCCGATCCCCTCGAATCCCGTTATCCACCCGCAGGAGCAGCTATAGCTGCGACCACACTCCTGTCGCAGCTATAGCTGCTCCTGAAGGGTCGCGGGGACCGCCTCCCACGCTGCCGTGGCATACTTGCCAGCTGATTTCCGAACGGACCGCCCTGAATGAACCTGCTCGACTTCCTGATCGCCCCCGCCTATGCCCAGGCCGCAGCACCCGCCGCGCCCAACCCCTGGCAGTTCCCGATCATGATGGTCGTGCTGTTCGCGATCATGTACTTCCTGATGATCCGCCCGCAGATGAAGCGGCAGAAGGAGCACCGCGCCATGGTCGAGAAGCTGGCCGTGGGCGACGAAGTGCTGATCGGCGGCGGCATCGCCGGCGTGGTGCGCCGCGTGGGCGACAGCTTCGTCAACGTGGAGATCGCCGACAAGGTCGAAATCCGCGTGCAGAAGACCGCCATCGGCAACGTGCTGCCCAAGGGCTCGCTGAAGTCCATCTGACACCCGCCGGAAGCACCGCGGCCGGCGCCTGCGCCGTGCCGCGACCGGCGCCTGCAATCGAATCCGTCACTCCCGCCCGCGGGACGACCTCGCGCAAGAACCGACCATGCTCGAATTTCCCCGCTGGAAGTACATTGTCATCCTGTTGGTGGTGCTGCTGAGCGCGCTGTATGCGCTGCCCAACATCTACCCGCAGGACCCGTCCGTGCAGATCACGTCCAACCGCGGCGCCGCCGCCGGCGTCGAACTGGACGGAAAGATCGAGGCGGCGCTGGCTGGCGCCGGCGTCACCGTGAAGTCGATCGACACCCCGGAAGAGGGCGAGCGCCTGGTCCGGCTGCTCGATCTCGACGACCAGACGCGCGCCGCGGACGCGCTGCGCCCGGAACTGGGCGACGACTACGTGGTCGCGCTCAACCTTGCCGACACCGTGCCCGACTGGCTGTCGTGGTTCGGCGCAAAGCCGATGCTGCTCGGCCTCGACCTGCAGGGCGGCGTGCACTTCGTGCTCCAGGTAGACCAGAAGGCGGCGCTGGACAAGCGCCTTGACGCCTACGCCGACGAAGTCCGCGCGATCCTGCGCGACAACCGTATCCGCTACGACTCGGTGGAGCGCAACGCCACCGGCACGACCGTGGCCCAGCTTGCCGATGCGGCAGATGCCGACCGGGCGATGACGCTGCTTGCCACTGCCCAGCCGACCCTGCTGCGCCAGGCCGTGGGCAGCCGCATCACCATCCGCGTGCCGGAAACCGAACTCAACCAGATCTCGGCCGACGCCATCGACCAGAACATCACCACGCTGCGCAACCGCGTCGACGAAGTCGGCGTCGGCGAGCCGGTGATCACCCGCCAGGGCAACGACCGCGTGGTCGTGCAGCTGCCTGGCGTGCAGGACACGGCCGAGGCCAAGCGCATGATCGGCGCCACGGCCACGCTCGAGTACCGCGCGGTGATCGACGGTGACCCGTATGACGCAGTGGCCAGCGGCAACGTTCCGCCCGAAGCCCGCGTGTATTACCGCCGCGAGACCGGAATGGATGGAAAGCCGATGCCGGTGCTGCTGTCCAAGCGCGTCATCGCATCGGGCGAGCAGATGGTCATGGCCCAGTCCACGCTGGACGAGAACGGGATGCCGGCCGTGAGCGTGACGCTCAACAACCTCGGCGGCCAGCGCATGTTCGACTTCACCTCGGTCAGCGTGGGCAAGCCCATGGCCGTGGTCTACATCGAGCGCGTCCCGCAGGTCACCACCAACGCCGCCGGTGAAGAGGTGCGCAGCTTCCGCGTCAACGAGGAAGTGATCTCGGTCGCCAACATCAACGGTGTGTTTGGCAAGCAGTTCCAGACCACGGGCCTGGAGAAGGCCGAGGCCGACGGCCTGGCGCGCCTGCTGCGCTCCGGCTCGCTGGCGGCGCCCATGGACTTCATCGAGGAACGCATCGTCGGCCCGAGCCTGGGCAAGGAGAACGTCGAACGTGGCACCCAGGCAGTGCTGTACGCCTTCGTGTTCACGCTGCTGTTCTTCGGCGTCTACTACCGGATGTTCGGCCTGTTCACCTGCATCGCGCTGCTGCTCAACCTGCTGATGGTGGTCGCGGTGATGAGCGTCTTCGGCGCTACCATGTCGCTGCCCGGGTTCGCCGGCCTGGCGCTGTCGATCGGCATGTCGGTGGACGCCAACGTGCTGATCAACGAACGCATACGCGAGGAGCTGCGGGCGGGAATGCCTCCACGAGGGGCCATTGCCAACGGCTACGACAAGGCTTCCGGCACGATCTTCGACTCCAACATGACTGCGCTGCTCGCCGGCGTCGCGCTGTTCGCCTTCGGCACCGGCCCGCTCAAGGGCTTCGCGGTGACGATGGTGATTGGCATCATGACCTCGGTGTTCACCGCGGTGACCGTCTCGCGCGGCGTCGCCACCCTGGTCTATGGCGGCAAGCGCAAGCTCAAGTCCCTGGCCATCTGACGCGGGCATACCACACATGAACATTTTTCCCCTGCGCCTGATCCCGGCCACCCCCAATATCAACTTCATGCGCCTGCGCTGGGTGTCGGTGGCGGTGTTCGCGCTGCTCACCGTCGCCACGATCGCTGCGATCGCCGGCAAGGGCTTCAACTACGCGCTCGACTTCACCGGCGGCACGGTGGTCGAGCTGCGCTTCGAACAGCCGGCCGATGTCGACGGCGTGCGCGAGCGCCTGGCCGATGCCGGCTACGCCGGTGCCCAGGTGCAGACCTTCGGCAGCGGCAGCGACCTGCTGGTGCGGCTGCAGCCGCGGGATGGCGAGAACAGCGCAGACGGTACGGCGCGCACCGCGGATGAAGTGCTGGAAGCGGCGTCGGCCGGCGGCAATCCCGCAACCATCCAGAGCAGCGCCTTCGTCGGTCCGCAGGTGGGTCGCGACCTGGCCTGGAACGGCCTGTACGCGATCCTGTTCGTGGTTGTCGGCTTCCTGATCTACATCGGCTTCCGCTTCGAGTGGAAGTTCGCGGTCGCGGCCATCGTCACCACCCTCAACGACGTGCTGATCGTGGCAGGCTGGTTCGCGATCAGCGGCCAGGAATTCGACCTGACCGTGCTCGCCGGCCTGCTGTCGGTGATGGGCTTCTCGATCAACGACACCATCGTGGTCTTCGACCGCGTGCGCGAGAACTTCCGCAGCATGCGCGCGCCGCCGATGGAGGTGCTGAACGCGTCGATCAACCAGACGCTGTCGCGCACGATCATCACCTCGGTGGTGGCCTTCCTGACCGTGCTGGCGCTGTTCCTCTACGGCGGCGGTTCGCTGGAAGGCATGTCGCTGGCGATGATGTTCGGCATCGTGATCGGGACCCTGTCGTCGATCCTGGTCGCCTGTCCGCTGCTGAGCATGGGCTTCCTCAAGGTCACCAAGCAGGACCTGCTGCCCAAGGCGCGCGACGACGCGGAGCTCGCGCGCCGGCCCTGATGCCGGCGTGCCGCGCCCGCTCAGCAACAACCAGACACCTGTAGGAGCAGCTATAGCTGCTCCTGCAGGGTGAGGCGAGGCGGGTCGCAGCTGTAGCTGCTGCTCAGGGCAAAGTCGGGGCCGCTGGCGCGGCGATCAGAACGCCGCGGCGTAGCCCGAGGCGACGACGGTTTTTTGCAGGGCTTCGGCCACGCGGATGTTGCCGGCCACTACCTGGCGGCTGTTCATCGCGATGTGCAACGGCCCCATCGCGGCACCCTTGTAGTCGGTGACCTTGCCGCCGGCCTCGCGCACCAGCAGGACGCCCGCGGCGATGTCCCAGGCCTGCACGCCGGCTTCGAAATAGCCGTCAGTGCGACCTGCGGCCACGTAGGCCAGGTCGAGCGCGGCCGAACCCGTGCGGCGCACGTCTTCCGCCACCGACAGCACCTGGCGCATGCAGTCGAACTGCGCCGCCGTGCGCGAACGCTCGCGCGGATGGAAACCGGTGGTGATGAGGCTGCCGGGGAGGTCCTTGCGGTCGGCCACCCGGATGCGCTTTTCATTGAGCTGCGCACCGCCGCCGCGGCTGGCGGTGAAGAGTTCGTTGCGCAGCGGATCGAAGATCACCCCATGCAGCGGCTCGGGGCCTTCGCACAGCGCGATCGAGACGCACCAGTGCGGGAAGCCGCGCAGGTAGTTGCTGGTTCCATCCAGCGGATCGATCACCCAGGTGTAGCGGCTGGCGCCCTGGCTGCCCTTCTGCTCGCCGCCTTCCTCGCCAAGCACGGCGTATTCGGGATAGGCGCGGCGCAGCTCCTTGACCACGGCGACCTCGGCCAGGCGGTCGACCTCGCTGGCGTAATCCATGCGGTCCTTCTCGACGACGTTGATCGCATCGAGCTTGTGCATGTGCCGCAGGAGGATGTTGCCACCGGCGCGGGCCGCCTTGACCATGATGTTGACGGCAGGTTGTAGCATCGCAGGCGGACTCCGGCGTTGGTGTGGGCGGCAGGGGGAAAGAACAGTCGGCTCGAGGCCGTCGCACAGTTTACCATTTGCGCCCATGAACACCGCGCACATCGCGAACACCACGCAGCCGACCGGCGGGATCCGCATCGTCCTGGTCGGCACCCAGCATCCGGGCAACATCGGTTCGGCTGCCCGCGCCATCAAGACCATGGGGCTGCAGCGGCTTGTCCTGGTTGCGCCGGAGCGCTATCCGCATGCCGACGCGGTGGCCATGGCCGCCGGTGCCGACGATGTGCTTGACGCTGCGCCCATCGTCGGCAGTCTGGCCGAGGCCGTGGCCGACTGCAGCCTGGTGCTGGGGTGTACCGCGCGCAGTCGCCGCATCCAGCTTGAAGAGCTCGCGCCGCGTGCCGGGGCCGCGCGCCTGCTCGAGGCCACGGATCGTGGGGCGAACGTGGCGCTGGTGTTCGGCCGCGAGCGCACCGGCCTGGACAACGACGAGCTGCAGCTGTGCCACGCCGCGGTGCATATCCCCGCCAACCCGGACTACAGCTCGCTGAACCTGGCCGCGGCCGTGCAAGTCCTGGCCTACGAACTGCGGGTGGCAGCCCTGGAGCGCGGTTCGCCGTCCGGCGGGGACGGCGAGGGCGACGGTGCCAGGCGCGATCCCCCGGCCAGCCATGCCCAGCTCGAAGGCTTCTTCGGCCAGCTTGGCGATACGCTTGATGCGATCGACTTCCACAAGGGCCGCGCGCCGCACTCGGCGCTGCGCAAGCTGCGGCGGATCTTCCTGCGCTGCGACATGGACGAACGCGAGCTGCGTCTGCTGCGTGGAGTACTTGCCGATGCCCAGCGCATGGCGCGGCTGGCGGGCGGAGCAGGCGGCGGGGACGCGTGAAAGTGTGCCGGCGATCATGTTTTCCGCTACGCTGCGGCATCTTCTGCAAGCGGGGTCCTACCCGAATCGCGATGTCCCGCCGCCTTCGCCAGCTGTTGGCCGCGCTGGCCGCATCGCTCGCGCTGTGTGCTCCCGTTGCCGCCACCGAACCCGGTGTGCTCGTGCTTGGGCGCATCAGCGACGACCCGGCCGCGCACTATGACCAGCTCAAGCCGATGCTCGACTACGTCGTGGAGAGGATGGGCGATGTCGGTATCCGCGAGGGTCGGATACTCATGGCGCGCGATGCCAGGCAGATGGAAAGCTACCTGCGCCGGGGCCGCGTCGACTGGGTCACCGAGACCTCGGCCGGGGCGATGGCGCTCGAAGCGCGCGCCGGCGCGAAGGCGATCCTGTTGACCGAGCGCGGCGGTATCGGCGCCTACCACACGGTCTTCTTCGCCCGCCGCGACAGCGGGATCGAAAGCCTCGGCGACCTGCACGGGCGCAGCCTCGCATTCCAGAACCCGAGCTCCACCAGTGCCTACTACGTGCCGGCGATGGAGGTGATCGCGCTCGGCATGCCGATGGAGATCCTGCTGTCGCCGTTCGACCGTGCGGCAGAGGGTTCCGTGGGCTACCTGTTCGCGCGCTCCGAGTTCAACATCTCGAGCTGGGTGCACAAGGGCCTGGTGGATGCGGGCGCCTTCAGCAACGTCGATTTCCAGAACATGCCCGAAAGCTACCGCCGCGACCTGGTGGGCTTCCACGCCAGCAAGGACTACCCGCGGGCGCTGGAGGTGGTGCGCGGAGACCTCGATCCGGCGGTCGCCGGACGCCTGCGCGAAGTGCTGGCCGGCGCCGCCAACGACCCCGCCGCAAGCGAAGCCCTGCAACGCTTCTTCGGCACCACGCGCTTCATGCCGGTCGACGGACAGACGCGCCGGTCGCTGGACGCGCTCCGGGCTGGCGTCGCCCGCGTCGCCGAGGTGCTTGAATGAAGCCCGCAAGCGGGCTGTACGCACGCTTCCTGGCCGCCCTGGTGATGGCGCTGCTGGTTGTGCTTGCCGTGGTCGCGATGCTGCTGCACCGCCAGGACGTGATGCGCAACGAAGTGCTGCAGCTGGGCAAGGAGTCCATGCATGCGCTGGCCTTCGACCGCCTGGCGGAGCGCTCCGAGGCGGTCGGGGTCGAGCTCGCCACCGGGCTGGTCAACCCGCTTTACTACTTCGACCTGGACGAGATCGGAGTGCTGCTGCGGGCCGTGCTCAAGCAGCCCGATGTCGCCTATGCCGTGGTCTACGACAACGACGGTACGGTCGTCCACGATGGCTCGCGCGACATCCGCAGCTACGGGCAGGTGATGGATGACGCCATGGCGTTCGAGGCGGTGACCGCGCGCGCACCGCATATCCAGGCCAGCGACACGGTGCTCGATGTCGCGGTCCCGCTGTATATCGGCGATGTCCGCCTGGGCGGCCTGCGGGTGGGCTACTCGCTGGCGTCGGTGAAGGCCGACGAGCAGCGCGCCGTCACCGGCATGGCCGAGCGACTGGCCGTCATCGGCCAGCGCCATGCCGGCTGGATCGCGGCCCTCATGGCCGGGCTGGTACTGCTGGCCGTGGGCCTGGGTGCCCTGGTCCAACGCACGCTGGTCCGCCCGGTGCGGCAGCTGGCGGACGCCGCGCGTGAGATCGAAGGCGGGAATTTCGTCGCCGAGCTGCCCGACAGCAAGCGTGCGGACGAGGTCGGTGACCTGGTTCGGGCCTTCGGCCACATGCGCGAAAGCATCGCCCGCCACGACCGCGACATGCGGCGCATGGCGTACACCGATGCGCTCACCGGCCTCGCCAACCGGCTTGCCTTCCGCGAGTCGCTGGACCGCCGGTTGATGGAACTGCACGGAGCCGGCCACCAGCTGGCGCTGCTGTTCGCCGACATCGACGACTTCAAGCGCATCAACGACACCCTTGGCCACGACGCCGGCGATGAAGTGCTGGTGCAGTTCGCCAACCGCATCCGCGAGACGGTCGACCGCCTGGGCGGCGACGGCGCGGTGCTGGCGCGCTTTGGCGGCGACGAGTTCGTGATCCTGGTCGAGTCCGCGGGCAGCGATGCCGCGGGCATGCGCGAAAAAGCGAGTCGCCTGGCCGATACCCTGGTGGCGGAGCTCAGCCGGCCTATCGTGGTCGGCGGGCGCCAGGTGTTCCTCGGCACCTCGATCGGGATCACCCTGTTCCCGGACGATGCCGCCGGCGCGACCATGCTGATGAAGAATGGCGACATCGCCATGTACCAGGCCAAGGTCGCGGGCAAGAACTGCCACCGCTTCTACAGCCGTGCCATGGACCAGGCCGTGGAGCGCCGGGTGAGCATGGAGCAGGACCTGCGCGGGGCCTGGGAGCGCGGCGAACTCAGCCTGGCGTACCAGCCGGTCTACCGGCTGGAGGACCGGCGCCTGGTCGGCGCCGAGGCGCTGCTGCGCTGGCACCATCCCGAGAGCGGCACGATCGCGCCTTCGGTGTTCATAGACGTTGCCGAACAGAGCGGCCTGATCGAAACCATCGGCCCGCAGGTGCTGCGCATGGCCTGCAGGGACGCGATGCAATGGCGCCGCGACTTCCCGGACTCGGGCCTGTTCGTCTCGGTGAACGTTTCGCCGCGACAGCTGCGCAACGGCGACCTCGCGGCCCAGGTGGAGCAGACGCTGGCCGAGACCGGGCTGCCGGCCGACGGCCTGCACGTGGAGCTGACCGAGACCGCGGTGATCGGCGACGAACTGCGCGTCAGCAGCCTGCTTGCGCGCCTGCGCGATGCGGGGGTCAAGGTCTGGCTGGACGACTTCGGCACCGGCTTCTCGGGGCTGAGCCACCTGCGCCGGGTGCCGGTGGACGGCGTCAAGATCGACCGCAGCTTCATCGCCGACGTGCTCCGCGATCCGGACGACCTGGCGCTGACCACGGCGATCATCGCCATGGCGCATTCGCTCGGCATTACCGTGGTCGCCGAGGGCGTGGAGAAGGAAGGCCAGTACGAAGTGCTTCGCGAACGCGGCTGCGACCTTGCGCAGGGCTATTGGCTTGGCTATCCGATGAACGTGCACGACTTCCGCGGCCTGTTGTCCTGAGCCCGGCGGAGCGCGTGCCCGCAGGTCGCGCTACAGCAGGCGATCGACCCATTCGGTGGCCAGTGCCGCAAGCGTGCCGCCGGTGATCCCGAAGAACGTGACCGCGGCAAGGCCCGCGCCCCAGGCGACCAGCATCAGTGCGCCGTCGCGTTCGAGCAGGGCCAGCGCATAGGCCAAGAGAAGTACGCCGAACACATAGTTGGTGAACGGGATCGGCAGCGCCAGCAGCACTCCGAGCAGGAGCAGCAGCAGGCCGGTGACCATGTTCGCCGCGGGATGGTCGATCATCCCGGGCAGGCGCGGGCGGATGACGCGCTCCAGCCGCCTCAGCCACGGCGAGACGCGATGCTCGAAGCGCGCCAGCGTGCCGCGCTTCGGGCCGCGCTCGGCGATCATGCGCGGCAGCCAGGGACGGCGCATGCACACCAGAAGCTGCAGCCCGATCACGCTCACCAGCGGGCCGCTGAGCGCACCGGCGACGCCGGGGATCGGCAGGAAGGCGGGCAGGGTGGCGATGAACAGCAGCATGCCGAACAGGCTGCCGCCCAGGCCTTCGGTCACCGAGCGCAGGGTGACCACGTCGTCGGCGGGGCCGGCGGCCAGGGCCGCCAGCACCGCGCGCGCGGTGGCACGCGGCGGATCCGGCTCAGCCATCGCCCGGCGGGTTGCCCGCGACCCGCTGGAGCAGCAGCTTGTCGATGCGCGGGCCGTCCAGGTCGACCACCTCGATGCGCCAGCCGGCCCATTCGAAGTGCTCGCCTGCGCTGGGAATGCGTCCGAAATGGGCGATGGTCATGCCGGCGGCGGTGTTGTAGTCGTGCTCGTCGGCGTGGGGCAGGGGCTTGCCATCGAACAGTTCGCGCAGCGAATCGGCGCCCAGCGCGCCGTCGACCAGCAGCGAGCCGTCCTCGCGCGCCACCACCAGTGGATGCGAATCCGCGCCTTCGCCGCTGGAGGTGCGGCCGATGACCGCCTCGAGCACGTCGTTGACGCTGATGATGCCGGTGACGTCGCCGTATTCGTCGACCACCAGGGCCAGCGATTGCTGCTCTTCGCGCAGGATCTCGATCAGCTTCATCGCCGGCGTCGATTCCGACACGAACAGCGGCTCGCGCAGCTGCTCGAACAGGTCGAACTCGCCCTCCTGGAAGCGGTCGATCAGCGATTTGACTTCGAGGATCCCGGCCACTTGGTCGTCGCTGCCCAGGTACACGGGATAGCGCGAGAACGGCGTTTCGCGCATGGTCGCGAGGTTGTCCTCGAAGCTCTCCGAGACGTCGAGCCAGGCGATGCGCGTGCGTGGCGTCATCAGGCTGTGCGCGTCGCGGTCGCCCAGGTGCAGTACCCGGTTCATCATGTTGCGCTCGTCGGCATCGATCACGCCCTGGGCGTGGCCTTCGCTGACCAGCATCCGGATTTCCTCTTCGGAGATCGCGTTGCGCTCGTCGTCCTTGATGCCGAGCAGGCGCAGCACGGCGCGGTTGATCGAACCCAGGGCGAACACCACGGGCTTGGCGACGGTGGCCAGCGCTTCCAGCGGCAGCGCCACCGCGCTGGCGATGGTCTCGGCATTGGTCAGGGCCAGGCGCTTGGGGATCAGCTCGCCGAAGATCACGGTACCGGCGGTGATCATGCCGACCGCGGTGCTGATGCCGATCGGGCGCGCGTACTCGGCTGCCGAAGGCACCAGGCCGCGGACCCAGTCGGCGACCTGCAGGCCGATGGCCTCGCCGCCGAAGAGACCGGTGAGCACGCCGATCAGGGTGATGCCGATCTGCACGGTGGAGAGCAGGTTGTCCGGGTGCTCGGCCAGTTTCAGGGCGGCGCGCGCACCGCGGCTGGTCTCGGCCAGCTGGCGCAGGCGGGACGTCCGCGCGGTCACCAGCGCCATCTCCGACATCGCGAAGAAGCCGTTGAGCACGATCAGCGCGGCGACGATGAGCAGCTCGATCATTGCGCCACCCCCGCGGTTCCGGGGCGGTGGCGATCGGCGGTGCGGGGGCTTGGCAGCGCGGCGGGGCAGGGGCGCGGGCAGCGCTGCGGTGATCTAGGGTCGTCGTCCATGGTGGTCCGTGAAACAGGGTGCGCCGGGCGGCGCGGGGCGATCATAGCAGGCAGCCCACGGGCGACTGGAGCATCCGGGGTGGGCGGATTGTCACGATGCGGTCATAATTCCGCGTCCGCCGGCCACGCGCGGACCCCGCATTCCCGACGAGGCGACGCGCCCATGTTTTCCCTGCAGACCATGTTCGGCCAAGGCAAGCAGTTCTACACGCTGCTCGAGGAGGCCGCCCAGGCCGCACAGGACGCCGCCGTGGCGCTCCACCAGATGCTGCGCGAGGCCGACCGCCAACCGGCGCTGGACGCCTTCAAGCTGGCCCGCCTGCGCGAGCGCGAGGCATCCAACAAGATCAGCCAGGCGCTGGTGGACAGCTTCATCACCCCGATCGAGCGCGAGGACATCGAGGCCCTGGGCTCGGCGCTTTACAAGATCCCCAAGCAGATCGAGAAGTTCGCCGACCGCTACGCGCTGGCCACGCAACACCTGGAGCACATCGATTTCGCGCCGCGCGCGGCGATGCTGGAGCAGGCCGCCGGCGTGGTGCTGAAGATGGTGAAGCAGCTGCGCCAGCTGAAGCTCGAGCCGATGAAGGCGCTCAACGACGAACTGCGCGCGCTCGAGAACGAGGCCGACCGGCTGATGCTCGAGCTTTACCGCGACCTCTATTCCGGCCGGCTCGACGCCCAGCAGATGTTCCTGCTCAAGGAGTTCTTCGAGATCCTCGAGAAGGCCATCGACCGCTGCCGCGAGGCGGGCGTGGTGGCCTACGAAATCGTGCTCAAGAACAGCTGAGGCCAGCCCATGCTCACCCTGGTGCTGATCGTCATCCTGGTCGCGCTCGCGTTCGAATACATCAACGGGTTCCACGACACGGCGAACTCCATCGCCACCGTGGTCGCGACCAAGGTCCTGACGCCGATGCAGGCGGTGGGCCTGGCGGCAAGCATGAACCTGATCGGTGCGCTGGCCGGCACCGCGGTGGCGAAGACGATCGCCTCGGGGCTGATCGACGCCGGCGTGGTCGAGGTGGGCTCGCAGCTGATCCTGTGCGCGCTGCTGGGCGGCATCACCTGGAACCTGATCACCTGGTGGTTCGGGTTGCCGTCATCGTCCTCGCACGCCCTGATCGGTGGCCTGATCGGCGCGGCGCTCGCGGCCACGTCCAACAACTGGGACGCGATCATCTGGTCGCAGCCCGCGGAGCCCGCCTGGCAGAGCGCCGGCGTGCTGTGGAAGGTGGTCGTGCCGATGGTCAGTTCGCCGGTGCTGGGCTTCGCCGCCGGCTTCCTGATGATGGGCGTCCTGTTTTTCGTGATCTCGATGATGGCGCGCAGCGGCGGCTGGCTGGCGCGCATCGCGCGGCCGCGCTGGGTGAACGGTTTCTTCGGCAAGGCGCAGATCGTCAGCGCCGCCGGCATGGGCTTCGCCCACGGCATGAACGATGCGCAGAAGACCATGGGCATCATTGCCCTGGCGCTGGTGAGCGCGCAGTCGGCGGGCACGCTCGACGCGCTTCCGAGCTGGCTGGCCTTCCTGCATCCGTCCGAAGGCGCGCTGGCCGAGGGCGACATCGACCTCTGGATCAAGTTCACCTGCGCGCTGGTGATGGCCGCGGGCACCGCCGCCGGCGGCTGGCGGATCATCAAGACCCTGGGCCACAAGCTGGTCAAGCTGCATCCGATCCACGGCTTCGCGGCGGAAACCAGCGCGGCGTCGGTAATCCTGGCGGCCTCGTCGCTGGGCATCCCGGTGTCCACGACGCACAACATCTCGACCGCGATCATGGGCGTGGGCACGGCCAAGCGGCTCAATGCCATCAAGTGGACCGTGGTCGAGAAGATGATCGGCGCCTGGATCCTGACGATCCCGATGTCGGGCGGCATCGCCTACGGGCTCTATCGGCTGCTCGGTTGGCTGGGCTGGCTGTGAGCCGGGCTCAGAGCAGGTCGCCGTCGGCGCTGAGCAGGCGTTCCAGGCGGTCGCCCATGCCGCCGATCTCCAGCACCAGCCGGCCGAGTTCGGCCGCGTCCAGGCCCTCGTAGGGGCGGTTCTCGCACAGCTGAAGGTAGGGCACGTCGTCGAGCTTGCCGATGGCGAGGTAGCCCACGCGGCTGTCCCAGTTGAACGCGAGCGCGCGCCGCGCGTCGACGCCGGTGATCGGCGCCACCGCCGTGCTCACGCGCAGGTAGCAGCGCCGGTCGTCGTCGTGGAGTTCGGAAAGGAAGATCGCCTGGTGGCGGCGGCCATCGTCGAGGCTGAGTTCGACGCCGATCACGAAGGCTTCGTCGACGGTGGTCCGGAAGCCGTCCACTGCCAGCTGGCGGCGGACCTGATCGAAGTTCTGCATGCGGGCTCCCGCGGGGGCGGACGGGATGGCTATCCTAGCGCAATGGCGCTTCCGGACCCCGCCCAACGCATCCTCGCCGCCGTCCGCGCGATCCCGCGCGGCGAGGTCGCCGGCTACGGCGAGGTCGCGCGCCGCGCAGGGCTTCCCGGGCGTGCGCGCTGGGTGGCGAAGCTCCTTGCCGGCAGCGACGATCCCGCGCTGCCGTGGCACAGGGTGCTGCGCAGCGACGGGCGGATCGCGTTCCCGCAGGGCTCGGCGGCGTGGGACGAGCAGGTGCGGCGCCTGCGGGCCGAAGGCGTGGCGGTCACCGCCGGGCGCGCCTGCGCGTCCGCGCGCAGGGCGACTTCGCTGGACGCGCAGGTCTGGGGGCCGGGCTAGCGGCTTCCGGCGGCCGGGCCGCGCGATGTAAACGCTATCATTGCCGGTGCACGCGCAAGGACCCCGAATGCTCACCAACCTGCCGCCCGTCACCAAGGGCCTGCTGATCGCCAACGCCGGCGTCTTCCTGCTCCAGAGCCTGCTCGGAAGTGCGGCCTTCGCGTCGCTGATGCTGTGGCCGCCCGGGGTGGACGCGTTCATGAGGATGGCCGGCGTGCCGGGCTTCTGGCCGTGGCAGCTGGTCACTTACGGTTTCCTGCACGGCGACCTGGCGCACCTGCTGTTCAACATGCTGGCGCTGGTGATGTTCGGGGCGCAGCTTGAATACACTTGGGGCCCCAGGCGCTTCCTCACCTATTTCCTGGTCTGCGTGGTCGGCGCGGGGCTGTGCCAGCTCGGCATCGTGAGCTGGACGCTGGCCCAGGGCGGCCAGCCCTACCCGACGCTGGGTGCCTCGGGCGGCGTGTTCGGCCTGCTCCTGGCCTACGGCATGCTGTTCCCGCACCAGCGGGTGATGCTGCTGATCCCGCCGATCCCGATGAAGGCGCGCACGCTCGCCATCGTCTTCGGCGTGATCACGCTGGTGATGGGCATCACCGGCCGGCAGCCGAACGTGGCCCACTTCGCACACCTGGGCGGCATGCTGTTCGGCTGGCTGCTGATCCGCTACTGGCGCGGCCAGCCGCCCTTCGGCCGCGGCTCGCGCCGCAGGCCCCCGGCGCGGCGTTTCTGAGCCACCTCCGCGCCGCGCCCATGGGCCGCGGCGCGCCGTGAGGCAGGCCGGCGTCAGCGCCAGACGCCGACGCGGTCTTCCTCTTTGCGGACCATGGCGTTGCCTGCCTTGCAGCCCCAGGTCGTGGCGAACGCGGGCAGATTGGACAGGGGGCCGTTGATGCGCCACTTGCCGGGCGCCTGCACGGCGGTGCCGGCGCGCTGCTCGGCGACCGCGGGTGACACCTGCTCGCTCCACACACCGGCCCATGCGTTGGAGAAGGCCTTCTTCCCGTCCTCGCCGGCCTCGGGCATGGCGTGGCTGAAGGCGTCCCAGGCGATCTCGACCGCGGCGACGTCGGCGGCGTTCTCGTCGGCGGTCCTGGTGCCGTCGAGCTTGCGCCCGGACAGCCCCGGATAGTCGTAGTTCCCGTACTGCGCCGCGAGCGCGTTGAGGCGGTCGGTCCAGGCCGTCGCCGTTCCCGGCGTCCACCAGTCGCGGATCTCGCCGCGGGAATCGACGTGCCGGCCCTTGCCGTCCACGGCGTGGCCGAGTTCGTGCGCGACCAGGGCCCCGAACGCGCCGTAATGCGCGGCGCCGTCCAGCGACATGTCCAGCACCGGGGGCTGCAGCATCGCGGCCGACACCAGCAGGCGGTTGTGGGCGGCGTCGTAGGCCAGCGCCGGCTCCTGCGGCAGCACCGGCCAACGGCGCTGGGCATTGCCGCGGCCGATGCGCCGCATCTCCTCGCGGTGGTGCCAGGTGGAGGCGATCAGCATGTTGCCGCCGAAGCTGCCGCGGCCCATGGGCTGCACGGTGTAGTCGATGTTGCGCACCGGCGCGCCGATCTCGATGCCCAGGCCCTTGACCTTGGCGACCGCCTCGGCGCGGGTGGCATCGTCCATCCACGGCGCGCGTTCTACCGCGCGCATGAGGGCGTCGCGGACGTCCCCGGCCACCGCTTCGGCGCGGCTGCGGCTGGCCGGCGGCAGGTAGCGGGCGACGTACTCGCGCGCGAGCATCTGCCCGGCGGCGTGGTTGATCGCCTGCAGGACCAGCTGTTCGCGCGACGGCTGCGCGGCCTCGCCGCGCAGCACGCGGCCGCGGAAGTCGAAGGAGGCGTCGCGGAAGCCCTTGGACAGGTAGGGCGCCATCGCGTCGCCCACGTGGAAGCGCAGGTAGGTCTTCCACTGCGCCGGCTTGAGGCTGCCGACGATGCCGTCGAGGGCGGTGAACAGTTCGGGGTTGGCGATCGAGACGCTGTCGTCGGCGACGCCCTGGGCGGCCAGGAACTCGGACAGCTGCAGGCGCTTGTACGCCTTGTCCAGGCCTTCGGTGGGCACCAGCGCGTAGTTCCTGCGCGGGTCGCGCAGCGAGGCCACCGGCAGCGATGCGCGCGCGATGCGCGTCTCGATGTCGATGACCGCCTGCGCCTCGGCCGCGAGGTCGGCCTCGGCGGTGCCGGTCAGCGCCAGGATCTTCTGCACGTAGCTGTTGTACAGGCCCAGCACGGCGCGGGAATCCGCGTCCTCGCGGGTGTAGTACGCGGGGTCGGGCAGGCCCGTTCCGCCCTGGGCGAAGTAGCCGATGTGGCGGTCGAGGTCGGCCAGGTCGAGGTCGGCGCTGAAGTTGAACACCACCGGGATCCCGACCTGGTGCAGTGCGGCGATCGCCGGCGGGATGTCCTTCGCGCGCTTGATTCCGTTGATGCGGTCGAGCAGGGGCGCGATGGGCCGGGCGCCGTCGGCCTCGACCGCGGCCTGGTCAAGGCCGCTGGCCCAGAAGTCGCCGAGCAGCGTCTGCACGGGGCCCTGCGGGGCGTTCATCGCCGTGGACAGCAGTTCGCGTTGCTGCTCGAGCACGCGCGCCTGCAGTTGGCCCAGCGCGGATACCGCGCCGGCGTCCTGGACCGGGTTGGCGGCCAGCCAGGCCTGGTTGGCGAAGGCGTCGAAGTCGCCGCAGGCGGTGGGGCCTGCGGGTGCGCGCGAGGCGCGGCGCTGTGCTTCGGCATCCGGGGACACCAGGCCGATGACGAGGCTGGCGGTGAGCGCGAAGGCGAGCGGGGCGTACTTGGGCATCGTTGGATCCGGCGAAAGGGCGGAGGCAGTCTAGCAAGTGGGCGGGCGCGTAAAGACAACCACCCCGGCCGCGAACAGGAATCGGGGCGGCGAACCGCGACGGGGGTCCGCGCTGCCCGTCCCGCACACAGGGGGTGTGCTCCCCCGGCCTGTCCGAAATCAACCGCAAGCCCCACGCAATCGGGATTAGCGCCACAAAAAAAGGCCCGGCATGGGCCGGGCCTTTTTCGCAGTGCGTGTGCTGCGTTACCAGATCACGACCTGGGACTCGCCTTCGCGGACCATGGCGCTGCCGGGGGTGCACTGGAACGCAGCGGCGAAGGCCGGCAGGTTCGAGGGCGCGCCGATCGCGCGGAAGTTCGCCGGGGCGTGCGGGTCGGTGGCGATGCGCACCTTCAACTCCTCGTCGGTGAAATTGCGGCGCCACACCGTGGCCCAGTTGGCGAAGAAGCGCTGGTCGCGGGACAGGCCCTCGATCATCGGGTCCTCGCTGCCGGCGGTGGCCTTCTTCATCGCGTCGTAGGCCGTGGCCAGGCCGCCGAGGTCGGCGATGTTCTCGCCGAGCGTCAGCTTGCCGTTGACGTGCAGGCCGGGCGCGGCCTCGTAGTCGTTGAACTGGGCGATCAGCTTGTCGGTGCGTCCCAGGAAGCCCTTGGCATCGGCCTCGGTCCACCAGTTCTGGAACTTGCCGCTGGCATCGAAGCGGCTGCCCTGGTCGTCGTAGCCGTGGGTCATTTCATGCCCGATCACCGCGCCGATGCCGCCGTAGTTGAGCGGATCGTCGGCCTCGGCGTCGAAGAACGGCGGCTGCAGGATCGCGGCCGGGAACACGATCTCGTTGGCCAGCGGGTTGTAGTAGGCGTTGACCATCTGCGGCGGCATCGCCCATTCGGTCTTGTCGACCGGCTTGCCGATCTTGCCCAGCATCCACTTGTAGTTGAACTCGTTGGCGGCCAGCACGTTGCCGATGTAGCTGTCGCGCGAGGTCTCCAGGCCCGACCAGTCGCGCCACTTGTCCGGGTAGCCGATCTTGGGCGTGAAGCTGGCCCACTTCTCCATGGCCTTGGCCTTGGTCTCGTCGGACATCCAGTCGAGGTTCTCGATGCGCAGCTTCAGCGCCTCGCTCAGGTTGGTGACCAGGGATTCCATCCGCTCCTTGGCTTCAGGCGAGAACGCGACGTCGACGTACATCTGGCCCAGGGCCTCGCCTGTCTGCTGGCCGATGGTGTCGAGCACGCGCTTGCCGCGCTCCTTCATTTCCTTCTGCCCGCGCATGGTGGCGGAGTAGAAATTGAAGTTCTCTTCGGCGAAAGCGTCGGCGAGGTAGGGCGAGGCGCCGTCGACGGTATGGAAGCGCAGGTAGGACTGCCAGGTCGCGGGGTCGACGTCGGCGATCATGCTGCTGACCTCGGAGTGGAACTCAGGGATCGCGAGCGAGAACTTCTCCGGGATCTCCAGGCCCTGGGATTCGAAGAACGTGGTCCAGGCGAAGTCCGGTGCGAGCGCGTCGGCGTCGGCCGGACTGACCGGGTTGTAGAACAGGCCGACATCGCGCGACATCTCTTCGCTCGACTTCGACACCTTGGCCAGGCGGGTTTCGAACGCGACCACGTCCGCGGCCTGGCTCGTGGCCTCGGCGGCGGGCACGCCGGAGAGCTCCAGGACCTTGGCGACGTGCGCCTGGTAGGCCTCGAGCTTGTCCTTCTTGTCAGCGTCGAAGTAGTAGGTCTTGTCGGGCAGGCCGAGGCCGCCCGGGAAGGCGTAGGCGATGTTCATGGACGAATCCATGAAGTCGGCCTCGGGGCCGAAACCGAAGATGGTGAACTGGCCCTTGGCCGCGCTGCTGCGCAGGTAGTCGGCGATCGCCGCCGGGGCGTCGAGCGCGGCGATGGCGGCAAGCTCGGATTCCAGCGGCGCGATGCCCTGGGCGTTGATTGCCTCCGCGTCGAGGCCGGTCGACCAGATGTCGCCGACGATCTTGTTGACGCCGGTCGCGCCTTCAACCGCCGCGGCCTGGTCGGCCAGCTGGCGCTGGATCGCCTGCGAGCGCTCGTCGAGCATCTCGAAGGCACCCCATGAAGTGCGGTCGCCGGGGACCGGGTTGGCCGCGAGCCACGTACCGTTCACGTACGCGCCGAAATCGGTGCAGGCGTTGCCATTGGGGTCGAAGTCGCTGGCCATGAAGCTGTTGACGCCGGGAAGCGTGGATTCGTCGAGGGTGAACGCGGCGGTGGCGGCGGGCGGGGCGTCGACGGCCGCGGTTTCGGTCGCGGCGTCGCGCTGGCAACCGGCCACCGCAGTGGCAACGGCCAGCGACAACAGCAGGAACTTGGGTGCGGACTTGGAAAAATGGCTCACGGCGAACTCCGCCCTGGTGGGCATGGGTGATGGGATGGATCGGCCACGCGAGCGGGCCGGCCCCTGAATTTACGCCTGCACTCCCGTTGTCGGGGGTGCAGAAGGTCATGGCGGGTCATAGCGGGCATGGCTGCCGCCATCGATCATGCTCCTCCCACATTCATCTTTCTGCCGTATGATGGCGGGGTTGGCGCACGGCAGTCCGTTATCCGGTCATTGCCCAGCCGCGGTCGCCCCAGGCGGCCCGGCCCTTTAACTCCCGCACGTCTCTCGTCGCGCAGACACGGCCCCGGACATCTCCGGTGGCCGTCAAAATTATTGTCCGCCGCGCGGTTCACGGAAAGCGCCGGGCAAGCTGCGAACCAGGAGTTCAAATCCATGTCCGATACCCGGACCTTCGAGACCCTCGGGCTCTCGTCCGCGCTGCTGCGCGCGCTCGATACGAGCGGCTACACCATTCCCACCCCGATCCAGGAGCAGGCCATCCCGCTCGTGCTGGCCGGGCATGACGTGCTCGGCGCCGCCCAGACCGGCACCGGCAAG
The DNA here is from genome assembly GCF_054052085.1 of Luteimonas sp. A501. The sequence goes on from NZ_JBSVRI010000001.1 coordinate 1,133,798, forward strand.
ACCGCCGCGTTCGGCCTGCCGATGCTGCAGCGGCTGGCGAAGGAAACCCCGCCCAAGGGCCCGCGCAAGCCGCGCGCGCTGATCCTGGTGCCGACCCGCGAGCTCGCGGTGCAGGTCGCCGAAAGCATCAAGGACTACGGCCGCCACCTGCGCCTGAACGTCACCACCATCTTCGGCGGTGCCGGCATGCAGCCGCAGATCGACAACCTGCGCCGCGGCGTCGACATCCTCGTCGCCTGCCCGGGGCGCCTGCTCGACCATATGGAGAATGGCCACGCCAAGCTCGACGCAGTCGAGGTGCTGGTGCTTGACGAGGCCGACCGCATGCTCGACATGGGCTTCCTGCCGTCGATCAAGCGGATCATCGGGCGGGTGCCCAAGCAGCGGCAGACGCTGCTGTTCTCGGCCACCTTCGAGCCGCGCATCAAGGCGCTTGCGCTGGACTACATGCAGTCGCCCAAGCAGGTCGAAGTGGCGAACCGCACCAGCATCGCCGACACCATCGTGCATCGCGCGCACCCGGTCGATTCCGGGAGCAAGCGCGACCTGCTGATCGACATCCTCGCCGCCCGCCACACCGATCGGGTGCTGGTGTTCGGCAAGACCAAGCACGGCTGCAACCGCCTGGCCGAGCAGCTCGAGACCGCCGGCCTGCCGGCCGTCGCGATCCACGGCAACAAGAGCCAGGCGCAGCGGCAGAAGGCGCTGGACGCGTTCAAGGCCGGGCGTGCCCGGATCCTGGTCGCGACCGACGTCGCCGCGCGCGGCCTGGACATCCCCAACCTGCCGCTGGTGATCAACCACGACCTGCCGATGGTGGCCGAGGACTACGTGCACCGCATCGGCCGCACCGGCCGTGCCGGCGCGACCGGCGAGGCGCTGTCGCTGGTGTCGCCGGAGGAGGGCGGGCTGCTGAACCAGATCCAGAAGATGCTCAAGGCCGAGATCCAGATGGATGTGGTGCCCGGCTATGAGCCGAGCCGGCCGATCCGGCTGGATGCGCCGATGCCGCCTCAGGGTGGTCGCGGCCAGCGCCAGGGCGCGCCGCGTCCCGGCGGCCAGCGTCCGCCGCGGGCCCCGGGCGCCAAGCCCGGCTACCGCCAGGGTGGCCATGGCAAGGCGCAGCCGGCGATGGCGCATGCCCACGCCGGGCCGAAGGCACCGGGCACCCGCGGACGCGGCGGGCGTGGCCACGGCGGCAGCAGGAGCGGCTCCAGCGCCTGAGCGCGCTAACCGCCGCCGAGGTCGCGGACCAGGCGGAAGCCGAGATCGTCGAAGCCACGCTCGGCTTCGTGGGCCTCGGGGCCGGCGGCGCCTTCGTTGCGCCAGCCGGCACCGCTGACCACGCGCTGCGCGCAGCTGCCGCTGCAGTCGATGTTCCATTCCGAGATGCGGCGGTCGCCAGCGGTTGTCGGCAGGCGGCTCCATTCCGATGCGGTGGCCAGGCGATACGCCAGGCCATCGCGCTTGCCGAGCCACGCCGCATAGGCGCTGGCGTCGTCCCACGACACGCAGACCACGGGGTCGGCTCCGCGCTGGTCGAACCCGGGCGAGCGCCAGTTGCGCGGCGCAAGCATGCGCAAAAGCGATGCCCGCTCGCGACAGCGCGCGGGCTCTCGACGCGTTGCGTCGGCGAAGGCCGCGTACTCATCGCGGCTGACCAGGCGGCGCATCGCGCCCACGCGGATGCCACCCTGTTGCACCAGGACCATGTCGATACCGGGCCCGCCCAGGCGTTCGCCCGGGATGGGAATGGCTCGTGCGCGCTTCTCCAGCGCAGCGAGCGCCGGGGCTTCCAGGCCCATGCGGCGCGCGGCTTCGACCGCGTCGAGGCCGGCGGCCCGATCGAAATCGGCCGCGGCGTGCTCCACCCGCGCAGCGACCACCTTGTCCATGCCCTGTTTGGCCTTGCGCAAGGCCGGACCGTCCGCGCGCGCGGTCCGCGACGCCAGCTGGCTCGCCTGCATGATGCTGGTGCGGGCCGGGTCGGTGCGGCCTGATGCGAAGTCGCGTGCGGCCCTTTCGCCCAGGGTGGTGATCATGGCGTCGATCGCCGGCGCCAGGCGGAGGTGGTTGGGGTCGGCCTGCCAGGCATCGAGCAGGCTGGTGTAGGCGTTGTCGCCCGCGGGCGACGTCAGCTTGCCGGCGCGCAGCTGCCGCTCGGCAAGGACCAGGAAGCGCTCGGCTTCGGACGCGGGTGCGGCGCGCAGGAGTGCATCGTCGGGATTGCCCAGCAGCGTTGCCGGGCGGCGGGCCGGCACCGGATTGCCGGCGGTGGCGGCATCGCCTGTCGCGTTGGCGCGATAGAAGCCGGGCGAGTCGCTGCGATGCTCGAAGTACAGCCCGGCGCCGAGGCTGCCCACGGCCAGCAGGCCGGCAGCCGCCCATGCGCGGGCGGGCAGGGCGCCGAGCCGGGCGCCGAGATCGCGAAGCAGGCCGCCAGCACCGCGTCGCTCCGCGGCTGGAACGCGATCCAGCGCGGCCAGCATCTGTGCCGCGTCGGAGAACCGGTGTCCCGCCGACTTGGCCAGCGCGCGGTCGATGAACGGTTGCCAATGGCGCAATCCGCGCGGCAGGCGCGGGATCGGATCCTGCACGTGCATCACCGCCATCGACAGCGCGTCGGCGGCGTTGTAGGGCAGGGCCCCGAGCAGCATCTCCCAGGCCAGCACGCCGACGCTGTAGAGGTCGGCGCGGGCATCCACGCCTTCGCCGCGCGCCTGTTCGGGCGGCATGTAGGCGGTGCTGCCCACGGCCAGGCCGGCGGTGGTCACGCGCGAGCCGTAGCCGCGCCGCAGGGCGATGCCGAAGTCGGCCAGGAGGGGCCGGCCGGTGTCGTCGAAGAGAACGTTCTCGGCCTTGACGTCGCGGTGCACGATGCCGCGCGAGTGCGCGTACTGCAGCGCCGACAGCAGGCTGCGCAGGATCTCGCGCGTCGCGGCTTCGTCGCCGCGCAGGTCGCGCTGCCCCAGGTGGCCGCGGGCCAGGTAGGGCATGGAGTAATAGGGCAGCCCGTCGCGGGTGCGGCCGACGTCATGGATGCCGACGATGTTGGGATGGTCGAGGCGGGCGATGGTGCGGGCTTCGTTCTCGAAGCGGCGCCGGCTGACTTCATCGCCGAGCGCTTCGGGCAGCATCACCTTGATCGCCACCTCGCGGTTGAGCGAAAGTTGCTCGCCAACATAGATCGTCGACATGCCGCCGGCGCCGACTACCCGGTTGATCCGGTAGCCGGCAATGTCGGGCAACGGCGTGTCCGCGCTGCGTGTCCTGTCGTGCATGTCCCGACCCCCCTCAGGCGTGGACGAGGATAGCGCCCCCGCGTCGGGATGTGATGAACGCCGGTGCGACGCCGGTCACGGGCCTGCGTCGGAGGGTTGGCTGGCCGGCTTGCGGCGGACGTAGACCTGCTTGCGCACCGCGGCGACGACATCTCCGTCCGCGTCGCGCACTTGGGTGTCGAACCAGTGCAGGTACTTGGCTCCGGTCGCGGTGGCGGTGCGCATCGCGTCGAGCACCTCATCGCCGAGATCGAAGCCGGCATGCACGGTGCCGCGGCCGGGCTTGAGGAAGCGGATCTCGGCGGCCTGGTCCCAGACGTAATAGTCACGCCCCAGCGAACGCATGGTCAGCAGCATCCAGAACGGATCGGTCATCGCGAACAGGCTGCCGCCGAAGTGGGTGCCGACGTAGTTGCGGTTGTACCAGCGCTGGCGCAGCTCCACGTGGGCGTGGCGGAAGTCGTCGCTGATCGCGGTGATGCGGATGCCGGCGAACAGGAACGGTGGCCACGCGTTCATGCCGCGGCGCAGGGTCGATGCGCGCACGCTCAGGACAGCAGCAGTGCCGACATCTGCCTGCGGTAGCGCGAGACCAGCCCGGGGTCGTCGATCACCCGGAAGGCTTCGATCAGCGCCTTGCGCGGCAGGCCGTCGTCGAAGTCGCGGTCGTGGCGCAGCATGGCCATGAATTCCTCCAGCGCGGCCTCGTGGCGGCCGGCGACCATGTGATGGGCACCAAGGAGGTGGCGCGCGCGCAGGTCCGCGGGATCGGCGGCGAGCGCGGCCTCGAGCACGGCTGCCTGGGGTGCGTCGCGGAGCAGGGCGGCGAAGCCCAGCGCGGCACGCGCGCGCAGGGCACGGTCGTCGGTGGCGAGGTTGGCCGGCAGCCCGTCGAGCAGCGGGCCGGCCTCGGCGGTGGCGCCGGTGGCAAGCAGGGCGACGGCCAGGTCGAGCTTGAGGCCGTCATTGTCCGGCGCGGCCTCGACTTCGCGACGCAGGCGCTGGACTTCCGCCTGCGGGTCGACGGGCGCGACGGGTTCCGCATCGGCCGCGGCATCGGCATCCGCCGGGGCGTCGGCGGGCACGATGCCGTGGCGGGCGAGGAACTCGCGCAGCTCGCCTTCGGGCAGCGCGCCGGGGAAGCCGTCGACCGGCTGCCCGTCCTTGACCAGGATGATGGTCGGGATCGAGCGGATCTGGAACGCGCCGGCAAGCTGCTGCTCGCTCTCGACGTCGACCTTGGCCAGCAGGAAGGCACCGTTGTAGTCGGCGGCGAGCTTTTCCAGCACCGGACCGAGGGTCTTGCACGGCCCACACCATTCCGCCCAGAAGTCGATCAGGACCGGCGTCTGCAGCGAACGATCGAGGACTTCGGCTTCGAAGTTGTCGGTGGTGACATCGAGGACGTGGGGTTTGGCGTGTTCGGGGGACATTGCGCGATCCGGTATGCGATGAACCGGAGATTGTGCCAGCGCTTGCCGATTGCAAGCCCGGGAGGCGAGGATGCCGGGCCTTGCCAGGAGCCCGCGTGCGCATGATCGAAGCAGTGGAAGCATCCCGGGCACCGGGGACCAGGGCGCGATGTGCGGCGGGCTTTGCCGCGGGCATCTGCTTCGCGCTGGCGCTCGCGGGCTTCGGTGCCGCGCTCACCGGCTACGGGCAACTGCACTATCCGGTGGCACTGCTGGGAGCTGCCGGCGTTCCGCGTGCGACCGCGTTCAACCTGCTTGGATTCCTGTTTCCCGGGTTGCTGGCGGCGTTCGTCGCCCTGCATCGTCGCGGCGGGCTGCCGCCTTCGGCACCGCTGTCTGCGCGCCTGGGCTGGACAATGGCGCTGTTCGCAGCGCTGGCGTTCGCGGCACAGGGCCTGTTGCCGCTTGATGGCTCCGCGCCCGATGCCGGCCGGGGCCGCCTGCACGGCGTGGCCTGGGGACTGTGGGGCATCGCATTCGCGGCGGCGGCGACGGCGCTGTCCATGGCGGCGTTGCGGATGTGCAGATGGCGTGCGGCCGCCGGCCATTTCATCGCGGGCGCCCTCGTTTTCAGCCTGGCGTGGCTTGCCGCCGACCTGGTGCCGGCGCCCTTGGCGCAGCGCGCGGCGTTCGCCTGCTGGTTCGCATGGATCGCCTGCGTCGGCCTTGCCGGATCCGGCGGCGCATGGCGGTGGCATCGTCCACTGCGGTAGGCTTGACGGCCCTGTTTTGCTGGCGCCCGACGTGTCCGAAACTCCCGCTGCGACCGACCCGACCTCCTACCGTCCCGCCGACGTCGAACGCGCGGCCCAGGGCTTCTGGGAGCGTACGCGCGCGTTCGAAGCAACCGAGGACCCGGGCCGGCCGAAGTATTTCTGCCTGGCGATGCTGCCGTACCCGTCCGGCGCGCTGCACATGGGGCACGTCCGCAACTACACCATCAGCGACGTCATCAGCCGCCACAAGCGCATGGGCGGCTTCAACGTGCTGCAGCCGATGGGCTGGGACGCCTTCGGCCTGCCGGCTGAAAACGCCGCGATCAGGAACCGCACCGCACCGGCGAAGTGGACCTACGCCAACATCGACCACATGCGCGGGCAGCTGAAGATGCTGGGCTACGCGATCGACTGGTCGCGCGAGTTCGCCACCTGCAGCCCGGACTACTACGTCCACGAACAGCGCATGTTTACCCGACTGATGAAAAAGGGCCTCGCCTACCGCCGCAATGCGGTGGTGAACTGGGATCCGATCGACCAAACCGTGCTTGCCAACGAGCAGGTGATCGACGGCCGCGGCTGGCGCTCCGGCGCGCTGGTGGAAAAGCGCGAGATCCCGCAGTGGTTCCTGCGCATCACCGACTATGCCCAGGAGCTGCTGGACGGGCTGGACACGCTCGACGGCTGGCCGGACTCGGTCAGGACCATGCAGCGCAACTGGATCGGCCGCAGCGAGGGCCTGGAAATCCAGTTCAGGGTCGATGGCGAAGACGAGCCGCTGACCGTCTACACCACGCGCCCGGACACGCTGATGGGCGTGACCTTCATCAGCATCGCGGCCGAACATCCGCTGGCGCTCAAGGCGGCGGACAAAAACGCGGAGCTCGCGGCCTTCATCGACGAGCTGCGCAAGGGCGGCGTCTCCGAGGCCGAGGTCGAGACCCAGGACAAGCGCGGCATGGCGACCGGCCAGTGGGCGATCCATCCGCTCACCGGCGAGGACGTGCCGGTCTACGTCGCCAACTTCGTGCTGATGGGCTACGGCACCGGCGCGGTCATGGCGGTGCCCGCGCACGACCAGCGCGACTGGGAGTTCGCCAAGATCCATGGGCTGCCGGTGCGGCCGGTGGTCGTGCCGCCGGGCGTGGCCGACGCGCTGCGCGAGGTCAGCAGCGACGTCGCGCACGATGTCGATCCCTTCCAGGCGGCGCTGGCCGGCGGAACGGTCGACGCCTACGACACCTCGGCGGCGGTAGCCGTGGTCCGCGACTATTTCGAATCGATCCGCAGCGGGGGCGCGTACACCGATCGCGGCATCCTGGTTGCCTCGGGCGAGTACAGCGGCATGGATTTCGACGCCGCCTTCGATGCGCTGGCCGCGCGTTTCGACGCCGACGGCAACGGCCGGCGCCGGGTCAATTTCCGCCTGCGCGACTGGGGCGTGAGCCGCCAGCGATACTGGGGCTGCCCGATCCCTGTGGTGTACTGCGACGGCTGTGGCGCGGTGCCCGTGCCCGACGACCAGCTGCCGGTGATCCTGCCGGAAGACGTCGAGGACGCCTTTGCATCCGGGACCGTGCAGTCGCCGATCAAGGCCGATCCCGAGTGGCGCAAAACGACGTGCCCGGAGTGCGGCGGCAAGGCCGAGCGCGAGACCGACACCTTCGACACCTTCATGGAGTCGAGCTGGTACTACGCACGCTACACATCACCGGGCGCGGCCGACATGGTCGACGCGCGCGCGAAGTACTGGACGCCGGTCGACCAGTACATCGGCGGCGTCGAGCACGCGATCCTGCACCTGCTGTATTTCCGCTTCTACCACAAGCTGCTGCGCGACCAGGGCCTGGTGGACAGCGACGAACCGGCGGTGAACCTGCTCACCCAGGGCATGGTGGTGGCCGACACCTACTACCGCGAGGACGCCAACGGCGCCAGGGAGTGGTTCAACCCCGCCGATGTCGACGTCGAGCGCGACGAGCGCGGTCGCATCAGCGGCGCGCATCTCGCCGCTGACGGCCAGCCGGTGCGCGTGGGCGGCATCGAGAAGATGTCGAAGTCGAAGAACAACGGTGTCGACCCGCAGTCGATGGTCGACAAATACGGTGCCGACACCGTGCGCCTGTTCTCGATGTTCGCCTCGCCGCCGACGCTGTCGCTGGAGTGGAACGAGGCCGGCGTCGAAGGCATGTCGCGCTTCCTGCGGCGCGTCTGGCGCCTGGTCCAGGAGCATGCGGCAACGCTCGCGGCCGCGCCCCCCCTTTCCCTGTCCGCGGGCGACCTCACCTCCGAACAGAAAACCCTCCGCCGCCACCTGCACGAGACCATCCAGAAGGTGGGCGACGACTATGGCCGCCGCCACAGCTTCAACACCGCCATCGCGGCGCTGATGGAAATGCTGAACCACCTGGTGAAGTTCAACGACGCCAGCGAGGCGGGCCGCGCTGTTCGCCACGAAGTGCTTGAAGCGATGGTGCTGATGCTGAACCCGGTGACGCCACACACCTGCCACGCGCTGTGGCAGCTGCTGGGCCACGCCGAGCAGGTGGTTGACGCTGTCCCGTTCCCGGTCGTCGACCCGGAGGCACTGGCGCGCGACGCGATGACGCTGGCGGTGCAGGTCAACGGCAAGCTGCGCGGCACGATCGAGGTCGCCGCCGATGCCGCGCGCGATGCCATCGAGGCCCGTGCACTGGCCGAGCCGGGCGTGGTGAAGGTGCTCGAGGGCCTCACCGTGCGCAAGGTGATCGTGGTGCCGGGCAAGATCGTGAACATCGTCGCCGGCTGAGTTCAGTCGCCGTCGCAGGGCGCGCTGGTCAAGGTGCGCCGGGCCAGCGGCTTGCCCGCGTTCGACACCAGGGTGGCGGTCAGCCCGTCGCTCGCCCATGCGCCGGTGTCGGCTTCGCCCACGTGGGTGGTGGCCCGGCGCCAGCTCTCCATGGGCTTGCCCGGGCCGTTGACCATCAGCGATGCCGGCGGCCGCGCCGTGGCACGCCTGGCTGCCCGGGGCGCCGGGATTGTTGATAAGCAGACGCCGCGTCGTTCACACTGCGGCACTATGAAACGACTCCGCACGTTGCTTGCCGTCGCCCTGGTCCTGCTGCTGCCGGCCTGCGGCTTCCATCTCCGCGAACCGCTGCAGTTGCCGCCGGAGCTCACTGGCGTGCAGGTGACGGCGCGCAACCCCTACAGCCCCCTGCGGCAGTCGCTCACGCGCACGCTCGAGCGCGCCGGCTTCGATGTCTCCGAGCGCGCGGGCGAGGGTATTGCACGGCTTCAGATCCATTCCGAGCGCTGGGAGTCGCAGGCGATCAGCGTCGACCAGTTCGGCCGCGCCCAAGAGTTCACCCTGCGCTATGCGGCCGTGTTCAGTCTGCTGGATGGCGACGGTGAGGAACTGGTGCCGGAGCAGGTGATCGAGCTGTCGCGGGACTACGTGTCCCTTCCGGCGAATTCCTCGGGCTCGGAAAGCGAGCGCGAGATGCTGTCGCGCGAGATGGAGCGCGAGATGGCGGCCGCCGTGCTGCGCCGGATCGATGCGGTGAACCGCGCGCAGCAGCAGGACCAGGTGCCGATGCCGGTGCCGCCGGCCGGCGGCTGAGCGGCCACGCCCGGCAATGGCTCGCGACCTGAGTCCCGAACAGCTGGCCGGTGGCCTTTCCCGCGGCCCATTGGCACCCGTGTACCTGGTTGCCGGCGCAGAACCCTTGCGCGTGCTGGAGTGTGCCGACGCGATCCGCGCCGAGGCTCGCGCGCAGGGCTATGCCGAGCGCGAAGTGTTCGAGGTCGAGACGCGCGACATCGACTGGGACGGTCTCGAGGCCAGCCTGCGTGCGCCCAGCCTGTTTTCGTCGCGTCGACTGATCGAGGTCCGCCTGCCGACGGCGAAGCCGGGCAAGCGCGGCGCGGACGTGATCGCCGGCTACTGCGCCGCGCCGCCGCCCGACACCTGCATGCTCGTCACCGGCGGTGAGTGGAGCGGCAAGCACGGGGGCAAGTGGAGCCAGGCGATCGCCGCGGCCGGCGCGGTCGCGGTGGCCTGGCCGGTGAAGCCGCATGAACTGCAGGGCTGGCTTGAAGCGCGCCTGCGCCGTCAGGGCGTGCGCGCCGACCGTGGAGCGGTGCAACTGCTGCTGGAACGCGTGGAAGGCAACCTGCTTGCGGCCGCCCAGGAAATCGACAAGCTGGCCCTGGTTGCCGGCGACGACACCCTGGACGCGGCGCGGATGCAGGCCCTGGTGGCCGACGCCGCGCGCTACGACGTGTTCCGGCTGGTCGATTCCGCGCTCAACGGCGAGGGCGTGCACGTGCTGCGCATGCTGGCCGGGCTGCGCGCCGAGGGCGCCGCCGTGCCTGCGCTGATGGGCATGGTGGTGATGGAGCTGCAGCGTGCGGCGGCGCTTGCGCGGGTCAAGGCGCGCGGCGGCAACCTGGGGTCCGAGTTCAAGGCCCAGCGTATCTGGGATTCAAAGGAGGCCGCCTACCGCCGCGCCCTGGATCGCCACCCGGCCGCGCGCTGGGAGCGCTTCGTCGCGATGGCGGGCGAAGTGGACCGGGTCGCCAAGGGCCGCGGCGACGGCGACGAGTGGCTGATGCTGGAACGGCTGCTGCTTGCGGTCGCCGATCCGCGCGCGGTTCCGCTGCTGGTGGCATGAACCTGCTGGCCTGCTACGGCGGCAGCTTCGACCCGGTCCATCTCGGCCATATCGCAGTGGCGCTTGCGGTGCGTGACGGTCTCGGGGCCGAGGTCGCGCTGGTGCCGGCCGCTGATCCGCCGCACAAGGACGCGACCCACGCCACGGCCGCCCAGCGCGTGCGGATGCTCGAACTGGCCATCGCCGGCAAGCCTGCGCTGCGCGTGGATGGGCGCGAGCTTGACCGCGAGGGCCCGTCGTACACCGTCGACACCCTGCGCCTGCTGCGGGCGGAGCAGGGCCCGCATCGCCCGATCGCCTGGGTGGTGGGTGGCGACTCCCTGCTGCAGCTTGACCGCTGGCACCGCTGGCGGGAAATCTTCGCCCACGGCCACGTGCTGGCGGTCGCGCGCCCCGGCTCGCCGCTGGGCGAAGACGAGATCGCCGCGCGCGCGCCTGCGGTTGAGCGCCAGCTGGGCTTCCGGCGCAGGCCCGTCGCGGCGCTGGCGCGATCCCCCGCGGGTGGCTTCGCGACGCTTGAACTGCCCCGCCTGCGCCCCGAGTCCTCGACCGGCGTTCGGCGGCTGATCGACGATGACGGGGACTGGGAGCCTATGTTGCCGCCGGCGGTGGCCGGATTCATCCGCGAACACCGCCTGTATGGATACGGGGCCGCGACGCCTCCTTCGCTATAATCCACGTCCCCGCCAACGAGCCACCGTCCCTTGTCCAGCCAAGCGCAAGTCATCAAGACCAGCCTCCCCAGCCCGCCGCCGTCCGTGGATGTCCTGCTGTCCACGGTCCTGGAGGCCGTTGCCGAACTGAAGGCGGTGGATGTCACCGAGATCGACGTGCGCGGCAAGACCAGCGTGTGCGACTACATGGTGGTCGCCTCCGGCACGTCGACCCGCCATGTGAAATCGATCGCAGATGAAGTGGTGAAGTTCGCCAAGCGCCTCGGCTGCCAGCCGCTGGGCGTGGAGGGCGAGCGCGAAGCCGAATGGGTGCTGGTCGACCTCGGCGACGTCGTGGCGCACATCATGCTGCCGCGGGTGCGCGAGTTCTATGCGCTGGAGCGGCTGTGGACGGTTGGCGACGAGCCGCCGGGTGGCGGCGATGATGGCGACGAGTTCGACCATCTCCGCGGCCAGGGCCGCAACCCCGGCCGCGACGACGGCTGAGGCCGGTGAAGGCGCGCCTGGTCGCCGTGGGCGAACGCCCGCCGGGCTGGGTCGCGGAAGGTTTCGCCGAATATCGCAAGCGGCTGTCGCACTGGCTGCCGCTTGAGCTCGTGGAAGTCGCCCCCGGCCTGCGCGGCAGGGGCCGCGACGCCGTGCGCGCCACCCATGATGAAGGCCAGCGCGTGCTGGCGGCGCTGCCGCGTGACGTGCACGTGGTCGCGCTGGATGGCCGCGGCCGCGCCTGGGATTCGGAAGCGCTTTCGACGCGACTGGAACACTGGCGCGGGCAGGGCCGCGACCTCGCGTTCCTGGTCGGCGGGCCCGAAGGCCACGCCGACGACGTGTTGGCCCGCGCCGACGAATCCTGGTCGCTGGGTCCGCTGACCCTGCCGCACATGCTGGTGCGGCTGGTGCTGGCCGAGCAGCTGTACCGCGCCGCGGCGCTGCTCGCCAACCATCCCTACCACCGGGCCTAGGCCCGGGTCGCGCTCAGCCGCGGTCGAGCCTGAAGTCGATGGGGACCAGGCCGATCGCCTGTACTGCGTGGCCGTCGCGCATCGCCGGCTGGAAGCGCCAATGCCGCTGCACGTGGCGGCGCGCGGCCTCGTCCAGCTGGCGATGGCCGCTGCCTTGCTGCACTGCGACCCGCAGCGGCCGGCCATCGACGTCCACCAGGACCTGCAGCATCACCGTGCCCTGCAGCCCCGCGCGCAGCGCCTCGCGCGGGTAGGGCGGTGCGCTGGCCTCGGCATAGGCCAGGCGCATGCCGGTCAGCGGGCCGGACGCCGGCGGTGCGATGTCGGCACCGCCGTGCTCCAGCGGCGGGGCCGGATCGGCGGCGATGGTTCCGCCATCGACCAGCGGGGGCGCGACCGGGGCCGGGTCGGGCGCGACCACGCGTTGCGCGGGAGCGGTCGGCGTGGATGGGACGACCGGACGCTCCACCGGCACGATCTCCGGCGGTGGGGGCGGCGGCACCGGCCTGGCCTCGAACCACTCGGTCTCGAGGCCGCGCGGCGCCGCGGGTTCGGAGGTGGGCCGGGACAGCGGGACCAGCATCAACAACAGCAGCGCACCGTTGAGCAGCAGCGTGCCGGACACCCCGGCGATGCGCACCGGATCGGGCCGGCTGGCGGCATGCGGCTCGTGGCGCGCATGCGGGACGGACGACGGACTGCGGACTTCGGGCTGCAGGACCATGGACCACCTCCTCGTTGTACCGGCACGGTGCCGGTTGCACGGGGGCCAACGCGCGGCCGGCGGCCGCGGGGTTGTCAGCGCCCCAGTTCGAACACTACCTCCAGATTGACTCCCAGGGTGTTCTCGCCCGTCGCCACCGGGGTCGACTCCGCGTCCATGGCCACCCTCGCGCGCATGGCATACATCGGCCGCGGCTGCGGGATGCTGCCGCCTTCGCTGATGCTCACGATGCGGCGCACGCGCAGGTCCAGCGCCTTGGCATACATGTCGGCACGGGCGCGGGCGAGTTCGAGCGCCTTGCGCCGCGCCTCGTCGTAGACCACCTCTGGCTGGTCGATGTCGAAGCTGGGGCCGTTGACGTTGTTGGCGCCGCTGGCCACCAGGGCATCAAGCACTTCGCCAAGCTTGGCGATGTCGCGCACCGTCAGGTTCACCGTGTTGCTGGCGTTGTAACCGGAGATCCGCGGCTCTTCGTTCTCGACGTGCCGGTAGCTCGGATGGATGTTGATGCCGGAGGTCTGGATGTCCTTTTCGGCCACGCCCGCGGCGCGGATCGCAGCCATCACCCGCGACATCTGCGCGGCGTTCTCGCGCATCGCCGTATTGGCGTCGGCGGCCTGGGTGACCACGCCGGCCGAGGCAGTGGCGATGTCGGGCGCGCGGCTGGATTCGCCGCGGGCCGAAACCGAGAGCAGGGTGCCGTCGCTGCTGGCTCCGGCGTAGGTGGCTTGCGCGGACGCGGTCATGGCAAGGCTCCCGAAGGCAAGGGCGGTGGCAAGGGCGGCGGCGGATGCCGTACGCAGGATGGCTGGGCTCATGTGGATCTCCGGAAGCGATGGAAACAGGGTCGAGGCGTGGGAGTGAACGGGTCGTGAGCCGGAACGGGGTTGCGGCCGCGGCGCGCCGGCTGGCCGCATCCCCGGCACGGTATCCTTCCGGGATGCTCCACCTTGCCTCCAAATCACCCCGCCGACGCGAACTGCTGGCGCGCCTGGGACTCGACTTCGGCGTGCTCGACGTCGACGTGCCGGAGGAGCGTGCGCCCGGCGAATTGGCGGAAGGCTATGTCGCCCGCGTTGCCCGCGACAAGGCCGGCGCCGGGCTGCTGCGCGTGGTCGCGGTTCCTGGCGCGGTGGTGCTGGGCTCGGATACCGAAGTGGTGCTCGACGACGAAGTGTTCGGCAAGCCTGCCGATGCAGCCGCGGCCGAGGCCATGCTGCGCCGCCTGTCGGGCCGCACGCACCGGGTGCTGACCGCCGTGTCGCTGGTGTCCGCCGGGCGCGAGGCACGGGTGATGGTGGCCAGCGAGGTCGCCTTCGCGCCGCTGTCAGACGATGACATTGCCGACTACGTCGCCAGCGGCGAGCCCATGGGCCGCGCCGGTGCCTATGCCATCCAGGGCGGCGCCGAGCGCTTCGTCAGCCGCCTGGCCGGCAGCTATTCCGGGGTGATGGGCCTGCCCTTGCACGAGACCGCCGCGCTGCTGCGCGAATTCGGCATCCACGCGTGCACGCCGCGCGCGGATGGCGGCACATGAGCGAGGAGATCCTGGTCAACGTGACCCCGCGCGAGACCCGAGTGGCGGTGGTCGAGAACGGAATGCTCCAGGAGCTGCACATCGAGCGCGGCTGGAGCCGCGGGGTGGTCGGCAACATCTACAAGGGCCGCGTGCAGCGGGTGATGCCGGGCATGCAGGCGGCGTTCGTCGACGTCGGCCTGGAGCGCGCGGCCTTCCTGCATGCCAACGACGTGCTGCGGCCCGGCCGCGCCGAGGGCCTCACCGTGGAAGAACCCGGCCCGGGTCCCGCGCAGCCGGCGCCGCAGGCCACCCCGCCGATCAGCGAGCTGCTTCGCGACGGCCAGGAAGTCGTGGTGCAGGTGGTGAAGGATCCGATCGGCGGCAAGGGTGCGCGCCTGACCACACAGATCAGCATTCCTTCGCGCTACCTGGTGTTGCTGCCGCAGTCGCGGGTGATCGGCGTCTCGGCGCGGATCGAGGATGAAGCCGAACGCGCGCGCTTGAAGTCACTGGTCGGTGAACGCGCACTCGTGAACGGCCACGGCTACATCGTGCGCACGAACGCGGAAGGCCAGCCGGCCGAAGCGCTGGCCGAAGACATCGCCTACCTGGCGCGTGCCTGGGCGCTGGTCGAGCGCGGCGTCGCCGGGGCCCGCGTGGGTGCCTGCGTCTACGAGGACCTGACCTTGCCGATGCGCGCGGTGCGCGACCTGATGCGCCGCGACGTGGAAAAGGTGAAGGTGGATTCGCGCGAGACCTGCGACCGGCTGAAGGCCTTCGCCGCGCAGTACATGCCGGAGCTGGCCGAGAAGATCGAGCATTACAGCGGCGCCCGCCCGGTGTTCGACCTGTACGGGGTGGAAGACGAGATCGGCCGCGCGCTGGAAAACGAAGTGCCGCTGAAGTCCGGTGGCTACCTGGTGATCGACCAGACCGAGGCGATGACCACGGTGGACGTCAACACCGGTTCGTTCCTGGGCCAACGCAACCTCGAGGAGACGGTGTACCGCACCAACCTGGAGGCCGCGCAGGCGGTGGCGCGCCAGCTCAGGCTGCGCAACCTGGGCGGCATCATCATCATCGACTTCATCGACATGACCGATCCCGAGCATCGCCGCCAGGTGCTGCGCACGCTGGAGAAGTCGCTGGCGCCGGATCATGCCAGGACCACGGTCTACGACTTTTCGCCGCTGGGCCTGGTGGAGATGACGCGCAAGCGCACGGTCGAAAGCCTGGAGCGCCAGCTCAGCGAGACCTGCCACGAGTGCGGCGGCCGCGGGATGCTCAAAACCGCGGAAACGGTCACCTACGAGGTGTTCCGCGAGATCGTGCGCGCGGTGCGCCAGTTCGACGCCGAGCGCCTGCTGGTGATCGCCTCGCCCAAGGTGGTGGTGCGGATCACCGAAGAGGAGTCGGCCGCGGTGGCCGAGCTCGAGGAGTTCCTCGGCAAGAGCATCCGCTTCCAGGCCGACGAGCAGTACCTGCAGGAGCAGTTCGATGTCGTGCTGCTCTGAGCCCCGCGCACGGCGCGCAGGCCGCTGATGCCCGGCCGGCTCCGCCGCGGCCTGCGTCGCGCGCGGCGCGGCGCCTGGTATGTGTCCGCCGTCGGCCTGGTGCTGATGGCGCTGGGCGCCGGCCTCACCAGCCAGCTGCTGCCGCTGGCCGAACGCCATCCCGACCGGATCGCGGAGTGGCTAGGCAAGCGTGCCGGGCGGCCGGTGTCATTCGACGGCCTGGAGACGGCGTGGACGCGGCGCGGCCCGCTGCTGCGCCTGGACGGACTGCGCATCGGCGAGGGGCCCGACGCGATCCCGGTCGGCGAGGCCGAAGTGCTGGTGGCGCAGTACGCCGGCCTGCTGCCCGGGCGTTCGTTCACCGAGCTGCGCCTGCGCGGGCTCGAGCTCAGGCTGGAACGCAGCGACGACGGTCGCTGGCAGGTGCGTGGGCTGCCCGGCGAAGCGCAGTCCGACGGCGATCCGTTTGCCGCCCTGGAAGGCCTGGGCGAACTGCAGGTGGTGGACGGGGTGCTGGAGGTGTCGGCGCCGGGCCTGGGGATTGCATCGCGCCTGGGCGAGGTCGACCTGCGCCTGCGCGTGGACGGCAACCGTGTGCGCGCTGCGGCGCGCGCCTGGATGCGCCCGGGGGTATCGCCCCTGGACATCACCGCCGAGCTTGATCGCGACAGCGGCGATGCACGCGCCTGGATGGCGCTGCGCCGTGCGGACTTGTCGGCATGGTCGGAACTGCGCGCCGGCGGCATTGGTCCGGTGTCGGGCTCGGGCCGGATCCAGGCCTGGGCGCGCCTGCGCGGCTATCGCGTGGAGTCGTTGACGCTGCGCGCAGGGCTCGAGGGGCTGCGCCTGGATGGTGGCGGCGATGCCGGCGACCCGCGGCGCGAGGTGGGCATCGGGCCGCTCGATATCGACGCGCGCTGGACCGCGCTGGACGGCGGCTGGCGCCTCGATGCGCCGCGGCTGCGCCTGGGCAAAGGCGGGCAGGAGCAAATGCTCGACGGGCTGCTGCTGGCGGGCGGCGCGCGCCGCGCGCTGGTCGCCGATCGCGTCGATGCCGGGGCATTGCTGTCGTTGGCGCCGCTGCTGCCGTCGATGCCGTCCCCGCTCGTGGACTGGCTGCGCGAGGCGCGGCCGGCAGGCGTCCTGCATGAGG
Organism: Luteimonas sp. A501; assembly: GCF_054052085.1. Next base: position 1,150,468 of record NZ_JBSVRI010000001.1, read on the forward strand.
TGGACGTGGCCGGCGAGGCGGGCGGCGCGCTGCGCGCAAGCGCGCGCATCGAGGGGGTCGGGTTCCTGCCACGCGGCGGCGCACCCGGCGTGTCCGGGCTGGCCGGCAGCGTCCGCGGCGATGCAGCCGGGCTGGTCTTCACTTCCGATCCGGAGGCGACGGTGCATGTCGACTGGCCGATGGGCTTTGGTCCGCCGCCGCATGCGATCCGGCTGCGCGGCGAGGTGGCGGCCTGGGCTGCCGACGGTGGGTGGCAGGTGCACACCGCCGCGCTGCGGATCGATGGTCAGGGCTATGGCGCCGACGTCCGCGGAGGCCTGGCGTTCGAAGGTGATGGAACCCGGCCGCGCATCGACCTGGCCGCCGACATCGACGCTGCACGCGTACCGGTGGCCAAGCGCTTCTGGGTCCGCCACATCATGCCCGCGGCGGCGGTGGACTGGCTGGACTCCGCCCTGGTCGACGGCCGCGTGCTCGATGGTCGCGCAGTGGTGTCGGGCGACCTTGATGACTGGCCATTCGACTCCGCGGACGGCTTGGCCGGGCGCGGGCTGTTCCACGCATCGGGCAGGCTCGAGGACGCCGTGGTCCGCTTCGATCCCGACTGGCCAGCCGCGGAGGCGCTCGCGGGGCGCGTGGACTTCATCGCCAATGGCTTCACGCTCGAAGGCAGCGCGGAGCTTGGGGGCGTGCCCATGGAATCGCTGCGCGCCGGCATCGCCGATTTCGGACAGGCGCCGCTGCGGCTGTCGGCCGAATTCGCGTCGGACGCGGCACCCGTTCTGGCGCTGCTCCGTGCCAGTCCGCTCCGCGAGGGGCGCGAGGAGCTGCTGGACGCGCTTGATGTTTCGGGGCCGCTGAGCGCCACCTACGCCATGACGCTTCCACTGGGTGATGGCGACGGTGGGGACGGATTGCAGGTGTCCGGCCGGGTGGCGCTGGCCGGCGCGAAGCTCGCGGAAACGCGATGGGAAATCGCCTTCGACGATGTCCACGGCGAGGCCCGCTACGATGAGTCGGGCTTCGCTGCCGATGGCCTCCGGGTGCGTCGCGAGGGCCAGCCGGGCCGCCTGTCGCTGCGTGCGGGCCAGCCGCATGTGCGCGACCATGCAATGGCCTTCGAGGCCGAGCTTGAGGCGAGCGTGGCGTCGTCCGAACTCGCCGCGCGCGCGCCGGAGCTGGCGTGGCTGGGCGCGCACATGGACGGACGCTCTTCGTGGACGGTGGCCCTGGGCCTGCCCGGGGACGCCGGCAGCGATGGCGCCGGCGGCAGGCTGCAGCTGCGCTCGGACCTGGTGGGGACGCGGCTCACGCTGCCCCGGCCGCTGGACAAGCCGGCCACCCGGCCGCTGGCCACGCGCATCGAGCTGACCCTGCCGATGGGCGAGGACGACATCGACGTAGTGCTGGGTGACCGTGTCGCACTGCGCGCGCGCAGCCGCGCCGGGCGCACGGGCGTACTTGCGGTGCTTGGCCGCGATCGCGTCGACGCGGCGCCGCCCGATTCGGGCATCCGGATCGAGGGCCGCACGCCGATGCTTGATGCGATGGAATGGGCGGGGATGTTCAGCGGCGGCGGCCAGGGCGGCACCGATGGCCTCGCGCTGCGCGGGATCGACCTGGTCGCCGGCAGGCTGCAGCTGCTGGGCGCGAGCTTTCCGGAGACCCGCGTGGTGGCGCGGCCGGAGCGCGGGGCCACCGCGGTCCGGTTCGATGGCGAGGCACTGGCCGGCAGCCTGCGCATCCCGCATGCCGAGGGCGCGGTGCTGTCGGGCCATCTGCAGCGGCTGTACTGGCGCAGCGCCGACGGAGCGGAGCGGACTGCAGGCACCGCCGGGCCCCGCGACCGGCGGTCAGGCGCGGCGGATCCCGATGGCGCGCTTGCTGCAGATGCCGACATCGACCCTGCAACCATCCCGCCACTGGCGCTTGTGATCGACGAACTGCGGGTTGCGAAGGCATCGCTCGGCAAGCTGGACCTGCGCACGCGCCCGATCGCCAACGGCCTGCAGGTCGAGTCGCTGCAGCTGCGTGCACCAGAACAATCGATCGATATCGAAGGCGCCTGGACCGGCCGCGGCGCCCAGGCGTGGACCCGGGTGCAGGTGGCCGTGGACAGCGGCGATTTCGGCGCCCTGCTTGACGGCTTCGGCTTGGCCGGGCGCATGGACGGCGGCAACGGCACGGCGCGCTTCGAGGGTTCCTGGTCCGGTTCGCCGGCGGGCTTCAGGATAGGCGGGCTCGAAGGCCGTCTTGCGCTCACGATCAAGGATGGACGCCTGGTGGAGGTCGAACCCGGTGCGGGCAGGGTCCTGGGCCTGCTGAGCGTTGCCGAGTTGCCGCGGCGGCTGATGCTTGATTTCCGCGACTTCTTCTCGCGCGGCTTCGCCTTCAACCGCATCGGCGGCGGCGTCGAGTTCGCCGATGGAATGGCGCGCGGCGACGAGCTGGTGATCGAGGGGCCTGCCGCCGAGATCCGCATCGGCGGCAGCGCCGACCTGCGCGCGCAGGCCTATGACCAGGTGATCGACGTGTTCCCGCGCACCGGCAGCCTGCTCACCGCGGTCGGCGCGATCACCGCCGGCCCGGTCGGTGCCGCGGTGGGTGCCGTGGCCAACGTCGTGCTCGAAAAGCCGCTTGGCCGCATGGGCGCGCGCCGATACCACGTCACCGGGCCATGGAAGGATCCGAAGGTCGTGGTCGAGGGCCGGGAGATGCCGGCGCCAGCGGAGGATGCACCCGTGCCCGGGCCGGAGCCTGCGCCCGGGCCGGAGCCTGCGCCCGGGCCGGCCGATGACCCGCGGCCTTGATCCGCGGGCCAGCGCCCGCACGTCTATGTGATGACTTCCCGTGACCCCGAGCCGGACCCGACCATGAGCCAAGCCCTAGCGATTGCCGAATCACGCCTGCTGCTGCCCGCGGGCCTCGACGGCGGCGGCCTGGACCGCGCCTTCGGAACCCTTCTGGGCCCGGGCATAGATTTCGGCGACATCTATTTCCAGCACGCGCGACGCGAGAGCTGGACGGTCGAGGACGGCATCGTCAAGGACGGTGCGCATTCGATCGAACAGGGCGTGGGCGTGCGCGCGATCAGCGGCGAGAAGACCGGCTTCGCCTATGCCGACGACATCAACGCCGAATCGCTGCTGTCGGCGGCGGGCTCGGCGCGGGCGATTGCCCACAGCGGCGCCGAGCAGCGCGTGCAGGCACTGGTTCCGGCCGGCGCGCGTGCGCTGTATGCGCCCGAGGACCCTGTCGACGGCATGGCCAATGACGCCAAGGTCGAGGCCCTGCGCCGGGTCGACCGCCTGCTGCGCGCCGCCGACCCGCGGGTGAAGCAGGTGATGGTGAGCCTGTCGGGCGGCGTGGACACCATTTTCGTGGCGCGCTCGGACGGCGTGATGGCTGGCGACGTGCGGCCACTCGTGCGGCTCAACGTGCAGGTGATCGTGGAGCAGGGTGGCCGCCGCGAAAGCGGCTACGCCGGCTACGGCGGGCGCTATTCCTACGCCGAGCTGCTGGGCGACGGGCAGCCGGAGAAGTTCGCGCGCGAGGCGCTGCGCCAGGCGCTGGTGAACCTGGAGGCGATCGACGCGCCCGCAGGCGTGATGCCGGTGGTGCTCGGTTCGGGCTGGCCCGGCGTGCTGCTGCACGAAGCCGTCGGCCATGGCCTGGAAGGCGACTTCAACCGCAAGGGAACCAGCACCTATGCCGGGCGCATGGGCCAGCGCGTGGCGGCACCGGGCGTGACCATCGTCGACGACGGGACGCTCGACAAGCGCCGTGGATCGCTCAACGTCGATGACGAAGGCACGCCCACGCAGTGCACGACCCTGATCGAGGACGGCGTGCTGGTCGGCTACATGCAGGACACGCTCAACGCGCGGCTGATGGGCGTGGCGCCGACCGGAAACGGCCGCCGCGAATCCTTCGCGCACCTGGTGATGCCGCGCATGACCAATACCTACATGCTGGCGGGGAAGGATGATCCGGCCGACATGATCCGCTCGGTGAAGAAGGGCCTGTACGCGGTCAATTTCGGCGGTGGCCAGGTCGACATCACCAGCGGCAAATACGTGTTCTCGGCCACCGAGGCCTATCTGATCGAGGACGGCAGGGTGACGGCGCCGGTGAAGGGCGCGACGCTGATCGGCAGCGGGCCGGAGACAATGCAGAAGGTGCGCATGGTCGGCCACGACATGGCGCTTGACGACGGCGTCGGCATCTGCGGCAAGGACGGCCAGAGCGTTCCGGTCGGCGTCGGCCAGCCCTCGTTGCTGATCGACGGCATCACCGTCGGCGGCACCAGGGCCTGATGCCCGCCACGCCAATGGGTCAGTCGGTGGCGGTGGCGTCGGCGTCGTCCGCGCCAGCGGCTTCGGCCTGGCTGTCTAGCAGTGCGCGGATTTCGCGGTACAGCTCGCGGAAGGCGCGCGGCGGCTTGGTCGCCTTGCGCTCGGCCAGTGCGTTGCGCACCAGTTGCCGCAGGCGCTGGCTGTCGGCGCCGGGGAATTCGTCGATGAGCGCCGCCAGTGCGGCATCGCCTTCGTCGCCAAGCAGCCGCTCGCGCCATTCCTCGGCGCGGTGCAGGCGCGCGGTATCCAGGCGCGCGGCCTCGCCGCCGACGTCGAGCGCGTCATGCAGCGCGTCCAGCGCCTTGTCGTCTTCGCGGCGCAGTTGCTTGGCCAGGAAGGCGATCTCGCGCTTGCGCGCGATGTGCGAGCTGATGCGCCGCGCCTGCGCGATATGCGGCAGCATGTGCTCGCCCAGCGGCAGCTTCGCCAGCTTGCCCGGGTCCAGGTCGACCAGTTGTTTGGCCAGTTCCAGCACGTCCAGCGCCTCGCGGCGCTGCGCGCTGCGGCTGGGGCCGAGGAATTCGCCGCTGTCTTCGTCCTTGCCGCGCATGTCGTTCCAGCCGCCCGTTGAACCGTTTCAAGAAACCCAAGGATAAGGCATTGACCACCGCGATCACCGACGCCAGCCCCATGAACGACGACAGCCGCGAGCGCCTGGCGCGGCTGGAGGCCATCGCCGGGCAGCTGCTCGACCGCTGCCGCGATGCCGGAGCGACCCAGGCCGAGGTCTCTTCAAGCGAGGACCGCGGCCTCAACGTCAACGTGCGCATGGGCGAAGTGGAATCGGTGGAATCCACCCGTGACCGCGGCATCGCGGTCACCGTGTACTTCGGCAAGCGCAAGGGCAGCGCCAGCACCGCCGACCTGCGCGAAGAGAGCCTGGCGGCGACCGTCGAACAGGCCTGTGCCATCGCGCGCCACACCGAAGACGACGCCGCCGCCGGCCTGGCCGACGCTGCGCTGATGGCGCGCGACTTGCGCGACTTCGATGCCTGGCATCCGTGGGACATCGATGCGCAGGGCGCGGTCGCGCTGGCGCTGGCGGCCGAGCAGGCCGGTCGCGACGCCGATGCCAGGATCACCAACTCCGACGGCGCCGGCGTCGGCAGCGGTACTTCGCTGAGCGTGTACGCGAACTCGCACGGGTTCATCGGTGCCGAGCGCGGCAGCCACCACAGCGTGTCCTGCGCCTTGATCGCCGGTCGCGGTGAAGACATGCAGCGCGACGGCTGGTACAGCTACGCCCTGGCCGCGGACGACCTCGAACCCGCGGCCGCCATCGGCCGCGCAGCGGCGCAGCGCACGCTCGCACGCCTGGCCCCGGCGCCGTTGCCCACCGGCCGCTACCCGGTGCTGTTTTCGGCCGAAGTCGCACGTTCGCTGGTCGGCCACCTGCTGGGCGCGGTGTCCGGCGGTGCGCTGTACCGCGGTGCCAGCTTCCTGGTCGATGCGGCCGGCACGCAGCTGTTCCCGGACTGGTTCGCGATCCGCGAGCGCCCCTTCCTGGCGCGCGGCCTGCGCTCCGCCTCTTTCGATGCCGAAGGCGTGGCCACGCGTGAATCGGCCCTGGTCGACGCCGGCGTGCTGCAGCGCTACGTGCTCGGCAGCTACTCCGCGCGCCGGCTTGGCCTGGAGACCACCGCCAACGCCGGCGGCGTGCACAACCTCGAGGTCGCGGCGAACGCCGGCGGCTTCGACGAGCTGGTCCGCGGCATGGGCCGCGGCCTGGTGGTCACCAGCCTGATGGGGCAGGGCGTGAACACCATCACCGGCGACTATTCGCGCGGGGCGTCAGGCTTCCTGGTCGAGGACGGAGCCATCGTGCGTCCGGTCGACGGCATCACCGTGGCCGGCAACCTGCGCGACATGTTCACGGCGATCGAAGCGGTGGGCAGCGACGTCGATCCGCGCTCGCACATCCGCACCGGCTCGATCCTGGTCGGCGGGATGACGGTCGCGGGCAGCGACTGAAGCCGCGGCGTCATCGCAGCCGGGCCTGGCCCATCAGTTGGGTTGCCTGCGCACGCCGCGACCCCATCATTGCCTCGGGCCGGACTGTTTCCGGCTGGAGCCGGACCAATGGGTAATCCACTTCCTCTCGTCACCAGCACGCCGTCGGAGCGCCAGTGGGCCGCATTGGCGCATCTGGCTGCGCTGGTCCTGGCCCTGTGCACGGGCTGGATCGCAGGCGCGGCCGGCATGCTTGGTGCGGGCGCGATCTACCTGTTCAAGCGCGGCGAGTCGGAGTTCGTTGCCACCCATGCCCGCGAAGCGCTGAACTTCAACCTGAGCATGTTCATCTATGCCTGCGTCGCCACGGCGATCGGCATCGTGCTGGTCGGCGCCACCGTGCTGACCCTGGGCCTGGGTGCGATCGTGACCCTGCCCGCGGGACTGCTGCTCCTGCTGGCCTACTGCGCGATCGCGATCATGTGGCTGGTCTGCAGCGTGATCGCGATCGTCCGCGCATGGAACGGGCAGGCCTATCGCTACCCGTTGACGCTGCGCCTGCTCTGACCCCTGCCGACGCTCAGCGCCGGCCGCCGCGTTCGGCACCCCGGTCCAGCCGGTCCATGCGCTCGTCGAGCGGCGGGTGGGTGCGGTAAAGCTGGGCCAGGCGCGCCGGACGGCTGCCGAACGAAGCCATCTTCTGCAGTACCGAGTAGAACGCCAGCGGATCGAAACCGGCGCGTTGCAGATAGACCCCGGCCGCCGTGTCGGCACGATACTCGGCCTCACGGTCGAGATCGGTCAGCAGCACCGCGGCACCGTGCCGGTCGACGTAGTCCTTCACATGGGCCGCGGCGCCGGGCGCGCTGACCTGCGACAGCGCTACGTCCTTCCCGGCCTCGCGCACCTGCTGCCTGCGGATCACATCGAAGTGATCGCGCTGGACCACGTGCCCGAGCTCATGGGCGATCACCGCGGCCACCTCGGCATCGTCGGCAAGCAGCCCGTACAGGCCACGGGTCAGCAGGATGTATCCGCCGGGTGCCGCGTAGGCGTTGATCTCGCCGTCGTCGATGATGCCGAACGTCCAGGGCAGGCCGGGGCGCGATGTCTGCGAGGCCACCCAGCGCCCGATCAGGTTGACGCGGCGCTGCGCGGCATCGTCGTTCCACAGCGGTGCCGCGCCGAGCACGCGAGCGCTGACGGCGGGGCCGAAGGCCCGCTCTTCTTCGGCGATTTCCTGGTTGGACTTGCCGATCGCACGGTCCGCGATGCGGCTGCTCGCGGAGTCGCTGATCATGCCGCCACCGAGCTTGGACAGCAGGCCGCGCGCGGCCTTGAGGCTGCTGCGCTTGTCGGCCTGCGTGGCCTGGGTTCCGGAGACATCGAGTTCCTGCGCTTCACCCGGCAGGGGCACGCTGCGCGCCTGCCAGCCCTGCGCGCGTGCGTGCGCCGCGGCGGTGCCGGCATCGATGCGATGGGCCTCCAGCCGCGCCAGGCCGGCGGCGTCGTGGCGGCCAGCGGCCAGGACGCTGGCATCGATGCCGCGCACGGTCGCGGTTTCGGTGACGCGACCCTTGCCCGCCGTGCCCTGGAACAGCGCGCGCCGTCCGTCTTCATCGGACTCCTGGCCGGCCTGGGCCACGCGCACCTCGTTGATGCGGACATAGCCGCTGCGCCCGCCATCGAGCGCCAGCCGGTACCAGAGGCCCTGTTGCGCGCTGATCGCGACCGGTGCGTCGCGGCCCAGGGTGGTGATGGCCGGTGATTCGAAGTCGGGTGCCGCGCGCACTTCGACCGAGTGCTTGTGCACCACGGCGGGAAGATCCGCGGCGTGCGCGGGTACAGCCAGGCAGGCGGCCGCCGCGAACGCCAGCAGGCCCAGGCTCAGGGATCGGATGTTGTTTCGCATGGAGTTCCCTCCTCGGGCAACGGGTTTGGATGGATCCAGGTGTTGTGTTTCGCCAACGGCCAATGCGGGAGGCGGTCCAGGTCCTGGCCAAGCAGCGCGCGCAAGCGCAGCCGCCGGTCGCGAACGCCCTGGATGCCATGGGCCTTGCGGTCCTCGATCGTCGTCGTGGCGGCGCAGGCCATCACCCGCCCGATGCCGTCCCCGTCCAGGCGTTCGCCGCCAGCATTGAGCAGGGCGTGGAGCGCATCGAGGTCGGCCTGCGCCATCGCGCGCGCGGCGGCTTCGCCCTCAGCAGCCCAGGCCAGCAGGACCAGGTCGTCGAGCAGCGCCTGCATCCAGTGCTTGCGCTCGATCACGCCTTCGATCATCACGATGCGATCGCTGGAATGGACCAGCCTGCGCAGCCTGCGCCGGTATTCCCGGCGCGCGCGCTTGGCGCGCTGCGGCGACAGCGAGGGATCGGCTTCGAAGCGCAGGCGCGCAAGCAGCAGCCAGGGGCGCGCGGTGGGGTCGTATTCGCGCAGGTAGTCGGAGTTGCCGGTGGCGCGTCCGCGCTGCACCGCCGCGTAGCCCCGGCACAGTCCGAAGCACAGTGCGCCGAACGCGAGGCTGGCGAAAATGTCGATGAACCAGCCGAACAGCGTCAAGCCGACGAAGGCGACGGCAAGCAGCACCAGGTTGAGGGCGACGAACACCGGGTCGACGTCCTGGTGCGGTTCGCCGCGCCAGAAGACGAAGCAGGACAGCAGGACCAGGATCGCGGCCAGGGCGTATTTCAGCCAGCCGGGCGGCATCCGGATCCAGCTGCCGGTGAGCAGGGCCTCGGCGGCTTCGGCAAGGATCTCGACCCCGGGCATCGCCATGTCCACCGGCGTTGGCTTGCTGTCGTTGATCCCGGCGGCGGTGTGCCCGACCAGCGCGACCGCATCGCGCAGCGGTGGCAGCCCGCTGCCGCAGACCGGGACGCCTTCGATCAGGTCCGCGGCGCTGGCATAAGGCAGGCGCGAGCGCTCGCGCCAGTTGATGCGCAGTGCGCCGCCGCGTGCGGCCACGGCATCGGCGGTATCCGCGCCCGCGGCCTGTGACACGCGCAGCGCCATGGCCGGGATCGCCCAATCTCCGGCGGATTCGTACAGGCGGACGTCGCGCAGCACGCCATCCCTGCCGCGCTCTATGTTGACCAGCCCGGAATGCCGCGTCATGGCGGCACCATAGGGCTGGATCAGTGCGACGCCCGGTCCGGGCGTGGCGGCATCGGCAACGCGCCGCACCGCGCCTGGTGCTTCGGCGGCGGGCAGCGTCGCCAGGGAGTCGAAATCCGGGTGCATGCGGCTGGCCGCGAAGACGAACCTGCCGTCGCCGGCCGCGGCCATGGCTTCAAGCATGGCGTCGCCCACGGGGTCGGCGGGAGCGCGGTCGGCGTACAGCACGTCGATTCCGACTGCGCGAACGCCCGCGCGGTCCAGCGCATCCAGCAGGTCGGCATGGCGCTCGCGGCTCCAGGGCCAGCCGCCTTCGCCGCGGGCGCGGTAGTAGTCGATCGAGCAGTCGTCGATTTCGACCACCACGGTGCGCCCGCTGGGCACCGGCTCGATCGGCCGCCAGCCGATGATCTGGTCGAACACCGCGTCTTCCGCGGCGTCGAGCGCGCGCGCGTGCTGCATGTCCCAGCCCAGCCAGCCCAGCATCAGCACGGCCAGCAGGGGATAGAAGGCGAAGCGCAGCCGCTGCGAAATCCACGCCAGGGGTCGCCGGTAGCCACGTTCCACCACCGCCCACGCATCCATGAAGCTGATGCCGGCGCTCGCCATCATGCTGTCGATGGCAGCGCGCACCCTATGTCCGAACGACCCTCTCACCCCTGTCGCTGCGCCTCTTGCACCGGTTCAGGGGGTATACGACAAACGCGGGAGAAACCCGCCAGTGATCAGTACGAGCGGTGGATCGCCAGCGTGGCCAGTGCGGCCAGTGGCGCGGCGCGAGGGCCGATCGGCGCGAGCGCGGCGTCCATGACCGCGGCCAGCTCCGCGAGCCGCGCGCGTGATGCCGTGGCGCCGATCAGGGCGGGGAAGGTCGCCTTGTCCTGCGCCGCGTCCTTGCCGGCGGTCTTGCCGAGCACGGCGCTTTCGCCCTCGACGTCGAGCAGGTCATCACGGATCTGGAAGGCCAGGCCGAGGGCGCCGGCAAAGGCGTCCAGGTGCTGGCGCCGGTCGTCGCCGGCGTCGGCCGCGATCGCGCCCATGCGCAGCGCGGCGCGGATCAGGGCACCGGTCTTGAGCGCATGCAGGCGCTCGAGGGCCTCGAGGCTGGACGCGGAGCCAGTGCCGGTCGCTGCCAGGTCCAGGGCCTGGCCACCGCACATGCCGGCTGCGCCGGCGGCCTGCGCAAGTTCGCGCAGCATCGCCACGCGGGCGGCGTCGCCGACATCGGGATGGGCGCCGGCAAGCACGGCGAAGGCCAGCGACTGTAGGGCGTCGCCGGCCAGGATCGCGGTGGCTTCGCCATACGCGACGTGCACGGTGGGCTGGCCGCGGCGCAGGGCGTCGTCGTCCATCGCAGGCAGGTCGTCGTGGACCAGGGAATAAGCGTGGACCAGTTCGATGGCCGCCGCGGGCGCATCAAGCGCGGACTCCGCTGCGCCGAATGCGGTGCCGGCGGCGTAGACCAGCAGCGGGCGCATGCGCTTGCCACCGAGCAGCACGGCGTGGCGCATGGCTTCGCCCAGGCGCTGTTCGGCCGCGGGATGATCGGCGAGGGCGGCTTCGAGCACGCCGTCGATGCGCTGCCGCCAGTCCTCGAGCCGTGCCGCGGTGGCGCCCGCGGCGTTGGCGTCAGGCATCGTCGCCGCTGGCCGGGAATGCCGTGGCCGAGTCCGGCTGCTGGGGATCGGTGAGCAGGCGTACGCGCAGCTCGGCCGCTTCCAGCGCCTGCTGGCAGCGACGGTACAGGCCGACGCCGCGTTCGTAGGCGGCGAGCGAGTCTTCCAGGCTCATTTCGCCGCGCTCCATCTTTTCGACCAGCTGCTCGAGCGAGTCGAGCGAGACTTCGAAGTCGGCGACGGGGGACGTGGCGTTGGCGGGTTCGGGCGTGCTTGGCATGGGTGCCAGTTTACGCCAAGTCCCGCCAGCGCAGCCTGGCACCGCGCAGCTGCAGCCAGTCATGCAGCGCAGCGTCGAGGAACCGGTTGCCGGCGGCGAGCAGGCGACCGTCGGCAGCGGACAGGAGCGGCATGCGGGCGCGCTGCCACGGCGGAATCCCCGCGTCCTGGAGCAGGTGCTTGAGCGCGTGCGAGTGCATGCGGCCCGGCAGGCGGATGCGTTCGCCGCCGCGGCGGGCATGGGCGTGCAGCGGCTCCCCGAAGGCATCGGCGCCTTCAAGCGCGAGGCTTCCGCCCCCGGGCAGGGGCAGCGGCGCGCGACCGTCCCAGTCCTGAATCCAGTCCGCCCGGAGCGGCGCCAGGGCCTGCAGCGGCAGGGCGTGGAGCCGGCCGCGCCATGCGCGCAGGCATGAGTCCGCCCAGCGGTACATGGCGGCGCTGTCGCTACCGGCGTCAAGCAGGCCGGTGATGCCGGTGATGGCCGATGCCGGCAGCGGCGGCAGGCCAAGGTCTGCGACCCAGGCGCGGAGCAGGCGTGCGCGCTGCGCGGATGGCAGCGTCTTCAGCGGGCCGATCGGCAGGGTCCGGTCGTCGCGATTCCGGTCACCCCCGCGGTCGTCGTCGCCGGCCGCGGCGTCGCGCCCGTCGCTGTCGGTCGGTGTGGCCATCAGGCCGTCCAGCGCGGCGGCATCATGCACGGCGAGCAGGTCCGCCGCCTCGGCGCTCAGCGCGGCGCTGCGCGCCAGCGCCGCATCGGCGCTCGGCCAGCGCTGGCGCAGCAGCGGCAGCACGGTCCGGCGGAGAAGCGTCCGGTCGTGCATCGGGTCGGCGTTGGCCGGATCTTCGATCCAGGCCAGGTCGCGGCCACGCGCCCAGGCTTCCAGGCGTGCGCGTGGCAGGCGCAGCAGCGGGCGCCACATCCATCCGGCGGCGAAGCGGCGCCAGGGACGCATCGCCGCCAGTCCATCGGGGCCGGAGGCGCGCAGGGCGCGCAGCAGGAAGGTTTCGGCCTGGTCGTCCTGGTGGTGGGCGAGCGCGAGCACCTCGTCCTTGCCGAGGGCTGCGGCGAAGGCCGCGTGTCGCGCCGCGCGCGCCGCGCCTTCGAGGCCCAGGCCGCTGTCCCGTTCCACCGCGACCCGCTGCACCGCCAGGGGCACGTCCAGGGCGGCGCAGGTCGCGATGCAGTGGGCGGCCCAGGCATCGGCATCGGGATGCAGGCCGTGATGTACATGGAGTGCGCGCAGGCCGCGCGCGCGGATCACGGGCAGCGCCGCAAGCCGGTGCAGGAGCACGCTGGAATCGAGCCCGCCGCTCAGGGCGACGGTGATCGCTGTGCCGTTGCCGGTGTCGTGGTCCGGGACCGTGAACACATGCTCCGGGAGCAGGCTTTCCGGTAGCGGGCCATCGGGCAGGTCGTGGTTCATCGGGTGCGCCGCGGCACGCGACGGACAGGCCGCCGCGTGCCGCGCCGTTTCACTCGGTTTCGACGCGGATGCCGCCGATGAAACCGGCCGCCAGGTTGTAGATGAGCGCCTGGATCGCGCCGCCGACGAAGCCGAAGATGCCGTACATGATCGGCAGGACGATGATCCCCATGAATCCGCCGACCGCGGCGAAGATACCGCCACCGTCACCCATCAGGCTGCCGAACAGGCTGCTGAACAGGAACATGATGACGCCTGCGAGCAGGCCAAAGGCCGCCGCGATGATGCCGGTGATCTTCGCCGCTGACAGCACGTCGATACGCTTGATGATCATTCATTTTCTCCCCTTGCCGGCGGATTGCCGGCAGGGGAAGTCTATGCGATCAGGCGTGGCAGGCCAGGCGCTCAGGCGGCTTCGTAGGCGCCATAGCCGCGCAGGCGCCGGTAGCGCTTTTCCAGCAGGGCGTCGACGGGCAGGCCTTCCAATGCGTCGATTTCGTTGACCAGCACCGCCTTCAGGCGAAGCGCCATCTGCCGGGGATTGCGGTGCGCGCCGCCGATCGGCTCGCGCACCATCTTGTCGACCAGGCCCAGGCCCAGCAGGCGCTTGGCGGTGAGGCCCAGCTGCTCGGCCGCGTCCTTGGCCTTGGCCGCGTCCTTCCACAGGATCGAGGCGCAGCCCTCGGGCGAGATCACCGAATAGGTGCTGTATTCCAGCATCACCGTGCGGTCGCCGACGCCGATCGCCAGCGCGCCGCCGGAGCCGCCTTCGCCGATCACGGTGCACACGATCGGCGTGCGCAGCTCGGCCATCTCCATCAAGTTGCGGGCGATGGCCTCCGACTGGCCGCGCTCCTCGGCGCCGATGCCGGGATAGGCGCCGGGGGTGTCGATGAAGGTCAGCAGCGGCAGCTTGAAGCGCTCGGCCATCTTCATCAGGCGCAACGCCTTGCGATAGCCCTCGGGCCGCGGCATGCCGAAGTTGCGGCGCACCTTGGCCTTGGTGTCGCGGCCCTTCTGGTGGCCGATGATCATCACGCTGCGGCCGTTGATGCGGCCGATGCCGCCGACGATGGCGGCGTCGTCGGAGTAGGCGCGGTCGCCGGCGAGCTCATGGAACTCGTCGCAGACGTAGCGGATGTAGTCGTTGGTGTAGGGCCGCGCGGGGTGGCGCGCAAGCTGCGACACCTGCCAGGGACTCAGGTCGCGGAAGATCTGCGCGGTGCGCAGGCGCAGCTTGTTCTGCAGGGTGCGGAGCTCGGCATCGATGTTGACGCCGGGGCCGGAACTGGCCTGGCGCAGATCCTGGATCCTGGCTTCCAGGTCCGCGATGGGCTGTTCGAAATCTAGGTAGTTGGGATTCATCGGCGGCTGCGGTCGTGAAAGGGGCCAGTCTAGCGGAGTCGCTCCCGGGAGGCCGGGAAGCATGCTTTTGTGGGAGCGGGAACTCCAACTGCGTTGATGCTTGCAAGTGCTCAGCTGGCCCAGGGGCGGGTACCCATGGCGACGTGCACGGCGCGCACGCCGGGTTCCACGCGCAGCTGGCCCAGGAGGTCCGGTTCGACGCGCACCGAGCCGGCGCCGTCGATGTCGAGGCTGCCGGCGGCACCGGTCGCCAGCAGCAGGTCCAGGCGCAGCGGCGTGGTCCCCGGGCGGTGGCTGGCCAGCAGCGTGTCGATGCGGTCGAGGACGCCCATGGACTTCAGGTCCAGGCGCAGTGACAGGCGCTGTGCGGACTGCCTGCAGACCTCGTGGAAATCCCAGGCCCGGCGCGCGCGCAGCGAGAAGCCGCCGCTGAACTCGTCCTCGCGCAGGCCGCCTTCGACGATCACGATGCGGTTGCCGCCCAGCAGCGATGCGTACTCCACCCAGGCTTCCGAGAAGAACGCGCACTCGATGCGGCCACGGCCGTCTTCAAGCTGGACGAAAGCCTGGCTTTCGCCGCGCTTGCGGATGCCCATGACCTGGCCGGCGACGATGGCCGTGACCTCCTGCCGCCAGCCGCCACGGCCGCCTTCGCCATTGCCGTTGCCGCCCTTGCGCATGCTGCTGCCCGACTCCCAGAGCTGGTCGAGCTGGCCGAGGTCGGCGCCCACCAGGGTCTTGAGTTCGCTGCGCCATGGATCCAGCGGATGGCCGCTGAGGTAGTGGCCGAGGGTGTCGCGTTCGCCGGCGAGCTTCTGTGCCAGCGGCCATTCGGCGACCTCGGGCAGGGTGATCTGCGCCGCGGCGGCCGCGGGCTCGGCGAAGCCTCCGAACAGCGAGGCCTGGCCGGCCTCGCGCTCGCGCGCCAGCTGGTCGGTGGCCTTGAGCACTTCGGGTAGCTGCAGCATCAGCGAAGCACGGTTGAGCCCGAGCGCATCCAGCGCGCCCGCGTTCACCAGCGCCTCGAGCGTGCGCCGGTTCAGGCGCGCGGATTCGATCCGGCGGCAGAAATCCATCAGGTTGGCGTACGGGCCATCGCGCTCGCGCTCGGCGGCGATCGCCTCGCAGGCGCCCTGGCCCACGCCCTTCACCGCGCCCAGGCCGTAGCGCAGGGTGCGCGCGTCCATGGCTTCGAACATGTAGCCCGAATGGTTCGCGTCCGGAAGCAGTACTTCGAGCCCGAGCGCGCGCGCCTCGGCGAGGAAGCCGACGACCTTCTCGGTGCTGTCCATGTCGCTCGACAGCACCGCGGCCATGAACTCGGCCGGATAATGGGTTTTCAGCCACGCGGTCTGGTACGACACCAGCGCATAGGCGGCGGCGTGCGACTTGTTGAAGCCGTAGCCTGCGAATTTCTCGAGCAGGTCGAAGATGGGCCCGGCCACCTTGGGCGCGATGCCGTGGGTTTCCAGCGCACCGGCCTCGAACTTGGCGCGTTCGCGCGCCATTTCCTCGACCTTCTTCTTGCCCATCGCCCGGCGCAGCAGGTCGGCGCCGCCCAGCGAATAGCCGCCCAGGATCTGCGCGGTCTGCATCACCTGTTCCTGGTACACCACCACGCCGTAGGTCGGCGCCAGCACCGGCTCCAGCAGCGCGTGCGGATACTGGACCTCGGCGCGCCCGTGCTTGCGCTCGATGAAGTCGGGGATCAGGTCCATCGGCCCCGGGCGGTACAGCGACACCAGGGCGATCAGGTCGTCGAAGCGGTCGGGCTTCGCGCGCTTGAGCAGCTCGCGCATGCCGCGCGATTCGAACTGGAACACCGCCACGGTGTCGCCGCGCGCGAACAGCTCGTAGGTCCTTGCGTCGTCGAGCGGCAGCTTGGTGATGTCGACCAGCGCCGGGGCGTCTCCGCCCGCCGTGGCCTGTCCGGCCAGGCGCTTGTTGATCGCCTTCACCGCCCAGTCGATGATCGTCAGCGTACGCAGGCCCAGGAAGTCGAACTTCACCAGGCCCACGGCTTCGACGTCGTCCTTGTCGAACTGGGTCACCGGGTTGCGGCCGCCGCCGTCGCCGTCGTGTTCGGCGAACAGCGGGCAGAAGTCGGACAGCGGCGAGGGCGCGATCACCACGCCGCCGGCGTGCTTGCCGGCGTTGCGGGTCAGGTTCTCGAGCTGCAGCGCAAGGTCGATCAGGTCGCGGACATCATCCTCGTCCCGGTAGCGCGCGATCAGCTCGTCGGAGCGCCAGGCGTCGTCCTTGCGTCCCTTCTCGGTGAGGCCCAGCGCGTCCTGCAGCGACACGCCCAAGGTCATCGGCACCAGCTTGGCGATGCTGTCGACCAGCCCGAAGGGATAGCCCAGCGCACGCCCGGCATCGCGCACGACGGCCTTCGCGGCCATGGTGCCGTAGGTGATGATCTGGCTGACGCGGTCGCGGCCGTACTTGGCGGCGACGTAGTCGATCACCTCGTCGCGCCGGTCCATGCAGAAGTCGATGTCGAAGTCGGGCATCGACACGCGTTCGGGGTTGAGGAAGCGTTCGAACAGCAGGTCGTAGGGCAGGGGGTCGAGGTCGGTGATCTCCAGCGCCCAGGCCACCAGCGAACCGGCGCCGGAACCACGGCCGGGGCCGACGGGAATGCCCTGTTCCTTGGCCCAGCGGATGAAGTCCGAGACGATCAGGAAGTAGCCCGGGAAGCCCATCCGGATGATGACGTCGAGCTCGGTCTCCAGGCGCGCGTCATAGCTGGCGCGGTCGTGGCCAGCGGCCAGCGGCGCGTGCTCAAGCCTGCGCGCAAGGCCGGCGCGGGCCTCGCTGCGGATCCAGGAGTCGAGCGTGTGCTCGCTGGGCACCGGGAACGCGGGCAGGTGGTAGGTGCCCAGCCGGAGTTCGAGGTTGCAGCGCTGCGCCAGCGCCACCGTGTTGGCCAGCGCGTCGGGCACGTCGGCGAACAGCGCCGCCATCTCGTCATCGGACTTCAGGTACTGCTCGGCGGTGTAGTCGCGCGGCCGGCGCGGATCGTCCAGCACGCGCCCCGACGAGATGCAGACCCGCGCTTCGTGGGCGTCGAAGCCCTCGCGGTCGATGAAGCGCACCTCGTTGCCGGCCACCACCGGCACCGAGCACAGCGAGGACGCCTGCAGCGCGAAGTCGTTGAATGCCGCCTCGTCGGCGAAGCCGCAGCGCGCCAGGGCCAGGTGCAGGCCGTCGTCGAACACGCCGCGCCAGTCCTTCACCCAGGCCTCGGCCTGGTCCGGCCGGCCGGCGGCGACCAGGCGACCGGCTGGCGACTGGCGCCCGGCGAGGGCGAACAGGCCGCCGTGCACCTCGCGCAGCCATTCCGGACGGACCACCACGCCGTCGTGGCGCTGGCCCTCCATCCAGGCGCGCGTGAGCAGCCGCGACAGCGACAGGTAGCCCTCGTGGTCGCGGCAGAGCAGGGTGAGCGTCGCCGGCGCCTCGTTGCCTTCGGCGATGCTGATGTCGGCACCGGCGATCGGCTTGATGCCGGCGCCCTCGGCCGCACGGAAGAACTTCACCAGCGAAAACAGGTTGTTGCGGTCGGTCACCGCCACCGATGGCTGGCCCAGGGCCACGCAGCGCTTGACGAGCTCCGGGATGCGGATCGTCGAGTCGGCGAGGGAATACTCGCTGTGGAGCGTCAGATGGACGAAGCGTCGGGACATCGTGGGGCCGGAGTTGCAGCCAAGCAGGTTAGGTCCCAGCCACCGCGCGGACAAGGCTTGACAGCCCTGCCCGCGCGGTCCGGCGTTCCAGGACGGAGCTGCCCGACTCAGCGCGGCTCGAACAGATCGGGTACGCCGGCCGCGTGCACCGGCGCGAAGCTCCTGCGGTGCTGGGGGCAGGGCCCGTGCGTGCGCAGCGCGGTGAGGTGGGCGGGCGTGCCATAGCCCTTGTGTTCGTGGAATCCGTAGGCGGGATAGTGCCCGTGCAGCTCGTGCATGGCGCGATCGCGGGTGACCTTGGCCAGGATGGATGCGGCCATGATGCTGCGATCGCGCGCATCACCGCCCACCCAGGCTTCGGCCGCGCAGGGCAGGCCGGCGGGGATCGCGTTGCCGTCGATGCGCGCCATGCCGGCCACGTGCGCCACGGCTTCCATTGCCAGGCGCATGCCGAGCATGGTGGCGTGGTAGATGTTGATGCGGTCGATGTCCTCGACGCCGATCGCGACCACGTGCCAGGCCAGGGCGCGGTCGATGATGCGTTCGTAGAGCTCGTCGCGGCGCGTGGACTTCAGCGCCTTGGAATCGTCCAGGCCGTTGATGCGCGGGCGCGCCGGGTCGAAGACGACGGCCGCGACCACGACCGGCCCGGCCAGCGGGCCGCGGCCGGCCTCGTCGATGCCGGCCACCAGGTCGGACACCGCGGTCGCGCCCGGTGGTCCCGGCTGCGCGCGGACCCCCGCCAGCGCAGGCCGCTGCCTCATGGCGCGGCGCCGGCGTCTGCGGCGAGATGCCGTGGGTCGAGCAGCTCGACCACGGCCGCGGCCGCTTCGCGCGAGGCGTCGCGGCGAAGCAGGATGTGCAGCTCGCGGTAGCGCGGCTCGAGCGCCTCGATCGCGGCGGGATCGGAGAACCAGGCAAGCACAGCTTCGGACAGTTGCAGCGGCGTGCAGTCGTCCTGCATCAGCTCGGGCGCGATGGTTTCGCCGGCAAGCACGTTGGGCAGGGCGTAGCGGTCCACCTTGAGCATGCCCAGGCCCTTGACGATGGCGTGGGTGGTGGGCGAGATGCGATAGCCCACGACCATGGGGCGCTTGGCGAGCATCGCCTCCAGCGTCGCCGTGCCCGAGGCCAGCAGCACGACGTCGGCGGCGACCATGGCGGCGCGTGCGGAGCCGTCCAGCAGGCGCACCGCAGTCGCGTCCGCGGCCGGCAGCATCGCCGCCAGCGCTTCGCGGCAGGCTGCGTTGGCGGCGGGCACCAGCACCTGCAGGCCCGGGATGCGTTCGGCCACCAGCGCCGCGGCCTGCAGGAAGGCGGGACCCAGGCGCTCGATCTCGCCCAGGCGCGAGCCGGGAAGCACCGCCAGCACGGGCGCGTCCTGGTCCACGTCGAGCGCTGCGCGGGCTGCGCGGCGGTCGGGATTGAGCGGCATGGCATCGGCCATCGGATGACCGACGAAGCGCGCGTCGACGCCGTGGCGGGCGTAGATCGGCGGCTCCATCGGGAACAGGCAGAGCACGCGGTCGGCGCTGCGCCCGATCTTCGCCGCGCGGCCCTGGCGCCAGGCCCAGACCGAGGGGCTGACGTAGTGCACGGTGCATACGCCGCGCGCCTTGAGCTGGCGTTCGAGGCCGAGGTTGAAGTCGGGCGCGTCGATGCCGATGAAGGCGTCGGGCTTCCAGTCGAGGATGCGGCGGCGCAGGCCGCGGCGCAGGCGCAGCAGCCGTGGCAGGTGCGAGAGCACTTCCGCCAGGCCCATCACCGCCAGCTCCCCGGCGTCGTGCCAGGTATCCATGCCGGCGGCGCGCATCGCGTCGCCGCCGATCCCGGCGAACTCGGCATCGGGAAAGCGCTCGCGCAGGCGTTCGACCAGCCCGGCGCCGAGCAGGTCGCCGGACGCTTCGCCGGCGACCAGCGCGAAGCGCGGCCCGCCGCCGGTCACCGCAGCAACGGCCGTTCGCCGCCGTCGATGAAGTCGAGCATCAGCCGCACGTCGTCGCTGCCCGATGCCAGCTCCGCGAGCTTGCCGCGGGCGTCATCCAGCGTTTCGCCCGACATGTAGACGGCGCGGTAGGCGCGGCGGATGGCCGCGATCCGGTCCTGGTCGAAGCCGCGGCGCTTCAGGCCTTCGGCGTTGATCCCGCGCGGCCGGCCGTAGCCCTCCTGCGCGACCATCAGGAAGGGCGGTACGTCGCCGTTGACGAAGGCCCCCATGCCGATGAAGGCGTGGTCGCCGATGCGGCAGAACTGGTGGATGCCGGCGAACCCGCTCAGGATCACGTGGTCACCGACCACGACGTGCCCGGCCAGCGTCGCGTTGTTGGAGAAGATGCAGTGGTCGCCGACGATGCAGTCGTGCGCCACGTGGGTATAGGCCAGCAGCCAGTTGTCGCTGCCGATGCGGGTGATCCCGCCGCCGTCGCCGGTGCCGCGGTTGATGGTGGTGAACTCGCGGATGACGTTGCGGTCGCCGATCTCGAGCCCGACGCGCTCGCCGCGGTACTTCTTGTCCTGCGGCTCGCCGCCGATCGCGGCGTGGCCATGGATGCGGTTGTCGCGGCCGATGCGGGTCGGCCCTTCCACGCTGCAGTGCGGACCGACCTGCGTGCCCGCGCCGATCTCGACGCCGGCGCCGACGATCGTGAACGGCCCGATCGTGACGCCCTCGCCGATCACGGCGGACGGGTCGACGACCGCACTGGCGTGGATCGACGCCGCGGCCATGTCAGGCATCGACCTCGGCACAGAGGATGTCGGCGCTGGCCACCTTTTCGCCATCGACGGTCGCGACGCCGCAGTACAGGGTCATGTTGCGGATCTCGCGCTTGATCGTGACCTCGATGTCGAGGCGGTCACCCGGCACGACCATGCGCGCGAAGCGTGCGTTGTCGACCTTGACCAGGTAGGACAGGCGGCCGACGTGGCTGGCGCCGCCGCGCGCGATCTGGGTCAGCAAGCCGCCGGCCTGCGCCATGGCCTCGATCACCAGCACGCCCGGCATCACCGGCCGATCGGGGAAGTGGCCCTGGAAATAGCTTTCGTTCGCGGTCACGTTCTTGTACGCAAGCACGCGCTTGCCGTCCTCGAAGGCCACCACGCGGTCGATCAGCAGGAACGGGTACCGGTGCGGGAGCATCTCGCGGATGCCCTCCACGCCGATGGGAAAGCTCAGGGTGCCCGCCGTCATGTCTTCTCCTTTTCCAGCGCCTGCACCTGGCGGGCGAGCGCGTCGAGTTGCTTGAACCGCGCCGCGCTCTTGCGCCAGCTGCGGTTGTCCATGATCGGCGTGCCCGACGAGTATTCGCCGGGCACGTCGATCGAATGCGTGACCAGGGCCATCGAGGTGACCACGACCCGGTCGCAGATGGTGAGGTGGCCGAGGATGCCCGCGCCGCCGCCGATCAGGCAGTAACGCCCGATGACGGCGCTGCCGGCCACGGCGGAACATCCGGCCATGGCCGTGTGCGCGCCGATGCGGACGTTGTGTCCAATCTGGATCTGGTTGTCCAGGCGGACGTCCTCTTCGAGCACGGTGTCCTCGATGGCGCCGCGGTCGATGGTGGTGTTGGCACCGATCTCGCAGTCGTCGCCGACCAGCACGCCGCCCTGCTGCGGGACCTTGATCCAGCGCCCGGCATCCATCGCCAGGCCGAAGCCGTCGGCGCCCAGGACCGCGCCGGGGTGGACCAGCACGCGTTCGCCCAGGCGCACGCGGCGCACCAGGGTGGCGCGCGCCACCAGCCGGCTGCCGGCGCCGACCACGCAGTCATCGCCGATGACGCAGCCCGGGCCGATGATCGCGCCGGCGCCGATGCGCGAACGCGCGCCGATGCAGGCGAGCGGACCGATCTCGGCCGATGGGTCGACCTCGGCCGAAGCGTCCACCACCGCGGAGGCATGCACGCCGGCGTTGGCACGCGGCGCCGGATCGAACAGTGCCGCGATCTTCGCGAACGCCACGTATGGATCGCGCGCGACCAGCACGGTCCGGTCAAGTCCTTCGGCGTCGCCTTCGCGGACCACCACCACGCCCGCGTCCGAGCCGGCCAGCTGGCCGCGGTAGCGCGGATTGGCCAGGAAGGACAGCTGCCGCGGGCCTGCGCCGGACAGCGTCGCGACCGAGTCGACCGCCACCCCGCCGTCACCGCACAGGACAAGGCCGAAGCGCTCGGCCAGTGCCGCCGCCGTTTGCGTGGTCGCTGCCATCATTCCGTGCCCGGGCGGCTAGAACGCGCCGCCGAAGGTGAACTGCAGGCGCTCGAGTTCGTCGCCGTCCTGTTCGCGCAGCGGCATCGCGTAGCTGATCGAGATCGGCCCCACTGGCGCGCGCCACATCAGCGCAACGCCCGCCGAGGCGCGAAGCTCGCCGGCGTCGAAGGCATCGACGTCCTTGAACACGTTGCCGAAGTCCACGAAAGCGGACACGCGCGCGGCGGGCGAATCGAACAGCGTGGGGAAGAACATCTCGAACGAGCCCACGGTCTTCACCGCGCCGCCGATGACCTGCTGGTAGCTGCTGTTCCAGGCGGCCTCGCGCGGGCCAAGGGTGTTGTCGCGGAAGCCGCGCACCGAGCGCGCGCCGCCGGCGTAGAAGTTCTCGAAGAACGGCAGGCCGTCGGCCATCGCGGCGCGGGCTTCCGGCAGGTCATCCGTGTCTTCGGGGGAGTCCGGGTCGTAGACGGTGCCGTAGCGCGCATCGCCGTAGCTGTCGCCATAGCCGAACTCGAAGCGGGTGTTGAGCACCAGCGCGCGGGAAATCTGCCAGTACTTCGAGAACTCGTAGTTGAGCTTGTAGTACTCGGCGGTGGAGCCCGGCAGGGCGACTTCCATGGACACGCGCTGCAGGGTGCCGCGCGTCGGCTGCAGGAAGTCGTTGCGGGTGTCGCGGGCCCAGCCCAGCTCGGCGCGCCAGGCGTGGAAGGTGCGCTGCCCGATCACGTCGATGTAGTCGACGATCGACTGCGGTGAACTGCCGCGCCAGGCGAAGATCTGGTTGCTGTCGATGCCGAACATCGCGGTGATGGTGTCGTGCTCGGTCAGCGGGATCCCCAGCACCATCTGCGCCGCGCGGCTGGTCGAGGAGTATTGCGCGGTGTTGTACTCGGAGTTGTCGAACTCGCGCCACCACAGGTTGTAGCCCAGCGACAGGCCGTTGTCGCTGAAGTACGGATTCAGGTACGAGAACGAGTAACGCTGCAGGTAGACGTTGCGCTGGGCCTCGACCGAGACGCGGTTGCCGCTGCCGAGGAAGTTGTTCTGCGACAGCTGCACCGAGGTGGTCATGCCGCTGAGCTGCGAGTAGCCCACGCCGAACATGAAACTGCCGGACGTGGTCTCGGTGACGCTGTACTCGATGTCGACCAGGTCGTTGGTGCCGGGAACCGGCTTACTCTCGACGTTGACGCTGCCGGATTCGAAGAAGCCCAGGCGCTGCAGGCGCACCTTGGAACGGTCGATCGCCGCCTGCGAATACCAGGCGCCCTCGAACTGGCGCATCTCGCGGCGCAGCACTTCGTCCGCGGTGCGGGCGTTGCCCTTGAACACGATCCGGCGCACGGTGACGCGCGGTCCGGGCACGACCTGCAGGTTGATGTCGACGCGGCGGTTCTCGCGGTCCACTTCCGGGATCACGTTGACCTGCGCGAAGGCGTAGCCGATGTTGCTCAGCGTGGACGCGATCTGGTCCGAGCTGAACTCGAGCAACGCGCGCGAAAAGGTCATCTCGGGCTTGATGTACACCAGGCGCTCGATGTCTTCCTTCGGCAGCACGGTGTCGCCGGTGACCTCGACCGTATCCACGGTGTACACCTCGCCCTCGGTCAGGCCGGCGGTGATGTACATGTCGCGCTTGTCCGGGCTGATCGCGACCTGGATGTTGTCCTCGCTGAAGTCGATGTAGCCGCGGTCGAGATAGAAATTGCGCAGCTTCTCGCGGTCGCCTTCGAGCTTCTCGCGCGAATACTGGTCGTCGCGGCGGTACCAGCTCAACCAGTTGCTGGTGCCCGACTCCCAGGCCCCGGTCAGGGTCTCGTCGTCGAAGCTGTCGTTGCCCACCAGGTTGATGTGGCGGATGCTCGCCGCCTTGCCTTCGTCGACCTTGATCGTGACGTCGACGCGGTTGCGGTCCAGCGGCGAGACCGTGGGCGTGATCGCGACGTTGTACTTGCCGCGGTTGTTGTACTGGCGGGTCAACTCCTGGGTCACGCGGTCGAGCGCCAGGCGGTCGAAGGTCTCGCCCTCGGCCAGGCCAATGTCGCTCAGGCCCTTGGTCAGGTCCTCGGTCTTGATGTCCTTGTTGCCGGTGAGCGTGAGCTTGTTGATCGCCGGGCGTTCGGTGACCTCGACCACCAGGATGTCGCCCTGGCGGCCCATGCTGACGTCCTCGAAGAAGCCCGTGGCGTACAGCGCGCGGATGGCTGCGCCGACCCGGCCGGAATCGATGCTGTCGCCGCGTTCGATCGGAAGATAGGTGAACACGGTGCCGGCGCCGATGCGCTGCAGGCCGTCGACGCGGATGTCGGAGACCGTGAATGCGCCGGGGGCGAGGGCCGTGGCGGTTTGGGGCGGCATGCCGAAGGCGGCCAGCGGGTCGGCCGGCTGCTGGGCCCAGGCCGGCGCGGCGAGCGTCGAGGCGAGGGCGATGGCAAGCAGGCGGCGTTTCGGGAGTCGCGTCATCAATGGCGTCCGGGTCGGGCGTTTCGTGGGGGTGCGGCGCTGGGCGCGGCGGTGGTACATGCGGGCATCAGCGCACCAGTTGCAGGATGTCGTTGTAGAACGCCAGGCCCATCAGGCCTGCGAGCATGGCCATTCCGACATATTGCCCGGCGACCATCGCGCGCTCGCTCAAGGGGCTGCCCTTGACCAACTCGATAAGGTAATACAACAGGTGACCGCCGTCCAAGATCGGGATCGGCAGCAGGTTGATGATCGCCAGGCTCAGCGAGAGCAGGGCGAGGAAATTCAGGAACCAGGCGGCGCCCATGCCGGCGGACGCGTTGGCATAGCGGGCGATGGTGATCGGGCCGGAGACGTTTTCCATCGAGGCCCGGCCGCTGGCCATGCGCCAGACCATGCCCAGGGTATCGCGGGTGAGGCGCCAGGTCTCGGCGGCGGCTGCGGGAACGGCGGCCAGCGGGCCATGGCGCAGGGTGGCGTCGTGGACGGCCGAGCGCGGGGTGGGCTCGATGCCCAGGGCCCAGAAGGGTTCCCGCCCCTCCGCTTCGGCCAGCGTGGGCGCGATCTCCAGCGCCAGCCGCTCGCCGTCGCGCTCGACCTCGATCATGCCCTTTCCGCCCTGGGTGCCGAGTTCCTGCACCAGCGGGCCGATGTCGGCGAAGGCGTGCACGGCCACGCCGTCGATGGCGGTGATGCGGTCGCCCTCGGCGAGCACGCCCCAGGCCGCGCTGTCCTCGCGCACCCGGCCCACGTCCGGCGGCAGAACGAAGGCCTGCGGAAGCATGCCGATCGCCGCGATCGTGCGCCGGGCCTCGAGGTCCTCGGGCAGCGCGGACAGGCGCAGCGTGCGGACCGCCTCGCTGCCCTGGGCGGTGCGCATGCGCACCTCGACGTCGGAGCGGTCCATGGCGGCGGTGGTCAGGGCCATCGCCGCCTCGCTCCAGGTCGGGGTCGGTCGGTCGCCGATCCGGAGCAGGGTGTCGCCGCGCGCCAGGCCCGACTCCGCGGCGATGCCCTGGACCTGGCCCAGCACCGGCTGGTAGTCGGGCCGGCCGATCACGAACATCGCCCAGAGCAGGGCGAGGCACAGCAGCAGGTTGGCGATGGGTCCCGCGGCCACGATGGCGATGCGCTGCCAGACCGATTTGCGGTTGAAGGCCGCCCCGAGTTCGGACTCCGCGACGTCGCCCTCGCGCTCGTCGAGCATGCGCACGTAGCCGCCCAGGGGCAGGGCGGCGACCACGTACTCGGTGCCGTCGCGACCCACGCGCTTCCACAGCGGCCGGCCGAACCCGACCGAGAACCGCAGCACTTTCACGCCGTTGCGCCGGGCCACCCAGAAGTGGCCGAACTCGTGGAAGGTCACCAGCACGCCCAGGCTGACGATCATCCACCACACGGAACCCAGGAAAGTAGTCATTGCGTGCTCGTCAGTGGGCTTGGCGGGCGAGGGCGCGCCGGGTCACGTCGCGGGCGAGCGCGTCGGCCTCGCGCAGCGCCTCGAGGGACGCGGCGGGCCTGGCCGGCAGCGCTGCCAGCGCTTCTTCGACCAGCGCGGGAATGGACAGGAAGCCGGTGCGGCCCTGAAGGAAGGCTGAAACCGCCTCCTCGTTGGCGGCGTTGAGCACTGCGGGCGCCGTGCCGCCCGCGGCCAGTGCGTCGAAGGCCAGGCGCAGGCAGGGGAAGGCTTCGGTATCCGGTGGCTCGAAGTCCAGGCGGCCGTGGGCGAGCAGGTCGAGCCCGCCGACGCCCGATTCGATGCGCCGCGGCCAGGCCAGGCCGACCGCCAGCGCGGTGCGCATGTCCGGCAGGCCGAGCTGCGCAAGGGTCGAGCCGTCGATGAACTCCACCAGCGAATGCACCAGGCTCTGCGGGTGCACCAGCACGTCGATGCGGGCCGCAGGCAGCCCGAACAGGTGGTGGGCCTCGATCACCTCCAAACCCTTGTTCATCAGGGTGGCGGAGTCGACCGAGATCTTCGGGCCCATCGACCACTTGGGGTGGGCCACGGCCTGGGCGGGCGTGACGTCGGCGAGCGACGCGCGGTCGCGGCCGCGGAACGGGCCGCCGGAAGCGGTCAGCACAAGCCGGCGCACGTCCGTGCAGGCGGCATCGGGCGGCAGGCACTGGAAGATGGCGCTGTGCTCGCTGTCGATCGGGATGACCTGCGCCCCGTGCTCGCGGGCGGTGGCCATCACCAGCTCCCCGGCAAGCACCAGCGACTCCTTGTTGGCGAGCAGCAGGCGCTTGCCCGCGCGCGCCGCGGCAAGCGTCGAATCCAGGCCCGCGGCGCCCACGATGGCGGCGACCACGGTGTCGGTTCCACCGTCGGCGGCAAGGTCGGCGATCGCGGCCATGCCGGCGTGCGCGCGGGTCGGGAGCCCGGCCTCGCGCAGTCCGTCGCGGAGCCGGGGATACGCGGCTTCGTCGGCGATCGCGGCGTCGTCGGGACGGTGCTGGCGGCAGGCCTCGAGCAGCGCCTCGACCTTGCTGCCGGCGGCGAGCGCGCTGGCGCGCATGGCCTCCGGGTGGCGGGCGATGACGTCCAGCGTCGAAGTGCCGATCGAGCCGGTGGCGCCGAGGACGGCGACGCTGCGCATCAGAAGCCCAGCCAGATCTTGCCCAGCGCGAACACGGGCAGTGCGGCGAACACGCTGTCGAGGCGGTCCATGATCCCGCCATGGCCGGGAATCAGGTTGCCGGAATCCTTGGCGCCGACGTGGCGCTTGAGCAGGCTTTCAAACAGGTCGCCCACCACGGAAAACAGCACGGTAAGCAGGGCCACCAGCGCCACCAGCGGCAGCACGGGAATCCCGACGCCGATGATCCATGCGCCCAGGGTCGCCGCCAGCACGCCGCCCGCGGCACCGCCAACCAGGCCGGCCATGGTCTTGTTGGGGCTGATCCGCGGCGCCAGCTTGCGCTTGCCGAACGCACGCCCGGCGAAATAGGCACCGGTGTCGGTGGCCCAGACGGTCATCAGCACCAGCAGCAGCCAGGCGGGGCCGTCGTTGTGCAGGAGCGCCAGCGCGCACCACGCCGGGACCACGGCGAAGGTCGCCGCGGCAAGCTTGAACACGCGCGCGTTGGTGTCGTGGTCGGAGGCGAAGTCGTAGTGCACCAGCCACAGCATGGCCAGCAGCCACCAGATCACGCCCAGCACCACAGCAAGCTTGAACAGGACAAGCGTGGCGGCAGTGCCGCCGGTGCCCCAGACCAGGGCCACCATCAAAAGCAGGTTCAGCACCAGCAGAGCACTTCGCGCGAGCGAATCTTCGATCTCGGCCAGCGCGAACCATTCCCATAGCGCGGCGAGGAAGACGATTGCGGCAGCCAGCATCATCCACGGCGTGGGCAGCAGCAGAACGGCTGCGATGGTCCCCGGAGCCATGACGAGGGCGGCAAGGATTCTGGTGCGGGTCATGGGGTGATGGTATCCGTGGTTGCGCTGGAGGCCAGCTGCTCACCGGTGAGGCCGAAGCGTCGCTCGCGGCGGGCGAAGTCGTCGAACGCCTGTTGAAGCGTCGCTGCGTCCAGGTCGGGCCACAGCAGGTCGGTGAACCAGAGTTCGGTGTAGGCAAGCTGCCAGAGCAGGAAGTTGCTGATCCGCAGGTCGCCGCCGGTGCGGATGAACAGGTCGGGGGCCGGCAGGTCGGCCAGCGCCACGCGCGCGCCCAGCGCCGCCTCGTCGATGTCCTCGGGACGCAGGCGGCCTTCGGCAACGTCCACGGCCAGCGCACGCGCGGCGCTGGCGATGTCCTGGCGGCCGCCGTAACTGGCGGCGATCGAGAGCGCCAGGCGGTCGTTGCCGGCGGTGAGTCCCTCGGCGGCGTCCATGCGCGCGGTGATCGCGGCGTCGAAGCGGCTGCGGTCGCCGATGAAGCGCACGCGTACGCCGCGGCGGTGGAGCTCGCCCACCTCGCGGTCCAGCGCGTTGAGGAACAGCTTCATCAAGGCGCCGACTTCGTCGGCGGGGCGGCCCCAGTTCTCGCTCGAGAACGCGAACAGGGTGAGGGCCCCGACGCCGCGCTCAAGGCAGAAGTCGATGCACAGGTTGACCGCGCGCGCGCCGGCGCGGTGGCCGATCATGCGCGGCCGGCGGCGGCGCGCGGCCCAGCGGCCGTTGCCGTCCATGATGATGGCGACGTGGCGCGGGATGCGTGGCGTGGCGGGCGGTGCGTTCATCGCGACCCCCGTCAGACCGCCATCAGCTCCTGCTCCTTGGCCTTGACCACTTCATCGACGTCCTTGATGGCGTCGTCGGTGATCTTCTGGATCTCGCCCTCGACGCGGCGCTCGTCGTCCTCGCTGATCGCCTTTTCCTTCAGCAGGTCCTTGACCTGCTGGTTGGAGTCGCGGCGGATGTTGCGGATCGCCACCTTGGTGGACTCGCCCTCGGCGTGAACCAGCTTGCTCAGCTCGCGGCGGCGCTCTTCGGTGAGCGCGGGCAGGTTGATGCGGATGGTGGTGCCGGCGGTGTTCGGCGTCAGGCCGAGGTCGGAGGCGAGGATCGCCTTCTCGACCGCCGCGACCATGGGCTTTTCCCAGGGCGTGATGGTGAGCGTGCGCGCGTCGCTCACCCCGACCGAGGCGACCTGGGTGAGCGGCATGTCCGAGCCGTAGTAGTTGACCCTGAGGTGGTCGACCAGCGCGGTGGACGCGCGGCCGGTGCGGACCTTGGTCAGGTCGTGGCGCAGCGATTCCACGCTCTTCGCCATGCGCGTCTGCGTGTCTTTCTTGATCTCGTTGAGCATGGGCCGCGGGCTCCTGTTCGCAATCGGCGGATTATAGGCGAAGCGCGACGACCGCGACGCGCCGGAGCCTCACTGCGCTGCGTGACCGCCGCATGCACCGTCGCCGCGTTCGACCTGGAGGGTGGCGTGGTTGATGCCGAAGCGCGCCTGCAGGGCTTCGGCGGTGGCGCGCATGAACGCGTCGTCGTCGCCCTGCGGGCGCACCAGGTGGGCCGTCATCGCCACCCCGCCGGCGCCCAGCGACCAGATATGCAGGTGGTGCACCGAGGCGACGCCCGGCTGCGCGGCGATGAAATCACGCACCTCGGACGTGTCGATGCCCGGCGGTACCGCGTCCATCGCGGCGTTGAAGCTGTCCCGCAGCAGGCCGACGGCGCCCACCGCCACCACCACCCCGATCAGCAGCGCGGTCACCGGGTCCAGCAGCGCCCAGCCCCAGGCCAGCATGCCGGCGCCGGCGAGCACGGTGGCCAGCGAGATGCCCGCGTCGGCCATCAGGTGCAGGTAGGCGCCGCGGCGATTGAGGTCGTGGGCATGGCCGCCGCTCACCATCAGCGCGGTGCCGAAGTTGACGGCGATTCCGATCGCGGCGACCACGATGATGGTCATGCCCGGGACTTCGGGCGGGGCCCACATCCGGCGCAGGGCCTCCCAGGCGAGGGCTCCCGACAGCCCCACCAGCAGCACCGCGTTGGCCAGTGGCGAGAGCAGGGTGGCGCGGCGCCAGCCGTAGGTATGGCGCTCGGTCGGCGGCCACTGCGCGATCACCGCGGCGCCCCAGGCCATGGCCAGCCCGAGCACGTCGCCAAGGTTGTGCAGGGCATCGGACAGCAGGGCCAGGGAACCGGTCAGGAAGCCGTAGGCCGCCTCGACCACGGTGTAGCCCAGGTTGACCAGGGTGATGACGGCGAAGGTGCGCGTGGCCGTTCCCGGCGCAGGCGCGTGGTGGTGGCCGTGATGGCCATGGTCGTGGTGGTGGCGATGCATGCGCTCAGGCTGGCACGGGCCGCGCGCGGACACTATTCCAGCCGGCATGCCGCAGTCTTCCCGCGTGGCCGGATGCGGGAGCAGCCATGGCCGCTCCCGGAAGAAGGCCTCAGCCCCGGCCCTGGACCAGGGTGCCGATCGGCTCGCCCTTGAGGATGCGCAGCAACTGGCCGGGCTGTTCCATGTCGAAGATCCGCAGCGGCAGGTCGCTGTCGCGGCACAGGGCGAACGCCGCGGTATCCATCACCTGCAGGTCGCGACGGATGACCTCGTCGTAGCTCAGGCGGTCGAAGCGCACGGCGTCGGGATTCTTCTTCGGGTCGGAGTCGTAGACGCCATCGACCTTGGTCGCCTTGAGCAGCAGGTCGGCACCGATCTCGATCGCGCGCAGCGCGGCGCCGGAGTCGGTGGTGAAGAAGGGATTGCCGGTGCCGGCGGCGAAGATCGTGAGCCGGCCCTTTTCCAGGTGGCGGATCGCGCGGCGGCGGATGTAGTCCTCGCAGACGTCGTTGATCTTGATCGCGCTCATCACGCGTACCTTGGCGCCGAGCTTTTCCAGCGCGTCCTGCATCGCCAGCGCGTTGATCACCGTGGCCAGCATGCCCATCTGGTCGCCAGTGACGCGGTCCATGCCGCCCGCGGCCAGGCCCGCGCCGCGGAAGATGTTGCCGCCGCCGACCACCAGCGCGATCTCGGCCCCGGCCTGCTGCGCCTCGATGATCTCAGCCGCCAGGCGGTGCATGATCTTGGGGTCGATGCCGTAGTCCTCGTCGCCCATCAGTGCCTCGCCGGACAGCTTGAGGAGGATGCGGCGATAGGCGAGTTGCGACATGGTGGGTCTCCGGCGGTAATCGCGGGAATTCTAGCGGAAAAAAGCGAAGGGCCGCGGATTGCTCCGCGGCCCTTCGTGCGTGCATCGCGGTCCGCGGCGCGCGTCAGGCCAGGCCGGCCTGCTTCATCACTTCGGCGGCGTAGTCCTCGACCACCTTCTCGATGCCTTCGCCGACGGCCAGGCGCTCGAAGCGGATGACGTCGGCGCCGGCGGCCTTCAGCACCTGCTCGACGCTCTTGTCGGTGTCGAGCACGTAGGGCTGGCCGTACAGCGTGACCTCGTTGACGATCTTGGCGATCTTGCCGCTGATGATCTTCTCGAGGATCTCGGCCGGCTTGGCGCGGTCCTTGTCGCTCATCTTCGCCAGCTCGATTTCCTTTTCCTTGGCAAGGAAGTCGGCCGGGACGTCGGAGGCCTTGTTGTGCGGCGGGTTCATCGCCGCCACGTGCATGGCCAGGCCACGGGCGAGCTCGGCATCGCCGCCCTTCAGCTCGATCAACACGCCGATGCGGCCGCCGTGGACGTAACCGGCGACGGTGTCGGCGCTCTCGATCGAGGCCATGCGGCGCACCTGCACGTTCTCGCCGACCTTGGAGATCAGCGCAGCGCGGGTTTCCTCGACGGTCTGGCCGTCGAGGCTCGCGGCCTTGAGGGCCTCGACGCTGTCGACGCCCAGCGCGGCGGTGGCCACGGCTTCGCAGAACGCGAGGAAGTTCTCGTCCTTGGCGACGAAGTCGGTTTCGGAGTTGATCTCGACCAGCGCGGCGCGATTGCCCTGCTGGGCGAGGGCGACGCGACCTTCCGCGGCGACGCGGTCGGCCTTCTTGTCGGCCTTGGCCAGGCCCGACTTGCGCAGCGCCTCGGCGGCGGCGTCGATGTTGCCGCCGGCCTCGGTGAGCGCCTTCTTGCACTCCATCATGCCGGCGCCGGTGCGCTCGCGCAGTTCCTTGACCAGGGAAGCGGTGATTTCCATTGGGGACCTCGAATCTGTGGGTTTTCAAAGTTCGCGGCCGCGCATGGTGGCGCGGCCGCGTGTCAGGCGTGTGATGCCTGGCGCGTTACTCGGCGGCTTCGGGCTTGCTCTCGGCCGCCTCGGGCTTGGCCTCGACAGCTTCGGGCTTCGCTTCGGCGGCCTCGGGCTTGGCGGCTGCGGGCTTGGCTTCCGCGGCCTCGGCCTTCTTGCGGGCCGGCGCGCGGCGCGGCTTGTCGCCTTCGCCGCCTTCGCTGAACTCTTCCTCGCGCACGGTCGCGGCGCTCGGCGCGGCGGCCTTGCCCTCGAGCACGGCGTCGGCCGCGGCGCGGGCGTACAACTGCACGGCGCGGATGGCGTCGTCGTTGCCGGGGATCGGGTAGTCGACCAGGTTGGGGTCGTAGTTGGTGTCGACGACCGCGATCACCGGGATGCCGAGCTTCTTGGCTTCCTTGATGGCGATGTCTTCATGACCGATGTCGATCACGAACAGGGCGTCGGGCAGGCGGTTCATTTCCTTGATGCCGCCCAGCGAGGCCTCGAGCTTGTCGCGCTCGCGGCGCAGGCCCAGGACTTCGTGCTTGACCAGCTTGTCGAAGCTGCCGTCGGTCTCGCCGGCTTCCAGCGTCTTCAGGCGCGAGACCGAGCCCTTCACGGTGCGGAAGTTGGTCAGCGTGCCGCCCAGCCAGCGCTGGGTCATGTACGGCATGCCGCAGCGCTCGGCCTCTTCCTTCATCGGCTCGCGCGCGCTGCGCTTGGTGCCGAGGAACAGGATCATGCCGCGCTTCTGGGCGATGCCGGAGATGAAGTTCATCGCGTCCGAGAACAGCGGGACGGTCTTCTCGAGGTTGATGATGTGGATCTTGCCGCGGGCACCGAAGATGTACGGCGCCATCTTGGGATTCCAGTAGCGCGTCTGGTGGCCGAAGTGGACGCCGGCTTCCAGCATCTGGCGCATGGTGATCTGGGACATTGTGGTCATTCCTGATGGGGAACCCGGCCGCCGGAAGGGTGTGGCGGCTCACCGTCGCGGCCCGGGAGGGCGACAATCGGCGAAAGGTTCCGGGGTTGGGCCTCCCCGCTGCCTCCGTATCCAGATCCTTTGCCCTTGCAGGCTCGGGACACCCCGGAACGGGTGTTTGCAGCGGGTGTGTATTCGACGGTGTCGCCCGTCGTGGGCGGTGGGCGACACGGGGGCCGGACCACAACCGCGCGAGTATAGGGGCTGCGCGACCTGCCTGCAATTTTCCGGTCAGTAGGTGACGGTAACCGTCACCACATCGCGATAGGCGCCGGCGGGCACGGCCTGCCCGGCCGGGACGCGCCCGAATACCGTCAGGGTCTGAGCGCCCCCGGTGCCGGTGCCCTGCACGGTGTCGACGCCTGGCGTGGCACCCCAGCGCTGGGTGCGCGCAGCGTTGCGGTAGAGCTCGTAACCGACGTAATCGCCGCTGGTTCCCCGGCGCATGCGGCGTGCGGCGCCAGCCGCGTTCTGACCCTGGTCGAGCGCCATGTTCCAGGCCGTGCGACCGGTGCAGGTCATCGTGACCGAAGAATTGCGGTCGCGATTGGTGCCGATCAGTCCCGGCACGGCGCCGAAACTCAGGTTGGTCGCCGTGGAGATGACGCAGCGGTTGGGCACCGTGGCGCGTGCGAGAAAGGGAAAGGCGGACGGAGTTCCAGCCGTACCGCCAGTGCTGCACGACGCGGGGAAATCCGGTGTTCCGAGTATCTGTTCGTTGTACCGGTACTCGATGAGGGTATGCCCGGCGCCGAAGTTGTTGCTGAAGGTGCCGGCCGCCGCCGCCTGCGGCGCGATCCGTCCGTAGAGGGTGAATGTCTGGGTCTGGTTTCCGCCCAGCAGCGGGACCGCATAATCGAACTGGGCGGTGACCGGCGTAGGCGCTGCGGGCACCGGCCGTGATCCCCAGACGAGTGTGCGTGCGGGATCCCGATACACCTGGAATCCAAGAATGTCCCCCTGGGGGCTGACCAGGCGCCTGGGATTGTACTGGCCGGAGCCGGACGCGCCGGCCCCCAGGTTGAGACACATCAAGACCCGCGCGCGGGCGAGCAACGAGAGGCCGAAGGTTCGGCAGGTCACGCTGAAACTGCCCTGCACGTCGGTGGTGCCATCCGTAGCGACCGAACCGAAATCGAGGGTCGGCTGGGTGGCAGTGCACTCCGTGGTCGCCTGCGCGTACGGTGCGTACATCCAGAGCGCCGCGAGCAGTATCCAGCCTGCGTGGAGCCGTGCCCTTTCTGCGTGTTTCATGGTGCGCCTCCTGCAATGCAGCGCAGCGGTCCGATCCGCGGAATACCGGCGGCCGCTGTCGTTGGGTAGTCGAAATCCACTGAACACAGGTGCCCGGCGGCGTCTACCCGCAGGCTGTTGCGTGTCTCCAGGTGTTCGAAGTACGCCTCGCCGTCATAGCCCACGATCGCGTCGCCCGAGGCGCCGGCGAGCCTGGCGCGGGTGCCCAGCGGCATCGGGACGCCGTGTGCGTCGTGCAGTACGACCACGGCGGCGCGCACCGGCGTGAGTTCGAATTCGACGCGGGTCCCGGAGCGGTCGGCGGGGGAGGCGATCTGCTCCACCGCACCCACGCGGATGTCGGCGGGCAGGTCCATCGGGTCGATGGACAGCTGGTTGCGCTGCCACGCGTTCAGGCGCGTCACCAACAGCAGGCCGCGGTGGTCGGTATGGCCGACCAGGCTGTTTTCGAGCATCACCGGCACGCCGGCCTGATCGCCTGTGGACACCAGCGCGAACGCGTCATGGATGTCGCGAGCGGCGAAGGTCGCCCCGCCAAGCCGCACCAGGCTGCCGCTGGCCTGGGCGTAACCGTGCTGGTAATCGTCGAAACGCGCCACGCCCGCGCCGACGCGCAAGGCGTCACCTTGCCAGCCGAGCTCGGCCAGGCCGCCCGCGCCGTCTCCGGTGCGCGCCTGCAGGCGCCAGCCGTAACCGCCATCCGAGGGGACCGGACGCGACAGGTCGGCGACCAGTTGGTCACGACCGCGGTCGCGCTGCCAGTATGTAGACGCCTGTCTGTCAGGGCCCAGTGGCACCACGATGCCGAGGCTCAGGCTGCGGTCGGCACTATCGTCGAGGTTCTGGTTCACCGACGCATTGACAGACCACGCGCCTGCGAAGCTCGTGCTCCAGAACAGGCCCGCGTAGCGCGAGGTCTCGATTTCGCTCGGCTGCGGATGATCGAGCCGGACATAGCTGAGGCTGATGCTGCCAAGTGCGCTGCTGGTATGGCCGAGCATGGCCCGCTCGCTGCGTCGCGACGGCGGCAGCCCGTAGAGCGACGCGATGTCACGGTAGCGGCCGTTGGTGCGGCTGGTATCGAGCGAAGCATGGAAATGGCGGTTGCTCCACGCGTAGCCGAGCGTGCTCTGCGAGCCGCTGTCCGCGTCGTGCCGGCTTCGCGCGTGCGATGCGCCCAGCACGCCGCCCAGGCCAAGCAGCCAGACACCGCCGAGTCCCGCGTTGCTCAGGCTGTCGCCGACCTCTCCATGCGCTTCGAGCGTGAAGCGGTCGCTGAGGCCGCGGCGGTAGTTGCCACTGGCCATCGGCTCGCTGGCGTAGTGGAACGAGCGCACGCCATAGGCCTCGCGCACCACGCCCAGGCCCACGGACCAGTCGGACAGCCCGCGAGCGAGCAGCCGCTGGGTGGAATAGAACGGAAAGTCGAGCGTGCGCACGCGTCCGAACGCGTCCGTGATCACCATCTGCGCGTTGCCCGCGCCGGACACGCCCGGCGCCAGGCCCAGTTGGAACGGCCCCGCCGGCGCACTGCCGCTGTACTGGCGGATGCCGTTGACGTAGAGCTCGATGTCCGACGGCACCGACACTTCCCCGAGAAACTCCGGGAGCGGGGCGGTGACGCGGTAAGGCTGCAGGCCGTAGTTGCGGCCCACCTGGATACCGCCGATCCGCACCGGGCGCGTCCAGTCGAGGAAGCCTGTAAAGGTGTCGCCGAACGTCGCAGTGACGGCAGGTCCAGGGAACGAGAGCTCCCAGCTGGTGTCCAGTCGGATCGAATCGGTGTGCCACCCACGCCCGGGCTCGCTGTACCGGCGCGTGACCGCAGTATTGCTGAACACGCCACGACCCAGGCCGAACGCGCGCAGTTCGGTGGTGGCAGTTGCGTTGCTGCCGTAACTGCCGTCGCTGGCGTACAGGTCATAGTTGAGCAGCAGTCCCGGTGCCGATTCGGCTGCCATCGGCACCGGATCCGGATCGCGCCCCAAGCGTGTGACATCCAATGCCAGGAGGGGCAGCGGAACCTGGATGTCGACCTGCTGGCGAGCGGCATCGTAGGACACCTCCACGCCGGGCATGGCATCAAGCGGCGTCGGGAGGCGATCCGCCGGGCCGGGGTCGCGGAATCCCAGCTGTCGCAGCGTATCGGCTCCCGCATGGAGCCGCCCTCCACGAAGTTCAAACACCACCAGCTGCGGCAGGCGTGCGTGGTTCAGCCGGACCTCCAGGTGGACCTGCATTGGCGCCGGCGACCACATGCCCGCGCTCCCGGCGGGTGTGAGGGATGGAATCGCGGCGGCATTCTGGGCGTGGGCCAGCGGTGCGACCGCCAGCAGCAGGACGCTACCGGTCCAACGCCAGCGGGCGTCCAGCCGCTTCACCATTGATCCTTGCTTCAAACGCAACCGCAGGGTCTGCTGCGAGACCGTCAGGCAGCAGCCAGCGGCGCCATTGCCCAGGCAGCACATACCCCGACAGGCCGGGTGCGATCACGCGCCGGCTGCCGTCGGGCGCGACAAGCGCCAGGTCGGACACCTGTGCATGCCCGTTACCCGGATTGCGCAGTTCGATGTGCCGCCGGCCGTCCACGCTCGCCAGGCTTGCCTGCAGCATCGGGGCCGGGGCGACCGGCTCCTCGGGGGCGAGGAAGACCGGCATGGAATAGCGCAGCACGAAACGCAGCTCGGGACGCCCCTCGGTGGCCTCGTCGCGAGGCAGTGGAAGTTCGTCCACGACGACCCGGTAGCTGGTTTCGCGCGCGGGAGGCGGTCCGGTGCGGATCACGCGCACCAGCTGGTCACCGCCGGGCGGGAGCGTCAGCATCGGCGGGCTGATGGTCAGGTCGGCCGTTGGTTCCAGGATGTCCTCACCATCGGCCTGCGTCCAGCGAAAGACCCGGACCTGTGCGTGCAGGACTTCCGTACCCGTGTTTTCGAGCACGATGCCATCGGCACTGTGGCCTGCGGCGATCCTCACCGTCGTGGGGGACACCTGGAGGCCACTCGCGGCGACGACGCCTGGCACCATCAAGACAAATGCCAAGCAGACCGCCCCCCACGCCGGGCGGGACAGCGCGCTGTTTGGCACGATGATCAGTAGGTGATCGTCGCGGTCACGGTGTCGATGTAGCTGGCCGCCG
The DNA here is from genome assembly GCF_054052085.1 of Luteimonas sp. A501. The sequence goes on from NZ_JBSVRI010000001.1 coordinate 1,187,895, forward strand.
GAAAGTTGGCGGACGGCGTCAGCCCGTAGACCTGGATGGGCTGCACCGCACCGGTCCCCGTGCCTGCCAAGGTGTCGGTACCGATGGTCTCGCCCCACACGGCGGTGCGCGCAGGATCCTGGTAGAGCTGGTAGGGCACGAGGTCGGCGCCGCTGCTCATGGCGCGCGCGCCAATGCCGGCACCACCGTCGTTCAGGCCCGCATCGAGCGCGATGTCGTAATCCGTGCCGGGAGTGCAGTTGACGTTCAGCTGGCCGGTGGCTTCGATGGCGGTGGCTGTCGAAGGCTGGGTGCCGAAGGCCACGTCGGTGGCCGCCGGCGTGTCGATGCTGCAGGTGCTGGTGATCGTGATCGTCACGTCGAACGTCGTGGACGCGCTCTGGGCATGCGCATTGGAGGCATGGGCTGCGCTGGCGATGACGGCGAGGCCCACGGCGAATTTCATCAGGTTCATTGCGTGTGTATCTCCGTAAAAAACAAGGTCATTCCATCGTGATGACCGCGGCGCATGGGTAGCGCGGCGGTCACATGTCAACAGGATGACCGTTAACGGGAGGCCGCATATGAATAGGTGGCCGGATCACGCTTTCGTGGGGGGGCGGGGGCTGAGAGGCGTCCTTGCTTGCGCGACCGGAGCCAGATCTGCGCCGAAATCGAAGATAATGTCAGGATGACCATCAAGCCCAAGACCCCAGACCAGATCGAGAAGATGCGCATCGCCGGCCACCTGGCCGCCGAGGTCCTGCAGATGATCGCCCCGCACGTGAAGCCGGGCGTCAGCACCGAGGAACTCGACCGCATCTGCCACGAGCACATCGTCAACGTGCAGCAGGGCACGCCGGCCAACGTCGGCTACCGCGGCTATCCCAAGGCCACCTGCATCTCCGTCAACAACGTCATCTGCCACGGCATCCCGAACGAAGCCAAGGTGCTGAAGGACGGCGACATCGTCAATATCGACGTCACCGTCATCAAGGACGGCTGGCACGGCGACACCAGCCGCATGTACTTCGCCGGCACGCCGTCGGTGATGGCCAAGCGCCTGGTCGAGGTGACTCGCGAGGCCATGTTCCGCGGCATCCGCGCGGTGAGGCCGGGCGCGACGCTCGGCGATGTCGGGCATGCGATCCAGACCTACGCCGAGGCCGAGCGCTTCAGCGTGGTGCGTGAATACTGCGGCCACGGCATCGGCCGCGTGTACCACGAGGAACCGCAGGTGCTGCACTACGGCCGCCCCGGCGAGGGTCTCGTGCTGGAGGAAGGCATGACCTTCACCATCGAGCCGATGATCAACGAGGGCGCGCGCCACACCCGCCTGCTGCCCGACGGCTGGACCGTGGTCACCAAGGACCGCAAGCTCTCGGCGCAGTGGGAGCACATGGTCGCGGTGACCGCCGATGGCGTCGACATCCTCACGCGCCTGCCCGGCGACGACAACGACTTCTGACATGGATACGGCCGCGCCAGCTGACGCCCCCGGGCGCATGGGCGGCGCCGGCGACGCGGGTTGGGCGCATGAGCGCCGCGACGCGCTGCTCGTGATCGACGACGCGCTGGCAGGGCGGTTCGATCGTGGTGCCGACGCCGTGCGCCTGGCCGCCGAGCGGGCGCGCACGGTCGACCTGATCGTCGCCGAAGCCTGGCGGCGCTGCGTGCCGGACGCGGTGGACGCCACCGACGCGCCCGGCATGGCGCTGTTCGCGGTCGGCGGCTACGGCCGCGGCGAGCTTTTCCCGCATTCCGACATCGACCTGCTGGTGCTGGTGGACGTGGAGCCCGACACCGACGCGGCCGGCGGCGCCGCGTTGTCGCGCTTCTTTGCGCTGCTCTGGGACTGCGGCCTCCCGGCGAGCCATTCGGTACGCACGCCCGAGCAGTGCACCGCGGCGGCGGCCGACATTTCCGTGATGACCGCACTGCTCGAGGCGCGGCCGGTCGTGGCCGGCGACGAAGCGCGTCTGGCGCTGGCGCGGGCGATCGCGCCCGACAGGGCCTGGCCCGCACGCGACTTCTTCGTGGCCAAGTCGGAGGAGAAGGACCGCCGGCACGCGCGCTTCGGCGACACCTCCGACAACCTCGAGCCGAACCTGAAGGAAGGCCCGGGCGGCTTGCGCGACCTGCAGACCCTGGGCTGGATGGCGCGCCGCGCCTTCGGCACCCACGAGCTCGAGCCGCTGGTGGCGCTGGGCCACGTCGGTGCCGACGAGGCCGCCGCGCTCGACCGCGAGCACCGCGCGCTGGCCCGGCTGCGCTACGGCCTGCACCTGGTCGCCGGCCGCGGCGAGGACCGCCTGCGGTTCGACCACCAGAAGCCGCTGGCCGCGCGCCTGGGCTTCGCCGACGACGCCCGCAACCTTGGCGTCGAGCAGATGATGCAGGGCTTCTACCGCAGCGCCGCGGTGGTGCGCCGCATCGGCGACCGGCTGCAGCAGCGCTTCGAGGAGCACTTCGACGGCGCCGCCGTGCCGGAGCCGGTCGACGCGGACTTCGAGCTGCGCCGCGGCTATCTCGCCGCGCGCGACCACGACTGGCCGCATGGCGACGTCGGCGAAGTGTTCGCGCTGTTTGCGGCCTGGGCGCGGCTGGGCGAACTGCGCGGGTTGCACACGCACACCGCGCGCGCCCTGGCCGAAGCGCTCGACGGGCTGCCCGCGCATACCGCCGCCGCGCCGGCGCATCGCGACGCGTTCATGGAGCTGCTGCGCGGGCCGTCGCCGGTGCGCACGCTCGAGCGCATGGCGCGCCTCGGGGTGCTGGGGCGCTGGATCCCGGCCTTCGCGCAGGTGTCGGGGCGGATGCAGTTCGATCTCTTCCACGTCTATACCGTCGACCAGCACACGCTGGCGGTGCTGCGCAACCTGGCCGCGTTCGCGACCGGCGTGCCCGACGAGCGCTTTTCGCAGGCGCACGCGGTGTATCCGACGCTGCACAAGCCCGAGCTGCTGCTCTTGGCCGGCCTGTTCCACGACATCGCCAAGGGTCGCGGCGGCGACCATTCCGAACTGGGCGCGGTGGATGCGCGCGCCTTCTGCCAGGCCCATGGCCTGGACGAGCCCGACACCGCCCTGGTGGAGTGGCTGGTGCTGCGCCACCTGCTGATGTCGGTGACTGCGCAGAAGCAGGACATCGCCGATCCGGCGGTGATCCATCGCTTCGCCGGCGAGGTCGCCGATCGCGAGCGCCTCGACTACCTGTACCTGCTGACCTGTGCCGACATCGCCGGCACCTCGCCCAAGCTGTGGAATGCGTGGAAGGACCGGCTGCTGGCCGACCTGCGCAACGCCACCCGTCTTGCCCTGCGCCGGGGCCTGGAGCATCCGGTCGCGGCCGCCGAGCGCATCGCAGGGACCCGTGCCGCGGCGGCGTCGCTGCTGGCCGAAAAGGGCATCGACCCGATGGATGCGGACGCGCTGCTCGGGCGCTTCCCGGCCAACAGCTTCCTGCGCGCGCGGGCCGAGCAGATCGCGTGGCAGGCGCTGGCCCTGCACGGGTCCGCGGTGGACGGCGAGGTGGCTGGACGGCCGGTGGTGAAGGCAAGGCGGGTGGCCGCCGGCAGCCCGGCGATGGAGGTCTTCGTGCACGACGCGGACCGCGATGGCCTGTTCGCGGCGATCGTGGTCACGCTCGACCGGCTGGGCCTGGCGATCCAGCAGGCGCGAGCGATCGACGGGCCGGGCGGCGGGGTGTTCGACAGTTTCCAGGTGCTGCCGGAAGACGCGCGCGCCGACTGCGAGCCGAGGATGGTCGCGCGCAAGCTGGCCGCGGTGCTGGCGGGGCCGCTCGACCGGGTGCGTCCGGCGCAGCGCACGCTGCCGCGGCACCTGCGCCACTTCCGCATCGTGCCGCAGGTTGAATTCGCGCCCAGCGCCGACGGCTCGGCCACCGTGCTGAGCCTGGTGTGCACCGACCGGCCGGGGCTGCTGGCCGACGTCGCGCACGTGCTGCGCAGCCAGGACCTGCGCGTGCACGACGCGCGCATCGCGACCTTCGGTGCCCGCGCCGAGGACGTGTTCCGGGTGACCGGCGAAGACAAGCAACCGCTGGACGAGGCGGCGTGCGCGCGACTGCGCAGCGCCCTGCTGGCAAGGATCGACGGAGAAGCAGGTAGATGAGCACGAAGAAGAAGCCCGCGGTGAAGAAGCCCGTGGCGAGTAAGGCGGCATCGACCGATGCAGGAAAGAAGGCTGCGGTGAAGAAGGCTGCAGCCAGGAAGGTTGCATCGACGAAGGTCGCACCGGAGAAGGCGGCGAAGAAGGTTTCCGTGAAGAAGGTCGCGGCGAAGAAGGTGCCGTCACGAAAGTCGGCTGCAGGCAAGGTCCCCGCGGCGGGTGCTCCGGCCGTCGCGCCGGGCAACGGGCCCGACCAGGAGCTCGCCTTCATGATCGACAGCGCCTGGCACCGGCGGTCGACCCTGACGCCCGAAGAGATCGAAGGCTCCACGCGACCGCTGATCGAGCGTGCGATCGAAGGGCTGGAGGAAGGCCGCCTGCGCGTGGCCGAGCCCGACGGCGCCGGCGGATGGACGGTCAACGAATGGCTGAAGAAGGCGGTCCTGCTGTACTTCCGCGTGCAGGACATGGAGGCCGGCGAACAGTACCCGGCGCCTTACTGGGACAAGATCCCGATGCGCTTCGAGGACTTCGACGAGGCAGCCTTCCGCAAGCTCGGTGCGCGCGTGCTGCCCGGCGCGATCGCGCGCCGCGGCACGTACATCGGTCGCGACGTGGTGCTGATGCCCTCGTTCGTCAACATCGGCGCGCACATCGGCACCGGCACCATGGTCGATACCTGGGCGACCGTGGGTTCCTGCGCCCAGGTGGGCAAGCATTGCCACATTTCCGGCGGCGCCGGCATCGGCGGCGTGCTGGAGCCGCTGCAGGCCTCGCCGACGATCATCGAGGACCATTGCTTCATCGGCGCGCGCTCGGAGGTGGTGGAGGGCGTGATCGTCGGCCACCACAGCGTGATCGGGATGGGCGTGTTCCTCGGCCAGTCCACGCGCATCTACAACCGCATGACCGGCGAGACCAGCTACGGCGTGGTGCCGCCGGGCAGCGTGGTGGTGGCGGGTTCGCTGCCGGCCGCCGACGGCACGCACTCGCTGTACTGCGCGGTGATCGTGAAGCAGGTGGACGCGAAGACCCGCGCCAAGACCTCGGTCAACGAACTGCTGCGCGGCCACGCGCTCTGAGCCGGGAGGGCGATGATGACGACGCTGTATGGACTGAAGAACTGCGACACCTGCAGGAAGGCGCGGAAGTGGCTGGACCGCTTCGGTGTCGCGCATCGGTTCGTCGACTACCGCGACGAGAAGCCCGAGCCGGAGACCCTGGTCGAGTGGGCCGGCAAGCTGGGCGGTTTCGAGGCCATGGTCAACAAGTCCTCGACGACCTGGCGCCAGCTGCCGGACAACCGCAAGGCGGCCGGCTCGGACGCCGAGTGGAAGCTGCTCCTGCGCGAGTATCCGCAGCTGGTCCGTCGGCCGGTGGTGGTCACCGATGATGGCGTCGCAAGCCAGGGCTTCAGCGACAACGGCTTCAAGAAGCGCTTCGGTACCGGCGAATGAGCGAGGTGCTGGCGCTGGCCCGCGAGCTGATGGCGCGGCCTTCTGTGACGCCCGACGATGCCGGCTGCCAGCCATTGGTCGCGGGGCGCCTGGAGCGCGCCGGCTTCACCTGCGAGTCGCTTCGCTACGGTGAGGTCGACAACCTCTGGGCCAGCCACGGCAGTGGCGATCCGGTGCTGGTGCTGCTGGGCCACACCGACGTGGTGCCGCCGGGCCCGCGCGAGGCCTGGGACAGCGATCCCTTCGTTCCCGAAGTCCGCGACGGCGTGCTTTACGGGCGCGGTGCCGCCGACATGAAGGGCAGCGTGGCCGCGTTCGTGATCGCCCTGGAGCAGTACGTGGCCGCGAACCCGGACCACGCGGGCACGGTCGCATTGCTGCTGACCTCGGACGAGGAAGGCGATGCCATCGACGGCGTGCGCCGCGTGGCCGACGAGTTCCGAAGGCGCGGCCAGCGCATCGACTGGTGCATCACCGGCGAACCTTCATCGACGCATCGCCTGGGCGACCTGCTGCGCGTCGGCCGCCGCGGCTCGCTGTCGGCCGCGCTCACCGTGCACGGGGTGCAAGGGCATGTCGCCTATCCGGACAAGGCGCGCAATCCCGTGCACGACGCCCTGCCGGCGCTGGCCGAGCTGGTGGCCCGGCGCTGGGACGATGGCCACGGGACTTTCCCGCCGACCAGCCTGCAGGTCAGCAACATCGCCGCGGGCACGGGAGCGACCAACGTCATCCCCGGCAGCCTGCACGTGGACTTCAACCTCCGCTACAACCCGAATTGGGACGCGCCGCGGCTGGAGTCGGAAATCGAGTCGATGCTCGCGCGCCACGGCCTGGACTTCGGGATTCGCTGGCACCGCAGCGGCGAGCCCTTCTTCACGCCGGAGGGGCCGCTGCGCGCCGCCGCCCGCGACGTGCTCGGCCGCGTGGCCGGGGCGCCACCGGAAGAGAGCACCGGCGGCGGTACGTCCGACGCGCGCTTCATCGCGCCGCTGGGCGCGCAGTGCATCGAGGTGGGGCCGGTGAACGCCAGCATCCACAAGGTCGACGAGAACGTCTCCGTCGCCGACCTGGAGGCGCTGCCGGAGCTCTACCTGGCACTGATCGAGCGGCTCCTCCCGCGCTGACCCGCGCGCCGGCCTGCCGCAGCTGCGGTGGCCGGCGCCGTGGGGCGCGTGGACCCGCGCCGTGGTAAACGGGATGGGCTAGCGCTGGCCGTTGCCGTTGTTGCCCTGGCCCTGGCCGTTGCCGTTGCCTTTGTTCCCGTTGTTCCCGTTGTTGCCGCCGTTGCCCCTGCCGGGCTTGGGCCCATTCCCGGGATTGCCGCGGCCGTGCTCGTTGCGCTGGCCATTGCCGCGCACGTCCTTTCCGTCGCGGGCGTGGCCCGGTCCGGAGCGTGACCAGTCGACGCGGACCGGGCGGTCGACCACGATCGACTGCCCCCACCGGCCGTAGGTGTCGACCTGTCCGCGCTTGAGCGCGTGGAAGGCCGCGGAACCGGGCTTGATGCCCATGCGCTTGGCGACGGCGCCCCAGCCCTGGCCGGGGTTGCGCTCGTATTCGCGGACCACGTTGCCGCAGGGCACGCCCAGGGCGTGCGCGATGGCGCATGCGTAGTAGACATCGCCGGGCGCCCAGCCGCGGGCCTCGAGCAGGTCGACCAGCAGCGGGCGCGGCGCGCCGTAATGGCCGGTCATCTCGTCGAGGAAGGGGTCGCGGTGGTGGCGGCCGTACTCGTTGATCTCGCCCAGGCGCGAATCGACCCAGACATCACCGGTCCGGGTGTTGTAGCCGATGGTCTGTGCGGACGCACTCGCGGCCAGGCCAAGGCCGAGGGTGAGGGCGAGGATGCGGAGTCCGTTGTGCGTGGCCATGGATGCTGCTCCTGTATGGGGACCTGGCCGGATTGTGGGCGTTCGCTATGAACCTGCGGTGATGTCGCGGCGTCAGCGCGCCTCCAGGACCAGCGTGTGGGCGGCGGGGCCCGGAAGGAATGGCGAGGGGCGGCCCTGCACCCAGTCGTCATGGCCGGCGCCCCAGAACGGCGACAGCGGGTGGCCACTCTGGCCGCCCGGCATGTGCACGATGCCGTCGGCTTCGCGTCCCGGCGACACCACCATGCGCTGGGACGCACCGAACGCCGGGCCCTGCACCAGCGGCATGCCGGTGTCGCCGCGGAGCTTGTCGGGCGGCATGCAGAGCATGCGCTTGCCCAGCAGCGGGATGGCGCCGGCCAGCGGATGGCAGATCGCCGCGGTGTTGCGCTCGCCCCAGGTGCGCTCCGCAAGCGGCCCCCGGGCTTCGAGCTGGTCGCGGACGTCGCGCGCGGCATCCTCGAACAGCGCCTGCCAGCTGTCGTAGCGGCGGGGCAACAGGTGCGCCGGCCGGGTGGACACCAGGGGCCATGCGACGCCTTCCAGCTGCGGCAGCGCGGGCATCGCGAAATCCTCGCCCAGGGCCGCGCGTGCGGGCGCCATCAGGCCATCGGCGATCCGGTCGTGCACCGCGTTGCGCCAGGCGCGGACCAGGCGGTAGCCCGTGGAGTCCGGAGTGGCGCGACCCTGCCAGTCGCCGGCGGCGTCGGCGAGCGCACGCAGCGCGGGCGCGTCCGCATCCGCGCTGCCGGCGCTCGACTGCAGCAGGTCGCGCCAGCGCTGCAGGAACAGCGCGCGGTCATCGAGCTGGATCGCGAGCAGGGCGCGTTCGTCGAAGCGTTCGCTGGCGAACAGGGCGTCGCGGATCTGCCTGGCGCGCGCGCCGTTCACGTAGCCGCCGTCGCCGAAGGCCGTGATCCAGGGCGCGCCCACGACCCGGTTGTTCGCCGTCCAGACGCGGTCGACGGTGGGCGTGGCGACGTGGGGCGCGCGCCTGCCGCCGATGCTCCACGGTGCGCATGCGCCGCCATCCGCCACCAGGTCGGTGGCCGGGCAGGCCGCGTCGCGCTGCGGCAGCGGCCCGAGCAGCCGCCAGGCGATCCGGCCGCGGTGGTCGCCGATCACCAGGTTCTGCGCCGGCAAGGCGATGTCGCGTGCCAGCAACAGCGCGCGGTCCAGGTCCCCGGCCCAGGCCAGCGAGGTCAGCCCGAGGTTGAGCGCGCCCGGCTGGTGCGCCACCCAGCGCAGGGCCAGGGCGTCGCCGCCCTCGAGGCGGTGCAGCAGGGGGCCCCAGGGGACCTCGTCGATCCCGAGGTCGACCGCGTCGCCGCCGGCGATCTCGATGCGTTCCACGAAGTGCTCGACGGGCGCGCAGTCGTCGCCGCTGGCGCCACTGCCGTCGCGCTCGCCGCAGGGCGTCACCCGCGCCCAGTCCAGGGTGTCGGCATAACTGTTGGTGAAGCCCCAGGCGACGCGGCCGTTGCTGCCCACCACCACCGCCGGCAAGCCTGGCAGGGTGAAGCCGGAGACGTCCACCCGGCCATCGGGAGCGCGCGCATCGGGCCAGCGCAGGCGCGCGCGGAACCAGATCCCGGGCGCGCGCAGGCCCAGGTGCATGTCGTCGGCGACGATGGCGCGGCCGTCGGCGGTGAAGCGTCCCGATACGGCGAAGTTGTTGCTGCCGGGCGCGGGCGGACGCGGAGAGTCCAGCGGCCCGGCGGCATCGGGCAGGGGCAGCCGACGCAGGTCGACGGCATCGGACGTGGGCAGCACGGCATCGCCGGTGGCCGGGCCCAGGAGCGGCGCATCCCAGCTCGAGCCCGCGTGGGTGAGCAGCGTGAACAGCGCCGGTGGCAGGTGTGGCCGCAGCGTCCAGAGCGCGAACTCCCGCTGGTTGGCGGCGTCCTGCAGGTCGAAGTACATCGCGTAGCCGGCCAGGGCCGTGTCGGCGGGCGTCCAGGGCTCGGGCTGCCGGCGCAGCAGCAGGTAGGGCCAGGGCCGCGCGCGGAGATCGGCAAGGCCGGCGTTGACGCCGGCGGCGTAGGCGTCCAGCAGCGGCCGCTGGCTGCCGGCGATCGCGTCGAGGTCGGCGTCCACGCGCGCGCGCATCCGGTGCACGCGATGCCGGCGGTCGGCGTCCAGCGCGACCGCGCCGAACAGCGCGGACAGCTCGCCGGCGGCGGTGCGCCGCATCAGGTCCATCTCGAAGTAGCGCTCCTGCGCGTGCAGGTAGCCGAGCGCCCGGACGGCGTCGGCCTCGCTCGTGGCATCGATGGTGGCGACGCCGATGGCATCGCGGCTGATCGTCACTGGCGCCGACAGGCCGGGGAGGGCCACGGTGCCGTCGAGCGCCGGCAGGCTGGCGCGCAGCGCCCACCAGCCGGCCAGCGCCGCGAGCGCGGCCAGCAGGACGAACACCAGCACGATGCGCAATGACCAGCGAAGCATGGCGTTTCCCCCTGGGGCCTGCCGCATTGTAGAGCGGTCCATGCCACCGCCAACGTGGCCGCCGCAGGCCAGTGGCGGTGCGCTGTGCGCGCCGCTGGAGCCGCCGGGTCTATCAGTCGACCGCCAGCCCGTCGACCTTCTGCCAGCCGCGGGGCAGCAGCCCGCCGCGGCTGCCGCGGGCGCCCAGATAGGTCTCCAGGTCGCGGTACGACAGCGACATCGTGCGCGCGCCGGACCTGACCGAAAGCGTGCCGCCCTGCGGCACCGCGGCGATCGCCACCACGCGCTCGGTGCCGCGCTTGGCCTTGGGGATCTCGATGATCTTGTTGCCCTTGCCGCGTTCGAGCTCGGGCAGCTCCGAGACCGGGAACGCCAGCAGGTGCCCGGCGCTGGTGACCGCCACGATGCGGTCGGTCTCGATGCCGGCGACCGGCGACGGCGGCAGCACGTGCGCGCCCTCGGGCACGCTGAGCATGGCCTTGCCCGCCTTCTGCCGGCCCACCAGGTTCTCGAAGCGGGTGACGAAGCCGTAGCCGGCCGAGGAGGCAAGCGCCAGGCGGGCGCCGGCGTCGCCAGTGGCCATGGCCACGAACGTGGCGCCGGCCGCGGGCGAGAAGCGCCCGGTGAGTGGCTCGCCGTTGCCGCGTGCCGACGGAAGGCCGTGGGCCAGGGTGGAATAGGCGCGGCCGGTGGAATCCAGGAATGCGACCTGCTGCGTGCTGCGCCCGCGCAGCGCGGCCAGCAGCGCGTCGCCTTCGCGGTACGACATCGTGGACGCGTCCACGTCATGGCCCTTGGCGGCGCGCACCCAGCCCTTCTGGCTGACCACCACCGTCACCGGCTCGCTGGCCACCAGGTCGGTCTCGGCCAGGGCCTGCGCCGCGCCACGCGCGACCAGCGGCGAACGGCGCTCATCGCCGAACTTCTTCGCGTCGGCCAGCAGCTCGTCCTTGACCAGCTTGCGCAGCTTCGACTTGCTGCCCAGGGTCGCCATCAGCCGGTCGCGCTCGGCGTCGAGCTCGTCCTGCTCGCCGCGGATCTTCATTTCCTCGAGGCGCGCCAACTGCCGCAGGCGGGTCTCGAGGATGTAGTCGACCTGGTCGTCGCTGAGCTCGAAGCGCGCCTGCAGCACTGCGCGCGGTTCGTCCTCGGTGCGGATGATGCGGATCACCTCGTCGAGGTTGAGGAAGGCCACCAGCAGGCCCTCCAGCAGGTGCAGGCGGCGCTCGACCTTGTCCAGGCGGTGCTGCAGGCGGCGGGTGACCGTGTCGCTGCGGAACGACAGCCACTCCAGCAGCAGCATGCGCAGGTCCTTGACCTGCGGCCGACCGTCCAGGCCGATGATGTTGAGGTTGACCCGGTAGCTCTTCTCGAGGTCCGTGGTCACGAACAGGTGGCCCATCAGCTGGTCCACGTCGATCCGGTTGGAGCGCGGGATCAGCACCACGCGCACCGGGTTGGCGTGGTCGGACTCGTCGCGGATGTCCTCAAGCCAGGGCAGCTTCTTGGCGCGCATCTGCGCTGCGATCTGCTCGATCACCTTGCCCGGGCTGACCTGGTAGGGCAGCGCGGTGATCACGATGTTCTGGCCTTCCTTCATGAAGGTGGCGCGGGCGCGGACGCTGCCGTGGCCGGTCTCGTACATCGCGCGCAGGTCGGCGGCGGGGGTGATGATCTCGGCGGCGGTGGGATAGTCCGGGCCGCGCACGTGCTCGCAGAGATCGGCGACGGTGGCCTCGGGGTCGTCAAGCAGGCGCACGCAGGCGCTGACCACCTCGTTCAAGTTGTGCGGCGGCACGTCGGTGGCCATGCCCACGGCGATGCCGGTGGTGCCGTTCAGCAGCAGGTTCGGCAGCCGGGCCGGCAGCCAGCTCGGCTCGTCCAGCGTGCCGTCGAAGTTCGGCACCCAGTCGACGGTGCCGTGCGCGAGCTCGCCAAGCAGGGCTTCCGCGATCGGAGTGAGCTTTGATTCCGTGTAGCGCATCGCCGCGAACGACTTCGGGTCGTCGGTGGAGCCGAAGTTGCCCTGGCCCTCGATCAGCGGATAGCGATAGCTGAAGGGCTGGGCCATCAGCACCAGGGCTTCGTAGCAGGCGCTGTCGCCGTGCGGGTGGAACTTGCCGATCACGTCGCCGACCGTGCGCGCGGACTTCTTCGGCTTCGAGGTCGCGCTGAGCCCGAGCTCGCTCATCGCGTAGACGATCCGCCGCTGCACCGGCTTCAGCCCGTCGCCGATGAAGGGCAGGGCGCGGTCGAGCACCACGTACATCGAATAGTCGAGGTAGGCGCGCTCGGCGTACTCGCGCAAGGGGATCTGTTCGAAACCGTGGAAGACGGGGCGGACCGGGTCGTTCATCTGGACTGCTGTGGCGATCGGGGACCCGCAATTCTACAAGGACGGCGCGATGCTCCCGCCCGGCGGCAGTGCTCAGTGCGTCCTGCGTGATGGTCCTCGGGCAGCGACTGCAGCAGGGCAGCGATCCGGCCCGCGGGGCCGGGCGTGGCCGAGGCCATCGCCACCAGCTCGCGGAAATCGGACTGCCAGCGGGCGAAGTTGTCATTGGCGAACACCACCGGCCAGCCGCGGTCGTTGAAGCGTTCGCGCAGCTTATGGATGTTGCGGGCGGCGCGCAGCGCGGCGGGGGCGATGACGTCCGCTTCCGGGAAGTCGAACAGCCCGACCATGTCCACGACCAGGAGGGCGGGCGGTACCGGCGTGGCCATCCTCAGTCGCGGGCTTTGGCCGGCACGAAGGGCGAGGTCGGGTCGCTGGCGGGGAAGGTTTCTTCCAACGCCTCGTCCTGGTTTTCGCTCTCCCTGTCCTTGCGGCGCGCGCGGTCCTGCGGCGTCTCGGGTTCGTGCCGGTCATGGTCCTGGGGCAGGTCTTTGCGGTCGCGGCTCATGGTTGCCTCGTGGTGATGGGTGATAGCCGCTTCTTTAGCCTTGGCGACGTTGTTTCCGCGTGACTGGTTGCCGGGCCTGCGCCCGGTGGGCTCGGGCCAGGAATCGCAGCGCGGCGGTTTCCCACTGGCGCGCCCCGCGTGCACGCAATGCGGCGCGCGCCAGGCTGCCGTCCTGCCAGCCGTCGAATACGCAGGGGTCGATATAGGAGCTGCGGCAGACCGCCGGCGTGTTGCCCAGCGTCTGCGCGACCTCGACCACCACCTGCTGCTGCAGCCGCGCCAGGGCGGCTTCGCTGGCGTCGTCGGGCGGGGGCGTGGCCGCGAGCAGCCGGAACGCGGCCAGGGTCGCGCCCCAGGTGCGGAAATCCTTGGCGGTGAACGGTGCGCCCATTTTTTCGCGCAGATAGGCGTTGACCATGCTGGAGTCCACCGGCTGCGAACCGCCGTCGTCGCCGCTGTACTGGAACAGGTGCTGGCCCGGCAGCTGGTGCAGGGTGCGCACCATGCGCGCAAGCCGCCGGTCGTCCAGCTCGACCTCGAGTTGTTTGCCGCCCTTGCCCTTGAACTGCAGCCGCAGCGCACCCCGCTGGAAGCGGGCGTGGCGGCTGCGCAACGTGGTGAGGCCAAAGGACCCGTTGTCGCGCGCGTAGCCGGCGTTGCCTACGCGCAGCAGTGTTTCGGAAAGAATCCGCACCACGACCGCCAGCACTTTTTCGCGCGGGAATCCTGGCAGCGCCAGGTCGCTGCGCAGTGATCGCCGCAAGCGCGGCAGCGCCTTGGCGAAGTCGGGCAACCGCTCGAACTTGCCGGTATCGCGGAAGCTTCGCCAGTGGGCGTGGTAGCGGTACTGCTTCCTGCCGCGAGCGTCGCGCCCGGTGGCCTGGAGGTGCCCGCGCGGGGAAGCGCAGATCCAGACATCCTGGTAGGCGGGCGGGATCGCCAGCGCGCGGATGCGGTCGAGGGTCGCGGCGTCCCTGATCGCGCGTCCATCCGGATCGAGGTAGCGGAAGCCGCGCCCGCAGCGCAAGCGGCGGATGCCGGGTGCGCAGTCGCTGACATGGCGCAGCCCGGCTTCCGCGGCTTCGGCTGCGTCCGCTGCTGCGGACAGTGGCTGCATGTCGGCGGGGTCCGTGGTGCGTGTCGTGGCCATGCGTGAAAACTACGGTCAGCCGGTGATTGGGCGATGAACCTGCCCGGGGCCGTGCGGCCTCACGCCTCCTTCCCGCGTCGGCGCGCACCGTCTGCCAACCCATCCTGCAGAACGACGGAGACCGACATGACCCGCGACAGCACCCCCGAGGACAAGCGCCACGACACCGGTAAGCCCGAGCGGGAGGAGCGCTCCTACGCGCACGGAAGCGGCGATCGCAACGCCTGGTCGCCCACCGGTGACAAGGGCCGCATGCCCCGCCATGAAGGCGGCACCCAGCGCGACGCGCCACCCGAGCCATCGGGCGGCGCTGGCGATGATTGAGTGCCGCTGCGTGCGGCAGGGAACGTACGGACTGCGCCTGGCATGAACGCCGGAAAGCAGGCGTGATCGACGTGATCGTGGTGGGTGGTGGGCCCGCGGGGCTGACCGCGGCCACCTACCTGCACCGCTTCCACCGCTCCTGCCTGGTGCTGGATGCCGGCGAGAGCCGTGCGCGCTGGATCCCGGAGAGCAACAACTGCCCGGGCTTCCCGCATGGAGTGTCAGGGAACGAGCTGCTGCGGCGCATGCGTGAACAGGCGGGCGAAGTCGGCCTGCTGACCGAACAGGCCATGGTGGACGGCATCGCGCCGCTGGATGCCGGCTTCCAGGTCACCGCCGACCGGCGCCGCTGGCGTGCGCGCAAGGTGATTCTCGCCACCGGCGTGACCGACCGTCTGCCCGACGGCTCTTGGGTGGCAGCAGCGATCGCTTCCGGCGCGCTGCGCCTGTGTTCGGTCTGCGATGCCTACGAGGCCAGCGACCTGGTGATCGGGGTCCATGGTCCGGCCGACGCGGTTGGCAGCCACGCGCTGTTCCTGCTGGGGTATTCGGACTCGGTCCGCGTGCTGCCAACCGACGGCGGCGATGGCGGCGACGCCGGACGCAAATCGCGCGAGGCCGGCGCCGAGTGGCTCCCGGGCGGCGGGCGCCTGGCCTTCGATGGCGAAAAATGCAGCTACGTCCCGCCGGAGGGCGCGCCGATCACGCTGGACACCGTCTATGCGTATCTGGGTTCCGATACCAGCGCGGGCATCGCCGCCGCGGCAGGTGCCGTGCTGACGGCGGAGGGCGGGATCATCGTGGATGCCGACCAGCAGACGAGGCTGGCGGGCCTGTACGCGATCGGTGACGTCGTCAGCGGCCTCAACCAGATCTCGGTGGCCGTGGGGCACGCGGCGATCGCGGCCACCCACGCGCACAACGCACTGCCGTTCGTGCGTCGCGAAAAACAAAAAACCCCGCTTTCGCGGGGTTTCCTGTCATCAACCTAATGATGGTGCCCAGAAGAGGACTCGAACCTCCACGGAGTTGCCCCCGCTAGCACCTGAAGCTAGTGCGTCTACCAATTCCGCCACCTGGGCAGGTGGGCGCGTATGGTGCAGCGCGGCGACGATCCTGTCAACGGTCGACATGCGAATCGATGCACACGGATGCAAAACCATGGGCACGGGACGTCCACGGCGCCCGCGTACAATTGCCCGATGACAAATATTGCAGACAAGGGCGGCAGCGGCCGCGACAGGACGCCTTCCAAGGCGACGACTGGCGGGGGCGCGCCGTCCAAAGGCGCGAAAGCTGCCGCCACCCCGCCCGGGAAGGGCTCGGCGCCAGCGCGCGCCGCCAAGAAAAAGCCGGCGGCACAGCCGGGCTGGATGCCCGATCCGGGCCTGCTGCGCGCGATGAAGCCGCGTGGCCCGGAGGCGCCAGTCGCACCTGCGGCTCCGACGCCGGCGCCGGAGCGCGCGAAGGAAGGCAGCCGCAAGCGCGGCGGCTTTGACGACCCGCAGGCGGCGCGCGAGGCGGGACGCTACGAGAACCCCATTGCCAGCCGCGAAGCGATCCTGCAGGTGCTGTCCGATGCCGACGGCCCGATGGACGCCGAGGCCCTCCAAGTGTCCCTGGGCCTGACCGAGCCGGAGCGCGCGGAAGCGCTGGACAAGCGCCTGGCGGCGATGCTGCGCGACGGCCAGGTGCTGAAGAACCGCCGCCGCGGCTTCGTGCCCGCGGCGCGGGCCGACCTTGTCCCCGGCACGGTGATCGCCAACCCGGAAGGCTTCGGCTTCCTGCGCCCGGAAAGCGGGGTGGGCGACGACCTGTTCCTGCCGCCCTTCGAGATGCGCAAGGTGATGCACGGCGATCGCGTGCTCGGCAGCGTCACCGGCGTCGACCGCCGCGGCCGCCGCGAAGGCGTGATCGTGGAGGTGCTGGAGCGCCGCGTCAGCCGGCTCATCGGGCGCTACGCGCTCGAGTCCGGGATCAGCTTCGTGGTGCCCGACGACCGCCGTATCCAGCGCAACATCCAGATTCCCGCCGACGCACGATTGGACGCGCGCGACGGCCAACTTGTGGTCTGCGAAATCGTCGCGCCGCCGGACAACCACCGGCCGCCGATCGGGCGCGTGCTGGCGATCCTGGGCGACAAGTTGACCGCGTCGATCGCGGTCGAAGCCGCGATCCACGGCCATGACATCCCGCACGAATTCCCGCCCGAGGTGCTCGACGCCGCGGCCGAGGTGCCGGTCGACGTCGACGCCGCCCAAGCCAACGGTCGCCTGGACCTGCGCAAGCTGGCGCTGGTCACCATCGATGGCGAGGACGCCAAGGACTTCGACGACGCGGTGTACTGCGAACCCAACCGCGACGGATTCCGCGTGATCGTCGCGATCGCCGACGTTTCGCATTACGTGCGCCCCGGGGAGCCGCTCGACGACGAGGCGCAGAAGCGCGCGACCTCGGTGTACTTCCCCGGCTTCGTGGTGCCGATGCTGCCGGAGACCCTGTCCAATGGCATCTGCTCGCTGAAGCCGCGCGAAGACCGCCTCTGCTTCGCCTGCGACATGCAGGTCGACCGCCGCGGCAACATGGTCTCGTATTCCTTCCATGAAGCGGTGATGCATTCGCACGCGCGCCTGACCTACAACCAGGTCTGGAACGCCGTCGGCGACGGCATCCCGGATGCCGACCGCGACGCTGCGCAGGCCTTCATCGGCCCACAGATGGAGCAGGTCAGGCATCTGCACCAGCTGTACAAGGTGTTCGAGAAGGCCCGCAAGCAGCGCGGCGCGATCGACTTCGAGACCTCCGAGGTGCGCTTCGTGCTCGGGCCGCAGGGCGAAGTCACCCAGGCCGGCATGATCCAGCGCAACGACGCCCACAAGCTGATCGAGGAGTGCATGATCGCGGCGAACGTGGCGGCCGCGCACGCGCTGCTCGCGTCCGGCATCCCGGCGCCGTTCCGCGACCACGACCGCCCGCCGGAAGGAAAGTACGCCGACCTGCTGGAGTTCCTGAAGGAGTTCCAGCTGCGCCTGCCGACCTGGCAGAAGGTGCATCCGAAGGACTACCGCAAGCTGCTGGAAACAGTGCGTGAGCGTCCCGACGCCGCGCTGCTGGAATCGGTGCTGCTGCGCAGCCAGTCGCTGGCGGTGTATTCGCCGGACAACATCGGCCACTTCGGCCTGGCGCTGGAGGCCTACGCGCACTTCACGTCGCCCATCCGCCGCTACGCCGACCTGCTGGTGCACCGTGCGATCAAGCATTCGCTCGTTGGCGGCAGTGCCGCGCAGTACAGGTACACGGCGCACGAAATGGCGACGCTCTCGCTGCAGTGCTCGGAGCGCTCGCGCCGCGCCGACGAGGCCCAGCGCGAGGTCGACGAACGCTATCGCGCGGCGTGGATGGAAGAGCACGTAGGCCGGGAATTCGACGGCGTGGTCAGCGGGGTCACCAGCTTCGGCCTGTTCGTGGAGCTGACCGAATCCAAGGTCAACGGCCTGGTACACGTGACCCAGCTGCCGAATGACTTCTACAACTTCGACCCGATCCGCAAGACGCTGACCGGCCAGCGCTCCGAGCGCGAGTACCGGCTTGGCGACGCGGTGCGCATCGTCGTGCTCAAGGCGAGCGTGGAAGAGTTGAAGATCGACTTCCGCCTGGTGGAGGAGGGCGTCCAGCAGGGCGGTCCGGTGCCACCCGCCCCGCGCGGGCAGCCGGCGAAGCGGACCAAGAAAAAGTACTGAGGACGAAAGCCCGATGGGCAACAAGCAGAACCAGTGGATCGTCGGCATCAACGCCGTCGCATCGGCCGTGGAACACGATGCCGACAACGTGCGTGAAGTCCTCCTCGAGGCCGGCGCGAAAAATCCGCGTATCGGCACGATCGAAGAAGAGGCCCGTCGCCGGGGTATCGAAGTGCGTCGCGTCGCGCAGAATGCGCTGGACGGGGTCGCCGGCGGCCTGCGCCACCAGGGTGCGGTCGCGCGCTACGCCGCGGCGAAGACCTTCGACGAGGACGACCTGCCAGGGCTGGTCGAGGCCGCCGAAGGCCGCGCCTTGCTGCTGGTGCTCGACGGGGTGCAGGATCCGCACAACCTCGGCGCCTGCCTGCGCAGCGCCGCAGCCGCGGGCGTCACCGCGGTGGTCATCCCCAGGGACAAGGCGGTGCAGGTCAACGCCACCGTGCGCAAGACGTCCGCAGGCGCCGCCGACAGCATCGCGGTGGTGCGCGTGACCAACCTGTCCCGAACCCTGCGCGAGCTGCAGAAGCAGGGCGTGTGGATCTACGGCCTGGCCGGTGACGCGGGCGCGTCGCTCTACGGCATCGACCTGCGCGGCAACGTCGCCCTGGTGCTGGGCGGCGAGGGAGAGGGACTGCGTCGGCTCACCCGCGAACACTGCGACGAGCTGGTCGCGCTGCCGATGCCGGGCGCGACCGATGCCGGCGTCGACAGCCTGAACGTGTCCGTGGCCGCGGGCGTGTGCCTGTTCGAGGCCGTGCGTCAGCGGCTCTGACCGGCGCTGCTCGGTTCGTGTCGAAGAGCTTTTTGCCACGGATTTACGCGGATTGGCTGAGGCCAGCATCCGCTCCACGCCTTGGCCGGCTTTCTGATGCAGAAAGGCTCCCGGCAACAATCTGCCTTGGCTAAATCCGCGTAATCCGCGCAAATCCGTGGCTGAAAAAGCTCTTGCTCTATCTGTGTAAATCCGCCCTTATCCGCGTAAATCCGTGGCAAGGCTTTTCGCAGCCATAGCTGCTCCTACATGGCGTCGGGCGGGGGCTGATTGGCGGGCGGGGTGGCATGGCGGCCCCAGCCGTTGGCGATCGTGCAGAACAGCTGCGCGGTGCGTTCGGTGTCGTAGACGGCCGAGTGCGCTTCGTCGCTGTTCCATTCCATGCCCGCGGCCTGCACCGCGCGCGCTAGCACCGTCTGCCCGTAGGCCAGGCCGGCCATGGTCACGGTGTCGAACACGCTGAAGGGGTGGAAGGGATTGCGCTTGTGCTCGCTGCGCGCCACCGCGGCGTTGACGAAGTTGAGGTCGAAGTGGGCGTTGTGACCGACCAGGATCGCGCGCTGGCAGCCGTGCTTGCGCACCGCGGTGCGCACCGCGGCGAAGACGTGGTCCAGCGCGTCGCGCTCCTGCTTGGCGAAGCGGAACGGATGGTCGAGGTCGATGCCGGTGATCTGCAGCGACTTCGGATCGATGTCGGTGCCCGGTGCCGGGACGACGTGCGCGCTGGCGCCTTCGCCCAGGACGTAGCGGCCCTGGTCGTCGAGGTCGATCGGCATCACCGCGATCTCGAGCAGCGCGTGGCGGTTCCAGTCGAAGCCGCCGGTCTCGACGTCGACCACCACGGGCAGGTAGCCCCGGAAGCGGGTCGACATGGGGGCGATGGCGGGGGCGGCCGCGGAGGGCTGGGGCGGTGGCGTGGGCAGGGTGGTCACCGGCGCTAGTCTATCCGAGTGCGGGCAGCCGGCCCGGTGGCGGGTTCAGCTGCGCACGCCGGCGACGATGCCCTCGCCATGCCAGCGCACGAGCATCGCGCAGCCCTGGTCGATGAAGGCGGCGTCCGCGGGGCTGCCGGCTTCTGCCGCCAGCGCCTCCAGTTGGGCGCGGCCGTCCAGCCCGGGTGCCTCGTCCAGGCGCTGCAGCAGCCGCCAGGCCAGCGGGCTGGGCGCGTGGAAACGCACGCGGCCGTCGGCGCCGCGATGGAGCAGCAGCAGGGTCGGCTCGGGCGGCGGTTCGACCGGCAGCATGTCGGGCCCGATGCGGTGTACCGGCCAGGCGTAGGCCAGCGGCCACGCGAGCGGTGAAAGCAGGGGGCGCCCGGCCAGCAGCGCGGCCGCGACGTCGGTTCCGGGTGCATCAAGCCGGTCATGGGCGATCCCGTCCACGCGTGCCTCGCTGATCTGCAGGGCCAGCTCGATCCATTCGTAGTGCGCCAGCTCCGGCAGCCAGGGCTCGCGCCCGCCGCCGGTTTCAAGGTAGCGCAGGAATTCCCGCGGCAGCTCGGGGAACAGCGGGGTGCGACAGCCGTGGTCGCGGTAGAAGTCGCGGACCAGGGCGGGCCAGGCGTCACCGCGGATGCGGCGGATCACCGGGAAATTGCCCGCCAGCAGTCGCGAGACGTTGTTGAAGAACAGGTCGCGATAGACCTGCATCCTGCGCGCGTCGATGCCGGGCGGCGCTGGATGACGGTCGGGATCGCGGATGTGGGCGGTGAAGGCGTCCTGCTGCGCGCGCAGCGCGTCGTTGGCGGCGAGGCCGCCCGGGCCCGTCACCGCTGCGGCGGCGGTGCCCGCCCCGCCGGGAGCGCTGTGGTCAGGCCACACGACGGACCGCCGGTAGAGCGGCAAGGCGCCCACGCACGATGTCGAGTTCGCCCAGCAGCTCGTCGAACGGCGGGAAGTCGAAGTCGCGCTCGAGCAGCGTGGGCCGCGGACCGAACAGGGTATAGGCCTCAGACAGCAGCGCCCAGACCGGGTCGGCCACCGCCGCGCCATGCGTATCGATCTTGAGCCCGGGCGCTTCATCGCGATGGCCGGCGACGTGGACACAGGCGATCCGCTCGCCCGGCAGTCCGCGCAGGAAGGCGAACGCGTCGTAGCCATGGTTGGTGGCGTTGACCACGATGTTGTTCACATCCAGCAGCAGATCGCAGTCGGCTTCGGCAAGCACGGCGTTGACGAACTCGAGCTCGGTCAGTGGCCGTGTTCCGGCATCCAGGGGAATGCTTGCGTAGTACGAGATGTTCTCCACCGCGATGCGCCGGCCGAGGATGTCTTGGGCACGGCGGATGCGCGCGGCCACGTGCCGCACCGCTTCGTCGCTGAAGGGCAGGGGCAGCAGATCGTAGAGCTGGCCAAGGCTGTCGCCGCAGGCGCTGAGGTGCTCGCTGTAGAGCGGCGCACGATGCGCATCCAGGAAATGGCGCAGCTGGTGCAGAAAGGGCTCGTCCAGCGGCGCGGGGCCGCCGAGCGACAGCGACAGGCCGTGGCATGCGAGCGGATGGCGCGAAGCGAGCTCGGCGAAGGCCTCGCCCGGCGCGCCGCCGACGCCGATCCAGTTCTCGGGCGCGGCTTCGAGGAAATCGAAGCTGCCCGGCGGCGCGGCGCGCAGCTCGGGCAGCAGGGCGCGGCGCAGGCCGAGGCCGACGGCGCGCGGGTGCAGCGGGACGTCCATGGCCGGCGGGTGCGCGGCGGGTGGCCGCGCATCCGGATCAGCCATGGCTCAGGCCACGCCGCCGCAGGCGCCGGAGCCGCCGCACTTGCCTTCGCCGCACTTGCCCTCCTGCGCGGCCTTGTCGGTATCGGCGTCCGCGTCGGACCCGGCCTTCTTCGCTGCGTGGTGGGCGTCGTGCTCGGCCTTGTCGACGAAGCCGTCGCCGTTGCCGTCCATCGCGCTGAAATAGGACGCGTCCTTTTCGGGATGGCTGGCGGCGAACTCCTCGGCGGAGATGCGGCCGTCGCCGTCGCTGTCGGCGTGGGACATGCCGCAACGGCCTTCGCCGGCCTTGGCATCGGTCTTGGCATCGGTGGCGGCTTCAGTGGCGGCCGCGTCCTGGCTGGCTGCGGTGCCGGATACCATGTAGCCGCTGGCGAGCGGGGTCATCGCGAATGCGGCGCCGGAAAGCGCGAGGCCGCCAAGCGTGGCGGCTACCGCAAGGGCGACGGGCTTTGCAGGGGACTTCGACATGCTGGCGTTCTCCTGTTCCGCGGCGGGAGGCCGCAGGAGCGCCAAGTATGCCGCAGCGCGCACGGTGCAGTGCAGCAGCGGTGCGGGTGCCGGATTCAGGCCTGGGTGTTGGTGTCGTCGGCCTTTTCGCGCGGCGGCAGGTTGTCGTCGCCATAGGCCACGAACCAGATGTTCTCGGCGATATTGGTGGCGTGGTCGCCGATGCGCTCGAGGTTCTTGGCCATGAACAGCAGGTGGGTGCAGCCGGTGATCGCGCGCGCGTCTTCCATCATGTAGGTCAGGAGTTCGCGGAACAGGCGGGTGTATTCGGCGTCGAGCGCGGCGTCGGTGTCGCGGACCACCTGCGCCGCCTCGGGATCGTGGGTGCGGTAGGCCTCGAGCACCCTGCGCACCTGGCGCACGGCCAGCGCGCCGAGGTGGGCCAGCCCACCGGCGACTGGCAGCGCCGGCGCCTGGTTGAGCGCGATCGAGCGCTTGGCGATGTTGGCCGCGTAGTCGCCGATGCGTTCGATGTCGGAGACGATGCGCAGGGCCGCCAGCACTTCGCGCAGGTCGCGCGCCAGCGGGCCGCGCAGCGAGAGCTTCATGACGTCCTGGCTGACCACGCGCTCGATGTCGTCGATGGTTTCGTCGTTGGCGACGATATGGCCGGCCGCGCGGTCGTCGCGGCGCTCGACCACGTCGAGCGCGGCCTCGAGCTGCGCCACTGACAGCTCGCCCATGCGCAGGATCTCGCCGATCAGGCGCTCGCGCTCTTCGTCGTGGCTGCGAACGATATGGTCGTGGGGCTGGTTGTTCATCCGAATCGTCCGGTGATGTAGTCCTCGGTCTGGCGCTTCGAGGGATTGGAGAAAATGGTCTCGGTGCTGTCGTGTTCGACCAGGTCACCAAGGTACATGAAGGCCGTGTAGTCCGAGACCCGCGCGGCCTGCTGCATGTTGTGGGTCACGATGACGATGGTGTAGTCGAGCTTCAGCTCCTCGATCAGCTGCTCGATGCGGCTGGTCGAGATCGGGTCCAGCGCCGAGGTCGGCTCGTCGAGCAGCAGCACCTCCGGGCGCAGGGCGACGGCACGGGCGATGCACAAGCGCTGCTGCTGGCCGCCGGACAGGCCGAGCGCACTCTGCCCGAGCTTGTCCTTGACCTCGTCCCAGAGCGCACCCTGGCGCAGCGCGGATTCCACGCGATCGTCCATGTCCGCCTTCGATACCTTCTCGTGGTGGCGGATCGCGTAGGCGATGTTCTCGTAGATGGTCATCGGGAACGGCACCGGCTTCTGGAACACCATGCCGACCTTCGAGCGCAGGCGGTTCATCGCATACTTCGGCGACAGGATGTCCTCGCCGTCGAGCAGGATGCTGCCGGTGGCCACCTGGCCCGGGTACAGCGCGTAGATGCGGTTGAACACGCGCAGGAGCGTCGACTTGCCGCAGCCCGACGGTCCGATCAGCGCGGTCACGCGCTTCTCCGGGACGTCCATCGCCACGCCCTTGATCGCGTGGAACTTGCCGTAGTGGAAATCGAGGTCGCGGACCGACAGCTTGACCGGCGCCGGCGGTGCAGCGGCACGACGCGGGGTCGTGGTGGACAGCGTGGCGCGTCCGTGCTCGGCGGGGGCGTGGTTGGCATTCATCGGCAGGATCCGGAAAAGGTCGAAGTCATGGAATCAATCATTGGTGATGCGGTTCCGCGCCAGCACCGCGCGCGCGCCGAGGCTGATCAGGAGCACGAAGGCGGTGAGCACCAGCGCGCCGGCCCAGGCCAGGTCCTGCCAGCTTTCGTAGGGGCTGCCGGCGAACTGGTACATCACCACCGGCACGCTGGCCATCGGCTGCATGATGTTGCTGTTCCAGTACAGGTTGCCGAAGGCGGTGAACAGCAGCGGCGCGGTCTCGCCGCTGATCCGGGCCAGGGCCAGCAGGATGCCGGTGACGATGCCAGCCGACGCGCTGCGGTACAGCACCTGCACGGTCACCTTCCACTGCGGCACGCCAAGCGACAGCGCAGCCTCGCGCATCTGCGTCGGCACCAGCCGCAGCATCTCGTCGGTGGTGCGCAGGACCACCGGCAGCACGATGAAGGCCAGCGCCACCGAACCCGCCAGCGCCGAGAAGCCGCCGCCGCCGTACATCACCAGCAGGGTGTAGACGAACAGGCCGAGCACGATCGAGGGCGCCGACAGCAGGATGTCGTTGACGAAGCGCACGACCGTGGCCGTGCGGCTGTTGGCGCCGTACTCGGCAAGCCAGGTGCCTGCGGCCACGCCGAGCGGCGCGCCGATCAGGATCGCCAGCCCGCACATCACCGCCGAGCCGAACAGCGCGTTGCGCAGGCCGCCCTCGGCCATCGGCGGCGGGGTGTCGCGGGTGAACAGGCTGACGTTGATGCCGCTGATGCCCTTGGACACCAGGGTCCACAGGATCCAGGCCAGGAACACCAGGCCGATCACCGCCGCCACGCACGACAGCGAAAGCGTGACCGCGTTGATGATGCGGCGGCGGATGTACAGCTGCCGCGCGCCGCGCGCGACGGGGCTTGCGGCGGCCATCAGTTGCCCTCCTTGCGTGCCAGCCGCGCCAGCATCAGCCGCGCCAGCGACAGCACCACGAAGGTGACGATGAACAGTACGAAGCCCAGCAGCAGCAGCGCGGAACGGTAGGTGTCGGTGGCCTCGCCGAAGTCGTTGGCGATCAGCGCGGCGATGGTGGTGCCGGGCTCGAGCAGCGACGGCGTCAGGCGCACGCTGTTGCCGACCACGAAGGCGACGGCCATGGTTTCGCCCAGCGCACGGCCCAGGCCGAGGAAGATGCCGCCGATCACCGCGGAGCGCGTATAGGGAAGGACGATGTCCCAGCACACTTCCCAGCGCGTGGAGCCGAGCGCGTACGCCGACTCCTTGAGCCGCGTGGGCACGGTCAGGAACACCTCGCGCATCACCGAGGTGATGAAGGGCACCACCATGATCGCCAGCACCAGGCCGGCGGTGAGGATGCCGATGCCCAGCGGCGGGCCGCGGAACAGCATGCCCAGGCCCGGCACGTTGCCCAGGTGCTCGTTGAGCCAGGGCGTGACGTGCGTGGTCATCACCGGCACCAGCACGAACAGGCCCCACATGCCGTAGATGATCGAGGGGATGCCGGCCAGCAGTTCGATCGCCGCGCTCACAGGCCCGCGCAGCCAGCGCGGCGCGACCTCGGTCAGGAACACCGCGATGCCGAAGCTGATCGGCACCGCGAGCAGCATCGCGATGATGGCCGTGACCACGGTGCCGTAGATCGGCGCCAGCGCACCGTAGCGGTTCTCGACCGGGTTCCACTCCGCCGAGAGGAAGAACGACAGGCCCTGCGACTGCAGGGCCTCGCGGCCGCCCCAGAGCATCGACAGCGCGGCGCTGGCCAGCGCCAGCAGCACGAAGACCACGGTGCCGACGAGGGCGTAGCGGAACCAGCGGTCTGCGCGCGCGTCGCGCAGGTCGCGTTGGCCGGAGGTGTTGGCGGGCAGGGTGGAAGCGTTCATCGGCGTCCCGGAGCTGTGGGGTGCCCGCCGCGGCTGCGGCGGGCGCGGAGGCCTCAGTTGAACTCGGCGGCCCAGTACGCCTCGACCTGTGCCACGAGTTCCGCCGGCAAGGGCACGTAGTGGAGCTCGCTGGCCTGCACCTGGCCGGATTCGAAGGCCCACTTGAAGAAGTCACGCGCCGCCTGGCTGCGCGCAGGATCCGCCGGCTGCCTGGGCATCAGCATGAAGTTGGTGGCGGTGATCGGCCACGCGTCCGCGCCCGGGGCATCGGTGATCACCAGGTTGAAGTCACTGGCCGAAGCCCAGTCGGCGGTGCGCGCCGCGGCGGCGAAGCTTTCCGCGCTGGGCTCGACGAAGTTGCCGGCCGCGTTCTGCATCGATGCGTAGGGCATGGTGTTCTGCAGCGCGTAGGCAAGCTCGACATAGCCGATCGCGCCCTTGATCTGCTGCACGTACGAAGCCACGCCTTCATTGCCCTTGCCGCCGACGCCCAGCGGCCAGGCGACCGAGGTGCCTTCGCCGACCTGCTGCTGCCACTCGGGGCTGACCTTGGACAGGTAGTTGGTGAAGTTGAAGCTGGTGCCCGAGCCGTCGGAGCGGTGGACGATGCTGATCTTCGCGTCCGGCAGGGCCAGGCCCGGGTTGACCGCGGCGATTTCCGCGGCGTTCCAGTTCGCGACCTTGCCCAGGAAGATGTCGGCAAGCAGCGGGCCGGTGAGCTTCAGCTCGCCCGGCGCGAGGCCGTCGACGTTGACCACGGGCACCACGCCGCCGATCGCCGAGGGGAACTGGACCAGGTCGGCCTCGACCAGCTCTTCGGTGGACAGTGGCTTGTCGCTGGAGCCGAAGTCGACGGTGCCCTGCTTGACCTGGGCGATGCCGCCGCCGGAGCCGATGGACTGGTAGTTGACCTGCTTGCCGGTGGCGGCGTTGTAGTCGGCGGACCACTTCGACACCAGTGGGTAGATGAATGAGGCGCCGGCACCCGACACCTGGTTGGCGCCGCCGTTGCCGACGGCCGCGGGTTCGCTGCCGGACGGCTGGCAGGCGGCGGCGAGCAGGGCCGTGGCGAGCGCAATGGAGGCGAGACGCAGCTTGGAAGGAGTCATGGCGGGGATTCCGTTGTGGGCAGGCGCCGTGTTCGGCGTACGCACATTGGATGATGTTTTTGTGACATCTTCATGACGGCTGCCCCGCAACCTGAACGCCATCGTCGGGCGCAGTAAAAAAAGCCGGGCCCATCGGGCCCGGCAAGCAGCGCAAGTATCTGGAGAGGAGGAGGGGCTCGGCGGCCGGCTACATCGCGCAGTGGCGACGCGACCAGGACGCGGCCTGGGCACCATTCCAGCGCCGGGCGGTGACCCGATGATGTCGAAGCGGTGACGGTCCGGTGACAACCGGGCCGGGAGACGGCCTCAGTAGCTGCGGCACTGCCGGAAGCGGACGGCGCGGCCGCTGTCGTGTGGCGGCGTGAGCTGGATCCGCGACGAGGCCAGCGCCGGATAACGCTCCACCAGCGGGCAGATGGCCACGAAAGGGTCGTCTTCGTTGCCGGAGACGAAGACTTCGAGCGTGGAGCTGCTGGTCCAGAAGGCCCTGGATATTCCGGGCAGCGTCGCGATGGTGGTGGCCAGCTGCCGGCGCTCCGCCTGGAGCGCAGCGGCATCCGGCTCGGCCGTCGGGGTGGCCCCTTCCGCGGCCGCCGGATCGGCGGGTGCATCCGCAGGGACGACTGCGCCGGGAGTCGCGACGCTAGCGGGTAGCCCTGGCGCGGGTAGCAGGCTGAAGACCGCCACGCCTGCGATCAGGGCCAGCAGCCAGCCTGCCAGGCTGCGCGCGCGCGCGCGCTTGGCGGATGCCTTTTCGATCGGAGCAAGTGTCGGCGCCGGCACCAGCGGCCGGAGTTCGGGCCACAGGGTCGCGCCGTCCATCAGCTCGACCGCCTGGCCGTGCGCAGTCCGGCGGGCGTCGTCGTCGATACGCCCCTGCGTGACCAGCAGTCCGCCCACGGCACCGGCCAGGCCCATGGCCGCGGTCAGCTCGTTGACGGCGGCGCGCCCGAGCACGAATGCGCTGCCGTGCTTGGTCGACAGCAGCCAGTGCTCGCCGTTGCGGACCAGGGTGTGGTCACTCTCGCCGGACGGAGCTTCGCGGTCCACCAGGCGGTGGTATCCGCGGCGTGACAGGGCTTCGAGCACGATGCGGATGAATTCGCGCCATGACATCGCCGAGAGCGCGGTGATCCCGGCGGCGGTTTCGTCACGGCGGCGCAGCGGGCCATGCGCCAGCCAGGTGGCGGCCGCGCCGATCGCAAGCACGACGACGATTGCAAGCGCCCATTTCAACATGTGTTCCGCCCCTGTCCCTGGAACGCCAAGGATAGACGCACCCGCGCCTGGTTGGCGGCCGGCGTGCCGCGCTCAGCCGAAGTGCTTGCCGAGCACGCGGCGGATTTCCGACTCGATCGGGCCCTGCATCGCCGCGAACAGGAAGCCGAGCTGCGCGGTGACCCGGACTTCGCCCGGATGCAGCGCGATGGCGCCGTCCACGCCCGCGCGGCTGAAGCCGAGCACGTCGCCCTGCCACCGGCAGTCCACCCCGAAGCGCTCGACGAGCTTGTCGGCGACCTGCTGCACGGCGTCGCGCGCGCTCGCCATGGACAGCTGGTGCGGGTGGTGGATGTCGATGTCGGCCATGACGTACTCCGTGTGCTTGGGCCGACATTCTGGATGCGACGGCGGCTCGATCCAAGCGTGGCGCGTGATAGATTCCACCGCGCATGGACACTCTCAGGCTGCGCTTCGATCCCACCGGCGACGACTACCCGTTGACCGTCGGCGTGCACGGCATCGGGCGAGCCGGTGGCGACGCCACGCTCGGCCCGGTGCAGGACGCCGCCATCGTGAACTTCTGCGTCGACCGCCGCGGCGTCTGGCTCACCGTCCCCGAAGGCACGCGCGGCGTGCACGTCAACGGCCGCCCGGTGCAGCGCATGGCGATGCTGCGCGTGGGCGACGCGGTGTTCGTGGACGGCATCGGCATGCGCCTGGTCGCACCGCAGCCGCCGCGGCAGCCGGACGGCGGTTTCGGCGACAGCACCGGCGAGGCTGGCGACGTGCGCATCGTGCTGCGCGGGGTCGGCGGCCATTACCACGGGCGCAGCTTCACGCTTGAGCGCCCGCGCCTGGTCGGACGGGCACCCGAGGCAGACATCCGCATCGACGAAGCCGCGTTTTCCGAGCGCCATGCCCGCCTGGAGATGCTGCGGGGCGAAGTGGTGCTGCGCGACCTTGGTTCGGCCGAGGGCAGCCAGGTCAACGGTGAGCCGGTGCGCGACGCGATGCTGCGCCCGGGCGACCAGGTGGTGTTCGACGCCCACCATCGCTTCGTGCTCGAGGCGCCGTCCGGTGCGCGAGGGGATTCCAGGGCCGAGCTGGCTCCCGCCGAGGCGCCGGTGGCGGGCGAGCGCGGCGGGGCCATGCATTTGCCATGGTTGCTGGTCACGGCCGTGGTGCTGGCGGGACTGCTGGCGCTACTGCTGCTGTTCGGTACCGGCTGAAGCCCGGGCCCGCGACGGCGACGCGCTGCGCCGGCGCCGCCAGGCAAACCGCCATCCCAGCAAGGTGGCGAGGATCGCCGCATACAGCAGCGGTTCGCGGACATCGGATTTCACCACCCACCAGAAATGCAGCACCGCAAGCGTCGCGATCACGTAGACCAGGCGATGCAGCCGTCCCCAGTTCCTGCCCAGCCGCCGCATCCAACCGCGGGTCGAGGTCAGTGCAAGGGGCACCAGCAGCAGCCAGGCCGCGAAGCCCACCGTGATGTAGGGCCGCTTGACGATTTCCACCAGTACCTGCGCCCACCAGCCACGCAGGTCGAGCACCAGATAAGCACTGAAGTGCAGGCTGGCGTAGGCGAAGGCGTACAGCCCCAGCATGCGCCGGAAGCGCATCGGCAGCGGCTGCTGCAGGAGCTGGCGCAGTGGCGTCACTGCCAGTGTGGCGAGCAGCAGGCGCAGCGCCCACAGCCCGAGCTCGTGTTCGATCGCGGCCACCGGATCGGCACCGAGTGCGTCGATGTTCGCGCCGCTGCCGACCTGCCAGGCCTGCCAGCCGAGCAGCGCCAGCGGCGTCAGCGCGAGCGCGTGGACGCCGGCCTTGGCCGCGACCAGGCCACGGCCGCTGCGCGGAGCATTCCGCGCTCCAGTCGGCGCGTTCAATACCAGCGTGCCAGGTCCATGCCCTGGTACAGCGAAGCGACCTGCTCGGCGTAGCCGTTGAAGGGGCGCGTGGCGATGCGGTCGGCGAACAGCCGGTTGCCGTCGCCGGCGATCCGGCGTTCGCTCGCCTGGCTCCAGCGCGGGTGGTCGACGGCCGGATTGACGTTGGCGAAGAAGCCGTACTCACGCGGCTGCATATCGTTCCATGCGGTGTCGGGAGCCTTGCGGGTGAACTTGATCGCGACGATCGACTTGATGCCCTTGAAGCCGTACTTCCATGGCACCACCAGGCGCAGCGGTGCACCGTTCTGCTGCGGCAATGGCTTGCCGTACATGCCCGTGGCCAGCAGCGCGAGCGGATGCATGGCCTCGTCGATGCGCAGGCCCTCGCGGTAGGGCCAGTCGATGATCGGCGCGCGCACGCCCGGCATCTGCCGCGGGTCGGCGAGGCTGGTGAAAGCGACGTACTTCGCGTCCGAGGTCGGCTCGAAGCGTTTGAGCACTTCGCCCAGCGGCACGCCGAGCCAGGGGATGACCATCGACCAGCCCTCGACGCAGCGCATGCGGTAGGTGCGCTCTTCCGGCACCAGGCCCTTGAGCAGGGTCTCCAGCGGCACCGTGCCCGGGCGGGCGCATTCGCCAGAGACCGCCACCGACCACGGCGAGGTCACCAGCGTCTTGGCCGCGCGCGACGGGTCGGCCTTGCCGCTGCCGAACTCGTAGAAGTTGTTGTAGCCCGTGGCGTCTTCGTAGCGGGTCAGTGGCTCGTCGGTGTTGAAGCCGGTGCGCGCGCCGGCGGCACGCGGCACGTCGACCGGTGGCGGCGGCTCGGCGCCGCGGCAGCCGGCCGCGAGCAGGGCGGGCGAGAGTGCAAGCATCTGCAGCAGGCGGCGCCGGTCGCGGTAGACGGCCTCGTCGGTGAGTGGTTCGCCAGGAAGTCGCAAATGCCGGAAGCGGGACATGTCCGCATCCTTGCCGGGGGAGGGCCCATCCTAACGCCGGTCCGGTGATGCTGCGGTGCTGCATTGCGGCATACTTGATCTTCCATTCGTACCGTGAGGTCCAGCCATGTCGCGCGCCTACAACTTCAGTCCCGGTCCCGCCATGCTGCCGGAGCCGGTGCTGCTCCAGGCTCGGGACACGATGCTCGAATACGGCGACGCCGGCGCCTCGATCGTCGAAATCAGCCATCGCGGGCCTGAATTCATCGAGATCGCGGCCCGCGCCGAGGCCGACCTGCGCGAGCTGATCGGCATTCCGGACGACTACGCGGTGCTGTTCCTCCCGGGCGGCGCCACGGCGCAGCAGGCGCTGCTGCCGCTGAACTTCGCCGCCCCCGGGCAGCGCGCCGACTATGTGCTCACCGGCCACTGGGGCGCGATCGCCACCCGCCAGGCCGCGCCCTATGTCGATCTGAACGTGGCCGCGAGCAGCGAGGCCGACGGCTACCGCAGCATCCCGCCGGCCGGGGACTGGCGCCTGTCGGAAGACGCGGCCTATGTGCACGTCACCGCCAACGAGACCATCCACGGCGTCGAATTCCGGCCGCCGGTGCCGGGAGGCCACGCCTATCCGGATACCGGCAACGTGCCGCTGTTCGCGGACTTCAGCTCCAGCATTGCGTCCGAGCCGATCGACGTGTCGCGCTTCGGGGCGATCTATGCCGGCGCGCAGAAGAACCTCGGCCCGGTCGGCATCGGCGTGGTGATCGTGCGCCGTGAACTGCTGGAACGTGCCGGCCAGCCGCGCGCCGACATCTTCAACTACCGGTTGCAGTTGGCCGCGGATTCCATGCTCAACACGCCGCCGACCTGGAACTGGTACGTCGCCGGCCTGACTTTCCGCTGGATGCTCGAACAGGGCGGGGTGGAGGAGTTCGCACGCCGCAGCGAGGAGAAGGCGAAGCTGCTGTACGCGGCCATCGATGGCTCCGGCGGCTGGTACCGCAACGAAGTCGAGCCGGCCGTGCGCTCGCGCATGAACGTGCCGTTCTTCCTGCCTGACCCCGCGCTCGACGAGGCCTTCCTTGTCGAAGCGCGCGAGGCCGGCCTGATCGGCCTGAAGGGGCATCGCGTGGTCGGCGGCATGCGCGCATCCATCTACAACCCGATGCCACTGGCGGGCGTGCACGCGCTGGTCGATCACATGATGGATTTCCAGCGTCGACATGGCTAGGAACGACGACGAAGGCGCTGCCGGCGGGGCAGCGGCGAAGCCCGACCTCGCCGCGGTGCGTGCCCAGATCGACGGCATCGACCGTGAGATCCAGGCGCTGATCGCGGAACGCGCGCTGTTCGCGCGCCAGGTCGGCCGCGCCAAGGGCAGGCTGGCCGCCGCCATCGACTATTACCGGCCCGAACGCGAGGCGCAGGTGCTGCGGCGCGTCGTCGACCGCAACGACGGCCCGCTGGCCGACGACGTGTTGCTGCGCCTGTTCCGCGAAATCATGTCCGCCTGCCTTGCGCAGCAGGAGCCGCTGAAGATCGGCTATCTCGGCCCCGAGGGCACGTTCTCGCAGCAGGCGGTGCAGAAGCACTTCGGGCACTCGGCGCTGGGCCTGCCGCTGGCCAGCGTCGAAGAGGTGTTCGACGAGGTTGCTTCAGGCGCCGCGGACTTTGGCGTGGTACCGGTGGAGAACTCGGGGCAGGGCACGATCCAGTCGACGCTCGACATGTTCCTGACCTCGCCGCTGATGATCTGCGGCGAGGTCGAACTGCGCATCCACCAGTACCTGATGTCGCGCACGGGGCGGATCGAGGATGTCGAACGGATCTATTCCCACGGACTGTCGCTGGCGCAAAGCAAGAACTGGCTGCGGCAGCACCTGCCTCTGGCGGAGAAATTCCCGGTGTCCAGCAACGCCGAGGGTGCGCGGCGCGCGCGCAACGCCGACGACGCGGCGGCGATCGCCGGCGAAAGCGCAGGCAAGGTCTACGGACTCAAGACGGTCGCCGGTCCGATCGAGGACCGCAGCGACAACACCACGCGTTTCCTCGTGGTCGGGCGCGCCGCGTTCCCGTCGTCGGGACACGACCGCACGTCGCTGATGGTGTCGATCCGCGACCAGCCGGGCGCCCTGTACAAG
Source organism: Luteimonas sp. A501 (assembly GCF_054052085.1). The sequence goes on from NZ_JBSVRI010000001.1 coordinate 1,220,678, forward strand.
ATCCTCGAGCCGCTGGCGCGGCACGGCGTCAGCATGAACCGCATCGAGTCGCGACCCTCCCACGGCGCGCTTTGGGAGTACGCGTTCTTCATCGACGTCGGTGGACACGTCGAGGAGTCGCCGCTGAGGGATGCGCTGGCCGAGATCGACGCATTCGCCGGCGACGTGCGGGTGCTGGGCTCGTACCCGGTCGCAGTGCCATGAGCGGTGGCGGAGTGGCGATGCCCGGGAACCAGCCGGGCTGGGTGGCCTCGCGCGGCAGGGCGCTGTCGGGCGAATTCGCCATGCCGGGCGACAAGTCGATTTCGCATCGCGCGGTGATGTTCGGCGCGCTGGCCGATGGCAGCTCACGCATCGACGGTTTCCTGGAGGGCGAGGACACGCGCGCCACCGCTGCGATCTTCAGCGCGATGGGCGTGCGCATCGAGACGCCGTCGCCGGCGTGCCGCGTGGTGCACGGGGTCGGCATCGACGGCCTGCAGGCGCCCGCCGGCGCGCTGGACTGCGGCAACTCCGGCACCGCGATGCGCCTGCTGGCCGGATTGCTGGCGGGCCAGCGCTTCGACACGGTGCTTTCGGGTGACGCCTCACTGTCACTCCGCCCCATGCAGCGGGTGGTGGCGCCGCTGCAGGCGATGGGCGCGGTGATCGTCTCCGTCGACGGCGAGCGGCCGCCGCTGCGCATCTCCGGCGGCATGCCGCTGCACGCGATCGCATACGAGCCGCCGGTGGCCAGCGCCCAGGTGAAGTCCGCGGTGCTGCTTGCCGGCCTCTATGCCGATGGCGAGACCACCGTCCGCGAGCCGCGGCCAACGCGCGACTACACGGAGCGCATGCTGGCCGCGTTCGGATGGCCGGTGCAGGCATCGGCCGGCGCGGTGCGGCTGAGCGGTGGGCATCGCCTGAGTGCGCGCGCGATCGACGTGCCCGGCGACTTCTCGTCCGCGGCGTTTTTCATCGTCGCCGCAACCCTGGTGCCGGGCTCGTCGCTGCTGCTGCGCTCGGTGGGGGTGGATCCCAGGCGCACCGGCCTGCTCGATGCGCTGCGCATGATGGGCGCCGACATCCGCGAGACTGATCGGCGCGCCGGTGCCTGCGGTCCGGTCGCGGACATCGCGGTGCGCCATGCGACGCTGCAGGGCATCGACCTGCCCGAGGCACTGGTCGCGGACATGATCGACGAGTTCCCGGTGTTCGCGGTGGCTGCGGCCTGCGCGCGCGGCACCACGCGCATACGCGGTGCCGCCGAGCTCAGGGTCAAGGAATCAGACCGCATCCATGCCATGGCCATCGGCCTGCAGGCGCTGGGCATCCGCGTGCGCGAGCTGCCCGACGGCATGGAGATCCAAGGCGGGTCGCTTGTCGGCGGTCGCGTGGACAGCGTCGGTGACCATCGCATCGCGATGTCGTTCGCCGTGGCGGCTCAGATGGCCGCGGGCGACGTCGTGATCGGTGACGTCGCCAACGTCGCGACATCCTTTCCCGGTTTCGAGGCGATGGTGCAGGCCGCGGGTTTCGGCCTGCACCAGTGCTGATGGCGCCTAGTCGTCGTCGCGGCGGAAGGTCACCGGGACTTCGACGGTGCTCGAAACGGGTTCCCCACCGCTGATCGCCGGCTGGAACGTCCACTCCCTCACCGCTTCGATCGCGGCCAGGTCGAGATCACGTGATCCGCTGCGGCTCACGATCGTCACGTCCCCCGGCCGGCCGTCGGTACCGACCACGGCGCTCACCAGGACCGTGCCCTGCGCGCGGTCGCGGTAGGCCGCGGGCGGGTACACGGGCTGGACGCGGGTCAGCGGTTCCGCGACCCGGTCAGGAGTGGCTGCGGGTGCGGCGGGTCGGGGCTTCTCCCGCGCCTGGCGACGGGCATCGTCCGCCGCGCGTTCGCGCTCGGCCGCGGCGTCCTGGCCATCACCGATCTCCACAGCCGGTGGAGGCAGCGTTTCGGGCGCAGTGGTGACGCCGGCGCGCTGGCTGTAGATGAACCACCCGAACGCGAGCAGGGCCAGGAGCAGCACGATCCAGAGCAGCGGTGCGGCGGTCCTGCGCTCCGGCTCGACGGCGGGCGGCGGTTGGGGCGTCGGTGGGGGTGGGGGCGGGGGTGTGTTCGGATTCCGGTTCGGATCAGCCATGGACGGCTCCTCGTCTGCCTGCGCAGGTGCAGCAGCTGGAGGAAGCGTTCCACAAGCCAGGTCGCGGCCGTGTGTGCACGTCGCCGCGCGGTCAGCGCCCGCTGTCGAAGCTGATCGGGACGGTCACGGTGCCCGCGGTGGGGCTGCCGTCGCGCATCGCCGGGCGGAAGCGCCAGCGCCGGGCCACACGCTGGGCCGCGCGGTCGAGGTCCCGGGAGCCGCTGCTCGATGCGACTTCGACCTGGGCGGGGACGCCGCGGGCATCCACATGGATGCGCAGCAGCACCTCGCCGGATTCGCCGCGGCGCAGGGCACGCGCGGGATAGGTCGGTCCGGGTGAGCTGATCGGCACCGGTGAGCTGGCCGACAACTCGACCGGCTGCACATCCGGTGCGGCGGGGCCCGGGGCGGGACCTGCGGCCATGGGCGGGGTCCCGGGCGCTGCAGGCTCTTCCAGCCGGGCGCCGGATGAGGGCATTTCCGGGATGTCCGCACCCATCGAAGTGCCCGACTGGGGCGGGGTGGGAAGGGGCTGGAACACCTGCGCGGATGCCCCAGGGGGCTGCACGTCGGCGCGATACGGGTCGCTGTCGCCGCGTTGCACGAACCAGAGCACGAGGAACATGGCGAGGCCAGCGGCGATGCCGGCACCCACGAGCCACCAGCCGCGGCCGGAGGGAAGGGGCAGGGGACTGCGTGACGGGGTGGCTGGCATGTGTGGCCCTGTGATCGCGGATGCCCGATTCTGCCACGGCCCCGCGGAGCAGATGCCCTCGCGACGCGCGATAATCCCCGGTCCGCCACTTCATGAAGCGACGCGATGCTTGATTCCAATCTTCTGCGCCAGGACCCTGCCGCGCTCGCCCTGCGCCTGCGCGAGGCCCGCGGCTTCGAGCTCGACGCCGGCGCCCTCGAAGCCCTCGAATCAGGGCGTAAGACGCTGCAGATGCGCACGCAGGAGCTCCAGAACCTGCGCAATACGCGCAGCAAGGAGATCGGCATGCTGATGGGGTCGGTTGCGCGCCTCAAGGCTGCCGGTGAGCTCGAACAGGCCGAGGCCAGCATCGCGAAAGCGGAAGGGATCAAGGCCGAGGTGTCCGGCTTCGGCGATGAACTGAAGGCTTCAGAGGTCGAGCTGGAACGCATCCGCGTCGAGCTGGATGCCATTGCCATGGGTATCCCCAACCTCCCCGACGCGAGCGTGCCCGCCGGCAGCGACGAATCCGGCAACGTCGAACAGCACCGCTGGGGCACGCCGCGCGTGTTCGATTTCGAAGTCCGCGACCACGTCGATCTTGGCGCCCGCCACGGCTGGCTCGACGCCGACGCGGCCGCCCGCCTGTCCGGTGCGCGCTTCACCGTGCTGCGCGGCCAGCTCGCGCGCCTGCACCGCGCGCTGGCCCAGTTCATGATCGACCTGCACGTCGACGAACACGGCTATGGCGAAACCAGTGTCCCGGTACTGGTCAACGCCGAGGCTATGCGCGGTACCGGGCAGTTGCCGAAGTTCGAAGACGATCTGTTCGCGACCATCGTTGGCGAGGGCGAGGCGGCTTCGAAACGCTATCTGATCCCCACCGCCGAGGTGCCGCTGACCAACCTGGTCGCCGACACGATCGTGGACGCCGCGGCGCTGCCACTGCGCATGGCCGCGCACTCGATGTGCTTCCGCGCAGAGGCCGGTGCCTACGGTCGCGATACCCGCGGCATGATCCGCCAGCACCAGTTCGAGAAGGTCGAGCTGGTTTCGGTCACCCGCCCCGACGACAGCGATGCCGAACACGAACGCATGACGCGCTGCGCGGAAGTGGTGCTCGAGCGCCTCGGCCTGCCTTATCGCCGCATGCTGCTGTGTTCGGGTGACATGGGCTTTGCCGCGCGCAAGACCTATGACCTCGAGGTCTGGCTGCCGTCGCAGGACACCTGGCGTGAGATTTCTTCGTGCTCCAACTGTGGCGACTTCCAGGCCCGCCGCATGCTGGCACGCTGGCGCAGCGATGCCGGCGGCAAGCCGGAGCCGGTGCATACGCTCAACGGTTCCGGCGTGGCCGTTGGGCGCGCGCTGGTGGCGGTAATGGAGAACGGCCAGCAGGCCGACGGGTCGATCACGGTGCCCGAGGTGCTGCGCCCCTACATGGGCGGCGTGGACGCGATTTACTGAGCTCCGGCGCGGCTGGAGCCGCGCCTCCACGCCGCGGCGCTGGCGACTGCATCCCGGATCGTTCCGTGTTTCGGTTCGATGGCTGGTCCATCGGCATTCGTTGCATATATGGGACGACTATGCTGAAATATCGGCAATTGTCCCGGCGAGGTGCGGTCATGCAGGATCTGAACGATCTTTATTATTTCGCCATGGTCGTCGACCACGGCGGGTTTGCCGCGGCGGAGCGCGCGCTGGGGATTCCCAAGTCGCGGCTGTCGCGGCGCATCAGCCAGCTTGAAACCGAACTCGGCGTCCGCCTGCTGCAGCGCTCCACGCGCCGCTTCGCGGTGACCGACGTCGGCCAGAGCGTCTATCGCCACACCCAGTCGATGCTGGCCGAAGCCACCGCTGCGCGCGAGGTCGTCGACCGCCTGAGCGCCGAGCCGCGCGGCATCGTCCGCGCCAGCGTGCCCGTGAGCCTGGCGCAGCAGCAGCTGCCGAAGCTGCTGCCCGAGTTCCTCGCGCGCTACCCGCAGGTGCGCGTGCAGATGCACGTCAACAATCGTCGCGTCGACGTCATCAACGAGGGCTTCGACGTCGCCATCCGCGTGCGCAACAAGCTTGACGACGACGGCAGCCTGGTGATGCGCAGCTTCGGCCAGATCCAGGAGTTGCTGGTCGCAAGCCCGACCTACCTGGATCGTGCCGGCCGACCGGCCTCGCCGGAAGAGCTCAACGACCACACCACCATGACCATGAGCGAGGACGAGGTCCGCCAGCGCTGGGAGCTCCAGGGCGTCGATGGCGAAGTGCGGCGCATCGACCTCAAGCCGCGAATCGCGGGTGGCGATTTCCCGATGCTGATGTCGCTGGCCCGCCAGGGCCTGGGCATCACCATGCTTCCGGAAACGCTGTGTGCCGAGGCGGTCCGCAACGGCGAGCTGGAAGTGGTGCTGCCCGAGTGGCGCCTGCCGCAGGGCATCGCGCACCTGGTGTTCGCATCACGCCGCGGCCTGCTGCCGGCGGTGCGAGTGTTCATCGATTTCCTGGCCGAAAAGTTGCCACCGCTGATCGAGGCGTCGCGCCTGGACTGCGAGAGCTGTAGCGGACGACACGCCGGCTCGGGCGCATCGGCTGCCGCGGCCTGATCGGACGGACAGTTGAGGGACGGGCGCCTGCGTCATGTCGTGCGACAATCTCTGCGCGTCATCACCAGGCATCGGATACAGCGGCTTGATGCTGTAGGAAAATGCCGCCAGCGCGTTACGGAAGAGTGGCCGAGCGGTTGAAGGCACCGGTCTTGAAAACCGGCAATGGGCAACCATTCGTGGGTTCGAATCCCACCTCTTCCGCCACCTAACCCGCATAAACACTAGGTTTGCACGCTTGCAATCCGGTTTCAGGTGTCCCATGATCGGCCCCGTTGGGACAATTTGGGACAGCGGACATGGCGACATTCGAGAAGCGGGTAGGGAAGTCCGGCAAGGTGACGTGGCGTGCCCGCGTCCGCCGCCTAGATGGCCCGCAGCTGGCCAAGAGCTTCCCCCGGAAGCAAGACGCCGAGACCTGGGCACGCCGGATTGAGTCCCAGCTCGACGCCGGCGAGGCCGTCCCCTCCGCTGAGGCCCGCAAGCGCACCCTTGGCGACGCCATCGACCGCTACCTGACGGTGACTCTCCCGCAGGCCACGCACCGCAAGAACGCCTCCGAACAGACCCGACTCCTGACCTGGTGGAAGAATCGCCTTGGGGACCGTCCGCTGGTGGCCATCACTCCCGGCGCCATCGCCGAGGTCCGCGACGAGCTGACGCAGCCTGACCCGGTGACGGGAAAGGTCCTGAGCGGCGCCACGATCAATCGCCGGATCACGGCCCTGTCTGCCTGCCTGCGCGTTGCCGTGAAGGAATACGGGTGGCTCACAAAGAACCCCGTCCCGAACGTGACCCGCCTCGCCGATAGCAAGGGCAGGGAGCGGTTCCTGTCCGGCCCCGAGCGCGACGCCCTCCTGGTGGCTTGTGCGGCCTCCGAGTGCGCGGCGTTGGCTCCGCTGGTATCGCTGGCGCTGGCGACCGGGGCGCGCAAGGGCGAGCTTCTGGGGCTGCTGTGGGCCGACGTAGACCTGGAGCGCCGGGTAGTCCGGTTCCGGGACACAAAGAACGGCGAATCCCGCACCGTGCCGCTGGCGCAGTCTGCCGTGGCCGTGCTGAAGGAATGGGGCAAGGCCCGGCTCAAGGTCGGCACCGTGTTCCCCGCGCAGCCCGGAACGATCCAGAAAGCTTGGGAGGCAGCGCGCGCCGAGGCCAAGCTCGAAGACTTCCGCTTCCACGACCTGCGGCATAGCGCGGCCAGCTACCTGGCCATGTCCGGCGCGAGCCTGATGGACATTGCCGCGATCCTCGGCCACAAGACCTTGGCGATGGTGAAGCGGTACAGCCACCTGAGCGAGCAGCACACCACCGCAGCGGTCGACCGAATGGCCGAGCGGTTCCTCGGCTGAAGCGGCCGCACCGGGTGCTACAAACACCCGGACGGCCTTCCACAACCGTTCAACCCGCACCTAGCCCGACGGGGCGAAGAGCCGGAACCCTACCGGCCTGGTGCGGGACTTCTTAGGGGCGCGGAGGGTGCGCAGGATGACCGCCAAGCGGACAACGAAGGAAGCCCCTGCGAAGGCGGGGGCGAAGCGGAGTGCCGCAAGCGCAAAGTTGGCGCAAGATCGAGAGCATTTCCGTGGCTATATGAGAGCCTACGAAGCGTTCAAGGACGCGATGGCAACGGACGAATATGACCCGGCGCTAGAGGCGTTTGAGCGGGCGATGGAGCGCGTCTCCCGAGAGATGCCAGACGAAGCAAGAGCCATCGAGGCTGCTTTCGCAGCCACTAATGAGATGTGGGACCGCGCAACCGCCGCTCTCATCGACGCGAACTACCACGAGTGCGAGCGCCGGGCGATTGCACCGGAACTGACCCGCTCCAAGGACAAAAGTAGGCAGGGCAAGGCCAGGTGGAAGGGTGCGCCAAGCCAGCTAGCGAAAAGTGAGATTCGCAAAGAGTGGGATCGCTGGCAGCGCCGAGAGGTCAGCTACAAGAGCGATGCAGAGTTCGGCAGGAAGATGCATGGGCTCCATGGCGGCTACGAAAGTGATCGATCAATCGCTCAGCTCTCCGCGAGGTGGCGTATGGAAGCCAAGTCTAAGTAGCCCGTCGATTACTTTGAGCTAGCACAATGTCATTGTGCTAGCTCTCTGCCCAACATCGGGCGCGCCTGTCACTAAATGGGCACCGACCCCGCCAACCCGCGCGGGGACGGAGCAACAATATGACACGCAACCTGAGGTCCGTACCGGCGTTTATTGCCGAAACTGGATTTACCCCGGGACAGGTCCGCTGGTGGATCTTCAACGCGAAGCAGAACGGCCTGACCAAAGTCGGGGCCATCGTCCGCATCGGCCGCCGCGTATACATCGACACTGCCGCCTTCGACCGCTGGATTGATTCTCAGCGCGAGGTGGCCGCTTGACCGCCGCCGACTACGTGGCCGCCCTGGCGCGCTTGTACGGCATGGATTCGGACGCCCTGCGACGCAACCTTCCAGACCTTGGCGATGGCCTCCACGCACAACTTGTGGCGCTCCACGACGCCCCGAGTCAATCGGCCTGCGAACACCTTGCGTCCAACCTCGAAGGCGCCCGGCGCTACGTCCTGCGGCTGGCGGAAGCGATCCGCACGGAGGTGGCGCGTGGGGATGCCTGAAAACAGAAGCGCCCCGACCGGGCAGGGTCGAGGCGCAGGGGTGTTGCACAACAATTTCTACGTCCAGAGTGCCACGGCCGAACCGCTCTTGCAACGCCTGGAGGGCGTCCAGAAATCCGGCAACGGCTGGCGGGCCATGTGCCCTGCCTGTGGTGGCCGTAGTCGCAAGCTGAGCGTGGCAGAGCGTGAGAGCGCCGTGCTGCTGTACTGCTTTGGCGGATGCAAGGCCATTGAAGTACTGGAGTCGGTCGGGCTGGCCTGGCCGGACATCATGCCGCCCCGGCACTGGCCGGAGTCACCGGAGGAACGCCGTCAGGCGCGCCGTGCGATCCGTGAAGCGGGCTGGGCGTCGGCGCTGGCGGTGATCGCCACGGAAGCCACGGTCGCATTGATCGCGGCCCGGCAGGTGGCGACGTGGAAGATCTTGTCGGAAGACGACGACGCCCGGCTGGCGTTGGCGGTCCAACGTATCGACCACGCGGCCGCCGTGCTCGTGGAGGCGCGCCGATGAGCCTGGAGCAAAGAGCAGCGGCAGAGCTGGCCGCGAAGACGGTCACGCGCGACCCGTGTGCGCACCTGGGGGATGCGGATCGACTGATGAGCCACGCCGGTGACCTGCCGTTGCCAACGGCCAGCGGCAAGCCGTGGAGCGGTGCGCAAGATCCATGCACACACGTCGCCAACGCGCAGCGGATCGGCTACCACTTCGGGGAACAGCTGCTGTTCGCCGAGGGCATCGGCTGGCACGTCTGGGGCGCGCCGTGGCGACACGACGACCTTGGCGCGCTGAAAATCGTTCAAGGGCTTGGGCGGCTGGTCGCGCAGGAAGCGGCGGGCATGGCGGCATGGGTGGGCGCAGCGGCCGATAGCGATGAGATGAAGCGCCGGCAGGCCGTCATGGATGCCAGGTTCAAATGGGCGCGAACCTGCGAGTCGAAACAGACCATCGAGGCCAGCATGGCGCTGGCTGCGCCGTTGATCGCGTGCAAGGCGGAAGACCTCGACGCGAACCCGATGCTGTTGGGCCTGCCTTCGGGCGTGCTCGAACTGGACACAGGCAAGCACCGCGAGCATCGGCACAGCGACCTGATAACGAAGGTCGCGGGCGCTGCCTTCAATCCCCGGGCCACCTGCCCGACGTGGGAGCGGTTCATCACCGAGATCATGGGCGACGACCGGCAGTTGATCGACTTCCTGCAGCGCTTGTCCGGTTATGCCTTGTGCGGGCATCGCGGCGAACACCTGCTGCCGATCCTGTGGGGCGCAGGGGCCAACGGCAAGTCAACGTTCCTCGGGGCGCTTCAGCATGTGCTGGGGGACTACGCGAACAGCGCTGCGCCGGGGCTGCTGATTCAGCGCAGCGGCAGCGAACACCCAACCGGACTGGCTGACCTGCAGGGGCGGCGGATGGTGGTGGTCAGTGAAACAGGCGAGGCGGGCCGATTGAATGAGGAACAGGTCAAGGCGTTGACCGGCGGCGACACGATCACCGCGCGGCGGATGCGGCAGGACTTTTTCACGTTCAAGCCGACGCACCTGCTGATGCTGCAGACCAATCACCGGCCCAAGGTCACCGGGAACGATGAAGGCATCTGGCGACGCCTGCGACTGATCCCGTTCGCCGTCACGGTGCCCCCAGACCAGCGCGACACCCTGTTGCCGGACAAGCTCAAGGATGAGGCCAGCGGCATCCTGGCATGGGCGCTACGAGGCTTGCAGGCGTACCAGCGCGGCGGGATGCCGACCCCGGACAAGGTGAAGGCGGCCACCAGCGAATACCGCGATGCGTCCGACCAGATCGGAGGATTCTTGGACGAGGCTACCAATCCCGGCGAGCACTACAGCGTCGGAGCCGGTGAGCTGTACCGCTGCTATTCGCGATGGTGCGACGACAACGGCGACCGGCCACGCAACCAGCGTGAGTTCGGCATGCGCTTGTCCGAGCGTGGCTTTGAACGGTTCAGAGCAAGCGGCGTGCACCGATGGCGCGGGATGCAGCTGGTCGCGGATTCGGTGACTGATTACGTGCGGGCGCACAACGGTGAGTAGGGGTGCCCCAAGTGCCCCAAGTGCCCCAAGTTTCGGCATAAGCACTAGGAGAATATTTTTCCGTGGGGTTATACCCAAACAAGGGGCACTTCAGGCACTTGGGGCACTGGCTGGAAGCTCGCTTTGCGTGGGTTCGCGTCAGTTCAATGATGACCGCGATGCCCGGCAGCGGGGGGGGCTAGTTGCGAATGGGTCGCATCGCCTCGGACACCGCCCACCTGACCTCTCTACGCACGTCCACAATTCAGCGGATGTGGTCCCGTGACCGCTGTCCCCGTCCCGGAGGCTGCATCGGCGCTTGGCGTCCGTGTCGGAACGGTTCGCCGCTGGATAAGGGAGGGTGCGCCGGTGGTGCGTACAGGACGCCGTGGGCGGGGCTGTGCGGCGCTGGTGGACCCCGAGGCGGTGCAGGCATGGAGACAGGCTGGCGACCGTGAGACGGCGGTCCTGGAAGTTGCTGCAGCACTGCCGGACGTACTCGCCAACGCTGCAGTTGAGGCATGGCAGCAAGCGCAAGGGATCGATAAGCGGCAGCTGGCCGGCGTCATGGCGGCGGGCTGGTATCTGAGTGCGACGGCGGCCCTTGATCACCTGCGCGCGAAACACCCGGCTGTCCCCGAGATCGTCGCGATACCGGAGCAAATCGAGCGCCTGCGGAAAATCGCAGGAAACCGATTGATTTTATCGTGATGTGAAACAGTGTTCCCGACTCGCCGAGATGGCGACTAATCCCAACTGAAGGAATCCACCATGGACCCGATCCAATACGCATACATCGCCCGAGCACAATCCGCTTTGGGCATGCTCGCCAACGAGGCACTGCCGGACCACAACCGCCAAGCAAAGGCATTCACCGACCTTGCCTGGATCACCGTCCGCGCCGGTCACGCGAATGTCGGCGACGCGCTTCGAGCGAGCAACAACCCGCTGGTGGTGAAGGCTGCAGCACACTCGCTCGGCGGAGACGATCTTTGGGAGGGGGGCGCTGCCGCACTGGCGGCCAATTATCTGGCCAGCATCGCCGAAGGTTCAATCCTGGACTCGATCAAGCGATACGCCCGAGTCATCCCCGAGCGGATGCATCGCATCATGGTCGCGTGGGATGCCGTGGGCGATGTGATCGCCGAAGGAGACCCCAAGCCGGTGCGGCACCTGGCACTGTCATCCGAAGATGCGCCGCCGTTGAAAGCCTGCGCCATCGTGGTCGTTACCGATGAGCTGGCGAATGCTACGGGCCGGGAAGGTCGGGCGCTGTTCGAGAGGGAGCTGGCTGCTGCAGTCACGCGGGCGAGCAATCGAAGCATCTTGGGCGCCCTGGTCAACTCCAACACCACGGGCGTTGCTGGCACCGGAGACCCGCTTACGGATCTTCGCGCCGGCCTTCGCGCTTCGCGGCCTTCCAATGGGTATGTGGTCGCAGCGCCTGCGGCCGATGTCGCAGACCTGGCAACGCGAGCCGAAGCAGTGGGCGGCATGGGAGTTCGTGGCGGCACGTTCCGGCCTGGAATCGAAGTGGTCGCCGTTGACGACATTTCCGGCATGACCATCATTCCCGCCAGCCGCATTGCAGTGTGGGATGGCGGGCTGCAGGTGCGGGCTGCAGGCCATGCGTCGATCGACATGCGCGATACGCCCGAGTCACCGGCGCAGCTGACCTCCATGTTCCATACCAACTCGCTAGCTCTGCTGACCGAGCGGAGTTGGAGGCTGGCCCAGGGGACCGACATCGTAGTCGTCGGCGGGGAGTCCTAAGGCATGGAGCGCAGGCACGAGACATTCCTGCGCGTGAAGCAAGCGGAATCCAGCGACGGCGAGCGCTGGATTACCGCATGGGCTACCACGCGAGATGAGGACCTTGTCGGGGACATCGTTTCCCCTACCGGGGCGCAGTACGAATTACCGATTCCGCTCCTAGCTTTCCACAAAGCAGACTCCCCGGTAGGCGTGGTAACCGAAGCGCACGTGTCGGCTAGCGGCATCCGTGTCCGGGCCAAGCTGACTCGGGGCGTGGCCTTGGCCGATGAGATGTGGGAGCTGCTGAAGGACGGAGCCATCGGCGCAGTCTCCATTGGCTTCAAGGCGCTCAAGTCCAAGCCGCTTAAGTCGGGCGGCCTGTTGTTTGAGGCCTGGCGCTGGCTTGAGTTGAGTTTGACGCCGATTCCATGCAACACCAACGCGCGGATCATCCATGTTGGCAAGGGCATCGCATATGCCGATGAGCAGCGCCCCGCGGGCATCCGGGTCATGCCCCCGACCGAAACCGTAGCCAAGCGGGCCACCCCACAAATGGCCGAGGCCAAGGCGGCGGAGCTGGGCGACGACTACTGGAAGCAGATGGAGCGTGGCGGCGAGGCCGCGCTCGCTCTCCTACCTCCGGACGTGGCGAAGCTGGCGAACCCGGCGGACATCGGTCGAGGCCACGATCGCAATTACCGCATCCGCGATCACGTCGGGCGTGAGCTGGCCGTGGTGAAAGGCTGCGGCAAGGTCATTCTCGCCGGCCAGCCCCACAAGCAAAAGGCGGCACCGGAAGGGCTGACCAGGACGCAAGCGGCGCAGGTCCGAAAGATGCTGGAAGAGGTGGTATCCCACGAGGGCCTTGTGCAGTTCGCAGGGGGGATCGGGGAATGCATCCGGGATGCGGTGCAGCCCGTGAAGGAACGGCTTGAACAGCTGGAATCGTCCGCGCTGCATGACGGCGGCTTCTTCACCCAAGACAAGAGCTATGAGCGCGGCGCGCTGGTCACGCATGACGGCTCGACGTACCTAGCCATGTCGGAGACAAGCTCCCATCCGGGAACCTGCCACAGCTGGCGTTTGATCGGGAGGAAGGGGCGATGAGCGACTGGCACAAATGCACCGAGGCAGAGCGCGAGCTGATCGAGAGCTGCGGCCCGGATGAGGTGTGCATCCTGTTTGGCGAGCATGGGGTGCACAAGCTGCGCCGCGCGACCTGGGGCGTCATCTACGGCGAGGCGTGCGCGCAGGCGCTGGAAGCTGCCATGGCGGCCGCAGGCGTCGAGCACAGCATCGCGCGCACGGACGCTGGCGGATGGTCTCTGAAGTCAACCGGCGCGGGCACGCTGCTGTATGCCGACGGTGAGAACTTCTGGGATTGGAACCTGAGCGAGTCCACGGTAACGGTCCGGGTCCGCATGGATGACGGCAAGGAGGTCGCAGGCGTTGCCCCGATCAATCCGCCCGGTGCGCTGCACTGATGTGGGCCGATGGACTGCCACCGCCACCGCGTGAGGTCTACGCCCTGTTGGAAGAGGCGACGGCACAAGGCTACTGGCTCAAGTGGGCGCGCTACGCCTACCACGCCAGCCAGGACGGTGGGCGCTACAAGGTCACGCGAGCGCGCGACACGGTGCCTCTCTTGGTCACGGACGACCTGGAGGCTGTCCGGGCCTTCCTGCGGGCATGACAGGGCGGGGCCATCCGGTGAGCTGGGGCAATGGGCGAGGTGGCAGGCCGTGGCGAAGGCTGCGCGATGCCGTCTTCACCCGTGAGCCGCTGTGCCGCCGAGTCGAAAGAGAACGCTCGCAGGAAGGGGCGGCACCGCAAGGATTGGTGGAAGGAAAGCCCCTGACCTAGTCAGGGGCTGGCGTGCTGCCGGTCCTAGGTCCAGTCACCCATCTCTAGAAGGACGTCGCGCCCGGTGGCGTGTGGCCGCACCAGTCGCCAGTTCAGGAAAATTCCATACTCGATCGACGGAATGCGATCCTGCACCGAGAGGTCAGCCAAGTTGATGTAGGCGGCTTCTTCGAAGCCCGAGACCATCTTCTGCGCTACGAGAAATGACCCTGCGTCGCACACGATCAACGCTCCAAGGCTCTCGCGGTGGTTGCCGACCTTCGGAACTGTAGGAACCTCGATTTCCCCGATGGGCCCCAGGTGTAAGCCAACGTTGCTTGCCAAGGCATGCGCGGCAGCGTCTTGAACGTGAAGGTGCCGCTCTCCGGAAAGCCATATCCATGTGGAGTAGCTGGGGCGCTCCCGCCGCAGCATCAGCGAGAGCCTGATGTCGGCGCCGTTTGGCGAGAGATGCCAAAAGAACCCCGGCGGAAGATCGTTGATCGGCTGGCTTTTCATTAACGCCGGATTGAAGCGGTGCGTCATGCTCTCCCCCTGTCTGGTTATGGGACAATTTTGGGACAACGCCCACTATAACCCCCAGTATTCAGCAACAAGACTTCTGCCCCAAGCCATTGATTGAATTGCTGTGTGTTGTTGGCTATGTTGTTGATTGTGGTAGGGATTCGCACTTGAAAACCGGCAATGGGAAACCATTCGTGGGTTCGAATCCCACCTCTTCCGCCATATGGCGAGCGTTTCACGCCATTTCCTTGCGCGGCGTGTGCCACATCACGTTGTGGCCGGTACTGCGTCCCGCTCCTGCTTGCGACACCTCGCCACCGGCGCTAGCCTCGTGGCAGGGGTTCATGAAACGTAGCGAAGGGGACAAGGATGACCATCAGGGTCTACGTGGTGGATGACCACGCACTGGTACGCGCCGGGATGCGCATGATTCTGTCGGCAGAGGCCGACATCGAAGTGGTGGGCGAAGCCGAATGCGGCGAGGACGCCCTGCCGCAGATCCGGGCGCTGAAGCCCGACATCGTGCTTTGTGACCTGCACCTGCCCGGCGTCAGCGGGCTGGAGGTCACCGAGCGCATCGTCCGCGGCGAATACGGCCCCAGGGTGATCGTGGTGTCGGTGCTCGAGGACGGGCCGATGCCCAAGCGGATGATCGCCGCGGGGGCCGCGGGTTACGTCGGCAAGGGCGGGGATGCACAGGAATTGCTGCGCGCTGTCCGCGAGGTCGCGGCAGGGCGAAGGTTCCTGGCGAGCAAGGTGGCGCAGTCACTGGCCCTGTCGGGCCTCGATGCTTCGGAATCACCGTTCGATGCGCTGTCGCCGCGGGAAACCGAGGTTGCGATGCTCCTGATCCAGGGCATGCGCCAGGAAGAAATCGCGCGCCGCCTCAGCCTCAGCGCCAAGACCATCAACACCCACAAGACGCGGCTGTTCGAGAAGCTGCGGGTGCACGACAGCATTGCGCTTGCGCGCCTGGCCAGCCAGTACGGCATGGCCGACCCCGCGCACGCCATCGTCTAGCGTACGCGGGGGTGGCTTCGGTCAGGCGCCGGTGGGCGCCTGGTCGTCTTTTCCGCGCGGCGCGGGGTTCACCGCATCCTGCGGCTCGTCCTGCGCGTCGGCTTGCGCCGCCTGGGACTCGTCGCCGGCGTCCGCATCCGCCACGGCTTCGGCAGCGGCATCCGCAGGCGCTACGGCTTCGGCCGGCGCCACTGCTTCGGCCACGGGTTCGGCGAGCGCGGCGGCTTCGGCTGCTGCAGGCGTGGCCGACACGGCTGCGGCGGGCGTGGGTTCGAGGCCGTCAAAGAGGCCGCGCGGCTGTGACGTTGCAGCCGGCACGGTCCCGATCGGCGTCGCCGCAGGGGCCTCGGCCGTAGGCGCATCGGCCGCGGGCGCATCCGCCGCCGCCTCGACCACGGGCGTCTCGTTCGCAGGCGCTGCCACGTCCGGATCCCGGGCCGGGCTTGCGTCCGCGCTGGCCTGCGGCGTCTGCTCCACGACCGTCGCTGCGACCGCCGTGGCGGCCACGGCTGCCGGAGTGGCGGCGATTGCCGGAGTATCCGAGGCAACAGGAGCAGCCGAAGCGACCGGGGTCGCCTCCGCCGCCGGCGATTGGCGCTGGACGGGCTTCGCCGCCGACGCATCGTCGACGAAGTCGAATTCCGGCTGCGAACTGCGTGCAACCGGGACGTCAGAAGCATCCTCGCCCGTTGCGATGTCGTCGCTGTTGGCGTTGTCACCGCTGCCCTCTTCACCCGCGCCGCGACGGCGACGGCGGCCACCGCGACGTCCGCGGCGGCGCTTCTGCGCGGCCTGCCCGGAGTCGTCGTCGGAGTCGCCGGGTGTTGCATCGGCATTGACGGCATTGCCGTTGTCCGCGGCGTCCGCGACCGGCAGCTCATCGCTGGGCGAAGCCGCGGGCGCGCGGTTGCGTCGGGGGGTGTCGCCCTGCGTGCCGGAGTCGGCGGCCGGGGACTGCGAAGCCGTCGACTCGCTCGCGGCCGCGGCTGTCACCCCGGTCGCCGCCGGAGCCACCACCGCTGCCTTGTCGGCAGCGTCCTGCGCGAGCTTGTCGCCCGCAGCCGGGACCTGCACGTCTTCGTTGCGACGCCTGCGGCCCTGGGTACCGCGCTCGCCTTCCGGCCGCTCGGCGCGCTTCTCGCGTGCCGGCTTCTCGCGCTGCTGCTTCTGCGCCGCGGCTGTCTGGTTGTCCAGGGTGTCATTGCCGTCCTGGCTGCTCTGGGCCGTAGCCTTCTGCTGCCTGCCCGCGCCCTGACCGCCGTTGCCACGACGGCCATCGCGGCGACCACCGCCCTTGCCGCCGCGTCCGTCGCGTTCTGCGTCACGCCCTCCGTCACGCTCCTGCCGCGGACCACGTTCGCCGCGGCGTTGGCCGCCGGACTTGTCTGCGGCCGGCTTGCGCGCATCGGCCTCGGGCTGGCCCACGAACAAGGCCTTCAGCCAGCCGACGATGCCGCCGCTGGCGGCGATCGCCGGCAGCGGGGCAGCCGCGGCGGGCGTGGGTGCCGGAGCGGGTGCCGGCGCCGCCTCGGGCGCCGGGCGCGGCTCGCGCACCGGTGCCGGGCGCGAATGCTGGACCTTGGTGACCGCGGCCGCGGGCACGTTGAGGTTGGCCTTGGTCAGCGCGATGGTCGCCACCTTGCGCGGCGTGCCGCGACGGTAGCTCGGCTTCGCGGACTCGTCGTCAAGCTCGTTGGTACGCAGGCGGGTGACTTCGTAATGCGGCGTATGCAGCTGCTCGTCGGCGACGATCACGATCGGCGCGTCGTGGCGCTTCTCGATCTCGCGCAGGGCGCTGCGCTTTTCGTTGAGCAGGTAGTTGGCGATTTCCACCGGGGCCTGCACCAGGACCTGCCCGGTGTTGTCCTTCATCGCATGTTCTTCGGCCAGGCGGATGATCGCCAGCGCCAGCGATTCGACGCTGCGCATGCGGCCATGGCCCTCGCAGCGCGGGCACACGATCTGGCTGGATTCGCCCAGGCTCGGGCGCAGGCGCTGCCGGCTCATTTCAAGCAAGCCGAAGCGCGAGATGCGGCCCAGCTGCACGCGCGCGCGGTCGTACTTGAGCGCGCCCTGCAGGCGGTTCTCGACCTCGCGCTGGTGCTTGTTGGACGACATGTCGATGAAGTCGATCACCACCAGGCCACCCAGGTCGCGCAGGCGCAGCTGGCGCGCCACCTCTTCGGCGGCCTCGAGGTTGGTGTGGAACGCGGTCTCCTCGATGTCGCCGCCCTTGGTGGCGCGCGCCGAGTTCACGTCGACCGCGGTCAGGGCCTCGGTCTGGTCGATCACCAGTGCGCCGCCGGAGGGCAGGCGGATGGTGCGCTCGTAGGCGTTCTCGATCTGCGATTCGATCTGGTAGCGATTGAACAGCGGGACGTCGTCGGTGTAGTGCTTGAGCTTGCGCAGGTTGTGCGGCATCACCAGCTCGACGAATTCCTTCGCCTCTTCGTACATCTCCGGCGTGTCGACCAGGATCTCGCCGACGTCGGCGCGCATGTAGTCGCGCAGCGCGCGGATGATGAGGCGCGACTCCTGGTAGATCAGGAACGGCGCGGGCTTGGACAGCGCGGCCTCGGCCACCGCCTTCCAGATCGACAGCAGGTAGTCGAGGTCCCACTGCAGCTCTTCGGCGTCGCGGCCGACGCCGGCGGTGCGGATGATCACGCCCATGTCGTCGGGGATCGCCAGCGCGTCCATCGCCTTCTTGAGCTCGGCGCGGTCGTCGCCCTCGATGCGGCGCGAGACGCCGCCGGCGGTCGGCGAGTTCGGCATCAGCACCATGTAGCGGCCGGCCAGCGAGATGAAGGTGGTCAGGGCGGCGCCCTTGTTGCCGCGCTCGTCCTTGTCGACCTGGACCACCACTTCCTGGCCTTCGCGCAGGAGCTCCTTGATGCCGGCCTTGTTGTGGTCGACGCCGGAGGCGAAGTAGTCGCGGGAGATTTCCTTCAGCGGCAGGAAGCCGTGGCGCTCGCCGCCGTACTCGATGAAGGCGGCTTCAAGCGAGGGCTCGATGCGGGTGATGCGGCCCTTGTAGATGTTGGACTTTTTCTGTTCCTGGGAGGGTTGCTCGATGTCGATGTCGTACAGGTTCTGTCCATCGACGATTGCGACGCGCAGTTCCTCTGCCTGCGTCGCGTTGATCAGCATGCGCTTCATTGTTGCGTTCCTTACGCGCTCTCGCACGCGGAACGCCGGGGCGTTTCGCCTGGATCTGACCTGCCGCCGGCGCGCGAGCGCCTGGCGACTCTGGTTGCTTCCAGCGCTGCACACCACGGCGGGCCGCGGGAGCGCTTGTTCCATAATGCTTTTTTTGGGCCGGCGGCTGCGCAGGAGCCCCCCCTTGGGGGCAGGTCTGCGCGCCGCGCGGGACATGTTCAGCGCCGGTGCGTGCACCGGGCGATCACAGGAGCTGCCGTCCAGCCGCTAACATGGCTGCCCCGGGGGCAGTGGTCGCGCTCTGGAGGGACTCGCGGAAGGCCGGCTTTTGACCGGGGAACTTCCAGCGAAATCAGGACCTTATCTCGCCCGGCGAGTGTAGCAGAAAAGAATTCAGGCAAGACGCCCCGCGAAGGGCGGCTTCCAGCAGCCCGCAGGGAATCCACGCATGTCCGATCCAGGCAAGACCCCAGCAACCGGCGGCGTACGCCAGGTCCGCATTTCCGAGGATCGCGACGGCCAGCGCCTCGACAATTTCCTCCTCGCCTACCTCAAGGGTGCGCCGCGCTCACTGGTCTACAAGATCGTGCGCAGCGGCCAGGTGCGGGTGAACGGGGGGCGCGTGCGCGCCGACCGGCGCCTGGAGGGTGGGGACGAGGTCCGCATCCCGCCGGTCCGGATCGAGGATCCGGCGGACAAGGGCAGCCCGTCGCCCGG
This sequence comes from Luteimonas sp. A501, assembly GCF_054052085.1. The sequence goes on from NZ_JBSVRI010000001.1 coordinate 1,239,755, forward strand.
TCTGCTCGAGGCCGTGGCCGGCAGCGTCGTGTTCGAGGACGCGCGCCTGCTGGCGATCAACAAGCCCTCCGGCATCGCCAGCCATGGCGGTAGCGGGATCAGCTTCGGCGTCATCGAGACCCTGCGCGCCCTGCGTCCCAACCAGGAGCTTGAGCTGGTCCACAGGCTGGATCGCGACACGTCGGGGCTGATGGTGGTGGCCAAGAAGCGCTCGGCGATGTCGGAGCTGCAGGCGCTGATGCGCGAGGGCACCGGCACCGGGCTGCGCAAGCGCTACCTGGCCCTGCTGCTGGGGCGGATGCCGGATGGCGTGATGAGCGTCGATGCGCCGCTGCACGTCGGCCTGCGCCAGGGCGGCGAGCGCCATGTCCAGGTCGATCCCGCCGGCAAGCCGTCGCTCAGCCACTTCCGCGTGCTCGAGCGCCGCGGCGGACAGTCGTACTGCGAGGTGCGCATCGAAACCGGCCGCACCCACCAGATCCGCGCCCACGCCCGCCACATCGGCCATGCGGTGGCCGGCGACGACAAGTACGGCGACGCCGAGGCCAACCGCCGCCTGCGCGACAAGGTCGGCCTGCGCCGGCTGTTCCTGCACGCCGCATCCCTGGAGTTTTCGCTCGACGCAGGGCAGGCGCCCTATGTGCTCAGCGCGCCGCTGGCGCCCGACCTGGTCGAGGCGCTGGATCGCCTGGGCTGAACCCGTGGCCCCGGTCGTGGTTCAGGCGGCGAGTTCGTCGGTGCGCGCGGCGCAGATGAAGTCGTTCTCGCTCAGGCCGTCGACGTCATGGGTCGACCAGCGCACCTCGCAGCGGTCGTAGTGCACGCCGAGGTCGGGGTGGTGGTCTTCGCGGTTGGCCATGTGTGCCAGCGCATTCACGAAGGACATGGTGTGCCGGTAGTCGGGGAAGCGGAAGGTCCGCACCAGTGCCTTGCCTTCCTCGGCCAGGGTCCATTCGGGCACTTCGGACATGAATTCGCGGATTCGGGCCTCGGCCAGGCGGTGATCCGGGCCACGGCGTGGAGTGCAGTGGGCGCGGGCAAGAGAGGTGTGGTCGGACATGGTCGGCTCCTGGACAGGCGGCCCGGGCTGCTGAACGACCGATGTCGATCGGCACGTCGCCAGCCGGCATCGCCGGCAAACCCGGGCAGGGCGGCTAGAATACCCGCATGATCCAGATCTCAGACTCCGCGCAGACCCATTTCCGCAAGCTCATCGAACGCGAGGCCGTGCCCGGCATGGGCGTGCGCCTGGGCGCGATGCGCCCGGGTACGCCGCAGGCCGACGTGCGCCTGGAGTTCGCCGCGCCCGATGAGCTGCGCGGTGACGAATGGGCGGTGGACTGCACCGGCTTCACCCTCTGGCTCGACGCCGAGAGCGTGCCTTTCCTGGAAGGCGCCGAAATCGACTACACCACCCTTGCCACCGGCGGCCAGCTGCAGATCCGCGCGCCGCGCATCAAGGGCGTGAAGCCGGAGGACGAAGCCTCGCTGGTCGAGCGCGTGCGCTGGACGATCGAACACGTGGTCAATCCCCAGCTGGCGTCGCACGGTGGCCATGTCAGCGTGCAGGAGGTCAGTGCGGAGGGCGTTGTGATCCTCAGCTTCGGCGGTGGCTGCCACGGCTGCGGCATGGCCGACGTCACCCTCAAGCAGGGGATCGAAAAGACCCTGCTCGAACAGGTGCCCGGGGTGACCGCGGTGCGCGACGCCACCGACCATGACACGGGTGCGGCGCCGTACATCCCGCGCGCTTCGGCCTGATCGCCCGACACGCTTCGACGCCGACGGATGTTCACTTCCGCCGAACTGATCGAAGCCCTGCGCCGACGCATGCGGCGTTCATTGCGGCCACAGCCGCCACCCGGCGAGTTTCCGCCAGGCTGGCGCGACTGGTTCACGGCCATGGCGGCGCGTCCCGGGCACATCAGCGGAGCCACGGCGGACGAACTGCTTGCGATCCTTGCCGCGCGTGAGCCAGCGCTGCCGGCCGCCGGCAGCGAGCCCCCCGGGCGCTGGCGGGCCTTCACTACGCTGTGGCGCCAGGAATGGCAGCCAGCCAGTCGCGACGAGCGCTGGACGCGCATCGCCGCGACGTCGGGAAGCCTGCTGCTGCACCTGCTGTTCGCGGTGGCGCTGGTGTGGCTGATGCTCGCCCGCTTCCATTTCGCCGCGCCCCTGGAGGATGCACGCGACGGCGAGGAGCACGTGCTGCAGGTGGAGTACATCGGCGAGGGCACTCCGGACGACACCGGTGGCGGAGCGGTTGAGGCGCCGGTCGAATCGCCCGCGGACCCTGCCTCGGCAGCGCCGGCAGCGGCGAGCGCCTTGCCGCGGGAAGTCGCGCCAGCCGTGGAAACGCCTACGGACGTGCAGCTGGAGCATGCACCGGCCGCGCCGCCGCTGCTCCCCGAGCGCGAGATGGTCCTCGACGTGCCCGAGCTTGCACCGCCGCAGGTCGAGGCGCCCGACGTGCTCCAGGTCACCGAGGTCGACATCCCGGACAGCGACTTCGTCGTGCCGCCCGCGCGCGAGATCGCGCTGCAGGCACCCTCCACCCCGGTGGCCGAGGTCGCCGTGCGCAACCGCGAGATCGAGGTGCAGGCGCCCGCCGAGGTGCAGGTGCCGCTGGCGCCCGCGACCCGCGTGGTGGACGTGGCCGTGCCGCGGCCCTCGCCGCGCGGCGTGGCGGTGGTCGAACGCGAGATCGAACTCGCCGAGGCGCGCGATGTCGCAGTCCGTCCGTCGATCGAAATCGCACCGATCCGCACCCGCGACGCAACGACCGCTGCGCCGTCGGCCCGCGAGCGTGCGGTGCCGATGCCCGCGGCGCGACCGGCTTCCGCCGCTGCTGGCGCGACTGCGGGCACCGCGGAACGCGGGCCTGCGTCGACGCTGTCGGAACGGGCCGTGGGCGAAGGGGCGGCGGATCGGCAAAGCGCCGCTGCCGGCGGCCGTCCGGAGGCCGGCCCTGGCGCGCGCAGTACCGGGAGCCCGGCGTCAGGCGCCGGACAGCGGCCTGGACAGCCGCCAGGTGCGCTTCCATCCGCTGGCGCCAGCGACAACTGGGGCGACTCCGTGCGCGATGTGCCGGGCCGGCAGGCCGGCACGCCGGGCGCCCCGGGCCTGTTCAACGCCGACGGCAGCCCGCGCCTGCCCGGCGATGGCCGCGTTGGCGGCGGCCTGCCGCCGGGCACGATCACCGAGGACTTCGAAAACATCGACCGCCACGGCACCTGGCTGAAGCGCCCGCCTTACGACTACGAGCCGACGTCGTTCGACCGCTTCTGGATGCCCAGCGAGAGCCTGCTCGAGGAATGGGTGCGGCGCAGCGTCACCGAAGTGCTGATACCGATCCCCGGGACCACCAAGACGATTCGCTGCGTCACCGTCATGCTGGCCCTCGGCGGCGGCTGCGGCATCGTCGATCCCAACCTGCAGGAGCAGCCGGCAGCGGCACGCCCGCCGCCGGACGTCCCGTTCAAGCGGGAGCTGCAGGAAGACCAGGACAGCCTCGGCCCGCCGCCGCAGCCCTGAGCGAAGACCCTGCCAGGAGCGGCGGTCCCCGATGCCCGGACGGCACGAAGCCCGCGCATGGCGGGCTTCGTGGACAGCTTGCCGGGCGTGGACCTCAGTTGATGCTGTGGACGCCGTGGAGGTCGCGGACCTGCGCCGGACGCGATGCGAACCAGGCAGCGAGGTCGGCGATCTGCTGGTCGTCGAGGTCGCGCGCCTGGTTGGACATCAGCGGATGGTCGCGCTGGCCGCTGCGGTAGGCCTGCAGCGCATGCGCCAGGTAGTCCTGGTACTGGCCGCCGATCTTGGGATAGGTCGCGTCCAGTGGCGCGTTGCCATCGGCACCGTGGCAGTCGATGCAGGTCTGGCCCGTGGCCTCGCCCTTGACGTTGGCGCGCGCCTCGCCTTCGGCGATGCGGCCCACGGGCAGGGAGTTGACCGAGGTGGCCTGCACCAGGCCCGGTTCCGCCGGCGCACCACCGCAGGCGACGAGGAGCAGGCTGGTGCCAAGTGCGACGGCAAGGCCGAGTGCGGAAGTCTTCATGGCGCGGCTCACTGCGTCAGGCCCGAAAGGAAAGCGGCGATGTCGGCGATGTCCTGGTCGGAGAAACTCTGCGCCTGGACCTCCATGGTCGGATGCTTGCGCGTGCCGTTGCGGTACTCGGTGAGCGCGTTGACCAGGTATTCGCTGGACTGGCCGCCAATCTTGGGCACGTGGTAGTGCGGATAGGCATTCTTGTAGCCTTCGATGCCGTGGCAGCCCACGCAGGTATAGGTGAGCATGCGGCCTGCGTCGGGCGTGCCCTCCGCGACGACCTGCTGCGCGAGCGCGGCGGGTGCGTGTACGGCGAAGGCAAGGGCAAGGCAGGCGGCGATCGGCAACGGTCGCATCATGTCGTGTTCCGCGTCCTGTAAAAGTTGAAGGATGGGGGCCGGCGACAATTCCCCGTCGTCGACCATCGCCGCAGTATAGCGACGGAGCGGAGCGCTGTTAAAGCCGTCCGTTCCGCAGGGGCCACGTCGGCCCCGTCACATGCCATTGGCATGCATGACCTTCGGCGGATTCAGCCGCCTGTCCCAGTGATGTACATTCCTACCACACCATTCTGGCCTGTCTCCCCATGTCCGCAATCCGCCCTCCTGTCCGACGTTCCTTCGCCGGCACCGCCGTCGCCCTGCTGGCCGCAACGCTCCTTCTCGCCGGCTGTGGGAGCCGTGCGGAGAACGAGGCGGCGAAGGAGGGCGATGGCCCGCCGCCGGTCACCGTGGAAGCGGCGGCGGCCGCACCGCGCGCGATGGCCGCGAGCTACAGCGGCAGCGCATCGCTCGAGGCGCGCGCCGAGGCGCAGGTGGTCGCCAAGACCTCCGGCGTCGCGCTCGAGGTGCTGGTGGAAGAAGGCGACGCGGTGCGCGCGGGCCAGGTGCTCGTGCGCATCGATGCCGACCGCGCGCGGCTCAACCTGGCCCAGGTCGATGCCCAGGTGAAGAAGCTCGAGGCCAATTTCCGCCGTGCCAGCGAGCTGGTGAAGCAGCAGATGGTCAGCGTGGGCGATCATGACCAGCTGCGCTACGACCTCGAGAACGCGCGTGCCACCTGGCGCCTGGCGCAGCTGGAGCTGTCGTACACGAATGTCACCGCGCCGATCTCCGGCGTGGTCGCATCGCGCTCGATCAAGCCCGGCAACTTCGTGCAGATCAACACGCCGATCATCCGCATCGTCGACAACTCGCGGTTGGAGGCCACGCTCAACGTGCCCGAGCGCGACCTGACGACGTTGCGCGAGGGCCTGCCGGTACGCATGCAGGTCGACGCCTTGTCGGGCCGCCAATTCGTCGGTGTGGTCGACCGCATCGCGCCGGTGGTGGATGCCGGTAGCGGCACCTTTCGCGTGGTCTGCGCCTTCGATCCGCACGATGGCGCACTGCAACCGGGCATGTTCGCGCGCATCGGCATCGACTACGACAACCGCGCCGCGGCGCTGGCGATACCGCGCGGCGCGCTGCTGGAGGACGATGGCGAACCGGCGGTGTTCGTCGTCCGCGATGGCAAGGCGGTGCGCACCGCGATCATCACCGGCTATGTCGACGGCGACTACATCGAGGTCCGCGACGGACTGGTGGAAGGCGATCGCGTCGTCACCGCGGGCAAGATCGCGCTGCGCGACGGCAGCGCGGTGCAGGTGATCGGCGATGCGCCGGTCGAAGTGGCCGAGGCCGATGCCGAAGCCGGCGACGACGCGACCGACGGGACGCAGTAATGAGCGCCCAGGGGACGGGACACGACGGCGTGGACGGCACGCTGCGCGCCGACGGCCTGGTCGGCTTCTCGGTGCGCCGCCGGGTGACGGTGGCGATGGTGACGGTCAGCCTGCTGCTGTTCGGCCTGATCGCGCTGGGCAACCTCAAGGTCAACCTGCTGCCGGACATCAGCTATCCGACGCTGACCGTGCGGACCGAATACACCGGCGCCGCGCCGCAGGAAATCGAGACCCTGGTCAGCGAGCCGGTCGAAGAGGCGCTGGGCGTGGTCAAGGGCGTGCGCAAGCTGCGCTCGGTTTCGCGTACGGGCCAGAGCGACGTGGTGCTGGAGTTCGCCTGGGGCACGGACATGGACCAGGCCAGCCTGGAGGTGCGCGACAAGCTCGACACCCTTGCGCTGCCGCTGGAAGTCGAGCCGCCGCTGCTGCTGCGCTTCAATCCATCCACCGAGCCGATCCTGCGCCTGGCGCTCAGCGCCGACGACGGTGAGGGCGATGCCATCCGCCAGCTCACCCTGCTGCGCCGCTACGCCGACGACGATCTGAAGAAGAAGGTCGAACCGGTCCCGGGCGTGGCCGCGGTCAAGGTTGGCGGCGGCCTTGAGGACGAGATCCAGGTCGAGCTCGACCTGCAGGCGCTGGCGCGCATCGGCCTGTCGGTCGACGCGGTGGTGCAGCGCCTGCGCGAAGAGAACATCAACCTGTCGGGCGGGCGCCTGGAACAGGGCACGCAGCGCTACCTGGTGCGCACGGTCAACCAGTTCGCGAGCGTCGATGAGATCCGCGGGATGCTGGTGGCCACGCAGTCGGCCGGGGCCGGCGGCGGCGGCGCCGACGAGGTCGCACGGATCGCGGCGGCGTCCGGCGATGCTTCGGTGCTGGCCGCGGCGATGTCCGCGCAAAGCGCTGCGGCTGCGTCCAACCGCGCCGTGGCCGATGGCCGCGCCGTGCGCCTGGGCGACATCGCCGAGGTCCGCCAGGGCTACAAGGAACGTGAGGCGATCATCCGCCTCGACGGCCGCGAGGCGGTTGAACTTGCGATCTACAAGGAGGGCGACGCCAACACCGTCGCCACCGCCGCGGCGGTCGAGGCGCGCTTGCAGGCCATCCGGAAGGACCTGCCGGAGAACGTGCGCCTTGACGTGGTCGACGACCAGGCGCGCTTCATCCGCGCGGCGATCTCGGGCGTGCGCCACGACGCCATCCTCGGCGGCACGCTCGCGATCCTGATCATCTTCCTGTTCCTGCGCAACGGCTGGAGCACCTTCGTGATCGGCATCTCGTTGCCGGTCTCGATCATCACCACCTTCTTCTTCATGGACCAGATGGGGCTCAGCCTCAACGTCATGTCGCTGGGCGGCCTGGCGCTGGCCACGGGCCTGGTGGTGGACGATTCGATCGTGGTGCTGGAGAGCATCGCCAAGGCGCGCGAGCGCGGGCTGGGCATCCTCGACGCGGCAATCGCGGGCACCCGTGAAGTGAGCATGGCGGTGGTGGCGTCCACGCTGACGATCATCGCGGTGTTCCTGCCGCTGGTGTTCGTGGAAGGCATCGCCGGCCAGCTGTTCCGCGACCAGGCGATGACCATCGCGCTGGCCGTGGGCATCTCGCTGGTGGTGGCGATGACCCTGATCCCGATGCTGAGCGCGCTGAAGTCGGAGGCGCCGATGGCCTTTGCCGAGGAGACGCCGCATCCCGAATGGCGCCCGACCTCGCCTTGGCAGAGGCCGTTCGCGTTCATCGCGCGCTGGACGGGCAAGGTCTTCCGTGCCGTGGTCTTCGCCGTCGCGTGGGTGGCGATCCGCGCGGGGCGCCTGCTTTCGGCGGTCGTTGGACGTCCCATGGGCGCGGCAAGCCGCCTGGCCATGGCGCCCTATGACCGTGCCGAGCGCGGCTATATACGCCTGCTGCCCGGGGCGCTGGCGCGACCGGGCCTGGTTTTGGGCGTCGCCGGGGTGGCATTCGTGGCGAGCATGGCGATCGTGCCGACGCTGGGCACCGACCTGATCCCGCAGCTCGCGCAGGACCGCTTCGAGATGACCATGCGGCTGCCGCCTGGCACGCCGCTGCGCGAGACCGACGCGCTGATGCGCCGCGTGCAGCAGGCGCATGCGGACGACGAAGGCACCTCGGTGCTGTTCGGCGTCAGCGGCACCGGCACCCGCCTGGATGCCAATCCCACCGACAGTGGCGAGAACATCGGCCGCCTGTCGATCGTGATGGAGGGTGGCGGCAGTGCCGAAGTCGAAGCGCGGCTGACCGACGGACTTCGCGCAACGATGCAGGGCGAGCCTGGCGTGCAGGTCGACTTCAGCCGTCCGGCGCTCTTCAGCTTCTCCAGTCCCCTGGAAATCGAGCTGCAGGGCCATGATCTCGATGCGCTCGCAGCGGCCGGCACTCGCCTGGCCGCGCTGCTGCGCGGCAGTCCGCACTACGCCGACGTGAAATCCACGGTGGAGCAGGGTGCACCCGAGATCCGCATCGTCTTCGACCAGGAGCGTGCCGGAGCGATGGGCCTGACCACGCGCGAAGTGGCCGATGCGGTGGTCAACTCGGTGCGCGGCGAAGTGGCCACGCGCTACGACTTCCGCGACCGCAAGATCGACGTGCTGGTGCGCGCCCGCGAGTCGGAACGCGATTCGGTGCGTGCGATCCGCGACCTGATCGTGAATCCGGGTTCGACGCGACCGGTGCGCCTGTCCGCGGTCGCGGACGTGGTGGCGACCACCGGTCCAAGCGAGATCCATCGCGCCGACCTGGGCCGCGTGGCGGTGGTGTCGGCCAACCTGCGCGACATCGACCTGGGTGCCGCGGTCGAGGAAGTGCGTGCGTTGGTGGCCGCCAACCCGCTGGGCGCCGGCATCGGCATGCACATCGGTGGCCAGGGCGAGGAGTTGGCGGAGTCGCTGTCTTCGCTGCTGTTCGCCTTCGGCCTGGCGATCTTCATGGTCTACCTGGTAATGGCCTCGCAGTTCGAATCGCTGCTGCATCCCTTCGTGATCCTGTTCACCATCCCGCTGGCGATGGTGGGCGCGATCCTGGCGCTGCTCTTGACCGGCAACACGATCTCGGTGGTGGTGTTCATCGGCCTGATCCTGATGGTGGGGCTGGTGGTCAAGAACGCGATCATCCTGATCGACAAGGTCAACCAGCTGCGCGAGGCCGGCGTGGCCAAGCGCGACGCGCTGGTCGAGGGCGCGCGCTCGCGCCTGCGGCCGATCGTGATGACCACGCTGTCCACGCTGTTCGGCTTCATGCCGCTGGCGCTGGCCTTCGGCGAGGGTGCGGAAGTGCGTTCGCCGATGGCGGTCACGGTGATCGGCGGGCTGCTGGTATCGACCCTGCTCACCCTGCTGGTGATCCCGGTCGTGTACGACCTGCTCGACCGCCGCGGCGATGACTACTACCTCGAACGCGGGCGCCGGGTGCGCATCGCCGCGGGTGATGACGATCGCGGTGAGGGCAAGGGCCTGCCGGCATGAGCGTCGCCGAATTCAGCCTGCGGCGGCCGGTCACCACGGTGATGCTGTTCATTTCCCTGGTGGTGGTGGGTCTGATCGCCGGCTTCCGCCTGCCATTGGAGGCGCTGCCCGACGTGTCGGCGCCGCTCCTGTTCGTGCAGCTGCCCTACGAGGGCTCGAGCCCCGAGGAAGTGGAGCGCAACCTGCTGCGCCCGGCCGAGGAGGCGCTGGCCACGATGACCGGCATCAAGAGCATGCGCGGCAGCGCCAGCGCCAACGGCGCCTCGGTGTTCCTCCAGTTCCGCGACTGGGAGCGCGACATCGCGATCACGGCCTCCGAGGCGCGCGAGCGTCTGGATGCGGTCCGCGACGAGTTGCCCGACGATTTCCGCCGTTACTTCGTCTTCAAGTGGTCAAGCGGCGACCAGGCGATCCTGCGGGTGCGCCTGGCGGGCGACGTCGACCTGTCTTCCTCCTACGACATGCTCGAGCGCCTGCTCAAGCGCAGGCTGGAGCGGATCCCGGGCGTCGCCCGCGTGGAGATCAACGGCGCGCCCGCGAGTGAGGTCGAGATCGCGATCGATCCCGACCGGCTGAATGCCCACGGCGTGGCCTTGAACACCCTGGCCCAGCGCCTGCGCACGGTGAACTTCTCGGTGTCGGCGGGGACGATCGAGGACGGTGGCATGCGCCTGCGCGTGCAGCCACAGGGTGAGATCACTACCCTCGAGCAGCTGCGCGAGCTCGTCATCGACCCCAGTGGCCTGCGCCTGGGAGACATCGCCGAGGTGCACCTCAAGCCCGAGCGCATGGACTACGCGCGTCGCCTGGACGGGCGCAATGCGGTGGGCCTGGAGGTCTTCAAGGAGCGCGACGCGAACCTGGTGGAAGTCTCGCGCACGGTGCTGGCCGAGATGCGCGCCGCAGCAAGTGAGCCGGGGCTGGAGGGGATCGACTTCAAGGTCATGCACGACATGGGCGACGAGGTGACCAGCTCGCTGGTCGAGCTGGCCGAGGCCGGCGCGATCGGCCTGCTGCTGTCGATCGTGGTGCTGTTCTTCTTCCTGCGCCACTGGCCCTCGACGTTGATGGTGACGTTGGCGATCCCGATCTGTTTCATCATGACGCTCGGCTTCATGCACTTCTTCGGCGTGACGCTGAACGTGCTGAGCCTGATGGGCCTGTTGCTGGCGGTCGGCATGCTGGTGGACAACGCCGTGGTGGTGGTCGAGAGCATCTACCAGGAGCGTGAACGCGACCCGGGCAATCCGGTCCGGGCCTCGCTCGCGGGCACGAAGCACGTCGCGATCGCGCTGTCGGCGGGCACGCTGTGCCACTGCATCGTGTTCCTGCCCAACCTGCTGGGCGAGGTCAACGACATCAGCATCTTCATGGCCCAGATCGCGATCACGATCTCGGTCTCGCTGCTGGCCTCGTGGCTGGTGGCGGTGAGCCTGATCCCGATGCTGTCGGCGCGCATGCGCACGCCGCCGGCACTGGTGGAAAAGGGCGGCATGATCCGGCGGATGCAGGATCGCTATGCGCGCCTGCTGCGCTGGAGCCTGGCGCGCCGCGGCTGGAGTGTGTTCGGGATCCTGCTGGTGGTGGCGGTGAGCATGGTGCCGATGACGCGCACCACCTTCGACATGTTCGGCGGCGGCGAACAGGGCGAAATCCAGCTGTATTACAAATGGAATGGCAGCTACACGCTGCCGCAGATGTCCGACGAAGTGCGGCGCGTGGAAGCGTTCCTGGATGAGAACAGGAAGGAATTCCGCATCACGCAGCTCTACTCGTACTTCAGCGAAGGCAACGACGCGGGGACGATGATCACCTTCGAAGAAGGCATCGCCGACGTCAAGCCGCTCTCGGAGGCGATCAGCAAGGCGCTTCCGAAGTCGGCACGCGCCGAGATTGGCGTGTCCGGCCCCGGCGGGCAGGGCGGCGGCGGAGGCGGCCTCGGCCAGAATGTCAGCGTGCAGCTGGTCGGCGACAGTGCGGCGGTGTTGCGCGAAATCGCCGGGGATGTGGTGCCGATGCTGGAAGCGCGCCCCGAGCTGCGCGACGTGCGCATGGACGACGGGAACCGCATCGACGAACTGGCCATCCGCGTCGATCGCGAGCGTGCGGCCGCCTTCGGCTTCAGCGCCGAACAGGTTTCGTCCTTCGTGTCGATGGCGCTGCGCGGCACCCAGTTGCGCGAGTACCGCCGTGGCGAGAGCGAAGTCCCGGTCTGGGTCCGCTTCAGCGGCGCCGAGGAGTACGGTCCCGCCAACGTCGCGTCCTTCATGGTGCGCGCGCCCGACGGACGCCAGGTGCCGCTGTCGGCCATGGTGAACATGGAAGTCTCCGCGTCCGCATCGCAGATCTCGCGCCACGACCGCCAGACCGCGCTTGGCGTCCAGGCCAACCTGGAGGGCGAGACGACCATGGAAGCCGCGCGCAAGGCCATGGAAGAGGTGCTGGACTCGGTGTCGCTGCCGGCCGGCTACGGCCACACGTTCTCCGGCAGCGGCTTCGAGGAAGGCCAGCAGGCGATGAACCAGATGCTGTTCAACTTCGTGCTGGCGCTGGTGATGATCTACGTGGTGATGGCGGCGGTCTTCGAGTCGCTGCTGTTCCCGTCGGCGATCATGAGCTGCGTGCTGTTCTCGATCCTGGGCGTGTTCTGGCTGTTCTGGCTCACCGGCACCTCGTTCACGATCATGGCCTTCATCGGCATCCTGGTGCTGATGGGCGTGGTGGTGAACAACGGCATCGTGATGGTCGAGCACATCAACAACCTGCGTCGACGCGGACTGTCACGCACCGATGCGCTGGTCGAAGGCAGCCGCGAACGCCTGCGCCCGATCCTGATGACCATGGGCACGGCGATCCTTGCGATGGTGCCGATCTCGCTCAGCGAGACGGTGGTCCTGGGCGGCCTGGCGTACTCGCCGATGGCGCGCGCGGTGGCCGGTGGGCTGGCGTTCTCGACGGTGGTCAGCCTGCTGTTCCTGCCGACGATCTACGCGATCCTGGATGACCTGGCCGGAGGGACATCAAGATTGCTGCGGCGGGCACGGCGAAAGCGCGGGGATGCGGTGGTCACGGCGACCTGACCGCCGCCCCCGCCCTGCGGGAACGGCTTCCTTCGACTGTAGGAGCGGCTATAGCCTCGAATCGGTGCGCGACGGACTGTCGGCTCAGCCGAGCAGCTTGCCGAGGATGCGCAGCCCGCCGGTCCAGACGCCGATGGCGGTGCCCAGGCTTGTGAGGAAGAAGTTGAGCAGCACCCGCGCCACGCGGTTGCGCCACCAGCCGCGCGCGGTGTTGACGTCCTCGCGCAGGGCCATGAAATCGTCGTAGGTCGGCTTGCGCAGTGCGGCCTCGACCACCGCGCTGACGGTGCCCGATGCCAGCGCAGGATGCAGCGGCGTCAGCGGCGAGGCGATGAATGCCGACAGGATGCTCAGTGGATGGCCACCGGCGATGGCGCAGCCGAGCGCGCCCAGGCCGCCGGTGACCAGCACCCACTGCAGCACCAGGTCGGTGCCGACGTCGAAGCCGCCGCGCCAGAAGCCCCAGGCGAAGCCGCCGATCACGACCGTGCCGATGATCAGCTCCATCCACGGGATGCGGGACTTCGGCTTCACCTGCTCCAGCGTCGCGCGGATCTCGGCCGGTGGCGCGGTGTCTTCGCGCAGGTGGGCGGCCAGGCCCTTGAGGTGGCCCGCGCCGACCACCGCCAGCACATTGCGTGCATCCGCCGGCGCGTCGCGCAGGTTCGCGGCCATGTAGCGGTCGCGCTCGGCGATGATCGCCTCGTAGAGCTCCGGTGTCTGGCCGGCGAACTCGGTGAAGCTGGATTCGAGCACGTCGCCCTGCTTCAGCCGTTCGATCTCCTCTTCACCCACTTCATCGCTCGACAGCAGCCCCATCAGCAGGCTGGCGCTGACCTTGGCGCGCCCCCACCAGCCCAGGCTCTGCATCGCGCGCTTGAAGGTCAGGCCGACATCGCGGTCGATGAGCTGCAGCGGCAGGCCGCGCGCAGTGGCGTCGGCGGCCGCGGCCTTGAGCTCGGCGCCGGGCTCCACGCCCATCTGCTCGGCCAGGCGGCGCTGGTAGGCGGCCAGCGCGAGGTTGGCGGCAAACAGCGGGGTCTTGCCCTCGCGCAGCACCTTCACCAGGTCCAGGCTGCCGAGCGTCGCGGGATCGGTCATGGCCTTCAGGCGCTGCGCGTCGAGCTCGACGGCGATGGCGTCGTAGTCGCCGCTGGCGATCGCCGCGCGCACGGCGTCGACGCTGGCGCGCGAGACGTGCGCGGTGCCGAGCAGGGTGTAGCGCACGCCGTCGCGCTCGACGATGGCATGCGGCTGGCTTGCAAGGTCGAAGCCGGCGGCAGCCGCCTCGACGGCTTCGATCCCGTCGGCGGCCGGGGTGGTGGTTTCAGTCATGGGAGTCCGGGGTCGGGCGGGCTGCGGCGCGCGCGTCAGTCGCGGTAGCGGCGCAGCAGGTCGCCGTAGGCGTCGATGCGGCGGTCGCGGAGGAAGGGCCAGATGCGCCGCACGTCCTCGCTGCGGCCCAGGTCGACCTCACAGGTCAGGATCGTTGCGTCGCCGCCGGCTTCGGCGATGAATTCGCCCTGCGGGCCGAGCACGTGGCTGTTGCCCCAGAAGTCGATGCCCGACGCGCCGGTGCGATTGTCGGAAGCATGTGGCGACGGCTCGTGGCCGACGCGGTTGCAGGACAGCACCGGCAGCCCGTTGGCGACCGCGTGGCCGCGGTGGCTCAGGATCCAGGCGTCGCGCTGGCGCTGTTTCTCGTCCTGGTCATCGGTGGGATCCCAGCCGATGGCGGTCGGGTAGAGCAGCAGCTCCGCACCCGCGAGCGCCATCAACCGCGCGGCTTCGGGATACCACTGGTCCCAGCACACCAGCACGCCCAGGCGGCCGACCGAGGTGTCGATCGGCTCGAATCCGAGGTCGCCGGGCGTGAAGTAGAACTTTTCGTGGAAGCCGGGATCGTCGGGGATGTGCATCTTGCGGTACTTGCCGGCGATGCTGCCGTCGGCGTCGAGCACCACCGCGGTGTTGTGGTACAGCCCGGTGGCGCGCTTCTCGAACAGCGAGCTGGCCAGGACCACGCCGTGCTGCTTGGCCAGCGTCGACAGCCGTTCGGTACTGGGGCCGGGAATCGTCTCGGCGAGGTCGAACTCGTCGACGCACTCGTGCTGGCAGAAGTACGACCCGTTGTGCAGCTCCTGCAGCACGACCAGCTTCGCGCCCTGGCGCGCGGCTTCGCCGACGCGGGCTTCGATCACCTCGAGGTTCTCCGCCGCACCGCCATGGTTGCGTTCCTGGACGAGGGCGACGGGGAGCGTGTTGGTCTTCTTCATCGATTGCAGGCCTGCAGCGGTGCTTCGTGGGCCGGCCATTGTAGGCCGGCGCTGCTGTCCGCTAGATGAGGCCGGCCGGCAACTGCATGGAGATGCAGTGCAGGCTGCCGTTCTGCCAGATCAGTGCGCGGCAGGGCACCTGCACCACTTCGCGGCCCGGATGGGCCTCGGCCAGCACCGCAGCGGCGAGGTCGTCGGCCGGATCGTCGTAGGCGGGCATCAGCACGGCGTCGTTGATCACCAGGTGGTTGGCATAGCTGGCGGCGAGCCGGCGCCCGCGGTCGAGCACCGGCTGCGGCCAGGGCAGCGGGAACAGCCGGTAGGGGCGACCGTCGGCGGTGCGCAGCGCGGCGAGCTCGGCGCCCATCGCCGCGAGTTCCGCATGGTGCGGGTCGGCGGGGTCGTCGCAGGCCTGGAAGACGATGGCGTTGTCCGGAGCAAAGCGGGCGAGGGTGTCGACGTGGGCGTCGGTATCGTCGCCCTCGAGGTAGCCATGCTCGAGCCAGAGCACCCGGTCCTGGTGCAGCCAGCCGCGCAGCCAGGCGTCGAGCTCTTCACGGGACGCTTGCGGATGGCGCTCGTGCAGGCAGCGCCAGGTGGTCAGCAGGCTGCCTTGGCCATCGGTCTCGATGCCGCCGCCTTCAAGAGCAAAATCAATAGTTTGCAGCGAACTGTCAATGAAGATTCCAGTTTCGTGCAGGCGCTGCACCAGGCGGTCGTCCTCGCCTGCCTCGAACTTCCCGCCCCAACCGGTGAAGCGGAAGTCGAGCAGCGCGAAGCCGTCCCCGGCCCGGAGCGTGATCGGGCCGGTGTCGCGCAGCCAGGTGTCGTTGTAGGGCAGGGCGATGAAGCCGACCCGCGCCATGTCGATGCGGTTGGAGGCAAGCCTGGCGCGGGCGTAGGCCTCGACGTCGTCGTCGGCCACGCAGATGAGCACCCGCTGGAAACGGGTGATCGCGGCGACGTGGGCGATGTAGGTCTCCTCGACCTGGCCCAGGCGCTCGGCCCAGTCGGTGTCGGCGTGCGGCCACGCCAGCAGGATCGCGGACTGGGGCTCCCACTCCGCGGGGAAACGCAGGGTCTTCAGGGTCATCGGCTCAGCGGATCGGCGGCTTGGGCCCGGTCTCGCCCGCGGTGGCCTGGTTGGCGACGGCGTCGATCACCCGGCTGTTCTCGAAGTAGACGGTGAAGGCGGGGTAGACCCAGCGGTTGATGGTCGGCCACTGGCTCTTTTGCCCGCCGCGCGGGTCGAGGCGTTCGGCGGGGGCGCCGAAGCGGGCCTCGACCGCGGACATGGCCATGCCGCGGGTGGGCAGCGCGACGCCGGCTTCATGCTGGACGCGATCGATCAGCAGTGTATCGGCGCTGGCGCCGGCGGCGGCGGCAAGCAGGGCGGCGGTGGTCAGTGCAAGGAACAGGCGCATGTCGGATCTCCCCGGTGACGCTGCACGGACTGCAGCCGCAGCGGTTTTAACAGATCGCGCGTGCCTGCAGCGAACACGGGCGAAGAAGCGGGCGGGCGGTCACGCCGCGGCGGGCCGGAAACGCGAAAGGCCGCATCGCTGCGGCCTTTCAGGGCGTTCGGACGAACGTGGCATGCAGCGCACGCCGGTCGCCCTGGCGCGCAGCTCAGCGCTGGCGGGCCTTGAAACGCGGGTTCGACTTGCAGATCACGAAGATCTTGCCGCGACGACGAACGACCTTGCAGTCGCGGTGACGGGCCTTCGCCGACTTCAGGGAGGACAGGACCTTCATGACAAACCTCGAAAAAATGGTTGGGACAAAACAAGCCCGCAATTCTAGCGGGCATTCACGTCCCGGATCAAGTGCCCGCGGGCCCGGGGGCGCTGGCCGGTCTAGAATGGCCACCCCCTCCCGGAGCCTGCCATGACCGACGCCGCCATCCCCGTACTCACCATCGATGGCCCCTCGGGCTCGGGCAAGGGCACGATCAGCCGCGCGGTGGCCAAGCGACTGGGCTGGAACTACCTGGATTCCGGGGCGCTGTATCGCGCGGTCGGCGTGGCCGCGGGCTGGGCCGACCTCGACCTGGACGACGCCGGAGCCCTGGTCCGCTGCGCTTTCGACACCGAGATCGGCTTCCGTGACAGCGCCGACGGCGAGCCGCGGGTGCTGGTCAACGGCAATGATGCCACCGACGAGCTGCGCACCGAGACCGCGGGCGCGGCCGCCTCGGCGATCGCGGCCATTCCCGAGGTGCGTTCGGCGCTGACCGAGCGCCAGCGCGCCTTCCGCCGCGCGCCGGGCCTGGTGGCCGACGGCCGCGACATGGGCACGGTGATCTTCCCCGATGCCGCGACCAAGGTATTCCTTACCGCAAGCGCCGAGGAGCGCGCGGAAAGACGCTATAAACAGTTGAAGGACAAGGGGGTTTCCGTTACATTGGCTGGTCTGCTGCGGGAGATTCTTGCCCGCGACGCGCGCGACGCCAGCCGCGCGGTGGCACCGTTGCGACCGGCCGAAGGGGCCGTCCGCATCGATACCACCGCCCAGGGCATCGATGCCGTGGTCGCACGCGTCCTGGCCCTGGTGCCGGGCCACGGGGCCTGATCCATCGCAGCAGGTGGCCCCGCGCAGCATCCGCCGCGCGGATTTTCCTTTTCCAACCAGCACTCACGGCAAGGCGCAATCCCGCGCGCGCCGACAACGGGTGGACCGACGGCCCGCGCACGCGGCCCCGGTCTGTTTCATCAACAGAGTATTTTTCCAATGACCGAATCATTCGCAGAACTGTTCGAACAGAGCGAGGCCCACCTGGCCAAGCTGAAGCCGGGCTCCATCGTCACCGGCACCGTGATCCAGGTGCGCACCGACGTTGTCGTCATCAACGCCGGCCTCAAGTCCGAAGGCATCGTGCCGATCGAACAGTTCCGTAACGACGCCGGCGAGATCGACGTCGCCGAGGGCGACATCGTCAAGGTCGCGCTCGACTCCCTCGAGAACGGCTTCGGCGAGACCGTGCTGTCGCGCGAGAAGGCCAAGCGCGCCATGGTATGGGACGAGCTCGAGGAAGCCCTCGAGAAGAACGAAACCGTCACCGGCCGCATCAGCGGCAAGGTCAAGGGCGGCTTCACCGTCGACATCAAGGATGTCCGCGCGTTCCTGCCGGGTTCGCTGGTCGATGTGCGCCCCGTGCGCGACCCGGTGTACCTGGAAGGCAAGGAACTCGAGTTCAAGCTCATCAAGCTCGACCGCAAGCGCAACAACGTGGTCGTCTCCCGCCGTGCGGTGGTCGAGAGCGAGCATTCGGAAGAGCGCGAGCAGCTGATGGAGAAGCTGGTCGAGGGCGCCGTGCTGAAGGGCGTCGTCAAGAACCTCACCGACTACGGCGCGTTCGTCGACCTCGGTGGCATCGACGGCCTGCTGCACATCACCGACATGGCCTGGAAGCGCGTGCGCCATCCGTCCGAAGTCGTTGAAGTCGGCGCCGAGCTTGACGTTCGCGTGCTCAAGTACGACCGCGAGCGCAACCGCGTCAGCCTGGGCCTGAAGCAGCTGGGCGAGGATCCGTGGGACAACATCGCCCGCCGCTACCCGTCCAACACCCGCGTGTTCGGCAAGGTCTCCAACGTCACCGATTACGGCGCGTTCGTCGAGATCGAGCCGGGCGTCGAGGGCCTGGTGCACGTGTCCGAAATGGACTGGACCAACAAGAACGTCAACCCGCAGAAGGTCGTGCAGGTCGGTGACGAGCTCGAGGTCATGGTGCTGGACGTCGACGAAGAGCGTCGCCGCATCTCGCTGGGCATCAAGCAGGTCACGTCCAACCCGTGGGAGACCTTCGCGGCCATCCACAAGAAGGGCGACAAGGTCGACGGCCAGATCAAGTCGATCACCGACTTCGGCATCTTCATCGGCCTGGACGGCGGCATCGACGGCCTGATCCACCTCTCCGACATGAGCTGGGCCACCACCGGTGAAGACGTGGCGCGCGAGCTGAAGAAGGGCGACACGCTGGAAGCCGTGGTGCTTGCGGTGGACCCGGAGCGCGAGCGCATCAGCCTGGGCGTCAAGCAGCTGGAGCAGGATCCGTTCGGCCAGTTCATGGCGGCCAACCCGCGTGGCTCGAAGGTCACCGGTACGGTGAAGGAAGTCGACGCCAAGGGCGCGGTGATCGAGCTTGCCGACGGCGTCGAGGGCTACGTGATGGCGCGCGACATCTCCGACGAGCGCATCGAAGACGCCAGCCAGCACCTGAAGGTCGGCGATTCGATCGAAGCCAAGTTCACCGGCATGGATCGCAAGGGCCGCACCCTGCAGCTGTCGATCAAGGCGAAGGACGAGGCCGAGGTGGCCGATACCCTGGCCGAGTACAACCGCGCTTCGGCTGATGCCTCCAGCGGCACCACCAAGCTGGGCGCGCTGCTGCGCGAACAGCTGGGCGGCAAGTCCGAGTAATACCGCAGTATCCGGCGGCGGCCTGGTCAAACCAGGCCGCCATCGGCTGTCCGACGCCAGCCAGGGCACCATGACCAAGTCTGAACTCATCGAAATCCTCGCCCAGCGCCAGGGCCACCTGAAGGCCGACGACGTCGACCTTGCGGTGAAGTCGCTGTTGGAGGTGATGGGAGGTGCCCTTGCCAACGGCGAGCGCATCGAGGTCCGGGGGTTTGGCAGTTTTTCGCTGCACTACCGCCCGCCGCGCACCGGCCGCAATCCCAAGACCGGCGAGGCCGTCGCGCTGCCCGGCAAGCATGTTCCCCATTTCAAGCCCGGCAAGGAGCTTCGCGAGCGCGTCAGCGACGTCATGCCGCTGCCGGCCGAAGACTGAAGCATTTGCTGACTGCAGGCCACGGGCTCGGCTAAGCTAGCCGCCCATGCGCCCGATCCGCATCCTCATCGCCATGCTGTGCCTCGTCACGGGCGTGGCAGTGGGCGCACTCAATCCCCAGGTGGTCCAGGTCGACTTCGGCCTTGCCGTGCTGCGGCCCACGCTTGGCGTGGCCCTGCTGGCAACCCTGCTGCTTGGCGTCATCGCCGGTGGCCTGGCAATCATGGTGTCGGTGGTCCTGCCGCTGCGCCAGCGCCGGCGCCGGGAGGCTGCCGGCCCCAATGCAACGGACGCGAACTGACATGGCTTTCGTCACCGAGTGGTTCTGGTTCTTCCTGCTGCTGCCGATCGCCGCGCTCAGCGGATGGGTGATCGGGCGCCGCGGCGGCGAGCGCCACAGCGACAGCCAGGTCAGCAAGCTCTCCACCACCTATTTCCGCGGCTTGAACTATCTGCTCAACGAGCAGCCGGACAAGGCGATCGAGCTGTTCCTGCACATCGCGGAGCTCGACAAGGAAACGTTCGAGACCCAGGTCGCGCTGGGGCATCTGTTCCGCCGCCGCGGCGAGGTCGACCGGGCGATCCGGCTGCACCAGGGCCTGGTCCAGCGCCCCGACCTCAACGACCAGCAAAAGGTGCAGGCGCTGCTGGCGTTGGGCGAGGACTACATGCGCTCGGGCCTGCTCGACCGCGCCGAAACCGTGTTCACCGAACTTGCAGCCATCGACCAGCGCGCGCCGCAGGCCCTGCGGCACCTGATCGACATCTACCAGGCCGAACGCGACTGGCCGAAGGCGATCGAGAACGCTACCCGCTACGAACAGGTGACCGGCGAGCCGATGGGCAAGCTGATCGGACAGTTCGAATGCGAGCTTGCCGAGCGCCTGCGCGCCGGGGGCGACCACGACGGCGCGCGCCAGGCGGTGGTACGCGCGTACGCCGCGGACTCGACGTCGGTGCGCGCGGGCATGCTTGAAGGGCGGCTCGAGATCGATGCCGGCAACGACGCCGCGGCCATCCGCGCATACGAGCGCGCGGCGCGTCACGACCCCGACTACCTTCCCGAGATCCTTTCGCCCCTGCGGTCGGCCTACGAGCGCGTTGGTGATTCCCCCGGCGCGCGCGCGTTCCTGACCGAGATGAGCGAGCACTACAGGGGCGTCGCTCCCGTCCTTGCCCTGACCCGGCTGGTCGAGGCGGAGGAGGGGGTCCCGGCGGCGCGGCGCTTTCTTGCGGAACAGCTGAAGGACCGGCCTTCGGTCCGCGGTGAGGCGGCGCTGATCGACCTGACCCTCGCCGAAGGCGGCCACGAAGCCGCCACGCTGCAGGACCTGCGCCACATCACCGACCAGCTGCTGGTGCGCAACCCCGCGTATCGCTGCAACCGCTGCGGCTTCGGGGCGCGCAGCCACCATTGGCAATGTCCCTCTTGCAAGGAATGGGGCAGCATCAAGCCCTTGCTGAACTACGCCGTGGTCTGATGGCGCCCCTCGACTGGACAAGCACGCTGCCGTGGCTGGCGATGGCTGCCACGGTAGCCGCGGCGGGCGCATGGCTGGCGAGGCGCCACGCGTTTCGACACGGCCTGCTCGACATGCCGGGTGAGCGCCGCAGCCACGAGGTGCCGACTCCGCGCGGAGGCGGCATCGGGATCGCGGTGGCCTGGCTGCTGGCCTGCGTCGTGCTGGCGGCGGAAGGCCGACTGCCCGGCCCCCTGGCTGCGGCCGCCGTTGTCGGGGTGCTGCTCGTGGGCGGTGCCGGTTATATCGACGATCACCGCCCACTGTCGCCCTGGTGGCGGCTGGCGGCACATGTGATCGCGGGGCTGGCCCTGGCCGCGGGGCTCGTGGCTGCCGGTGGCGCCGCTTGGCTTGCGGCCGCGGCGCTGCTGGCGGTGCCGGTGCTGGTCAATGTCTGGAACTTCATGGACGGAATCGACGGCCTGGCCACCAGCCAGGCGGCGCTCGCGGCGGTGGGATTCGCGCTGCTGTCGAAGGACCCCGGATCGGTATTGGCCGCGCTGGGGCTTGCCGCCGCATGCCTGGGCTTCCTGCCTTTCAATTTCCCGCGGGCTTCGATCTTCCTTGGCGATGTCGGCAGCGGCGTTCTCGGCTTTGCGCTGGCGGTGCTGGCCGTCCTGATCCTGCTGCCGGAGCGCACGGGAGATGGCGCAGGCCTGGTCCCGCTGGTCTTCCTTCCGCTCTCGGCCTTCCTGATTGACGCGGCGTTGACGCTGGGAAGGCGCATCGTGCGCCGCGAGCGCTGGTGGTCGGCGCACGTCGGACACGCGTACCAGCGCCTGGCGGCCGCCCGCGGGTCGCATGTGCCGGTAACCTTGCTTTATGGTGCGTGGACCCTGGCAGCCGTCGCCATGGCCAGCGCGGCGGCAAGGCAGGGCGTCGCGATCGGAGTGGCGATGGCAGTGATCTGCGTCGTGACCGGAACACTGGCCTGGCATGTCATCACGAACGCCGATCACATCAAGAAAAGGAATGCCCGCTAGATGATCAGTTTGAGCGACCGCGTCCGGACAGGCCTGCCGCGTGCTTCGGTCGTGGTGCATGACCTGCTCATGGTCTGGGCGGCATGGGCGGGGCTCAATTATTTCCGGCATTCCGCACTGGACCAGGCGGCGGTTGCGCCGTTGCTGTCGCCGGAGATGCTGCTGATCCTGATCGTGCAGGGGCTCATCTTCTGGCAGGTCGGCCTGTACCGCGGGGTCTGGCGGTTCGCGAGCATTCCCGACCTGGTCAACATTATCAAGGCCAGTCTGTTCGGGTTGCTGGCGATCCTGCCGCTGCTGTTTTTCGTCTTCGACCGGGCGGGCCAGGTCTCGCGCACGGTGATGTTGGCCTATCCAGTCGTGCTGTCGGCGCTGCTGGGCATGCCCAGGCTCCTGTACCGGGCGTGGAAGGACCACGGCAACGAGCGTACCGACAAGGCGGCGCTGCGCGTGCTCATCCTCGGCGCAGGCCAGGCAGGCGAAGCGCTGGTCCGCGACCTGCGGCGGGTCGGCGCCTACCAGCCGGTCGGCTTCCTCGACGATGCCGCGAAGCTGCGCGGCAGCTATCTGCAAGGCCTGCCGGTACTTGGCCGCATCGAAGACGTCGCCCGCATCGCCCCGGAAACCGCGGCCAAGCTGCTGGTGATCGCGATGCCTTCGCTGGATGCGACCGCCATGCGCCGCGTGGTGGCCGCCTGCGAACGCACCGGGCTGCCGTTCCGTACCGTGCCGAGGCTCAATGACCTGCTCGAGGGCCGGTCGCTGCCTGGCGAACTCAAGGAAGTCGCCATCGAGGACCTGCTGGGCCGCAAGCCGGTCACGCCCGACTGGAAGGCGATCCGTGGCTGGCTGGGCGGGCGCAGCGTGCTGGTCACTGGCGCCGGTGGCTCGATCGGCGCGGAGCTGTGCCGCCAGTGCGCGCGCCACGGGGCGCGACAGATCACCCTGATCGAGATCGACGAGCTGGCCCTTGCAACCACCCAGAGCGAACTGCGCCGCGACTTCCCGCAGATCGATTGCCTGCCGGTGCTCGGCGACTGCGGCGATCCGGCCGTGATCCGCCACGCCCTGTCGCTGTCGCCGCCCGAAGCGGTGTTCCATGCGGCCGCCTACAAGCAGGTGCCGGTGCTGGAGGGGCAGCTGCGCGAGGCGGTGCGCAACAACGTCCTGGCCACTGCCACGGTTGCCCGCGAGGCAAACGCGGCAGGCGTAGGCACCTTTGTCCTGATCTCCACCGACAAGGCCGTCGATCCGGTAAACGTGCTCGGCGCGACCAAGCGCCTTGCCGAGATGGTCTGCCAGGCGATGACCGGGGTCGAGGGCACGCGTTTTGTCACCGTGCGCTTCGGCAACGTGCTTGATTCCGCGGGCAGCGTGGTGCCTCTGTTCCGCGAGCAGATCCGCCAGGGCGGGCCGGTCACGGTGACCGACCCGGAGGTCACGCGCTACTTCATGACCATCCCCGAGGCCTGCCAGTTGATCCTGCAGGCCGTTGCGATCGGTTCGCTGCAGGCCGTCTACACCTTGGACATGGGCGAAGCGGTGTCGATCCGCCTGCTCGCCGAGCAGATGATCACCCTGGCAGGCAAGCAGCCGGGACGCGACATCGCAGTGGTCTACACCGGCCTGCGCCCGGGCGAGAAGCTGCACGAGACCCTGTTCCACTCCGAGGAGCGCTACCGGCCCACGGCGCATCCCAAGATCCTGCAGGCCGAGGCGCGCAGCGTGGCCGGCGACCGCATCGAGTCCGCGCTCACGAAGTTGCACGAAGCGGTGGCAAGCTACGATATCGACGCCCTTGGCCAGGTGCTGCGTGAGTCGGTGCCGGAGTTCGCGCCGCTGGCCGCGGATTCGGCGCCGCGGGCGGCAACCGTGGTCGCATTTCCAGCGAGGAACGCAAGAAGGACATGAAGCAACGCATTCGCAAGGCAGTATTCCCCGTGGCGGGCCTGGGCACCCGGTTCCTGCCCGCCACCAAGACCGTTCCCAAGGAGATGCTGCCGATCGTCGATCGCCCGCTCATCCAGTACGCGGTCGACGAGGCAATCGACGCAGGCTGCGACACCCTGGTGTTCGTCACCAATCGCTACAAGCACGCCGTGGCCGACTACTTCGACAAGGCCTACGAGCTGGAGCAGAAGCTCGAGGCATCGGGCAAGCTGGAGCTGCTCGAGGTCGTGCGCAACGTGCTCCCGGCCGGGGTCCAGGCGATCTTCGTGACCCAGACCGAGGCCCTCGGCCTGGGCCACGCCGTGCTGTGTGCCAAGCCGGTGGTGGGGGACGAGCCGTTCGCGGTGATCCTGCCTGACGATTTGATCTGGAACCGCGACGGCCCTGGCGCACTGCGGCAGATGGCCGACCTGGCCGAAGCCAGCGGAGCCAGCGTGATCGCGACCCAGGCGGTGGCCCCGGAACAGGTCTCCAGCTACGGCATCGTCGCGACCGGCGAGTTCAGCGATCGCCAGGGGCAGGTTACGGCGATCGTCGAGAAGCCGGCGCCTGCCGATGCACCGAGCAACCTTGCCGTGGTCGGACGCTATGTGCTGTCACCGCGCATTTTCGGGCTGCTCGAAACCACAAAGCCAGGTGCCGGCGGCGAAATCCAGCTTACCGACGCGATATCCGCGCTGCTGGCCGAAGAGCAGGTGCTGGCCTATCGTTTCCAAGGCACGCGCTTCGATTGCGGCACCCACCTCGGGCTGATCGAAGCCACCATCAGGCACGCGCTGGACCACGAAAAGCTCAGCGAGTCGGCCCAGGGCTTCATGCGCGACGCGCTGGCCGAGCTGGGAGTGGTGGATTCGTAGGATCGTCCCTTCCGATAGGTGACATTGTCGGGAGGGCAGGGGTATATTCAGGCGGTCAGGAAGGGTGCGGGTTACGTGCCCCTGATCGCTTGACAGCACATCACCAAGGGAGAGAACGCTTCATGAAGCTTGCAACAACCATTGCTGGCCTGACGCTTGCCGTCGCAGCCACCTACAGCATTCCGGCCACCGCGCAGAGCCTGCACGCCAATTCTTCGCAGGCCGTCGCGCGCTGCCAGGGCGCGCTGCCCGCTTTTGAGACTGCGATCCGCAAGCGTCCGCTGGCGATCCAGAACGAAGGTTCGCAGGCCAGCTACGTCACCTGCGGCTTCGAGTTCGACTCCGGCGCGGCCGTGAACAACTCGTCGTTCCTCGTCGATACCTACTTCACCAACAACACCGACGCAGCCGTCACCGTGACCTGCAGCGGCGTGACCGGCTACGCCGGTGGCGAGAACGAGTACGTGTCGCTGAGCGTCGAGATCCCGGCCAACGGCAGCGGTGAGGACGCCAACCTCTACTGGTTCGACGAAGACTTCGAAGGCGGTGGCATGCAGTCCGGCCTCGTGGCCATCAACTGCCGCCTGCCCGCTGGTGTCGGCATCAACGATACCTACGTGTTCTGGGAAGAAGCTGACGCCGCGGTCTGATCGCGGCTGAAGCCTGCTCCATGCGACATCCGAGGGGTGCCGGGTAAACCCGGCACCCTTTTTTTGGTCCGGGCAATCATTGACACTTGCGGTCACCCAGAAGAAGCAGGCAGTACCGATTGATGAAACCAAGCAACAGGATCCCCCTTATCGCCGCTGGCGTCGTCGTGCTTGCGGTGGTCGCCGGAACCTTTGTCCTGCGCGGACGGGAACAGGTCGATACCCACGACCAGGCGCAGCAGGTGGCTGAAGCGCCCGTGGCCAGCGTGCCCGCAACCGCGCCACCGGAGGCGACGCGCGTGCGTGCCCCACAGGCCGACAGGTCGCTGCGCGATGAGGGTGTACTCGGCCATGTCGAGCGACGGGCGGAGATGCGCGAGGAGCACCAGGCCCGTACCAGGGCCCTGCGCGAAGAGTCCGCGCAGCGCTTCGCCAGCGAGCAGGTCGACCCCGCATGGGCGCCCGGAAAGATCAAGGAACTCACCAGCCTGGCGAGCGAACCGGAGTTCGCTGTGGCCAATGCCGAACCACAGCAGCTGAGCGTCGACTGCCGCAGCAGCACGTGCCGGGTCGACGCCCAGTTCGAGACCAGTGGCAAGGCCGAGGACTGGATCCTGATGTACATGTCGGGCGTCGGCAGCGGCATGCCGAACTCGGTGGTCTCGCGCAGCAGGAATCCCGATGGCAGCACACGAGTGGAAATCTACGGCCGCGGGCGCTGAGCCCGACGCTCGCCAGGCTCCCGCAAGGTGCGGCCAGGAAGCAGAAAAGGGGCGCCGGGGCGCCCCTTTCCGTTACAGGGCCTCGAAGATGCCGGCGGCGCCCATGCCGGTGCCGATGCACATGGTGACCATGCCGTACTTCTGGTTGCGACGTCGCATGCCGTGGACGATGGTCGCGGTGCGCACCGCACCGGTGGCGCCGAGAGGGTGGCCGAGCGCGATCGCGCCGCCGAGCGGGTTGACCTTGTCGGGATCAAGCCCGGAGTCGCGGATGACGGCCAGTGCCTGGGCGGCGAACGCTTCGTTGAGTTCGATCCAGTCCAACTGGTCCTTGGTCAGGCCGGCCTGCTTCAGCGCCTTCGGGATCGCCGCGATCGGGCCGATGCCCATTACCTCCGGACGCACGCCTGCGACCGAGAACGACACGAATCGTGCCAACGGGGTCAGGCCGTAATCCTTGATCGCCTGCTCCGAGGCAACCAGTACGGCACCGGCGCCATCGCTCATCTGCGATGAGTTGCCCGCGGTCACCGTACCCCCGAACTGCCCGTTGCGGAACACCGCGCGCAGCTTGGCGAGCCCTTCAAGCGAGGTGTCGGGGCGCGGGCCCTCGTCGTGCTCGACCAGCAGCTTCCTGAGCCGCACGCTGCCGCCGCCCAGGTCGGGCTGGCGCGAGATGATCTCCAGCGACGAGATTTCGTCGCGGAACTCGCCGGCCTTCTGCGCCGCCAGTGCCTTCTGGTGCGACGCCAGCGCGAACGCATCCTGGTCCTCGCGCGAGACCTTCCACTCTTCGGCCACCTTCTCCGCGGTGATGCCCATGCCGTAGGCGATGGCGACGTGGTCGTCGCGGAACACCGCCGGCGAAAGCGCGACCTTGTTGCCCATCATCGGCACCATGCTCATGCTCTCGGTGCCGCCGGCGAGCACCAGGTCGGCGTTGCCCAACCGGATCTGGTCCGCCGCCAGCGCCACGGCCTGCAGCCCCGACGAACAGAAGCGGTTGATGGTCTGCGCGGCCACGGTGTCGGGCAGGCCGGCCAGCAGCACGCCGATGCGCGCCACGTTCATGCCCTGCTCGCCCTCGGGCATGGCGCAGCCGATGATCGCGTCGTCGATGCGGTTGACGTCGATGCCCGGCGCCTGCGCAACGACGCTCTTCAGCACGTGCGCCAGCATGTCGTCGGGCCGGGTATTGCGAAACACGCCCTTGGGCGCCTTGCCGACCGGGGTGCGGGTGGCGGCGACGATGTAGGCGTCCTGGATCTGCTTGCTCATTGAGTTGTCCTCTTTTCGTCGGGCGCGTCAGTTGCGCAGCGGCTTGCCGGTCTTGAGCATGTGCGCGATGCGGGCCTGGGTCTTTTCCTGCTGTGCGAGCTCAACGAAGTGCTGGCGCTCGAGTCGCAGCAGCCAGTCCTCGTCGACCACCGAGTTCCGGTCGACGTCGCCGCCGCTGACCACGGTCGCGATGCGCTGTGCGATCTCGTAGTCGTACTCGCTGATGAACCGGCCCTCGAGCATGTTCTCCAGCAGCATGCGGAAGGTCGCGATGCCGACGTCGCCGGCCACGCGGACGCGGCGGGCGGGCATGGGCGGGCGGTAGCCGGTTTCGGCCAGGCCGCGCGCTTCCTGCTTCGCGATGTACAACAGCTCGTGGGCGTGGAAGGCGACCTTGTCGTCTGGGCGCAGCAGGCCGAGTTCCTTTGCCTCCATCGCCGAGGTGGACACCTTGGCCATGGCCACCGACTCGAACCAGCCCTTGAGCTCGGCGAAGACATCGCCGTTCGGGCCGGCCGCATCCGATGCGCGCACGGCGAATTCCTTCAGGCCGCCGCCGGCCGGCAGCAGGCCGACACCGGCCTCGACCAGGCCGATGTAGCTTTCGAGGTGCGCGACGGTGCGCGCCGAGTGCATCTGGAACTCGCAGCCGCCGCCCAGGGCCAGGCCGCGCACTGCAGCCACGACCGGCACCAGCGAGTACTTGATCGCCTGGCTGGTGGCCTGGAAGTTGGCGACCATTGCCTCGAAGGCGTCGACCTTGCCGGCCTGCAGCAGGCCGAGCGCGCCCGCCAGGTCCGCACCGGCGGAGAAGGGCTCCTTCGGCTGCCAGATGACCAGGCCCGCGAAGTCGCGTTCGGCACGGGCGACGGCCTCCTGGAGGCCATCGAGCACGTGGTCGGACACGGTGTGCATCTTGGTCTTGAACGAGGCCACGGCGATGTCGTCGCCATCGGTCCACATGCGGATGCCGTCGTTCTCGAAGACGGTCTCGCCGGTGGGGAAGGACTCGCCCAGCAGCGGATCGGGGAAGCGCTGTCGCTTGTAGACGGCCAGCGAGGAGCGGGGCAGGCGGGCGTTCTTGCCCGGGCTGTAGCTGCCCTCGGCGGAATGCACGCCGTCACGGCCGTCGAAGACCCAGTCGGGCAGCGGCGCGCCGCTCATCGCCTTGCCGGCGACGATGTCGTCGGCGATCCACTGGGCGACCTGCTTCCAGCCCGCGGCCTGCCAGGTTTCGAACGGACCGAGCGACCAGCCGTAGCCCCAGCGGATCGCAAGGTCCACGTCGCGCGCGGTCTCGGCGATGTCGGCCAGGTGGTAGGCGGAATAGTGGAACAGGTCGCGGAACACGCCCCAGAGGAACTTCGCCTGCGGGTGCTCGCTTTCGCGCAGCGCGGCGAACTTGGCCACCGGGTCCTTCGTCTTCAGGATCTCGACCACCTCGTCGGCGGCCTTGCGGTCGGCCGGGCGGTAGTCCTGCTTCTCAAGGTCCAGGACCATGATGTCCTTGCCGACCTTGCGGAAGATGCCGGCGCCGGCCTTCTGCCCCAGCGCGCCCTTGTCGACCAGCGTCGCAAGCCATTTCGGTGACTTGAAGTACTTGTGCCAGGGGTCGTCGGGCAGGGTGTCGGCCATGGTCTTGATGACATGTCCCATGGTGTCCAGGCCGACCACGTCGGAGGTGCGGTAGGTCGCCGACTTCGGGCGCCCGACCAGCGGGCCGGTCAGGGCGTCGACCTCGTCGAAGCCCAGGCCGCCCTCGACGGTGTGGTGGATGGTCGCGAGGATCGAGAACACGCCGATGCGGTTGCCGATGAAGTTGGGGGTGTCGCGCGCGTAGACCACGCCCTTGCCGAGCGTGGTGGTCAGGAAGGTTTCCAGCCCCTGCAGCACGGCCTTGTCGGTGCCCTTGGCCGGGATCAGCTCGGCCAGGTGCATGTAGCGCGGCGGGTTGAAGAAGTGCACGCCGCAAAAACGCGGGCGCAGTTTTTCGGGCAGGACTTCGGCCAGCTTGTTGATGCCCAGGCCGGAGGTGTTGCTGGCGAGCACGGCATGGTCGGCGATGAACGGCGCGATCTTCGCGTACAGGTCCTGTTTCCAGTCCATGCGTTCGGCGATCGCCTCGATCACCAGGTCGCAGTCCTTGAGACGCTGCAGGCCCAGCTCGTAGTTGGCCGGGACGATCGCCGCGGCCAGCGACTTGGAAGCCAACGGGGCGGGGCTGAGCTTGCCCAGGCTGGCGATGGCGCGATTGACGATGCCGTTGGCTTCGCCTTCCTTGGCCGGAAGGTCGAACAGCACCGTGTCGACGCCGGCGTTGGTGAGATGGGCGGCGATCTGGGCCCCCATCACTCCGGCACCGAGCACGGCGGCCCGGCGCACAAGCAATTTCTCAGACATGTTATGCAACTCCTTGATGCAAGGGAGATTCAGCTCTTGATTCCGGCAACCGCGAAGCGGATAAGCTCCTCCGCGGCACGCTTGCGGTGGGCGATTTCGGCCACCCCGGTGGGGCGCTTGATCAGCCCGAAATCGGACATTGCGTAGGTCAGCGCGCCGGACAGGAAGTCCAGGCGCCAGTACAACTGCTCCTTGTCCAGCTCGGGGACGCACTCGGCGATCGCCCGTGCGAACTCGCGCAGCACGTGGCCGTACTGCTCGGACAGGAACTTGCGCAGGCCGTCGTTCTTCTCGGCGTAGGCGCGTGCGATGACCCGGATGAAGGCGCCGCCGCCCTGGCGGTCGCGGGCCAGTGCCAGCGCCGGCTCCACGAACGCGGCCAGGACCGGGGCCAACTCGCCGGGATTGCTGGTGCGGGCTTCGGTGAGGGACGCCAGTCGCTGCCGGCTCATCTCGTCCATGCGCCGCCGGAAAACCTCGTTGATGAGGTTTTCCTTGCTGCCGAAGTGGTAATTGACCGCGGCGATATTGACGTCGGCGCGGCCGGTGACCTGGCGCAGCGAGGTGCCGCTGAAGCCGTGCTGGGCGAACAGTTCTTCGGCGGCGCCGAGGATCCGGTCCTTGGTCGAAAACTGGGTGCTTGCCATGACGCGGGACGGCCCTGCCTGAATCAAACGCTTGTTTGGATAGTAGGCCTGCCGTGAATGGCGGGTCAACCCGGAAGGATCGCGAAACCGCGTGCAGAGCGCGTGCCCGATCCGGTAGAATCACACGCAGCCTTGTCGGCTAAACCCGCGCCCCGGCGTGGGTTTTTCTGTTACCTTTCGGACCTGCCCAGGATGGCCGGCCCGTTTTACCGGAGACCTTCCCATGGCGCTGGAGCGCACACTGTCCATCATCAAGCCCGATGCCGTTGCCAAGAACGTCATCGGCGAAATCTATTCCCGCTTCGAAAAGGCCGGCCTGAAGATCGCCGCGTCGAAGATGAAGCAGCTGTCGCGCGCCGAGGCCGAAGGCTTCTACGCCGTGCACCGCGAGCGTCCCTTCTTCAACGCGCTGGTCGAGTTCATGATCAGCGGTCCGGTGATGATCCAGGTCCTCGAGGGCGAGAACGCCGTCCTCAAGCACCGCGACCTGATGGGCGCCACCAACCCGAAGGAAGCCGCCGCCGGCACCATCCGCGCCGACTTCGCCGACTCGATCGACGCCAACGCCGTGCACGGCTCCGACGCCGCAGAAACCGCCGCCGTCGAGATCGCGTACTTCTTCCCGGCGACCGACGTGTACGTTCGTTGATTCATTTTTTGCCACGGATTTACGCGGATGAACGCGGATAAGGCGAAAGAAGAGGCGAGTGAAAGGGCTGTTTCCTTCCATCCGCTTTCTGCTCTATCCGCGTAAATATGCTCTTGATCCGCGTAATCCGTGGCAAATGCTCTTGACCCCGGAAGCCCAGTGACCGAAGCCACAGCCAAGCAGAACCTCCTGAACCTCGACCGCACGGGGCTTGAGGACTTCTTTGCCGACGAACTCGGCGAGAAGCGTTTCCGTGCGCACCAGGTCATGAAGTGGATCCACCACCGGCACGTCACCGACTTCGACGAAATGACCGACCTCGGCAAGGCGCTGCGCGCCAAGCTGCAGGAGCGCGCGGAAGTCATCGTTCCACAGGTCCATTTCGACAAGGCGTCCGAAGACGGCACCCACAAGTGGCTGCTGGGCATGGACGGCAAGAACGCGATCGAGGCCGTCTACATCCCCGACAAGGGGCGCGGCACGCTGTGCGTGTCCTCGCAGGTGGGCTGCGCGCTCAACTGCACCTTCTGCTCCACCGCGACCCAGGGCTTCAACCGCAACCTGTCGACCGCCGAGATCATCGGCCAGGTCTGGGTGGCCGCGAAGCACCTCGGCAACATCCCCCACAAGCAGCGTAGGCTGACGAATGTGGTGATGATGGGCATGGGCGAGCCGCTGGCCAATTTCGACAACGTCGTGCGCGCGATGAGCGTGATGCGCGACGACCTGGGCTACGGACTGGCCAACAAGCGCGTGACGCTCTCGACCGCGGGCATGGTGCCGATGATCGACCGCCTGGCCGAAGAGAGCGACGTCTCGCTGGCCGTGTCCCTGCATGCGCCGAACGACGCGCTGCGCACCACCCTGGTGCCGCTGAACAAGAAGTACCCGATCGCCCAGCTGATGGACGCCTGCGTGCGCTACGCGCTGCGCAAGAAGGGCGAGTCGGTGACCTTCGAGTACACCCTGATGAAGGGCGTCAACGACCAGCCCGAGCATGCGCTCGAGCTGGTGCAGTTGCTGCGCGCGTTCGACCGCGCCGTGCAGATGAAGGACGCCGCCAAGATCAACCTGATCCCGTTCAACCCCTTCCCGGGCACGCGCTACGAGCGCCCCGACGAGCTCGCGATCAGGACCTTCCAGAAGCTGCTCAACAGCGCCGGCATGATCGCGCCGGTGCGCCGCACCCGCGGCGACGACATCGACGCCGCCTGCGGCCAGCTCAAGGGCCAGGTCGCCGACCGCACCCGGCGCCAGGCGGATTTCCGCCGCAGCCTCGAGGCAGGGAAGGACAGCCATGCGCCTTCCTGATGGCGCAGCGGCAGTGTTTGCACTCACGCTCGTCGTACTTGTCGCCGGTTGTTCGCGGCTGAGCTTCATCAAGCCAAGCGCTGCGCGCGGCAGCTCCGAACAGGTGGCGCGGACCTACGATTTCAGCGACGACAAGCGCAATCGGAATGGCGCGGGCAACGCGCGTGCGCACCTGCTTCGCGGCGAGCAGGCGCTGAACGAGGGGCGCACCGCGGATGCCAGGGAGCTGGCGGAGATGGCGCTGAAGGCCGACGCCGGCAATCCGCTCGCACATACGCTGATGGCGCTGGCACTGGCGCGCCAGGGCAAGGCCGGCGAGGCCGGCGGTTACTACGCCCGTGCCGCGGAGTTGGCGCCAGCCTCGGGGGCTGCGCTCAACAACTATGGCAGCTGGCTGTGCCTCAACGGGCGTGCGCCGGAGTCGCTGGACTGGTTCGACCGGGCGCTGGCCGATCGCAGCTACGCCAGCCCGGAGTCGGCCCTTGCGAACGCGGGTGCCTGTGCGGTGGAAGGCGGGCAGCCCGGGCGCGCCGAACGCGACCTGCGCGCCGCGCTGCGGCTGGATCCGGTGAACGCGGTTGCGCTCGAAGCGCTGGCGCGGCATCTTAACGGGCAAGGGGAACATTTCGAGGCGCGTGCGTTTTCGCAGCGTCGCCTCGATGCAGCGCCGGCAACGCCCGCGGCGTTACTACTTGCGTCACAGATCGAAGAGAAGCTCGGCGACAAGGCTGCCGCCGCTCGTTATGTTCAGCGTCTGCGGACGGAATTTCCGCAAGCGCAGGCAGCGCTGCCCGGGGACAGCAGTTCACGATGATGCCGCCAGACCACAACACTGCCGATGCCCACCAGGGCTGCGGCCAACGCCTCCGCACCGCGCGTGAAGCAGCGGGCCTGTCCGTGCAGGACGTGGCAAGCCGGCTGAAGATGCCGGTGCGCGTGGTGAAGTCGCTCGAGGCCGAGGACTGGAGCCGCCTCGGCGCGCCGGTCTTCATCCGCGGGCAGCTGCGCAGCTACGGACGCCTGCTGGGACTTGCCACCGACACCGTGCATGCCGCCTCCGGCGTCGCCGCCGTGCAGCCGGTCGAACTCACGCCGCGGACCTACGTGCCGCGCATGCGCATCGTAGCCGAGCAGTTCGCGCGTCGCCTGGTCTATGTCGTGATCACCGGTGCCATTGCACTGCCGGTCTGGTTGCACCTGTCGCCCCAGGACACGGTGTCGGGCTCCCTCGACGTGCCGGTATCCACGCCCTCGCGGACGGCAGTGCCGGGACAGCGCGGCCCCACGCCACTGGTGGCGTCGATGGCCCCGGTGCAGAGGTCCGCACCGATTCCGGTGGCGTCCCTGCCGGTCGACGCGGCCGGGCTCGAACTGCGCCTGGAGGCGGACAGCTGGGTCGAGATCGCCGCACCCGACGGCAGCATCATCGAGCAGTCGCTGCTTGGTGCCGGTGCCGTGCGCAGCTTCGCCGCGGGCGAGGTGGGCGGCGTCGTGCTTGGCAATGCCGGCGCCGTGGGCGTGCGCCGCGACGGCGTCGAGCAGGATCTCTCCCCTTACCTGCGGGCGAACGTCGCCCGCTTTACGGTATCCTCTGACGGTTCGCTGGCGCCTGTCGAACACTGAGTACGACGCGCAGCGGCTGCGGCGGCCCGGTCGGGCCCAACGCATGAAACCGGCGGCCCGCTCACGGGCCGTTCCCTTTCCGGTGCCTGCCCCTCGATTGGCGGCGCGGTACCCAGCATGATCGGACGGACATGGCAGTAGACGAGTTGCTCGATGAGCACGAACAGGGCGAACGCGTACGCGAGTGGATCCGCCAGAACGCCTTCGGGGTCATTGCAGGCATCGCGGTCGCGCTTGCCCTGGTCTACGGATACGGGAAGTGGCAGGACCACTTGCTGGCCCAGCGCGTTGCCTCGGGCGATGCCTACGCCGCGGTAAGCGACAGCATCGCCGCCGGCGAACTGGACAAGGCGCGCACGCTTGCCGAAGGGGCAGGGCTTGACGACGGCGTCTACGGCACGCTGGTGGCCCTGGAGCTCGCCGCCGCACAGGTCGGGGCCGGTGAGGGCGAGGCCGCGATCAAGACGCTTTCAGACATCAGCGATCCCGATCCGGCGCTGGCCCCGGTGGTCGCGCGCCGACGCGCGGTGCTGCTGATCGATGCCGGCAGGATCGACGAAGCACTGGCGGCGCTCGGCGATGCCGACGACGCCGGCAGCCTCGAGGTCCGTGGCGATGCCGAATACGCCGCAGGTCGCATGGAGCCGGCCCGCGAAGCCTACCTGGCCGCGCTCACCACGCTGGACGAAGCGGCCGTGAGCCAGCGCCAACTGCTTGAAATCAAACTGATCGACGTCGGCGGCACGCCCGCCAGGATCGAGGAAGACGCCCCATGACCGCCCTCCCGCACACGCAATCCCGCCGCGGCCGGCTGGCCGCAAGGGCGCTGCTCATGCTCGCATGCGTCGCCATGATCACCGGCTGCAGCACCGTCCGGGGCTGGTTCGGCGGAGACGACGACAAGGCCGATACCGAGCCGGCCAAGCTGGTGGAGTTCCAGTCGTCCGCCACGCCCAGCCGCATCTGGACGGCCAGCGCCGGCAAGGGCGATGGCGACACCGGCGTGGCCCAGGCGGCCACCATCGCCGACGGGCGCGTCTATGCCGCGTCGGTGAAGGGCGGCCTTCGCGCATTCGACCTCCAGAGCGGCAGCAGCCTTTGGCATCACGACACGGACCTGCGTCTGTCGGGCGGGCCAGGCGCAGGCGATGGCCTGGTCGCCGCCGGCTCGCTTGATGGCGACGTGGTGGTGCTGGATGCTGAAACCGGCGCCCTGCGCTGGACCGCCCAGGTCCCCAACGAAGTGATCGCGCGCCCGGCCGTTGGCCAGGGCCTGGTGGTGGTGCGCTCCAACGATGGCCGGATCACCGCTTTCGATGCGGCCAGCGGCGAGCGCCGCTGGTTCTGGGTGCGTGAGCTGCCGTCCTTGACCGTGCGCGGCAATGCGGCGGTCACCCTGGCGCCGGGCCTGGCGTTCATCGGTACCGACGAGGGGAACCTGGCCGCGCTGGCGCTGGCGGATGGCCGCCTGGTCTGGGAGCAGCCGGTTGGCGCCGCCGATGGCCGCACCGAGCTGGAGCGCATGGCCGATGTCGACGGAGCTCCGGTGGTCGATGGCAGCGCCGTGTTCGCGAGCAGCTACAAGGGCACCACCATGGCCTTCGAAGGGCCGTCGGGCCGCCCGCTCTGGGCCGCTGAAAGCGGCGGTGCAGGCGGCGTCGGCATGGCCGACGACCGGGTCGTGGTGAGCGATGCCGCCGGCACGGTCTGGGGAATCGACAAGTACGTGGGCACGGCCTATTGGCAGCAGCCTGCGCTGGCCCGGCGCAACCCGGGTCCGGCGGCAGTGCATGGCAGCTATGCCGTGGTCGGCGATTTCGACGGCTACCTGCACTGGATGCGCCTGTCCGACGGCGAGTTCGCCGCGCGCACGCGCGCCGGGCGGGCGGCCATCGCCGGGCGTCCGGCCGTGGCCGATGGCATCCTCGTGGTCCAGAACGTCAACGGCGACCTCAGCGCCTGGCGCATCGACTGAACCCGATAAAATGGCGGACAGCCGCGGCCCCGGGTAGTCTCGCTGCCCGGGGCCGCGCGTTTCCGCCCCGCATCGCACCAAGGCACGACACAGCATGCTTCCCCTGATCGCCCTCGTAGGCCGTCCCAACGTCGGCAAGTCGACGCTCTTCAACGCGCTCACCCGGACGCGCGACGCGCTGGTGCACGACCAGCCGGGCGTCACCCGCGACCGTCACTACGGCGTGTGCCGCATCGATGAAGAGCGCCCGTTCGCGCTGGTCGATACCGGCGGCATCGCCGATGGCGGGGTGCACCTGCTCACCGGCAACCTGGCCGGCGCCACCGCGCGCCAGGCCCGCGCTGGCGCCGACGAGGCCGACCTCGTCCTGTTCGTGGTCGATGGCCGCGAAGGCCCGTCGACGGTGGACGATGAAATCCTGGCCTGGCTGCGCAAGTCGGCGCGCCCGACCTTCCTCGTGGTCAACAAGACCGACGGCATGGATGCCCGCGCGGCCGTGGCGGAGTTCGCGCATTACGGCTTCAAGGACGTGCTGGCGATCTCCTCCGCGCACCGCCAGGGCATCGATGACCTGGTGGACGAGATCCGCGCCCGCTTGCCCGAGGAGGGCGAGGCCGAGGCGCCCGACGACGACCCCAAGCGCATCCGCCTCGCCTTCATCGGCCGGCCCAACGTCGGCAAGTCGACCCTGGTCAACCGGATCCTGGGCGAGGAGCGGATGATCGCCTCCGACGTCGCCGGGACCACCCGTGATTCGATCGCCGCCGACCTCGAGCGCGATGGCCGCCTGTACCAGCTGGTCGATACCGCCGGCATCCGCCGCAAGTCGCGGGTGGACGAAGCGGTGGAGACCTTCTCGATCATCAAGACCCTGCAGTCGATCGAGCAGTGCCAGGTCGCGGTGGTGCTGATCGACGCCCGCGAGGGCGTGACCGACCAGGACGCCAGCGTGCTGGGCGCGGTGCTCGACGCAGGCCGCGCGCTGGTGGTCGCGGTCAACAAGTGGGATGGGCTCGACACCTACCAGCGCGAGCAGGTCGAAGCACTGCTGTCGCGCAAGCTTGCTTTCGTGCCTTGGGCCGAGGCCGTGCGCATCAGCGCGCTGCACGGTTCCGGACTGCGCGAGCTGTTTGCCGCCGTGCATCGCGCGCACGCGTCGGCCACGCGCACCTTCAGCACCGCCGAAGTGACCCGCGCCATCGAAATGGCCGCCGAGTCCAATCCGCCGCCGGTGGTCCGTGGCCATGCCGCCAAGCTGCGCTTCGCGCACCCCGGTGGCGACACCCCCCCGACCATCGTGGTCCACGGCACGCGACTTCGCACCTTGCCCGACAGCTACCGGCGCTACCTCGAGAACTTCTTCCGCAAGCGCTTCAAATTGGTGGGCACGCCGGTGCGCTTCGTGTTCCGCGAAGGAGAAAACCCCTACAAGGACCGCAAGAACGTGCTGAGCGAGCGCCAGGTCGCGAAGCGCAAGCGCCTGGTCAGGCACGCCAAGCGCGGCAAGTGAGCGCCAGGGCGACCACGCTGGGGCTGTTGGCCGGGGGGCGCGCCACCCGCCTGGATGGCACCGACAAGGCGTGGCTTGAAAGGGATGGGCAAGCGCAGGTGTTGCGCCTGGCGCGACGCGTGCAGGCGGAAGTCGACGCCGTACTGGTGTCGGCCAATCGCGACCTGGAGCGCTATGCCACCCACGGGTTGGCTGCGGTCGCCGACCGCCGCGCCGACCTCGGTCCGCTGGGTGGCCTGGATGCCCTGGCAGGCGCCTGCACGACGCCCTGGCTGCTCACGCTCCCGGTCGACCTGGTGTCGGTCAACGATTGCCTGTTGCGCAGCCTCCGCGCCGCGGGCGGCGATGGTGCCTGGGCCGAGGACGATGACGGCCGGCAGCCGCTGGTCGCGCTGTGGCGGGTGGACGCGCTGCGCGCGGCATTGCCCGCCGTGCTGGCCTCCGGCGAGCTCTCGGTGCATGGCCTGCAGTCGCGCCTGGGCATGGCCGGGGTGCGCTTCACGGGCCTGCGCTTCGGCAACCTCAATACGCCCGCTGACCTCGCTGCCGCGGGGTTCGCACCGGCCTGAACGATGCATCCCGCCGCTGGCCCGGCGCGCGGTCCTGCCATGGCGTAGGGTAGGGCGCAATCCGGGCACGCCACAGTCGGCGGGAGCGGACCCATGCAGGATAATCGCGGCATGCCGGTCATCGACATCACACCACGCGAGGCGCTGCGGCGCGTCGCCACCATGGGCGCCATCCTCGTCGACGTCCGCGAAGACCACGAGCGCGAGCTTGGCATGGCCGAAGGCGCGCGCGGGATTTCCCGCGACGAACTCGAGAGCGAACCCGACTTCCATTTCCACGACCGCAACGCGGAACTGCTGCTGATCTGCCAGAGCGGCGGCCGCTCGATGCTGGCGGCCGAAAGCCTGCTGCGGCAGGGATATCGCAACGTGCAGTCGGTGCGCGGCGGCACCTTGCTGTGGGCCGCCGAAGGCCTGCCC
Organism: Luteimonas sp. A501; assembly: GCF_054052085.1. The sequence goes on from NZ_JBSVRI010000001.1 coordinate 1,278,220, forward strand.
ATGGCGCGGCCCGAGCCGCCCGCGCAGCCGCGCGACGAGGATTTCCACGAGCGCTATTCGCGCCACCTGCTGCTGCCCGAGATCGGCATGCGCGGGCAGAAGCGCCTGGCGATGGCGCGCGTGCTGATGCTCGGTGCCGGTGGCCTGGGTTCACCGGCGGCGTTCTACCTGGCGGCCGCCGGCGTGGGCGAACTGCGCATCGTCGATGACGACGTGGTCGAGCGCAGCAACCTGCAGCGGCAGATCCTGCACGCCGATGCCGACATCGGCCTGCGCAAGGTCGATTCCGCCGAGGTCCGGCTGTCGGCCCTCAATCCGCGGATGAAGATCGAGGCGGTGGCCGAACGGCTGACCTCGGCGAACGTCGAGCGCCTGCTTGAAGGCGTCGATGTGGTGGTCGACGGCGCCGACAACTTCCCCGTGCGCTACCTGCTCAACGATGCCTGCGTGCGGCTGGGCGTGCCGCTGGTGTACGGCGCGGTGCACCGCTTCGAGGGCCAGGTGAGCGTGTTCGACGCCGGGCGCCATCGCGGCGAGGCACCGTGCTATCGCTGCCTGTTCCCGGAGCCGCCGCCGGCCGGGGCCGCGCCCAGCTGCAGCGAAGCCGGGGTGCTTGGCGTACTGCCCGGGGTGGTCGGCATGCTGCAGGCCACCGAGGCGCTGAAGCTGCTGCTGCACATGGGCGAGCCGCTGCGCGGGCGCCTGCTGCATTTCGACGCGCTCGGCATGCGCTTCCGCGAGACCCGGCTGACGCCGGATCCTGCCTGCCCGCTGTGTGCCCCGGGTGCGGCGTTCCCCGGGTACATCGATTACGAGGCCTTCTGCGCGGGCTGAGCCCCGCGTCGCCCGCACGTGAGCACCGCAAGGCCGGCGCTGCGATAGGCTCCCGTGACACTCTGCGGGAACTCCACATGGCGTACGGGTCGTGGCGGCAAGCCGCCTTCGCAGTCCTCCTGGCCGCGTGCGCCGCACTGGCGCCGCCGCACGCGCGCGCGTCCGACCCCTGTCCGCTGCTGCGCGGGCAGCAGGCGGCGCCGGACGTGGCCACCAGGATCGCGGCCACGGCCTGCGAAGAACACCAGGCCTGGTACCGCGGCTTCATCGACCGCGACGGCCGTCTTGCGGGCTCCACCGTGCGCGAAGCCGAGACGGCGCGCCTCGCCAACGGCCAGTCCGCCTGGCTGCGGGTGGCCGGGTACTGGCACGGCAGCGGATTGCTGTGGCAGGTGCAGCAGCGCGCAGGAGCCGCCGACTGCGCGGCCGCCGGCGACGCGTACCCGTCGCCGGGCTGCCGCGGTTTCGTGGTCGACACGCCCTGGTCGGCCGCCTTCGTGTCCTGGGTGATGCGACGCGCCGCGTTGCCGGGCTTCCGCGCTTCGGCCAGCCACGTGGACTACGTGCGCGCGGCCTATCGCGACCCGGACGGCAGCCCGTACCGGATCGTCGATCCGCACGCAGCGCGCCCGGCCCGCGGCGACCTGCTGTGCTACGTGCGTGTCCCGGGCAGGAGCTACGGCTTCGGCGGCCTGGCGACCCTGCTCAGCGCGCAGGATGGCGGCCTGGGGATGCATTGCGACATCGTGGTTTCGGCCGCGGAAGCGGGCGATCGCACGGCGCGGCTGGTCGGTGGCAATGTGTTCGATGGCGTCACCATGCGGCTGCTGCCGCTCACCGAGGGCGGCCGGTTCGCGGAGCTGCCGCTGCGTGGCGATGACGGCGTGGAATGCAGCCCGGACCAGCCATCGGCCTGCAGCGCCAACCGCCAGGACTGGGCCGCGCTGCTGCAGCTGCGCCCGCCGGCCGAGCTTGCCCGGCTCGCACCGGCGCTGCCCATGTCCGGGCCGACACCTGCGCCAACGCCGCAGTGCTGCGTGCACTGCGTGCTTGGCTCGGGAGTGCCGCGCTGCCCGGCCGCGGGGCAGGCGCCGGTCGATTGAGCCCATGCCCCCGTGGCTCGCGTCATGCGGTGCCGATCGGCGACAATGCAGGCCTCACGCCCGCGACCTACAGGCATGCCCGATATCGCTCCCCAGGCCCGCATCCTCGACGGCAAGCGCATCGCCGATGAACTCCTCGACGCCCTCAGGCTGCGGGTGGAGGCGCGCACCGCGTCCGGCCACGCGCCCCCCGGTCTGGCCGTGGTGCTGGTCGGCGACAACCCGGCGTCGCGCTCCTACGTGCGCAACAAGCGGCGCGCAGCGGGCATCGTCGGCATCCGAGCGCTGGACTTCGACCTGCCCGAAGGCACCACCGAGGCGGAGCTGCTGGCGCTGATCGACCGCCTCAACGCGGACCCGGACGTGCACGGCATCCTGGTGCAGCTGCCGCTGCCCGGCATTCCCGACGCCACGCGCCTGATCCACCGCATCGATCCGCGCAAGGACGTCGACGGCTTCCATCCCGAGAACGTCGGCCACCTGGCGCTGCGCCAGTTCGGCCTGCGTCCCTGCACGCCGCGCGGCATCACCACACTGCTGGCCTGGACCGACCGCCCGGTGCGCGGGCAGAGCGCGACGATCGTGGGCGTCAGCAACCACGTCGGGCGGCCGATGGCGCTGGAGCTGCTGATCGCCGGCTGCACGGTCACCAGCTGCCACAAGTTCACGCCCCGCGACGTGGTGCGCCGACACGTGGGCGAGGCCGACATCCTGGTGGTGGCGGTGGGCAAGCCCGACCTGGTGCCGGGCGAATGGGTGAAGCCCGGTGCGGTGGTGATCGATGTCGGCATCAACCGCCTGGACGATGGCCGCCTGGTGGGCGACGTCGGCTTTGCCGCGGCGTCCGCGCGCGCGAGCTGGATCACGCCGGTGCCCGGCGGCGTCGGGCCGATGACCGTGGCCACCCTGATGCAGAACACGCTGGAGGCCGCGGAAGCCGCCGACGCCGCGGCGTCCGGCGCCTGAGAGCGGGGCGGCCGCGCGCCGCGCCGCCCGCGGGACGCGCCATTCCGCCACCGGCCGCGCTCCGACCGGCGGCGGCGGGGTACAATGTCGTGCTTCACCACCACCGGCACGCCCATGCTGCGCATCCAGGCTGAAGCGCTCACCTTCGACGACGTCTCGCTCGTCCCGGCGCATTCCACGGTCCTCCCCAAGGACGTCTCCCTCGCCACCCGGCTCACGCGCGACCTGCGCCTGAACATGCCGATCGTGTCCGCGGCCATGGACACGGTGACCGAAGCACGCCTGGCCATCGCCATGGCCCAGCTCGGTGGCATCGGCATCGTGCACAAGAACATGAGCGCCGAACGCCAGGCCGCGCACGTGCTGCAGGTCAAGAACTTCGAGGCCGGCGTGATCCGCGAGCCGTTCACCGTCGGCCCGCAGACCTCGATCGGCGAAGTGCTGCGGCTCACCCGCGCGCGCAACATCTCCGGCGTGCCGGTGGTCGACGGCGACAAACTGGTCGGCATCGTCACCGGGCGCGACATGCGCTTCGAGAAGAAGCTCGACGACCCGGTACGCAACATCATGACCCGCAAGGAGAAGCTGGTCACGGTGAAGGAAGGCGCGAGCGACGGGGAAGTGATCGAACTGCTGCACCGCCACCGCATCGAGAAGGTGCTGGTGGTCAACGACGAATTCCAGCTGCGCGGCCTCATCACCGTCAAGGACATCCAGAAGGCGCAGGACAACCCGAACGCCGCCAAGGACCTGTCGGAGAGCCTGCTGGTCGGCGCCGCGGTGGGCGTGGGCGGCGATACCGAGGAGCGCATCGAGCGCCTGGCCGACGCCGGCGTCGACGTCATCATCGTCGACACCGCGCACGGCCATTCGCAGGGGGTGATCGACCGCGTGGCCTGGGCCAAGAAGCGCTACCCGCGGCTGCAGGTGGTCGGCGGCAACATCGTCACCGGCGACGCGGCGCTTGCGCTGATGGATGCCGGCGCGGACGCGGTCAAGGTCGGCGTGGGCCCGGGCTCGATCTGCACCACGCGCGTGGTGGCGGGCGTGGGCGTACCGCAGATCACCGCCATCGACATGGTGGCCGAGGCCCTGCAGGACCGCATTCCGCTGATCGCCGACGGCGGCATCCGCTACTCCGGCGACATCGGCAAGGCGCTGGCCGCGGGCGCGTCCACGGTAATGATCGGCGGCCTGTTCGCCGGCACCGAGGAAACCCCCGGCGAGACCGAGCTCTACCAAGGCCGCAGCTACAAGAGCTACCGCGGCATGGGCAGCCTGGCGGCGATGGAGAAGGGCTCCAGCGACCGCTACTTCCAGGAGGCAGCCTCGGCCGACAAGCTGGTGCCGGAAGGCATCGAGGGCCGCGTGCCGTATCGCGGCCCGCTGAGCGGCGTGATCCACCAGCTGATCGGCGGCCTTCGCGCCACCATGGGCTACGTCGGCTGCGCCACCGTCGAGGACATGCGCAGCAAGCCGCAGATGGTGAAGATCACCGGCGCCGGCCAGCGCGAGAGCCACGTCCACGACGTGCAGATCACCAAGGAACCGCCGAACTACAGGGCCGGTTGATGAAGTCGCTGAACGCACGCGACGCGCGCTCGCCCGCCCGCCGCATCCTGATCCGCGGCCTCGTGGTCGCGGCGCTGGTGGCGGCCGTGGTCTATGGCTACGACTTCTACCGCGGCTGGCAGCTGCGCGATTCCTGCACCGGCAACGGCGGCGTGTGGAACGCGGAGCTCGAGCAGTGCACCTTCCGGATGGCCGTTCCCGCGGCCCTGCCCCAAGACCCGACGCCATGACCGACCTGCACCGCGACAAGATCCTCATCATCGATTTCGGCGCGCAGTACACGCAGCTGATCGCGCGCCGCGTGCGCGAACTGGGCGTGTACTGCGAGATCTGGGCCTGGGACCATGATCCATCCGAGATCGCGGCCTTCGGCGCCCGCGGCATCATCCTGTCCGGCGGGCCGGAATCGACCACGGTCGAAGGTTCGCCGCGCGCGCCGCAGGAAGTATTCGACAGCGGCCTGCCGCTGTTGGGCATCTGCTACGGCATGCAGACCATGGCCAAGCAGCTTGGTGGCGAGACCGCGGCCGCCGACGCACGCGAGTACGGCCACGCCGAAGTCACGCTGATGGCGCGCGATCGCCTGTTCGGCGAACTCAATGACCACGGCAGCGAACCACCGCGCCTGGACGTGTGGATGAGCCACGGCGACCACGTCTCGAAGGCGCCGCCCGGCTTCACGGTCACCGCGAGCACCTCGCGCGTTCCGGTCGCGGCCTTCGCCAACGAGGACAGGCGCTGGTACGGCGTGCAGTTTCACCCCGAGGTCACGCACACCACGTCCGGCCAGGCGCTGCTGCGCCGCTTCGTGGTCGACGTCTGCGGCAGCGAGACGCTGTGGACGGCCGAGCACATCATCGAGGACCAGGTCGCGCGCGTGCGCGAGACCGTCGGCACCGACGATGTGATCCTGGGCCTGTCCGGTGGCGTCGATTCCTCCGTCGTCGCGGCGCTGCTGCACCGTGCGATCGGCGACCAGCTGACCTGCGTCTTTGTCGACACCGGTCTGCTGCGCTGGCAGGAGGGCGACCAGGTGATGGCGACCTTCGCCGACGCCTCCGACGCCCACGGTCTGGGCATCCGGGTGATCCGGGTCGATGCGCGCGACCGCTATTTCAGCGCGCTCGCGGGGGTCACCGATCCCGAGGCCAAGCGCAAGATCATCGGCGGGCTGTTCATCGAGATCTTCGATGAGGAAGCCGGCAAGCTGGCCAATGCCAAGTGGCTGGCACAGGGCACGATCTATCCCGACGTGATCGAGTCCGCCGGCAGCAAGACCGGCAAGGCGCACGTCATCAAGAGCCACCACAACGTTGGCGGCCTGCCCGAGCACATGAAGATGGGCCTGGTGGAGCCGCTGCGCGAGCTGTTCAAGGACGAGGTCCGCCGCATCGGCGTCGCCCTCGGCCTGCCGCACGAGATGGTCTACCGGCACCCGTTCCCGGGCCCGGGCCTGGGCGTGCGCATCCTCGGCGAGGTGAAGCCGGAGTACGCCGATATCCTGGCGCGCGCGGACGCGGTGTTCATCGACGAGCTGCGCAAGGCCGGCCTGTACGACAGGACCAGCCAGGCCTTCGCCGTGTTCCTGCCGGTGAAATCGGTGGGCGTGGTCGGCGACGCGCGGGCTTACGAATGGGTGATCGCGCTGCGCGCGGTCGAGACCGTCGACTTCATGACGGCGCACTGGGCGCATCTGCCGTACGACTTCCTCGGCCGGGTCTCGAACCGGATCATCAACGAGGTGCGCGGCGTGTCGCGCGTGGTCTACGACATCAGCGGCAAGCCGCCGGCGACGATCGAGTGGGAGTAGGGCTTGCTGCTAGACTCCGCTGGCCGCGGCTGGACGCCTTGCGCCTTGGCCGGGTATTTCCGGCGATGATCGAACGGAAGTGACAGCGGCGCCGGCCGACAAGCCGGCGTTTCCATGGGGTGCTCCGGGGAGGGAGAGACCGATGGTCGTGAGACTGCTTGTGCTTGCCGTGTTGGCGGCGGTGGCCGTGCTTGCCTGGGACAACGGCTGGCGGATCGACGAATCGCACGTGCAGCGCTACTACGCGCGGCAGATGGATGCGATGCGCAGCTTCGACCATGAGTCGATGTGCAAGGACATCGCCGGCGATTTCAGGATCAGCGTCACCTCGTACGTCGATGGCCGGCGCACGGGCGAGGCCGCGTATGACGGCGAAAGTACCTGCCGCATGACCCGGGAGATGCTGGAGGGGATGCGTAACCTGGGCGGACGGAGCCGCGGCCTGCTGACCTTCGATGTCACTGTGGACGTGCGTTCGATCCGCATCGATCCCGGACGCCGCAACGCGACGGTGGAAAGCGTCACCACGATGAAGGTGGGCGAGGTCCTGGTCAGCCGCAGCCGCGGGACCGAGCGTCTGTCACGCTCGGTCTGGCGCGTGCGCAGCCATGGTGGCGAGGGCCAGAGCTGGTCTTACCTGTTCTGATCGGGCCGCGTACCGGTCCCTCAGAACGCCCAGGTCAGCAGCAGCGCCGCACGGCCGTCGGCCAGCCGCGAGTCGCCGACCGATTCCGCCAGCAGTTCGCTGTAGCCGGAGGTGTCGGTGTACTGCAGCTTCGCGTTGATCGGCCCGAAGTCGCGCTCAAGTGAGACCAGCCAGTCGCTGTAGCTGTCGCCGGCGGCGTCGTCGAGGTCGTAGTGACCGGCCTGCAGGCCCAGGGTGAGACCGGTCTCGCCGAGCGGGAAGGCCGCCCCGGCGGTGTAGTACCAGCCCTTGCCGCCGAGGTTGAAGATGTCGGGCGAGTAGGCCACCCCCACGTTGTAATAACCGGCGAAGCCCAGCACCGCCTGGACCTCGGTGTAGTCGATGTCGTAGTCCGGGCCGTTGTGGCCGGGGTAGGACACGTGGGAGACGGACACGTCCAGCTCGGTGTCCTCGCCCAGCTCACCGCTCCAGCCGACGTAGAGCTCGCGCTCGTAGTCGATGCCGTCTTCCGGATCGCCGAAATCCACGGTCGAGGCGAAGGCGCCGACGTAGAAGCCACTCTGGTGCTCGACGTAGGCCTCCAGCTGCAGGGCCGGATCCTCCATGGTCTGGGAGACGCCGCGCCAGACGTAGTCGCTGGCCGCGACCACTTCGCCACCGAACGACCAGGCCGCGTCGTCGCCGACCTCCTGCGCGTAGGCGGGCAGGGCGGTGGCGAGCAGGGTCGCCAGCGCGGCGGCGAGAGACAACTTGGTCATGGCGGAACTCCGGACCCGTGAGCGGGCAGGCGCGCGACGATACACCGGCGCGATGCCGGGGTAAATCCACGTTGACACTGCCCGATCCCCCTCCGAACATGCCCTCCTGCCCCCGTTCCGGAGAATCGCCGTGTCCCTGCGCCTCGCACCGCTTGCCTGCGTCCTGGTCCTTGCCGCATGTGGCGGCCAGTCCGGGTCCACCGACGCCGGCGCCCCGGGCGCCGAGGAAAAGGTCCTCAACGTCTACAACTGGTCGGACTACGTCGCAGCCGACACCATCGCCAACTTCGAGGCCGCCACCGGCATCAAGGTCAATTACGACGTCTACGCCGACAATGAAACGTTGGAGACCAAGCTCACCGCCGGGGGCTCCGGCTACGACGTGGTGTTCCCGTCCGCGCGTCCTTTCGCCCAGCGCCAGATCCGGGCCGGCCTGTACACGGAGCTGGACACGTCGAAACTGCCCAACCTGCAGCACCTGGACACGGCGATCATGGACGGGCTGGCCGACATCGACCCGGGCAACGCGCACGCGGTGCCCTACATGTGGGGCACCACCGGCCTGGGCGTGAACGTGGACAAGGTCCGGGCCGCCCTCGGCGACGACGCGCCACTGGATTCCTGGAGTTTGCTGTTCGACCCGGCCAACGCGGCGAAGCTTGGCTCCTGTGGCATCCACGTGCTCGACGACGACCAGGAGGCCTTCGGCGCGGCGCTGCTGTGGCTGGGCCGCGACCCGAACGCGGGTGCCGCCGACGAGATCGACGCGGTCAAGCAGGTCTATGCCGCGATCCGGCCGCACATCCGCACCTTCAACAATGCCGAATACAAGGACGCATTGGCCAACGGCGACGCCTGCCTGGTGATGGGCTATTCGGGCGACATCGGCCAGGCCCGCGACGTCGCGGCCGAGGCCGCGGAAGCGACCGGCAAGCCCGTGCCTGACATCCGCTACGTGATCCCCAAGGAAGGCGCGATCCGCTGGACCGACCTGGTCGCGATCCCGGCCGACGCGCGCCATCCGGGCAACGCACACGCCTTCGTCAACTACCTGATGGAGCCGGAGGTGATCGCGGCGATCACCGACCACGTCGCCTATGCCAACGCCAACCAGGCGGCCACGTCGCTGATCGATCCCGGGATCGCCCGCGACGCGGGCGTGTATCCGCCAGAAGACGTGCGCGCCAAGCTGGTCGACCCGACCTCGCTGCCCGAAGACATTCAGCGCCAGCGCGTCCGCGCCTGGACCGCGATCAAGAGCGGCCGCTAGGCGATGCCGGTCCCCGCGCGGAGCCTCGCTTCCGAACCCTGGCGTGACCCTGCGGCGCAGCCCTTCGTGCGCATCGAGGGGGTCACGAAGACCTTCGGCAAAGTCTATGCTTGCGATGACGTCACGCTGGACGTCTACCGCGGCGAGTTCTTCGCGCTGCTGGGGGGCTCGGGCTCGGGCAAGAGCACGCTGCTGCGGATCCTGGCCGGGCTGGAAGCGCCCGACCAGGGGCGCATCCTGATCGACGGGCTGGACGTGACCGACCTGCCGCCCTACCAGCGGCCGGTCAACATGATGTTCCAGAGCTACGCGCTGTTCCCGCACATGACGGTGGCGCAGAACATCGCCTTCGGCCTGCGCCAGGACCGGCTGCCCGCCGGCGAGATCCGCGACCGGGTGCAGGCGATGCTGGAGCTGGTGCGCATGCCGCAGCTGGCCAACCGCAAGCCGCATCAGCTGTCGGGGGGGCAGCGCCAGCGCGTGGCGCTTGCGCGCGCGCTGGCCAAGCAGCCCAAGCTGCTGCTGCTGGACGAGCCGCTGGGCGCGCTCGACCGGCGCCTCCGCGAGCACACCCAGTTTGAACTGGTGAACATCCAGGAGCGCGTCGGCACCACCTTCATCATGGTCACCCACGACCAGGAAGAGGCGATGACGATGTCCTCGCGCATCGCGGTGATGGATACCGGGCGCATCGTGCAGGTGTCGACGCCGGCGGTGCTGTACGAGTACCCGGCCACGCGCTTCGTGGCCGAGTTCATCGGCGGCATCAACATCTTCGAGGGCCGCGTGCTGGGCAGCGACGAAGCCACGGGCCAGGCGTGCATCCAGTGCGATGCACTCGACGCCGAGCTGCTCGCGCGCCATACCGACCCGCTGCCCGAGGGCACCGCGGTGAGCGTGGCCGTGCGCCCGGAGAAGATCGACGTGCACGAGGCACCGCCGCCGCGCGGCAGCGTGGCCACCGAGAACGTGGTGGTCGGCAAGGTCCGCGACATCGCCTACCTGGGCGACGTCTCGATCTACCAGGTGGAGACGGAGGCCGGCGCCATCGTGCGCGTGCAGGAGACCCACGTGGCGCGCAGCTCCGAGCCGCACTACGACTGGGACGATACCCTGTGGCTCAGCTGGGAAGCGGCCAGCGCGGTGGTGCTGACGGCATGAGCCACGTCCGCAATCCGGGGCTGTGGGACTTCTGGTTCGACGTGGTGCGCAACCTGTTCGGCTGGTTCCGCGCGGTCGGGCATGAGTTCCGCACCCGCCGTGGCCGGTTCCTGGTGACCGCGCTGCCGATGCTGTGGCTGGGCCTGTTCTTCCTGGTGCCGTTCCTGATCGTACTCAAGATCAGCTTCGCGCAAGCGGTGTTCGGGCAGGCGCCGCCGTATACGGCGCTTGTCGAGACCGCGGCCGACGGCGCGGCATCGCTGCGCCTGCACGTATCCAATTACGCGATGCTGCTGTCCGATCCGCTGTACGTGTCGGCCTATCTCAAGTCACTGCTGTTCGCGTCGGTGTCCACCGTGTTCTGCCTGCTGCTGGGCTATCCGATCGCCTACGGCATCGCGCGCGCCACGCCGGTGATGCGCCTGCTGCTGCTGGTGCTGGTGATCCTGCCCTTCTGGACCAGCTCGCTGCTGCGCACCTATGCGCTGATCGGCATCCTGAAGGCCAACGGCCTGCTGGCACAGGCGCTGATGGCGGTCGGCTTGGCCGGCCCGGACTTCGCGCTGCTGCATACCGATATCGCGGTCTACATCGGCATCGTCTACAACTACCTTCCGTTCATGATCCTGCCGCTCACGGCCACGCTCATGCGCCTGGACTTCACCCTGCTCGAAGCCGCCGAAGACCTCGGCGCCAAGCCCTGGCACGCCTTCCTGCGGGTGACGCTGCCGCTGTCGATGCCGGGCATCATCGCGGGCTCCCTGCTGGTGTTCATTCCCGCGGTGGGCGAGTTCGTGATCCCCGACATCCTCGGCGGGCCCGACGCGCTGACCATCGGCCGGGTGCTCTGGATCGAGTTCTTCACCAACCGCGACTGGCCGCTGGCGGCCGCGGTCACGATCGCCATGCTGGTGATGATCGTGCTGCCCACGCTGCTGTTCGAGTACTTCGAGAACCGGCGCAGCGAGCGCGAGGCGGAGGCATGAAGCGCAATCCCTTCCTGCTCTACACCGCCATGGTGCTGGGCTACGCCTTCCTCTACATCCCGATCCTCTCGGTGGTGGCGTACTCGTTCAATGCCTCGCGCGTGGCGACGGTGTGGGGCGGTTTCTCGACCCGCTGGTACAGCGCGCTCCTGGCCAACGACCAGCTGCTGGACGCGGTGCAGCGCAGCTTCCTGATCGCCGCGATCACCGCGACCGCGGCCGTGTTCCTGGGCACCGCCTGCGGCCTGGCCCTGTCGCGCTTCGGCCGGTTCCCGGGCCGCGGCCTGCTGAGCCTGATGAACTCGGCACCGATGGTCATGCCCGACGTGATGATGGGGCTGTCCTCGCTGCTGCTGTTCGTGACCCTGCAGCAGGCCTTCGGCTGGCCCGACCGCGGCATGGTCACGATCACGCTTGCGCATATCACGCTTACCGCCTGCTACGTCACCGTGGTGGTGCGCTCGCGCATGGCGGGCATGGACGACAGCCTGGAAGAAGCGGCCATGGACCTGGGCGCGAAGCCCTGGCGGGTGTTCTTCGTGATCACCCTGCCGCTGATCGCACCGGCGCTGCTGGCAGGCTGGCTGCTTGCGTTCACCCTGTCGCTCGACGACCTGGTGATCGCCAGCTTCACCTCCGGCCCGGGCGCGAGCACGATGCCGATGGTGATCTATTCCAAGGTCAAGCTCGGCGTGACGCCGGAAATCAACGCGCTGGCGACGATCATCGTGGTGCTGGTCGCGGCGGGCGTGAGCGTCGCAGGGGTGTTGATGCATCGCCGGCAGGGCACCTGATAAATCCGAGGGCATGGGCCGGTGCTGGTCAGGCGTCCGGCGCGGGGGCGGGGGCGGGGGCGGGGAAGACGAGCATTTCGGCGCTGCCGGCGGCGCGGGTGGTGGCCAGGACTTCAAGCACGCGGTCGCAGGCGCGCCTCGCGGCCTCGGCAACGCCGCATCCGGCAAGCTGGTGGCCGGCGAGGGTCGCGCTGAACAGGTCGCCGGTTCCCTTGGGCGTGCTGTCCAGGCGCGGGTGCTCGATGACTTCGGCGCAGTCGCGGGTCACCACGGCAACGCGCATCGTGCCGGCCTGCCAGGTGGCCGGCGCCGCGCTGGTGGCGACCACGCAGCGCGTTCGTCCGCCGAGCAGGGCGCGCGCCGCATCCCCCACCTCGTCGATGCTTGCCACCGGCCGGCCGGCCAGCAGCCCGAGCTCGAAGCCGTTGGGCACCAGGCCGTCGGCCAACGGCAGGAGGTGGGCGCGATAGGCCTCGACCATGCCCGGGTCGACGTAGACGCCGACGTCCTCATCGCCGATCACCGGATCGATGAATACCTGGATGCCCGGGCGCTCATGCACCAGGGCCTCGATCCAGCGTGCAAGCGCCTTCGCCTGGGCGGGACCGCCGAGGTATCCCACGACTACGGCCTTCAGCCGCCGCAGCGCGTCGCGCGCGTGCAGGTCGGCCAGGTAGCCTTCGAACCAGTCCAGCGGGATCGCGCCGCCATGGATCGTCGGATGGTGCGGCGTATTGCTCAGCACCACCGTCGGCACCGCAGCCACGCGCAGGCCAAGCGCCTGCAGCGTCGGCACCGCGATGTTGTTGCCGACCTGGCCATAGACGACCTGTGATTGCACCGAGACGACGTCCAGCTGCATGGGCTGCAGCGCATCGTCCCCGCGCCCTGCCTTGATTCCCGCGTTCCCGTTGGCGTTTTGCATTCGGCGATTCTAGGCTTTCGAGCCGCGGGCCCGGGCAATTAGAATGCCCGCATGCAGCCTTCGCTCCCGACCACCGATGCGGACGAACGCGACCAGGCCTGGATGCACCATGCGCTGGCGCTGGCCGACCGCGCCGAGCGCGAGTTCGACGAGATCCCGGTGGGCGCCGTGCTGGTGGGGCCGGAAGGCGAGGTCGTGGCGGAAGGCTGGAACCGGAACATCGGCGAGCACGATCCCACCGCGCACGCCGAAATCGTGGCCATGCGCAAGGCCGGCCAGGCGCTGGGCAACCACCGGCTCATCGGCTGCACGCTGTACGTGACGCTGGAGCCCTGCGCGATGTGCGCGATGGCGATGGTCCACGCCCGCATCGCGCGCGTGGTCTACGGCGCCGCCGATCCCAAGACCGGCGCCGCCGGCAGCGTCTTCGACCTGCTGGCCGATGCGCGCCACAACCACCGCGTCGAGGTGACCGGCGGCATGCTTGCCGGAGAGGCCGGCGCCCGGCTGCGCGACTACTTCCGGCGCAAGCGCGGGCGAGCCGCGGGCTGAGGCACCTGCAGGTGCCACGTTATGATGTGGGATTGCCGCGCCGGGATCCGCATGCCCGCCGCGTACCGATATTCGACAAAGGAACGACGTGAGCGAAAGCAGCAACCGCCTGGCGTGGATCGACCTGGAAATGACCGGCCTGGACACCGACAACGACTCCATCCTGGAGATCGCCACGGTGGTCACCGACGCCGACCTCAACATATTGGCCGAAGGCCCCGAACTTGCCATCGCACATCCGCTGGCGCGGCTCGAGGCGATGGACGACTGGAACCGCAACCAGCACGGCAAGTCCGGGCTGTGGCGCCGGGTGCTGGAGGAGGGTGTGCCGATGGCCGAAGCCGAGGCGCGCACCCTGGAGTTCCTGGGCCGCTGGCTGAAGCCCGACGAGTCGCCGATCTGCGGCAACTCCATCTGCCAGGACCGCCGCTTCCTGCACCGCTGCATGCCGCAGCTCGAGCGCTTCTTCCACTATCGCAACCTCGACGTCAGCACCATCAAGGAGCTGGCCCGCCGCTGGGCTCCTGACGTGCTGGCGGGCATCCGCAAGCAGGCCGCGCACACCGCGCTGAGCGACGTCCACGACTCGATCGCCGAGCTCCGCCACTACCGCGGCGCCATGGGCACCTTCGCCTCCCACAAATAGCGCCGACGCTCTTTTGTAGGAGCAGCTATAGCTGCGACCGGGCGTAGCGATGTTCACCACCGTTAAAAAAAAGGCCGGGCTGCGAAGCCCGGCCTTCTTTTTTGCGACAGTGGTCGCGGCTATAGCCGCTCCTACGAAAGCGGGTGGGGTCAGCCGGCGGCTTTCGACTTGGCGAGCTTCAGCCAGGTGTCGACCACGGTGTCGGGGTTGAGCGACAGCGACTCGATGCCCTGCTGCATCAGCCATTCGGCAAGGTCGGGATGGTCGCTCGGGCCCTGGCCGCAGATGCCGATGTACTTGCCCTTGGCTTTCGCGGTCTGGATGGCCATCGCCAGCAGCTTCTTCACCGCCGGATCGCGCTCGTCGAACAGGTGCGCGACCACCGCGGAGTCGCGGTCGAGGCCCAGGGTCAGCTGGGTCAGGTCGTTGGAGCCGATCGAGAAGCCGTCGAACATCTCCAGGAACTCGTCGGCCAGCAGGGCGTTCGACGGCACCTCGCACATCATGATGACCTTGAGCCCGTTGACGCCGCGGCGCAGGCCGTTGGCTGCCAGCACCTCGAGCACGCGGCGGCCTTCGTCCAGCGTACGCACGAACGGGATCATCACCCAGAGGTTGTCCAGGCCCATGGTCTCGCGCACCTTGAGCACGGCGCGGCACTCGAGCGCGAACGCATCGGCAAAGGCCTTGTCGACGTAGCGGCTGGCGCCGCGGAAGCCGATCATCGGGTTCTCTTCCTCGGGCTCGTAGCGCGAGCCGCCGATGAGGTTGGCGTACTCGTTGGACTTGAAGTCCGACATGCGCACGATCACCGGGTTCGGCGCCACCGACGCGGTCAGCGTGGCGATGCCCTCTGCCAGGCGGTCGACGTAGAAGCTCACCGGGTCGGCGTAGCCTGCGGCGCGCTCGTCGATCTTCTTCTTTGTTTCCGCATCCTGCGCCGCGTACTGCAGCAGCGCATTGGGATGCACGCCGATGTGCGCGGCGATGATCATCTCCAGGCGCGCCAGGCCGATGCCGGCGTTGGGCAGCTGGCCGAAGTCGAACGCGCGCTCCGGGTTGGCGACGTTCATCATGATCTTGAGCGGCGCCTCGGGCATCGAGGTCAGGTCGGTGGTGATGCGCTCGAAGGGCAGGGCGCCGGCGTAGATGAAGCCGGTGTCGCCCTCGGCGCAGCTGATGGTGACGGTGGCGCCGTCCTCTATCATGTCCAGTGCGTTGCCGGTGCCGACCACGGCCGGCACGCCCAGCTCGCGGGCGATGATCGCCGCGTGGCAGGTGCGGCCGCCGCGGTTGGTGACGATGGCGGCGGCGCGCTTCATCACCGGCTCCCAGTCGGGGTCGGTCATGTCGGCCACCAGGACATCGCCGGGCTGCACGCGATGCATGTCGTCCAGAGAGCGCACCACGCGGGCCACGCCGCTGCCGATCTTCTGGCCGATGGCGCGGCCTTCGCAGACCACGTCACCGCGGCTGCCGAGCATGAAGCGCTCGATCTGGGTGGCCTTCGCGCGCGACTTCACGGTCTCCGGTCGCGCCTGGACGATGAACAGCTTGCCGGTCACGCCGTCCTTGGCCCACTCGATGTCCATCGGGCGCTCGTAGTGCTGCTCGATGGTCAGCGCCTGGCGGGCGAGCTCATGCACGTCCTCATCGCTGATCGAGAACTTCGAGCGCAGGGCATCGGGCGTGTCCTCGTTGCGCACGCGCTCGCCGGGCTGCTCGGAATAGACCATGCGGATCTGCTTGGCACCCAGCGAGCGGCGCAGGATGGCGGGACGGCCCTGGCGCAGCGTCGGCTTGTAGACGTAGAACTCGTCCGGGTTGACCGCGCCCTGCACGACGTTCTCGCCCAGGCCGTAGCTGGAGGTGATGAACACCACGTCGCGGAAGCCGGACTCGGTGTCGAGGGTGAACAGAACGCCGGACGAACCGACGTCGGAGCGCACCATCAGCTGCACGCCCGCGGAGAGGAACACGTCCTCGTGCTTGAAGCCGTGGTGCACGCGGTAGGCGATGGCGCGGTCGTTGTAGAGGCTTGCGAACACCTCCTTGACCTTGACCACCACGTCGTCGGCGCCGGTGACGTTGAGGAAGGTTTCCTGCTGGCCGGCGAAGCTTGCATCGGGCAGGTCCTCGGCGGTGGCCGAGGAGCGCACGGCGACCGCCACGTCCTGGCCACCGTTGTCGGCGCAGAGCTTGGCGTAGGCGGCGCGAATGTCGGATTCGAGCGCGGGGTGCAGCGGTGCGTCGATCACCCAGCCGCGGATCTCGCCACCGGCACGGCCCAGCGCGGGCACGTCCTCGACATCGAGCGTGGCCAGCTTGTCGAAGATCCGCTGGTGCAGGTCGTTGTGGGCTACGAAGTCCTTGAACGCGTCGGAGGTGGTGGCGAAGCCGCCGGGCACGGATACGCCGAGTCGGGCCAGGTTGCCGATCATCTCGCCAAGCGAGGAATTCTTGCCGCCAACCTGTGCAAGGTCGGTCAGGCGAAGGTCGTCAAGCCACAGGATGTTGGCGCTCAAGGCGGACTCCGGAGGGAAATCGGTGGATCGTTGGGAAAGGCGGCCGGCAGCGGCACCGGACGTCGAGTCCGGGTATTTTAGCAAGCCATCCAGCCGCGGGGCCCGCGGCGCAGCAGGAAAAAACGCATGTCGACGCCGCGCCCGGTCTTTTATGTCTCGGATGGCACCGGAATCACCGCCGAAACCATCGGCCACAGCCTTCTCACCCAGTTCCGCGACACGGCGTTCGCCCCCGAGCGCATCCCGTTTGTCGACAGCGTCGAGCGCGCGGCGGAGATCGCCTTGCGCATCCGGGCGGCAGGCGAGGCCTGCGGGTTGCGGCCGATCGTGGTCAGCTCGTGCGTCAATGTCGACTTCACCGCGGCCATCGCGGCCAGCGGCGCCATGCTGCTGGACGTGTTCGAACCGTTCATGAGCCTGCTCGAGGCCGAGCTGGGCGAAAGCCGCCAGGCCCGCGTGGGCCAGGCGCACGGCATGGTCGATTTCGACGCCTACCACAAGCGCATCAACGCCATGAACTATGCGCTGACCCACGACGACGGCATGTCGATCAACTACGACGCGGCCGATGTGATCCTGGTGGCCGTGTCCCGCGCCGGCAAGACGCCGACCTGCGTCTACCTGGCGCTGCACCACGGGATCGCGGCGGCCAACTACCCGCTGACCGAGGAAGACCTCGAACACGACCGGCTGCCGCCGCGCCTGCGTGCGCACCGCGCCAAGCTGTTCGGGCTGAGCATCGATCCCGTGCGCCTGCAGCAGATCCGCCAGGAGCGGCGCCCGAACTCGAAGTACGCCGAGCTCGAGACCTGCAAGCGCGAGGTGGCGGCGGCCGAGGCGCTGTTCCGTGCCGAGCGGATCCCGGTGCTGAGCACCACCCACACCTCGATCGAGGAGATCTCCAGCAAGGTGATGTCGACCCTGGGCATCCGCCGCGGCATGTTCTAGGTGACCGTGTAGCATCGAAGGCATGTCGCAACTCGTCGCCCGCCGCCTGCATGTCCCCGGCCTCAGCCGCCTCGGCTGGCTTATGGCGCTGTACGCGGAAAACCACTCGCGGCTGGTGCGCCTGTTCGAAGCCGGCGACCTGGCGGTCGGCGGATACGTCTCCAGCATCGGAGACGGCCTCGACCTGCGCCTCGACGTGGTCGAGCGCCACGCCTACACCAGCGAGCTGCGCATGGCCTACGTGGCCTTGCCCGATCCGGTCACCGGCCAGCCCGATCCATCAGCGTTCCTGAAGCTGTATCGCGACGCACGCCAGGTGGAGGCGACCCATTGCTACGTCGGGCGCCGCTGGCAGGACGCGATCGGAATGTTCCCGCCGCCGGCGCAGCTGCTCGGGCACCGGATGCGGATGAACACCTTCCTCGGCAAGTGGCTGCAGTACCTGGCTGAAAGCGGGCATGGCGTGGCCACGCTGGCGCCCGTGCCTTCATGCCCCGCGGCGGTGGCGATGCTATCTTCGAAAAGCAGTTCCCCCGACAGCAAAAGGTGAACCCATGACGACGAAGCTCGACAAACCGCTTAAGCGCGAAGTGCAGATCGGCGACAAGGCATACACCCTGACCATCGACCCGACGGGCTTGAAACTGGTCGAAAAGGGGCATCGAAAGGGCGTTGAAATCGACTGGCCGGAGATCGCCGCGCGCGAAGGCGGCAGTACTGGCTGAGCGGGCCGGCAGGGCAGGCCCGCAAAAGAAAAAGCCCGCCATGAAGGCGGGCTTTTTCCGTGTTGGCGTCCCCACGGGGATTCGAACCCCGGTGTCCACCGTGAAAGGGTGGTGTCCTAGGCCTCTAGACGATGGGGACTTGAAACCGTCCGCACTCATGACCGGCCCGGGTCGATGAGTGGTGGAGCCAGGCGGGATCGAACCGCCGACCTCCTGCATGCCATGCAGGCGCTCTCCCAGCTGAGCTATGGCCCCACGTTGCTGAGCCCGAAATTGTAGGGGCGGGAAATCGTTCCGTCAACACATGTCATCGCGTTGCCCCGGATGTCCTGTGCAGCAGGCGGGCGGCGTACATCATGGGGACAATCATCGCCCTGTGCTTTCAAAGGATCCCCGCATGGATACCGACCCGCAGTTCCCCAGCCGCCCCTCGATCGACTCCGCATCCCTGGTCGCCAGGGTCCAGGCGATCCTGACGTCGCCGCACACGGAGTGGCCGGTGATCGCCGCTGAAGACGCGGGCATCAAGGACCTCTACACGCGCTACATCATGATCCTTGCCGCCATCCCGGCGGTGTTCGGCTTCATCAAGGGCAGCCTGATCGGGCACAGCATGCTCGGCATCAACGTGAGCACGCCGATCCTGATCGGCCTGTTCGGCATGGTGCTCGGCTACGTGCTGGGTCTCGTGGTGCTGTACGTCGTGGCGATGAGCGTCAACGCGCTGGCGCCGTCGTTCGGCGGCCGGAAGGACCAGGTGCAGGCACTCAAGGCGGTCGGCTACGCATGGACGGCGGCATGGGTGGCCGGCATCGGGGTGGTCATCCCGTGGCTCGGCTGGCTGGTCGCGCTGGCCGGTGCCGCGTACAGCATCTACCTGCTGTACCTCGGCTTGCCGCACACCATGAAGTGCCCGCCGGAGAAGTCGCTGGGCTACACGGCGGTCAGCGTGGTCATCACCTTCGTGCTGAGCCTGATCCTGGGCGCGATCCTGGCCGGAATCACCGGCGCGGGCGCGCTCGCCAGCGGTGCGCTGGGCGGCAGCGGCAGCGGCGTGACCTTCGACGAGGACAGCCGGCTCGGCAAGCTGGAGCGGATGGGCAAGCGCATGGAAGACGCCGCCCGCGACGTCGAAGCGGCCAAGGCGAGTGGTGACGGCAATGCGCAGGCCAGGGCGCTTGGCGCGATGATGGGCGCCATGTCCGGCAGCACGGGCGCGGACGGCGAGCCCGTGCCGGCACTTGCGCCCGAAGAGCTCCGCGCGCTGTTGCCCGACAGGCTCGGCAACAGGACCCGGACCAGCATTTCCGCGAGTCGCAACAGCGGCATGGGCATGGAGATCAGCCAGGCATCCGCCACCTATGCGTCGGACGACGGTTCCGGCGAGATCCAGGTCGAGATCGTCGACCTTGCCGCCATGGGCTCGATGATGGCGATGGCCAGTGCCTTTGGCGTCGAGGAGAGCACCGAGACCAGCGACGGCTTCGAGCGTACCTACAGCCGCGACGGCCAGCTCTTCAGCGAAGAATGGAACAGTGCCCGGAAGTACGGCACGTACAGCGTCACCGGGACCAACCACTTCAAGATCGAGGCGAGCGGCAACGTGGACAGCTTCGACGAGCTCAGGGGTGTCGTAGGCCAGATCAAACCCCGCCGGAACTGATCCGGCAGCGGCCCGGAAAGGGGCGCCCGGGACCGGGCGCCCGCATCCGGTCAGTCGCCGTGGCGGGCGTATTCGATCGTGCTGCCATCGCGTTGGACAAGCTCGACCGCATAGGGATGGACCGTGCCGTCGGGGAGCTCCATCCCCGGTGATCCCGCCGGCATTCCGGGCACGGCAAGTCCGCGCGCATCCGGGCGCTCGGCCAACAGGCGCTTTACATCGTCCGCTGGCACGTGGCCTTCGACGAAATAGCCTTCGATCTCGGCGGTATGGCAGGAGCCCTTGGCGTAGGGCACGCCCACGCGGTCTTTCACCGGCCCCATGTCGTCGTGGTCGTGGACTTCGACAGCGAAGCCGGCGCCGCGCATGTGCTCGATCCAGGCGACGCAGCAGCCGCAGGTGGGGTTTTTGTGCACCACCAACAGTGACGACCCGGGAGTGTTCGCCGGCGCGACGGCAGTGTGCGCAGGCACGGGCGACCGGAGCGCGGGCGCGGCGGGGGCGCTGCTGTCGGCCGTGCAGGCCGCGAGCACACCGAAGACACCCGCCAACACCATTGCCAAACCCTTGTTGATGTCATTCATCATAAATATCCTGTAAGTAGCTGTTTAAAACCAGAATCTAAGGCCGAGAACAGCGCTCGTGTCGCGGATCGACCCGCCGTCGCCCCGACGCAACCGACTGGTGTTGCCGAACGTCCGTTCGTGGACCACGCCGATGTACGGCGCGAAGTGGCGATTGAACGCGTAGCGCAGGCGCAGGCCCGTTTCCACCGAGGACAGTCCCGAGCCGACACCACGGACCGGGTCGTCCTTGCCGAAGAAGGTGGCTTCCACCACGGGCTGCAGGATCAGGCGATTGGTGAGCAACAGTTCGTACTCGACTTCCGCGACCAGCGCCGTACGGCCGGATTCCGCGACATAGCCGGTCACCGAGACCTCGAACATATGGGGGGCGAGCCCCTGCACGCCGAACGCCGCCCAGGTCTGCGCGTCGCCGGGGGCGAACTCGTGCTTCACTCCTGCGACCACGTCCCACCATGCCGAGACGCTGCGCCCGTAGAGCAGCTCGAGCTCGGCCGACTCGGTCGTGCCTCCGCTGCGCTCGCCCTCGGTGCGCAGCCACAGCCGATGCAGGTCGGTGCCGAGCCAGCCTTGCGCTTCCCAGGCCAGGCCGCTGCCGGGGTCGGCATCCCGGGCCTCCAAGCGGTTGAACAGCAGATAGCTGTTGACCGCCGGGGCGTGCTGCATGTGTTGTTCGAGCTCCGGGAAGGCGGCTGCGCGATCGGCGTCGGTGAGTACCGGGATTGGCGTGATGGGGGCCGGGGAGTCCGACGGCCTGGCATGACCGGAGTGGTCCCCCGTCGAATGGTGCATCTTTGAATGGTCCTGCGCCTGGACCTGGCCAGCTGCGACTCCCGCCAGCATGGTGGCCAGCGCGAGCAGCGTGGCGTGCGTGCCGCTCATGCCTGCTCCTCCACACGCACTTCGCGCATCATGCCCGCCTCCATGTGGTACAGGAGGTGGCAGTGGAAGGCCCAGCGGCCGAGCGCATCGGCGCGCACGCGGAAGCTGCGCTTCGTGCCCGGCGGCATGTCCACGGTGTGCTTCCGCAGCTGGAAATCCCCGTCCGCGCCTTCGATGTCGCTCCACATCCCGTGCAGATGGATCGGGTGGGACATCATGGTGTCGTTGACCAGCACGATCCGCAGGCGCTCTCCGTAGGTCATGCGCAGCGGTTCGGCGTCCATGAACGCTTCACCGTTGAACGACCAGGCGAACTTCTCCATGTGCCCGGTCAGGTGCAGCTCCACCTCGCGGCCGGGATCACGGCCATCGGGATCGTCGAACAGGCTGTGCATCGCGCCATAGGTCAGCACGGTGCGGCCGTTGCCGCGCAGACCGACGCCGGGATCATCCAGCTTCGGCGCCAGCGACATCGCCTGCATGTCGATCAGCGGATTGCCGTCCTCGCTGGCCGGGTGCTGCTGCATGCCGCCCGGCCCATGGTCCATTCCCGCCATCGGCTGCGCGCCGTGGCCGCCGTGCGCGCCGTGCCCGGAGTGGTCCATGGCCGCGTGGTTCATCGCGCCATGATCCATCCCGCCATGATCCATCCCGCCGTGGCCCATGTCGTCCATGGTCAGCAGCGGGCGCGGGTCCAGCGCCGGTACTGGCGGCGCCAGGCCGTGGCGCACGGCCAGCGTGCCGCGGGCATAGCCGGTGCGGCCGCTGTCCTGGGCGAAGATGGCGTACGCATCCTGGCCGCCCGGTTCGACCAGCACGTCGAAGGTCTCGGCGGTCGCGATCCGGAACTCGTCCACCGTGATCGGATGGATGTACTGGCCATCGGCCGCGACCACGGTCATCTTCAACCCCGGAATGCGCACGTCGAAGTAGGTCATTGCCGAACCATTGATGAAGCGCAGCAGCACCTTCTCGCCGGGTTGGAACAGGCGGGTCCAGTTGCCCGCCGGCGCGGCGCCGTTGAGCAGGTAGGTGTAGGTGTGGCCGTTAATGTCGGAGATGTCGGTCGGCGTCATCCGCATCCGGCCCCACATGGCGCGGTCGCGCAGCGTGGAACCGAAGCCATCGGCACGCGAGTCGCGGATGAAATCGCCAACGGTTCGCTGATAGTAGTTGTCGTAGGCGGAATCCTTCTTCATCCGCCGGAACAGCGCCTCCGGATCCATGTCCGTCCAGTCCGACAGCAGCAGCACGTGCTCGCGGTCGTAGTGGTAGGGAGGCGGCTCGCGCGGATCGATGACGATCGCGCCGTACAGCCCGGCCTGCTCCTGGAACATCGAGTGGCTGTGGTACCAGTACGTGCCCGACTGGTTGACCTGGAAGCGGTACTGCCAGGTTTCGCCGGGCGCGATGCCGTCGAAGCTCAGGCCCGGCACGCCGTCCATGTTCGCCGGCAGGATCAGGCCGTGCCAGTGGATCGATGACCAGGCGTCACGCAGGCGGTTCGCCACCCGCAGGGTGACCGTGTCGCCTTCGCGGAAGCGAAGGATGGGGCCGGGCAGGCTGCCGTTGACGGTGGTCGCCAGGCGCGGGCGCCCGGTGAAGTCGACCGCAGACCGGCCGATCGACAGATCGAACCGGCTGCCGCGGAGCACGGGCACCTGCGGATGCGGCGCGGCAAGGCCGGCCCGGGGGGCGATGCCCAGTGCGGCCATCGCGCCGCCAGCGGCCAGGCCCTGGACGAAACGACGTCGGGGGAAGTTCGCGCCAGGGCGCGGGGGAGGGTGGTGCATGGAATCTCCGGATCACGCTGCAACGCCGCGGGCCGTGCCGCGACATCGAGCTTCGATGGATCACCGCCCGGACAGTGCCGGGCGACAGCCGAAAACCGGCGCCTGGTGGCGCCGCGGTCAGGCGATCGGAGGGCGGATGGGACTCGTCAGCGGCGGGGCCGGATGGCCGGCGGCCAGCCGGTGCAGGCTCGCATCCGTCCGCGGCCGCGCCACGCCGACCATGGGGGACGGCGCCACCGCCACCGCCAGCGACGCGTGCATGCAGGCCTGGCGGCACTGCGGGGTGTTGCCGCAATCGGAGCCGCAATCGGAGCCGCCGGTGGAGTGGCAGTCTGCCGCGGGATCGGGCGCGACGGTCCCGGGCCCGGCCGCGTTGGCCACGGCATCGGCATGGCCGGCGCAGTCGCCGGGCATGGCCGACAGGGCGTTGTCCGCGACGGTCGCGGCCGGCGCCACGACAGGCGGCGGCAGCCCGGCCAGCACGCCCGCCACCGCACCGCCGATCCCGTTCAGGACCAGGACCAGGGCAAGCAGGATCTGCAGGGGCAGGGCATACGCGCGCACAGTGCCGCCAGTCTAGCGCGTCCCGTCCCCGCCGGACGGCTGCGAGCCGCGCGCCATGGGCAGCTGCCACCCCCAGCGCAGGGCCGCCATCCGCAGGCCGAAGCAGACCAGCCCGCCGATGGCCGCGGACACCAGCACGGGCGCTTCCAGCAGGTTGCCGGCAACGACGATGGCCGCCCCTGCCAGCGCGGCAACCGCGTAAAGGTCCGAGCGCAGCACTGCCGGGACCTCGGCCAGCAGGATGTCCCGCGCCATGCCGCCGCCGATGCCGGTCAGCATGCCCATCAGCGCCGCCATCACCGGGCTGAGCCCGAACACCAGTGCCTTGTGGGTGCCGGCGACGGCGAAAAAGGCCAGGCCGACCGCATCAAGCATCCGCACCGGATTGCGCAAGCGCTCGACCAGCGTCGACCAGTAGAACGCGATCACGCCCGCCGCCATGGCGACCGCCAGGTAGCGCCAGTCCTGGAACGCGGCCGGCGGCGTCGCGCCGATCAACACATCCCGGCTGATTCCCCCGAAGGTCGAGGCCGCGAAGGACAGCACCAGCACGCCGAACAGGTCCAGGCGCTGGCGCACGCCAGCGGTCGCGCCGCTGACGGCGAACGCAAAGGTGCCGCACAGGTCCAGTACCAGCACCAGGGTGCGGTGGAATTCGGGGGACCCCTGGAGTTCGGCGGCAATCATCGCGGGCAGCTTACACAAGCCCTGCATGGTCCAGAAATGTGAAGCCGGACAATGGCTTAGGGGGGTCCCTAGGTTGTCGCGCGGCGCCGGTTGCAGGACTGTCACGGTATTGCCGAAAGGAAGCACCGCCCATGACCTTCGATTCCATTGCCGCATCCCCGTCCCACGCCGCCAACGCTGCGTTCGTCGACCGGCCCGGCGATTTCATCAGCCCCAGCGGCTATGACTACAACGACATCATGGGCGTGCGCGGCAGTCCGCACGTGACCCAGGCTTTCATCGACAAGGTGGAAGCCATCGCGGCGCGCATCGGCACCAAGCCCGAGTACCTGATGGCGGTGATGAGCTTCGAGTCGGGGCAGAGCTTCCGGCCGGACGTGGTGAACCCGCTCAGCGGCGCCACCGGGCTGATCCAGTTCATTCCGCCGACCGCGCAGGGCCTGGGCACCTCGACCTACGCGCTTTCACAGATGAGCGCGATCGAACAGCTGGACTATGTCGAGAAGTACTTCGGCACCTACAAGGGTGAACGGCTGGGCACGCTGGAAGGCCTGTACACCACCGTGCTTTACGGGCATCCGGTCTCCGACCCGGGCGCCACGTTGTTCGACAGGGGCGACGGCAAGGCCTATACCCAGAACGCCGGCCTGGACGCCAACCGCGACGGCCGCATCACCTCCGGCGAGGCGACCAGCCGCGTGCGCCAGCAGGCCACGACGGAGCTGCCGCCGCCGGGTGGCAACGTCTCCAACCCGGGGCCCACGCCCGATCCGGGCCCGGCACCGACTCCCACTCCAACGCCCACGCCGGCGCCATCCGGCGGCACCTACACCGTGCGTGCGGGTGACTCGCTGTGGGCGATCGCCAATGCCAACAACACCGACTGGCAGACCCTGGCCCAGCTCAACGGCCTGCGCGACGCCAACACCATCCATCCCGGCCAGGTACTGCAGCTTCCGGGCGGTGGCGGCCAGGCCGATCCGGGCTCCTATACCGTCCGCGCCGGCGACACGCTCTCGGGCATTGCCAGCGGATTGGGGACCGACTGGCAGACGCTGTCCCGGCTGAACAGCCTGGGCGATCCGAACATGATCTATCCGGGCCAGGTGCTGCGGACGCCGGGTGGCGGCGATACCGCGCCGGCCACGGGCACGCATACCGTGCAGTCCGGCGAGAGCCTGTCGACGATCGCCGAGGCCCGCGGCACCGACTGGCAGACGCTGGCCCGGCTCAACGGCCTGAGCAATCCCAACCTGATCTTCCCGGGGCAGGTGCTGAGGACGCCGGGTGGCGGCGACGCGCCGGCACCGGTCCCGGAGACCGGCACGCATACCGTGCGGGCGGGGGAGACGCTGTCGGGCATCGCCGGCCAGTTCAACACCAGCTGGCAGACGCTGGCACAGCTCAACGGCCTGGCCAATCCGAACCTGATCCACGTCGGCCAGACGCTGACCGTGCCCGGCAACGGCGATGTGGCACCGGTGCCGAATCCGGTGCCGGGTCCCGGCGGTGCCAGCACCGATCGCAGCAGCTTCTTCCTGGCCCAGCCCGATGGCTGGTCCTGCGGCCCGACCTCGCTGACCATGGCGCTGGCCGCCTGGGGCGTGCGCCCGAACACCATCGCCACCCGCAACGAGGCGGTCGGCCTGATCGGGCAGAACTGGGGTGAGGGCGTGCCGGGCAACGCCTCGCTGATCGCCCAGGGCGCGCGCAACGCCGGCCTGCAGGCCAGCTTCAACCCCAGCGGCTCCGCGGCATCCGTGCGCGGCGCGCTCGAATCAGGCCAGACCGTGATCCTCAACGGCGGTTTGCCCGGCGGTGGCGGGCACTTCATCTATGTGGCCGGCATCGATGGCAACGGCAACTTCATCGTCGGCGACCCCGCGCGCCCCGGGATCACCACCATGACCGCCAGCCAGCTCGAGGCCTTCTCCTACGCCAATCCGGGCCAGCACCCGAACGGCTTTGCGGCGATCTGGAAGTAACAGGCGGGTAGGCCGGCACGGATCCGTGCCGGCCCTCACCGGCGGGCTCGCTGATGCGCCGGCAGGGCGCGGGTGCAGGGGTGGCTTCGCCGGAATCGTTCCGCTGGCGATGTTCCACCGGTAGAGTTCGAGCGGCGCTATGCGCAAAGCGGCCAGTGAGTGTCTGTGGAGTTCTGGCCGGTCCACCTGTCGCCGGAGCTCGTGATGAACAACCGCATCGCTGTGCGCACAACACGCTGGCCCGTCCGGGTCGCAAGCCTCCTCGTTCTCGCCGTCGGCCTGTTCATGACCGTCGGCGGTGCGCGCCTGGTGCTGCTGGGGGGCAGCGCGTACTTCGTGCTCGCCGGCCTCGCGCTGACGGTGTCCGCGGTGCTGATGTTCCGCGGTCGTCGCCTCGGCGCGTGGATCTACGCAGCGACGATGCTGGCCACGCTGGGCTGGGCGCTGTGGGATGCAGGACTGGAGACCTGGCCACTGATCTCGCGGCTGTTCGCATTCGGCGTGCTCAGCGTGCTGGTGGCGCTGGCCTACCCGTGGTTGGCGCGGATGGACGGGCGGCCGGCGCGGCGCGCGGCACCGTACGCGCTCGCCGGCGTGCTTGCCCTGGGCTTGGCGGCCGGCGTTGTGCTCATGTTCCGACCGGTGGTGCCGGTCCAGGCCGATGCCGACTCGACCCCGATGCCCGCGCCCGCGACGCCCATCGGTGACGGACGCTGGCAGGGCAACGACATTACCGGCATGCATTTCGCTACGCCGGACCAGATCACCCGCGACAACGTCGGCCGGCTGGAAGTGGCCTGGACCGCGCGCACCGGCGACATCCCCGAAAGCACCGGCTCCGGCGCCGAAGACCAGAACACCCCGCTGCAGATCGGCAGCGACCTGTTCGTCTGCACCGCCTACGGCACCGTCCTGGCGCTTGATGTCGATACCGGCCGGGAGCGGTGGCGCTTCAATCCGAAGGCCACTGCGCCGAACTGGCAGCGCTGCCGTGGACTCGGCTATCACGAGGCGACCGCCGCGCGGGCCGCTGAAGGGGTCTCCGCCGAGTCGCAGCCCACAACGATGTGCCCGCGCCGGCTGTTCCTGCCGACCCTCGACGCCCGCCTGATTGCGCTCGATGCCGACAGCGGACTGCCCTGCGCCGGCTTCGGCACTGGCGGCACCGTCGATCTCTCCATCGGCATGGGCGAGATCAAACCCGGCTACTACCAGCAGACCTCGACCCCGCTGGTCGCGGGCAACCTGGTCGTGGTCGGCGGCCGCGTCGCCGACAACTTCGCCGTCGACGAACCGCCCGGCGTGGTGCGCGCGTTCGATGCCATCACCGGCGCGCTGGTCTGGGCCTGGGACCCCGGCAATCCTGCTACCACCGGAATGCCGCCGGCGGGCGAGACCTACACCCGCGGCACCCCGAACGTCTGGGCGTCGATGTCGTATGACCCCGCGCTCGGCCTGATCTACGCGCCCACCGGGAACGCAACGCCCGACTTCTGGTCCGGCCACCGCAGTCAACTGGACGAGAAGTATTCGTCGGCCGTGGTCGCACTCGACGCCGCCACCGGCCGTCCGCGCTGGCATTTCCAGATGACCCATCGCGACCTGTGGGACTTCGACATCCCCGCGCAGCCGCTGCTCTACGACCTGCCAGATGGCGCGGGCGGCACCATGCCCGCGCTGGTGCAGATCACCAAGCAGGGCGAGATCTTCGTGCTCGACCGCCGCAGCGGCGTGCCGATCACCCGGGTCGTGGAAAAGCCCGTGCCGCAGGGGAGCCTGCCCGGCGAGCGCTACGCACGCACCCAGCCGTTTTCGGTGGGCATGCCGTCGATCGGCAATGCGACGCTCACCGAGTCGGACATGTGGGGCGCCACGCCACTCGACCAGCTGCTGTGCCGGATCCAGTTCAAGGCCATGCGCCACGAGGGCGTGTACACGCCGCCCGGGCTCGACCGTTCGCTGCAGATGCCCGGCTCGCTCGGCGGGATGAACTGGGGCGGTGCGTCGGTCGACCCGGCCACGCACACGCTTTTCATCAACGACATGCGCCTGGGACTGGCCAACTACATGGTCAGGCGCGCGGACGTGCCCACGTCCGCCAGCGGCATCGAGATGGGCATCGTGCCGATGGAGGGCACGCCCTACGGCGCGATGCGTGAGCGCTACATGTCGCAGCTCGGCGTGCCGTGCCAGAAGCCGCCGTTCGGCACCATGACCGCGATCGACCTGGTTGGCCGCAAGGTGCTGTGGCAGGTACCGATGGGCACCGTGCGCGATACCGGCCCGCTCGGGATCAAGATCGGGCTCCCGATCCCGATCGGGATGCCGACCCTCGGCCCCTCGCTGGCCACCGCATCCGGGCTCGTGTTCTTCGCCGGCACCCAGGACTACTACCTGCGCGCGCTCGACGCGCGCACCGGCAAGGAGCTGTGGAAGGGCCGGCTGCCGGTCGGCAGCCAGGGTGGCCCGGCCAGCTACGTCTCGCCGCGCACCGGCCGGCAGTACGTGGTAATCACCGCGGGCGGCGCACGCATGTCGCCGGACCGGGGTGACTACGTGGTCGCCTATGCGCTGCCCGGGGGTAACGAGGCGCGGACGCCGCAGTGACGCTGCTTTGACGGAAGGCCCGGCCTGTTTGCTTCCGCCCACTGTGGCGGCTCCGCGCGCTCGTATGGCAATCCCCCCACATGTACGCTACGGATCGCGCCGCCCTCGTTTTCCCAGCTTGCAAGTGCTTTCGCGCGAAGCTGCAACGGGGTCGGGAATTGCAGGTCTTCGTCAGGCATAAAAAGCTCCGAAGCAGCAAGGCTCGCACACTGGATTCAGTGGTAACCGACGGTCATCACATAGTCTCGAAGCAGCGATTCCTCGTACTCGACTTCCTGCATGAGCGCTTGCAGCGCATCGCGGGCATTGAGCACTCCCATTGGCCGGGAATCCTCGTCTGTCACCGGAACGTTCTTCAAGCCACGCGTTTTCATCTTCGACCACACCTCGTCCATCCGATCTCCGGGCCGACAAGCAAGAACATCGCGCACCATTACAGATGAAACCGCGGTGGTGCAGCCGCATCCTTGGCATCGACTGATCTGGTCGACGACGTTGGTCTTGGTCACGACGCCCACCAGCACACCATTCACGTCGCAAATCACCACAAGGTCGGTCCCGGTATTGCGCAAGAGTTTGGCGGCCTCGATGAGTTGCGCGTCGTCGGCAAGCATGACGAGCCGCTCGCGCGCTACAGGCAGCGATGCTTCAATGAATATCATGGTGCTCCTCCGGGTTCACGCTCGCGTTCATTTGAAGGCTGTTTGCATGGTAGCCATGGCACCGGCAACGGCCAATGCGACACAGGCCAGACGCATCGCTACCAGCACCGCGAACCTGGCAGGTGAGTGCATGTAATCCTCAATGACCACCTGCAGGCCGAGTGCCGTGTGATGGAACAACGCCAGCAGCAACAGGATCATCGCAACGGCATTCAATTCCGGGTGCAGTTGAGATGGTGTGGCATCGGTAAAGGCGGAAGGGGTCTTCGAGTGCGTCGAGCCGTTCATCCGCTGCGTCGTCACGACTGTCGGCAAGCCAACGCCAAGCTTGGAGCAGTACCGCAGGGCCCAGGAAACGGTCGCCATTCCACCAATGACTGGGGCAGCCCGACGTGCAGCAGAAACATAGAATGCACTCGTAAAAACCATCGAGCTTGCGACGCTCCTCCACCGATTGAAGTCGTTCGCGCTCGGGTTCTGGCGTTCTGGACTTGAGCCATGGCTCGATCGCGGTGTATTGCGCGAACACATGCGTGAGGTCCGGAACAAGATCTTTGACGACCGGCATGTTCGCCAGTGGATAGATGGTTGCTGGCGAAGCCAGGTCGGTGATGAATCGCATGCAGGCGAGCCAGTTCGTGCCATCCATGGTCATGGCGCAGGAGCCGCAGATGCCTTCGCGGCATGAGCGTCGGAACGTAAGGGTTGGATCGACCTTGTTCTTGATCCAGAAAAGTGCGTCCAACGTCATTGGGCCGCAGTCGTCGAGATTGACTTCAGACGTATCCAGGCGCGGATTGGCCGTGGAATCTGGGCGGCGCGCGGCAAGTCATTGATCGGTTTGCGGGACATGATTTGTGGTTCGTGCCCGGAGTCACCGAGAAAGGTCATGCGAAAGTAGTCCCGCGAGCGGGAGATGCCCGTGAAGGTCCTTCAATGTGCGCGATCTGCGTGGCATTTATTGAAGGTGCTGACCATGTTGAACTCCCAGCGGTCGCACTTGCGTGCCCGCGGCCAAGCGGGAGAACTCCGAGCAGTACGCCATCTGCCAAGGTTCCCACCCATGCCGCATACCGCGTCGGTGCCGGAGTTGACCTTGGCCGAACTCCTGTGCATGAGGCTGCGGCCCTGGGCGGACGCCCCGGCGATGACCCGGCATTAACCCGGGGCCCATTAGCATGGCGGGCGCACCGCACCCAGGACAGGAGTCCACTTGACTTCCGTTTCCGACGCATTCGTGCTTTTCGGCGCCACCGGCGACCTTGCCTACAAGAAGATCTTTCCGGCATTGCAGGCGCTGGTCGCGCGCGGCCGCTTCGACATGCCGGTGATCGGCGTGGCCCGCGCCGGCTGGACGGTCGACCAGCTGCGCGAACGTGCCCGCGAGAGCCTGGTGCACAACGGCGGTGTGGATGAAGCCGCCTTCGCCCGGCTTGCCGCGCAGCTGCGCTACATCGACGGCGACTACACCGACGCCGGCACCTTCGAGCGCCTGCGCAGGGAACTCGGGGCCGCGCAGCGGCCGCTGCACTACCTGGCCATCCCGCCGGGCCTGTTCGGGACCGTGGTCCGCGCGCTGGGCGCCAGCGGTTGCGCACGGGGCGCGCGGGTGGTGGTCGAGAAGCCCTTCGGCCGCGACCTGGCCTCGTCCCGGGTGCTCAACGCCACCCTGCACGAGGTGTTCCCGGAATCCTCGCTCTTCCGCATCGACCACTACCTGGGCAAGGAAGCAGTACAGAACCTGCTGTACTTCCGCTTCGCCAACGCCTTTCTCGAACCGCTGTGGAACCGGGAGTACGTCGACAACGTGCAGATCACCATGGCCGAGGCCTTTGGCGTGCAGGGCCGCGGCGGCTTCTACGACGGCGTCGGCGCGATCCGCGACGTGATCCAGAACCACCTCCTGCAAGTGGTCGCGCTGCTGGCGATGGACGCGCCGATCGGCGGCGATCCCGAGTCGATCCGGGCGGAGAAGCTGCGCCTGTTCCGCGCCATGCGCCCACTGGAGCCCGGCGAGCTGGTGCGCGGCCAGTTCCGCGGCTATCGCGACGAGCCGGGGGTGGCGAAGGATTCGGACGTGGAGACCTTCGCCGCGCTGCGCCTGTACATCGACACCTGGCGCTGGGCGGGGGTGCCGTTCTACATCCGCGCAGGCAAGTGCCTGCCGATCACCTCGACCCAGGTGATGGTGGACCTCAAGTGCCCGCCGCTGTCGATCTTCGACGAGAGCCAGCCGGCGCATTCAAACTATTTCCGCCTGCGCCTGAGCCCGGAAGTGGTGATCTCGACCGGTGTGCGGGTCAAGCGCGCCGGGGACCAGATGTGCGGCGAGGCCGTCGAACTGACCGCGCGCCACCAGCACGTCGACGAAAAGTCGCCGTACGAACGCCTGCTCGGCGATGCGGTGCGCGGCGACGCCGGCCTGTTCACCAGCGACGAAGCGGTGGAGGCCGCCTGGCGAGTCGTGGATCCGGTGCTGCAGGAGCACGCGCCGGTCGAGTCTTACGAGCCGGGCAGCTGGGGGCCGGCGTCGGCGACCGGAATCGTTGTCAACGACGAAGGCTGGCACGACCCGCAGCCCGAGACGAGCGAGCCGTGCTAGACCGCGAGCCCGCCACCCCTGAACCCGCCACCGCTGAATCCGTATCGACACGACAGGAGTCGTCATGAACCACCTGCAATCCCTGCGCGAGCTCGGCCAGAGCCTGTGGCTGGACAACATCACCCGCGAGATCCTCGACGACGGCACGCTGCAGCGCTACATCGACGAGTACGCGATCACCGGCCTGACTTCGAATCCCACGATCTTCGACCAGGCGATCGGCGACAGCGACGCCTACGATGCCGGCATCGGCGAGAAATCCGCCGCCGGCAAGCGCGACGCCGAGCTGTTCGTCGAGCTGGCGCTGGAGGACCTGCGCCGGGCGGCGGACCTGTTCCGCCCCGTGTTCGATGCCACCGGCGGCGTCGACGGCTGGGTGTCGATGGAGCTCTCGCCGCTGCTGGCCGCAGACACCACCGGCAGCATCGAGGCCGCCAGGCGAATCCACGCGCAGGCCGGGCGCGACAACCTGTATGTAAAGATCCCGGGCACGCCGGAAGGCGTGTCGGCGATCGAGGAATCGATCTTCGCCGGCGTGCCGATCAACGTGACCCTGCTGTTCTCCATGCAGCAGTATGTCGCGGCGGCAGACGCGTACATGCGCGGCATCGAGCGGCGCATCGAGGCCGGCCTGGACCCGGTGGTGGGCTCGGTCGCTTCGCTGTTCATCAGCCGCTGGGACAGGACCAGCGCGGAGCAACTGCCGGAAGAGCTGCACAACCGCCTGGGCATCGCGGTGGGGCAGCAGACCTATCGCGCCTATCGCGATCTGCTGGCTTCGGATCGCTGGAAAAAGCTCGCCGCGGCAGGCGCGCGGCCCCAGCGCCTGCTGTGGGCAAGCACCGGCACCAAGGACCCGAAGGCGTCCGACACGCTCTACGTCGAAGCGCTGGCCGCACCCGACACGATCAACACGGTGCCCGAGAAGACGCTGCATGCCTTCGCCGACCACGGCAAGGTGCGCGGCGCGCTGGCCGACGATGGCGGCGACTTCGCCACCACGCTTGCGAAGATCGCCGCGGCCGGAGTCGACATCGACGCGCTGGCCGCGCAGCTGCAGCGCGACGGCGCCGACGCCTTCGTCAAGTCCTGGAACCAGCTGCTGCAGCGCATCGCCGACAAGGCGCGGTCGCTGGCCGGCGGCCGCTGAGCAAGGTGGCCATGGACACGAACATCAGCCCGATGGCCGGCAAGCCGGCGCAGCCCGCGCAGCTCGTCGACATCGACAAGCTGCTTGCCGCCTACTTCGACGTGACGCCGGATCCGTCGGTCGCCGCGCAGCGCGTGGCGTTTGGTACCTCCGGCCACCGCGGCAGTTCGCTGGACGGCAGCTTCAACGAGCACCATGTGCTTGCCATCACCCAGGCGATCTGCGAATACCGCAAGGCGCAGGGCGTCGACGGGCCGCTGTTCCTCGGCATCGACACCCACGCGCTGTCCGCACCCGCGCGCGACAGCGCGCTGGAGGTGCTGGCCGCGAACGGCGTGGAAGTGCGGATCGCGCAGGGCGACGAGTTCACGCCCACGCCCGCGGTTTCGCATGCGATCCTCGTCCACAACCGCGACCGTGACTCGCACCTGGCCGACGGCATCGTCGTCACGCCTTCGCACAATCCGCCTGGCGACGGCGGCTTCAAGTACAACCCGGCCAACGGCGGGCCGGCCGACACCGCGATCACCCGTCAGGTGCAGGACCGCGCCAACGCGCTGCTAGAAGCGGGCCTCAAGGGCGTGGCGCGCGTGCCGCTGGCGCAGGCGCACGCCGCGAATACCACGCGCGAACACGATTTCCTCAATCACTACGTCGCCGACCTCGGCAAGGTGCTCGACTTCGACCTGATCCGCGGCTCGGGCATCCGCATGGGCGTCGATCCGCTGGGCGGTGCCGGCGTGCACTACTGGGCGCGCATCGCCGAGCGCTATCGGCTGGATCTCGATGTCGTCAGCGAGCAGGTCGACCCCACGTTCGCCTTCATGACCCGCGACTGGGACGGCAAGATCCGCATGGACCCGTCATCGTCGTACGCGATGCAGCGGCTGATCGGGATGAAGGACCGCTATGACGTCGCCTTCGCCTGCGACACCGACCATGATCGCCACGGCGTGGTGACGAAGGCGGGCCTGCTGCCGTCGAACCACTACATGGCCGCGATGGTCGACGACCTGTTCCGCCACCGCCCGCAGTGGGACGCGAATGCCGCCGTGGGCAAGACCGTGGTCAGCAGCAGCATGATCGACCGCGTAGCCAAGCAACTCGGGCGCAGGCTGTACGAAACGCCGGTAGGCTTCAAATGGTTCGCCGACGGCCTGTTCGACGGTTCGCTGGGCCTGGGCGGCGAGGAAAGCGCGGGCGCCAGCTTCCTGCGCCGCGACGGCAGCGTCTGGACCACCGACAAGGACGGGATGGCGCCGGCGCTGTTCGCCGCCGAGCTCACCGCGCGCCACGGGCACGACCCGGCCGAACACTACCGCGGGCTGTGCGAGGCCTTCGGCGAGGTCTTCTCTGACCGCGTTGAGGCGCCGGCCAGCGCACAGCAGAAGGAGCTGCTGGGCAAGCTCTCGCCCGCGCAGCTGAAGGCCGACAAGCTCGCGGGCGCCGACATCCGCCAGGTACTGGACAAGGCGCCTGGCAACGACGCGCCGATCGGCGGCATCAAGGTCGTCGCCGACAATGGCTGGTTCGCCGCACGGCCGTCGGGCACCGAGGACATCTACAAGATCTACGGCGAGAGCTTCGAGAGCCCCCACCACCTGCAGGCGATCCTCGCCGAGGCGCAGGGCATCGTCGATGCGGCGCTCGCCGAAAGCTGAAGACACCCGCATCCCCCTGTGGGAGCGGCCATGGCCGCGATGCAGTTCGCAAGGCAGGCCATCGCGGCCATGGCCGCTCCCACCCAGTCACCGGAGCAGGATCATGGCACCAGACAAGGCATCCGCCTCCCTCGACCAGCGCTGCATCGACACGCTGCGCTTCCTTTCCGTCGACATGGTGCAGAAGGCCGACAGCGGCCATCCCGGCCTGCCGCTTGGCGCCGCGCCGATGGCCTACGTGCTGTGGCAGCGATTCCTGAAGCACAACCCGGCCAATCCGCTGTGGTCGGACCGGGACCGATTCGTGCTCTCGGCCGGGCACGGCTCGGCGCTGCTGTACAGCCTGCTGCACGTCACCGGCTACGACCTGACGCTCGACGACATCAAGCAGTTCCGGCAGTGGGGCAGCAAGGCGCCGGGGCACCCCGAGCGCGGCCACACGCCGGGCGTGGAAGTCACTACCGGGCCGCTGGGGCAGGGCTTCGCCAACGCCGTGGGCATGGCGATGGCCGAGGCGCAATTGGCGGCGCGCTACAACCGCCCCGGCCACGTCGTCGTCGACCACCGCACCTGGGTCATCGCCAGCGACGGCGACCTGATGGAAGGCGTCGCCTCCGAGGCCGCATCGCTTGCCGGGCACCTGAAGCTGGGCAAGCTCAACGTGTTCTACGACGACAACAGCGTGACCCTGGCCGCCGGCACCGACATCACCTTCACCGAGGATCGCGCCGCACGTTTTTTCGCCTACGACTGGCACGTGGAAACCGTGGACGACGGCAACGATGTCGCCGCGATCGAACGGGCACTGCAGCGGGCGCACGACGAAACCACGCGGCCGTCGCTGGTGCTGGTGCGCACCCACATCGGCTATGGCTCGCCGGAGCAGGACAGCTACAAGGCCCACGGCTCGCCGCTGGGCGAGGAGGGCGTGGCGGCGACCAAGCGCAAGCTCGGCTGGCCCGAGCAGCCGGCGTTCCTGCTGCCCGACGACGCGATGGCGCACTTCCGCTCCGCGCTCGACCGCGGCAAGCGCGGGCAGGACGCGTGGCAGCAGCGTTTCGATGCCTACGCCGATGCCTATGCCGATGACGCGCGCGAGCTCCGCACCAGCCTCGAAGCGACTTTGCCCGACGGCTGGGACGCGGACATTCCGGTGTTCCCGGCCGATGCGAAGGGCATGGCCACGCGCGAGGCCGGCGGCAAGGTGCTGTCGGCGATCGCGCCGAAGCTGCCCGCGCTGACCGGCGGTTCGGCGGACCTCGATCCTTCCACCTACACCGCGGTGAAAGGCCTGGGCGATTTCGATCCGCGCGCCACGCCTGGCGAGGACGAACAGGGCTCGGCCGGCGGCGGCTGGAGCCATGCCGGCCGCAACCTGCATTTCGGCGTGCGCGAGCACGCGATGGGCGCCATCTGCAACGGGCTGGCCGCGCACGGCGGCATCATTCCCTACGACGCGACCTTCCTGATCTTCTCCGACTACATGCGCCCGCCGATGCGCCTGGCCGCGTTGATGCGCCTGCACGTGGTGCACGTGTTCACCCACGACAGCATCGCGCTGGGCGAGGACGGTCCGACACACCAGCCGGTGGAGCAGCTTGCAGGCCTGCGTTCGGTGCCGGGGCTGCTGGTGATCCGGCCCGCGGATGCGAACGAAACGGCCGTCGCCTGGCGCGTTGCCATCGAAGCACGCGACCGGCCGGTCACGCTGGCGCTTTCGCGGCAGAAAGTGCCCACGCTTGATCGCGACAAGTACGCATCGGCCGATGGCCTGCGCAAGGGCGCCTATGTATTGCTCGATGCGGAAGGCGGCAAACCCGACGTCATCGTGATCGGCACCGGCGCGGAAACCGGTCTCGCGCTGGCCGCCGTGGAAAAACTGCAGGGCGAAGGAGTCGCCGCGCGTGCGGTCTCAATGCCGTGCTGGGAGCTGTTCGACGAACAGCCGCAGAAATTCCGTGAATCCGTGCTGCCGTCGTCCGTGCCTGCGCGACTGGCGGTGGAAGCGGGGTCGCCGCAGGGCTGGCACCGCTACGTCGGCGACCACGGCGACGTGCTCGGCGTCGACCGCTTCGGTGCTTCGGCACCGGGCAGCGAGATGCTGGAGCGCTACGGGTTCACCGTTGACAACGTATGCGCGCGCGCCCGTGCGCTGCTCGGAACGGAGCCAAGCTGATGGCGGGTGCGCCTATTCCTTCTTCATCGCATGCCCACCGAACTCGTTGCGCATCGCCGACAGCAGCCGGTCGGCGAACGATTCGCCGTCGCGCGAGCGCAGGCGGGCGATCAGGGACTGGGTGATCACCGGCGCCGGCACGTTGAGGTCGATCGCCTCGGCCACGGTCCAGCGGCCTTCGCCCGAGTCGGGCACGAACGGCGCGATACCGTCCATCGTCGGGTTCTTGCCCAGCGCGTCAGCGGTCAGGTCCAGCAGCCAGGAGCGCACGACGCTGCCAGTGCGCCAGATCTCGGCCACCTGGTGCAGGTCGAGGCCGAATTCCTGCTTGTGCCCGAGGATCGAGAAGCCTTCCGCATAGGCCTGCATCAGTCCGTACTCGATGCCGTTGTGGACCATCTTGGTGAAGTGCCCCGACCCGGACGGCCCGACGTGGCCCCAGCCCTGGTCCTTGCCCGGCGCCAGCGTCTCGAACACCGGCCGCAGTCGCTCGACCGCATCGGTTTCGCCGCCGACCATCATGCTGTAGCCCTCGGCAAGACCCCACACGCCGCCGCTGGTGCCGCAATCGACGTAGTGCAGGCCTTTGCCGGCGACGGCCCTGGCGCGATCCACGGTGTCCTTGTAGTTGGAATTGCCGCCGTCGACGATGGTGTCCCCTGCCGCCAGCAGCTCGACGAGCGCATCCACCGTGCTGCCGGTGATGGCCCCGGCCGGCACCATCATCCAGGCCACGCGTGGCGACGACAGCTTGCCGACGAGCTCCTCCAGCGAGGTGGCGGACTCCGCGCCGAAGCCCTCGGCCAGTGAACGCGCCTCGGGTTTCGGGTCGAAACCGACCACGCGGTGGCCGCCGCGCACCAGGCGCTGCGCCATGTTCGCGCCCATCTTGCCCAAGCCGATCATGCCGATTTCCATGCCTTCCTCCTCGTTGTGAAACCGCGCTGTTCGTCACGCCCCTGGCGACACGGGATGCTCGAGGCACCAGGCCCGCGCCGCCGCGCCGATCGCGGACGACTCGGTCGGGTAAGGGTGGATGACCCGCGCCAGCCCGCGCACGCCGGTGCCGTTGACCATCGCCTGGGTCACCTGACCGATCAGCTCGCCGGCGCGGCGGGACACGATCGTCGCTCCCAGGATGCGGTCGGAGCCGTCGGCGACGTGCAGCTTGATGAAGCCGATCTCGTCGCCGTCGAGCACCGCCCGGTCCACCGCGTGCAGCGGGATCGTGCTGGTGGAGATGGGGATTCCGCGCAGCATGGCCTCGCGCACGTACAGGCCCACGTGTGCGATCTCCGGATCGGTGTACGTACACCACGGAATCACCAGATCGCCCAGGCGCTGCCGTTCACCGCGCAGGGCATTGGCCACCGCCATGCGCCCGGTGGCCACGGCGACATGGGTGAAACGGTGGGCCATGCAGACATCGCCGGCCGCGTAGATCGCGGGGTTTGCCGTGCACAGGTGATCGTCCACCCGGATGCCCTCGACCGCATCATGTCCAACACCCGCCGCCTCCAGGCCCATGTCGTCGATGCGCGGCAGCCGCCCGGTGCCGACCAGCACGGCATCGGCAACCACGCTCGTCACGTAGTCGTCGGTGCGCAGGTCGGCGTGGATCCCGTCGCCGACGCGACGCACGGCGGTCACCTCGGTATTCAGGCGCACCTCGATCCCGTCGCGAGCGAACGCCACCGACAGGATCTGCGCCGCATCGCGCTCTTCGTGGGGCAGGAACAGCGGCATGTCCTGGACGATGATCACGCGACTGCCGAAGCGGCGAAACACCTGCGCCAGTTCGCAGCCCAGGGGGCCGCCGCCGATGACCAGCAGCCGCCGGGGCAGGGCGGCGATGCCGAAGATCGTTTCGTTGGTCAGGTAGCCCACGTCGCGCAGGCCGGGGATGTCGGGCACGTCGGGCTCGGCACCGGTCGCGATCAAGGCCTTGTCGAACCGCAGCTGCACGCCGTCCAGCTCCAACCGGTCCGGGGCCTTGAACATGGCATGGCCGAAGAACAGGTCGATGCCGGCTTCGCGCAGCATCCGCGGCGAGCTGGCGCGGCTCATGCGCGCGCGCAGCCGCAGGACGCGCTCCATCGCGGCGTGGAAGTCCACCTCGACCCGTGGCGGTGCGATGGCGCCGTATTTCCGGGCATCGCGCATTTCCGCGTACACACGAGCGGTGCGTACCAGGGCCTTGGAGGGCTGGCAGCCGAAGCTGAGGCGGTCACCGCCGAGCAGGTCGCGCTCCACCAGCGCAACGCGCGCGCCGGTGGCGGCAGCATCCTGCGCGGCCGCCAGGCCGGCGGCGCCAGCACCGACGACGACCAGCCCGTAGCGTTCGGCCGGCTCGGGATTGCGCCATCGGGCCGGGCGTAGATTGTCGTGCAGTTCGTCACGGACGAACGGGTCGACCACGGTGCCGATGCCGATGCCGGAGTCGCGGTGGTGCATCAGCCTCGCTCCCCGTCGCACGCGGCGATATCGAGCCAGCCGCCTTCGAAGCCCGCGCGGCGCAGCCCGTCGACCACGTACCGGCAGCGGCGCATCAGCGCCCAGGGCAGGCCGGTCCGATGGTTTTCCAGCATCAACACGATGATGCCCTGGTCGAGCCCGAACAGGCCGGGCGATACCCACGCCTTTCCGGCCTTGTCGCGCAGGTCGGCGTTGAAGCCGCTGGTGAAGCCGTGTTCGTGGACGATCTCCGGATGGCGTCGGCACATCGTGCCGATGGCCTCGAGCGCAAGTTCCGGTTCGAACGGCACGCTCGCCAGCACCGCCGGCGGCGACAGGGTGCCGTCGTCCGGCCCGTAGGGCACGCCGCGCGCGGCATAGCCGAACAGGTGTCGCGGCTCCGCATCCACTCCCTGTACTTCGTCGGTCGGTCCCTCGCAGGCGCTCAGGCCCCAGCAATCCTGCCCGTAGCCCCGGTGGCCGCGCGGGTTGATGCAGGCATAGGCGCGCTGCACATGGATGGCGCGACGGCTGTTCTCGAAATAGTCGCAGGCCTTCTGGCGCATGAAGCTGTCGCGGATGCCGCGGAAGTCGATCCACGCGTGCGAGAACTGGTGGATGAACAGCGGGCCGGCGTACAGGAAGCCGTGGCCATAGAGATTCTCCCACTGGTAGGTGCTGGTCCAGGCCCGGTAGCAGTCCTCGCCGATAGGGTAGGTGGGCGAACCCAGGGCAAGCACGTACAGCACGATCGCCTCGCTGTAGCCTTCCCAGCCGTAGTGAAGGAAGCCGCACTCGGGCTTCCAGCCCTGCATGATCGTTTCGCCGCCGTCTTGCGCCCAGCGCCAGTCGATGCGGCGGTACAACCCGTCGGCAATGGTGCGCAGCTCCGCCTCGTCGGGCGTGTCGGCATCGAAGTAGCGGCTGGCCATGAGCGCCCCGATGATCAGCAGTGCAGTGTCGATCATCGACAGCTCGCAGCGCCAGACGCGGGTGCCGGTGTCGCGGCCGAGGAAGTGGAAGTAGAAGCCCTTGTGTCCCGTGGAACCTGGACTGCCGTCCTGGTTGCTGTCGCGGAAGAAGCGCAGCGCGGCGGCGCAATGTTCGACCGCTTCGGCCCGCCCGATCCAGCCGCGTTCGACCGCGACCGGGTAGGTCGACAGCGCGAACCCGACGACCGCGATGCTGACCGGCGACCATTCGCGCGAGGTGTCGGCGTACAGGCCGTTGACCGGGTTGCGGTGCCGCAGGAAGTAGCCGAAGGCGGCGCGCTGGTAGTGCTCCAGCAAGGGTTCGCCAGCCTCCGCGATGCTGTTTTGTATCGTCTTCGGCACGTTGGCTGCAGTCTAGGGTCCGCGGTGTTAGCAGGTCATGACGTTGACCCCACCGTGACCGCCAACGTGCAATAAGGGGAAGACACCTTCCGGAGTCCTCGTTCCATGCAAGACCAGGCATCCGGAAGCAC
Organism: Luteimonas sp. A501; assembly: GCF_054052085.1. The sequence goes on from NZ_JBSVRI010000001.1 coordinate 1,319,376, forward strand.
GCCGCCCGGCCTCCTCCTTCAAACGCCCCGACTGCAGCTGCTGTCGAACGGGTGCTACACCGTGATGCTGACCGCCGCCGGCTCCGGCTACAGCCATCTCGGAAACTGCGCGATCACCCGATGGCGCGCCGATCCGACAGGCGACAACCACGGCTGCTGGCTCTACCTGCGTGACGTCGACAGCGGCGCGACCTGGTCGGCCGGGCTGCAGCCCACCGGGGCCGTGCCCGATACCTATGCGCTGGAATTCATCGATGGCCGCGCAGGCATCCGCCGCCGTGACGGCGACATTGAAACCACCACCGAGGTCGTCGTCGCCGGCAATGCCGATGCGGAGGTCCGGCGCGTCAGCCTGCGCAACAGCGGCGACCGCGAGCGCATCATCGAACTGACCAGCCACGCCGAACTGGTGCTTGCGCCGCAGCAGGGCGATGCCGCGCACCCCGCGTTTTCGAAAATGTTCGTGCGCACGGAGTGGTTGGCCGACCGTCGCGTGCTGCTTGCCACGCGTCGCGTGCGCACGCCAGGCGATCCGTCGATCTGTGCCGCGCAGTGGCTGCAGGTCGAAGGCGACGACGGCGGCGAACCGCAGTGGGAGACCGACCGTGCGCGCTTCATCGGCCGCGGCCGCGACGCGCGCGCCCCGGTGGCGCTCGAATCGGAGACGCTTTCGGGGACGGTCGGCACCGTGCTTGATCCGGTGTTCAGCCTGCGGCGCCGGGTGCGCATCGCGCCCGGGGAAACCGCCACGCTGCAGCTGTGGACGGTGGCGGCCGCTGGCCGCGACGAGGCGCTCGCGCTGGTCGATCGGTTCCGCGGCGTGGATGCCTTCGCGCAGGCGTCTGGGGACGCGTCGGAGCGTGCGCAGGCGCTGCTGTCGCGCCTGGGCCTCGATGCGGCGCAGGTGCGGCGCTTCCAGCGTCTCGCGGCCGCGCTGCTGTACCCGGATCCGACGCTGCGCACCGCGGCCGCGGCGCTGGGGAACGGGGAGGGCGGCGCGCCCACGCTCTGGGCCGGCGGCATTTCCGGCGATCGCCCGATCGTGCTGCTGCGCATCAACGACGAGACCGGCCTGGCGCTCGCGGATGACGTCCTGCGCGCCGAAGCGTACTGGCGCGCACACGGTCTCGAGGCCGACCTTGTGGCCGTCGCCGGGTCGGCGGCGGCGTACGACGCGCTGCAGGATCGCTTCATGGGGCACGCGACGCGGAATCCACCGCCCGGCGGCAAGCAGAACCTGTTTGTACTCCGCGCCGACGAGGCGCCAGACGCATTGCAGGCCGGGCTGGCGACGGCGGCCGCGATTGCCCTCGACCAGCGCGACGGTGGCCTCGCGGCACAGGTCGATGCGCTTCCGGCCGCGACAGGGACGGGCTTGCCGCCCGATGCCGCCCGCCAGCCGACTGCGGCCGCCGGGTCGCCGTCGCGCGGATCGGGCGGCGGCATCGAGGCGTCCCTGGAGTTCTTCAACGGCCACGGCGGCTTCGCCGAAGACGGGCGCGAGTACGTCACGATCATCCGCAACGGCGCGCTGCCGCCGATGCCATGGCTCAACGTCGTCGCCAATCCGGACTTCGGCTTCACCGCCACCGAGGCCGGCGGTGGCTACGCGTGGTCGCAGAACAGCCAGCGCAACCCGATCACGCCGTGGACAAACGATCCGGTCTCCGATCCGCCGCAGGACGTGCTTTACGTGCGTGACGACGAGGATGGCCGGCTGTTCACCGCCACAGCGCTGCCGCGCTGCGGCGACGATGGCGAGTACGTCGCGCGCCACGGCCACGGCTACAGCCGCTTCGAGCACGCCGAACATGGCATCGAGCTCGACCTGCTGCAATACGTGCCGGTCGACGACGGCCTGAAGATCTCGCGCCTGCGGCTGCGCAACCGCTCGGGGCGCACGCGCAGGCTGTCGGTGACCGCCTTCGTACAGTGGGCGCTGGGGCCGAACGGCTCGCAGCCGGCGCCGTTCGTCGCGACCTCTCTGGACCGGGACACCGGCGCGCTGTTCGCCGGCAACGCGTGGCGCGCGGAGTTTGGCGAACGCGTGGCGTTCATGGACCTGCTTGGCCGCCAGCACGCGCACAGCGGCGATCGCCTCGAATTCCTCGGCCGGCGGGGAAACCTGGCCGCGCCGGCGGCACTCCAGGGGGGCGAAGCGCTGTCCGGACGCACCGGTGCCGGGCTGGATCCCTGCGGCGCGCTGCAAACCCGCTTCGAACTGTCCGCCGATGGCGAAGAGGAGATCGTTCTCCTGCTCGGCGACGCGATCAACGCCGGCGCCGCGCGCGAGCTGGTGCGCCGCTACCGCGAGGTGGACCTCGACGCCGCCCTGCAGGCAGCCGTCGCGCAGTGGGACGACATCCTCGGCACCGTGCAGGTGCGCACGCCCGACCGGGCGATGGACCTGCTGCTCAACCGCTGGCTGCTGTACCAGGCGCTGTGCTGCAGGGTCTGGGCGCGCACCGGGTATTACCAGGCCAGCGGCGCCTACGGCTTCCGCGACCAGCTGCAGGACGTGATGGCCACCTGCATCGCACGCCCCGGGGAAGCGCGCGCGCAGCTGCTGCGTGCCGCGGGCCGCCAGTTCGAGCAAGGCGACGTGCAGCACTGGTGGCTGCCGCCGAGCGGCGAGGGCATTCGCACGCGCATGACCGACGACCGCCTGTGGCTGCCGTTCGTCGCCTGTCACTACATGGATGCCACCGGCGACACCGACGTGCTCGATACGCGCCAGTCCTTCATCGAAGGCCCGCAGCTCGAGCCCGGGCAGGACGAAGCCTACTTCCGGCCCACGACCGCGGACAGCGATGCCAGCCTGTACGAACACTGCGCACGCGCCATCGACGTGAGCCTGTCGCTGGGCACGCACGACCTGCCGCTGTTCGGCACCGGCGACTGGAACGACGGCATGAACCGCGTCGGCGAGGAGGGCAGGGGCGAGAGTTCCTGGCTGGGCTGGTTCCTGTGCGCCACCATCGATGCGTTCGCGCCACACGCGAAGGCGCGCGGCGAACACGAGCGCGCAGCGCGCTGGGAAGATGTCGCGTGCACGGTGCGCAAGGGTCTGGATGCCGGCGGCTGGGACGGCCAGTGGTATCGCCGCGGCTACTACGACGACGGCACGCCGCTCGGCTCGCACGAAAGCGACGAATGCCGCATCGACACCATCGCCCAGTCGTGGAGCGTGATCGCCGGTGGCGGCGATCCGGCGCATGCGAAGTCGGCGATGGAGCAGGTCCACCGGCAGCTGATCCTGCGCGACGAGAAGGTCGCGCTGCTGTTCACCCCGCCGTTCCAGCACACCGACCACGACCCCGGCTACATCAAGGCCTATCCACCGGGCCTGCGCGAAAACGGCGGCCAGTACACGCACGGCGCGCAGTGGTCGATCTTCGCCTTCGCGAAGATGGGCGACGGCGACCGCGCATTCGAGCTCTTCTCGCTGATCAACCCCGTCCACCATGCATCCGCGCCCGAAGGCGTGGACCGCTACAAGGTCGAGCCCTATGTCGCGGTTGCCGACGTGTACTCGGTCGAGCCGCACGTCGGCCGCGGCGGCTGGACCTGGTACACCGGCTCCGGCGCCTGGCTGTACCGCGCAGGGCTGGAAGCGGTCCTGGGCTTCCACCTGCAGGGCGCGCATCTGCGCCTGGATCCCTGCATTCCACGGGGGTGGCCGGGCTTCTCGATCGAGTACCGCCACGGCGGCAGCCGCTATCTGATCGAGGTCGCCAACCCGAATGGTGCATGTCGCGGCATCGCACGCTGCGAACTCGACGGCGGGATCCTGAACGTTGATCCCTGCCTGATCCCGCTGCGCGACGACGGCCAATCGCACCGCGTGGCCATCGAGTTGGGCCGTTGATCGCGGTTCACGAGCAGCCCTTGCGCGCGCAGCTGTTCAGCGCCGAACAGATGGAGCGGCACGGCCGCGTGCTCGCACAGGCGCACCGGCTGAGCGGGCACCGCGGCGCCGACCTCCTGCTGGCGCGGCTGAGCGCCAACGAGACTGTGATCGACCGCGCCAGCAAGCTGCTCGGCGAGGCCGCGCAGGCCAAGCGCAGGCTGACGCCTGCTGGCGACTGGCTGCTCGACAACCTGTACCTGGTGGAGGAACAGGTCCGCCTCGCCCGCCGCCACCTGCCCAAGGGGTACAGCCGCGAATTGCCGCGGCTGGAAGGCGGCCCGTCCGATCAGCTCCCGCGGGTCTACGACATCGCCCTCAACGCGATTTCGCACGGTGATGGTCGCGTCGATGTCGAAGGCCTGGACCGCTTCATCGCCGCCTACCAGTCGGTCACGCCGCTCACGCTTGGCGAGCTGTGGGCAGTCCCGATCATGTTGCGGCTTGCGCTGATCGAAAATTTGCGCCGGGTCAGCGCGCAGGTCATTGCCGGCCGCATCGACCGCGACCTTGCCGACTTCTGGGCCGACCGCTTCTCGGCGATGGCAGAGTCGGATCCCAAGAGCGTGGTGCTGGTGATCGCCGACATGGCGCGCTCCCGGCCGCCGTCGAGCGGCGCGTTCGTCGCCGAGATCGTGCGCCGCCTGCAGGGGCAAGGCGCGGCGCTGGGCCTGCCGCTGACCTGGATCGAGCAGTGGCTGGCCGACCACGAGCAGGGCATCGCGCAGCTGGTGCAGGTCGAGAGCCAGCAGCAGGCCGCCGACCAGGTTTCGATCAGCAACAGCATCGGCAGCCTGCGTCTGCTGGCGATGACCGACTGGCGCGAGTTCGTCGAAACCGTGAGCATGGTCGAGGCCACGTTGCGCGACGACCCCGCCGGTACGTACGGGCGGATGGACTTCGCCACCCGCGACCGCTACCGCCATGTGGTCGAGTACATCGCCCGTCGCGGCAAACTGCCCGAGACCGAAGTCGCATCGGCCGTGCTGGAACTGGCGCGCGCAGGCGCGGAGCAAACGGGCAGCGACGACTGCAGCGCGCACGTGGGTTACTACCTGATCGATGCCGGGCGCACACAGCTGGAACGGGCGCTGTCCCTGCAGGGTAGGCCGCTGGCTTCGCTGCGTCGCGGAACCCGACACGTGCCGCTGCCGGCCTATCTGGTGCCGATCATCGCAATCGTCGCGCTGTTCACCTCCGGGCTGGTACATGACGCTCAGGCGATCCTTGGCGCGCGCGACGTGCTGTGGCTGGTGGGCGTGCTGTGCGTGATTGCCTTCAGCGAGCTGGGCGTGGTCCTGGTCAACTGGTTCGCGACGCTGCTGGTGTTGCCGCGGGCGCTGCCGCGACTGGACTTCTCCGCGGGCATTCCGAACGATGCGCGCACGCTGGTGGCGGTGCCGACCATGATCGGGGACGCGTCGACGGTGGGCCCGCTGGTGGACGCCCTGGAGGTGAGGTTCCTCGCCAACCGCGACCGCAACCTGCACTTCGCCCTGCTGACGGACTTTCTCGATGCCGACGAACAGGCACTGCCGCAGGATGCCGAAGCGCTGGCGACGGCGCGCAACGACATCGAAGCGCTCAACCGGCGCCACGCCAGCGGCGGCGACGACATCTTCTTCATCCTGCACAGGCCGCGCATCTGGAACCCGCGTGAACACAGATGGATGGGCCACGAACGCAAGCGCGGCAAGCTTGCCGCGCTCAATTCGCTGCTGCACGAAGGCGATGCCAGCGCGTTCTCGATGATTGCCGGCGAGCCGGGCGTGCTGCGTGGCGTGCGCTACGTGATCACGCTCGACACCGACACCCACCTGCCGCGCGACGCCGCGCGCGAACTGGTCGGCACGCTCGCGCATCCACTCAACCGGGCGCGGCTGGATCCGCGGCGGCGCGTGGTGGAAGGGGGTTACGGCATCCTGCAGCCGCGCGTCGGCACCCGCATGGGCGGTGAACGCCGTTCGTGGTACGTGCGCCTGTATGGCAGCGAGCCGGGAATCGACCCGTACACGCGCACCGTTTCGGACGTGTACCAGGACCTGTTCGGCGAGGGTTCGTTCGTCGGCAAGGGCATCTACGACGTGGCGGCGTTCGGGCAGGCGCTGGACGCGCGCTTCCCCGACAACCGGATCCTCAGCCACGACCTGCTCGAAGGCTGCTACGCGCGTGCCGGACTGGTCAGCGACGTGCAGCTGTACGAGGACTATCCGTCGCGCTACGCACTCGACGTCAAGCGCCGGCACCGCTGGATCCGCGGCGACTGGCAGCTGTTGCCGTGGCTGCTGCCGTGGGTGCCGGGGGGCGAAGGCCGCCGCGAACGCAACCCGTTGTCGATGCTCTCGCGCGGCAAGCTGCTCGACAACCTGCGCCGCAGCCTCGTGCCCGTGGCGACGGTGTCGCTGTTCGTGCTTGGCTGGCTGCTCGCGCCTCACCCGCTGCGCTGGACGCTGTGGGTGCTGTCGACGCTGCTGCTGGCGCCGCTGGTGACGGCCATGACCGCGCTGCTCGACAAGCCGGACGAGCTGCCGCTGCGCGCGCACCTGCTGCATCGCGTGCAGGCGGCGGGGCACGATCTTGCGAGGGTCGTCCTGGGCGCGGCGTTCCTGCCGTACGAAGCGTTCTACAGCCTCGACGCCATCGTGCGGACACTGTGGCGGGTGCTGGTGTCGCGCCGGCGCATGCTGCAGTGGAGTCCCTCCAGCGAAGTCGAGAAGACACTGGGCGACGGCCTGGCGGCGTCACTGCGTTCGATGTGGTTCGCGCCCGCGTTCGCGCTTGTGGTGGCGGCCGCGCTCTTCCGCCTGCAGCCGATGGCGTTGCCCGTGGCCGCGCCGCTGCTCGGGCTGTGGCTGCTGTCGCCCTGGCTGGCCTGGTGGACCGGGCGGCCGCGCGCGCGCGCGGCGCACGGACTGTCGGTGGAGCAGGGCAGGTTCCTCGGCCGGTTGTCGCGGCGCACGTGGGCGTACTTCGAGGACTTCGTCACCGCCGCCGACCATTGGCTGCCGCCCGACAACATCCAGGAGCATCGCTCGCCGCCGGTTGCGCGGCGCACGTCCCCGACCAACATCGGTCTGTCGCTGCTCGCCAACCTGTCCGCACACGACTTCGGCTACCAGCAGGCCGATGCCATGGCCAAACGCGTCGGCAACACCCTTGCGACACTGGAGCTGCTGCCGCGGCATCGCGGCCATTACTACAACTGGTACGACACCGAAACGCTGCGCCCGCTGCCGCCGCTGTACGTGTCCACCGTCGACAGCGGCAACCTCTCCGGACATCTGCTGACCCTGCGCCAGGGACTGCTGGCACAGCCCGATTCGGCGGTGCTGGCACCCGCTACCTGGCAGGGCTTGCGCGATGCCGCGGGGGTATTGGAGGAAGCCGGCGTCGGCGTGCCCGAGGCCTTCCGCGTGAGGATCGATGCGCTGCTCGCCGCATCGCCGGTCACCTGCGGCGAAGCCGTGCTGGCGCTTGCCGAACTCACGGTGCTGGCGGAACCACTTGCCGCGCACGACGCACCGGCCGGCGCGGATTCCGATGCGGATGTGTCGACGGAGGCGTCGTACTGGGGGCGGAAGCTGCTGGCGCAGTGCCGTGCCGCGAGCGCCGCGCTGGCATGGCTTCCGACCGCGCTGTCGACGTCGGCGATCCCGACCTTGCGCGAACTGTCGCGCACCTCGCCGGACGCGCAGGTGCAGGCCATCGCAAGCACCCGCATCGCGGAGTTCGAGCGCCTGGCCCACGTCGCCGGCCAGTGCGCGCAGAACGAACTCGATTTCCTCTACGACCGCAGCCGCCACCTGCTCACCATCGGCTACAACGTCGACGAGCACCGCAGCGACCCCGGCTACTACGACCTGCTGGCGTCCGAAGCGCGCCTGGCCAGCTTCATCGGCATTGCCCGGGGCCAGCTGCCGCAGGACGCGTGGTTCGCGCTGAGCCGGCTGCTGACCGACATCGACGGCGACCCGGCGCTGCTGTCGTGGAGCGGCTCGATGTTCGAATACCTCATGCCGCAGCTGGTCATGCCCAGCTACGAGGGCTCGCTGCTCGACCAGACCGCGCAGGTGAGCGTGGCAAGGCAGATCGAATACGGACGCCAGCGCGACGTGCCTTGGGGCATTTCCGAATCCGGCTACAACGCCGTCGACGCGCGCATGAACTACCAGTACCGCGCCTTCGGCGTGCCGGGACTCGGCCTGCGGCGCGGGTTGGCGCAGGACCTGGTGATCGCGCCCTACGCCAGCATGATGGCGTTGATGGTCGCGCCCGTGGAGGCCTGCCGGAACCTGCAGCAGATGGCCGCCGCCGGCTTCGCAGGACGCTACGGCATGTACGAGGCGATCGACTACACACCTGCGCGCTTGCCGCGCGGACAGCCGCACGCGCTGGTGCGCTCGTTCATGGCCCACCACCAGGGCATGGGGCTGCTGGCGCTGGACTACCTGCTCCACGACCAGCCGATGCAGCGCCGGTTCGTGGCCGAGCCTGAGTTCATGGCCACGCTGCTGCTGCTGCAGGAGCGCATCCCACGCACCGGCGCCTTCCATCCGCACACGACCGAAGTCGCCGGCGCGGCCGTGATGTCCGATCCCGCCGAAACCCGCCTGCGCATCTTCCGCAACGCCTCCTCGCCGCGGCCGGCGATCCAGATGCTGTCCAACGGCCGCTACCACGTGATGATGACCACCGCCGGCGGAGGCTACAGCCGCCTGCATGACATGGCGGTGACGCGCTGGCGCGAGGACGGCACGCGTGATCCTTGGGGGAACTGGTGCTATCTGCGCGACGTGGACAGCAGCGAGTTCTGGTCGGCTTCGTACCAGCCCACGGCCGTGGAGGTGTCCGGATACGAGGCGATCTTCTCCGACGCCAAGGCCGAGTTCCGCGGCCGCAAGCAAGGCTTCGAAACCCACCTTGAGATCGCCGTGTCGCCTGAGGACGACATCGAACTGCGCCGGCTGCACGTGACCAACCAGTCGCGCACGGCGCGCACGATCGAAGTCACCACCTACGCCGAGGTGGTACTGGCGCCTGCGATCTCGGACGAACTGCATCCGGCCTTCAGCAATCTGTTCGTGCAGACCGAACTGGTGCCCGAGCGGCAGGCGATCCTGTGCACACGACGCCCGCGCGCGCACGATGAGGTGCCGCCGTGGATGTTCCATCTGGTCGCGGTGCACGACGCCGACATCGTGGAAATCTCCTACGAGACCGACCGCTCGCGGTTCATCGGTCGCGGCCACGACGCGCGCGCGCCGCGCGCCATGCTCGAGCCGGCGCCGTTGTCGAACAGCCAGGGCTCGGTGCTCGACCCGGTCGTCGCGATCCGCTCCCGGATCACCCTGGCGCCGGACCAGACCGCGACCATCGACATGGTCACCGGCTTGGCGGCGGCGCGCGACGATTGCCGGGTGCTGGTCGACAAATACCGGGACCGCCGGCTGGCCGACCGCGTGTTCGACCTGGCCTGGACCCACAGCCAGGTGGTGCGTCGCCAGATCGACGCCTCGCAGGCCGACGCGCAGCTGTACGAGCGCCTGGCCGGGCTGGTGCTGCACGGGAACCCGGCGCTGCGCGCAGGGCCATCCGTGCTGCTGCAGAACCGCCGCGGCCAGTCGGGGCTGTGGGGGCAGGCGATCTCCGGTGACCACCCGATCGTGCTGGTACAGATCGAGGACGCGGAAAACATCGAACTGGTGCGGCAGATGGTGCAGGCCTACGCGTACTGGCGACTCAAGGGCCTGACCGTCGACCTGGTGATCTGGAACGACGAGCAGGGCGGCTATCGCCAGCAGTTGCACGACCAGATCATGGGCCTGATAACGGCCGGCGTGGAAGCCCACGTGATCGACCGCCCCGGCGGCATCTTCGTCCGACCCGCACACCAGCTGCCGCAGGAGGACCGCATCCTGCTGCAATCGGTGGCACGCGTGATCGTGAGCGACGCGCACGGCACGCTGGCCGAACAGATCGCGCATCGGCGGCCGCCGGAGGCGGTGATGCCGCCGCTGCAGCCGCAGCCCACCCAGTACGAGCTGATGCCGATGCCCACCGCCGACGAGCACGCCAGCGCCGGCCGCGGCGGCGACGCGGCCTTCGACCCGTGGCCCTTTGACCAAGGCACCGGACCGCTGCGCGATGGCAACGGCATCGGAGCCTTCTCGGCCGACGGTCGCGAATACGTGATCGACCTGCAGCCGGGCGACAACACGCCCGCGCCGTGGTCGAACGTGCTCGCCAACCCGCAGTTCGGCTGCGTGGTGAGCGAATCCGGCACCGGCTACACCTGGGCGGAGAACGCGCACGAGTTCCGCCTCACGCCGTGGCACAACGATCCGGTGGGAGACAGCAACGGTGAGGCGTTCTACCTGCGCGACGAGCAGACCGGGCGGTTCTGGTCGCCGACGCCGCTGCCCTGCCGCGGCGAGGGTGCGTACCGGGTTCGGCATGGCTTCGGCTACAGCGTCTACGAGCACGAGCAGGACGATGTCGCCAGCGAACTGTGGGTCTACGTGGCGCGCGACGCGGCCGTCAAGTTCAGCGTGCTGCGCGTGCGCAACACCGGCGACCGCACGCGCCGGCTCAGTGCCACCGGCTACGTGGAATGGATCCTCGGCGACCTGCACGCACGCACGCACATGCACGTGGTCACCGAGTCCGCCACGGAACACGCCGCGGTGCTGGCGCGCAATGCCTACAACACCGAATTCAGCGGCCGGGCCGCGTTCTTCGCCGCCGACGTCGCAACCGAGGGATGGCACGGCGAGGAGGCGCGCCGCAGCGCCAGCGGCGATCGCAACGAGTTCATCGGCCGCAACGGCAGCCTGCGCTCGCCGGCGGCGATGACGCGCGAACGCCTGTCCGGGCGACTTGGCGCCGGACTCGATCCCTGCGCCGCGATCCAGGTGCCGCTGGACCTGGCGCCCGGGCAGTCGCGCGACGTGATATTCCGCCTCGGCGCAGGGCGTACGCGCGCCGAGGCGCTGGCGACGCTGCAGGAGACGCGCGGGCGCGACGCGGCCTGGGACGCCCTCGACGAGGTCCGCGTCGGCTGGCTGCGCACGCTCGGTGCGGTACAGGTGGAAACACCCGAACCGGCCGTCGACCTGCTCGCCAACGGCTGGTTGCTCTACCAGACCATCGGCTGCCGTTACTTCGCGCGCAGCGGCTACTACCAATCCGGCGGCGCGTTCGGCTTCCGCGACCAGCTGCAGGACATCATGGCGATGCTGCACGCCGAGCCGAAGCTCGCGCGCGACCACCTGTTGCTGTGCGCCGAGCACCAGTTCATGGAAGGCGACGTGCAGCACTGGTGGCACCCGCCGCTGGACCGCGGCGTGCGCACGCGGTGCTCCGACGACTACCTGTGGCTGCCGCTGGCCACCTGCCGCTACGTCGAGGCCACCGGCGACCGTGACGTGCTCAACGAACGCATGACCTACGTCGAAGGTCGCCAGGTCGACCCCGACGAGGAGTCCTACTACGACCTGCCTTCGCGCTCCGGCCTGCGCGAAACGCTGTACCAGCACTGCGTGCGCGGCCTGCAGCGCGCGCTCGACCTGTTCGGCGAACGTGGCCTCCCGCTGATCGGCACCGGCGACTGGAACGACGGCATGAACCGGGTGGGGGAGGGCGGCCGCGGCGAGAGCGTGTGGCTGGGGTTCTTCCTGTACGACGTGCTCAACCGCTTCAACGGACTGGCGCGCGACCGCGGCGACCTGCTGTTCGCCGAACGCTGCCTCGAACGCGCGACGCAGCTGCGCCAGGCGCTGGAAGACCATGCCTGGGATGGCGCGTGGTATCGGCGCGCATGGTTCGACAACGGGATGCCGCTGGGCTCGGCGCAGAGCGACGAGTGCACGATCGATTCGATCTCGCAGAGCTGGTCGGTGCTGTCGGGCGCTGCCGATCCGGTGCGCGCAAGGCAGGCGATGGAGTCGCTGGACCAGCGCCTGGTGCGGCGCGATGCAGGCCTGGTGCAGCTGCTCGACCCTCCATTCGACAAGACCGGGCAGGACCCCGGCTACATCCGCGGTTACGTGCCCGGCGTGCGCGAGAACGGCGGCCAGTACACCCACGCGGCGGTGTGGGCGACGATGGCCTTCGCCGAGCTCGGCGACCATGCGCGCGCGTGGGAACTGTTCCGCATGATCAACCCGATCCACCACGGCGGCACCGCAGAACGCATCGCGACCTACAAGGTGGAACCCTACGTGGTCGCCGCCGACGTGTACGCGGTCGAACCGCACGTCGGCCGCGGCGGCTGGACCTGGTACACCGGCTCGGCCGGCTGGATGTACCGGCTGGTCGTCGAATCCCTGCTGGGCCTGCGGCTCGAGGGTGACACCCTGCGGCTGTCGCCCTGCATCCCACCCGACTGGCCCGGTTACCGCGTGCGCTATCGCTACCGCGACACGGTCTACCGCATCCACGTGCGCCAGGAAGCCGGGAAAGGCATGTCGCCGCGATTGCTGGTCGACGGCATGGAGCAGCCCGGGCTGGTCGTTCCACTGCGCGACGACCATGCGCAGCACGCCGTGGAGCTGTGGCTTCCGCAGCCGGCCCCATGACAGGCTACAGGGTCATGTCTTCGTAGCTGCGGGGATCGGAGACCGGTTCCAGGTGCCCGGTCACGCGCATGGCCGGGAACTCCGCCACGATCTTCTCCACCAGGTCTTCCATGGCGTCATGCCCGCGCAGCACCGTCCAGTCGCCGGGCACCAGCATGTGCATCTCCATGAACTGGCGGGCGCCGGACTCGCGCGTGCGCACGGCATGGAATTCGATCCGACCCGGTTCGGCGTGCGCGTTCAGGATGGCATGGATCCTGGCGTTGTCTTCCGCGGACAGGGTCGCGTCCATCAGGCCGGAGGCGGATTCGGACATCAGCCGGTAGCCGGTGACCAGGATGTTCACGCCCACCAGGATCGCGATCACCGGATCCAGCCAGTTCCAGCCCGTCAGCCACGCCAGCCCCAGGCCCACCACGACCCCGACCGAGGTGTACACGTCGGTCATCAGGTGCTTGCCGTCGGCGCGCAGAGTGATGGAGCGGTGTCGCGTGCCGACCTTTATCAGGATTCGCCCGACGACGCCGTTGAGGACAGCGGCCACGATCGAAATGGCGAGGCCGAGGCCGAGCGACCCCAGCGGCCGCGGGTTGAACAGGCGATCGATGCCCAGGTAGATGATCGAGGCCGCGGCGACGAAGATCATGATGCCTTCCAGCGCGGCCGAGAAATACTCCGCCTTGCTGTGGCCGAAGTGGTGGTCGTCGTCGGCCGGCCGGGCGGCGATCGTCAGCGAGACCAGGGCGACGATCGCAGCCACCAGGTTGACCATCGATTCGGCGGCGTCCGACAGCAGGCCCACCGAACCGGTGATGGCCCAGGCGCTGCCCTTGAGCAGGACCGTCAGCACAGCGGTCACGATGGCCAGCCAGGCGTATTTCCTCAGGTCCGGCGTGGCTTCGGCCGGTCTGTCGCGGGGTTTCAGGGTGACCATTGTCCGCTGCGCGCATCGGTGGGGCCAGTCGGAAGCCTGCCGGTGCACGATCGCCAGGGCGGCTCGGAACTAGGACGTCGCCTGCGCGGGTATACGTCGTCGTTCCAGCGCGGTGGGCGGCGCTTGCGCGCAGGTCGATCAAAGAGGAGTGCGCATAGCCTGGCAGACGTCAGGGCCACAGGACGAGAAGGGCGGAGCGCTCCTCTGGCCGTCCTGAGCCGAACGAGGTGGGCTGTTAGCTCTTTGCCGGTAGTGGATGTCTGCCCGGGCAGCGGATTAGGGAGCATTATCGGGGGTAGGGAAGGCAGCTTCCCACTCGAAACCCACAGCGTTCCACGAGTTCAACCTGACGATGTCAGCAGGCTTGAGTGGTTGCGCTCAAAGACGACTCACATGGAAGGCGGACGACAGCCAAGTCGACTTTCACGGTATGCGATCGGTGCCGTCGAGCAGAGACAGCTTCGAACTGGCGCCTCCCGTCAAGCCTCACTTGGCCGAGTACTTTGACGTCAATGGTGTGGGCGCTGGGCCAGGAGTTACTGATTGCCAAAGAGCCCACCGTTCCCGAGGAGCGGCAGGCCCTGCCTCGTGCGGCCTGGAATCAGTTTTCCGGCTTCGGAACGGAAGCCTCGGTTGTGATGCGCAGCTGCACTTCGTCGCTGACGTTCGGAACAAACATGCCCAGATCGAAGTCCGTGCGCTTGATCGTGGCAACGGCGTCGAAGCCCGCGGTCGGCTGCCCGCTCATCGGGTTCTCGGCGATCTGGTTGATGCTGGCAACCAGCACCACTGGCTTGGTGATGTCCTTGATGGTCAGGTCGCCGGTGATGGCCAGCCTTCCGTCACCATTCGCCTTCACAGAGGTGCTCTTGAAGGTCGCCTGAGGGAAGTTCGCGGCGTCGAAGAAGTCCGCGCTGCGCAGGTGGTCGTCGAAGGCGGCCACGTGCGAGGACAGCCCGGCCAGCGGGAGCACAACTTCCACGTTGGAAGCGGCGACATCGTCCGGATCGTAGGTGATCGACCCGTCGACCTGGCCGAAGTGCGCGATCGGATTGGAGAATCCGAAATGGTTCCACTGCGCGATGACGTCGGTGTGGGTCGGGTCGATCTTGTAGGTCACCGGGGCGGCGAAGGCGTAGACGGAAGAGGCGAGAAGTACAGCGGCGAGGATGCCGCAGGAAAGACGGTTCTTCATGGAAGGCTCCAGTTGCGTGAGTTGAGACGGGCGGCGATACATAGGGGCAACAGCCGCCGACCACACGAACAAGGATATCGTTCTGATTTCGTTGATAAAGCCGCTTTTCGTGACATGAATGTCTCTGGATTAGAGTCAATGCCTTGGCGGCTTTTGAGAGAGTGAGAGAGACAGAGAGAGAGCGAACCGCGGATATGTCGGCGGCATTGTCGCTAATATAGAAACAATGAAGTCGCTTTCATCCAGTTTATCGACTCAGTCGTGACAATGAGAATAGCTCCGTCGCGGATCATCCGCCTCGATCAAAACGGAGCCGTCCATGCAACTTTGCAATTCCAAGGCCCGCTGGGGTGTGATCAGCCAGCTTTTACACTGGGCCGTCCTGGTGATGATCGTGTGGCTCGCCTGGCTTGGCCTGACCATGGTCGACATGCCGCCCACGCCGGCAAAGATCAACGCGTATGCACTGCACAAGTCGCTTGGCCTGACCCTGCTCGCCCTGGTTGTGCTGCGCCTGGCTTGGCGACTGTTCGCCGGCGCGCCGAAGCCGGTGGCCGGCACGCCCACCTGGCAGGCGCGCATTGCAGACGCCACCCACATCGCGCTCTATGTGCTGCTGTTCGCGATTCCGCTCAGCGGCTGGGTGTTCAACTCCGCCTCGGGCTATCCGCTGCAGTGGTTCAAGAAGTTCAACCTGCCGTCGATTGTCGAGCGCAGCGAAGAACTGGCCGCGCTGTCCATCCAGGTGCACGAGTACGGCTTCTGGCTGCTGATCCTGCTCGTGCTGGCCCACGCGGGCGCTGCCTTCTATCACCACTCCTTCCAGGGCGACGACACCCTGCGCCGCATGCTCCCCAGCCTGCGTCGTGCTGCCGCGCCCACCGCACCCGTTCTGGAGAACTGAAATGAACGTTCGTAACCGCATCCTTCCCTTCGCGCTGGCCGCCGCCTTTGCCGCCACCGCTGCTCCCGTCGCCGCTGCAGACTACGTCCAGTCCTCGGGCGCGCTGAGCTTTGCCAGCGAGTACCAGGGCGAGACCTTCGTCGGCCTCTTCCCCGAATTCCAGGCCAGGTTGAGCTTCGACCCGGCCGCGCCACAGGACGCGAAGCTCGACGTGACGATTCCGCTGGCGACCGCCGACACGAAGAACACAGACCGAGACGGCACGCTCAAGGCCGCGGCTTTCTTCAACGTGGGACAGTTCGCCACTGCCCGCTACACCGCGAGTGGCTTCCGCAGCTTGGGCGGTGACCGCTACGTCGCCGACGGCACGCTGGAGCTGAGTGGGATCAAGAAGCCGGTGAGCCTGTCCATCACCTGGACCCCGGGCAATCGCCCCGTGTTGGCCGGCACGGCCACGGTCAAGCGCCTGGACTTTGGTGTGGGCGCGGGCGACTGGGCCGATCTTTCACTCATCCCGAACAACGTCGCCGTGTCGACAAGGGTGACCTTCCGTCCGGCGCTCTGACCGCCACTCCTGCAGTGGGCACCAACGTTGGGAACACTCCATGACCGACTTCAATGCACTGCTCCTACGCCTGCTAGCGGCAGCGGTACTGGTTTCGATCGAGCCATCGCATCCGAACATCATCAACTGGTCCGGCGCCGCGCTCCTCATGGTCGGCTTCAAGACCCGATATGCCGCCGCCGTGCTGGGAGTGCTTGGACTGTCGGCGCTGGCCCGGCTGCCCTGGGATTTCATCTCACCGTCGGCATTCCTGGAGTTCGCCGGCACCGGCATGTTCACCATGGTCCTGTTCGTGATCGCGGTGCTCGGCGCCGGAGGCTTCAGCATGGATGAATGGGTCCATTCCCGAAGGATTGCGGGGGCGGAAACCGCTTGCAGGACAGCCAATGGGCACGCGGCCGGCAACCCGCAGGGGTCGCTCGAAGCAACGGTCAGCAGGTGCATGGACATCAAGCTTCAATCCAGCTCCCGCCTACGAGCGTGGCTGCAATCACCGTCGAATCCGGAAATCCACACGCGTTAGCCGCAGCTTGGCAGCCTGTCATATGCAGCTATTTGCACTCCAACGATTGCACACAAAATAGGAGCATCCCGTGGGCCTGTTGATTGACAAGCTGGCTCTGCTCGGAGCCATGTCATCACCCGGGTAATCACTCATGCCGGGCGTTTCCTTCCAATCCACCGAGGACAAACAATGATCCAGTTCAAACAAATGTTGATCGTGGCTGCCATCGCCGGAGTGCTGACCGCCTGTGGCAGCAATGTCGGCGAAGAGGCCGCAGTCGTAACGCCGGCGCAGACCGCACCGGCGACAACCCCCGCACCTGAAAACGCAGCGGCCAGCAGCTTCGCCACTGCTGAAGTAACGAAGTTCAACACCCCTTGGGCGATGACTTTCCTGCCTGACGGCAGTCTGCTGGTGACCGAGATGGGGGGCACGCTGCGCCTCTACGACCCGGCGACCGGCAAGACCGGCAACATCAGTGGGGTACCGGAGGTGAAGCATGTGGCCCAGGGCGGCCTGGGCGATGTCGTCCTGCATCCCGGGTACGCCGAGAACGGACTGGTCTACCTCAGCTTCAACGAACCCGGCGACGGGGGCCTGATGGGTGCCGCGGTTGCGCGCGGCAAGTTGATGCTCGATGGTCAGGGTGGTGGCGCGCTCGAGAACCTCGAGGTGATCTGGCGCCAGGACCCGAAGAAGAGCGGCGACGGCCACTTCGGCTACCGCATCGCCTTCGGCAGCGACGGCAAGCTGTTCATCAGTTCGAGCGAGCGCAAGGAGTTTGACCCGGCGCAGGACCTGGGCACCAACCTGGGCAAGATCGTGCGCCTCAACGACGACGGCACGCCTGCAGAGGGCAATCCATTCGCCGACCAGGGCGGCGTGACCGCGCAGATCTGGACGCTGGGCCACCGCAACATCCTCGGCCTGGCCTTCGACGCCAGCGGCCAGCTGTGGGCACAGGAAATGGGGCCCATGGGCGGCGATGAACTCAACCGCATCGAGAAGGGCGCCAACTATGGCTACCCGATCATTTCCAATGGCGACCACTACGACGGCACCGTGATCCCCGACCACGACACCCGCCCGGAATTCCGCGCGCCGGTGGTGAGCTGGAATCCGGTGATCTCGCCCGCTGGCTTCATGATTTACAGCGGTGACCTGTTCCCGGCGTGGAAGGGCAACGGTTTCATCGGCGGCATGTCGTCGAAGTCGCTGGTGCGCATCGAGTTCGATGGCGACAGCGCACGCGAAGCGCAGCGATTCGACATGCAGCGGCGCATCCGCGAAGTTGAACAGGGCCCCGATGGCGCCATCTGGCTGCTTGAAGACGGCACCCGCCAGGGCGAGGGTTGGTTGTTGAAGCTGACGCCGGAGCAAGCAACGTCGGCGACCGAAAGCTGACCCTTCCAATCATGCAGGGCGAGGTTTGACTCCGGGAATTTCGTGGTCAAACCTCGTCAAAGCGGCATCAGACCTGTTCTGGCGTGGCAGCCACGGAGTCCTTCAGCGACGTGGTCGGCCGGCCGATCAGCTTCGACAGGACACGCCCGTCATCGAACAGGGCGTCCTTTCATACGCAGCTGTTCGCATTCCAACGATTGCACACAACGCAGGAGAATCCCGTGGGCCTGTTGATTGAAGGCAAATGGCGCGACAAGTGGTACGACACGGCTGAGGACGGCCAATTCCGGCGCGAGGAGGCCAGCTTCCGAGATTGGCTTAGCGCCGACGGTGGCGTCGGACCGGATGGGCAGCGTGGACACCGCGCCGAGCCCGGTCGCTACCGGTTGTACGTCAGCTACGCCTGCCCCTGGGCGCACCGCACCCTGATCGTGCGCGCCCTGAAAGGGCTCGAGGAGCTGGTGCCGGTGTCTGTCGTGCACTGGCGCATGCTCGAGCACGGCTGGACTTTCGCCAATGGCACGGGGGTCACGCCTGACCCGGTGATGGGCGCGGAGTACCTGCACCAGCTCTACACCCGGGCACGACCCGGGATGACGGGTCGGGTGACGGTGCCGCTGCTCTGGGACCAGGCCACGGACACCATCGTCAGCAACGAGTCTTCCGAGATCATCCGCATGTTCAATGCGGCGTATGACGTTCTGGGCGCGAAGCCGGGCGACTACTATCCGGCGCCACTGCGCGAGGAGATCGACGCGGTCAACGCGCGGGTCTATGCGACCGTCAACAACGGGGTGTATCGGGCCGGCTTTGCCACCACGCAGGAAGCATACGAGGCGGCGGTGCTGCCGCTGTTCGAAGCCCTCGACTGGCTCGAGGAGCACCTTTCCACCCGGGACTGGCTGGTCGGCGACCGGCTCACGGAGGTCGATATCCGCCTGTTCACGACCCTGGTGCGCTTCGACCCGGTTTACCACGGGCACTTCAAATGCAACCTCCGGCGGATCGCCGACTATCCGGCACTGCATGGGTTCACCGCGCGGATGATGAAGATTCCGGGGGTCAGCGATACGGTCCACTTCGACCACATCAAGCGGCACTACTACGAGAGCCACCCCACCATCAATCCGACCGGGGTCGTGCCCTTGGGGCCACTGCAGCCGTTCTGAGCCTGCCATCCCCGGAAAGCACGAGGCCGACCCGTTTCGGGGCCGGCCTCGTGAAGGGCTGACTTGCAGCTCGATCAGAAGTCGAACCGCACCTGCACCTGCGCCAGGTCAACGTCGACATCGCCCAGCTCGAAGCGGCTGTACTCGCCGCGCAGCGCGACGGTGTCGTTGAAGTGCCGACGGCGACCAGGGATTGAACTGCCCAGCGCTGCTCAGGACATCGGTTCCGGCGCTGCCCCGATCTTGGGCGGCAGGGGGATGAACTCGTCGTTGTCCAGGTCCGGCAGCTTCATCCGGCCCGCCGCCCAGTCGGCGCGCGCCTGTTCGATGCGCTCCCTGGACGAAGACACGAAGTTCCAGTCGATGTAGCGCGGTCCCACGGGCTCTCCGCCCAGCGCCATGACGACCGCGTCGCTGCGCGCCATGACCGTCGCCGTCTTGCCCGGCGCCAGGACGGCCATGCTCCCGACCTCCAGGCGCTGGCCGGCCACTTCGACATCGCCGCTGGCGACGTAGACCGCCCGCTCGCTGTACTCCGCCGGCAGTGTCGTTCGCGACCCGGCCGGCAACTGCCAGTGCACGTAGAACTGAGGCGAATCGACCTTCACCGGTGACTCGATGCCCGCCAGCCGCCCCGCGATCAGGCGCCCGACGATGCCGTCGCCGTCGAACACCGGCAGCGCCTCGCTCGGGTAATGCCAGAAGCCCGGATCCATCTCCTCGCGCTCGTTCGGCAGCGCCACCCAGGCCTGGATGCCATCCATCGGGCCGCCGTTGGCACGGAGCTCTTCAAAACGCTCGGAGTGGGTGATGCCGCTCCCGGCGGTCATCCAGTTGACCTCGCCCGGCCGGATGGGCTGTTCAGAGCCGATGCTGTCGCGATGCATGATCTCGCCGTCGAACAGATAGGTGATCGTCGACAGGCCGATGTGCGGATGGGGTCGCACATCGGCTTCGCGGGGCAGTCCGCGCTCGATCTGCTTGGGGCCCATGCGGTCGAAGAAGATGTAGGGACCGATCATGCGGCGCTTGGCGAACGGCAGCACGCGGCCGACTTCGAACGCGCCCAGGTCGCGGCAGCGCTGCTGGATGATGAGTTCGATCATGGGAAGTCTCCTGTCAGGGTGGGCGAACAGCAATGGGCGACTATTGCAGCGATGGCATGTGGTGGTGGTTACGCGTCGCCGGGTTGAAGCCGGCAGGTCTCCATGGGCAGACCGTGCAAGCGCCAGGCTTCCAGCCCACCCGCCAGCGGTCGTACGCGGCCAAAGCCGAGCTGCTTGAGCTGGCTGGCCACGCGTGCGGCTGAAGCTTCGTTCGGGCAGTCGCAATAGACCACCACTTCGCCGCTGACGCTGGATACCAGGTCGGCCACCCGGGTCGCGTGGACCGCGCCGGGAATCCATCCGGTCTCGGCACGTTCGGCGTCGGTGCGGACATCCACGACGAGCGGCCTTTCGGGATGCGCCATCAACGCATGCAGCTCGGGTACGGAGATGCGCTCCATGCGCAGCTCGCGCAGGAACAGGTGGCGCTTCCAGACCTTGCGCAGGACGAACACCAGCAATGCCACCAGCACCAGGCCGATCCCGACGCGTCCCAGAGACTCCAGGGTCAGCAGTGCTTCGTTGACCGCGTCGTGGAACACCACGCCCGTCGCGATCGCGACACCGGCCCAAAGCATGGCCCCGGTGCCGTCATAGATCGCAAAGCGGCCCAGCGGCGTGCGCTGGTGGCCGGCCAGCGTGGTGCCGACCGCGGCGAAGCCGGGGATGAACTTGGCCAGTATCAGCGAGGGCGGACCCCACTTCGCGTAGATCGCGCGCGTGCTGGACACGCAGCTGTCGGGAGAGAGCGAGACGCGGCAGATCAGGCGCAGCATGCGGGCGCCGTGTCGGCGCCCGGCGAGGTACCACAACATGTCGGCCAGCAGCGCCGCCGCGGTGGCCGCCAGCAGAATGGGCCACACGGGTTCCAGGCGCTCCGCAGCCTGCGCGCTGGCGACCACGAGCGGCGGCCACGCGGGAATCGGAATCCCGCCCTGGTCGAGCAGGACCACGATGAAGACCAGCCACAGACCATAGGTCGACAACAGTGCGTCCAGTGCCTCCATCATTGGTCCATGCCGCCGTGGTCACTTCCGCGGGCGCGTCACGCGCCGCGCGGAAGCACCGTCAGGACACGCGCGATGAACTCGTGGAACTCCTTGAGATAGCCGCGCAGGAACTCGGCGGTCGATGCGTCGGCGATCTCGCCGGCGTCGTTGAGGAAGCCGTCCTTGAACTGGATGTAGGCCTCCGGCGAGTTCATCTGCGGCGAGTTGAGGAAGCCGAGGATGCTGCGCAGGTGCTGCTGGCCCACCGCGGTGCCGATCGCGCCGGGCGAGGTGCCGATCACGCCCGAGGGGATGTTGGCGAAGGAGTTGGTGCCCCAGGGGCGGCTGGCCCAGTCGATGGCGTTCTTGAGCCCGCCGGGGATCGAGCGGTTGTATTCCGGGGTCACGATCAGGATCGCATCGGAGCCTTCGATGGCTTTCTTGAACTTGCTTCCGACCTCCGGATAGTCGGCGTCGTAGTCGTAGCTGTACAGCGGCAGGTCCTTGAAGGAGATCTCGTGGAACTGGAGCTGCTGCGGCGCAAGCTTGAACAGCGCCTGGGCAAGTTTCCGGTTGATCGAGCCTTCGGCAAGGCTTCCGATCAGATAGCCCACTTTGTATGTCTTCATCATCCTCTCCTGGTTTGCAACGCGACCACGATGGTCGCGTTGCAGCTTACGGCACGGTTACGGTTGGCACTGACAGATGCGTGGTCGAAGTCGAGAGGCGGTCAGGCCGCGGTATCGACCAGCACGAGCTCGGCATCCTCGATGGCCGTCACCCGGATGCTTTCCACCTCGCTGATCGCGGCGCCATCGCGTGCGTCAAGGACCACGCCGTCGACTTCGACCTTGCCCTTGGCCGGCACCAGGTAGCCGAAGCGACCGGGGCCTGCGAAGCGGTACTCGGTGGTTTCACCGGCCTTGAGCGTCGCGCCGAGCACCCGTGCGTCGGTGCGGATCGGCAGTGCGTCGTCGTCGTCTTCGATGCCGCTGGCGAGGGTGATGAAGCGTCCCGAGCGCGCGCCCTTGGGAAAGGGCTTTGCGCCCCAGGAGGGAGGGCGCCCCTGCTGGTTCGGGATGATCCAGATCTGGAAGATCCGTGTGGTACCCGGTTCGTGGTTGTACTCGGAGTGGCGGACACCGCTGCCAGCGCTCATGACCTGGACGTCACCGGCTTCGGTGCGTCCCTTGTTGCCCAGGTTGTCCTCGTGGGTGATCGCGCCTTCGCGGACGTAGGTGATGATTTCCATGTCGGCGTGGGCGTGGGGAGGGAAGCCGGTACCCGCCTGGATGGTGTCGTCGTTCCAGACCCGCAGTGCGCCCCAATGAACGCGCTTCGGGTCGTGGTACTCGGCGAAGGAAAAGTGGTGCTTGGCGTCAAGCCAACCGTGGTTGGCTCCACCGAGGCTGGCGAAGGGGCGACGTTCAATCATGGGATGTACTCCTGTTGGGGGAGGGGATTTGATGATTGAGTCTATGTCGCGAATTGCGTGCCAAATACCGGGCTAGGATCATTTCATTGTTTCTTAAAACGATACGATCCCACTTCGGCGTCGCACGGGATTCGTGGTGATTCATCGCCAATCGGCGGTGGGGCAGGGATCGACCATCCGGGACATGAGGCCCGCGGCTGCCTGTACCTCCAGGCAGCCAGAACCAGATCATGCGCCCGAGGGGCGTACTCAGCTCTCAGCTCTCGCCCATGCCCGCCGCCGGCTCCGGCGCGCCGCCTGTCCGCACCTTGTCCTCGATGCGCGCGCCCACCTCTTGGTCGATGCTCTTCCAATACTCGAACGCGCGTTCCAGCACCGGGCTGCGCACGCCGCCGAGCAGGCTGCCGGCGACCTGTTCCACCAGTGCATCGCGGTCGGCATCGTTGAACACCTCGCGCACCAGGATGCCGGGCTGGGTGAAGTCGTCATCGTCCGAACGCAGCGTGTAGGCGCTGCGCACCATCGTGCCGTCCGCCTCCCAGCCGTCATCCACCTGGCCGGGCGACTCCGCCCACGGCCGGCCGCCGCTGTTGGGCACGTAGACCGGCGCGGCGCCGCTGTGGTGATAGGCCATCTGCCCGTCGAACATGTAGGTGTTGACCGGCACCTTCGGCTGGTTGACCGGGAGCTGGTGGAAGTTGGCGCCGATGCGGTGGCGCTGGGCGTCGTTGTAGGCGAAGGCCCGACCGAGCAGCATCTTGTCCGGCGACAGCCCGATGCCGGGCACGGTGTTGCCGGGCGAGAAGGCGGCCTGTTCGATCTGCGCGAAGAAGTTCTCCGGATTGCGGTCGAGGGTCATCGTGCCCACCTCGATCAGCGGATAGTCGGCGTGCGGCCAGGTCTTGGTCAGGTCGAATGGGTTGAAGCGATAGGTCTTCGCGTCTTCGAAGGGCATGACCTGCACGCTCAGGCGCCAGCGCGGGTGCTCGCCGCGGGCGATGGCGTCGAACAGGTCGCGGCGGTGGAAGTCGGCGTCGCTGCCGGCCATGGCCTGGGCTTCGGCGTTGCTGAAGAACGCCATCCCCTGGCGGGTGTGGAAGTGGTACTTGACCCAGAACTTTTCGCCGGCGGCATTCACCCACATATAGGTATGCGAGCCGTAGCCGTTCATGTGTCGCCAGGTGCGCGGCAGGCCGCGCGGGCCCATCAGATAGGTCACCTGGTGCGCGGACTCGGGATTGTTGGTCCAGAAGTCCCACTGCATGTGGTTGTCGCGCAGGCCGGAATCGGGCAGGCGCTTCTGGCTGCGGATGAAGTGCGGGAACTTCATCGGGTCACGCACAAAGAAGATCGGCGTGTTGTTGCCCACTAGGTCGTAGTTGCCCTCGCTGGTATAGAATTTCAGCGAAAATCCGCGCACGTCGCGCCAGGTGTCGGGGCTGCCCATCTCGCCGGCCACGGTGGAGAACCGCGCGAGCATTTCGGTCTTCGCGCCCGGCTGGAACAGCGCGGCCTTCGTGTAGCGCGACACGTCCTGGGTGGTTTCAAAGCTGCCGAACGCGCCTGCGCCCTTGGCGTGCGGCTGGCGCTCCGGCACCTTCTCGCGGTTGAAGTGCGCCATCTGCTCGAGGAAGTGGACGTCGTGGAGCAGGATCGGGCCGTTCGGCCCGATCGTGAGCGAGTCGCGGTCGCTGGGAGCGGGTGCGCCGGTGCTCATGGTCGGGCGGGGCGTGTCCTTGTCATTTGGGTTGGTCATGAAGGTCTCCTCAAGGTTGCTTGGCACCGCTGCATCCGCAGCTGTTACGGGTTTTCGTTCTGGTAGCCGCCGAAGTGCGCAACAGGCGACCAGGCGGGGCTGACGGGGGGAAGCTCCGGCACCGCGATGTCGTCGAACGGTCCCGCCGCGTAGACCACGTTTCCACCGACGACGGTCAGCAGCGACTGCAGGTTCTTGATGCGCTCTTCCGGAACGGTCAGGTAGTCCTCGGTCAGGATGGCGAAGTCGGCGTACTGGCCGGGGGCGATCCGGCCCTTGACGTCCTCTTCCTGGCTGAACCACGCCGCGTTCGCGGTGAACAGTCGCAGGGCTTCTTCGCGCGACAGCCGGTTTTCGTCAGCGAACAGTTGCGTTCCGCCCATCGTCTTTCCGGTCACCAGCCAATGGATGGCCGGCCACGGGTTGTAGCTGCTCACGCGCGTGCCGTCGGTTCCGCCGCCGACCGGAATTCCAAGATCGAGCATCTTGCGGACCGGTGGGGCGCTCAATGCCGCTTCCTTGCCATAGCGTTCGGCGAAGTATTCGCCCGCGAAGCCCATGCGGTTCTGGATGGCGATGCCGCCGCCCATGTCCTTGATCCGCTGCAGGTCTTCGTCGGTCACGGTTTCCGCGTGGTCGATCGCCCAGCGCGGCACGAACCGGCCCTGTTCTTCCTTCACCCGCTCGAAGACATCCAGGATCCGGCTCACGCTCTCGCCGTAGGTGGCGTGCTGCCGCAACGGCCACTGCTTCTCGACCAGGATGGAAGCGACTTCGTGGAGATCGGTGTCCCAGTCGATGCCGCGCGCCTTGCGCTCATCGAGGTCGGGCTTTGCCGCCATGAAGTTTTCCCAGTCGCCAACGCTGTGCGCCAGGAACTCACCCGCACCCTCCAGCTCGTAGCCATGCTCGAGCGCTTCGTGCTGGTTGTCGTCCAACCCGTAACCGTCGGCCCAACGGCGGAAATCGGCCGCCTCTTGGCCAGCGGTCTGCGCAAAGAGGTAATAGCTCACGCGCAGGGGCAGCTTGCCGTCGGTCGCGATTTTCAGGCTGGTGGCGTAATCGTCGGGAAACAGCTGGCCGCCACCACCTGCATCAACGGCGCTGGTCATGCCCAGCCGGTTGAGCTCGCGATAGAAGTGCAGGGTGGAGTTGACCTGGTCGTCGGCCGAGAGCGCCGGCGGCTTTGCGATCATTGCGTAGAGGATGGCGGGATTCGGCTCGGCGTGCAGGATCGCGCCGCCATCGACAAACTCGTACCTGCCGCCGTCCGGCGCCTTGGTGTCTTGGGTCAGGCCCAGAGCCTCCACGGCTGCACGATTGATCATGCCCTGGCTGTACAGGAATACGACAACGGTCGGCGTATCAGGCGCCGCCGCGTTCAATTCCGCGATCGTCGGCATCCGCTTCTCTTGGAACTGGTACGGCGACCAGCCGCCGATGACCCGGACCCACTGACCTTCTGGCGTCCGCTCTGCCTGCTCGCGCACCATCTGCAGGGCGCGATCCAGCGAACCGACACCATCCCAGCGGAGCTCAAGGTTGTAAAAGCGTCCGCCGCGGACCACGTGGGTGTGCGAGTCGTTCAGGCCGGGAATGACGGTCCTGCCGCCCGCGTCGATGACGCGGGTGCTGTCGCCGCGCCGGGCTGCGATTTCCGCCTCGTCGCCGACCGCCACGATCCGTCCGTCCACCACCGCGAACGCGCGGGCGCTGGGGCGTTCCGCGTCCATGGTGACGACGTTCGCGTTCGTCACGATGAGGTCGGCCTGGCCCGCTTGCTGTTGTGTCCCGGACTGCTGTGCCGTGGCAGGTGGCTGCGCCGGATTCGAGCACGCAGCCGCCATCAGCGTCGCGCCGATCAAGATCAAGTACCGCATGGATGCCTCCTTCAATGGCGGGGGCCGGACGGTCGGTCCGGCCCCGCGTTCACTTCGCTTCCGAGGGAAGCGCGGACGGCGAGTCTTACTTCGCCGCTTCCTGGGCCCGCTGGTAGCTCTCTGCAACGGCACGGTAGTTCGGCACGAGCTCGGAGTAGAGCGCGCCCCACGCGGCGGCATCCTTGCGGTTCCAGGTGCGGTGGGTTTCGCTGAGGATGGTGTTGGTGGTGACCGGTACGACGCCGCCGTTCGCCATGCGCAGCATGGCCGCGTCCGACGCGAGCTTGCTGACGTCGCCCGAGGCATCCATCACCGCCAGCACGTTGTAGCCATCAGCTTCGGCCTGGAGAGCCGGGAAGGCGACGCAGACGCTGGTCCACACGCCGGCCATGACCAGGGTCTTGCGGCCGGTGGCCTCGACGGCCTTCACGAAGTCGGCGTTGTCCCATGCGCTGACCTCGCCGGTGCGGCCGACGTAGATCGCATCGGGCGCGGCCTCAAGCAGCTCTTCCATGATGGGACCGTTCGGACCACCCGGTTCCGATGCCGTGTAGATCACGGGTATCCCCGCCTGTACGGCGATCTTTGCCAGGGCCACCGTGTTCGCACGCAGCTCGGCGAGCGGAATGTCCTTCACCGTCTGGAAAAGACCCGTCTGATGGTCCAGGAGGAGGAGAACGGCATCGTTGGGGTCATAGAGCGCCGCACGTGCCGCCGGCGTCGGCTGGCGTGAAAGCCCTTCAATGGGCGCCTGCGAACTGGCTTGCTGCGCACTCGCCATGGGCGAATAGGCGAGCGGGATGGACATCACCGCGACCATTGCCACCGTGTGGAAGAGATTGCCGAAGAAATTCGAGTGTTTCATGGTTGTCGCCTCTCGTTCGAAATGAATGACGATGACGGGAGCAAGCTCATCGGACGTGTTGCCCGTGCACCAGCGCCCGAAAGTTCATTCGTTGGCAGCACGTGGTCGAAGCGTAGATCTCCGGGGGCCGCGCAGATACCGGATGATCGCCACTTCATTGATTCCGGATTCGATACAATCCGGGCCTGAAGAGGCAGAAATCACGAACCGGGATGGGCGGCCACCGCGTCCATGACGCGGGCCGAGTACACCAGTGCCGCCCCGGCGTTGAGCGCGACCGCAACACCGAGTGCCTCCGCGATTTCCTCGCGGGTCGCGCCATGCTTGAGCGCGGCGTCCACATGCACGGTGATGCAGCCGTCACAGCGCGTGGTGACCGCGACCGCCAGGCCGATCAACTCACGTGTCTTTGCATCGAGGTGTTGGGTCTTGTTGCCGGCGCCCGCGAGGGTGGCATAGCCGCGCACGGTGTCCGGAGAAAGCTTGCCGATCTCGCCGATGCGGCCCTTGAGTTCATCGCGATAGCTGTTCCAATCGAGCATGGTCGTATCTCCAAGGTCATTGCGGCTCAACCGGGCCGCGTATTGAAGGAACATATCCAACAAGAACAACCGCAAAAGCCGGTAAGACCGTCCAGGTTTCGCCGCAATTCCGGTACGTCTCAGGGCGGCGGGGTGTCACCGTCGCCGAGCTCACTGACCAGGAAGTCCACGAACCGCCGCAGCCGTAGCGGCATGTTGCGAGACTGCGCGAACAGGGCATGCACAGCGATCGGCGGGGCGCTCCAATCCTCGAGCACGCGCACCAGTCGTCCGGTGTCCAGATCGTCCTGGGCAATGAAGTCCGGAACAAGCGTGATGCCCAGCCCGGCAACGGCCATGACCGCAAGGAAGTCACCGTTGTCGGCAATGACCGGCCCGCGTGTACGCACCCGCTGCACCTCTTTCCCGCGGGTCAGCTGGATGGTGATGCCGCCCTGCAGGCAGCCGTAATTGAGGAAGGCATGCGATGCCAAGCCATCGGGAGAGTCCGGCACTCCATGGCGCGCGAGATAGTCGGGCGATGCCACCAGGCTGCGGGCAGCCGGCATGATCTTCCGCGCAGCAAATGATGAGTCGGCCAGGTCGGCGATGCGGATGGTGACGTCGAAGCCTCCCCGCACCGGATCGATCAGGTGGTCGGTCAGCGACAGCTGAAGCTCGATGTCCGGATACTTCTCGAGAAATCGCGGAACCAGCCCGCTGACGACTCGCATCCCGAAGGAGACCGGCACGTTGCACCTGACAATGCCGCGGATGCCGGAGGTTCCCCTGGCCCGCTCCTCCGCCTCATCGATGGCGGCGAGCACATCCTGGGCATCTTCGTAATAGGCGGCGCCGGCTTCGGTCAGGTGCAGGCTGCGCGTGGTCCTCATCAGGAGCTGGACGCCGAGCGCCTCCTCCAGCGACTGGACCTGCTTGCTGACCTTGGACCGCGGAACGTCCAGCGTTCGCGCCGCTGCGGCGAAGCTTTCAGCCCGTACCGCCTCGACAAAGGCCCGCATGCATTCGATCCGGTCCATCTGGAGCTCCATTCACGGCTGGGCATTGTTCCCACACTCTTACGTATCCCGCAAGGAACCGAATCTTTGTATCTAGTTTGGAAACATTGAGATTCCAAAGACGCGACTATTCGCGGCGGTCTCCAAGGTCTAGCGTCGGACGTTTCGCACTCCGGAGATGATGATGAGCAAGGTTCTGGTCCTCTATTACTCGGCCTATGGCCATATCGAGCAGATGGCGCAGGCCGTGGCCGAAGGCGCGCGCGAGGCCGGCGCGACCGTGGACATCCGCCGCGTGCCCGAACTGGTACCCGAAGAGGTCGCGCGCGCATCGCACTACAAGATGGACCAGGGAGCACCGCTCGCGAAGGTGGACGAACTTCCCGACTACGACGCGATCATCATTGGCACGGGAACGCGCTACGGCCGCATGACCTCGCAGATGGCGAATTTCCTCGACCAGACCGGCGGCCTCTGGGCACGTGGTGCGCTGCACGGCAAGGTCGGCTCGGCGTTCACCTCCACCGCCACGCAGCATGGCGGCCAGGAAACCACGCTCATGGCCATCCATACCAATCTGATGCACTTCGGCATGGTGTGCGTCGGGCTGCCTTACAGCTTCCAGGGCCAGATGCGGCTCGACGAGGTGACTGGCGGCGCACCCTACGGTGCCTCCACCATCGCCGGCGGCGACGGCTCGCGCCAGCCGAGCGAGAACGAGCTGGAGGGTGCCCGGTTCCAGGGCCGCCTCGTGGCCGAGGTCGCCACCAAGCTCGCGGGCTGATCCAGGCTGCCGGAAGCACGATGCAGGACCCTTGTGGTCCTGCATTGGCGAAGGGCAGGGCGCATCCGGAGCCCCCGCGAACGCCTTCACGAAGGCACTGGAGCCGCTACCATGGCCCGGCACCGCGGCGGCTCCGGAGGAAGGTTGAGCAGGGCAATTCGATTCTGGAAGGCCTGGATGCCCGCCCTGGCCGCGTGCCTTCTGGCCGCGGGCTGCCAGTCCCTGGGACTCGACCGCGACGCCCGCCTGCAGGTCTCCACCACGATCGATGGCCTGCGCCTGCCGGCGCGCCCCTGGGCCACCACGCGCGAAGTCATCTCGATGCTGGGGCTGGAAGAGGCGTGCCGCAGCCCGGGCCCGGCCTGCGCGGACGCGATCCTCGATTCGCCCGACCCCATGCGCCCGGGAATCCGCCTGATCGCGGCCGCGGATGTGCTGTTCCTGCATGGCCGCGGTGCGACCGCTGACGCGCGCACGCAGGCGCTCACCCGCTGCGGCGTCCTGACCCATCGCTATCTTTTCGGGCCCAACCTGCCCGGGCGCTTCGGTCCGCTGGATGCGCGCTCGCAGATGGCGCTGCGCCTGCACAACGCCTGCACTTCGGGCCTGGTGCAGGACATTGCCGACCGACCCCAGTCGATCCGATGGCGGGTGGACGAGCGACGCTTCCCCCGGTCGGCCGTGGAGCGGCTCGAGCTGGCCGCGGCGCTGAGGCCGAAAGGGCTTCGCACCCGCCAGATCAAGGACGGCATCGGTGCGCCTGCCGTGGCGTTCGGGCGCACGGAAGAAGCGGTGGGTGCGTTCCCGGCACAACCCTTCGCGCTGCCGGTCACGGTGCAGTTGATCGTCGATGCGGAGGGCAACGCCAGCCTGCTCGCCACCGACGCCTCGCGCGAAGAGTCGGTCGCGACCGTCTTCGGCGACATCCCGCTTGCACGCGACCTGAGTGCGGCCTATGCCAGCGCCGCGATCGCGTTCGAAGAAGAACTGGACATGTGGCGCCTGCTCCGCGGTGCGCCGGACGATGATGGCGAGCCCCAGATCAGGCTGCTGGCGCCGATCGATTACCACAAGGACGTCGTCGTGCTGGTGCACGGCTTCGCGAGCAGCCCGATGACCTGGGCCAACATGGTCAACGAGCTGCTTGGCGATCCGAGGGTTTCCGACCGCTACCAGTTCTGGCTCGCACGCTATCCCACCGGGCTGCCCTTCCTCGTCAACCGCCAGGGCCTGGCTGGCACCATCACGGACTTTCGCGAACGCGGGCGCCTGTCGCCCTATCATCCGCAGCCGCCGATGGTGATCGTGGGCCACTCGATGGGCGGCGTGCTGACGCGGCTGCTCGCCACCGATTCGGGGACGGCGCTGTGGGACGCGGCATTCACCGTGCCGCCGGATGCCTTGCAGGCCGATGCCGCCGACATCCAGGCGGCCCGCGAACTCTTCATGTTCGAACCCTTGGAGGGCGTGGACGACATCGTGCTGATCGCCGCACCGCACCGCGGCAGCCTGATGGCGGAAGGGATGATGGCGCGCCTGGTCCGCAGGTTCATCGGTGGTCCGCGGGACGTGCTCGACTACCTGGTCCGGATGACCCTCGGGCATCCCGACCAGGTCCAGCCCGAGCTGCGCGACAACTACCTGGCCGGCGGGCCGGACAGCCTGGCGACGCTGTCGCCAGCACAGCCGGTGAGTCGTGCGGCGAGTGAACTGCCGACGGCGCCGGGCGTAGGCGTGCACTCCATCATCGGCATACTCGATCCGGAGGATGCGGCGCGCGGCGATGGCGTCGTCTCGCTGGAGAGCGCCTCATGGCCCGATGGTGCCGAGTACCGCGTCCGTGGCGGCCATGACCTGCAGACCCTCCCGGAAACCATCACCGTGCTCAAGCGGATCCTGCTTGCCAGGCTGCCAGCCTCACGGCTAACCCCGCAGCCAGCCCCGGCGGAGTGAGTGACGGGGACCTCCCCATGCCGCCAATGCGCCGGGTGGGGGAGGGGGCTATGCCGGTTCGGCGTCGGTGGCGCTGGCCATGTCGTTTGCGTGTTGGCCCGGCTTCTCGGCGGCGCCATCCGGCATCGTCTCGCCGAGTTCGGTTTCCACCGCAGCGCCCCGCTCCAGGGTCCGGTGCACGGGGCACTTGTCGGCAATTTCCGCGAGCCGCTGCCTCTGATGGTCCGACAGCTCGCCCGCCAGCAGCAGGCGCCGCGTGAACACGTCCGCGGGCTCGTTCCCTTGCCGGCGGCTATGGCCGACCGTCACCGTCACCCGGTCCAGTGGAAGCTGCTTGTGCTGTGCATACATGCGCAGCGTCATGGCCGTGCACGCGCCGAGGCCGGCGGCAAGCAGATCGTAGGGCGTCGGGCCGGACCCGAGCCCGCCCACCTCGGGCGGCTCGTCGGCGAGGAAATGGACGCCGCCGGCACTGACCTCCACCTGGAAGGCCCCTTCACCGGTTTCCGCGACGGTCACCACGCCGGACTGCGCGTCGCTCCGCGCCGGCATCGCGCTCTTCAGCGAGCGTGATGACCATGCAGCAATCATCGTAGCGACGAAGTCCGCGTCCTTGCGATCGGTCAGCAGATGATCCGCGCCGTCGAGCGAAATGAAGCTCTTGGGATGGAGTGCCGCCTTGTAGATCGCGGTCGCGTTGTCGATGCCGACGATTGAATCCTGTGGCGAATGCAGGATCAGCAGGGGCTTCCTGAGCGCGCGGATCCGATCTCCCTGATCGTGGGATGCAAGATCGTCGACGAAGGACTGGCGGAGCTTGAACGGTCGACCGCCGATCCGGACTTCCGCCTCGCCTTTCTCACGGAGTTCATCGAGGCCTCCGGCGAAGAGATGCGTGACATGTTCGACATCGAAAGGCGCGCCGATCGTCGCCACTGCCTGGATCCCGGGTATCTGGCCGGCCGCCGCCAGGACCGCGGCGCCGCCGAGGCTGTGGCCGATCAACAGCGCAGGCGGCCGCCCGGCCTCACGCATCGCATCGGCGGCGGCGATCAGGTCGGCAATGCTGCCGCTGAAGCTGCTGTCGGCGAACTCGCCGCCGCTCTGGCCCAGGCCGGTGAAGTCGAAGCGGAGCACTCCGTAGCCCAGCGCCGTCAGCGCCTTGCCCAGCCGGACGGCCGCGAGCGAGCTTTTTGTACAGGTGAAGCAATGCGCGAACAGCGCGTAAGACGATACGGGGCCATCGGGCAGATCCAGTGCACCCGAAAGCGGTTGACCATCCGCGCCGGTGAAATCAAATGCTTGAGTCGGCATGGGCTCTGCGCCTTTCCTGTTTCGGTAGACGGTACATCATGTGGCGCGGGCGGCAGCGCCTGACTTCGTCTGCATGCAGTTGGTGTGATAGTCGGGGCAACCATTCGCGGTAGTTCCCTGTGCACTGGCAGCAACACGTGGTTCGCACGCGTCTTTGGTCGCGAAACGGGTATTAGGCTAAGGAGTGATTAGGGCGCGTTATCGGGGTAGGGAGCCCCTACTGGCCGAAAGCGGAACAACACCTACTGACGCGAGCCTCCCATGCAGCGGGATCACAAACCCGGACGCATGCCGAAGGGAACCGTCAGTTTTCGAAGTGCGCGCCTGCTCATGAGATCGGTTCTCGGATCACGGGGCGACGCGGCGCGACATGCCGCTCGCTCTGCCCGACCGCGAGACCTACTACGGTGGGGGTGCCACGGGCTATACGGATTACCCGGCCACCAGCTGATCGAGCGCTGTCGTATCGACGCTTGTAGCCGGTACAGCTGCTTCTCGCCGATAGCTGACACTCCAAGGCAAGGGGTCAGGGATGGTTGGCTGGGGCAGGGGACTTCTAGTCACGACTCGGAAGTACAGGTACCGCGCAGGGCGAGGGAAGTAACCGGGTCGGTCCAAGGCTACGAGATACAGGGCTGGTAGCATCCACACGAGGACAAGGTCGTAGGGGACGATCATGATTCGATGGATGGGGGTGTTGCTGGCGGTCGTGGTGTTTCCGACCTCTGGCCAGACGGTGCAGAAGTGCGAGGGCCGCGACGGCTCAATCACGCTGACCAGCGGTGCATGTCCTCAGGGGCAGCGTGAGTCGGCAAGCTACGACGCTGCGCCCGAACGCGTCACGCCGGCGCAGCTGAGTCGGCAAGCGGAGTTGGAACGCTGGAAAGCGGCGCAGGATCAGCGGCATGCCGCCCAGTCTGCGAACGTTTACAGCGCACCGCGTTCGACTGATCAGTCCCGACATCAGCGATGCGAAGCGGCCAAGCGCTGGCGTGATAGCCAGATCGAGTCCGTAGGTCTCAAGCGCACGCACGCGATGCTCAGGAGTTGGGATGATTACGTCTATCAGCAATGCAAGTAGCAGATCCTGACCAGGGGATTGACTACATCCGGCATCCTGCGGGGCGAGAATAGAACGGTCAACATGGCCTCTGCATCTGGATGAAGCCGCTGTCGATCTGCCGGAAGCGCTGCCCGTCGATGCAGCGTTCGCCAGGGCCTAACGCCTTGTCCGCTTCGCCCGCGCTTCTCCGCGTTCGTTCCGCGCGGTCACGTTGTGCGGCCGCCTTCTGCCATCCGAGCGGGTCGGGGTCGGCTACGGCGCGTTGGAACGCGGTGATCGCTGCCTCTTGTGCGCGGGCCTGCTGCCATCGCTCGACGCCGGCAAATGTGATCAGGGCCAGCAGCACGCCGGCTGCAATGGTCCACACCGGGCTATTCGCCCACTCGTTGCGCTTCTTGGTCATGATGTCCCCCAGGGCGCGACCATAGCGCCTCCGGCTGTCAGCCGGCGTGGATCTCGGAGTCGCCGCTAAGGTGCTGACGGCAAACGCCTTTCCTCGTGGATCTGCCGATCGCGACGCTGGTTCACTACTACGTGAGACTCCGATCGCAGGCCGATTGCACAACTGCAAAGTGCCAGCCGGCCCACGGCCCATGCAGCGGCGTGGAGTTGTAGACGACTCGGTTTAGCTGGCCGCGGGCGCAGTCGTTGGGCAGGTGCCTTCACGCCAGCACGGCGGGCGATTCATGCCGGCACCATGCCTTCATCCAGATCAGTGTTGCGCGAAGCATCTACCGCAACTTCGCATAATGCACATTATGTAAAATCGAGCTCGTCGGGAAGGCGGTGTCCAATCCCAAATGCGTCAGGAACTCGCCGGCGCGTCCCCACCCAGGTCGTCCAAGATCGGACAATCCGGCCGCTGGTTGCCATGGCATCGCCGCGCGAGCTCTTCAAGCGTCCGCTGCATGGCCTGCATCTCCGCAACGCGCTTGCCCAGGTCCCGGGCATGGTCCAGCGCCAGCGACTTGACCTCGGCGCTGGCACGAGAGCGGTCCGACCAGAGCGCCAGCAGGATTTCGATCTGCTTCATCGAAAAGCCCAGTGCGCGCGCTCGTTTGACGAAACGCAGCCGGTGCACGTCCTGCCCGCTGTAGAGGCGGTAGCCGGCCGCGGTCCGGGCTGCCTCGGGGATCAGTCCGATGCTCTCGTAGTGGCGGATCATCTTGGCGGTGACCCCGGACAGGCCGGCGGCCTCGCCGATGTTGTGGAAGCCCTGTTCGCGCGCTTCGCCAAGCTCCGGTGGCGGTGCTTTATGCGACATGGCCCGCCTCCTGGCTGGTGTGGGAAGGCGCCGGGCGCCAACGCTTGAGCAGCAACGTATTGCCCACCACGCTCACCGACGAGAACGCCATGGCGGCGCCGGCGAAGATCGGGTCGAGCAGACCCATCGCGGCCAGCGGGATGCCGATCACGTTGTAGGCGAAGGCCCAGAACAGGTTCTGGTGGATCTTGGCGGTGGTGCGCCGGGAGACGTCGATGGCGTCGGCCACCAGGGTGATTTCGGAGCGCATCAGCGTGATCGCAGCGGCGTGCATCGCCACGTCGGTGCCCGAGCCCATGGCGATGCCGACGTCGCTCGCCGCCAGCGCCGGGGCGTCATTGATGCCGTCGCCGACCATGGCGACCACGCCCTGTGCCTTGAGGGCGCGGACCACCTCCACCTTCTGCTCCGGGCGGACGTTGGCATGCACTTCGTCGATGCCAAGGCTGCCGGCAATGCTGCGCGCCGCGCCTTGGTTGTCGCCCGAAATCATCACGGTGCGGACGCCAAGATCGTGCAGGCGCGCGACGGCCGCGCGAGCGCCGGCGCGCGGCTCGTCGCGGAAGGCCAGCAGGCCTCGCACCCGGACCGCATCGCCCTCCCCGACCGCGAGCCAGGACAGAGTGTGGCCGCTGCGCTCCAGCTCATCCACGCGCGCGCCGAGGTCGCCGACATCGGCCTTGATCTCCTGCATCAACGCCAGGTTGCCAAGCCACGTTTCGCGGCCGTCGACGCGTCCCTTCAGGCCACGTCCCGGCAGGGCCTGGGTATCGGAGGCCGCGGCCGCCGGCGTCGCTTCGCGCAGCACGGCCCGGGCCAGCGGATGCTCGCTGCCGCTCTGCAGCGCGGCAGCCAGTGCAATCAAGGCGTCGCGGTTGCCGATGGCGGGAATCGCTTCGACCAGCCGCGGCTCGCCCGCGGTCAGGGTGCCGGTCTTGTCGAAGGCGACAACCCGGACCTTGTGCGCGAGTTCGAGCGCTTCGGCGTCCTTGATCAGGATGCCGGAGCGTGCCGCGACGCCAGTGCCGGCCATTATTGCGGTGGGCGTCGCCAGGCCGAGCGCGCAGGGACAGGCGATCACCAGCACCGCCACGGCGTTGAGGATCGCGGCGTTCCAGTCCTGGGTCGCAAGGCCCCAGGCCAGCAGGGTCACCAGCGCGATGGCCACCACGACCGGCACGAAGATCGCGCTGACGCGATCGACCGCCTTCTGGATCGGGGCCTTCTTCGCCTGTGCGTCCTCCACCAGGCGGATGATGCGTGCCAGCGCGGTCTCGCTGCCGATGGCCAGGGTCTTGACCACCACGACGCCTTCGCCGTTGACGGCGCCGCCGGTGACCCGGTCGCCGGCGTCCTTGGCGACGGGAAGCGACTCGCCGGTGATCAGCGATTCGTCGGCGTGGGTGCGGCCTTCGCGCACTTCGCCATCGACGGGAAAGCGCTCGCCCGGGCGCACGACCACCAGGTCCCCTACCCTCACCCGCTCGACCGCGACATCCGCGTCGCCGGCGGCGGTGCGCACGCGCGCGGTCGATGGCTTCAGCGCCTGCAGCGCGCGGATCGCTTCGGTCGTCTGGCGCTTGGCGCGCGCTTCGAGGAACTTGCCGAGCAGGATCAGGGTGATAATCGCGGCGGAAGCTTCGAAATAGAGCTCGGCGGAGCCCTGCAGCAGGTTGTGCACGCTCAGGCCATAGCCGGCCGAAGTGCCCAGCGCCACCAGCAGGTCCATGTTGCCGGTGCGGGCGCGCAGGGCGTGCCAGCCGGCGCGGTAGAAGCGCGCGCCCAGCCAGAACTGCACGGGCGTGGCCAGCGCGAACTGCAGCCAGCCGGGCAGCATCCAGTGCTGGCCGAAGAGCATCCCGGCCATCGGCAGCACCAGTGGCGCAGTCAGGATGGCGGCGATGAGCAGATGGCGGGCTTCCTTCGAAAGCGGCCGGCGGCCCGTGGTGGAGACGGGCTGATCCTCTACAGCAGGCGTTGCCTGTGGAGGCTGCGCGATGTAGCCCGCGGCCTCCACGGCGGCCACGAGCTTCGCCACGTCGACTGCACCGGCGGTGCGCACCCGCGCGCGCTCGGTGGCGAGGTTGACCGATGCGTCGAGCACGCCCGGAACCTGCACCAGCGCCCGCTCGACCCGGCCCACGCAGGACGCACAGGTCATGCCTTCGATGGCCAACTCGGTTTCATCCACGCCAACGCGATAGCCCGCGGCCTCGATCGCACGGGCGATGTCCGCGGCGGACGGCAGCGCGGCGCCCCGGACTTCGGCGGTCTCGGTGGCAAGGTTGACGGTGGCGTCATCGACGCCGGGCAGTTGCTTCAACGCGCGCTCGACCCGGCCCGCGCACGAGGCGCAGGTCATGCCCTCGATGGGCAGTCGCAGATCCAGGGCGGCAATGGTGGTGGTCACGGGTACGTTCTCCTGCAGGATGCGCACAGCCTAATCCTTCCCATGACGGGAAGGTCAAGGCCTGCCCTGCTGCAGAAGATCGCGACGCCCACTGAATTCGAAAGCGGGTCAGCCGCCGGCCCGGGCACACGCTGCCCAGACCTCGTCGTCGAGCTTGCGCAGAAGGTCGAACGTACGCTTCAAGCCCACGCGGCGGAGCGTCTGCTCACGGCGGTCGCGCGCAGCCTGGCAACGGCCGGATGAAGGCTTGCCGCGCGCCCGCGCCCGGGCGGGACGCGTGCTCCCGGCAACACCACGAGCAGTCGCGCCGGATCGCGATGAAGCTCCCTCCTGCCCTCGCCGGGATTCAGCTTTCCCGGCAGCTGCAGCCGTGGCGGGCTCCGGCACGGCGTCATACATGCCCGCAAGCCGCTCCCCGTCTGCACATTCGCCGCTGGTCAGCGTGACGTGACCAGTGGTGTCGATGCATTTCTGCACGGTCTGCGCATGCGCCTGCGCGGACCAGCCCGCGGCCGCCAGTGTTGCCATGGCCAGCAGTACCGCCAGCGATATTCCATCCATGGATCGATGACTCCCCATGCGGCCTCCTGCCGGTCGGGTCCCGCCGCTTCCGGCGCGCCACGTGGACGCGCCTGGCCTTGGCTAGTGCAGTTCGGCCTGCGCCACCGACACCGCCAGCCCTTCGCGGAAACGGACCCGCAGCAGGTCGCCCACCTTGATCCGGCCCACGGTTTCGCGATGCTCCGGCTTCTCGGCGTGCAGCGTGCGGACGTTGCCGGTCGGGCCCTGCAC
Organism: Luteimonas sp. A501; assembly: GCF_054052085.1. Next base: position 1,357,686 of record NZ_JBSVRI010000001.1, read on the forward strand.
GGTGAACGCGCCCGATGCGGCGTCGACCTCAACCACCGCCGCGAGCACGGTCACTTCCTGTTCGCCCACCTGTCCGCCATTCGACGGATGCCGGCCTTCGCTGATGTATGCGCCCGGCTCGGCGCTGCCGCCGGGCTGGATGTCGAACAGCACCGACCGGTGGTAGCGCACGTCGACCACGTCGCCGACGCGCAGGTCGTCGAGTCCCGTAACGCGCGGATCGACCGGCAGCACGCGCGTTCCAGTGCCCGTGTCCAGGGTCACCAGGCGCTTTTCGATGTCGATGGCAGTGACGCTGCCGCGCACGGCGACCTCGGCCTGGACCATGGTCTCGACGTCGGGTCGGGCAGCCTGCCCCGCATCCCCCGGCGGCTCGCTGGCGATCGCAGCGGACGCCAGCGCGAGCGCCGCTGCGAAGGGAATCAGATGGGCAAGGCGCTTCGTGTTCATGGTTGGCTCCAGGGTGCGGATACATGGGTCAGCTGCGCATCCTAGCCGCTGCCAGCGCCGGAGTGCTTGAGCGCGGTCAAGCGCACCGGGTCGGACTCCACCGCGATCGCAGGCCACGCAAACCCTTGATCCGAGTCAAGGCGCGCGCTCCGCGGCTGCTGCACGATCCCATCCCATGCACGCATCCCTCCCCTTCAGCGCCGAACTCCTGCGCCGCTACGACCGGCCCGGCCCGCGCTATACCTCCTACCCCACCGCGCCACAGTTCAGCAACGCGTTCGGCGAAGAGCAGTTGCGCGAAGCCGCGGCCGCCAGCAACGGCGACCCCATCCCGCGGCGGCTGTCGCTGTATGTACACGTTCCGTTCTGCGTCAGCCCCTGCTTCTATTGCGGTTGCAACCGGATCATCACCCGCGACAAGTCGCGCGCCGGCACCTACCTCACGCGGTTGTATCGTGAAATCGACATGACTGCGGCGCTGTTCGACCGCGATCGCGAAGTGATCCAGCTGCACCTTGGCGGCGGCACGCCCAACTTCATGGGTCCCGACCAGATCGGCGAGCTGGTCGATGCGCTGCGCCGGCAGTTCCACTTCGCGCGCCCGGAAGAAAGCGACATTTCGATCGAGCTCGATCCGCGCTTCGTGTCGCCGGCCGACGTCGCCGAGCTCGGCCGGATCGGCTTCAACCGCGCCAGCTTCGGCGTGCAGGACTTCGATCCGGTGGTGCAGGAGGCGGTCAACCGCATCCAGTCGGTGGAGGAGACCCGCGCGGTGGTCGAGGCCTGCCGCTCCAGCGGCTTCCGCTCGGTCAACGTCGACCTGATCTACGGCCTGCCGAAGCAGAACCCGGAGGGCTTCGCGCGCACGCTGGATACGGTGGTCGAGATGCGCCCCGACCGGCTGGCGGTCTACGGCTATGCGCACTTGCCCGAGGTCTTCCGCCCGCAGAACCAGATCAAGTCCGGGGACCTGCCCAGCGCAGAGGACAAGCTCGGCCTGCTGGAGCTGGCGATCACCAAGCTGTCCGCCGCCGGCTACCAGTACATCGGCATGGATCACTTCGCGCTGCCCGACGACGACCTGGCCATGGCCCAGGCCCGCGGCAGCCTGCACCGCAACTTCATGGGCTACACCACGCACGCCGACAGCGACCTGGTCGGCCTTGGCGTGAGTGCGATCAGCCACATCGGCGACACCTTCAGCCAGAACCCGCGCGACCTGCCCTCGTGGCAGATCGCGATCGACGAAGGCCGGCTGCCGGTCTTCCGCGGCATGCAGCTGGACGAAGACGACGTGATCCGGGCCGACCTGATCCAGCAACTGATGTGCCAGGCCGAGGTGCCGATGGATGCGCTGGAACGCCGACACGCCATTGATTTCAACGAGTATTTTTCCGAGGGGCTGGCGAAACTTGCGCCACTGGAGGCCGACGGCCTGGTGCGCGTCGAGCCGGGTCGTATCAAAGTGACCGCGCGCGGACGGCTGCTCTTGCGTAACATTGCCATGTGCTTCGATCGCTACCTCATCCCCGCCCCCGCCGAATCCAGCCCCCGGCCCCGCTTCTCCCGCGCCATCTGACGCGACGGGAGGCTTGCCCGTGGTGAGCAAGATCACGTTCCCGCGCGTCGATCCCAGCGTGCTGGCCGACGACGGCGACGAGTTCCACTTCTGCTCCACATGCGCGTTCTCCCAGGCCTGCATGGCCCAGGGCATGGACAAGGCATCGCTGGGCGAACTGCACATGCTGGTCGAGCACGTCGGCCCGCTGCACGCCGGCGAGCACGTCTTCCGTGTCGGCGATCGTTTCGAAGCCATCGCGGCGGTGCGTGCGGGCACCGTCAAGACCTATGTCATCGATCCCAGCGGCCGAGAGCACGTGCTCGGATTCCACTTCCCGGGCGAAGTGATCGGCCTCGACGGCATCGACGGCGACACGTATCCGTGCAACGCCGTGGCGCTCGACACGGTGATGCTGTGCCGGTTCTCGTTCCCGAAGATTTCGGTGCTGGCCGGCCGCCTGCCGGGCCTGCAGCAGCACCTGTTCCGGCTGCTCAGCCGTGACATCGGCCGCGCCGCCCTGCTTGCCGGCGACTGGACGGCCGACGAACGCCTCGCCGCTTTCCTGGTGATGATGTCGCGCCGGCTGGCGGCACGTGGGTTCTCACCCGACCGGTTCCAGCTGACCATGGCGCGCACCGACATCGCCAACTACCTGCGCCTGGCGCCGGAAACGGTCAGTCGCGTACTCAAGCGCTTCCAGGCCGACGGCCTGCTGCACGTGGATCGGCGCGAGCTCGAGATCATCGACCAGGCCCGCCTTGGCGCCCTGGCGACGCCCGTGCTCTGGAAGCAGTAAGGCTTCGCGAAACGACGCAGTGGCTGCGCGGCTGCCTTCGCACCGCCCCCCCCCCCACTCCACTGCTTGATCCAGGTCAGTTTCTTTTCCCACGCCAATCGCCACGATGACGCCGCCTTTACATGCGGAGAAACGTGCCAATGGATACAACCAAGCGGTTGTGGTGGGGACTAGCCGCCCTGCTCACAGTGACGTTCGCAATCATGCTGTGGATGGGGCGCGAGATTCATCAGCAAGCGCCCCCCCTGCCCACGAGCATCGTGACCGAAAGCGGCCAGACGGTGTTCACCAAGAAAGAGCTCGAAACCGGCCGCGTGGTCTGGCAGAGCTTCGGCGGCCAGCAGATCGGTTCAATCTGGGGCCATGGCGCGCTGATGGCGCCCGACTGGTCGGCCGAATGGCTGCACAAGGAAGCCCTGGCGATGCTGGACATGCGCGCGCAGGCGCAGTACGGCATGTCCTACGACGCACTTGCGGCGGATGACCAGGCCAGGCTCGAGGCCCAGCTGCGTCCCGACCTGCGCGTCAACACCTATGACGACGCCACCGACACGCTCGTGATCTCCGACGAGCGCGCACGGGCGATCGACGTGGTCGCGGCGCACTACGACAGCGTGTTCTCCGGTGATCCGGCAGGCGCCGGGCTTCGCGAGGCCTATGCGCTGCGCGAGAACCCGATCCCGGATGCAGAGCATCGCCGGCTGATGTCGGGCTTCTTCTTCTGGGCCGCCTGGGCCACGGTGACCGAGCGTCCCGGCAGCGAGATCTCGTACACCCACAACTTCCCGCACGACCCGATGGTCGGCAACACGCCCACTTCCAGCAGCTTCATGTGGTCGATGTTCAGCATCCTGCTGATGATCGCCGGCATCGCGCTGCTGGTCTGGCATTACGCGGTCTGGCACGGCAAGGAAACGCCGCTGGTACCGCCCAGGACCGATCCCTCGCTGTCGATCAGGATCACCCCTTCGATGCGCGCGGTCGGCAAGTATTTCTGGTTGGTGATGGGCCTGTTCCTGGTGCAGATCCTGCTGGGCGCGACCACCGCCCATTACCAGGTGGAAGGCCAGGCCGCCTATGGCCTGCCCCTGGCCGAGATCCTGCCCTACACCCTTACCCGCACCTGGCACACCCAGCTGGCGATCCTGTGGATCGCGACGGCCTGGCTGGCCACCGGCCTGTACCTCGCGCCTGCGATTTCCGGGCATGAGCCGAAGTTCCAGCGCCTGGGGGTGAACTTCCTGTTCATCAGCCTGATCCTGATCGTGGTGGGCTCGTTCGCCGGCCAGTGGATGGCAGTGATGAACAAGCTCGGCCTGGCCCACAACTTCTGGTTCGGCCACCAGGGCTGGGAATACACCGACATCGGCCGCTTCTGGCAGATCTACCTGTTCATCGGCCTGATGCTTTGGCTGGTGCTGATGGGTCGCGCCCTTTGGCCGGCGCTCAAGCGCAAGGACGAAATGTCGTCGATCGCGGGCCTGCTGTTCCTGTCGGTGGTCGCCATCGGCCTGCTGTACGCGGCCGGCCTGATGTGGCGCGAGCACTCGCACATCTCGATCATCACCTACTGGCGCTTCTGGATCGTGCACCTGTGGGTGGAGGGCTTCTTCGAGGTCTTCGCGGTCGCGGTGATCAGCTTCATCTTCGTCAAGCTGGGGCTGGTGCGGGGCAGGTCGGCGACGATCGCGGTGCTGTTCGCGACCATCGTGTTCATGGCCGGCGGCGTGCTTGGCATGTTCCACCACTTGTACTTCGCCGGCACGACAACCGCGATCATCGCGGTGGGAGCGAGTATCTCGGCGCTTGAAGTGGTGCCCCTGGCGCTGATCGGCCTGGAGGCGTACGACACCTGGAAGACCGGCCGCGCCACGCCGTGGATGCAGCGCTACAAGTGGCCAATCATGTTCTTCCTGGCGGTCAGCTTCTGGAACCTCATCGGTGCCGGCCTGCTGGGCTTCCTGATCAACACGCCGATCGCGCTGTACTTCATGCAGGGCACCAACCTGACCGCGGCCCACGGCCACACCGCGCTGTTCGGCGTGTACGGCATGCTCGGCATGGGCCTGATGCTGTATTGCCTGCGCGGCCTGAAGCCCGCACTGGTCTGGCGCGAGGGCCTGATCCGCTCGGCATTCTGGTCGTTCAACATCGGCCTCGCCCTGATGGCTGTGCTGACCCTGCTGCCGATGGGGATCCTGCAGTTGGAAGCCAATATCGAGCGTGGCTACTGGTACGCCCGTTCGGCGGAGTTCATGGGGCGTCCGATCATCGATGTGCTGGTCTGGCTGCGTACGCCGGGCGACATCGTGTTCGCGATCGGCGGGATCCTGATGGCCGTGTTCGTCGCTTCGCTGTGGCTGGCGCCGGGCCGGGCCCGCACCCCCGCCGCAATCGGCGGGGACGCACACAACGAGGCCTGAGCGGATTCGTCGAAGCACCCGGGGGGCGGACGCGAGTCCGCCCCCTTTTCCATTGTGCGAGCGGCATGTCCTGTCGTGCGCGCCACATGCACGTTCCCGCTGACCTGGATCAAGGCCGTGAAGCAAGCAGACGGTCCACACTGGCCGCCATGGACACACGACCCGACCAGCACATGTCGCCGCGGCTCCTGGCCGTCGCTCCCCATCGCCTGATGTTCTTCGTCGGCGCCGGCAACGTCCTGCTGGCGATGGCCTGGTGGGCGGCGTGGCTGCTCGCTGCGCGCTGGCCCGACCTGCTGCGGATGCCGCAGCCCGATCCGTATGCCGGCTGGCTGCATGCCATCGTCATGCAGTACCAGATGCTGCCAAGCTTCATCTTCGGCTTCCTGCTGACGACATTCCCCAAATGGATGGGGCTGCCTGATGCCGCCCGCTGGCACTACCTGCCGGTGGGAGCCGGCATGTTCGGCGGCCAGCTCGCGGTGCTGCTGGGTGCGTTCGGCGCGCCCGCCGGCATCGAGGTCGGCGTGGCGATGACGCTTGCGGGCTGGATGGCGGGCCTGTGCTTCCTCGGCGACCTCGTACTGCGCGACCGCAACCGCACCTGGCATGCGCGCTCGTGCTTCGCCGCGCTGCTGCTGGGCTGGCTGGGGCTGGCCGCATTCGCGGGCGGAATGCTGTCCGGCTCGCCGCAGTGGATCTTCGCGAGCATCAAGGTCGGTACCTTCGGGCTGCTGCTGCCGGTCTACCTGACGGTGGCACACCGCATGTTCCCGTTCTTCGCCTTGAACGTGGTACCCGGCTACGCGGCATGGCGGCCGATGTGGCTGCTGGCTGCGTTCTGGGCGTTCTGCCTGCTGCACCTGGGCCTGGAACTGGCGCACGCCTATGCCTGGCTGTGGCTGGCCGATCTGCCGCTGCTGGCGCTGTCGCTCCTGGCGCTGTGGCGCTGGTGGCCACGTGGTCGCAAGCCCGGCATCCTCGCGGTGCTGTTCCTGGGCCTGGCCTGGCTGCCGGTGACCTTTGCGCTGTACGCCGTGCAGAGCCTGGTCTACTTCGCGGGCGACGGCTTCATCCTCGGCCGCGCGCCGGCGCACGCGCTGTTCGTGGGCTTTTTCGGCAGCGTGCTGGTGGCCATGGTGACCCGGGTGACGCAGGGCCATTCGGGCCGGAAGATCGAGATGCCGGCGGTGGCCTGGTTCGCCTTCGCGGCGATCCAGGTGGTCACTGTCGTGCGCATCCTGGCCGACGTCTCGGCCGACCCGGGTGCGTGGTGGGCGGTGGCCGCAATGGGCTGGCTGGTGGCGCTGGGGCCGTGGGTGGCCAGGCTGGGCAGGATCTACCTGTCGCCGCGCAGCGACGGACGCCCGGGGTGAATCCATGATCGAGTTCTATCCGCAGATCAAGCTGGTCCACGTGACCACGGTGATCGCAAGCGGCCTGCTGTTTGCGCTGCGTGGCCTGCTGGTGCAGGCGGGAATGCAGCGCTGGGCGTTGGCGGCTCCCGTGCGCTACCTCAGCTACGCAATCGACACCACGCTGCTCACCGCCGCGCTGATGCTGCTCACCATCCTGCCCGGCGCGATGTTCGGCAATGGCTGGCTGACCATGAAACTCGTATTGCTGGTGGTCTACGTGGTCCTGGGCGTGTTCGCCCTCCGGCGCGGCCGGACGCCGCGTGTGCGCATCGCCAGCTACCTGGCCGCGCTGGCGGTGTTCGGCTTCATGTACTCGATCGCCCGCATGCACCACCCGGGCGGAATTTTCTGGATGCTGCTTGCCGCTTGACCCATGTCATGGGCGCGGGCGACCCATCCCCGGATACTGCATGTGGCACCGATGGGACACAACGTTGCCGGCGCGTCACCCGCAAGCCAGGAGGGCGCCGAGTCGCGCCCCTTTCGCGTTTGGGGAGCCTATAATGTGCGGGTGCAGCATCCGCCGGCGCGTGGTTCCGTCCGGCCCATGCGCGTAATGCTTCGAGGTGTCAGCCGAAACAGGCCCCGGCATTGACTGTGATCAAGTCCAGGCGTGGGCGGATACCGGAAAATCGACAACCAGCAAACCAAGGTCACGTGCCCATGTCCTCGACCCCAGCCACCGCGACGGCCCTGGCCGACATCAGCGGTTCCGATACAGCCAGGTCCGGCTTCTACAACGACAAAGTGGTGCGCCAGTTCACCATCGCCACCGTGGTCTGGGGCATCGTCGGCATGGCGGTCGGCGTGTTCATCGCCGCCCAGCTGTACTGGCCGACCCTTGGTGAAGGCATTCCGTGGCTGAGCTACGGTCGCCTGCGCCCGCTGCACACCAACGGCGTGATCTTCGCCTTCGGCGTCAGTGCGTTGTTCGCCACCAGCCTGCACGTGGTGCAGCGCACCTGCCACGTCCGTCTCATCTCGGACCGGCTGGCCTCCTTCGTGTTCTGGGGCTGGCAGGCGATCCTGGTCGCCGCGGTCATCACCCTGCCCCTGGGCATCACCCAGAGCAAGGAATACGCCGAACTCGAGTGGCCCATCGACTGGGCGCTCGCGGTGGTATGGATCGCCTACGCGGTGCTTTACTTCGGCACCATCGCCAAACGCCGGGTGCAGCACATCTACGTCGCCAACTGGTTCTTCGGCGCGTACATCATCACCATCGCCCTGCTGCACATCGTCAACAACATCGCCATCCCGTCCGGTTGGGACAAGTCGTATCCCGTCTACAGCGGCACGGTCGATGCCATGGTGCAGTGGTGGTACGGGCACAACGCGGTGGGCTTCCTGCTCACCACCGCCTTCCTCGGCATGATGTATTACTTCGTGCCCAAGCAGGCCGGGCGCCCGATCTACTCCTACCGCCTGTCTATCGTGCACTTCTGGGCGCTGATCGCGGTCTACATGTGGGCCGGCCCGCACCACCTGCTTTACACCTCCCTGCCCGACTGGGTGCAGTCGGTGGGCATGGTGTTCTCGCTGATCCTGCTGGCGCCCAGCTGGGGTGGCGCGATCAACGGGATCATGACTCTGTCCGGGGTCTGGTACAAACTCCGCACCGACCCGATCCTGAAGTTCCTGATCGTGGCGCTGTCGTTCTACATGATCGCCACCTTCGAAGGCCCGCTGCTCTCGATCAAGACCGTCAACTCGCTGTCGCACTACACCGACTGGACCGTCGGCCACGTGCATGCCGGCGCCCTGGGCTGGGTCGCGATGATCACCATCGGCTCGATCTATTCGCTGATGCCGCGCGTGCTCGGCCTGAAGGAGATGCACTCGGTCAAGTGGATCGACACGCACTTCTGGCTGCACACTGTCGGCGTCGTGCTCTACATCGCCTCGATGTGGATCGCCGGTGTGATGCAGGGCCTGATGTGGCGCGCCACCAACGCCGACGGCACGCTGACCTACAGCTTCGTCGAGTCGCTCAACGCCACCTATCCCTACTACCTCGTGCGTTTTGGCGGTGGCCTGCTGATCCTCGTCGGCATGGGGCTGATGGCGGTCAACACGTGGAAGACCTTCCAGGCCGCCAAGGACCCGGCGCCGCAGCCGGTGATGCCGCCCGATCCCGCCGACGCCCGCGCTTCGACCCAGGGAGCCTGACATGACGGACAAGAAGAACCCCGCGCCGTCCAACGGCCACCAGAAGATCGAGAAGAACATCGGCCTGATGATCGGCCTGATCGCAGTCGCGGTGTCTTTCGGCGGCCTGACCGAGATCGTGCCGCTGATGTACCAGGCCGAGGCGATCGAGCCCCTGCCCGGCGTCGAGCCCTATGCCGCGCTTGAGCTCGCCGGTCGCGACGTCTACGTCCGCGAGGGCTGCTACAACTGCCACACGCAGATGATCCGCACCCTGCGCTTCGAGACCGAGCGCTACGGCCACTATTCGCTGGCCGGCGAGTCGGTCTATGACCGGCCGCACCAGTGGGGCTCCAAGCGCACCGGGCCTGATCTTGCGCGCGTTGGCGGCCGCTATTCCGACGACTGGCACCGCGTGCACCTGATCGATCCGCGTGCAGTGGTGCCGGAGTCGAACATGCCGTCCTTCCCGTGGCTGGCCGACACCCCCGTCAGCGGCGAAAAGGTCACCCGCAACATGCGCAACCTGCGCCGCATCGGCGACCCTTACAGCGACGAGGACATCGACGGCGCCGCCGCGGTGGTCGCCGGCAAGACCGAACTCGACGCCGTGGTTGCCTACCTGCAGGGCCTGGGCCGCCACGCGCCCACCGCCGCAGCGGCAGCGGCCGCCACCGGGTCCGACGTGGAGAGCGCGCCATGATCGGCGGGCTTGTCACGCTGTCCCTGCTGCTGCTGTTCGTGGGCGGCTGGATCTGGGTCTGGCGGCCTTCGCACAAGGCCGAGTTCGACGCAGCCGCCCAGATGCCTCTTGAAGACGATTTTGAGGAGCCCCGGCAATGAGCACCGGTTGGAGCATTTACGTCATCGTGCTGGTGCTGCTGAACATCGGCGGCCTCTGGTACCTGCTGGCCTGGACAAGCCGCCGCCGCCCTGGCGACCCCAAGCCCGAGGAGACCGGCCACGTCTGGGACGGCGACATCACCGAATACAACAAGCCGCTGCCGCGCTGGTGGATCATCGGCTTCTACCTGACCATGGTCTTCGCCGTGGGCTACCTCCTCTGGTATCCGGGCTTCGGCAACTTCAAGGGCTTCGGCGGCTGGACCTCGGCGGGCGAACACGATGCCGACAAGGCGAAGCAGGATGCGATCCTCGCCGAGACCTTCCGCCCCTACGACGGCCAGCCGATTTCCACGCTTGCCGGCGACCCGCGTGCGGTGGAACTCGGCCGGGCGATCTTCGCCAACACCTGTGCGACCTGCCACGGATCCTCGGCACAGGGCGCGGTGGGCTATCCGAACCTGACCGACGATGTCTGGCACTGGGGTGGCGCGGAGGACGACATCCTCACCAGCATCCTCGATGGCCGCCAGGGCGTGATGCCCGAATGGGGCACGGTGCTCACGGGCATGGGCGGTGACAATGCGGTGCTGTCGGTCGCCACCTATGCGCGCTCGCTTGCTGGCGAGGTGCCCGCGAGCGACTACTTCGCCGCCCAGGGCAAGAGTCTGTACGAAGGCGTCTGCGTCGCCTGCCACGGCATCGACGGAACCGGCAACCAGGCCCTTGGCGCGCCGGACCTGACCGACGACTACGCCATGTACGGCAGCTCGGTGGAATCGATCATGGAAACCATCAACCAGGGTCGCCATGGCGTCATGCCGGCACACCGCGAACTGCTTGGCGAGACCCGTGCGCGACTGGTCGGTTCGTATGTCTGGTCGCTGTCCAACAATGCCGCGACCGGGGAGCCGCGGGCGGAGAGCCAGTGAGCCATACCCCCACTCCCGCCTTCGACCACCCGCCGCGCCCGATGGCGCAGCGGGTGGGCGCGATCCTCTGGCCCAGCTTCTTCGCAGCCGGCGTGGCGACGATGGTGTTCTTCGCCTTCGTCGACCCGCTGGTCCTGCGCGACATCACCTTTCCCGGCATCGAGATCAGCCGCAGCCTGGGCTATTCCATTGCCTTCTTCATGTTCTGGGTCGCCACCGCGGCCTCCAGCCTGTTCACATGGATCCTGCTGCGCCCGGCAAGCCGGTTCAACAGAGCGCTACCCCGAGATAAATGAGCCGTCGCATTCCCCTGGAGCTTGCCGAGGACACCGGCGGCTCGATGTACGTCAGCGAGCGCAAGGTCTATCCGCGCGAGGTTTCCGGACGCCTGAACACCCTGCGGGTGGCCGCAGTGTTCTGGCTGCTGGGCATGTTCTACGTCTTCCCCTGGCTGCGCTGGGATGATCGCCAGGCAGTGCTGTTCGACCTGCCGGCGCGCAAGTTCCACGTCTTCAGCCTGACCTTCTGGCCGCAGGATTTCCTGTTCCTGGCCCTGCTGCTGATCATCGCGGCGCTGGCGCTGTTCTTCTTCACGGCGCTGGCCGGGCGCCTGTTCTGTGGCTACGCCTGCCCGCAGACGGTGTGGACCGAGGTCTTCCTGTGGATGGAGCAGTGGACCGAGGGCGACCGCAACAAGCGCATGAAGCTCGACGCCGGCCCGTGGAACCGCGAGAAGCTCCTGCGCAAGGGTGCAAAGCACGCGCTGTGGCTGGTGTTCGCGCTGTGGACGGGCTTCACCTTCGTGGGGTTCTTCACCCCCATCGGCGATCTTGCAGCGCGCCTGCCGCGGCTTGAATGGGGCGGCTGGGAAACCTTCTGGGTGCTGTTCTATGCGCTCGCCACCTGGGGCAACGCAGGCTTCCTGCGCGAGCAGGTCTGCAAGTACATGTGCCCGTACGCGCGCTTCCAGAGCGCGATGTTCGACCGCAACACCCTGATCATCGCCTACGACCCGATGCGCGGCGAGCCGCGCGGCCCGCGCAAGCGCGGCCTGGGCAGCATCGCCGCCCGCGGGCGTGCCCTGCTCGGCCAGATCACCGCCTACGACTACGTGTTCCGTTCCGCGCTGCATCCGACCGCGGCCGACAACCGCGTGCAGGCGGCCGGCACCATCACCCTTGGTGGCATCGGCGAAGTGGCCGAGCCGCTGCCGAAGTTCGCGCCCGACGAGCTCGGCGACTGCATCGACTGCACCATGTGCGTGCAGGTCTGCCCGACCGGCATCGACATCCGCAACGGCCTGCAATACGAGTGCATCGCCTGTGGCGCCTGCATCGACGCCTGCGACTCGGTGATGGACAAGATGGGCTTCGAGCGCGGGCTGATCCGCTACAGCACGCAGAACGCCATCGACAACAAGCCCACGCGGGTGCTGCGCCCGCGGGTGCTGATCTACGGCGTCGTGCTGGTGGCGCTGGTCGTGGCCTGGGTGGTGGGCGTAAGCACCCGCAGCCCGCTGATCGTCGAGGTGCTGCGCGACCGCAATGCGCTCTATCGCGTCGTCGGCGGCGGCCAGGTGGAGAATGACTACACCCTCAAGGTCGTCAACAAGAGTGACGATGCGACGACCTACCGCATCACGATCGATGGCGCCGCGCCCGGTATCGAACTCCGCGGCAGCGGCCTTGACAGCGTGCAGGCCGCAGCGCAGCAGGTGATCAGCGTACCGGTGGTGGTGACCGCCCCGGACTCCCTCACCGGCCGCCAGCCGCTGCTGTTCCGGGTCGAGACCGTCGATGGCGGGACCAGCGAAACGGTCGACAGCAGTTTCTTCGGACCCATGCAATGACAGACAAGCAGAACAAACGTCCTTTCTGGCGCGAGCCCATGATGTGGCTGGTGATTGGCCTGCCGCTCGCCTCGGTGATCGGAGGCATCTTCCTGCTGGGCCTCGCGACCCGCGATTCCAACGACGCCGTGGGCGACGTGGTGCAGCGGACCGCGCGGATGCAGGTCGCCGACCTGAGTCCAGACGCCCGCGCACGCGACCTGCGGCTGAGCGCGATCATCCGCATCGACGAAGGCTATGTCGAAGTGCTGCCGGTCACCGGCGAGTTCATGCGCGACCAGCCCCTGCGCGTGGTGCTGCGCCACCCGGCCCTGGCTGCCTCCGACATCGAACTGCGCGCCGAGCCCAGCGACAACGGCTGGCGCGCCGACGCCGAGGTCGGCCTGGGCAACGATTGGAAGCTCGAACTGATGCCCGAGGGCATGCTCTGGCGCCTGCAGGGCCGGATGCCCAAGGGCCAGCGTGCGGCCCACGTAAAGCCGGCCTTCTCCGGCGAGCAGGAGTGAGGTGAACGCGGACGCGCTCGCCACGGCCGGCGCCGTGCGCGACGCGCAGAGCGCCGGCGAAGGCTGCTTCCACTGCAGCCAGGACCTGCCTGCGGACCCGGCCAGGGCCCGCATCGACGGCCAGTCGCGGCAGTTCTGCTGCGACGGCTGCGCCGCGGCCGCGCAGTGGATCCGCGACGCCAACCTTGTCGACTACTACCGCCTGCGTACCGAGCCGGGCGGCCGCGCCGCCACCGACCTCGAGGCCCAACTGGCCGCCTTCGACCGCGACGACGTCCAGGCCAGCCATGTGCGCGATGTGGATGGTGGCCGCGAGATCACCGTGCTTACCGACGGCATGCGCTGCGCGGCCTGTGCCTGGCTGGTCGACCGCGCGGTCGCGCGCGAGCCCGGCGTGTTTGAAGTCGTGGCCAACGCCGTGACTGGCCGGATCCGCATCGCCTGGGACCCGGCGCGCACCGCGCTTTCGGGCCCGCTGCGGCGCCTGGCCGGCCTCGGCTACGTGCCCTATCTCGCTTCCGGCACCGAGCGCGAGCGCGAACGCCGCGCGCAGCGCAACCGCGACCTGGTACGCATCGGCATCGCAGGCCTGGTGTCGATCCAGGCGATGATGTTCGCCGAGGCCCTGTACCTCGACATCCATCAGCAGATGCCGCTGGCCACGCGCGACTTCTTCCGCTGGGTGACCCTCCTGCTGTCGACGCCGGTGGTGTTCTGGTGCGGTTGGCCGTTCATCGCCGGCATGCTGCGCGAGCTGCGCAACCGCCAGCTGGGCATGGACACGCTGATCGCCAGCTCAACGCTGCTGGCCTACTTCGCCAGCGTGTTCGAGACGCTGCGTGGCGGCACCCATGTCTGGTACGACGCGGCGGTGATGTTCGTCTTCCTGCTGCTGGGCGCGCGGATGCTGGAGCAGCGGGCACGGCGCACGGCGGTGGCCCAGGTCGACACCCTGGCGCGGGCGCGACCGGAGCTGGCTACGCGCGAGCTTGCCGACGGCAGTCGCGAAGTCGTGCCCACCGCGGCGCTGGCGGCCGGCGACATCGCATGCATTGCCGCCGGCGACACGGTGCCTGCCGACGGCATCCTGCTCGACGCAGCGGCCCGTTTCGAAGAAGCGCTGCTGACCGGCGAAGCGCATCCCGTGCTGCACGTACCGGGTGACACCATCTTCGCCGGCACCGTGTGCCGCGAGGCGCCGGCGCGCATTCGCGTTGAACAGGTCGGCGCCGGCACCCGTCTCGCGGAGCTGGAGTCACTGGTCGAACGCGCACAGTCGCACCGTCCGCGCGCGGCGCAGCTGGCCGATGCCGTGTCCAGCCGCTTCGTGGCCGGCATCCTGGTGGCGACGGTGCTGGTGTACATCGGCTGGCGGATTTACGACCCCTCACGTGCGTTGGAGGTGGCGATCGCCCTGCTGGTGATCAGCTGCCCCTGCGCGCTGTCGCTAGCGGTACCGACGGCGCTCACCGTCGCCAACGGCACCTTGGCCAAACTGGGCGTGTTGTCCACCAATCCCGATGCCCTGGGCTCGCTGGCAGCGGCAACCGACATCGTTTTCGACAAGACCGGCACCCTCGGCAGCGGGCGCCCGAAGGTGTCGGGCGTGGAAGCCTTCGGCAAGCTGGACATCGAGGACGCGCTCGCGATCGCGGCGGCGATCGAGCGCGACAGCCTGCACCCGATCGCACGCGCTTTCGATGGCCAGGACACGGGGCTGGCCGTGAGCGGGGTCGAAGAGCAACCGGGACTCGGCATCGCCGGCGTGGTCGACGGCCGGCCATGGCGGCTGGGGCGCGCCGATTTCGCTGCCGGTCGCGCCGACGACGGTGCGCTGTGGCTGGGCAATGGCGACGAGGCGGCGGCGCGCTTCGTGCTGGAAGAGCCTCCTCGCGAGGACGCCGCGGCGGCCATTGCGGCGCTGCGCAACATGGGCGTTGAAGTGCACATATCCAGTGGCGATGCAGCGGTGTCGGTGGATGCGTTCGCCGACCGGATCGGCATCGACCATGCCGCGTCGCGGCAGTCGCCCGAGGACAAGCTGCAGGGCGTGCGATCGCTGCAGTCCCTGGGCCGCACCGTGGCCATGGTCGGCGATGGTCTCAACGACGCGCCGGTGCTGGCCGGCGCCGACGTCTCGATCGCGATCGGCAGCGGCGCCGCCCTTGCCCACCGCGCCGCCAGCCTGGTGCTCACCGCGCCGTCGCTGCTGCGCATCCCCGCCGCCATCGGCCTGGCGCGCCGCACGCGTGCGATCGTGCGCCAGAACCTTGCCTGGGCGCTGGGCTACAACATCATCGCCATCCCGCTGGCCGCCGCCGGCCTGGTGACGCCCTGGGTGGCGGCGCTGGGCATGGCGCTGTCTTCGCTCATCGTCACCTTCAACGCGCTGCGCCTGGCGCGGGCCTCGGGCACATGAATATCCTGCTGTTCCTCATCCCGGTGAGCATCGTGCTGCTGGGCATCGCGGTCTGGGCCTTCCGCTGGGCCGTGCGCAAGGGACAGTTCGAGAACCTGGATGCGGCCGCCATCGACATCCTGCGCGACGACAGCGCCGACCAGCTGCCAGTGGCGACGAGCGATGCGGTCGTGGCCGATGACGCCGCGACGGGCGCGACGGATCGTGCAGGCACGGACGCTTCCGGCGTCGCCGGCGTGGCGCGCGACCGCAGCAGCAACCATGCCGATTGACTGGCTCGCCATCGGCGCAGCGCTGCTGACCGGCGTACTGGGCGGCGTGCACTGCGCTGCGATGTGCGGCGGGATCGCCGGCGGCTTCTCGGCAATGGGCGGCGGCCGCAGCTGGTGGACCGCGATGCAACCGAACCTCGGCCGCGTCGGCGGCTACGTGCTGGCCGGCGCGCTTGCCGGTGGCATCGGCGGCGGCATCCTGGCCGCGGCTCGCAGTCCCTGGCTGGCCTTCGGCGCGCGCATGCTCGTTGGCGTGGTGCTGGTGCTGGTGGCGCTGCGGCTCCTGGACCGCACGGGACGGCTGTCCTTCCTCGGCCGCCCGGGCGTTGCGCTCTGGCAGCGGCTGCGAAAATTCCAGGCACCCCTGCTGCCGGCGAACACCGCGGCCAAGCGCATCGCGCTCGGCGTGCTCTGGGGCTGGATGCCCTGCGGCCTGAGCACCACGATGCTGGCCGCTGCCTGGTTGCAGGCGGACGCCACCAACGGTTCGTTGACCATGGCGGCCTTCGGCCTTGGCACGCTGCCGCTGATGGTGTCGCTGACGTGGTCGGGTGCGCGTTTGGGACAGTGGCTGCAGCGTGGGCGATGGCGGATGGCGATGGGTGGGCTAGTGCTTGCGGCCGGCCTGCTGACGATCGCCGCACCCTGGCTGATGCACATGCCGGCGCTCGCGGGCCCGCTCGCCGCACTTGGCTGCCTGCCTCCGCCCTGATCGCCTTTTCTGCGAGCCGCGCGCACCGCTCTTGTGGGAGCCGCTACAGCGGCGATTCGCCTGCAGGCGAAACGCAGGCTCGCGGCGTAGCGCCCCTGCGAATGCGGGTGTCTCGATCGCGGCTATAGCCGCTCCCACAGATCTTCGGGGATCGCAGGCGTCGCTGCTTCTATGGTTTTGTGGGAGCGGGCTTGTTGGCGCGGGCGGCGCGCAGGCGCTCGAGCTTCTCGCGCAGTTTGATTTCCAGGCCTCGTTCGACGGGGCGGTAGTAGACGCGTTCGCCCATCGTGTCCGGGAAGCCCGTCTGGCCGAGTGCGACGCCGCCCTCCGCATCATGGTCGTACTGGTAGCCGGCGCCGTGGCCGAGTTGCTTCATCAGCTTCGTCGGCGCGTTGCGCAGGTGCATGGGCACCTCCGCGCTGCCGTATTCGGACACGTCGCGCTTCGCTTCGCCGAATGCCTTGTAGGCGGCGTTCGACTTCGCGGTGCTCGCCAGGTAGATCGCCAGCTGGCCAAGCGCGAGATCGCCCTCGGGGCTGCCGAGGCGATCGTAGGCGTCCCAGGCTTCGAGTGACATGGTCAGTGCGCGTGGATCCGCCAGGCCGATGTCCTCCACCGCCATCCGCGTCAGCCTGCGCGCGAGGTAACTGGCGTCCGCACCGCCGTCGAGCATGCGCGCGAGCCAATACAGCGCGGCATCGGGATTCGAGCTGCGCACGGATTTGTGCAGCGCCGAGATCTGGTCGTAGAAGTGGTCACCGCCCTTGTCGAAGCGGCGGCTGCGGTCGGCCAGCACCTGGCCCAGGGTTTCATCGGTGATGGTGCCGCCCTCGCCCACCAGTTCCACCGCGATTTCGAGCAGGGTGAGCGCGCGGCGCACGTCGCCATCGGCGGCGCTGGCGATGAGACGCAGTTGGTCGTCGCCGATGACGATGCCGCGTCCGCCGAGGCCACGCTCAGAATCATCCAGGGCGCGCTGCAGGGCTACGCCGATATCCTCGGCCGAGACCGCCTCCATGACGTGCACGCGGCAGCGCGACAGCAGCGCCGAGTTGAGTTCGAACGACGGATTTTCCGTGGTCGCGCCGACAAAGATGATCGTGCCGCGCTCGATGTGCGGCAGGAAGGCGTCCTGCTGCACCTTGTTGAACCGGTGCACCTCGTCGACAAACAGCACTGTCCGGCGGCCACCGGCGAAGGTGTGGTCGGCCTCGGCCAGCACCTTGCGCACGTCGGGCAGGCCGGTCAGCACCGCCGAGATCGCGCGGTACTCGGCATCGGAGTATGCGGCCAGCAGCAGGGCCAGCGTGGTCTTGCCGCAGCCCGGCGGCCCCCACAGCACCATGGAGTGCACGCGGCCGGACTCGACCGCACGCCGCAGCGCGGATCCGGGCGCCAGCAGGCGGCGCTGGCCGACCATCTCGTCCAGTGTGCGCGGCCGCATGCGCTCGGCCAGGGGCTGCAGCGACTCATTGCCGGCCGAGAGCAGGTCGGGCTCGATGCCGGTGCCGGGAAAGACCTTGCGTGACACGCGTGGGGAATCCTTGGGAATCGGGGTGACACGATACCAAGCCGCCGGGATGCGATCTCCTGGCAGCACGGTCCGGACAATGGAATCAGGCAAAGTGACCCGGAGCGGCACTTCTGGTAAAAACTTGTCCGTGCGAGAATCCAAGGGAACACAGCAGCAGGCCACGGAGGCGAGGCTGCTGGGCGCCTTTCCAAGGTGCCACTGCTCGCGTCGAGTTCAAGGAGGAGCGAAATGACCAACCCGTTGGCCCAGGCCCAGCAGATGCTGGCGTCCCTGGCCCAGTACGTGGGCACCGACCGGTTGTACCAGCTGCAGGGCGACGCCCTCCCCGCCGACTGCGCCGTTGAGCGCTGGCAGGGCTGGGAGCAGCTTTCGCTGGGTTACGAATGGTGGGTGGACGTGTTGTCCAGCGATGCCTCGTGGGCCCTGGATGAACTGCTCGGCACCACCGCCACCCTCGCCACGCGCCTGGCCGACGGCAGTTCCGCCCGCCGCAGCGGCGTGATCCGTGAAGCCTCGTGCCTGGGCGGCGACGGTGGTTTGGTGCGCTATCGCCTGTGCCTGGTGCCGTGGACGTGGTGGATGACCCAGGGCCGGCACAGCCGCGTGTTCCAGGACAAGACCGTCATCGAGATCGCCGAAGCGGTGTTCGATGGTTACGCCCCGCTCGCCCAGTGGCAGCTGTCCGACGAGGTCGGCCCGTTCATTGCCGAGGCCCATCCGCGCAGCTACTGCGTGCAGTACCGGGAGACCGACTTCGATTTCGTGTCGCGGCTGCTGGCCGAAGAAGGCCTGGGCTGGCGCTGGGAAGAGGACGAGGCCGCAGCGGCTGGTCATCGCCTGGTGATTTTCGCCGACAGCGGAGCGCAGCCCGAGGACGCCATTGCTGCTGGCGGCTGCATCCGCTTCCACCGCGACGACGCCACCGAGTCACAAGACACCATCCACGCCATCGGCAGTTGCCGCCGCGTCGGTTCGGCGAAGCTGAGCCTGCTGGGCACCGACTACCGCACGGTGCAGTCGGTCGCGACCCAGCTTCCACTGGGCGCCGACGGCGTGCCTGCTTATGGCGAATCCTACGACCCGTCCGGCGCGTATGCGTTTGCCGACGCTGGTCAGGCCGAGCGCTACGCGCGGCTGTCAGGCGAAGCGCGCGAAGCCGGCCGGCAGCGCTGGCAGGGCCAGGGCGGCGTGCGCAGCTTCCGCGCAGGCACCGCGTTCACGCTCACCGATGCCCCGCGCAACGCCGAAGGCGCGGACGTCTTCTTCCTGCAGGGCCTGCGCCACGCAGGCCGCAACAACCTGCCCGACACCGTGCGCGACGGCCTGGTCGACCTGCTCGGCCCCGCCCCCGGCTGGCCTGCCCTGCCCCAAGCCCTTCCATTGGACGCAGCCGGCATGCAGCACCTGTGGCAGCACGCCAACGCGCACGGCTACGCCAACGCCTTCCAGTCCGTGCCCCGCGCCCTGCCCTGGCGGCCGCGCCTGCACGACGACACCGGCACCCGCCTCAACCCGCGCCCGACCGCACCGGGCTATCAGAGCGCCCTCGTGGTTGCCGATGACGGCGGCCATGACGTGCTCAGCAGCGACGCGCTGGGCCGGATCAAGGTGAAGTTCCACTGGCAGTCCGGCGATGGGAACACGGCCGAGCGCTCCTGCTGGCTGCGCGTGTCGCAGCGTTACGCCGGCCCGGGCGTGGGCGCGCAGTTCCTGCCGCGGGTCGGGCAGGAAGTGCTGGTGGCCTTCCTTGAGGGCGACATCGATCGGCCCGTGGTTGTTGGTGCCCTCTACAACGGCCAGGGTGAAGCAGGCCTTGCCCCGACTGCCGGCGGCAAAGAGGCCGCGGCCACGGGTACTGACCTGTACGCACAGGCCAGCGACCACGGCCCCAGCGCCCAGGCCAACCTGGCCGGAGGCCATGCGCCGCCGTGGCACGGCATGGGCGCTGGCGACGACGCCCACCGCAATGCCAGCGCGCTGTGGGGCATCCAGTCGCAGGAGTGGCACGGATCCGGCCACAACCGGCTGCTGTTCGACGACAGCGACGGCCAGCTGCGGCTGCAGCTGGCGACCACGCAGGCGACCACCCAGCTCACGCTGGGGCATCTGATCCACCAGGCCGACAACTACCGCGGCAGCTTCCGCGGCGAAGGCTTCGAGCTGCGGACCGACGCCTGGGGCGCGGTGCGTGCGGAGCGCGGCCTGTGGCTGAGCGCCTATGCGACTCCCGGCGAGACACCCGCTGGTGATGCCGTGGGCCCGGCGGCGCTGTTGAAGCAGGCGCAAACCGTGGCGGAGGTGTTCAGCGGCGCAGCCGGCACGCACCTGACGGTGAAGCTGGCCGGCCATGAGGGCGTGGGCCGCAGCAAATCCAGGCTGATCGACGATCAGGCCCCGCTTGCCGCACTGCTCACGAGCGCGAAGACCGCGGTGCCGGGCGACGACTACGATCTGGCCAAGGGCGAAGCCGCCGACCGCAGCCCCGCCCCCGGCGATTGCCGCGTGCCGCACACCGGCGACCCCATCCTGGGCCTGGCCGCGCCCGCCGGCATCGTCCAGGTGGCAGGCCAGAGCCTGCACTGGGCCGCCGGCGAAACGCTGACCCTGGCCAGCGGCCAGGCCAGCAACCTGGCCGTTGCGGGCAGCCTGCGCCTGCACACGGGCCAGGCGATCGGCTGGCTGGTGGAGGCCGTGGACGGCGCCTCGACCGAGACCACCTCGCTGAGCCTGGTCACCGGCGAAGGCGAGCTGGACGTCCAGGCCCAGAACGACCAGGTCAAGCTGCAGGCCAAGGATGCGCTGAAGATCATCAGCGCTAACGCCGAGGCCGAATTCGCCGCGGGCAAGACCGTACACCTGGCCACCTCCGGCGGCGCCAGCCTGACCATCGAGGGCGGCAACATCACCATTGCCTGCCCCGGGCAGATCAAGGTGCATGCGAGCAAGAAATCGTTCGTGGGACCGGCGAGCGTGTCCAAAGGCCTGCCGCTGTTTCCCGAATCCGTTTGCGTCGAATGCATGCTCAAGGCCGCCAGCAGTGGGGCACCATTTGCAGCCCTGCAGTGAACGCGATGAGCTTCGCCAATAAGATGCCGAGTGCCCCGCAGATCGCCGGGATGGCGGCCTCGTTGTGCTGTACGTCAAGCATTCGCCTGTGGGCACTTGCCGACTTTGCCTTGCTGACGCCAGATGCGGTGGCCGCGTTGCGGCAGGACGGCGCGGCCAATGCCCTTTCGGGCTCTGCACTCGCGGCGTTTGGCGAACATGCGCCGCATCTGATCGAATTGCCATCCGCAGACCCGTCGCACATCGGGGAGCGCGTGGCCAAACTTGTCCGACGCTCGGGGGATGCATCCGCGATCAGCGTGCTGCAAACCGATGCCGGCCTCTCCGAACTGCGTTCCCTTGCAGCCTATCTGTCCCGCGTCCGGATCGAAGGCAACCCCCGGCCCGTGCATTGCCGTTTCGCGGATACGCGCGTACTTCCCCACGTGCTGGAAGTCCTGTCGACCACCCAGCGGCGACGCGTCGGAGCAGTGGTGCAGCAGTGGCACTGGTTCAATCGGCTGGGGGTGCCCGAATCGGTGTCCTTCGATACAGGGAACTCGCAGAGTCCGGACCCTGAATCGTTCCTCCACTTTGACATCTCGCAGTTCCGGGCGGTACGCCGCAAGGCTGAAGCGGATGCGATCTTCAAGCTGCTGCTGGAACAGACGCCTTCACTTGTCCCTGCCTCGGACAGGGGGCACTTCTATCAAGACCTCACGGGAGTATTGGACACCGCTGACGGGTATGGCGTGGAACAACTGGATGATCGCCTGCAGTTCGTCGTGCTCTCGCTCAGCTGCGGGCGCGACTTCCACCGGCTCGCTTGCCTCGACGAGACCTGGAACGCCATCAAAGACGGCAATGCACGGCTTGCGACACGCATGACGGATTGGGATGACGCGATGTGGCAACAGTTGGAACATCGCAGTGGCGCCGCCGCATGAATGTTGATTGCCCCAGCGTTCTCCGCAGCAGCATCATCATCCGGTGGCTGGCGGGCATCGCACTCTCGCTGCTCACCCTATCCGCATGCTCCAGCGAGGCGCAGGACGACTACGCAACCGCGAACATCAGTCCCTACAACCATACGGAGGATTACATCCACCAGTTGTACGTGGATGAAGCGTATGGCGGAAATTCGTTTCCGTATGGCGGAGGCGGCAGTTTCGTCTGTTGCGTCGTGTATCCGAGGATTTGGTATGAGGGTTTGACGGCCAAGGTGCGCTGGACGACGTCGAGTGGCATTCCGGGCATCGCCAGCGAGCCAATTTGGCACGAGAAGGTTGTACCGATCGAGCGTTACGAACGCACTGGCACCCGATTGAACGTCCATTTTCTGCCTGGTGGCGAAGTTCGCCTGCTGATCTGGAACGGTGCCGCAGGCACGCCTGGTTATGCAGGCCCCGATGCGCCGGACCCCCCGCCGGGCTGGCCTCCGAAGCCTCCGCTGCCCGAAGCGACCGTTCCCGATCATGCCCAGCCGCCTCCCGCGCGCCCATCGCATGCGATACCGGAGATCCCAGGATGATTCTGCCAATCGCGTCTGCCGTCTCGGGCAGCAACCTCTCCATCCGCTGGCTGGTGGGTCTCGTACTCTCGCTGCTTGCCCTGTCCGCGTGTTCGCGAGAACCGGGCGACTACGCAACTGCGAAGATCAGTCCCTACAACCATACGGAGGATTACATCCACCAGTTGTACGTGGATGAAGCGTATGGAGGCAACTCGCGCGCCTTCGGTGGCGGTGGGAGCTTCGTCTGCTGCATCGTTTATCCGAGGGAATGGCACGAAGGCCTGAGTGCCAAGGTGCGCTGGACGACATCGAGTTCGGTTCCCGGGGGCAGCCCAGAGGAAACCTGGCACGAGAAAGTCGTGCCGATCGAGCGTTACGAGCGCACTGGCACCCGATTGAACGTGCATTTTCTGCCTGGTGGCGAAGTTCGCCTGCTGATCTGGAGCGGTGCCGCAGGCACGCCTGGTTATGCAGGCCCCGATGCGCCGGCCCCCCCGCCGGGCTGGCCTCCGAAGCCTCCGAAGCCTCCGCTGCCCGAAGCGACCGTTCCCGATCATGCCCAGCCGCCTCCCGCGCGCCCATCGCATGCGATACCGGAGATCCCAGGATGATTCTGCCAATCGCGTCTGCCGTCTCGGGCAGCAACCTCTCCATCCGCTGGCTGGTGGGTCTCGTACTCTCGCTGCTTGCCCTGTCCGCGTGTTCGCGAGAACCGGACGACTACGCAACTGCGAAGATCAGCCCCTACAACCATACGGAGGATTACATCCACCAGCTGTACGTGAATGAAGCCTATGGAGGCAACTCGCGCGCCTTTGGCGGGGGTGGCAAATTCACCTGTTGCATCATTTACCCGAGAAAATGGTACGAAGGCCTGACCGCCAAGGTGCGCTGGACGACATCGAGTTCGGTGCCTGGGGGCAACCCAGAGGAAACCTGGCACGAGAAAGTCGTGCCGATCGAGCGTTACGAGCGCACTGGCACCCGATTGAACGTGCATTTTCTGCCCGGTGGTGAAGTCCGCCTGCTGATCTGGAATGGTGCCGCAGGCACGCCTGGCTACGCAGGTCCCGATGCGCCGGATCCCCCGCCGGGCTGGCCGCCGAAGCCTGCCTCGCCGGAAAAGACCGTTCCCGATCATGCCCAGCCGCCGCCTGCACCGCCGCAGGGCCATGGCGCGACGCGCACTGAGCGTGGCGATGCGGACCCAAACCCATCGATGTCCGAGGACGCCGCTGACAAAAGTGCGCAACTGGCAATTGAAGACCAAGAAGGTGAGCCATGACTGACTTCAGACGAGGCTGGTATGGCGTGCGGCGGCAGCAGGACGGCTCGTTGGTGTGCTACCACTTCACTTCATGGGACAAGGTCTCGCAGACGTGCCTGATCCTCAGCAATGGCGACCAGCTGAGCTGGTGGGCTGCGGAAGGTCCGCACGAGTACCGCACCGAAACTTGGTCCAGTGACTATGAGCCGCTGTCACGTGCACCATCTGGAGACACCTGGGACAACCACAAGTACGCCTCTGGCGGCCCGCAAACCGAGATTCCCGCCGCATTCTCGCGAATAGAGCGCAAGCCCACGCCCCGTGAGCTGTCGCAGCGCGCCAGCAAGGCCAGCTTCTGCGGAGTGGACGGCTTGGCTTGTACGCGGGAGATCCACGTCGGCATGTTCTTCGATGGGACGAACAACAACCTTTACCGCGACAAGCCGAAGAGCCACTCGAACATCGTGAGCCTTTATGACGCACACCGCGACGACCGCGTGGAGCATTTCGCCTATTACATCCCAGGCGTGGGCACTAGGTTCCCCGAGATCGGTGAGCTGGTCGAGGACAGCAAGGGCAAGAGCATGGCGCGCGGCGGCGAAGCCCGTATCCACTGGGCGATGCTGCAGGTCTACAACGCCGTCTGCGCCTCCGTGACAGGCTTCGATCTGTTAACGGAAGACGAGATGATGGCCTTGGTCACCAAGACCGTGGGTGGCCTGAGAACGTGGTACCGCGTGGGCGACGCCAAGCTTCGACCTGTCTTCAGCGACATCGACCGCCGCCTTGTGGAACGGCTCGGTGAAGCCCGGCCGGTCATCAACCGCATACACCTTTCGGTATTCGGCTTCTCGCGGGGCGCGGCCGAGGCGCGCGTGTTCTGCAACTGGATCCGCCAGGCGACCGATGGCAAGGTCGGTCCGGCGTTGTTGAACCTGCGCTTCCTGGGCATCTACGACACGGTGGCCTCGGTTCTGCTTGCCGATTCGTCCCCGGTGGGGCGAGGGTTCTTCGACTGGGCGCACAACAGTCTTGGTATCGATGGCGTGGAGGCGGCTGTGCATTACCAGGCCGGACACGAGATCCGTCGCTCTTTCCCCCTGTCCACGGCCCGCGCTGGCGGGCGATGGCCCGCCAACACGCGCGAGTTCGTCTACCCCGGCGCGCACTCGGATATCGGCGGCGGCTACGCTCCCGGCGACCAGGGGAAGGCGCCGGGGGCGCGGGCGCAGTTGATGTCCCAGATTCCGCTGAACGACATGTTCTTCGCGGCCAGTAACGGCGGCGCGAAGCTGCAACCCCTGGAAGAGATGGAGGGCGCCGCAAAAGCTGACTTCGCAGTCGATCCCGCATTGGATCAGGCGTTCTCGGCCTATGCCGCCTGGACTGCTCCGAGCGAGAAAGAGGAAAACCTGGCCGGCAGCCGACGTGGCGTAGTGGAAGACCGGATGCAGACCCAGACGCAGCTTTACTGGCGCTGGCGCGCCAGCAAGGCCGGTGATGATCGCTTCAAGGCCATGCGCAGCTGGTCGCGTGCCAGCGCGCAGGACAGGCAGGACCTCTGGGAATCGGAGCTCGACTGGCGGCGTGATGTCGAGCGCGCCCGGGCGGCCCATCTTCCCCGCCGGCAGACGGTGGTCTCGCGCGGCGGCCTGGCCAGAACCGTCGAACGCCCGCCCGCACCCAGCCAGACGCAGCGCGACCTGGTGAAGGCGATCGACAGCGCGGCTTCCATTCCACCGGAGGTCGACCGCTTCTTCGATGAGTATGTGCACGACTCACACGCTGGATTCTGGCTCCTCGGTCCGATGTCGGAATGGGACAAAAGCGCGTTCGTCAACGAGATCCACCGCAAGCAGAAGGCTCGGCAGGCGGCCTTGCAACGGGCCCGACGCCTGGAAGAGAACGGCAACTACGAGGCCGCGCTGGCCGCCCATGCGGAGGCAGCGCGTTATGAACTCAACAACTTCGAGAAACGCGTGGTTCAGAGCAACCCCACGCCGGTGTCCGAGGGGCAGGCCCTCCTCCCATTGATGACCGATGCCGATGCTGCCGACCTTCGCGACAACATGGGTTTCGAGGGCACCGTCGTGAAGTACGGCATGGGGAGCGGGACACGCCGCGAAGCCAATGGCCACGGCCAGTATCGGCGGATCTTCGACCAGGACAACGAGATCTTCGACGTGTTCAGCGAAGCCGGGGACGCACTTGAGCGCGCTGGAGAAGCGGTCTCGGACAAGTGGGAGGATCTGAAGTCGGATGTGGACAATCTCAGGAATCGGGCCGTCGAAGGGGCTAAGGAAGCCATCAATGACGCCGCGGAGAGTGCGAAAGACGCCGTGATCGACGGCGCCAAGCGACGCATCGGAGATTTGATTCCCTCCGGCATTCCCCGGATCAGGTGAAGCTGGCCGCCTGTTGATCTCAAGCCCGACACCTGATCCGTAGTGAAACCAAGACCAGTAGCCCCCTATACGGATTGTTGAGCGCAAGGATGCCGCCACATGACACAAGATGCCGCAAGCACAGCCAGAGCACGCGCTGCACAAGACAGCATTACGGCCAAGATTGATGCTCCATCCGGTGGATGGAAGCGCTGGCTGAGCAGCGGTCTGAGTCTGACCGTCCTCATGACCGGCCTGTTCTACATCCAGGGCCGGATGTATCGACATGGCTATATTCGGGCCTTGGGGCTCGAGGAATCCATGTTCCCGATCGACACGCCACAGGCGCTTGGGCTTGCCTATCAGGGTTGGCTGTCGGGGGCGGTTGAGGTGCTGAAGCTGATGGACGCCGCCCTGATCGTTCTGCTTCTGAAGACAGGAGCAATTGTCTTCGTGGTTCTGGTGACCATTGTGGTCCTCGTCTGGATCGCCCGAAAGATGGACCTGAGCCACCAAGCTTCGAAGCGCATTGAAAAGTCTGGTTTAGTCGCACTCTTCAAGAACCAGACCGTGATTCAGTTCGCAGCTACGCTGCCGGCCACGGTAGCGGGTGTTCTCATCGTTCCACTGGCACTGATGCTGGCGGCCATCGTGCTCATGTACGCTTTGCCCTGGCCATGTGCAACGCCGAACGTTCGACGGTCGGACTGGTCGCCTTGCCCGAAGTCTCCACGCCCTTGGTACTGCTGGAATGCAGCGAGCGATTCTGCGCTCTGATCCAGAACGACGGCAGTCTGCGAGTGGTAGCGGTCCAGACCGTCGAGCGCATCGACATCGTGCCTGTCCGTCGGGCTTTGCCTTCCGCCCCCCCGCTCCCTAGATGCAGGGTCCATCAGCACAGTATCTGACTCTGGTTTTAAGCAGTGACGTGTCTTCCCCATCGCGTGCCAGGCCATCTTAGACTCACCCCACTGCCAGACCGGCGCTGGCGAGTGCACCGCCGAGACCTCGTGCTGACTGCGCGTGGCGCAGCGCTACGCCGGTCCCGGCATCGGCGTGCAGTTCCTGCCCCGCGTCGGCCAGGAAGTGCTGCTACAGCGCTCCTGCCGACCTGATGAGTCTTGTCGGCGGCGTCTTGACACGGGGAGCGGGTGCTGTGGAAGCCCTGCAGGACCACCCCGACGTGAAATCCGTGCGCACGGGTGCCGATTTGTGGGGCGCCATGATGGCAGATAATCGCTGGCCTCGACTGAAGTCCAAACTGAGAGAGATCGATGTACGCGAAGCGCGCGGTAGCATGCGGGAGGCTGTCGAGTGAGTCCCAGGGAGACGCTGCGATGAATCATTGCGCCAAAGTGCTCCGTAGACGACGTGCGTGGAGACCGGCGTGTCTGGCGGTACTGCTGCTGATGATAGTGCCGGCTCTCGCCGCTTGCGGCGAGGATCGGGACGCAAGGTTTGGATCCAGCGTGACCTCTATGGACCATGATCCCAGCGACACGTTCGTACGTAATGTACTTGTGGATGACAGTTGGGCAGGAGAAGGCGGAGGGGGAGGCAAGACCGTGTGCTGCATCTCACTACCCATCCGCTGGCACCAAGACCTGCAGGCCAAGGTGCGTTGGGAGCGGTGCGATCGGTTTGATCGAGATAACCCCGTTTCGGATGAAGAGGCATGCCAGTGGCACGAAAAAATGGTGCCGGTTCATCCATACGACCGTGTTGGCGCAACCTGGTTGCACATCATCAGCGACGATGAAGTGTTGATAATCCCCAGCATGATGGCCCCCAATCATCCCGACTACCCGGGGCCGGGATACCCAGAAAAGGATTTCTTCAAGAGATGAGGGACATTCCATGAGCAAGGATGCCTACCCCCCCGATGCTGCACCCGGATCTGAGGCCGGGCCGCCAGTGGCCCCCCATCCCTGCGAGCCGGGGCGAACGTGCCGGTTGACGTTGAACTTCTCCGGTTCGCAGAGCAATGTTGCAAAGCTCTACAGGGCTGCATTCGACACACAGGAGGAAGGCCACCACGCCCTTTACGTCCAAGGCGTAGGCACCCCTTCCCGAGAATCGGTGAAGCCAGCCCACACCCTGATGGAGCGTCGAAAGGGGTGATGGGAGCGGAGCGAATTCGTTACGCCTTCCTGTACATCGCCAACCGGGTGGCCGCAAAGCTGAGCGGGAAGGTTCTGGTTGAAGAGTCCCAGAGCGCTATCAGCAGTGCAGTCCGAAACGACGATCTCCTGCCACGCTGGAAACGCCAGCTCACGCATATGATGACTGCGTCCCGGAACCCGAAGATCGACGAGATCGTGTTCGATGTGCTCGGTTTCTCGCGCGGTGCGGCTGCGGCGCGCTCGTTTCTCAACCAAGCCGTGCGCACCCTGGAACTGGCGGAAGAAGCAGGCTACAGCGCCCCCGCCGATTGGATGAGTCTTGTCGGAGGTGTCTTGAAACAGGGAGCTGGAGCTGTGGAAGCCCTGCAGGACCACCCCGACGTGAAATCCGGGCGCACGGGCGCCGATTTGTGGCGCGCCATGATGGCGGATGAGCATTGGCCTCGACTGGCGTCCGAATTGGGAGAGAGTGATGTACGCGAAGAGCACGGCAGCACCATGCGGGAGACCGTCGAATGAGTCCCCCGGAAACGCTGCGATGAATCATTCCACCAAAGTGCTCCGTGAACATGCGTGGAGACAGGCGTGTCTAGCGTTGTTGTTGCTGATGATGGTGCCGGCTCTGGCCGCGTGCGGGGAGGATCCGGACGCACGGTTTGGATCCAGCGTGACTCCCATGGATCATGACCCCAGCGACACCTTCGTGCGCAACGTATTTGTCGACGGCGCTTGGGTGGGAGCTGCCGGGACGGGCGGCAGCACGGTGTGTTGCCTCGTGTTGCCAGTCCACTGGCACCAAGACCTGCAGGCCAAGGTGCGCTGGGAGCGGTGCGAGCCATATGGGAAGAACTGCCAGTGGCACGAAAAGACGGTATCGATTCACCCATACGACCGTGTTGGCGCAACGTGGTTGCACATCATCAGCGGCGACGAAGTGCTGATAATCCCCAGCATGATGGCTCCCAACCATCCCGACTACCCGGGGCCCGGATATCCAGAAAAGGATTTCTTCAAGAGATGAGGGACATATCATGAGCAAGGATTCCTACACCCCTGGCTGCGCACTGACCCGAGGGCGGGCTGCCAATGGCCCCAGCCTCCGCGCCGACCGCACCGGGCTATCAGAGCGCCCTCGTGGTCGCCGACGACGGCGGCCCTGACGTGCTCAGCAGCGACGCACTGGGCCGGATCAAGGTGAAGTTCCACTGGCAGTCCGGCGATGGGCACACGGCCGAGCGCTCCTGCTGGCTGCGCGTTTCGCAGCGCTATGCCGGTCCGGGCGTCGGCGCGCAGTTCCTGCCGCGGGTGGGCCAAGAGGTGCTGGTGGCCTTCCTTGAAGGTGACGTCGACCGCTCGGTGGTGGTGGGGGCGCTGGGCAAGGCCGGCAAGGAGGCCGCTGCCGATGGCGCGGACCTCTACGCCCAGGCCAGCGACCACGGTCCGAGCGCCCAGGCCAACCGCGCCGGCGGCCATGCCCCGCCGTGGCACGGCATGGGAGCCGGTGACGACGCGCATCGCAATGCCAGCGCGCTGTGGGGCATCCAGTCGCAGGAATGGCACGGCCCCAGCCACAGTCGCCCGCTGTTCGATGACAGCGACGGTCAGCTCCGTGCGTGGCCTGATTCGTTCACGGATTGGGCGACCGGTCTGCCCGAAGACGTATGGGCGACGGGAGTTCCACTATGGCAGCACGATGCCGAAGCGCTTGCTGAGCTCCGGAGCACTTGTCCATGAGATTTCTTTCCGCTCACACCACACGAGGCGCGACGCCTGGCTGGCACACATTCATAACGATATGCCTGCTTTGCCTTCTGCCGCTTCTCGCGTCATGCGAGCAGAAAACATATGCGGTGGGCATCCGCGGCTACAACCATACCGACAAGGTGATCGGTCAATTCCAGATCAATGGCGGCGCGGGCGACTCTGCTATGGCGCCGCATAGCGGGGGGGGAAGTCTGACGTGTTGCGTCAGCATTCCCGCCAAATGGAAACCTGGTCTCCGGGTGACCATCCGCTGGGTTGACGGCTGGTCAATGAACGAGCAGGTGCGGGTGTTGCCTGTGCCCGAATATACGGACGAGACGGCTGGGTACTTCACGGTGCACTTCCTCCGCAACGGGGAAGTCAAGGTCTTCTCTACACGCTATGCGTTGTGGCATCCCAATTACCCATTGAAGGGGGAGGAAGCGGGCCTTGAACCCGGCAAGCTGCCGCGCGGACCTTGGGACCGTTGACCCTGCATCAGGATATCCGTCACGACCCAGGTAGAAAAAACGCCGATGGCGAACTGGACGTCCAGGCGCAGAACGACCAGATCAAGCTGCAAGCGAAGGACCAGCTGAAGATCGTGAGCGCCAACGCCGAGGTCGAGTTTGCCGCCGGCAAGACGGTGCACCTGGCCACCTCGGGCGGCGCCAGCCTGACGATCGAGGGCGGCAACATCACCGTGGCCTGCCCCGGCGAGATCAAGGTGCATGCGGGCAAGAAGTCGTTTGTGGGTCCAACCACGCTGAACCGAAGCTTTGTTTCGTGGCCAAAGAGCGAGCTCAACACCCTATGCATGCAGCAAGCCGCTGAGACAAACAGCGCCTTCATCCGGGTCGATTAGCAACAATGAGGACCTCATCATTGCATTCGGCCGAAGCCCTCGAAGCGTGGGTGAGATCGACCTGCGGGGACTCGGCATACGTCACCGCGTTGATCGACCCGTCGCGCTACACCAGCATCGTCGCGTGTGCCGAAAAAATCGGCCTGAGTATCGCCGACTTCGAGCACCTCCAAAATCTTTATAGAAAGTACGCGAAATCCATCAGCGAATTCGGTCCACGCCTCTTACGCGCAGACATGAAATCGGACGCCTGGAAACGGCTTTATCAGGAAGCCTTTGATCACCAAGCGGCAAGTTTCATCGTATCGCCAGAGCACGCATCTGGCCTTGAGGAGCACCTGCTCGGAATCGTGCGGATGCCGCAACCAGACGGCGGCAACTTGCTGTTTCGCTTCCAAGACGTAGTGGTGCTGTCGGGGCTCGCATCGATCCTGCGGCCAGCACAGGAACGATCCTTGTTAGGACCAGCCAGCCATTGGATGTTCGTGGATGTTTGCGCAACTCCGATCATGATCGAGTCGGAGCCACGATCAAATCCTGGTAAAACCGCACTACGCTTGGACCAGCCGCAACTGGATACTCTTGCGAACGCCCTCGCCCCCATGACATTAATCTTCCAAGTCAACGAAACTGACAGTTCTTTACTGGCAGGAATGAGCAAGTGTGAGCAGGTGCGTCTGATTCGCGCCCGAATGCATCGTGCGCGGCGACATGACTTGCGTCGTGCAGACGACATTGCCCTGTACTGTGTACTCAGCCTGCAGCTGCCGAGTGACTTCGACCGCACAGGGCCGGTGGCCGATGCGCTTTACCGTGCTCGGAAAAACGGGGCTGGATTCGGAGAAGAGATCGACCAGGTTCCGTTGCAACAGTGGCGTGACTGGGACGAAGTGCTTGACCGAAGACTCGCGGGTTCACGGAAATGAGCAAACGACTACTGATGCGCTCAGTTCTCGGCTTACGGGCGTTCCTCTGCCCTGCTTGGCTTCAAGCTGCCTCGCATCACCCTTTGGACGCGATGGACCTTCCATTGGTCGTGTTCAACTACATCGGAAACGAGGTGGATGGCATCTGGAGCGATGGCAAGCATCATGCATTGAAGGCAACATCTCCGACTGACAAGGCTGCAGTCCGGACGGGAGCTTTCTGCTGCGTCAGGATAACTGAAGGGTCGACGAGTTCGAACTCCACGCCAGCGTCAATGGGCACCGTGAAGAATCGTACGCCGCGGTCCTGGGGCCATGGCCGATCAGCCACAAGACTGCCGTCTTGCATTTCGCTTCTGAAAAAAAAGCCCTGGTTGTCACAGACTGCGATGCCGCAGACATTCACTCCATTCCCGTCAGTGAATGGCGTGAGTGGGATACACCCTCGACCCGGATCAATGAATTGAGAGAGCATTGCCACATGAGCCGTGATACTGGAATGCGCCGCGGAGCAAACGCATGAGACGTTGGGCCATGCTCCCCACACTCTTATGTACATTACTGTTGTGGCCGATGATGGGCTGCAGCCAAGAACCGCGAGAAAGCAAAATGGATGGTCTGACTGGCGTGGTGTTCAACTACTCGAACGAGGTGATGGCATCCGTACGCGTGGATGGAGAGCTTGCCGGGACAGGCCTGGAGGCGGTGAAGCCGGGAGACGTCACCGGCGGGGGAAGTAGCTGCTGCATGAGTATGGATCCCACGCTTGACACGGTCGACGTCGAGATCGAGCCGGCAACAGGTCCAATTTATACGTTGCAGGGGACCGTCGAGCAGCCTTGGCCGAAAGGAGCAAGTACCGTCATCGTGCATGTACTGCCAGGGAGAAAGGTTGTCATCGAAGCCACGTTGGGGGTGGGCATAGGGGCGCGCAGCGATCTCATGAATACCCAACTGAAAGCCCTGGGTATCGATAAGGAGATCGATAAGGACTGGATGATGATCTCGGAGCGATACAAGTACACCGAGTACATGGAGGTCAAAAGGCCATGAGTGGTAGAGATAGCGTCATCGGCCCACGCGTTCGGGCAGTGGAAAACATGGTGGCTCGGGCCAGGGAGAAGACCGGCATCACGGCCGGCGGTCCGGCATGCGTGAATTGTCGAATGACGTTGTGGGTGAGCTTCTTTTTCGACGGTACCGGCAATCATCGCGAAAACGATTTTCCAAATAACCACAGCAACGTCGCAGCGCTGTTTGATTCGCACATAAACGATCGAAACGGCGCGATCATCCCATTTTACTACGAAGGAATCGGCACACCGTTCGAATTCAAAGATCGACATGAGCGCGTGCCCGTCCCAAGCAGGACTGGAATGTCGATAAATTGGGTCGACAAAGAGGGCTACCGGGAAGGCGAGAGCTCCTGGAACAAGGGTTTTGGTGGTGGGCTGGAGAACCGGTTGGAGAAGGCTGTTTTCGATTTGCAGTCGGCTATTGACTTCCAGAAATCAAAGACACGGGTCGATGCGATCAACCTATCCGCTTTCGGATTTTCACGCGGTGCGACCGAAGCGCGAGCTTTCATGCACTGGCTGGCGAATCACAGCAAAATCAAGGTTCGGGGCCATGACCTGAGTTACGACGGCATCCCATTGAACGTGAAGTTTCTGGGGCTATTCGACACGGTGGAATCAGTAGGTGGCGCCGGTACGAACAAGCGACCCAAACTGGTCAAGCTCAGCATCCCGGATTTCGTCCAGAAATGCGCTCACATCGTGGCAGCACACGAATTGCGAGGCGCGTTCCCTCTAACCGGGCTCGGTACAAATCGATACACCCAGATTGTCCAGCCAGGCGCACACGCCGACATCGGCGGCGGCTATGCCGACAATGAACAAGGGCGTAGCGACAAGTTGGCACGTACCGGATTGCTGCAGATGCTTGACCATGCGCGAGGTGCGGGCCTCCAGATGCATTCGCTTTCGGAGATGGAGGCATCTCAACAATGGACGCGCCGCTACAAGCCGTCGTTCGACGTCTCCACGACCCATCGTGATGCGCTCAGCGCTTATATGCAGCATGTGAAGAAGAAGAGCGGCACTTTACAGGAAGTCTTCGCATCGCACATGGAACTGTACTGGTCTTGGATCGATTCCGGGCTTGCGATGGAAGACATCGAGATGAAGCGCAATGCCCTTCCGAATGGGCATCGAAATCCGGCGGACAAGTCGTTGCGCACCATGGCGCACCTCCTTCGATACCAGGCGCGCACGAAGGCAGGGCGCGGGGCTCAGAAGTTCCCGCCCCAAGGTGGAGTAGTTCCAGCACCAGTGGAAGCATTCTTCGAGAAATACATCCATGACTCGTTCGAGCACTTCTCCATGACGGGCGGCACGATGATGACCGACCTTAGTACGGCCGACTACTACGAGATCCGTAAGGTTCATTCTCCAAGGACATAGCGATTTCAGTATGAAGGCATTCAAGGCTCGGAATGATGCATCGAGAACAAGTGCTGGAGCCCTTGATTGAGACAGGTTCCGGCCGATCCGTCGGTTTCGGCAGCAGGACTGGCGCCTGTGAGAACGACCTTGTTCCGCCCCCTTTTTTTTCGTTTTCGTCGGCCTGCTCGCGACGGGCTGCAGTGGCAGCGAGGCGAAGCTTGGTACAGCGGCTGGTCTGGACGTTGAAATGCACCGCGTTTGCGTCGGCAGGTACTTCCTGGACGTTCCCGCTGCCTTGAAGCGGCAACAGAAGGGCATCGACGGCGGGGCGATGCGACATTCTATTTTGGTCACGACGAGAACTTCACGAAAGTCGAGACGACCGCGATCGACGCAGCAAGCAAGAATTCCTTCGAATCCGCGCTCCTCGCCCGCGAAGCCGATCTTCGGCAAGGACGAATTTTTCGACAGATGGATCGATGTTTATCTCGCAAGAGAGCATCAGGCCCGAGGTGGAGCTGATTTCGTTCTACGCCAGCACCGAGTCGGCGGACGCAATCAAGCTGGAAGTGCACGCGCTGCTCGGGAATGCTCATGTTGTGCTCGGTGAAACGGCGTATTTCACCGACGCGCGAACCAGCGTCCAGTCCAGGCTGATCAACCTGCTTTCATCCTCGCGTAGTTCAGGGAGCGCCGAAGGCGGCGGACGTGGCTTCTGCGTCGGCAGCGTTGCCTTCGACTTATGCAGAGACGCGCACGAAGAAGCCCAGTCGCGAGAGTCCGAAAGTCCTGGTAAGCCTTTCGACCGGTGGCGAAGAGGCCCCTTCTCCGCAAGCGGGAATGGACGACAGCCTCGCAATGAAATTGTGGGATCGCGTACTGGTCTCGCTCAAGAAGCAGTCCGGTTGAAGCCGGCGATCGCCCCGACACCGTCCGTCATTCCGGGCCACGGGCACCGAAACCGTGACGCTGATCGCGTGGCGTCGCGTGACCCTGAACGGGACATCTGATAGAAACACTTGGGGTTGAGACTGAAATTCAGACCAGAGCCAAGGAGGCCCAGGTGAACAGTCATGCGTGGGACTGTGCGAGCGGGCCTTTCAAGGAACGACACGATGAATGATCCGTTGGCCCAGACCCAGCAAATGCTGGCGTCCCTGGCCCAGTACGTGGGCACCGACCGGCTGTACCAGCTGGAGGGCGACGCTCTCCCCGCCGACTGCGCCGTTGAGCGCTGGCAGGGCTGGGAGCAGCTTTCGCTGGGTTACGAATGGTGGGTGGACGTGCTGTCCAGCGATGCCTCGTGGGCGCTGGATGAACTGCTCGGCACCACCGCCACCCTCGCCACGCGCCTGGCCGACGGCAGTTCCGCCCGCCGCAGCGGCGTGATCCGTGAAGCCTCGTGCCTGGGCGGCGACGGTGGTTTGGTGCGCTATCGCCTGTGCCTGGTGCCGTGGACGTGGTGGATGACCCAAGGCCGGCACAGCCGCGTGTTCCAAGACAAGAGCGTCATCGGGATCGTCGAAGCGGTGTTCGAGGGCTACGCGCCGCTTGCCCAGTGGCAGCTGTCCGACGAGGTCGGCCCGTTCATTGCCGAGGCCCATCCGCGCAGCTACTGCGTGCAGTATCGGGAAACTGACTTCGATTTCGTCAGTCGCCTGTTGGCCGAAGAAGGCCTTGGCTGGCGCTGGGAAGAGGACGCCGAAGCACCGGCCGGCCATCGCCTGGTGATCTTCGCCGACAGCACGACGCAGCCCGAGGACGCCATCGCCACTGGCGGCGGCATCCGCTTCCACCGCGACGACGCCACCGAGGCCCAAGACACGATCCACGCCATCGGTACCAGCCGTCGCGTCGGTTCGGCAAAGCTGAGCATGCTGGGCACGGACTACCGCAGCGTGCAGGCCGTGGCGGCGCAGCTGCCCCTGGGCGCCGACAGTGCGCCCGTTTACGGTGAATCCTACGACCCGTCCGGCGCCTATGCGTTCGCCGACGCCGCCCAGGCCTCGCGCCACGCCCGCCTGCTGGGCGAAGCGCGCGAAGCCGGCCGGCGGCGCTGGCAGGGCCAAGGTGGCGTGCGCAGCTTCCGTGCCGGCACCGCGTTCACGCTCACTGATGCACCGCGCAACGCCGAGGACGTGGACGCCTTCTTCCTGCAGGGCCTGCGCCACGCAGGCCGCAACAACCTGCCCGACACCGTGCGCGACGGCCTGGTCGAGCTGCTCGGCCCCGCACCCGGCTGGCCCGCCCTGCCCCAAGTCTTGCCGCTGGACACCACCGACATGCAGCAGCTGTGGCAGCACGCAGACGCCCATGGCTACGCCAACGCCTTCCAGTCGCTACCGCGCGCCCTGCCCTGGCGGCCGCGCCTGCACGACGACACCGGCACCCGCCTCAACCCGCGCCCGACCGCCCCGGGCTACCAGAGCGCCATCGTGGTCGCCGACGACGGCGGCCACGACGTGCTCAGCAGCGACGCGCTGGGCCGGATCAAGGTGAAGTTCCACTGGCAGGCCGGCGGCCAAGCCACGGCCGAGCGCTCCTGCTGGCTGCGCGTGTCGCAGCGTTACGCCGGTCCGGGCGTGGGTGCGCAGTTCCTGCCGCGGGTGGGACAGGAAGTGCTGGTGGCCTTCCTTGAGGGCGACATCGATCGGCCCGTGGTTGTTGGTGCCCTCTACAACGGCCAGGGTGAAGCAGGCCTTGCCCCGACTGCCGGCGGCAAAGAGGCCGCGGCCACGGGTACTGACCTGTACGCACAGGCCAGCGACCACGGCCCGAGCGCGCAGGCCAACCTGGCCGGAGGCCACGCGCCGCCGTGGCACGGCATGGGTGGTGGTGACGACGCCCATCGCAATGCCAGCGCGCTATGGGGCATCCAGTCGCAGGAGTGGCACGGATCCGGCCACAACCGGCTGCTGTTCGACGACAGCGACGGCCAGCTGCGGCTGCAGCTGGCGACCACGCAGGCGGCCACCCAGTTGACCCTCGGCCACCTGATCCACCAGGCCGACAACTACCGCGGCAGCTTCCGGGGTGAAGGCTTCGAGCTGCGGACCGACGCCTGGGGCACGGTGCGCGCCGAGCGCGGCCTGTGGCTGAGCGCCTATGCGACTCCGGGCGAAACGCCCGCTGGTGATGCGGTGGGCCCGGCGGCGCTGTTGAAGCAGGCGCAAACCGTGGCGGAGGTGTTCAGCGGCGCAGCCGGCACGCACCTGACGGTGAAGCTGGCCGGCCATGAGGGCGTGGGCCGCAGTAAATCCAGCCTGATCGACGATCAGGCCCCACTTGCCGCACTTCTCACGAGCGCGAAGACCGCGGTGCCGGGCGACGACTACGATCTGGCCAAGGGCGAAGCCGCCGACCGCAGCCCCGCCCCCGGCGATTGCCGCGTGCCGCACACCGGCGACCCCATCCTGGGCCTGGCCGCGCCCGCCGGCATCGTCCAGGTGGCAGGCCAGAGCCTGCACTGGGCTGCCGGCGAAACGCTGACCCTGGCCAGCGGCCAGGCCAGCAACCTGGCCGTTGCGAGCAACCTGCGCCTGCACACCGGCCAGGCGATCGGCTGGCTGGTGGAGGCCGTGGACGGCGCGCCGACCGAAGAGGCCTCGCTGAGTCTGGTGACAGGCGAAGGCGAGCTGGACATCCAGGCGCAGCACGACCAGATCAAGCTGCAGGCCAAGGACCAGCTGAAGATCGTGAGCGCCAACGCCGAGGTCGAGTTTGCCGCCGGCAAGACGGTGCACCTGGCCACCTCGGGCGGCGCCAGCCTGACGATCGAGGGCGGCAACATCACCGTGGCCTGCCCCGGCGAGATCAAGGTGCATGCGGGCAAGAAGTCGTTCCTCGGGCCCGCACACCTCTCGCGCGAGATGAATTCCTGGCCCGAATCGAAGTTCGACGAAAAATTCAGACTGGTGCAGCGGAACGGCAAGCCCGCAGCGAACTACCGCTATGAAATCGAGCGCGCCGATGGCGCGAGGATCCAGGGCGTGACCGACCCGGACGGCTGGACACCCCTGCAGAAGGGCGTATCCATGGACGGCCTCCTGATCAGGCTGCTGGGCCCCGCCGACAAGGCATGACAAGGAGCGTCGTTGATGACGGCTGAAACAACTCGCAGGGTCGGTACATCGACCAACGAACAAGGCATCCCGGTTGCGCGATCACTCACTTCGCCAACGCAGTCCACCGCGCGTGCGGAAGTCGTCGTGCCGCCCGACGTGGTGGTCCCGATCCTGTTCGTGCCCGGGATCATGGGCAGCAACCTGCGCAACAAGGACACCCAGGAGTCCGTGTGGAACGCGGGTTCCGTGCTCAAGCTGGCGCTGCAGTGGGCCTTCAAGTCCGCAAAAACCCGGCAGACCAAGCTTGACCCGAAGACAACCGAGGCCGATCCGGAAGGGAAGATCCCGGAGGTCGCCGAATACACCGGCGATGACCTGACCACGCAAAAATTGACCGAAGAGCAGTTGCGGGAACGCGGCTGGGGCACCGTGTCCAACTATGGCTACGGCAAGTTCATGGCCTGGTTCGAGCCGGCCCTGAACGCGGGCACCAGCAACCCCTGGGAATCGCTGGTCGGCAAGGCACCCGCGGAATGGGGTGCCGAAAGTGCGCCCGCGCCGCTCGACCAGCCAGAGTCCGAGGATGCCTGGGGCGTGCTCTGTCCTGTCTATGGCGCCGGTTACAACTGGCTGCAAAGCAACGGCAAATCCGCCGTGGACCTGGCCAAGCGGATAGACGAGATCATCGCCGAATGGCGTGACAAGGAAGTTGGTGGTTCAAAGCCGTACCGCTGCGACAAAGTGATTCTCGTGACCCATTCGATGGGTGGGCTGGTTTCCCGGGCTGCGGTACATAGCAGCTATGGCAAAGCAGCGTCGAAAGTGCTCGGCATCAATCATGGAGTCATGCCGGCGGATGGTGCCGCCGCGTCGTATCACCACGTCCGCAGCGGCTACACCGGCCTCAGCCGGTTCGTCCTGGGCAAGGATGGCGCCCAAGTCACCGCGATCTTCGCAAACGCATGCGGTCCCCTTGAGTTGCTGCCCAATAAGCTTTACGGCAAGGGCTGGCTCAAGGCCGTGTCGAACGGCCCGGGGAGCACCGCTGAACTTTTCGCGCTTCCAGAGGCAGACCCCTACCTCGAAATCTACGTCAAGCGCGAACCGTGGTGGCGGCTCATCGATCCCGCCCTCATCGACCCGGCCAACCGCTCCAGCGCCAGCAAGGCCACCGGGGGTGTCGCGACAGATCCTTGGCTCGATACCTATCTGCCGAACCTGATGGTGGCCGACGAATTCCATGCGAACACCGGAAATACCTTCCACGCTCCAACCTACTCGCATTACGGTGCGGACGCGGCGCGCCACAGCTACCAGAATATCGTCTGGCAAACCAGCCAGAAGGTCACGCTGGACAAGGATGAACTACTTGGGTCCGCGTCAGTAAACGCAAAGGGTTGGGCGGCGCTCAAGCTCGCCTTCACCTTAGGGAAAGACAACAGCGATCCAGCCAGGGTTGCGCAGGGAGATGGCCATATCGTGTTCGAAATCATGGCTGCCGCCGAAGCCGGTGACGACACCGTGCCCCACAACTCCGGTGCCGGACCGTTCATCCGCGGCAGCGGAAATGTGAGACAAAGTTTCAAGCTCGAAAAAATGAGCGAAGGCCATGCGGCATCCTATGACGATGAAAACCTCCGCCAGATCACCCTGCACTCGATCGCTAAACTCATTGGGGAAGCGGAATGAAGGCCACGCCCCGCTCCGCTACCTCCAACTCCTTGCCGTTTTGCTCATGGCTCTCGCGGGTACAGCCTGTGCGCACGCCCGGACCGGAGGCAAGCAAGTGAACACATCCTCCGGCACGCCCTATTGCGTCGGGCTTCACGAAGTCGCGTTGCCGCCGGGCGCAAAGGCCAAGGTCACCTCCACCTATGCAGGCCTGCGCGACCAGGACAAGGGCCCCGCGCCATGGGATACGGTCGTGGCTTCCTTGCGGGAACGCTCCGACGCGGCAAAAGCCAAGGAGTCGCCGCGCAGCGACCGAGCCGCCGAACTCTACCGCGCCGCGGGCGCGAATCCGCAGGCCGCGTTCTCCAACAGCCGGCTGGTCGGCTTCGACACCAGTGGCGAAGCCGCTGTCATCGCCGAGCATTCCGGACCATCAGCTGCATTCACGATCGAGGCCCATCGCGTACAGGATGGGCGGCACTACGTGTTCGAAGGCGAGAGCAGCCAGGCAAGCCGCTATCCCGCCGTACGCGATGGCGTCCTTGAAACCATTTCCCGCTATAGCCCCCGCGAACGGGACACGTGGCCACCGGCGAACGCCTTCTGTACTGCGAACGGTTACTTCAGGCTCAAGGATGGCAAGGACGTGGCCGGTGATGCACAGCTCGTCGTTACCTTCCCCGACATGCCGGGTGTGTCGTTTTCATTGAGCATCTATGGACTCGTGGAGCCCAGCAAGGAACCGGCGTTCGCGCAGCGCGTTGCGCGTGATCTTGCCGAACTGACCCAACTGGGCGGACAGGTCAAACGCCTGCATGAGGGCGAGCGTGAGTACGGTGGGCAGACCGGTGGGATGGTGGCCATCAGCGTCCCTTCGGACGACCGGGGCGTCGGTGACGATTTCAAGTATTTCTGGCATGCCGCAGGGCGGCCGATGGACCCCTATAAGCCGGAAATCGAAGCGGAGCTTCTGGCCGACGGCGCGCGTGGCATTGACCAGGACGCTCTTGATGCCTTGTGGAACAAGCTGATGGGCGGTTTCCAGCTTCGTGGCGGAATGCGTTGATGGCCGCCGTGGTGTCACCACGTACCCGACGAATGAGCTCGGTTGCCCGGAAGCTCCTGGTTGTTATGGGCAGGTGCAAGATTCTGATTCCGGTCGTGGTCGCAATGGCCGTGGCCGGATGTTGTATTCATGGAAGGAGCGGAGGAGGCACGCAGACGCGGTGGGTGGCCGCCAGTGACTCCATTTCTACGACACCACAGCAGGCGCGGCTGCAGTGCGTTCGGGCCTGCAACTGCCAAGGCGCGGAGATGGAGCGCTGCATGGTCGCGGAGGGATTCCGGCAGGAACTTGTGAAAGTGCCCGAAGGCTGCCGCAAGTCGTCTTTCTTCTTCTAGGGAAGGTATCGACAACATCGCTTGAAGTAGCAGTTATGGATGGGGGCAAGACTTGATCTTGCCCCCGTTTCTCGGACACCCGCTTAATGTAATGACCCACCGGTTTCTGCTCAGGTCAGGCCGCTAAATCATATGCCTCAGCGGGTGTCTTCATGCCCAACGCCTGCTGCTTGAACTCGGGGCTGAACCGCTTACGCTCTGCCTTCGTCCCTGCCTTTTCCTGGTCATCTGTCTCACCTCGGATTGCGGTATTGAATCGCTTATCCGGGTGTCCGTGAAGCAGGAGCAGGATCAGGTCGCCCTTGCCTTCGTCGGCGATGAAGGCATGGGGCAGACATACGCCGGGCTCCTCCGGCACCTCGCCCGGTGCACGCGTGCGGAAGCGCGACAACACGTCGCGCAGATCGGCCAGCATCGCATCGCGGCGCAGGTCGCCGTCACGCCTTCGGGTGCGCCGAATATGCGCGTGGATCGCGTGCCAAGGATCCGTCCTGCTCAGCCTTCCTTCAACGCAATGTCCTGCAGCTGCGCATCGGTCAGCGGTGGGCCGCCCAGGCTGGC
Source organism: Luteimonas sp. A501 (assembly GCF_054052085.1). The sequence continues at coordinate 1,399,559 of NZ_JBSVRI010000001.1, forward strand.
CTGCACCTCCGGCGACCATGCCGGCTCGCGCTTCATCCGGAAGCTCAGGTAGCGCACCAGTCCCATGTAGGCCGTCAGCGGCAGGAACGGCAGTGCGGCGATCCCGAGCAGCCACATCCCTGGGCCGTGGCGCCGGCTCTCCTCGCTGCCCGGACCGAACAGCGGCTGGAACAGCCAGAACGATTCCCAAAAACCCACGCCGAAGTCCTCGTACAGGCGGTCGTACACCGTCCATGCCGGACCTTCGCCCTGCATGAAGCGGCGGATGTGTTCCCAACGCTCCACCGGCGACTCCAGATCGCCGTAGCCGATGCTCGGCCCCACCCCGAACCGCTGCAACACCGTCGCGCTGCCCGGCGCGTCCGTCACCGCGAACACCAGCCCCGACTCGCGCCTCGGCACCTGACCGGTGAAGATCGTGTACTGCACCACTTCCCCCCGCACGCACGACCAGTCGTAGCTTTGTACTTCGAACCGGGTGCGGCCCCATAGCTTCCACCCCCACTGCCACCACGGCAGGCCCTTGTCCACAAAGACGTGGACCTTGCCCAAGGCGCGATTGACCAGCACGGGGGCGTAGCGGAAGCCGACCCAGTCGATCTGAATAAAGACTAGCGTCAACAACCAAAACGGCAGAAAAATTATCCCCCAAACGAACGATCCTCTTGAAAAGTCTGCATACAGGATCATTGCTCCCAAAGGCGCGGCTAGAATTCCGAACGCGCTCAAATATCCGCGTATCGCACCTAACTGATCTACTAGAGCCAGCGCATTCGGATACACCCGCATCACACCATCCCAGGTGCGGGCCACCTTCCCGGCTGGCTCGCTTGGCAGCGGCAGCAGCAGCACCGCCTGCGAGTTGGGCGGCGACAGACCAACCTCGGCCTGCACTTCGGTCTGAACGTTTCGGGTCTCGGTATTCAACCTGCTTTCCACACTTCGGCCTGGGCGATGGGGTCGTTCTCGCCTTTGTTGTGCAACGCGAACACCAGCCGGACGGCCTGGTACTTGCGGTCGTTGATCTTGTAATGACCCAGCCGTTTCTGCTCAGGTCAGGCCGCTAAAGCATATGCCTCAGCGGGTGTCTTCATGTCCAGTGCCTGGTGCGGGCGCCGGTGGTTGTAGAACTGGATCCAGTCGCCGATCACCCGACTGGCGTGCTGCTGGCTTTTGAAGCGGTGTCGATGTGCGCACTGTTCCTTCAACGTGCGGATGACCCGCTCCACCATTCCGTTCTGCTGCGGGCAGTACGGGGTGATGAACTCCTGCTTCAAGCCGTAGCTGCGCACCAGTCGGGTGTCGTCGCGACTAGTGAACACCAGGCCGTTGTCGGAGCGCAGCAGGAACGGTGTTTGCACCCGTCCCAAGGTCCCGAACCGCGCGAGCAACGCCTGCTCCAGCGCGGCGGTTGCGGTGCTGGCCTTGCCGCTGCGCGACAGGTGCCAGCCAAGCAGTTGCCGGGTGTAGCAATCGATCACCAGGGCCAAGGTCAGCCAGTTGTCGCGGCCACCCCAGATCCGGCACAGGTCCGTCGCCCACCGCTCGTCAGGCGCTTGCGCGACCGACGGCAACGCCTGGATCCGTGGGCGGCATCCGACCGCCCGCTTCCTTACCTGCCAGCCCTTCAGCTGGAAGATTCGCTGCACCGTGTTCTTGTTCATGTCCAGCAGCGCCGCGACCGTCCGATAGCCGAACGATGGCTCTTCCTCAATCATCGCCTTGATCGGCTCGGCCAGCTCGGGCCGGATCTTCGGCGGCGCCTTCGTCGGGTGGTAGTACATGCTCCGTCGTGCCACCCCAAACCACCGGCACAGCTTCACCATCAAGACCTCAAAGCCTTCGTCCCGCAGTCCCTGCTGGATCGAGACCATCAGGTCTCGTCCTTGCCCAACAGGGACGCCAATTTTTTTCGAGCGCGCAACTCCAGCATGGCCTCACCGTAGGCTTCCTGCAGGTCCTTGAGCTGGGGCTCGTATTGATCACGAACGTCCTCGGGCTTGGCCCGCAGCGCGTTCTCCATGCCGCGCTTCCCCTCATCGACCCAGCTTTCGATCTCCGACCGGGTCAGGTCGAACTGGCGGCTGCCTCAGCTACTGTCGTCTTGCCCTGGATGATTTCCAGCACCAGCGCCGACTTCCGACGGGCCGTCCAACGCTTGATTTCCTCTTCCATCATCACGCTCATAGGTGTCTCCTTCGAAAAATAGCACCTGAGCAGGAATTCAGTGGGTCACTACACCCACAGCGCGCCTGGCCGGTCGGCGCGGAACTGCCGGTTAACCCGGTCCAACAGAAACGGGCGCGCCGGGTCGGCTATCGTCGTACGTACCGGCTTGCCGCGGACCACGCCACGCAGCCCCTTCTGCCGCATCACTTGTGGGCTACTGACCTCGCTCAAACCACGCGCCGACGGTCAGAATTAGGAACATGCTGCCGTATATCAGCGCCGAGAACGCTGCCGCGGCCAACCAACGACGCCTCAGGTGCGGAAGCCGGCCTTCCCAAGCCAAGCTTTCTTCCTCCGTCGGTGGACGCGTGCGGTACGGACTCTCGCCCTGCCATTGCATGGCTTCGCGCAACTCGGGCGGGTACTCCGGACGTGGCGCCGTCCGCTGTACCCACAACGCGCAGCGTTCGGTCCAGTAACTCACGCCTCCCCAGAACCACGTGTAGACCTTGTTGAAAATGCCCGGCTTCAGACGATGGTGTTCGTCGACCATGTCCTGCAGCAGCAACCGGTCCATGCGGGCGTGGTCGGCACGGGAATCGTCCAGTGGTGGCATTGGCTCGACCGATGGAAGGCCCTCCGGCGCTCCGTCCATGTACGTGCGAATGAACTCCCATACCTCTTCTGGGCGCTCGGCTGGAAACAGTGGTGGGGCCGGGTTTACCTGCTCGATGATCTTTCGCGCCCCCGGCGCCAGCTTCGCCAATCCCAGCATGAAAAATGTCGCCGATCCAGCCGTGGTGATGATGGCGGAGCGAAACACCGCCGGATGCAACTCGTCGTAATCGAGCACCATCCAGCCGCGCTTGCGGTCTACCCAACAGTAGAACTTTCGCGTTTTGCGGCTGAGAATCACTGGCGGCGGCAACGGCATCCGGGCAGAGCGCCACGCCCATACCAGAGGGCAAAGTATTACTAGCAATGCTACTCCTAGCATCACTAGACCTGGAACAATCTGATCACCACCTTCCTCGAATGACTCAATTAGAAACCCGGGAGTTCCGGGAACGAACATTAGTAAAGCCACAACCAAGAACCAAGACCCGTAAAAAACTCCCATCCCGCGATTCGAAACGCTGGCATGGGGGACGAACTCGAGATAGGCCGGACTAATGGTCTGCACTGCGCCATGTGCGTTTGGAAACAGCTCCGCCGGCTCGACGCCGCGTGGTAGAAGCAAGCCCCAACCGCCACCCTGCTCCGGGAATTCCTTCATTCCCAGCAGCAGGTCGCGCGCCGCCTTGCTCGCGCTTCTGCTCATCGGCGTGACGCCGGGAAACGCAGCATAGTTTCAAGTGCTGGAAGCTGGTGTCGGTCCGGCTTGTAGACCAGCTCCATGCCGAAATCGCCCACATCCACGTACCGTTCGCCATCGCCCAGCAGGCGCTCCACGAAATTCGCGATGCCGACCCCCATGCCGCCGCCGCTCCCCAACCGTCCCGTAACGTAGGCGGCGCCACTTTCGTCCACTTTGATGGTGGGTCTACCGCTACCGCCGTGAAACTCTCGATGCACTGTGGGACAGGCTGATGGGCAGTTTTCAGCTTCGCGGCTGAATGCGTTGACAGTCGTCATTCAAGGAGCAGCAGGTGACGGGAATCGCCCGAGGTGGTCGTTAAGCATCGCTTGCCACTCCGGAGGCAGGCTGTTTGCGTTCTGGCGGTACCACTCTGCGCACTGCGAAGGCGCCATGATCGCCACAAGGATAGCGTGCGATTTTTCCAGGAACTCGCCGAAGGGAGGAACCCGGTGCATCCAGAGCAGGTGGCTGTCGGTTGTCTGGAAGGCCTGATACATCCCGGCCATCCATTGGAGGTGGGGAAGGCAGGCTTCATGCGCGCCCGCTTGCCCCAGTGCGGAAAGAATGGTTGTGCGCAACTCCACAGGCGCCATGGCGTGTTCAGCGCTGTTTAGCGCATCCGCCTTCTCGAACCAAGCCTGGCCACGAAGCAATTCGCCCGCCATCACAGATGTGGACGCCAGCTGCAGAGCGTTGAACGCGCCGGGTTCGTGTTCGAATAGCGCGTAGTAGCTCTCGAATGCCTCGTGCCAGCACTCCAATCGGGACAGGCACAGCGCGCTCAACCGGTAGGCATCATTGCGGACGGCGGCATCCGGATGTTGGCAGTGGGGCCGGGCCATGGCGAGCGCCGCCGTGTAGTTGCCTGCCGCAAGTGCGGCAGCAGCGGCCTGCAGCTCCAACGGCATAGGTGCGTCGGCGACCGGCGGGGATTCGGTCCGCGCGTCGCGGGTGGTGCCGGCACATTCACGCAAGGCCTCGTAATCCTCAGCGCTGACTGCCCAAGAAGATGCAAGTTCGCTTTCCGTGCTTCTGATGCGACCGTCGCTGGAGCGCCGGTTGTCTACAAGGGCAAGGGTGATCCAGCGTGCGGCAGAATCGGATTCGACTTTCCGTCCTTCGATCCTCAGTGTTGTCCAGCCCGACGCGAGCATTCCGACAGTGTGGCCCGCGACCGGCTGGAGTTCGAGCAGCGGTGTGGCACCGTGCGCGCGAAGATGTTGCCGCAACGCGTCCGGATCCCCTCCGGGCCAGAGCATTTCAAGAGAGAAATCCTTGTCCGCCCAGCGTCCGGTCGCCTCACTGAAGGGCTCGTTGGCGATCTCCCCAGCGAGATATACAGGCCCCAACCCGAGGAAAATCGCCTCCAGGCCCAGGAGCAGCAGCGTGGGCACGAGCTCAGCGTAGTGATGCAGGATGCTTGGCGTTTCGATACCCGCAAGCCGGCCCGACACGGCTACCCACCACCATGGGAGTAGCAGCAACACCATCCACGCACCGGCGGCGAAGCGATTGAATCTGGACGAACGGCTTCTGGCACCGAGGAACAAGGCATATGCGACGACTACCATCAGCACCAGAAAGAACAGGTCGCACAGCACGATGGCCACGAAACTTCCGGTTTCGCCACGTGCCCAGAGATACAGCCCACCAACCAGCGCGGCCGAAAGCGGCCCCGCACAGAGAAGTACGAGAAAGCCGCGAGCGCCGATGCGACCGGAAGACACATAGCTGGGCAGATCGCTTTGGGGTGACTTCATGTCCTGATCCTGGAGGCTTCCTGCCATCGACATGGATTCTAACCCGCTGACGCGGCTGCCATGGCCCTGATCACGCTCCTCATGTCGCAAGGTGCAGGGCACAGGCTGCGGTAGGCCCGGCTGGCGCGCGACAGTCGCGCGGTCTATGCACGCCACGTGCCGCGCCAGACTTGGATACTGGCCTCGGCCGATGTCCGTTCGCCTGCTATTCCAGATCGACAGCTTCGACGCCGGCCATGGGCATGCTGGTGTAGTACCAGCCCAACACTTGAACCAGCTCACTGGAAACACCGGCCAGGCGCAATCCATCCGGCGTTCGCGCGACGGTGACGAACGGATAGACATCGCGTTCCAGCGTGCCGGCAGGTGGCAATGCATAGCCGCCCGCCAGCAGCGGGTCCGCCGACTGCTCCAGCGCGGGGATGCGCAGGTACCAGACCTCCGCGCACAAGCCGGCGAACTCCGCCTCGGGTTCTGGATAACGGCCACCGGAGCGGACGGGTGTCGCCGTCTCCAGCATCCGGGCGAACAACTCGCCGAGTTCGTACGTGTCCGCTTCACGCGGCTGGTTCAGCAGTTGCCATGGTCGGAGGAACAGCGCCACGATGAATTGCTGTGCCCGAGAATGGTTTGCAACGCTGCCGGCCAGAGCGGGCCACGGCATACCGAATGGCGCACTCTCCCGCTCCGGCAGCCCTGCCCTCCAGCGCAGCATCAGTGCCTTCAGGTCGGCGTCGGCTTGGTCCCGTTCGAATGCCGGCAAGGCCGCGCAAGCCGCTTGGGCGGCCCGCGCTTGCCAGTCCGCCGGCCGCGCGCCCAGCTTCTCCGCGGCCAGTTTCCAGTTGCCCTGTCCATCCGCACGCAGCAGCAGGGTACCGTTGAGCGACCTTTTCCTGGCTACGATCGTCACCTCGCGGACCGTTTCGCGCAAGGAAGGCAATCCCGTGCTTTCCGGCGACATCTGCAGGAAATCGTAATCCAGCGGCACCACCACATGGCCGTCGGTCTGCTGCAGCACGCCCAGTCGACCCTCCTTTTGCGCGATCCACAGGCCGGATGGCGCCTGATCGAAACCCACGAGCTGGTCGTACTCGACCGGAATCGGACAGCGCGCATCGGCCACGTCGATGCACAGGCCGGTCTTGCCGTCACGTTCGACCAGATAGATGCCTCCCCGGTCGATGCGATGCACTGCGTCGAACGGCGCTTCGAACAGCGGCTCGTCGTGCAGGTCCAGGAACCAGACCTGGCCGTCGCGCTCTACCTGGAAGAACGGCATCGCAGTCTTCGCACCATGCAGATCCACACCCTCCCAGCGCGGCTGCAGAATAATCTGGCCCGCCATGTCGATCACGCCGACCTTGCCGCCCGCGTTCGGCATACCGCCGGTCACCACCCGCATCCATCCGTGCGAGAAGCCGCCCAGCGTTTCGATGTAGTCCCATTCGGGCTGCACCACCAATCGGCCATCACGATCGATGACACCGGCCTTGCCTTGGCCTTTGTCGAAGATGATCGCCCTCATATCGCTCGACTGACGAACGCTCGTGTATTCGCCCGGCGCCACGACCAACCGTCCGTCGGCACCGATGACGCGCTCTGCATCGAGGATCAGCCGGTCTTCTCCCCAGCCCACTATTTCCGCATCGGATTCGGCGCCGGGCACTGGCCGGCCCCGCAGGTCGAACGCCTGGTAGCGCGGGCTGCCTGTGTTCTCGGGATTGGTCGCCAGTACGAACGCACCGCGCAGTACGATGTTTTCGTAACGCACCGGCAGCAGCAGGTGCTGGTCGGCAGGATCCATCAAACCTTCCCTGCCACCGAGCTTGACCACCCACGGGACTGCCTGCGCCAGCGACTGATCGATCATGTCGTACTTCAGGGGCACGCGCTCGCGTCCTTCCAGATCGATGACGCCGTAGCGATCGTCGCGCGCGACGATGTAGAACGCCGATTTCCGGGACCGGCCGATCTCGTCATACACCGCTGCCGCAACCAAGCGGCCGGTGTCGTCGATGATCCCATGGCGGCCCTCGCGGGTAAATTTCCAGTAGCTATCCATCCACATCACGTGCCGCACGCGATCGGCGATCTGCTTGCCGGTCTTCAGGTCGTACAGGTCCACCAAGTCCCCACGCTGTTCGACGTGAAACGGCGGCTCGGCGGCGAAGCAAGTAAAACCCGCCAGCATCAGCAACGCCAGGGAGAGCAGACGACTGGAAACGCATCCTGCACGCATCGGGGACTCCTTTCCGGAAGTGCGGATCAAACAACGGGGTCAGGTCCAAAAAAGCCGTGATGTGGGTCGAGCTTAACCGGCCTGCGGAAGATCATTTTCATGAATCTTCTGCTTCAAAACCCCAACCAGCCGCGGGCGATCCTCGGCGCTGATCGTGTCCAGGCGGAGCTTCAACTTCTTCTCCTTGCCTGCGTCCGATCCCCCTCTGTTCGGCTGCTAATATCCCACGAGCCTTGTCGCACGACAAGCAACCACTTTCAATCTGGTGACTTTGATGCGCTTGGATGCCGTTCGCACCGAATCAATCCCCATGCTCTTGATGCTTCTGTGCGGCCTGCTGCTTGCACCGCCGGCCGTCTCGCAATCCGGAATCGATGGGTACGAGAGGTTGAGCGAAGAGGAACTCAATGCGGCCGTTAAACGGCTGCAGGAGAATTTCAAAAATGACGTGCAAAAGGCCCGCAATGGCGAGTGCACGCCGGGAGTTTCCCGCGGTGGCAACCCCACCGACCGGTACTGCAAGACGATCTACGATGCCGACTTCGTGATCCAGGCCATCGACACCCCGTCCCCCACCCCGGATGTGTGGCGGCGATTGAACGAGTTGAGCTCCCAGTTTCCAGAGAAAACCGC